>NZ_JBFAYK010000002.1:744281-1397942 GCF_040681225.1 Nocardia sp. NPDC051833
CCACCCAACACACCGCCAAGGCCCATATCACACCCGCACCCCCCCCGCCCCCGGACGTCTGTGCTGTTCGCGACCGTCAGCCGCGGTCGTTCGCCGCGAAGATCGGGCTGGCCGTCACGAAGGCCGCGAACTCCAGTTTCCGGATCTTCCATTCACCGTCGGACTTGGTGAACGCGAAGTCGTATCCGCCCGACAGCAATTGGTGTGTGCCGTCGGCGGTCAGGCGGAAGTAGAAGACATCGGCACGCGCGGTCGCGGTGTCGCCAGTGATGTCCACCACCGGATTGGTGATGTGGTGATGGCACTGGGGCACCTGCTGCCACACCTTCTCCACCAGCTGCCGAATCCCCTCGATGCCGTGGCCCTCGCCGCGGGGCAGCAGATAGTCCGCGTCTGCCGACCAGATGGACAGGAAGGTCGCGAGTTCCTTCTTGTCGATGCCGTGGCAGTACTTCGCCATCAGCATCTTGATCTCCTCCAGATCGATGACCCACTGGATCTTCGTCTCGAGGCTCTGCAGTCCGTTCGTCATGTTTTCCACCCTTCACAGTGGCTGAGCTGATTGATCTTCCGGCGGTCAGCGGTCGAGCATCGTGACGACGGACTTCTTCTCGAGGTACTCCTCGAGCGCGTCGGGGCCGTTCTCCCGGCCCCAGCCGGATTGCTTGTAGCCGCCGACGGGCATCTGCACCCCGCCCGCGCGATGGACGTTGACACCGATGCGGCCCGCGCGCAGCCGACGGGCGACCCGGTGGGCCACCGCGATGTCGCGGGTCCAGACGCTGCCCGCGAGACCGTATTCGGTGTCGTTGGCCAGCGCGATCGCGTCGTCGAGATCGGTGAACGGCATCGCGCACAACACCGGTCCGAAGATCTCCTCGCGAACGATCTCCATCGCGGGCGTGACATCGGCGACCACGGTCGGCGGATAGTAGAAGCCGCGCTCCCCCAGTCGCTTTCCGCCGCTGACGATTCGAGCGCCCGCGTCGACGCCGCGATCAACAAAGCCGGCGACGCGATCGAGCTGCCGACGCGAGATGAGCGGCCCGAGGAGAGCATCGGGATCGGTGCCGTACCCGACCTTCATCGACCGGCCCTGCTCGGCGATCGCGTCGACCAGCTTCTCGTACACCGATTCGTGGGCGAAAAGCCTGGTGCCCGAGGTGCAGATCTGCCCCGAGTTCCAGAAGATGCCGACCGCGATGCCCACCGCGGCGGCATCGATGTCCGCGTCCGGCAGCACCACCACCGGCGACTTGCCGCCCAGTTCGAGGGAGACCCGCTTCAGGTTGCCGGTCGCCGCCGCGACGATCTTGCGCCCCACGGCGGTCGAGCCGGTGAAGCTGATCTTGTCGACGCCGGGGTGTTCGGCCAGCGCCGCGCCCGTGGGACCGAAGCCCGTGACGATGTTCACCACGCCCGCCGGAACACCGGCCTCGAGCAGGATTCGCCCGAGCGCGAGCGCGGTGAGCGGTGCCTCCTCCGAAGGCTTGAGCACGCAGGCACACCCGGCGGCCAGAGCGGGCGCCAGCTTCATCGACATGGCGATCAGTGGCGCGTTCCACGGCACGATCATCGCCACGACGCCGACCGGTTCCCGGTAGGTCGCCCCGTGCATCCGGCGCTCGGCCGGGCCGAGATCCACTGTACTGCCGTGGATCTTGTCGGCCAGCCCCGCGTAGTACCGGAACTGGTTGACCGCCTCGGCGACCATCAGCGCCGCCTGCGACACCGGCATGCCGACATCGCGGCTCTCCAGCCGCGCCAATTCCTCGGCGCGGCTCGCCATCAGATCGGCGACCCGCCAGAGCACGATGCCCCGCTGGGCCGACGACAGCCGCTGCCAGCGTTCCTCGTCGAAGGCACGGCGGGCGGCCCGCACCGCCGCGTCGACATCGGCGGCCGACGCGTCGGCGACGTGCCCGATCACTTCCTCCGTGCCCGGATCGATGACATCGACACCGCGGCCGGAGGTGGCGGGAACCCAGTCACCGTCGATGAGCAGTTTCCCCACCACTACCGGATGATCAGCCATGGCGCTCAAGCGTGCTCGTGGATGTAGGGCACCGGGTGCGGGACCTCGATCCCGGGTCATTCGGCCGACGGCGGGGTGCCGAGGACCAGGCCGTAGGCACGGCGGCTGACATCGCCGGACAGATCGACGGTGATGCCCTTGTCCTGGGTGAACTCACCGAGCGCGTCCGGACCGAGTTCCCGGCCGGTGCCCGACTGCTTGTATCCACCGAATGGCAGATACTGGGAGATATTGTGGAAGTCGTTGACCCACACCGAGCCTGCCTCGATCTGGCGGGCCACCTCCAGCGCACGCTGGTTGTCCCGGCTCCACACCGCCGCCGACAGGCCGTACTCGGTGTCGTTGGCAATGGCGATCGCCTCCTCGACGGTGTCGTACTTCAGCACCGACAGCACCGGGCCGAAGATCTCCTCGCGGGCGATCGTCATGTCGTTGGTGACACCGGTGAAGACGGTCGGCACGACCCAGAAGCCCTTGTCGAAGCCTTCGCCGGTGGGCACGCCGCCGCCGTGCACCAGGGTCGCGCCCTCGGCCTTGCCCTTCTCGATGTAGCCGAGAATCCGCTCGTGCTGGGTCTTGCTCATCACCGCGCCGATGTCGGTCGCCGGATCGAGCGGGCTGCCGATCCGCAGGGTCTTCAGCCGCTCGACCAGCCGGGCCACGAACTCGTCGTGAATCGAGGCGGGCAACAGCAGCCGCGTACCCGATTCGCAGGCCTGACCCGCGTGCAGCAGGAACGCGTAGATCGAACCATCCACGGCCGCATCCAGATCCGCGTCGTCGAGCACGATGTTCGGGCCCTTGCCACCGAGCTCGAGCACGACTCGCTTGACCGTGGCGGACGCATCGGCCATCACCTGACGTCCGGTGGCCGTGGAGCCGGTGAACGACACCAGCCGCACATCGGGATGCTTGACCAGGTGACCGCCGATGGTCGGGCCGTCGCCCACCACGACGTTGTACGCACCGTCGGGCAGGCCCGCGTCGCGCAGGATCGCACCCAGTTCGAGCGCGAAGATCGGGGTCTTCTCGTCGGTCTTGAGCACGACCGTGTTGCCGGCGGCCAGGGCGGGAATGGACTTCCATACCGCGATCAAAGCCGGGAAGTTCCACGGCACGATGCCGGCGCACACGCCCACCGGTTCCTTGCGGATGAAACTCGCGGAGAGCACCTGACCGGTGACCGGGCCGGACCGCTCGAATTCGTAGGTCCGCGCCAGCTCCGCGTAGTGGCCCAGGTGCACGATCGGGAAGCCGACCCCGATGGCGCCCGCCACGCGCACCGGCATGCCGGTCTCCCGCGCGCTGAGCACGGCCAGCTCGTCCATCCGCGCGGCCAGGCTCGCGATCACGCGATCGATCACCGCCGCGCGCTCGCTCTGCGGGGTATTGCGCCACACGCCGGACTCGTGGACCCGCTTGGCCGCGGCGACAGCCGCGTCCACGTGGCCGGTGTCCGCGGTCGCCACGGTGACGACAACCTCTTCGGTCGCCGGGTTGATCACCGGAATGCTGGTCGCGGAATCGACCCATTCGCCGTCGATGAACATGCGGTAGTGGGGCCTACCGTCGCGATCCACGGCGGGAGTGACAGGAAGGGTGGCAGTCATTTTCACCTCTGCTGATTCGGGGTGCCGATATTCACGGCCTGAATAATTGCGAGAAAGAATGGTTCGGGCGAAGTACGGAATGTGTCCGATTCGCACTCGACTGTCCACTTTTCTGGACACGGGATCGGTCGCGGGTCCGCTAGCTTCCCGGCACGTAGAAGAAGCGATGGTCGGCCGAACTCTTCACGGGCCCGACAGAATATCGGTCACACCCGCCTGATGAATTGTCTTCCGCCGCGTTCCGATTACCTTCGTGCCGCTTCGCCACGCTGCGAACTCATATCGGAATTCCGTCTCCGAATGGTGATTCCCATCATATCCACCCCGTTTCCGGAATCAATTGATGATTTCCGAACCGCTGATTCGCGCCCGCTGAATCGAGAGCGGGGGTAAGTCGGGCGATCAGCCGATGGCACCCGCGGCACGTAGGGCCGCCCGTTCGGTGTCGGTGAAGCCCCACTCGCCCAGGACTTCGTCGGTGTGCTGCCCGGGTTCGGACGGCGGACGCTGGATCGCGCCCGGGGTCCGGCTGAATCGTGGTGCGGGCGCGGGCTGCGTCACGCCGTCGATGTCGACGAAGGTGCCGCGGGCTCGCAGCTGGGCGTTGCGCGGCGCCTCGGCCAGGGAGAGCACCGGTGTCAGGCACGCCTCCTGCCCGTCGGCCAGGGCGCACCATTCGTCGCGGGTCCTGGTGCGGAACACCGCGGCGAATCGTTCCCGCATCCGGGGCCAGCCGGACTTGTCGTGCTGGCCCGGGAAGTCCGCTTCGTCGAGGCCGAGAACGCGCAGCAGGTTGCGCCAGAAGCGGGACTCGTTGGCGCCCACACTGATCCAGCCACCGTCAGCGGTTTCGTAGACGTTGTACCAGGGCGCGCCCGAGTCGAGCCGGTTCGCGCCACGGTCGTCGGTCCAGTAGCCCGCGGCGAACAGGCCGTAGAACAGGGTCATGAGCGAGGCCGAACCGTCGACCATCGCCGCGTCGACCACTTGCCCCTGCCCCGACGTCCGGCTCTCCAGCAGCGCCGAGACCACCCCGAGCGCCAGATACAGTGAGCCACCGCCGAAGTCGCCGGCCAGGTTGAGCGGAATGGCGGGCGGTTCGCCCGCCCGGCCCACCGCGTGCAGGACACCGGTCAACGAGATGTAGTTGATGTCGTGGCCGGGATCGGCGGCCAGCGGACCGCCTTGGCCCCACCCCGTCATCCGGCCGTACACCAGCGCCGTATTCGCCTTCCGGCACGGCTCCGGCCCCAGACCCAGCTTCTCCGCGACCCCGGGCCGGAACCCCTCGAGCAGGATGTCGGCCTGGCCGGCCAGTTTCAGCACGGCGTCGACCGCCGCGGGCTGTTTCAGGTCGACGACCGCGCTGCGCCTGCCGCGATTGAGCAGGTTGAACCGCGCGTCGATCGGGGCGCCGCCGTCGTAGCCCGGCGGCCGGTCGAGCCGCAGGACGTCGGCGCCCAGATCCGAGAGCAACATGGCGCAGAACGGTGTCGGCCCGACCCCGCCGAGTTCGAGGACGCGCACGCCCGCGAGTGGACCGCTACCCATCGCCGATTCCGCCCTGCCCGAGCATCTTGCGCAGTTCGTCGTCGGCGGCCCCGATGTCAGGGGCCGAGGGCAGGGGTGGCGGGCGGCGGCCGTCGAAGGACAACGGCAGCCCGACCACCCCGATCTCGTCCGCGGACGGAGCGCCGATGATGCCCAGCGCCTCTGTCTGCTCGTGGGTGACCATCTCGGCCGTGGTCTGCACCGGCGCGACCGGAACACCGAAGTCCTGCAGGCGCCGCTGCCAGTGTGCCCGCGGGTGCTCGGCCAGCCGATCGCCGATCAGCCGATCGATCTCGGCGCGGTTGGCCAGCCGGGCCGTGTTCGTGGCGAACCGCTCGTCGCTCGCCCACTCCGGCCGGTCCAGTGCCTCGCTCAAGCGGGCGAACAGGCCGTCGTTGCCACAGCTGACGATCAGATCGCCGTCGGCGGCCGAGTACGCGCGGTGCGGGACGATGAACGCGACACCGGAGCCGTGACGCTCACCCGGCGCCCCGTCGGTGTTGTAGCCGGCCACGCCGACCGACATCCACGCGATCGCCGTTTCCAGCAGGGACGCGTTGACCGCGGCGCCGTCGAGCTTGGACCGGCGCCGGTGCAGCGCGGCCAGGATCCCGATCGCGGCCCACATCCCGGTGCCGAAATCGATGATCGACACCCCCGCGCGGACCGGCGGGCCGGTGTGTTCGCCGGTGATGCTCATGATCCCGGAGAACGCCTGCATCAGCGGGTCGTAGCCGGGCAGGGAGTTCATCGGCCCGCTGTGCCCGAACGCGCCGACCTCGCAGTGCACGAGTTCGGGCTTGGTCACCCGCAGGCTCTCGGCGTCCAAGCCGTACTTCGCCGCCGAGCCCGGCCGCAGGTTGTGCAGGAACACATCGGCGCGTTCGGCGATCAGCTGATGCAGCAGCGCGAGCTGGTCGCGGTCCTTGATGTCGATGCGGATCGAGCGCTTGCCGCGGTTGAGCGCGTGGAAGGCCGCACCGCTGCCCTGCCACATGCTCGGGCCCCAGCCGCGCGAGGAATCGCCGGTCGGCCGTTCGACCTTCCACACCTCGGCGCCGAGTTCGGCGAGGATCTTGCCGGTGAACGGCGCCGAGGCGCTGTCACCGAGTTCGACCACGACGATCCCGGACAGCGGGAGTTCGTTCTGCATCGGCTGCTCCTGCCCTGGTCGGGATCGCTCCTGTGCTGTCATAGTGCACCTCTAGCCGGGGTTCGCCGCGGTGAACACGGGGATGGTCTGGGCACCGCGTTCGACGAACCGTACGGTGACTTCCTGGTCGATCGCGACGGCCTCGGGGTCGCCTTCGATCTGGGCGAAGAGCATGTAGCCCTCCGCCATCCGCACGAACCCGACGGTGTACGGCGTGATCGACACCCACACCGGAGTCGGGCCGCGCAGCACCGTGCTGAAGGAGTAGACGGTGCCACGACCGGCCGACTCCGCCCAGGTCAGCGCCGCCGAGTCGCAGTAGGGGCAGTACGAGTGCGCGGGCCAGACGGCTTCGGCGCAGTCGCCGCAGCGCTGGTAGGTCAGCCGCTGTTCGTCCAGTGCCGCCCAGTAGGGCGCGGCGTCGAGCAGCTGGTAGGGCTGCGGCCACGCGTTGGGTGCGGTTGTCTCGCTCATGTTGTTCTCCCGATTCCGCTCAGGCCGCCAGCACGAGGACACTGCCCGCGGCCAGCATGCCGCCCGCGCCCTGGACCAGCGCGGTTTCCGGCTTGCGCCGCGGTGCCAGTCCCAGTGCCTGCCCGCGCAGCTGACGCACGGTCTCGATGATGGTGTCCATGTTGCAGGAGATGCCGGGCTGGCCGAAGGACAGCCAGCCGCCGTTGGTGTCGGTCGGCAGGTCGCCGTCGACACCGGTGCGGCCCTCCCGGTAGACGTCGATGCCCCGCCCCTTCATCGCGAAGCCCAGGTCCTCCATGACGATGGGGCCCATATGCGCGAAGTTCACCGACATCTGCACCATGTCGATATCGGAGGGACCGAGCCCGGCCATCGCGTAGGCCTGCCGCGCCGCCTCGATGGTGGCGGTGTGGGTGAGGTTCGGCAGCCCGCCGAAGTCGGGAAACTTGCAGGTCCGCATGTTCATCCGGTCCGACAGGTACTCGTGGGTGGTGGCCGAGCCGTAGCCGTGCAGGTACACCGGCTGCTGGTCGGCGCGCACATTGTCGGGTGCGGTGACGATCAGCGCGCCACCGGTGCCGCCGCCCCAGGTGGAGCACATCCACCGGCGCAGCGGGGTCGCCACGTACGGCGAGGCAAGCACGGTCGCGACGTCGATCTCGCCGTGCTTGGCCTTGGCCGCGTGGGGATGGTGCGCGCCCCAGCGCTGATTCGCGACGGCCACTTCGGCGAGATCGGCTTCGGTGATCCCGAATTCGTGGAAGTACCGGCGCGCGGCCTGGGCGTAGAGGGACGGGATCGTGGGTCCGTAGATCACTTCGTACTGCGGATCCGCGTCGGCCTCCGCGCCCATGGCCACGGCGTCGACGAACAACTCCGTCGCGTCGCTCTGCAGGCAGAGCACATACTCGGCCTTGCCCGCGGCGATCATCTGCGAGGCCTGGGCCAGGGTGGCGGTGAGGCCGGCACCGTGCAGGGTGAGTTCACTGGTGAACGTCACCGGCATCTGCATGTGCGAGGCGAAGATGTTGTTCCACTGCGAGCGCTTGTCGGCCCACGGCGAGCGACCGGTGAACAGGGCGTCCACCTGGTTCTTCGTGATCCCCGCGTCGGCCAGCGCCGCCACGGTGGCCTCGACGGCCAGCTGCAGCGGATCTTTGCGATTCGCACGCGTGGCATAGGCGTCGCCCATGCCGACGATCGCCGCGACGGGTTGTGCGGTCATGACCTCAGCCCCGCACCTTTTCGGTCGGCAGCGAGGCGCCGACGAGCGCGTCGAGATCCTCGCGCTTGCGCAGCATGAGCAGGCTCCATTCGCTGCGCTGGACCACGTCGCCGTGCTGGTTGAGCGCCTTCATCAGGAAGGTGATGACGCCGAACTTCTCGTCCTTGTCCTTCTTGGCGGTTACCTCGGCGGTGACGTAGATGGTGTCGTTGATCAGCACCGGCTTCAGGTAGCGCAGGTTGTCGATGCCGTAGTTCGCCTGGATCGACGGGCCGAACTGGATCAGGCCGGTCATCAGCGAGTAGGTCAGCGAACCCTGCACCAGGCGCTCGCCGAAGCGGGTCTGCGCGGCGTAGTGGACGTTTGAGTGGATCTCGATCCAATTGCCGGTCAGCGCACAGTAGTTCACCACATCGGCTTCGGTGATGGTGCGTCCGCCGGAGCGGAAGACCGTGCCGACCTCGATCTCGTCGAGCGGCATATCGATACGGTTGTTGATGGTGGCCATCGGAACTTCTCCTCGAAAGTTCGTGCGGGAAGCTGGATTACACCCGGTCAGAGGCGCATCGACTTGGCGATGATGGTGCGCTGGATCTGCGAGGTGCCGCCGCCGATGGTGGACTGCACGCTCTCGCGCAGGTAGCGCTCCATGTCAGCCTCGGGCAGGTTGGCGTAGCCGCCGAGGATCTGCATGCCGTCCAGAGCGCACGCCTTGAGCGTCTCGGAGCCGTAGAGCTTGGCCATCGAGGTCTCGCGGGCGGCGGGCAGACCGGCGGCCTTCATCTTGGCGGCGCGGTAGCAGAGCAGGCGCGCGGCGTCGACGCGGGTCTGGTTCTCGGCCAGCATGTGCTTGAGCACCTGGAACTCGTAGATCGGCTTGCCGAACTGGATGCGCTCATGGGCGTACTTGTTGGCGGCCTTGACCGCTTCCTGGGCGTTGCCGACGTAGGCGGCGGCGACCGCACAGCGCTCCAGCTCGAGGTGGTCGGTGATGATCTTCCAGCCCTGGCCGACCTCGCCCAGCAGCGCGTCGGCGGGGACGCGGACCTCGTCGAGGAAGATCTCGGTGGTGCCGGTGGCATGCCGCGACAGGGTCGGCAGCTTCCGGATGTCCAGGCCGGGGGTGTCGTTGGGGATCAACAGGACCGAGAGGCCCCCGTGCTTGTCATCGGCATCGGTGCGCACCAGCATCGCGATGACGGTGTCCTTCGCCGCGGCACCCGAGCACCACAGCTTCTGGCCCGAGACGATCCAGTCGCCGTCCTCGTCGCGCCGGGCGCGGGTCTTGGTGTTGGACGCATCCGAGCCGGCGTCAGGCTCGGAGATCGAGACCGAGAACCGGATCTGGCCGTCGATGAACGGCTTGACGTAGCGCGCCTTCTGCTCATCGGTGCCGTACTTGAGGATGTTCATCGCGGTGAAGGTCGGCACCAGCACCGAGCAGGCGAAGTCGAAACCGAACTTGCCCAGGCCCTCGGCCATCAGCGAGTAGTCGAAGATGTCGCCGCCGGAGCCGCCGTCGGCCTCGTCGATCAGGATGCCGAGCCAGCCCTGGGCCGCGATCTTCTCGTACGCCTCGTACGGGTAGTCCCGGTTCACATCACAGTTGCGCACGTACTCGACGGTGATCTCCTCGTCCATGAACTTGTCCACGACGTCGAGCCAGTCCGCCTGCGCTTCATCCAGAAAATTCGAATTCATACTCACTCCGTATTGCGATGGGATTTCGGGTGATAGTCCGCCGATAGCAGTACGGTAATTGCGCACATCCGAGGTGCCAAGTGATGAATTTCGAATCCGCCGTTCGACACCGTCGAAACACCACGAACTAGCCGCTGACCTGGCCATAAGCAAGTGCAAATATTCGAATCGACCACTTCGAAGACATCGAATTGAATAGCGGAATCCACCGAACTATGGTCGGGGAACAATCATCGCCGAACCAGCACAGTAGCGCGGCGATGCGGCATCGGCCATTCGGGAGTCATCATGCGAAGTGTTCCATTCTCGGCGCGGTACTGGAGTGCCGTCGAGACGCTGTCCGCGACGGAATCGCGCCGGGTCCAGGACGAGCGGCTCCGCGACCAGCTCGGCTACCTCGCCGCCCACAGCGCGTTCTACCAGGCGAAGTTCGCCGAGCACGGCGTCGATGTAGACAAGGTGCGCACAGTCGCCGACCTGGCGGAGCTGCCGTTCACGGAGAAGCAGGAACTGCGCGACAGTCTGGCGGCCGCTCCGCCGCTGGGCGCGCACGTCGCGGCCGCCGAGGCCGACATCGTGCAGATCCAGGCATCCTCCGGCACCACCGGTTCGCCCTCCTATGTCGGGCTCACCGCGAACGACATTCGCACCTGGAGCGAACTGGGCGCACGCGCGCTCTACGCCAACGGTTTCCGGCCCGGCGACCGGCTGCTGCACGGGTTCGGGATTAGCAAGGGCTTCGTCGGCGGCCTGCCGATCGTCCAGATCCTGCAGTACATGGGCATCGTCGACATCCCGATCGGGGCCGAGGCGGGCGCCGAACGACTGCTGCGCGTGCAGGCCGACCAGCGACCCAACGCCCTGATCGGCACACCGTACTTCCTCACCCATCTCGCCGAGCAGGCTCCGGCGATCGTCGGGCGCGCCGCCGCCGAACTGGGCGTCCGGGCGATCAGCGTGGGCGGCGAACCGGGGGGCGGCCTGCCCGCGGTCCGCGACAAGCTAGAGTCGCTGTGGGGCGCGACCGCGCGAGAGATGCTGGGCGGCACCGACATCGCGTGCACCTATTGGGGCGAATGCGAGGTCGGCGACGGCATGCACTTCCTGTCCCCGGATCTGATGATCGCCGAACTCATCGACCCCGAGACGGGCGCACAGGTCGCCCCGGTCGCCGGGGCCAGTGGCGAGCTCGTCTACACCGCGCTGCGCCGCCAAGCCTCTCCCCTGCTGCGTTTCCGCACCCGGGACCACGTGGTGGTCACCGGTACCGACTGCGCCTGCGGCCGAACCGGCTACAAGGTGCGCTGCGTGGGCCGCACCGACGACATGCTGATCGTGCGTGGCATCAATCTGTTCCCGTCGGCGGTCAAGGAACTCGTGCTGGAACTGGCACCGGCGACGACCGGCGAGATGCGGATCAGGGCAGATTTCGAGGGCCACTCCACCCAGCGGCCGCTGCCCCTGGTCGTCGAGTACGCCGACGGCCTCGGCGCCGAGCAGCAGCACGAGCTGCGGACCACCATCGAGGCGCGGGTGCGCTCGGCCCTGAACGTGAAGACCGTGGTCGACCTGGTCCCCGACGGCACCCTGAAGCGACCAGACCACGTGAAGGTCGCGCTCATCGAGCGGGTCACTAGCTGAGCGGCGCATCCCGCCGAGACGACGCCAACGTGGGCAGGTAGATATATAATATTTACAGATTCGGCCCGCTCGCCCACTGTGGTGTGATCGCGAAGGTGACATGAGCGCATTCAACAGACTGCACCTGATCCGGCAGGTAGACCTGTTCACCCTGCGGCTGTTCCTGTCGGCCATCGAGGAGCAGCAGATCGGGCTCGCGGCGATCCGCGAGAACATCGCCGCGTCCACGGCCACCAAACGCATCCAGGTGCTGGAGAACATCGCGGGGGTGAAGCTGCTCGATCGCACACCCAAGGGCGTCGTCCCGAGCCCGGCCGGCACGGTGCTGGCCCGGCACGCCCGCCAGATCTTCGACAGCCTCGACGACATGCGCGCGGAGTTCGCCTCGCTCACCGAGGGCGCGCAGGGCGAACTGCGGGTGGTGTCGGCGCGATCGGTGATCGTGCCGTTCCTGGCTCGTGAGCTGGGCGAGTTCAGCCGGGAGTATCCCCTCGTCGACCTGATCGTGCACGAGGTGGAAAACGCCGACATCGTGCAGGAGGTCGCGCGCGGCGAGGCCGACATCGGCGTGTTCGCCTCGGCCTACGGACTCGACCTCGACGGCGTCGACGTCACGCCGTACCGGCGCGATCGGCTCGTCGCGGTGGTGCCGCTCGGGCATCGGCTCGGCGACCGGACGAGCGTGACGATCCGGGATCTACTCCCGGAGAATCTCATCGCGCCACGCGCCCTCGTCGGCGCGTTGCGGGCAGCCGCGCAGCGGACCGGCGGGGAATACGAGCCCAGGCACGTGCTGCGCAGCGGCGGCACCGCGATCTCGCTGGTGCACGCCGGGCTCGGCGTCACCGTGCAGCCGGAGTGCCTGGTCGGGCACGAGTGGGCGGGCCGGGTCGGCGTCCTCGAACTGGCCGAGCCGTGGGCCGAGCGCCGGATCCATCTGGCGACCGCGCGGGGACGCGACTTCGGCCCCGCGGCGAAGATCCTCGTCGAGCAGTTGCTCACTCCGCCCGCGGACGACTGGGCGAAGTACAGCGAGGCCACCGACGAGCAGGCCTGAGAATCACCGCGGCGCGCCTTCTCGTCACCCGCTTTCTCCGGCCGGGAGTCGTGGTCGTCGACCCTTCGACGTCCGGGTTCAACGATAATATATAATATTCAACTGAAGTGGTGGGGGCTGGAGATCAGCTGCGCCGTCACCGGCGCGCAGTCGACGATCGCCGACCGTGCGACCGGTACGGCTTCGCGGTCCGGTCCGACCCGCTTCATCGACATTGCTGTCCCCGAAAGGATCTCGATGCGGCAGACCGCATTCTTCGACACCGACCCCACCGCCCCCGGCCTCCTGCGCCCCACTCCCGTCGCGGGCAGCGGCTGGGCGGGTGGCCAGATGCGGGGTATGGCGGTCAGCGCGGCCCTCGCCCGTGAGGTCGAGCACCGCGTCGCCGAACTCGGGTCCGACAGCCTGCGCCCCACCCGCTGGACCCTGGACCTCTTCCGCCCGGTCGCGATGCGCCCGTGCACCGTCGAGACCGAGATCGTGCGCACCGGCACGCGGCTGTGCCTGGTCGACGCCCGGCTGTACCAAGACGGCACACCGGTCGCCGCGGCTCGCGCCCTCTATCTGGCCGCGGGCGAAGCTCCGGCGGGCCGCTGCTGGTCGGCGAGCGGGGCACCGATCCCACCGCCGCCCACCTGGCATCGCGCTCCGGACGACAGCCGCATCTACTACAGCGGCGATGCCGGCTGGGACGCCGACCCCACCCAGCACCACAACATCAGCCGGAATCGGTTGTGGCACAAGTCCATCCCCGTGATCCACGGCGAGGAAGCCAGCCCGTTCCAGTTCGCGTGTGCCGTGGCCGACGTGTCGAACGTGGTCACCAACCTCGGCAGCCAGGGACTCGAGTACATCAACACCGACGTCACCGTCGCACTCAGCCGGCTGCCGATCGGCGACGAGATGGGCGTCTCGGCGACAGACCGTCACGAACGCGACGGCATCGCGATCGGAACGGCCGAGCTCTACGACCGGACGGGCGTCTTCGGCACCACCACGGTCACCGCGCTCACCGCCTCGCTGTCCGCCGACCTCGCGGCGGCGAATGTCGGCTGAGCGGCTTGCACGCAGGTCCGGTCGACCGTCCGTTCCCCCGACCGGCGGCTCTGTACGCCATCCGGGCTAACGGATCATCGCGCCGATCGTCTCGACCCGGTTCGCCAACGGGACGCTCAACTCGACCACAGGAACATCCGCGAGGAGATCCAGCGGGTCGGTGTAGGCCAACTCCAGGAGGATGTCGTTGACCGTGCGGCCGAGACCGAGCATCTCCACAGGGGGCAGCAGCCGCTCGGTCTCGGGAGTGATGGGCACCAGTACCAGGAGATCCAGCCTGGCCACCGCGTTGCGGACTGCGGAAATATCGATAGCGGACGCGATGTCGACGCCGGTCGCCGACAGGTAGGCCAGAAAGTCCACCGGAGTCCGGTCGAACACGGATCCGTCGGGCTCGGTGTCGAGTAGCTGGATCGAGCGAGTCAGCTGGGCACGATAGTCGGCGGGCGACGGCGGGTATTCGAAGTCGTAGCCGTCCTCCTCGAGCAGGACATACGGTTCCTCGATCGGCGTGAGGTCGACGAAACGGGAACACAGTTCGTGAACCAGCGTGGTCTTACCGGTTCCGTGCGGCCCGGATACCCCGATACGCATTCGACTCCTTCGATTCGAGGTTGTTTACACAACCAGTCCCGTGGTTCAGGGTCGCACCGACGGTGACCGGGTGCGGAATAATACGATGGCATGAGCTTCACGGATGCCGAACTCGACTATCTCCGGTCGCAGCCGCTGGCTCGCCTCGCCACCCGCGCCGCCGACGGGCAACCGGACGTCGTTCCGGTCGCCTACGAGTTCGACGGCACCTACTTCTGGGTCGGCGGTGGCGCGACCTTCCCCGGTACCCGCAAGGCGCGCAATGTCGCTTTGGGCAATGCCGAGGTGGCACTGGTCGTCGACGACCTGGTCTCGCTCGACCCGGTCATCGCGCGGGGCGTGCGCGTCTACGGTCTCGCCGAACCGCCCGTCGAACGGACGGGCATGGTGGGTCCCGGCTACTACCTGCGCATCACCCCGACAGAGTCCTGGAGCTGGAATCTGGCCGGTGAGCCTGCCGGTGAGCAGTGGTACGACACCCGCCACGCTCGGCACTGACGGCGGGCGTGCGGACCAATGCTCTGCCCGACGCGACCGCGTTTCTCCCGGACGCTCGCGAACTCGATGTCTACCCTGTGGAAATGCCCTTCAGAATTCTCACGATTGTCGCTGCCGCACTCGGAGTTTCTGTCCTGCCGGTTCTCGCCTCCCCTGCACATGCCGACTCGGTCGCCATGGCACCCCACGAGGCGTCCTATGTGTCCCCCAACGGCGTCACCTTCATGGTCGGAAATCGCAACGAAGTGATCAATCGGATCCCCCCGTTGAACATGCTGGCAACGAGCAGGGAAGCCTTTGTCAGCAGCGTCTCCTACGGTCGCCTGGACGGCGGCGACAGCGGAAAGATCATGGTCGGATACCACGTGGGATGCGCGGTGACCTTGGGCTCGGGCACAGTCGGCGTCGAGCCCGACGTCTATGTCGACTCGAATACGGACAACTCTGTCGACGACTTCAATGTCGGCCCGGTCGCGGTCGTGGAACTCAGTCCCGGCGAGATCGTCGACGTCCCGGTCGCGGAGAAGAAGATGGTTCCCGGAGACACGATCAGCCTGGGCGTCCGCGACTTTCATATCACGGTCAATTCGTGCGTGGGACCGGTGAATATCCGGCAGTACACCTACGTCCTCTTCGAATCCACCAAGGCCGACGACTCCGGCGCGGTCTTCGGCGATCCGCTCTGGCTCTGAGCGCCGCGGGCTGATTCAGTCGTCCGAAATGGCGACCTCGGTCAGTTCCTGGGAGATCCGCCAGATGCGTTGAGCGTCGTCGGTGCCCGCGAGGCGGGAGTACAGCTTCTGCTCGGCGGGGGGACCACCCAGGTGACCGGGGCCGCTGGGTCCGTAGAGCCGCCCGCCCTGCGCGTCGGGTGCGGTCGCGGCATACAGGGCCGGGAGTTTCGCGGTCTCGACGGTTCCGAACAGGATGCCGCGAGAAGACAGCGCGCTGATGAACCTGCGGCGCGGGGTCTGTTTCGCGCGGCCGACCTCCGGGCGCGCGGCGAGCAGGTTCGTCGGCGCGACGCCGGGGTGCGACAGGTTGCTGGTGATGCCCCATCCCCCGGCTCGGCTGCGGCGGTCGAGTTCGACGCCGAAGAGCCCCAGGGCGATCTTGGATTGACTGTAGGACTTCGCGCCGCTGTAGGAGTGCTCCCAGTTGAGGTCAGACCAGTTGATGGCGTGCTGGTCGGCGGCGATGCTGATCTGGGAGGTCACCCGCGCCGCACCGGCGCGCAGCAGCGGCAGCAGGTGCGCCACCAGGGCGAAGTGACCGAGATGGTTGGTGCCGAACTGCAACTCGAACCCGTCGGCGGTGCTCTGCCGGTTCGGTGGCGTCATCACACCGGCGTTGTTGACCAACAGGTGGATCGGTCGGCCCTCCTCGATCAGGGTCTGCCCGAAGGCTGCGACGGAATCCAGGGAAGACAGATCAAGGGCGTGCAGGGCCACGTTCGCTGTCGGGACCGCACGCTCGATGGCGGTGACCGCCGCCTGCCCCTTGCGCGGATTGCGCACGGGGAGCAGCACTTCGGCCCCGGCCGCGGCCAAGCGGGTGGCGATCCCCAGCCCGATGCCGTCGCTGGCACCGGTGACCACGGCGCGTTGGCCGGACAGGTCCGGGACGGTGATGTCGATGGGTGTACGCGGCATGCGTTGCTCTCCTGTCGGGTGGGGGTGCCGACGTCGGCAACGTCCTCGACCTGGCCGAGCGGCACTGTGAGCGAATACTCCTACAATATCAGGCACCTGTCTGATATTCGAGCCGCAGTGCGAAGGAGACCGATGACACGCCGCGGACCTGGCCGGCCGAAACGCGAGACCCGCACACCCGATCACACCGAACTCATGCGAAAGGGGCTGCGGGCCTTCGCCGATCTCGGCTACGAGGCGGTCTCGGTCCGCGAACTCAACGACCGCCTAGGTATGGGCCACACCTTCATCCACGACCGCTACGGCTCCAAGGACGCCTTCTGGCGGGCCGTCGTCGCCCACGAGGTCGAGAACCTGTCCGCCGAACTGACCGCCGCCCTGACGGCGGGACCAGCCGACGACCTGGAATGGCTGATGAACGGTGTCCGGGCATTCCACCGAGCCAGCGCGCACTACCCCCACCTCAACCAGGTGATCGATTACGAGGCCGCCCGCGAATCCGACCGCCTCGACCACCTGTACACGGTGACCGAACCCCTCACCGAGACGATCCGGCCCGTCTTCGACCGCCTCGTCGCCGCCGGGCGCATCCGTGACATCCCCTGGCACGTCTTCCATTTCGTCATCACCAAACCCGCCCTGCTCTACGGACAGGCACCCTGGGCTCGCCGGTTCGGCCGCCCGGACGACGCCGACGACAGCGCCGCGATCGCCGAGACCCTCCTCCACGGACTGGTGACCTGAACCGGGAGACGATGCGCCGGTGGCCAGAGTCGGGCACCGCGCTCGTCACGACCGACCGACCGGCTCACTCAACCGCGGTATTCGCCGTCGGCCGCCGCGCTCAGTCGGCGAGCCAGGCCGCGCACGGCGTCGTTGAGGATGCTGGGGTGTTCGACGAGTGCGGACAGCAGGTGTGCGGCCGCCTCGAATCCGGCGGGCGGAGTGAAAGTTCCGGACCGCATGGTCACCGCGGTGATGCGGTCGAGCCGGAACTGACGTAGTTGGCCTTTGTCGCTGTCCTGTCCCGTCAGATACCACCGGCCGTGGTGCTCGACGAGCCCGTACGGGTGCACGACGCGCTCACTGGGCCGCCCGTTGCGATCGACGTAATCAACTGCGACCGGTTGATGCTCGCCGGTGGCTTCGGCGAGCAGGAGGAGGATGGAGCTCTCGACTGCGACGTCCGGGCGGGCGTCGGAGGTGGCTTCGGCGGTGTTGATCAGCGCGTCCAGACGGGCGGCCAGACGCGGGGGCAGGACGCGGCGGAGTTTGGCCGTCGCGCCGTCGGCCGCGAAGTCGGCGGTGGTCGACCTGCGGGTCAGGAGTCCGGGCAATACGGCCACCGCTCGTCGTCGGTGAGCATCAGTGGCGGCAGGCGGTATCCGGGGCAAGCTGGTAGCCGCCGTATCGGCCATGCACCGGCCGGACGGGGATATCCAGGCAGGACGTGACCGGCGTCGAAGCAACCTGGGCTACATCGGATTTCGCCGAGCTCGCCACACCGGCTCGCACCCTCGCGATCGGAAGCACCCGCACCGTGGTCTTGTTCGCCGGCGGGCAGTGCGCGCCCAGCCGACAACCACACCACGATCATCGAATTCCTGGTCCCCGATGTCGACGCCGACTACCGGCGGTTGCGCGAGGCGGTCGAGGATTTCGTCAACGAGCCGACGACGATGCGTGGGGCAACCGGTCGTTGCTGTTCCGCGACCCCGACGGCAACCTGATCAATCTCTTCACCCCGGTCACCGCGCAGGCCATCGCGAAACCCGCCGGCTGACAGCCGCCGCAGCGCCCATGCGCCTCTCGACGGGGGCGACTCAATATTGAACCTCTGGTAAGTATTAAATATAGTGTACTCAACCCGGCCTGCTCCGGGCACACGGACGGGACGACGATGACCCAGCTCAGAACCCGCTGCGGGACGCGCGGCCGCTACGCCAAGAGCGAGGCGAAGCGCGAGGCGATCTTGACCGCCGCACTGCAGGTGTTCGCCGAATCGGGCTACGCCGGCGGCACGTTGCGAAACGTCGCCGAGCATGTCGGCATCAGTCCGGCGAACATCTTCCACCACTTCGCCGACAAGCAGGCGCTCCTGCTGGCGGTGCTGGAGCAGCGCGACGAGTGGGCACGAACCGTCGCGTTCCGGCCCGGCGACTTCGGGTTACTGCTCGGCATCATCGATCTGGCCGACGCGCTCAGCCACACACCCGAACTGGTTCGGGTGTACGTCATGCTCGTCGGCGAGGCCACCTCCCCCGCGCATCCGGCCTACGAACACTTTCGCTCGCGACGAAACATCTACCGCGACTTGCTGGCCGAGCGTTTCGCGCTGGCTGCCGAGCGAGGGATATACCGCGGGAAGTTCACCCCCGCGGACGCCGCGTCGAGTGTGATCGCGCTGCTCGACGGTGTGCAACTGCAGTGGACTGTCCAGCCCGACGCCGTCGACATGGCCGACATCATGCGCACCGCACTCGGCGCGCTCATCGACTTCGACGCCCTGCGCGGAGAGACGCAGACCCCGACGTCCTCACCGAACGACAACTGAATATCACCGCTGCCGGAACACCTGATCCGCACAGCACAACTCACCGAATCCCGGCATCGCGCCGGGCGAGAGAGAAGAGTCAACGATGACATCCAGCACTCGCACGAACGCCGAACTCGCTCAGGCATGGCTCGACGCCCTGGACGATGTCGACGCTTTCGCGCCACTGTGCGCCCCCGGGGCACAGGTCTGGCATTCCAACGACAACGTGTGGATCTCGTTCGAGAAGGCGATCGAGAACGTGCACACCGTGGGCGGTCTCCCGACGATGCGCGACCGCCGCTTCACCGTCACCGACAACGGTTTCCTCGTGCAGTTTTCCGGCGAGGTCAACGGCCAGAAGATCCACAACACGATCATCGTGCGCACCGAGAACGGCTTCGCGACCCACGCCGAGGAGTACATCGGCCTCGAGATCGATCCGGCAGTGCTGGGCGCCGTCTCCAACGCATGATCGATGCGCCGCGGCGGGAGCGGACGGCGACAGTGCGATAGTCGCGACGGCGCCGGGCGAGGAACCCCGCGGTCCGCATCCCTCCGCCTGACGCGGCGAGCAAGGGCCACCGGAACATCGGTGGCCCTCGCTCTCACGCTGACGAAGTGCCCGGATTAATCTTTCCAGAATTAACTAATCGGGGAAAATATCTAATCGCTAATAATGATAATCACGGCATGTTCAGATTCTCGATTTCGGCCACGAAAAGCGCAGGGCGGGCTATATTTTTTGAACACCCAATTGCGGCTCGACAACCCGTCACACCGCTGCCCGCTATTTCTGGAGATCGCCATGAGCTCGACCTCTTCCCTGTTTCGCGCCGGATTTCTCGCGCCGGTGGCCGTCGCGACCGTATTCTGCTTGGCCGCACCGGTGAATGCCGCCCCCGTCAGCGTGAATTGGAGCTGCCGGGGCACCATCTTCGGTATCGGCCAAACCTCGAGCATGAACACGTCGGTCACCGGCACCGCGCCGGGCTCGGCGGCGTCGGGTTCCGCGGTGGCCATCACGATCACGCCGGGCGCCTCGTCGGTGCCCAGCTCGGCGTCCGGCTTCACCGTGAACAACATCAGCAACCTGAAGATGACCATTCCGACGCCCGCGAATTCGACGTTGGTCTCGGCGACCGCCTCCGGGGGTACCGTGGCCGGCTCGGTCTCGACGTCGGGTGGGAATGTCGTGCTGACCGTGCCGGGTCCGATCGCGGGCGGCACCAGTTTCACTCCGCCCGCGGTGACCATCAACGTCACCGCAGGCGCCGCGGGAACGCCGATCACCAGTAAGTACGCGGGGACCAGCTACGCCAGTCCCGGCATGACGATGACGACCAACGTCTCCTTCGTCGGCAACGTCGCGACGGCGTGCTACCCCAACCCGTCCCCGACCCTCACCACCACCAATGTGACCTGAGCCCGCGCACGCGGACACCCGTCCGGCCTGCGGCGAACACGCCGGACCGGGTTGCGTACGCAACCCGGTCCGGCCTCACCAGGGGACTACGGATTCCGATAGCGGTTGCCTCACTTGGCGTTTGGGGCTTTGCGGCCGCTTCGGCCGAATATTTCGATGCGCGGTGTCGCGCCCGTGGCCATGTCGTACAGTGCATGTCCGGCACCGCCACGAACACTCCGACAGCCGGAGCGGGTGCCGCTTTCGTGATGTTCGTCAGCCACGGGTCCGAGCTGCCGGTCGATCGATGGACAGGAGCCACCATGCCCGATTCCACCCCCCGACTCCCCCGGCCGGAAGCGGGCGCCCGGCGATCGAGCACGCCCTGATCTATCGATGGGAAAGCCTGTGTGCCCGACAACAAGCGAACCCGCCAGGATCCCGGCCGAACTCAAACGAGCGCTGGAGTTCTATCACGGATCCGTCGAGGATCTGATCCGCGAGGTGATCAGAGTGCTCGGCGTGAACGAAACCGATCGCCGCGCACTGGAGATCGTCCTGCTGGAGGACGAGAAATCCACGACGCCCGGCATGCTGGCCGAACGGCTCGGACTCACCTCCGCCGGTGTCACCATCATGCTCAACCGCCTGGAGAAGCAAGGCTATATCGCCCGCTCACTGCATCCGACCGATCGTCGTCGCGTGATCGTGATGGCCACCGACCTCGCGGCCCGTCGCGTACAGGAACTCGTCGTTCCGATGATCGTCGAGAGCTACAAGATGCTGCTGAGCTATTTCGACACCACCGAGCTGGAAACAATCGCCGACTTTCTCACCCGCGCCAGCGAGTTGCAGCGAATTCACCGGCAACGGTTGCGCGAGATCGATCCCTACTCCAATCCCTGACATGCACCGGCGCCGACCACGATATTTCCTCGTTGGTCACGGTCGGCTCGGTTCTGGGGAGAAAGCAGGAGCTGGATGCCCCACGTCGACAACACCGATGAACCGGTGACGGAACCGGCCAGCGACCCGACAATTCTCCGGCGACGCGACCGCCCCGCCACGACATCGGCGCCTGATCGGCTTCGACGGCAGCTGACGCGCGTAGGCGTGGCGGCGGCGTTGATCGCCACCGCGATCGGGACGACGCTCGCCGTCCGAGCGGACTCGGGCGCGCCGGTCCGGGCGACCGAGGCGACGACCTTGTCGTGCGAACCAGCTGTGGGACTGGCCGATTCCACCGTGACCCCGTCCGATTCCACCGCGGCCGGAACCGAGGCCGCCGCACCGCCTCCGAACGAGGCCGTCGCGCCACCCCCGAGTGCGGCGGCCGACCTACCGGGCGAGGCCGTCGCTCCAGACGAACTCGGCGGCGACACGCCGACCACCGACCCCGCTCCCACAAGCGAGGTTTCGACGGAGACACCGACGGTCGCGCCGACCGAGGTCTCCCCGGGAAACTCGACCGGGATCTCGGCGAGCGCGAGTTTCTCGGCCACAGCGAGCTTTTCGCTCGAGAGCCCTTCCAGTGCGCAGGACCCGGGCACGGTCACCACGACCTCGACATCCACGGTGACCGTCCCCCTGACACCGACGGAGACGGTCACCTCCGGTCCAAGCACGGTGACGGCCGCTCCGTCGACCACCACCACCGCGGCGCCGACCACCACGAAACCCGCGCCGACCGGGACCACGACGATCACGGCCCCGGCCACGACGTCGGCGACGCCGAGGTCCTCCACCCCATCATCGACGACCACGTCCGCACAGCCCCCGTCGACTCCGACGACGACCGTGCCACGGCTGTCGCCGAAGACCCCGCCCCCGACGACATCGCGCCCGATTCCGTCGACCGCGCGCCCACCGGCCCGGTCACCCCAGACGACACCGACGGGATAGACGACTCATCGGACCCGGCGGTGGCGGAATCGGCGGGCCGTCAGTACCGGGTGGGGCTGCAGGGATTGGACGACCCCGCGCCGACGGCCAGGTCGCACACACCTCCGGTGACCATCTGGACCGGGGTGATCGCCATCAGCACGACGAGTCCGATGAGATCACCCCGCTGAGCGAGTTCGACCGCGGATTGCGCTGCCCTGGAGGCGGAGTCGACGACCGACGAACCGGTGCCCGCGTCGGCGACCGGTTCGACGGGCCGAGCCGTCGCGTTCGGTGCGGCGCCGAGAACGGCCGCCGACGCGAGAGCGGCAGCGGCGAGAAAATGTGATGGACGCATTGTGCGTCTCCTGACTTCGAGAGGATCGGAACAAGGGGAAAGGGACACGGTTCAGCGGTGCGGCCGGCTCATGTCGCGGTTCATGGTCGGGATTTCGATGCTGATCGGCATGCGCAGTTCGGCCAGGTAGATCAGGGCCGCCTTGCGGAGGAACTCGTCGAGCAGCCAGTACGGATCGCCGATCGGCGGGACCGCGGTGAGCAGGCCCTCGCGCACAGCGATGAACGGCCCCCAGCTGACCCGCAGCAAGGGATCCCACACGGGTTCACGCGGGATGGCCAGGCCGTCGGCGATGGTGTCACCGAGCAGGAAACGGGTGAACGCGCCGAGGATCGGCTTGCTCAGGATGGCGAAGTCGATATTGGCGCCCAGTCCCAATAGCCGGTCGGCGAGTTTGACGCCTTCGGGTGTCACCGCGAGGATCGGGTCGAGAACCTGCGCGGCTTGCCCATTCGCCTCCGGCCAGGAGTTCGGGATGTACTCGTCCCGGACGCCGAGCAGGTGCGCGGCGACCTGCCAGGAGTGCAGAAAGCCGTCGGACTCGTCGGCCGGGATCGGCACGTTCCACGAGCGCAGGTACTTCATCACCGTGGTGGCCAGGCTGTGCCAGGTGACCATGATGTCGTTCTGGCTGATCGGGATGTTCTCCTCGGCGGAATGCACCCAGTGCGGCGATTGCGGCAGCAGGTGCCGCACCGCGGCGTGCACCAGCCGGGTCTTGACGCACGTGACGATCATTTCCCCGTCGGGGGCATACGAATTCGCGGTGCCGATGTCGTAGCCGAGCTTGGCGGTCTTGGTGATGCGGTCCTTGAGATCGTGCCCGCCCTTGGAGTAGTAGACCGCCTTGGCCTCCTTCGGAATGACGGTGCTCATCATGCCGCTGGCGAATCCGTACAGCACCCCGAGGTAGAGGCCCCGCTTCTTGTTGAACTGGATCGCCGCGTCGAGCTTGCCGGGGTCGGTCCAGGGTGGCAGCCTGCGCGCGTCCTCCATGAAATCCCGGAGGTCGGCGGGCAAGCCGGCCGGTAGTGGTTGCCCGTTGGTCTTCCAGGTCCGGAGCAGTTCATTGACCCGGGGGACGTCGCCCCGGTCGATCAGTCCGGGGACCAGGGCGTCGGCTTCGGGATCCCACACCGTCATCGGATCCGCGCCCGAGCCGGAGCCCGCGATGGATCCCTCCGGTGACCAGCTCCACGGCTCCCCGCGTGCGGGGGTGGTGAGGGCGAAGGCGCCCACCACCCCCAGCATCCCGCCGAATTTCATTGCATCGCGCCTGTTGAGTGCATCCATGGCGCCACTCCTCGTTGAGTATCAAGCCGACCGTCGTAGCACGATGAGCCGCCACTCATCGAACATGACGGAATGAGTATTAACTTAACACCAGGGGTGGTTACAGGAGTCCGTTCCGCGTCACGTCGTCAAACAGTCGAATGATTGCCATCAGCACCTGTGGTGACCGGATTATTTGTGGCGGAACACCCGTTGGCCCGTAGACCCAACCTTCGGCCAGGCCATCTAACGGTCGAAACGGAAAGTAACTTATAGCGCTACCGTTCTCGGGGTGCAGACCAGCACTCGGGTCGGGATCCCTCGACGTGACACCGACAGCGGGGAACTACAGCAGCCGCGCGTCGACGAGCACTTCGGGCGAATGGGGTCCGTCGGGCTCGAAGTACTCCCCCAGCAGAGCCCGTGCGACGTACACCACGGGCTCGCCCCGACCGGGCCCCGCCTCATCGAGAATCTCGCGCACTCTGGCCCGGAATTGCCGGCGCGAGAGGGAGAAAGCGCGGCGGATCGCTTCGTTCGAGGGTCCGCCGAGGGGCTGCAGCCGCAGGGCGAAGTCGATGATCGCTTCGTCCTCGGGGCACAGGGTCGAGTAGCCACTCATCGTTTCCGGCCCTCAGAAGGCGGCTTCGTCGAGATCCATCACCGACAGATCCAGCTCGGCCAGGACGGTGCGGGTCGCGGTGAGGCGGGGCAGCACGTTGCGGGCGAAGAACGAGGCCACGGCGAGCTTTCCGCGGTAGAAGGCGACATCACGATCTGCCGCGCCGGTGGTGAGCGCGGCGTCGGCGACGACGGCCTGAACCAGCAGCCGCCAGCCGATCAACAGATCACCGACGGCCAGCAGGAAACGCACCGAGCCGAGCCCGACCTTGTACAGTTCGCGCGGGTCCTGCGCGGCGGCCATCGTGTAGCCGATGAGCGTGGCCGCCATGGCCTGGACGTCGGCCAGCGCGGTGGCCAGCAGTTCCAGATCCGATTTCACGGCCTCACAGCCACAGTTCACGGTGCGGTCGATCTGCTCGGCGAGGTGCGCCAGCGCGGCACCTTGTCCGCGAACGATCTTGCGGAAGAAGAAGTCCAGGGCCTGGATGGCGGTGGTGCCCTCGTACAGCGAGTCGATCTTGGCGTCGCGGATGTACTGCTCGATCGGGTAGTCCTGCAGGTATCCGGATCCGCCGAAGGTCTGCAGTGATTCGGTCAGCAGCTCATACGCGCGTTCCGAACCCACACCCTTGACGATCGGCAGTAGCAGATCGTCGACCTGATGCGCCATGCGCGGGTCGGCACCGGAGACCGCACGGGCGACGACGGCGTCCTGGTGGGCGGCAGTGTAGAGGTAGACCGCGCGCAGGCCCTCGGCGTAGGCCTTCTGCAGCATCAGGCTGCGTCGCACGTCGGGGTGGGCGATGATCGGCACCCGCGCGGCTGTCTTGTCCTGCATCTCGGTCATGTCGGCGCCCTGTACCCGTGTCTTGGCGTAGGCCAGCGCGTTGAGGTAGCCGGTGGACAACGTGCCGGCCGACTTGACGCCGACGGTCATCCGGGCGTGCTCGATCACCTTGAACATCTGGGCGATGCCGTCGTGCACGTCGCCGACCAGATATCCCACGGCCGGAATGCCGTGCCCGCCGAAGGTGAGTTCGCACGTCGGCGAGGACTTCAGACCCATCTTGTGCTCCACCCCGGTCACGAAGACACCGTTGCGCTCGCGCAGTGCGAGCGTGTCGGGATCGAACAGGCGGTTCGGCACATAGAACAGGCTCAGGCCCTTGGTGCCCGGTCCCGCGCCGTCGGGGCGAGCCAGCACCAGGTGGAAGATGTTCTCGGCGGTGTCGCCGACGTCGCCGCCGGAGATGAACCGTTTGACGCCCTCGATGTGCCAGGTGCCGTCGGGCTGGACGATCGCCTTGGTCCGTCCCGCGCCGACATCGGATCCCGCGTCCGGTTCGGTCAGCACCATCGTCGCCGACCAGCCGCGCGCGATTCCGCCTGCGGCCCAACGCTTCTGCTGCTCGGTGCCGACCGAGTACAAGACATCGGCCATGGCCGGGCCCAGGCTGTAGAAGAAGGCCGCCGAGGGGTTGGCGCAACTCAGGATCTCGTTGAGTGCCCATGTCAGGGCCGCCGGTGCCGGCTGGCCGCCCGCGCCTTCGGCCATCCCGACCCGCCACCATCCCGCGTCCTTGGCCACCCGCACGGTCGCGGCCAGCGCCTCGGGCACCACGATGCGATGCTCCACGGGCACGAATGTCGGCGGGGTGCGGTCGGCGGCGGCGAACGATTCGGCCAGCGGCCCTTCGGCCAAGGCGCAGGCCTCACGCAGCATCACCCGCGCGGTGTCGGCATCGAGGTCGGCGAATGCGCCGGAATCCAAGACGGAATCCACCCGCAGAACTTCGAACAGATTGAATTCGATATCTCGTACGTTCGCAATGTAATGCCCCATGTGCCGACTCCCTTTCCGAGGATCAGACGAACGTGTCGAAACGATCCCCTTCGGCCGGGTGTCTACGCAACCGTAACCCGAGAAACCTACGGCAACGAAACCGTAGGAAACCAGGAAAAAGCGGACTGTGATACCGGACACACCACTTTCGAGTCCGGTCGACGCATCCTTGCCATCGGTGTCCGCGCGAGGGCTCCGACCGGTGCGGCTCACCTGCCGACACTCGCCCGCCACGCCGCCCCTGGCCGTGTCTCCATCTCAAATATTATGTGCGCGTTATCTATTCACCAGCTGACCTGATACGCGCGACCTACAGCGATCGCGACAATCCGAGGGACCGTCTGCAACTGTCGGCCGCGCAGGCACCGTCGCTATTGGTCTCGCCGCAATGTGGATCGGTAGCGAGAAAATCTACGTCCACCATAATCGCGCAAAGACCCCTCGGCGCACAACCGGAATCTGTCGATAAAAGCCAGAAGCCCGGTCAACGGCCGAAATGAACGCGCGGCACACCATGTGGGAATAAATTCGGTCAAAGGGAACTCGGCGCACTATTTCGGGCACCGGTGCACGCGCACCAGCACGCGCGGGTCCAGGTCAGGCGCGGTGCAGGGCCAGGACAGGGATGGTGCGAATCCCGGCGGTCTTCTCCGCGTAGCCCGCGAATCCCGGATAGCGGCGGGCTTGTTCGGCGTAGATGCGGTCACGGTCGGCGCCGGTGACCTCGGCGACGGTGACCGGGTAGGTGTCGGTGCCGATCTCGATGTCGGCGGCGCCTGCCGTGGTGAGGTTGTAATACCAAGCGGGGTTGGTGGGTGCGCCGGCTTTGCTGGCGAAGACGTAGATGGTGTCGGGGTCGCGTTCGTCCGGCAGATACATCATCGGGGTGACGAGCTCGCGGCCGGTTTTGCGGCCGCGGTGGTGGACCAGCACCATCGGGGCGCCGTCGAAGTTGCCGCCGACGCGGCCCTGGTTGGCACGGAACTCGGCGATGATCTCGGTGTTCCAGTCCTCGGGTGTGCTCATGGTCCGGATTCTCCCGCCGGGCACCTCGATGATCTCGGAACCGCCGCGGCGCGGCGACGAAAGTGCTGGGCCATCGGATCAGAAGCCGCCACCGCAGGAGGAGAAGCTGTCGAAGCCGCCGTAGCTGGAGTGGCCGCCGATGGAGGGGCCGGAACGGGTCGGCGGGCGGGTGGGGACGCGCCGGGAATCGTTCCAGTGACGGGGAGCCACCACGGCCCACCAGGTGGGGAAATCCGCGCCGCTGACGTGTTCGATCTCGGCGCGGTCGGAGGCGGCCCAGTGCACGGTGTAGCCGGTGAGGTGGTGGGTGGGGCGCTGGAGTTCGTCGATCAGTTCACCGGTGGTCAGGGTCGAGTCGTCGGCACGGAAGACGTGGACGGTTCGATCGGCTTCGGTGACGCGGTAGCTCCACCGGGTCCGGGCGGCCAGCGCGGTGAAGCGGTCATCCCGTTCTTCCCGCTCGCGCTGGGCTTTCCAGCGTCGTGCCTGTTCCTCCTTGGCGCGTGCCTCGGCCTCCCGCACGCGGGTTTCGATCTGCTCGCGGACGGGGCGATAGTGCGCGGCGATGTCGTACAGCCGCCGGTCGAGTCCGCCGAATGCCTGCCATGACGCCGCTTTGCTGCGGCGGCGAGCCGCCGACCACCCGGAACCACGTCGCAGTCCGGGTGAGAAGCCGCCCTCGATCCGCATGCCGAGATCGTGGACGAGCTGCTGCTCGGCGATCCACAACGCGTCCAGTGCCGCGGTCTGGGCCCGGATCCACGCCGCGCAGTCCTCGGCGGTGGCGTCGACCCCGACACTGTGCATCGCCGTCCTCCGGTCGAGGCAGGTCCAGCCGCGCTCGTCCCGGCCTTCCGGCGTCTCGACCGCATAGATCTCGGCGAATGCCCGGCTCGGGTCGAAACCCGCCAGCTGCCGGTCGGTCAGGGCATACCGGAAATCGAACGAATAGCGGTACAGGGTCACCGATACCATCGTGTTCCTCCCCCACGGGTACCTCCACGATAACGCCGGTACGGACACGACATGCCGGGCTTCGCAGGTGGTCCCGCACAGGCATGGCGAGCGCGCACCAATCGTTCGATAGGGTACCGATCGGTTCGCGTGTCGGCGCGGGCCCGGGAGGAGCGCGCGGATGCCGGTGATCGGACGAGACAGCGAGCTGAAGGAACTGGCCGCACTCGTGGCCGCTCCCGAGGGGCGCAGCGGCATCGTGATCGAGGGCGAACCCGGCATCGGGAAGTCGACCCTGGTCGAGCAGGCGGTCGCGACGGCGGCGGACGCAGGGCTGCGGGTGCTGCGGACCACCGGTGTGGAAGCCGAGCACGGTCTCCCCTATGCCGGGCTGCACCGGGTGCTGTATCCGCTGCGCCGGGCCTTCGACGCGTTGCCCAGCCGCCAGCGCGAGGCACTGACCTGCGCGCTGGGGATGTCGGACCTCGTCGACGAGCCGAGCCCGCACCTGGTCGGGCTCGCCGCGCTGACCGTGCTGGCCGATGTCGCGGCCGAGCGGCCGCTGCTGGTCGTCGCCGAGGACGCGCACTGGCTCGACCCCGCCAGCGCCGAGGTCCTCGCCTTCGTCGCGCGGCGGATCGATGCCGAACCCCTCGTCCTGGTCGCCACCGTCCGCGACGGCGCGAGCTCGCCGCTGCGTGACGCCGAGCTGTCCACCCTGCGGCTGGGACCGCTGTCCGACGACGACGCGAACACGCTGCTCGACCACACGGCACCGGGAGCATCGGCCCAGGTGCGGCGCCGCGTGCTCGCCGAAGCGAACGGCAATCCACTGGCCCTGGCCGAATTGCCCACGGCCGCGGTCGATCTTGTCGACACCGCGGCGGCGCTGCCGTTGACCGAGCGACTCGAACGCGCCTTCTCGGCGCGCGGGGCGGAACTGCCGGATGACACCAGGTCGGCGTTGCTGGTCGCCGCGCTCGACGACGGCGCCGTGCTCGCCGAGATACTCGCGGCCACCGGTCGACTGCTCGAATCCTCCGTAGACGAGGACATCCTCGCGCCGGCGGCGACCGCGCGGCTGATCGATATCGGATCCGGCACAGTGACTTTCCGTCATCCGCTGGTCCGCTCGGCGCTGATCGCGGCGGCGCGGGCAGAGGAACGTTGCCGCGCGCATCTCGCTCTCGCCGACGTACTCGCCGGGTCGCCGGATCGCCAGGTATGGCATCGGGCGGCCGGCGCGGCCGGCGCCGACGAGGACGTGGCGGCGGCCCTGGAGGCGGCCGCCGAACGCGCCAGGCACCCGGGCGGGGCGATCGCGGCGCTGGAACGCGCCGCCGCGCTCAGCGTCTCCCCCGGTCGTCGCGCCGATCGGCTGCTGCGCGCGGCCGAACTGGCCGTCGAATCGGGTCGCCGCGACATCGTGGACCGGCTGGTCGACGCCGCGCGCTCGCTGCCGCTCACCCCCGAGCAGGAAGCCACGGCGAGCTGGGTCCTCAGCGCGCCCGAGGACGGTATTCGCGAAAGTCCGGCGCGGATCGGTGAATTGGCCGCACTCGCCGCGTCCGTCGCGGCCGACGGGTACCCGGATCCGGCGCTGCGGATCCTGTGGGGCGCGGCCATGCGGTGCTTCTGGTCCGAGCCGGGGCCGGATGTCCGGCGCGCGGTCCTCGCCGTCGCCGATTCTTTCGGCATTCCCGACGGCGATCATCGCAAGCTCGCGATCGACTCGATCGTGGCGCCGTTCGAGCGCGGCGAGCAGGTGCTGGTTCAGCTGCGGGCGCTGGCGGCGACCACCGGGCGTGACCCGGAGGTCGACTACTTCCTCAGCAGCGCCGCCTATCAGGTCGGCGCGTTCGATCTCGCCGCCGGCTTCGCCGGCGCGGCCGCACCCGGCTTCCGCTCCGCCGGGCGGTTGGGTCTGCTGACGCGCGCACTGGCCATCCAGGCGTGGAGCCTGGCCAGGGTCGGTGACCTCGCCACCGCCGCGCCCATCGCGGCCGAGGCCGCGGCCTTCGCCCTGGAGACCGGGCAGACCTTCATGCACGCCTCCGCCATCGGCGTGCAAGCCGAAATCGCCGCGCTGCGCGGCGATTACCCGGAGGCGGTGGCGATCGCCGCCGACACCGAACGGATCGGACTGGCCGCGGCCGTGCGCCCGGTGCTGGCCACCGTGCAGCTCACGCGCGGGATCATCGCGCTCGGCGAGGGCCGTTTCGACGACGCCTTCACCGATCTGGCGCGCATCCACGATCCACTCGACCCGGCGTATTCGCTGGCACTGCGGGTGTGTTTCCTGACCGAACTCACCGAGGCCGCGGTCCGCGCGGGCCGCACCGCCGCCGTCGCGGACCTGCTGCGCGGTCTGGAACCGGTGGCGGCTGCCACGTCCGCCCCCGCGCTGCACATCGGAATGCGGTACGCGCGAGCGGTACTCGCCGGGGACTCGGCCGCCGAGAGGTTCGCCGAGGCACTGGCGGCCGACCTCACCGGTTGGCCCGCCGAACGCGGCCGACTGCATCTGGCCTACGGCGAGTGGTTGCGCCGCCAGCGCCAGGTGGTCGAATCCAGAACCCATCTGCGCACGGCCAGGGAAATCTTCGATGCCCTCGGCTTCGCCGCCTGGAGCGAACGGGCCCGGCTCGAGCTGCGCAGCGCGGGCGAATCCAGCCCGAACCGGGACCCGGACGCGCGCGAACGACTCACCCCGCACGAGCTCAGCATCGCGCAGCTGGCGGCGCAGGGGCTGACGAACCGGGAGATCGGGCAGCGGCTCTATTTGTCGCATCGGACCGTCAGCACACACCTGCACCGGATCTTCCCGAAACTCGGGATCAGTTCGCGGGGTGACCTCGCGGCACTGCTGCCGACCCTGGACGACCCGGCGGTCTGAGCCGGCGCCGGGCACCGGCGATCGACACCGATTACGTCATCCGACGCACGCGGCGGACCCGGTGCGCTCCCTAGCGTCGAGGGTATGGACATCAATCGACGACGACTCTTCGGTGGCGCGCTCGCGGCGGGCGCCGCGGGCCTGGCCGTGACCTCGCTCGGCGCCTGCGTCACGGAAACCCCGGCCGCGCCCGCCGTTCCGGGCGCCGCGCTGCGAGCAGGCGCGGGAGCCAACACGACGCTGGGCCCGATCAAGACGGTCGAGGCCGGTGTGCTCGAGGTCGCCTACGCCGAGTTCGGCCCTGCCTCGGGGCAACCCGTGATTCTGCTGCACGGGTGGCCCTACGACCCCTACAGCTACGCCGATGTCGGTCCGATCCTGGCCGAGTCGGGATTCCGGGTGCTCGTCCCGTTCCTGCGCGGGTACGGGCCGACCCGGTTCCTGTCCGAGCAGACGCCGCGCAACGGTCAGCAGTCCGCCATCGCGCGCGACATCGTCGACTTCATGGACGCGCTGCGCATCGACTCGGCGGTGTTCGGCGGATTCGACTGGGGCGCAAGGACGGTCGACATCATCGCCGCGCTGTGGCCGGAGCGGGTCGAGGCGATGGTCGCGGTGAGCGGGTACCTCGTCACCCAGCAGGCGGCGCAGCAGCAGCCGTTGCCGCCCGCGGCGGAGCTCGGCTGGTGGTACCAGTACTACTTCGCCACTGAACGCGGCCGCCTCGGCTACGCGCGCAACCGCCACGACTTCAACAAGCTCATCTGGCGAAACGCCTCCCCGGCCTGGGATTTCGACGAGGCCACCTACCAGCGCAGCGGCGCAGCCTTCGAGAATCCCGACCACGTCGACATCGTCATCTCGAACTATCGCTGGCGGCTCAGCCTGGCGCCGGGCGAACCGCGGTACGACGACTACGAGCAGCGCCTGGCCACCGGACCCACCATCGCCGTCCCCGCCATCACCATCAGCAGCGACTTCGACGGAGCCGCCAAGGACGGAAAAGCCTACCGGGGCAAGTTCACCGGGAAGTACGAACACCGCGTGCTCGACGGTATCGGCCACAACGTTCCGCAGGAGGCACCGCGGCCGTTCGCCCAGGCGATCGTCGACGCAGGCCGAATGTGATCGACACAGCGGCACTCCGGTGCCGGGCAACGGATGCCCGGCACCGGAGTGCTGTCGGTCAGACGGTGATGGTTTGGTATTCGGTGTACTGCCCCAGCCCGACCGCCCCGAATTCGCGACCGATCCCACTGGCTTTGAAGCCGCCGAACGGGCCGTCGAATCCCACCGGCGCGCCGTTGACGGTGACCGTCCCCGTCCGGATCCGGCGCGCGACCGCCAGGGCCGCCTCCTCGTCGGCCGACCACACGCCACCGGAGAGCCCGTAGTCGGAGTCGTCGGCGATGCGGATCGCGTCGTCGACGTCGTCGTAGGGAATGACCACCAGCACCGGGCCGAAGATCTCCTCGCGGGCGACGCGCATGGCCGGTGTCACGTCCGCGAAGACCGTCGGCGTGACGTAGAAGCCGTCGCCGAGGCCCGGCGGTAGTTGCGGCCCGCCACAGACCAGCCGCGCGCCCTCGGCGATGCCTGCTTCGATGTAGTCGCGGACCCGCTGTTGCTGATCGCCCCGGACCATCGGTCCGATGAAGGTGCGCGGATCGCTCGGATCACCGACCGGCAGCGACTCCACCAGCGCGGCGAGCGCGGCGACCACCTCGGCGTAACGGCTGCGCGGGGCGAGAATCCGGGTCTGGGCGATACAGGATTCGCCGTTGTTCAGCAGCGAGCCGAACTTCAGTCCGGCCGTCACCGCGGCCAGGTCGGCGTCCGGCAGAATCACCGCCGCCGACTTCCCGCCCAGCTCGAGGCTGACCCGTTTGAGCTGCTCGCCCGCGATGGCGGCGATCCGCCTGCCCGCCCCGGTCGACCCGGTGAACGCGATCTTGTCCACCCGGGGATGCGAGATCAGGTACTCGCTGGTGTCGCGGTCGGCAGGCAGGACGCTGAGTACGCCGTCGGGCAGCCCGACCTGATCCATCAGCTCGGCCAGCACTCCCATACTCAGCGAATTCTCGGGAGAAGCCTTGAGCACCACCGAATTGCCGGTGAGCAGGGCGGGCAGGATCTTCGCCGTCGCGGCGGCGAAGGGCGAATTCCACGGGATCACCGCGGCGACCACGCCGACCGGTTCCCGGCGGACCACGGTGCGAACCGGATCGGCCGGGTCGGACGGGGTGAGCGTGCGCTCCCACGGGAAGTCCTCGGCGGCGGCGAAGTAGGCACGCGCCTGCCGGGTCAGCCCGGCCTGGCCCGCCCTGGTGAACCAGGCGGCCGAACCGTTCTCCGCGGTGATGAGCGCGGCGATGCGGTCGGCCTGGGCGGCGCGCAGCTCGTCGAAGTGCCGGAGCGCGGCGATGCGCCGCGCCGGTGGGGTGTCGCGCCAGACGCGGCTGTCGAAGGCCGCGGCGGCCGCCGCCACCGCCCGATCCACGTCCGCGGGTTGGGCTTGCGCCGCTCGGCCGATGACCGAGCGGTCGTGCGGGGACAGGATCTCCAAGAGCGCGGGCTCGCTGGGTTCGGTCCACGTGCCGCCGACATAGAGCCGGTCGTAGGTGATCACGCGACCTCCTCTCGTGCCGGTGGCCGCTGCTGGTCGCGATAGGTCTCCAGTAGCCGCAGCCAGACCTCGCCGATGGTGGGGAACGACGGCACGGCATGCCAGAGTCGTTCCAGCGGAACCTCTCCGGTGATCGCGACGGTCGCCGAGTGCAGCAGTTCGGCCACGCCCGCACCGGCGAAGGTGGCGCCGACGACGACCCCGCGATCCGGGTCGATGAGAACACGCGCCCGGCCTCGGTACCCGGGATCGTGCTGGATCGCCCCGGCGACGTGGCCGATCTCGTAGTCCACCACATGCACCGCCCGTTCGGCGCGGACGGCGTCGGCGGTGGTGAGGCCGACCGACGCGATCTCCGGGTCGGTGAACACCACCTGCGGCACCGCGTCCAGGTCGGCGGTGGCGGCGTGCGCGCCCCAGCGTCCGGTGTCGAGGGCCTGGCCGCGCGCCCTGGCGGCGATGACGGCCCCGGCGATGCGGGCCTGGTACTTACCCTGGTGGGTGAGCAGGGCTCGGCGGTTGACGTCGCCGACCGCGTACAGCCACGCGCCGTCGACCGCGGTGACGGTGAGTGTGTCGTCGGTGGTCAGCCACCCGCCGGGAGTGAGGCCGACGGTGTCGACGCCGAGGTCGGTGGTCCGCGGCGCGCGCCCGGTGGCCAGCAACAGTTCGTCGGCGATCAGCCGGGTGCCGTCGGCGAGGGTGAGGTGCACACCCTCGTCGTCGCGGCGCGCCGCCGCGATGGTGGTGCCCAGCCGCAGTTCCACCCCCGCCTCCCGGAGCCGCTCGGTGACCAGGTCGGCGGCGAACGGCTCGACGCGCTCGAGCAGCCGAGATTCCCGGGCGATCAGAGTCACCTTGGCGCCGAGAGCCTGCCAGGCGGTGGCCATCTCGACCGCGACGACCCCGGCGCCGAGGATGGCGAGCCGGTCGGGCACCGTCTGGGCGGAGGTGGCCTCCCGGCTCGTCCACGGTCGCAGCGCGTCCAGCTCGGGCAGCGGCGGCAGCGCGGCCGAGGTGCCGGTGCACAGGGCGACCGCGTGCCGGGCGGTGAGCCGCACGGTGCCAGCGTCGGGCGTGCGGACACTCACCTGTTTCGGACCGTCGAGCCGGCCGTGCCCGCGCACCAGGTCGACCCGCACGGAGTCGAGCCAGGCGAGCTGGTCCTGGTCGTTCCAGTCAGCGGCCATGCGGTCGCGATGCTTCAGCACCGCGGCCGCGTCGAGGCCACCGGTCACCGCGCTCGCCACGCCGGGAAAGCGGGCCGCCTCGCGATGGAGCAGCGCCGGACGCAGGAGCGCCTTGCTGGGTTCGCAGGCCCAGTACGAGCATTCGCCGCCGACCAGTTCGGTTTCGACGATCACGGTGCTCAGCCCGGCGGCGCTGGTTCGGTCGGCGACGTTCTCGCCGACCGGCCCCGCGCCGATCACCACGACATCGTAGATACGGGTTTCGTTGTCGGACATGATGTTCCCCTTCGCGATCAGCGGCCGGGCGCGCGCTGGGTGACTTCCTGCAGGAACCAGCCGTTGCCGTCGGGGTCGGTGAACGCCGCGAAGGAACCGTAGGAACGCCGCTGCGGGTCGGCGCCCGGCACGCGGTGCTCGGTGCCGGGGTGGTGGAACACGCCGGTGGCGTCGCGGAACGGGCCATCGACCTCGACACCGCGCCCGGTCAGTTCCGCGACGGCCTGCTCGATGTCGGTGACGATCAGGTGCAGGCCGTGCAGGGATCCCGGTGCGACCGTGGCGACTCCGGTGCCGAAGATGATCGAGCACTCCGAGCCGGGCGGGGTGACCTGCACGACGCGATAGCCCTCCTCCACCGGGAAATCGGCGTCGAGCCGGAAGCCGAGCCGGTCGACATAGAAGGCTATGGCGCGATCGACGTCGGCGACGGGCAGCACGACGACTTCCAGTTTCATATCCATGAGCGATGTTCTCCTCGAGGGGTTTTCGTACTCGGTGTCAGTGGGTCGCGGCGGCTTGTTCGATGACGTCGGCGACGACATCGGGATGCGAGACGGCCACCGAATGCGACGCGGCGACCTCGGTGATCCGCGAATGCGCCCGCTCGGCCATGAACCGCTGCGCTTCGGCCGGGATATTGCGGTCCTGGGTGGTGACCACGGCCCAGCTGGGCTTGTCGGTCCAGGCGGCCACGGTGGCCTTCTCCTCGAGCGCGGCCTGCGCGATCGGGCGCTGGACGGCGGCGGCCAGCGCGGCGCGCTCGGCGGGTACGTCGGCGGCGAACTGGGCGGGGAACTTCGCCTGCTGGATGTACAGATCGGTGCCCGCGTTGCCGTCCGCGGCGGTGAACGGGACCGGATCGAGGGTGCCGGGCAGGGTGGAGCCGGGGAACTTGGTGGTCAGCTCGAGCGCGGTCTCCCCCGGGGCGGGCTGGAAGGCCGCCACATAGACCAGCGACCGCACCTGGTCGTTGCCCGCGGCGGCCGCGCTGATGACCGACCCACCGTAGGAGTGCCCGACCAGGATCACCGGGCCCTGGATATGGCTGATCACGCTGCGCACGACCGCCGCGTCCGCGGCCGGGCCACGCAGCGGATTGGCCACCGCGACAACGGGATACCGGTCCGCGATGAGCCTGTCGGCGACGTCGTTCCAGCTTGAGCCGTCCGCGAACGCACCGTGGACCAAGACCACGGTGGGGCGCGGCGCGTCCAGCGTCGGCCCGGCCTGGGTGGCGGTGCTCGCGGTACAGGCGACGGCGAGCGCGCCTGCGGCGACGGCGGCCGTGGCCGCCGCGAGGATCCGGTGCGGGCGTCGGATGTCGACCATGTCGATGGTCCTTTCGAACGAACGGTGCGGTGGGAGTGGTTCCACCTTCCGCCGCATCGCCCGGTCGCCACATCTGTCATCTGACGCCGACCATGACGTAGTCACCCGCGATTACGTCACCGCCTGCGTCATCCGACAGATTCGGCGGATGGTCGCCGGCGGCGATCGTTGTGCCATGACAACGATCCGCTTCCACCTGCTGTCCACCCTGACTCCTGCCGAGGTCGTGGGCGTGCTCACCGACTTCGGGCCCACCCGGCCCGAGACCTGGTCGAACTCCATCGACGCCGAGCACTTCGTCGTGCACGACCGGGGCGAGACCTGGGCCGAGATCACCGAGGGCAACGCCGCCGCCTGGGAACGCGCCCGCTACGACTGGGACCCCGCGGGCGACACGGTCACCGTCACCACGCTGGACTCCAAGCTCTTCGGCGCGGGCGGCGGCTGGGTCTTCCGCGCCACTCCCACCGCGCAGGGCTCGCGCGTCGATGTCGAACTGACCCGGACGCCCACCGCGTTCAAGGGCAAGATCCTGGCGGCGCTGCTGCCGCTGGTCGGCCCGTCCTCGCTGCGCAAGTCCTTCGCCGCACCGCTGCGGGCCGCGTGATGTCCGGAACGCTGACACCCGGCACCCATGCCTTCGACTCCGACGGCGTGACACAGCGGTACCACGTGTACGGCAGTGGACCGGTCTGCCTGGTCCACCCGGGCGGGCCTGGCATCCACTGGGAATACCTGCGCATGCCCGCCCTCGAAAAGCACCTGACCATGGTGTACATCGAGGCGCTGGGAACCGGCGAGTCCGGCAGGCTGCCCACCCACCCCAACGGCTACACCCGCGAGCGCTACAGCACGGCGCTGCGCCGCGTCGTCGACCGGCTCGGCGTCTCGCGGGTGTATCTGCTCGGGCATTCGCACGGCGCGTTCGTCGCCGCCTATCACGCGATCCACCACCCGGCCGCGCTCGCGGGAATCATCCTGTACGAGGGCGCGCCGGTGACCGGGCCCGAGCACGGTGCCGAGGCCGCGCGGCGGCTGCGCGACTTCGTCACCGCGCACGCGGGCCACCCCGAACTGCCCGACATCCTCGCCGCTTTCGGTGCGATGCAGGAGATTTCGAACGATGTGCAGACCCTCGCCGTCGCCCGGGGCATCCTGCCTGCCTACCTCGCCGACTACTGGGGCGACGAACCCCGCTGGGCCGCGGTCCGGGACGCGCTGCGCGCCGGGTACATCTCGGGGCTGGACGCGCTCGGCGCGCCCGATCTCGTCGACGACCGCGCCGACCTGCCCGCGCTCACCGTGCCCACGTTGGTCGTGGTCGGCCGCTTCGATGTGATCTGCGGGCCGCGCTGGGCGCAGGAACTGCACGACCGCATTCCCGATTCGCGGCTGGTGGTCCTGGAGCACAGCGGCCACCTGGGACACCTCGAGGAACCCGAGCGCTTCGCCGAGGCGGTGCGCGACTTCGTGCTCGCCGCACCCGCGCTGCCGGTGAGCGGCGAAATAGCAGCCAGGAGGCCGCAATGACCGAACGCCCTTTCATCGCAGCGCTTTTCGTCACCGGTCCGATCGCGATGCTGATCTGGTCGGAGACCGCTGCACTGCACGGCCGCGGCCCTGGCCCCCGCGAAATTCTGGGCAGGCGCACTCTCGATCGAACGGAAAGTCTATGAACAAGACCGCAGTACAGCCTGTTTCGATGACGGAACGGTCGTCGCTGATCCGGCTCTCGCTGGGCCGTGGTGTGCTGGCCATCGGGTGGGCGCTCGCCTTCGCCGCCGTCGGCGACATCCTGGGCGTGGTGGCCGTGGCGCTGCTCGTCGCCTATCCATTGATCGATGCCGTGTCGTCGCTGATCGACTACCAGGAGATGCCCGACGGACCCGAACGCCGGGTGACGGCACTGAACGGCTGCCTGAGCGCGGTCGTCGCCGTCGCGCTCGGCGTCGCCGGAACCGTGGGCGGTGTGGGCACGGTGCTGGGCGTGTTCGGAGCCTGGGCGGTGGTGTCGGGTGCGGCGCAGCTCGTGGTCGGCCTGCGTCGGCGCGGCCCCGTCTTCGGCAAGCAGTGGCCGACACTGATTTCCGGTGGCCTGTCCTTCCTGGTCGGGCTCACCTACCTGGCCCAGGCGGCGGGCGACTCTCCGTCGCTGCACGTGCTGTCCGTCTACGCCACCGGTGGCGGCGTCTTCTTCCTCGCCCAAGCGGCACTCCTGGCGTGGAAGTCGCGCCAGAGTAACGGAATGAACTGACACACAACCTGATTCGACACCCGTAAGGAGCATTCCATGACACAGCGACTGTGCGGAAAAACGGCGCTGATCACCGGTTCCACCAGCAATATCGGACGTTCCATCGCGCTGGCGTTCGGCGCGGAGGGAGCCCACGTCATCGTGTCGGGACGTGACCGAGCGCGCGGCGCGGCCGTGGTCGAGCGGATCCGGGCCGACGGCGGCACCGCGGACTATGTGCGCGCCGACCTCGACGGCAGCTCCGCCGCCAGCCGCGCACTGGCCGCCGCGGCCGTCGAGGCGGCGGGCGGGCGGCTGGACATCCTGGTCAACAATGCCGGAATCTACCCGCGCGCGACCACGCTCATGGTCGACGACGACACCTTCGACCGGATGTACGGCGTGAATGTCAAGGCGCCGTTCTTCCTGACCCAGGCGCTGGTCCCCGGGATGATCGACGCGGGCGGCGGCGTCATCGTGAACCTCGGCTCCTGGGTGGCCCGGCTCGGGGTCGGCTCCGGCGCGCTGTACAGCTCCACCAAGGGGGCGTTGGAAACGCTCACCCGCGCGTGGTCGGCGGAATTCGGGCCGGACGGCATCCGGGTGAACGCGATCTCCCCGGGCGTGATCCTCGCGCCCGACGGCGATCCCGCGATCGAGCAGGTGGCCGAGGTCATGATGCACGGGACCCCGGCGGGCGCCACCGGTCGCCCCGATGCCATCGCCGCCGCGGCGGTCTATCTAGCCTCCGACGACGCGGCGTTCGTGCACGGCACCGTCCTCGACGTCGACGGCGGCCGCGTCGGCGTCGCGATCGTCGCCGGAGCTCAGCCGCGAGGGCGCGCCGAGCCCGCGTAGCACGCCGACGGCCGCCCAGACCGGTCCGGTTCGATCAGTGAGGTGTGGACATGGGGAATCTACGTGGTGGCAGACGGTTCGGCTCGTGCGTCGTCGACGGCGTTGGCGTGGTCGATCTCGGCCATGTGATCCTCGGCCCAGCTGCGCAGTGCCGCCAGCGGAACCTCCAGGGACAGGCCCAGTTCCGTGAGCCGATAGTGCACGCGCGGTGGCACCGTCGGCTCCACCCGGCGGGTGACGAGACCATCCCGGACCAGATTCTGCAGCGTCACCGACAGCATCTTCTGGGACACACCGGGCATGCGTCGCCGCAGCTCGGCGAACCGGACCTCGCCCGGAGCGGCCTGCGCAAGCACCTTGACCGCCATCGATGTCCATTTCGTGCCGATGCGGTCCAGCAGCTGACGGGTCGGGCATTCGCGATCGAACAGATCACCGCGAACCGGCGTCTGCGCTGATCGAGTGGTCACCTGGACCTCACCACCTGTCGTCGAAGTGCCTTCTTGGCAGCGCAACCTTGGTTACCTACCGTTCCCTGGTAACTAATGGTAACCATCGGGAGGGTTCCATGGACCACACGCCTCCGCTCCACACCGCCACCGTCGAGCTGCGCCGGATCGAGACCAACGGCATCCAGGCCAACGTCGCCCTGGCCGGCTCCGGCCCCGCGATCGTTCTGCTGCATGGTTTTCCGCACACCTGGCGACTGTGGAGCGAGATCATCGGCCCGTTGTCCACGCACTACCGAGTGATCGCCCCGGACCTCCGTGGGATCGGCGCCTCCACCCGGGCACCGGACGGCTATGACGCCGGCACGCTGGCCGCCGATATCGCCGGGATCCTCGATGCCCTGGGCGAATCCACCGCGGACGTGGTCGCGATCGATGCGGGCACCCCGGTCGCGGTCCTGCTCGCCCTGCGCCACCCCGACCGGGTACGACGGCTCGTCGTCATGGAGGCACTCCTGGGCAGGCTCCCCGGCGCCGAGGACTTCCTCGCCGCGGGCCCGCCGTGGTGGTTCGGATTCCACGCCGTGCCCGGTCTCGCCGAAACGGTCCTGCTCGGCAACGAGGCGCGCTATGTCGAGTGGTTTCTCATCACCGGCACCCGGGGTAGGGGCGTGCGGGCCGATATCCACGACGCGTTCGTCGAGGCCTACACCGGAGCCGACGCCCTCCGGTGCGCCTTCTCCTATTACCGCGAACTTCCGGCCAGCGCACATCAGCTCGAACTCGCCGCGGCGGCCCATCGTCTCACCGCACCCACGCTGGCGATCGGGGCCCACCCCGTCGGCGACGTGCTGGAGCGGCAGCTCCGGCCCATTACGGATGATCTTGTAGGACAGGTTATTCCGGACTGCGGTCACATCATCCCGCTGGACAGGCCGCACGAACTGCTCGACCTCATGATGCCCTTCCTCACTGCCGAATGACCCGTCTGACCCTCGCTGTTTCCGACGGAAGGACGACTTTCGCCACCGTGCTCAGTGGCTGAACGTGGCAGGCCTGGCCGACCTCTGGGACGACATCAGCTCACTCGTCACCGATCGTCCCCGTGGTGGAGGTCGGAGTCGGCGGCGCGCTCGATGGCCTCCATCACGACGGATGCCCGCGGGTAGCCGATGTAGGCCGCCAGCAGAGTCATCAGCGCGGTGAGCCCGTCGTGTCCGATGCCGTGCGCTCCCGCCTGCCGCAAGTGGGTGGTGAGCCGGTCACCGGAGACACCTTGGGCGGCCGGCGCCGGACTCAGCCTGCCGCGCCGGGCACGGTGTTCGCCGACGTGTGGTGACGTGCGTGTTCGGCGCACAGGCAACCGACACCGCGCTCGATCCACTCCCGCATCGCCCAGTCCGGATGCCGTTCGATCATCAGCGCGCGGACCTCCTCGGCGATGTCCTGCTCGCTCATCGCCGAATCCCGTCGCCGCCAGGTCTCGTCCCGCAACTCGCGCAGATGGTCGCGCACGTCGGCCAGAAGCTGGGCATCGCCGATCGCGCCGTGTCCCGGCACGACCACCCGCGGTGCTTCCGCAGCCAGTCGCTCCATCACGGAGATCCAGGCCAGCCCGGAGACATCGGTGTCGTAGGGCGGGAACCACGGGAAGATCGCGAACTGGCCCGCTTCGGCGAGATCACCGGTGAGCAGCACACCGGCATCGGGAACGACCACGACCTGATCGCCTCGGCTGTGCGCGCGACCGGTCGGACGCAACTGCACGACGCGCCCGTCCAGGTCCAACTCGAAGACGCCGTCGTACACCCGGTCCGGCGCGGGGAGATCCACGCCCTCGAGCTCCCGCGCCACCGGTTCGCCGAGCTGCCGGAACATCGCGAGGTAGCTCTCGCCCTTGTGCGCGAGGTCCTCGGCTTGGGCCCGGTTGACCAAGTAGGTCGCCTCCCCGGCGAATACCTGGGCGCCGAACGCGTGCTCGGGATGGAAATGCGTGGTCGTCAGATAGAGTTCGCGCCCCTTGGCCTGCTCGGCGGCGAAGGCGAGCACCTTCTCGGCGTTGCGCGGCCCCATCCCGGTGTCGACCACCAGCACCGCACGCGTGCCACCGATCACGCCGATGTTCGGCACGAGATCGACCCCGCGATTCGGAATCGCGAGCACATCGCGCGCCAGCTCCTGCACGTCGGCGATCTCGACGACAGGGTCTGGATGGTGGTAACTGGGCATGGTCGACTCCGATGCTGGCTGGATGGTGTCCCTCGAGCCATCAGCTGCCTGACGGTCGATCCGATCACGTCCACTCCAGCACCGGCTCGCGCCTGCCGTCCAAGACCGGTTGCGCACGACCGATACCGTGCGGGTATCGGCCGTGCGCAGGCCCGGAACGGGCTGGGTGACCGAGGCTCTCGGCGCCACGGTCTGGGCGGAGAAGCCGGGTGCGCGGGCCGCCGCACTCACCGGCCCTGGGCAGTGGCACAGAAGATGATCGCCGGGTAGGTGGCGACGAACGCCCAGAAGAAGGTCGTCAAGCGCATGACGAAGGCAGTTCCCAGGTGCAGTAGCGCTCCGCCGATCAGCAGTGCGTAGGTCAACGCCGGGATACCGAGGAGGACCAGCGGAAAAGCGCACTCCAACGCGATGACCGACCAGCACATCGCCACCGCGACACCACGATGACGAGCCAGCGCCCGCCCGGCCCAGGGGTGCCCGTAGGACTGTGTCGCCAGCACCTCGGGCAATGCCGCGCCACTGCGCCACAACGGGCCGGCCAGCTTCGCCACCCCCGCGGTGAAGTACGCCAGACATGCCTGTGCCGTCAGGAACCACAGAACGATCTCGTCGGCGCGAGCCTGCCCCACGGCGAAGGCCAGAGCCAGCGCAGCGAAAACGATGACGGTCATCTGATCCGCCCCGTCGCCCCCGAAACGCGAGCGCATGCCCAGCAGGATGTAGGTCACGGCGATCACGGCGGCAGCCACGACGTTGAGGGCCGAGGACGGGCGCAGAACCAACAGGATCCCGCTGGCCAAGCAGGCCGCGACCAGACCCAGCACCCTCGGATAGACCAGCAGCGGTCCGACGCTGCGCTGGAAGGACTTCGTGGTCAACAACGGGAAGCTCGTCGCCGAGACCGGCCAGCTGGCCAGGGCACCGTCGGCGAGCAGCCGCGGAGTCGCCAGTCGCTCCAGCGATCCGATGATCACGGCGACCGACCCGATCGCCGCGGACAGGTGCAGCGCGTCGGTGCTGCTCAGCATCGACTCGCCGCCGCTCGCATGACCGCCGGTCCGCCCGGATGCATGGCCGATACGAAAAGCACCTGGTGTTCCGGATTCTCGTCGGACCCCTTCGACCGCATGATGAGGAACTGGGTGGCATGCGCACGACGATCCCGGGGAAGACTGCAGACGAAGTTGAGCATCGCGATATAGGACAGCGTGGTCTGAATCCGGTCGGTGTCACCGTTCAGCGACAGACCGTCTTTCAACAGTTCCAGCGTGATGTCGATCATCGCCTTGTTCTGTCTTCGGCCGGGATGCCACACCGCACCCAGCCATTTCACGGGCTTGCGCGGGCTTATCTCGCGCCAGGGCGCCAGTTGTCCGTCCACCGAGAGATCGCGGTAGAGCAGATGCAGATCATCCGTGGCGGGCGAGGGGGCGAAGAAATGCCACCGCGGCAGCAGCCCGAGCACGTCGTGCGCGCGAAACCAGTGCTCCAGTCTGCCGGCTTCCCATTTCTCCACACTCCGGGGTATCTGACAGATCACCGATATGGCGAACCAGGTCAGCAGCAGGAGGGCGAGCAGGGCGAAGACCAGATCGTCTATGGCCATGTCGATTCAGTGCACGTGCCCGAGAGCTTCGCGTCGGATATCCAGCAGTTCCCGCGCCGTCGCGGCGGGGCCCAATTTCTGGACCTGCGCGTCGGACAGGTGCTGTTCGATCTGCACCGGCGGGACGCTGATGGCACAACAGATCGCGGTGGTGAAGGCCACGGCCGTGACCATGATGAACGTGCCGTTCGGACAGCAATCCCCGTTGATCGTGAGGTTGGCCTCCAGCTGGTCGTTCGGCACCTGCGTCAACGCGGCGCGTTCGGCCGGCGTCAACGGTGGCGCGTGCCGGAGGGCGACCGCCTCCAGCGCCGCGTCGGACTCGTCCAGCCGGTGCTCGATCAGCGTCAGATGCGACGGACTCAGTTCCCCACCGTTGTAGGGATTGTCCAGAATGACCACGCCGAGATCCGGCGGCGGGAAGACGTTGGTCGCGAGAGTCCTGCCACCGTATCGAATTGTCGCGAAGACAGGTGAGCGCTGGAGCAAACGCCAGGCCTGATAGACCGAAAGTCTCTTACGGTCCACGAATCGGGGAACGATCTCGTTTTCGACCATGTCGACATCGCCGTCATGGTGGCGAATGGCGATATCGCGAACGCGCTGCAATATCGGATCGCCCTGAGCGGCGACGAAGACTCGAACAGCCCCGGGCGGACAGAGCAGCGCGCGATCGGGCTGTGACGGGACATAATCCAGAATGTCGATCTCGCGATACCGCAGTGATCGAAGAGCGAGTTCATCGGCTGCCAGATGCAGCAGGGTCTGCTCGTCCACGTCTAGACCTCCCAGCATATCGGCGATGCCTTCAGGTTAGGTGGGTAAAATACCACACACACCCATGGCACCCATGCCTTCTGTTCAGGTCTCGACGAGGATCGCGGCATCCACATATCGTGGATCACGGGCGATCGCGGCGAAATTCGAATCACCGCCGGAGTCAGAGGATTCCTCTTCTTCGGCCAATCGGTCGAGCAATTCGAAATAGCTCGCCTCGGCCGTCCGCAAGGACGCGATCGTCGCCGTCAGATCGACGTCGGCGGTGAACCGCGCCCCGCCGACACCTACCGACAAGGTCGCCAGCCATCCGTCCGAATCGGCCGCGAACATCGCCCCGCTGGTCTCGGCCCAGAACAACACCGCGCTCGGCACCGCCGCAGAGCTCGAGCGCCCTGCCGCGGCGAGCATCACCAGCGCGGTATAGATGTTCGACTCGCAGAACCCGAAGTGCATCAGATACGCCTCGAGCGCTCCCTCCCGATACCGCAGGACATAGGTCAGCCCACCGGCGTCCTCCCCGAAGCAGTCGGCGAGATACTCCCGAGGTGTCATCCCCTCCTCGGCCTGCCCCCACTCCGGCGCCGTGCCGTCCCAGAACCACCGGTCATACATCGCGCCGCGGTTCTCGATGATCTCCGGCCCCGGCACCGGGGTCTCCAGCCACTGCTCGAATGCCGCCCGCCCCATAGGAATTCGGGCGGCAACGACAAAGGTGTCCGACACAACCGGCTCCTCATCGATCTCGACGGCGCCCACCATCTCGGGCCCGCGCGCCATCCTAGATCTCACCCCTTCCCAGGGCCGCCTGATCACCTGAGCGAATTCGTTCTTGCGGTCGGCTCCCCCGGCCCCTAACCTCTACTCCCATCCGAATATTCGAACCTATGCCTCCGAATATTCGTCGAAGGGCGGAGTTCTCCCGATCGGGGGAACACGTCGGCACTGCACAACCAGGGAGTCGCCCGTGTTCGAGCGAATGGGTCGCGCCGCCACGGCGGCCGCGATCGGCATGACAGCACTGTTGACAGTCAGCACCGGCACCGCCGCGGCGGGCTTCGGTTCACTGCCGCCGGCGAACCCGCACCTGGGCCCACCGGGCACGGCCACGATGCACGGCGACGCCGAATCCTCCGACGCCACACCGTTCGCTGGTCCCGGCGCGGGGAACATCGACAGCGACTTCCGGGAACTCGCCGCAGCGTGCCCGACCATTCTCCAGGGTGCCGACGGTCTACCGCAGGCCCTGTGCACCAAGATCATCGACCGGGCCCCGAAGGTCTTCCTGCTCGATCCGGCCAACGGCCGGCCGCTCGCGTCGCTGGACCTCACCAAAGGCAGCCTCCTCGGCGGCGTCTATGCCTACCTGGACAGCAGCGACCGCATGGTCACCGTCGACGGCAGCGGCAAGCTGCTGCGCATCGGCCACCGCAGGAACGGCGACGACTGGACGGTCTTCATCGAATCCGCGACCGACATCTCCCTGGCCGTGACCGGGCACTGCGGCGGCGGGGATTGCGACGCGGTCAGCTCGGTCATGCCCGACTTCGACGGCCGGGTCTGGTTCGCCACCGACAACGCCGCGGCGGGCTTTTCCGACCCCGCGACCGGCGCGGTCCGCTCGATCGTGCTCGGTCCCGGCGAACAGGTCGCCAACAGCATCTCCACCGCGCCGGAAGGCGTGGCCATCGCCACCACGCACGCGCTGTACCTCGTCGACGTGGACGGCTCCGGCAATCCCCGGGTGGTGTGGCGGCAGGCCTACGACCGCGGCCCGGCCCGTAAACCCGGCCAGCTGTCCTGGGGCACCGGCGCCACGCCCACCTTCTTCGGCCCCGGCTCCGGCACCGAATACCTGGCGATCACCGACAACGCCGTCCCGAAGGAGAACCTGCTCGTCTTCGACACCGCGACCGGCCACCGGGTCTGCGCGGTGCCGACGGTCGACGGCACCGAGAACTCCCCCATCGGCGCAGGCAACAGCCTGTTCGTCGCCGGGACCTACGGCTACCCGTACCCGGCCGTTCCGGAAGGCGCTGGACCGAGCGAACCGGCCGATGCCGCGTTCACCGGTGGGATGGTGCGGGTCGACGTGATCGGCTCCGACTGCCGGGTGGTGTGGACCAACAAGGCGCTCTCGGCCGCGGTTCCCCGGCTCTCGGTGGCCGACGGCAAGATCTACACCGTCACCCGGCACACCATCATCCCGACCGGTAGCGTCGGGGTGACCGACAACTTCCGCTACACCGTCATCGACGCCGCCTCCGGGCGCATCGAGACCGAGAAGCTGATCGGCGCGACGGCTGTCCACAACACCCTGCAGATGGTCGGCACCATCACCCCCGATCGAATCCTCTACCAGGGCACGATGAGTGGCCTGTTCCGCATAGCACCACGCTGAGGGACGTATGCGATCATCGGAGTCGATCGGTGGCCTGTGATCCGGGAGGGGGCGAGATGCGATCGGATTCGGCTCGTCCCCAGGATGATTCACCGCCCACCAGCCGGGTGGTCGCGGTCGTGGAACTCCTCGCCGCCCGCGGCACCGCGCTCTCGGCGGCCGAGATCGCCCAGTCGCTCGAACTGAGCAGGTCGACGGTGGGCGCCATCCTGTCCACGCTCGACCGGCACGGGTGGGTCCGGCGACAGCCCGATCTGGCCTACCAGCTGGGTCCCGGTCTGTCGCGGGTCGGGCTCTCGGCACCGGCGACCCTCGTCGAAAGCACCGCGGTCGGCGCGGAACTCGAACGCCTGGCCACCCGCGTCGGCTGTGGCGCCGCGCTCACCGTGCTGAACGGCGACGAACTCACCTTCGTCGCGGTCACCGGCGGTCAGGGGCTGATTCCCGCGGGCATCGAGAACGGGACCCGGATCCCGCTGCTCCCACCGGCCGGCGCCACCCTCCTCGCGCATGCCCCCACCGCGGCGCAGAACCGATGGCTCGACCGCGGCGATCCGGAACGGCGCGCCGAGTTCCGTGGCGTCCTGGAAACGATCCGCACCACCGGCTTCTGCGCCTGGAGCCTGCGGCCCGGCGCGCTCACCGCGCTGCGGGTTCTCTCTGACGTGGTCGACCATCTCGGCGACCGCCCCGCCACCGATGAACTGCGCGGCCGGGTCCTTGGCCTGCTCGGCGACGTCACCGGCAGCGCGCACACCGAGCACGACCTGCACTCCCCCGAGTCCCTGTCACTCGGCTATCTGAGCGCGCCCGTCCTCACTACGGAAGACCGTGCCCTCTTCGAAGTCCAGATCGGTCCACTGCGCACCGAAGCGACCCTTCCCCAGCGTCGGCACTTCATCGACGAACTCCTCGCCACCACGCGCCGCCTGGAGCGCATCGCCACCGGTTCGTGAGCGCACGCAACCAATCGAATCCCGGTGATAGGTTGCGTGCCATGTCAGTCCCCGACGTCCCCGAATCCGCCGGACCGCCCCGCCGTACCGCCAAGCGTGTGATCGGCGGTATCGCGCTGATCCTGGTGGCGGTCGTTCTGCTGATCACCGGAATCCAGGCGATCATCGATCCCGCCGCGGTGGTCGCCGGATCCTCCCGCACCGGGCGCAGTCCCGACACCGACACCGAGGCGAAGATCGGCGGGTTGCTGCTGTGCTTCTTCGCGATCACGGTGCTCGGCTTCGGCATCGGCCTGGTCACCAGCAAGACGGCGCCGAAGGGTGACAGGGCCGGCTCACCCCGCTGAGCAGGCATCACCGCGGCGTAGCCGACGCGGCCCCACTGTCTCACCAGCGGTGGTCGTTGGGCCGCGGGGCCGGGCGAGGCGGAGGGAGACGTTGCGGCCGGGACGGTAGGAGTGCAGGCGCCGGACCCGCGGGCGGGAGGTTCAGGCTGTAGGCGGACTCGGCATGTTCGGATTCGTCGATGCCCTCGGCCTCGGACTCGGAGTCAACGCGCAGGCCGACGAGCCGGTCGACGATCCACGCCAGCAGCAACGTCGCCAGGAAGGAATAGGCCATGACGGCCACCGAAGCGATGGCCTGGCGCTGCAACTGGACGAACCCGCCACCGTAGAGCAGCCCGTTGCCACCCGCGGGGTTGACCGAGACATCGGCGAACACGCCGACCAACAGGGTGCCGACCACCCCGCCGACCAGGTGAACTCCGACCACGTCGAGCGAATCGTCGTAGCCGAAGGTGTATTTCAGGCTCACCGCGAGCGCGCAACAGACACCCGCGGCCACTCCGATGCACAAGGCGCCGACGACGCCGACGAAACCGCACGCGGGGGTGACGGCGACCAGCCCCGCGACCGCGCCCGAGGACGCCCCGATGGTGGTGGGTCTCCCGTCCCGGAGTTGTTCGACGACGATCCAGGCGAACGACGCGGCACCTGCCGCGATGGTGGTGTTGGTGAACGCCAGGGCGGCGAGATCGCCTGCGGTCAGCGCGGATCCGGCATTGAAGCCGTACCAGCCGAACCACAGCAGGGACGCGCCGAGCAAGGTGAACGGCACATTGTGTGGCCGGGCGATGCTGCGCGGCCAGCCGTGGCGTTTGCCGAGCACCAGCGCCAACGCCAATGCCGCCGCGCCCGCGTTGATGTGCACCGCGGTGCCACCCGCGAAATCGAACGCGCGAAGCTGGTTCGCGATCCACCCGCCGACATCGGCGGAGGCGCCGGAGGAATCGGTGTCGGTGAATCCGGTGACGTGGAAAACCCAATGCGCGACCGGGAAATAGACGACGGTGACCCACAGGGCCGCGAACACTATCCACGACCAGAAGCGGGTCCGCCCGGCGATCGCACCGGTGATCAACGCCGTGGTGATGACCGCGAACATCAACTGGAACATGACGAACGCCATGGTCGGGATCTGGTGCCCCACCGGCCCGGACAACGTCGCGTGGGTCGTGCGCAACAGCGCGTGCGACATGTCCCCCACGAGCCCGTAATAGACGTCGTCACCGAATGTTTCGCTGTAGCCGTAGAGCACCCAGAGCGTCGACACCACACCCAGACAGACGAAGTTCATCATCAACATGTTGAGCACACTCTTGCTGCCCACCATGCCCCCGTAGAAGAACGCCAGTCCCGGTGTCATCAACATGACCAGCGCGGCGCAGGCCAGCACCCACGCGGTATCTCCCGAATTCACATTCGTACCTCTTGTCCGACAGGATTCCGGCACAGCATCGAGAAGCGCTGTTTCCCCGAACAACCCGCGGTGTTTCGAGCCGATGAATTCAGTGGACCGGGTCGGGACTACATCGCGAGCCGCCTCATGCCGGAACCGAGTCGGGCTCAGCGGGCCGGAGGGTGGCGGCGCTGGTGATCTCCGCGCCACCGGCGCGCAGTTCGGCCCAGTCCTGCGGATCGTGGCTGATCCACACGGTGGTACCCGGCTGGGTGCCGAGCAGTTTGAGCTTCTGGAGTGCGCTGTTCTTGTCGAGACGATCGACATCGAAGGGCATGCCGATGGTGAGGTCGACATTGGCCCTGGTGTGCGCCGCGTCGCTGGTCAGGATCAATGTGCTCTCGTCGGGCAGACGCAGCTTCAGACCCAGCGTGCCGGGGGTGTGCCCGTGCAACGAGAGGAGTACGACGCTGCCGTCGCCGAACAGATCGTGGTCGTAGCCGGCGGGGACCTCGTTCCACGCGATCTTCTGCGCGGCCGCGATGTCGTCTTCCCGGAAGAACGCTTCGTCGAGCTTCGACGGCGTCTTGGCGTAACGCAGCTCTCCGGCGCCGATGAAGCCCTGTGCGTGCGGGAAGAGGTCGAGTCCGCCCGTGTGATCGAAGTGCATGTGCGACAGCACCACCCGACGGACATCGCGGGTCGTGTACCCGACGGCCTCGATCTGACGGTCGAGCCGGTACTCCTCGGGAAAATCGATCTGGAAGGCCGAGGCCATCTCCCCGTACGCCGCGGCGGGGTCACCGGCACCGACCGTGGCCAACCCGGCGTCGAACACCATCAGGCCTTCGTCGTGCTCGATGAGGAATGTCGGCGCGGGGATGGTCTCCAGCGCGCCGCCCGTACCGAGCATCAGGATGCCGCAGTCGACGGTGAGTGTCGGTGCGTCCAACGCCCACACGCGACGGACGGTCTTGGTTGCTGCCATGAGGACTCCAATGTCTTGCCGGCGACGAGGTGCTGAGAATTGTTAGTTAGCGCAATTCAGCATTAAATATTGTGCGCATAAACGTCAGAGGTGCGCCTGGCGACGCCGCGACCATGTTGGCCCGCGATCCGTCATCCACCCAGGTGACCGAAGCATATCTTCACCACTCTCAATTTTCAACAGTTGACTAGATTTAGTCTCTACCTGCACACATAGACACAGAAGCAGCCCAGAAACGGACCATCCGGCATCCAGCCACAGGCCGGGCCGTCCGCCCCACCAGGCGAAGGCACGCCTGCGATCTAGCAGCGATTACGTTTGAAACGCATTAAATGTTATGCACTATTCAGTACTCTGATCGCGGGGATTGAGCCCGGGCGACGCACCGCTCACCCGGCGTCCCCATCCGAACCGCCCACTCCCCCACAGCCGAAGACCCTCTCGCACGGGCAGGAGCGCGCGGCCATTCTCACCCAGAAAAAGAGATCCGATGAGTTCACCGAAGAACCCGGCAACCGCGTTCGGCATGCGCCCAGCCCAGCTGGCAGTCGTCTTGTTCTGCGCGTTCCTGAACCTGCTCGACGGCTACGACGTCCTGGTGATGGGCTTCGCGATGCCACACCTACCGGAGGGGTTCGCGTCGAACGCGCAGAAGGGCTATCTGGTCAGCGCCGCGCTCGCGGGCATGGCGGTCGGCGCGATCGGGCTCGCCCGCTACGCCGATGTCTACGGACGCCGCCGCATCCTGCTGATCGGCCTGGCCATCAATACGATCGGGCTCGCGGCCTCGGCCCTGTCGGTCGACTTCGAGACGCTGCTGCTGTCGCGGTTCGTCACCGGCATCGCCATCGGCACGATCAGCGTAGTGATCATCGTGCTCGGCCAGGAGAGCGCTCCCGAACACCGGCGCAGCATCGCACTGGGCATCGTGATGATCGGATATCCGATCGGCACGATGCTGGCCGGCTTCGCCGGGGCGGGACTCATCACCTGGGTCGGCGGAGCGTGGCAGGGGATGTTCTGGATCGGCGCGGCCCTCGGCGCGCTGTCGTTGCTGGTCACCGCCGTCTTCCTCCGGGAGTCCAGCGACTTCCTCACACGGCGGGACGCCGGGGAACAGGATCAGCAGACGGTCCCCACCGACGAGACACAGCTGCTCGGGCGAACGCTGCGGACGCGGACCATTCTGCTGGCTGGTGGCTATTCGATGCTGACGGCCGCCTACTACTTCGTGGGCACCTGGACCCCGCAGCTGATCAAGAACGCCAGCGGCGACGCGGGCAGCGGCGCGCTGGCCGGGATCATGATCGGCCTGGGCGCGGTCATCGGCGGCACCGCCTTCGGCGCGATCGGCCTGAAGTTCGCCGGCGCCCGGATCGCGGCGGCGGCCGCTGTGGTGGCCGCCGTGGCGATCGCCGTGTTCGCGGTGACGCTCCGGGGCCCCATCGCACTGACGACGGCAGCCGTGCTCGGCGCGGCGATCTACGCGGCGGTGACCGGATACACCTCCACCTCTACCGCGGTCTACCCGGTCCTCGCCCGCGCCAAGGGGTACGGCGCCATGATGGGCGTCGGTCGAGCCGGCGCCATTCTGTCGCCGATCATCGCCGGCTACGCGTTGAGCGTGCTGACACCGCGGGCGATGTACCTGGCGGTCATCGTCCCCCTGGCGATCGCGGCGATCACCGCGGTGGCGCTGCTGCGCGTGCGCCGCACGGTCGACATCGAATCACCGACAGCGCAGGAGCCCCGCGAGGCCGTCACGGATTCGTGAACACCCTCCGACGCGCCGATCCCGCTAGCCGGGATCGGCGACGAACATCCTGATCAGCGTCTGCGACACCTGATCGGCGAATTCCTCGACCCCCAGCGCGCTCCCGGGCTTGAACCATTCGCCGATCAGGGCCAGGCCGCCCAGCGCGAGATTCAGCGTGACGTGCAGGCGATCCGCCGGGATGGCCTGCGGCGCGGCGACGAGTTCGTCGACCACGCCACGAAAGATCGAGGTCTGTTCGCGCCGCAGCTCGTCGCGCCGCTGCTCGAGCGCCTCGATCGGCACCTGCACCTTGAGGAACAGCGGGATGAACTCGGGATACTCGCGCAAGGTGACCACGGCTTCCTCGCGGAACATCATGCGCAGCCGGTGCAGCGGAGATCCGTCGGACTCGGCGATCACGCGCAACCGGGGAAACACCTCGGACGCGGCGTGTTCCATGCAGCGGAGGAACAGTTCCTCCTTCGACGGGAAGTAGTAGTAGAGGCTGGAACCGCGCATGTCGAGCTCGGCGCCGATCGCCTCGAAGTTGGTTGCCTCGTAGCCGCATTCAGCGAACAACCGCGCCGCGGTGTGCTCGATCAGCCGAACGCGATCAGCACGTTTGCGCATGGCGCGGGTCTCCGGTCGCCCGGCGGTCTCGGCACCGACACGGCCCGAATCGGTGCCGGCACGTGGCGCACTCATCGTCTACCTCCCTGTCGAACTCCATGCGCCAAGGGCCCGAGGCAGTCCCGACACTCCGGCGAGTCTAGCGAACCCCGTGGTCTCCGCCCCGTACGACAGCACCTTGCCATTCGGGGATATTCTATATAATCTACTCATCTGTAGAACTTCTGGATGCGTGATGATTCGCCGCATCGGTTCGGACCGCCGGTCGTCATCACCGGTAGAAGATGGAGTGGAGTCGTGGATATCTCCGGAGTGGACGTCGCGCATGCCGACGAAGTGCTGATCGGCGGTGTGTTCCGACCTGCCACGGGTGACGGCTACACCGTCGTCGCGCCGTCGACCGGCAAGCCGGTCACCGTCGTCCGCCACCCGTCGGTGGCCGAGGCGATCGCGGCGGTCGACGCCGCCGACGCCGCGCGCGAGACGTGGGCGCGCACGCCGCTCTCCGCACGGATCGCGACGACGGCGCGCTGGTTCGAGCTGATCGACGCCCGCGCCGCCGAATTGGAGGTGGTGTGGGCGGTCGAGGCCGGGATGCCGCTGCGTCACGGCCGGGCGCTGCACCGGTTCGGCACCACCGCGGCCTGGCGGTCGGCCCTCGACAGCGCCGAGACGATGCTGAGCGAGCAACGCCGTCCGTCCGAACTCGGCGAGGTGCTGCTGCGCCGGGAACCCGTCGGTGTCGTGGTGGCGATCCTGCCGTACAACGGGCCGGTCGTCACCATCGCGTCCAAAGTGGTTCCCGCCCTGCTCGCCGGGTGTCCCGTGGTGATCAAAGGCGCGCCCGAATCGCATCTGACGATGGCGCTGATCGCCGACTGCGCGGTGCGCGCGGGCTTCCCCGCCGGTGTGGTCGGCATCGTCTGCGGACCGGTCGAGGTGGGCAAGGCGTTGACCCGTGACCCTCGGGTGGACATGGTCTCGCTCACCGGCGGGCACACCGCCGCACAGGACGTGCTCGCCGCGACCCACGGCCGCTACGCCCGGACCCAGCTCGAACTCGGCGGCAAGTCCCCCGCGCTGATCCTCGACGACGCACCGCTGGACCGGGCGCTGCGTGCGCTGGTTCCCGGCGCCACCAACGGCGCGGGCCAGGTGTGCGCGCTCCTGTCCAGGATTCTGGTCTCCGAGCGCAGGCACGACGAAGTGATCGACCGCCTGCGAGCCGGGTGGGAGCGCTTGACCATCGGTGACCCGCTGGACCCGAAGACACATCTCGGTCCGTTGATCAGCGAGGCCGCGCTACGACGCACCGAAGACTTCGTCGCCGGGGCCGAAGCCGACGGCGCACGACTGGTGACCGGGGGCAAGCGGCCCGCGCATCTGGCTACCGGGTGGTTCCACGAGCCGACCCTGTTCACCCACGTCTCCGAGGACTCCGACCTGGTCCAGCGCGAAGTGTTCGGGCCGGTCACCGCCGTGCAGGTGTACCGCGATCTCGACGACGCCGTCCGCCTGGCCAATGCCACCGCCTTCGGTTTGTCGGGTGCGGTGTTCACCGCCGACGCCGCGGTCGGCATCGAGGTGGCGCGCCGGATCCGCGCGGGCGCCGTGGCGGTGAACTCCTTCGGTCCCGCGATGAGCGCGCCGTTCGGCGGCGTCGGAGCGTCGGGCTGGGGCCGCGAATCGGGGCCCGAGGGGATTCTCGGGTTCACCGAACTCCAGCAGATCCTCGTCGGGGCGGTGTGAGCCCGTGAACCGACTCGCCGACTCCGAGCCGCAGGCCAGAGGGCCGCTGACCGGACTCAAAATCATCGAGCTGGCCGGGCTCGGACCGGGACCGTGGTGCGGGATGCTACTCAGCGATCTCGGCGCCGAGGTCCTGCGCGTCGACCGGCCCAGCGCGGTGGGCTCGCTGCGCACCGATCTGGGCGCGAGCAACGGCCGCCAGCCCGCGTTCGTCAACGACCGCGGGCGACGATCGGTGGCCATCGATCTCAAGCACCCCGACGGCGTGGAAACCCTGCTGCGGCTGGTCGAGCAGGCCGACGCGCTCCTCGAAGGCAACCGGCCCGGCGTCACCGAACGCCTCGGCGTCGGCCCCGCGACCTGCCTCGCCCGCAACCCACGTCTGGTCTACGGCCGGGCGACCGGATGGGGACAGGACGGGCCGCTGAGCCAGACCGCCGGGCACGATCTGAACTACCTGTCGTTGTCCGGACTGCTCGCCGCCATGGGCCCGGCGGGCGGCGCGCCTGCGATCCCGCTGAATCTGCTCGGCGACTACGCCGGTGGCGGCCTGATGCTCGCGATGGGCCTGCTCTCGGCGCTGTGGGAAGCGCGCGGCAGCGGCCGCGGCCAAGTGGTCGACGCCGCGATGGTCGACGGGATCGCGCTGCTCGGCGGCGTATTCTACGGACAGCGGCAGGCGGGGATGCACGGTCTCGAGCGCGGGACGAACATGCTCGACGGCGGTGCCCCGTTCTACAGCGTGTACGAAACCGCCGACGGCGGCTGGATGGCCGTGGGAGCCATCGAGTCCCCGTTCTTCGCCGAACTGCTCGAGGTACTGGGTATGCAACCGGAACTCGTCGACTCTCAGTGGGATCGCGCGCACTGGCCGCGGATGCGCTCGCTGCTCGCGGCGGTGTTCGCTACCAAGTCCCGTGCGGAGTGGGAAGCCGCCTTCGCCGGGCGGGAGGCCTGCACGACCCCGGTCCTCGACCTGGACGAAGCGATGAAGCACGAGCATGCCACGGCCCGGCGCAGCTTCCTTCCGGTCGACGGCGTCCTCCAGCCCGCACCCGCGCCGCGATTCAGCCGCACCCCCGGCGCCGTGCAGGGCCCTTCGGTCCCGGCGGGAACGAATACCACTCGAGCACTCGCCGACTGGGGCTTCGACCCATCCGAGATCGAAGCCCTCCGCGCCGCCGGAGCGGTCCGCTAGCAGACAAGGATCACCACGAATGAGTCACTGCCGACGCACACACCGGAGCGTCCCATGGGGATGAGCCTGAACTACATCACCGACGCGATCGCCGCGCAGATACCCGCCGTCGACCCGAGCAAGCCCGCGGTCGCGCTCGGCGGCGAACCCGCCCTGAGCTGGCTCGAACTCCGAGCGACCGAGCTGCGCTACGCGCGGGCGCTGCAGCAGGCCGGCGTCGGCAAAGGCGATCGGGTCGGTCTGCTCCTGCGCAACTGCACCGACTACATCGCGCTCTACCTGGCGATCGGCCGGGTCGGCGCCATCGCGGTGCGCCTCAATTGGCGACTCACCGAACCGGAATTGCGTTTCGCACTGAGCGATTCCGAGCCCCGGGTCCTGGTGTTCGATGCCGAGTTCGCCCCCGTCGTCGCCGCCCTCCGCGACACCGTCGCGGTCTCGACCTATGTCGTGCGCGGCGAGACCGGCGCCGACGCCACGCCGCTGTCGGTGTTCGCCGCGCAGGCTTCCGATGCCGCGGGCTTCCCGGTCGTCTCCGCCGAAGACCCGGTGTCACTGATGTATTCGTCGGGAACCACCGGTCGGCCCAAGGGTGCGTTGTTCTCCCACGGCAACGCCCTGTGGATCGGCTCGATCCAGGCCCAGCGCTGGCGCATCGACAGCGACACCGTCTGCCAGACCAGCGGTCCCCTGTTCCACGCCGGCGGCTTCGAGGTCCTGCTCCTGCCCGCCCTGATCGCCCACGGCACCGCGATCACCTTCCCGTCGGGCAACTTCACCCTCGAGAACTTCCTCGACGTCGCCGACCGGCACGCGGCCACCGACGTGCTGCTGTATCCGTTCATGCTCTTCGACCTGCTGCGCGGCAGCGAGGACCTCATCCATCGCGTCCCACCCACCGTGCGGCGCATCGTCACCGGCGGCGACATCGTGATGCCCTGGGTCTACGACGAGCTCGAGCAGCGCCTGCCCGGCGTCGAGCTGGTCCAGTCCTACAGCCTCACCGAAGGCGGCGCGGTCAGCACCAGCCTGGAATTCGATGTCGCGCGCGGCCACGAGAGCAGCATCGGCACGCCCCAGGCGATGACCGAGATCAAGGTGATCCGGCCGGACGGCTCGCTCACCGACACCGATGAAGTCGGTGAGATCTGTGTCCGCAGCGGCGGGGTGAGCATCGGCTACTGGAACCGTCCGGAAGCAGATCGCGCCACCTTCGTCGACGGCTGGTGCCACTCCGGCGATCTCGGGCGCATCGACGCCGAGGGCTTCCTCACCATCGCCGGACGCGCCAAGGACATGTACCGCAGCGGCGGCGAGAACGTCTACCCCGCCGAGATCGAGATGGTGCTGTCCGGACATCCCGATGTCGCGGACGCCGCCGTCATCGGGGTCCCGGATCAGCGCTATGTCGAAGTCGGGGCCGCGCTGATCGTCGCGGCGGAGGACAGCTCCGTCGACATCGACGCGCTGCGCACCTGGTTGGGTGAGCGGCTCGCGAAATACAAAGTGCCCAAACACTTCTACGTCGTCGGCGAGCTGCCCCGCAATGCCAACGGCAAGGTCCTCAAGAACGTTCTGCGCGATACCTACGGGCAGACCACGACAACGGAGAAGAACACATGACACGAGCAGCACTGTTCGAACTGGCAGGCGGCCCGCTCCGGCTCGCCGACATCGAGATCGCGCGACCTGGCCCCGGTGAGGTCGTCGTCGACGTGAAGGCGACCGGCGTCTGCCATTCCGACGTCGGCGTATTCTCCGGCAAGCTCCCCGCGCCACTGCCGCTGGTGCTCGGCCACGAGGGCGCCGGTGTCGTCGTCGAGATCGGCGACGGCGTGGACGACCTCGCCGTCGGCGACCACGTGGTGCTGTCCTGGCTGGCGAGCTGCGGCACCTGCTTCTACTGCCAGCGCGCCGAACAACACCTGTGCGGACGCCCCCGGACCATGCTCGGCGCCCACACCATGCCCGACGGCAGCACCCGGATGAGTCTCGGCGGCACACCCGTGCGGCAGTTCTGCGGACTCGGCACCTTCTCCCAGCGCACCGTCGTCCCCGCCGGAGCGGCCATCCGGATCTCCGACCAGGTGCCGATCGCCTCGGCCGCCCTGCTCGGCTGTGGCGTGCTCACCGGATTCGGCGCCGCGGTCAAGACCGGCGGTGTTCGTGTCGGTGACGCTGTCGCGGTCATCGGTTGCGGCGGTGTGGGTCTCAATGCCGTCCAAGGCGCCCGGATCGCGGGCGCGACCACCATCATCGCCATCGATGTCCACGCCGACCGGCTCGCCCTGGCCACCGAACTCGGCGCGACCCACACGCTCACCGCGGGCCCCGAGGTGGTCAAGAAGGTCCAGCAGCTCACCGGCCGCCGGGGCGCCGATGTCGTCATCGAGGTGGCCGGGCGGCAGGAGACGGTCAACCAGGCCGTCGCGATGGCACGGCGTGGTGGCACCGCCGTGCTCGTCGGCGCCGGGCCCGGCGTCGGTGTCGACGAGGTCTTCAACAATGTCGTCATGTCCGGAAAGACGGTCAAGGGCTGCCTGTACGGCTCGGCCCATGTCAAACGCGACATCCCCCATCTCGTCGAGCTCTACCAGAGCGGCGCGCTGCTGCTGGACCAGCTGGTCACCGAGACCTTCGATTTCGGCGACATCGGCAAGGCGGTCGACTACTGCGCCGGCGAGAACGGTGCGCGAGCTGTCGTCGTTTCCTGATCCGGCACACCATGATTCGAGGCCGCCTACCGGTTTCGCGGGCTCGGTCACGGCCGGTCGGATACCCGCTTCTCGCCGCCGAGCTGTGGAAGGGCGCGAGTTCCATCGGCGCCCTGGACGACCGGCGCCGGGCTCGTGCGCATCAGCCACAGCGCGGCGGCGAGTGTCAGCACCCAACCGATCACTTCGATGAGCAGATGATCTGTCGCATCGGGAACCGATTGCAGCAGGAACACCCGGACGCTGTTGATGGCTCCGTGTGTCAAGACCGCCGGCCAGACACTGCCCGACCGCCAGCGCAGGGCGAGCAGCAGCGGCGCCCACGGCAGCATGCCCGCGAAATAGATGACGATGTCCCACGGTGGGCGGTCACCGACGACGGCGAGCACCGGCAGGTGCCAGACGATCCAGACCGCACCGCTGACCAGGGCCAGCGGCCAGAAACCCCAGGACGCGGCACGGGTCACCAGCCAGCCGCGCCAGCCGAACTCTTCGCCGATCGCGAAGACCGACTGCAGGACGAACACCGGAACGACCCACACCGTCGCCATCAGGATCTGGTCGAGCGGGTTGAGCGGCCAGATCCCCACTGCCAGTGCGATGCCCGTCTGGATGGCGGCGATCGCGGTGATGAGGCCGATGCCGATACCGGCCCACCTGGGTGTGCCGCGCCACCCGGTGGCGAAGGTCGCCCGGAAGGTTCCGGGTCGTCGGGCGAGCCACAGGATGACCGCGGCGAGCAGCGGGGTCAGTTGCAGGATCGGAACGATCAGGTTGTCGAAATCCGCGGAGACGAGCCGAAAGACCATCGGAACCGACAGCGCGTAACACAGCGCGATGGCGATCGCGAAGAACCACGCGACATCGGTGACAGTCGATCCGGGAGAACCGCGGCGCGCACGGACTGTCGTCACGACTGCCCACCACCTCTGGCACACCTTCGCTTCGACCGCGACGTCGACAACCGGTCACGCGGACCGGAATTGGTTGTCGGAGAGCGGGAATCTCGGTACATGCACGGACCGTAACAATCAGTTTCGATCTCCGGATCCCGGAAAGACCCGGAAATTCACCCTGAAAAAGCCCCTACCCGACTTCCGCCGCTAGTCGGCTCGCACACGTCTGGTGTCATACGCCCACATCGCGATCTCGACGCGGTTGCGGGCGCCGAGCTTGCCCATCAACGATGCGACGTGGCTCTTGACCGTGCTCAGGCCGACGAAGAGCTCGGTGGCGATTTCGGCGTTCGTCCGGCCGCGGGCCACCAGCGCGAGCACCTCCTCCTCGCGGTCGGTGAGCGGGTCGATGGGCTGGACCGGTACCACCGGCGCCTGGTCGGCGAAGGTCGCCAGCAACCGGCGGGTGACGTTGGGGGCGATCAGCGCGTCCCCATCGGCGGCCGCGTGAATGGCCTGCACGAGAAGTTCCGGCCCGGCGTCTTTGAGCAGGAAGCCGCGGGCGCCGGCGCGCAGTGCGCCGAGGACGTACTCGTCGAGGTCGAAGGTGGTGATCACGACGACCGCCATCGGGTCTGTGACGCCCGGCCCCGCGAGGCGTCGCGTCACCTCGATGCCGTCGAGCCCGGGCATCCGGATGTCGACCAGGAGCACATCGGGACGCAGCCGGGTCGCCAGGTCGAGCGCTGTGAGCCCGTCTGCCGCCTCCCCCACGACCTCGAGGTCGGGTTGCGCACCGAGGATCATCACCAGCCCGGTCCGGACCAGGTCCTGGTCGTCGGCGACGACCACACGAATGCTCATGCCGGCGCCGCCACGGGCAGTACCGCCTCGACCACCCAACCACCCTCGGGCCCGGGCCCCGCGGACAGCGATCCGCCGAGGAGCTGGGCGCGTTCGGCCATGCCGAGCAGGCCGAATCCGGGCTTCGGGACCGGGCCCGGCTCGGTCAGTCCGTCGTCGACGACCCGCAGCCGGACGGTGTCGCCCTCTCGGCAGACGACGATCCCGACGCGGGTCGCGCTGCGGGCGTGCCGGACGGCATTGGTCAGCGACTCCTGTGCGAGCCGGTAGAGCGCGGCGTCCACGGGTCGTGCCAGCCGGGTCGACGAACCGTCCAGCGAGACCTCGACGGTGGGCATCGCGTCGGGGCGCGCCAGGGACCGCAGGTCCGCGACACCCGGCTGCGGTGCGTAGGCGACGGGTTCCTCCGCACGCAGCACCCGCACCATGGACCTCATCTCCGCCAGGGTTCGCGACGCTTCGGACTCGATCGCGGCCAAGACCTCGACAGCCTTCTCCGGCTGGACGGCGGCGACCACGCGCCCGGCCTGCGCCTGCACCGCGATGGCCGAGACGTGGTGGGCCACGGTGTCGTGCAGCTCGCGCGCCAGCGCCACCCGCTCCTGATTGCGCACCTCGCGCTGTTGGCGGCGCCAGAGGTCCGCGCGGTAGCGAAACACCGCCGCCAGCGCGACGAACAACAGCAACAGGACAGTGCCGCCGAAAACGTCGGCCCAGCCCGCGGAGGAGGCGTACATCCCCAGCGCGACGACGACGGCCACGAACGCCGTCCCGACGACGATCTCCCGGCCCGAGCCCCACCGCACCAAGGCGTAGAGCAGGATCAAGTCGGCCATCATGGCGTAGAGGCCGAGGTCCCCGGCATGCGCGGTCAGCTGCAGGACCGAGAGCAGCCCGGCGGCAGCCCAGCCGGCCAGGGCGGTCGGCAGCGGGTGGTTTCGCCGCCAGAGCAGGGCGGGTACCAGCGCCACGGCGAGCACCGCTACCAGGGGTCGCCAGGCCAGGTCCGGCCGAACGATGCTCTCGACCGCGGCGGCGGCCGCGAACACGCCCACCAGCAGCCAGTCGAGACGACCGATCGGTGGGGCGTCACCGGGCCGCGGCTCGTGCCAGAGGGAGCGCCGGACAGTGACCACGGCTTCAGCATAGGGATCGGCGCGCCTCGGCGGACCCGCCGAAAGTACGAGAGGGAGATCATGCCATCGGCCAGGCGAACTCCAGCCTCCGGGCCGGTGTGCCCCGCGCCGAGCTCGGCGATCGTGGACCTACCGATCCGCCCTACAACGGAGCCCATGATGAGCACACGTCAACCCACCACGCTGGACGAACTGCCGATGCCGGTGCGAGCCAAGCTCGCCGCAGCGTGGACGAGCTTCATGTTCCTGTACGCCTACGTGGACATTCTCAACTTCTTCACGCCCGGCGTCATCCAGGAGATCCTCGCCGGCAAGGTCTTCGAATTCGATCTCTCCCAGACGTTTTCGACCACGGCCCTGACCCTCATGGCCGTCCCGATCTTCATGATCTTCCTGTCGATGACGCTGCCCGCCGGGGTGAGCCGCGTCGCCAACCTCGTCGTGGCTTCGCTCTACGTCCCCGTCACGGCGTTCAACGCGACGGGCGAGTCCTGGCTGTTCTTCTACGGCCTCGGCGTCGTCTTGGAAGTGGTCCTTCTCGTCCTCATCCTGCGGTACGCCTGGACCTGGCCCCGCACCGCACTGTCAGCGACCAACCCGGCTGAAGCCGTTCGAGCGCGGCAGTAAGCGTGAACCGACAGCGGTACACGTCGTGTTCGGAAGCAGGTATCCAAGTGCCGCACCGGCTTTCGCGGAGTGGCTACCCCGGGCTCCCTTCGCCGCGAAGGGTCCGGTCGATCCATGCGATGACCTCGGCCAGGATGACCGGCCCCTCGGGTTCGTCCTCCACCCCGTGGTACACCCCTGGACAGGTCTTCAGTGTCGCCGACGGCACGAGGTCGACCACCCGGCGGCTGGCGGAGATCGGATTGATCAGATCGGCGTCGCCGTGCACCACGAGCAGTGGTACGGCGACTCGGCTGGCAGCCGATGCCACCCGATCCATCTGTGCCAGCACATCGATCGCGAAGCGTGCCGTCGCTCGCCCGTGGACCAAGGGATCGGCGTACCGCTCGGCGACGACGGCGGGGTCGCGATTGACCCGCTCGAACCGCAGCCCGTTCGGCACTGTCAGGGTGGCGAAGACACGGCCCAGGCTCCTGACCACGGCCACCTTGAGACGCTGGTTGCGCAGCTCCGAGTCGAAAGCGGGTCCGGTCGCCACCACCGCGGCCACGTCCGCCCCCGGCCGGTCCGCCGCGTAGAGGAACGCGTAGAGCCCGCCCAGGCTGTGCCCGTACAGCACGACCGGAGCGCCGCCCGTTCGCGCACGCTCGTGGGAGATGAGGTGGTCCACGGCCCGTGCCGTCGACTCGTAGCGGACGTCGCCGCGGCGTCCGTCGGATCGCCCGAATCCTTCGTAGTCCATCGCGAGTACGGAGATACCGGCCGCGGTGAACAGCCGAGCCGTGGTGTCGTAGCGGGCGGCGTGCTCGCCGAGACCGTGCAGGAGGACGACACTGGCCCGCGCGGGCCCGCGCGGGACCCAGTGCAGTGAGGTGAGTCGGGGGCCGCCGCCATCCGGTGTGAAGGAGTCGACGAGGGGTGATGTGGTCACGAGCAGTTCCTTTCCGGTCTGCTCGAGCCTCGCCGTTTCCCGGTGTCCAGGATTGGACCAACCTGCTACATCGGCAGGATCTCCCAACGGATCGTGCTGAACGCGGTGGGCGGAGCGCCGAAGGTTCGGCGACACGTCCTGGTGAGGTGGGAGCTGTCGGTGAACCCCGCCAGGTGCGCCGCCTCGGTGAGCGTCCGGCCCTGCGCGACCGCCGCGGTCGCCTGGAGCAGCCGGAGCCATCCGACATACGCCCGGAAGGTGATGCCGAGCGCCTCGGCGAAGAGATGGGACAGCCTGCTCTCCGACAGATGAACGGCCGCGGCGAGGTCGTGCAGCCGGATGGGGCGTGAGTCCAGCTCGACCTGAAGACGGTCGCGCGCAGCGGCGACGCCCGGATGCAGTGGGTGCGAGGTGTTTCCGGGAGAACGCAGGCGCCCTTCCACATACGCACTGTGGCCCTGGGTCAGGATCTGTCCTGCCTGATGCCAGGCGAGCGAGTGGGATGGATCGTCTACCAGCTCGATCAGCTCGGCGCCCAGCGAAGACTCGGGCTCGACGTGCGCCACGACGCCCCAGGCCCCGGTGGCGCTGAACGCGTGCGGCTGATCGGCGGGAACGATCGCCGCGTTGGTGCGTAGCTGACGGCCCTGGAGATCCTCGATGACGAACGTCCCATGGTGGGCGACGGCCACCTGCACGGAGTGGTGTGCATGTCGCGGCAGACTTCCCAGCGAACCCTCGATCTCGAGCACACCGGGGCTCATACGCCCCGTGCCAGACCACCGCGAGATCACTGGTTGTCGCTCGTCGGACGCGTGCATCGGCTGAAATATACGCGGCGCTGGAGCACTTCCGGCAGCGCCGAGATCGAATCCGCCGAGCCACGCCCGCAGGCAACGGCCCGAAGGGCGAGCGACCACAAGGCCAGTGTCCGCCGGCTCGACGCTGAGCCGGCGGACACTCGCGACAGCGGGCCGCTAGCGGGCCGGTACCACCGCGCCGGCGAGGTGGTCGACCGTGGCCGCGAGATCGCCGCACGCCTGCTCGTACTGCCCGCGCAGCGTCGCCACGAGGTCGGCGGTGGTCCCGGCCTCGGTGACGGCGCCGATGCCCTGGCCCGCACCCCAGACATCGCGCCAGGCCTTGGCATCGGTGCCGGAGGAACCGAAGTTCATCTGCGAGGGATCCGACTCGGGCAGGTTGTCGGGATCCAGCCCCGCGGCGACGATGCTGCCGCGCAGGTAGTTTCCGTGCACGCCGGTGAACAGATTGCTGTAGACGATGTCGGCCGCGGTGGAGTCGACGATCATCTGCCGGTAGCCGGGCACAACATTGGCCTCGGCCGTCGACAGGAACGCCGAGCCGATGTAGGCCAGGTCGGCGCCGGCGGCCTGAGCCGCCAGAATCGACCGGCCGTGCGCGATCGAGCCCGACAGCAACAGCGGACCGTCGAACCAGGTCCGGATCTCCTGGATCAGCGCGAACGGCGACTGGGTCCCGGCATGCCCGCCCGCGCCCGCGGCGACCGCGATGAGCCCGTCGGCGCCCTTCTCGATCGCCTTGCGCGCGTACTCGTTGTTGATCACGTCGTGGAGCACGAGCCCGCCGTAGGAGTGCACCGCGTCGTTGATCTCCGTCCGCGCGCCCAGCGAACTGATCACGATCGGCACCTGGTGCTCGACGATGACCGCCATGTCCTGCTCGAGCCGATCGTTGGAGCGGTGCACGATCTGATTGACCGCGAACGGCGCCACCACGGCCTCCGGATTCGCCGCCGCGTACGCCGCGTTCTCCTCGACGATGCGATCGAGCCAGTCGCCCAGCAGCGACGCGGGCCGTGCGTTCAGCGCCGGAAACGATCCGACGATCCCGGCCTGACACTGGGCGATGACGAGCTCGGGACCCGACGCGATGAACATCGGCGAGGCGACCACGGGCAGGGAAAGGCGGCCGGAAAGCTGCGGGGGCAGTGCCATTGAATCCTCCGAAAGGCAGGACGGACCGGCGAGCGGGCCGCCGGGCGAACGTCAGTTCCTGCACGATAGGAGTCACACCGACCGATATGCAACCAGTTGCATAGCCAGCGTGGCATCAATCACGTGCCCACCCGGGCCAGGGCCTCGCGTTCAGGACGGCGCACGGTCCGGCAACCGCGCGCGAGATCTCTGTCACATCTTTCACCTTAACTGGATCTATTCCAGATTATGCAGCCAGCCCTTATTGGCTCGGACTATCAGTAGGCTCGCATGATTTGATTAGTGCTATCAATCGGCGATCTATAGCTTCGGGAATCGAAAGATCCCACTACCGTTCGGAATGAGGCCACTTCCATGTCGCTGATCAACAAGAAGATCAAGCCCTTCGCCGCGGAGGCGTTCAAAGACGGTGCCTTCGTCAGCGTTTCCGACGAGGACATCAAGGGCAAATGGGCGATCTTCTTCTTCTATCCGGCGGACTTCACCTTCGTCTGCCCGACCGAACTCGGTGATCTCGCCGATCACTACGACGAGCTGCAGCGCCTGGGCGTCGAGGTCTTCTCCGTCTCGACCGACACCCACTTCACCCACAAGGCGTGGCACGCGTCGTCCGACACCATCGGCAAGATCAAGTACGCGATGATCGGCGACCCCACCCTGCGGATCAGCACCGCCTTCGAGGTGCTCCGCGACGACGAGGGCCTCGCCGACCGCGGCACCTTCCTGGTCGACCCGGACGGCGTCGTCCAGTTCACCGAGGTCACCGCCGAGGGCATCGGCCGCAACGCCGCCGAACTGCTGCGCAAGGTCAAGGCCGCGCAGTACGTTCGCTCGCACCCGGGCGAGGTCTGCCCGGCCAAGTGGGAAGAGGGCGACGACACTCTCGCCCCGTCGCTGGAACTCGTCGGCAAGATCTGATTCGTCGACCGCAGCTGCCCCGGTGGCACGGGACCCGACTCCCGTGCCCCGCCTCAACTCTCAACTTCCGGAGTAGACCCGCATGCTCAAGACCTCGCTCGCACGCCAATTGAAGACCCTGCTCGAGAAGGTGACCCAGCCGATCGAGCTCGTGTCCACCCTCGACGACCGCCCCAAGTCCACAGAACTGGCCGAGCTCCTGGACGAGATCGCAGGCATGTCGGATCTGGTGACCCACCACCGCAGCGGCATCGACGCGCGCCGGCCGTCGTTCACCGTCCGTCGCACCGGCTCCGACATCGAGGTGGGGTTCGCCGGAATCCCGCTCGGACACGAGTTCTCATCCCTGGTGCTGGCCCTGCTGCAGGTCGGCGGGCACCCCTCCAAAGAGGCCGCGGACCTGCTCGCGCAGGTACGAGATCTCGAGGGGCAATGGAACTTCGAGACCTACTTCTCCCTGTCCTGCCAGAACTGCCCAGACGTCGTTCAGGCCCTGAACCTGATGTGCGTGCTGAACACCGGCATCAAGCACGTCGCGATCGACGGCGCCCTGTTCCCGGACGAAATCGACAACCGCCAGATCATGGCGGTGCCGACGGTATTCCTCAACGGTGAACCGTTCGGTTCCGGGCGGATGAGCCTCGAACAGATCGTCAACCGGCTCGACACCGGGTCGGTCGAACGCACCGCAGCCGCCCTCTCGGCGAAGGAGCCCTTCGACGTGCTCGTCGTCGGCGGCGGACCCGCGGGAGCCACGGCCGCGATCTACGCATCGCGGAAGGGAATTCGCACCGGCGTCGTTTCGGAGCGCTTCGGCGGCCAGGTGCTCGACACCATGGGAATCGAGAACTTCGCGTCGGTGCCCTACACGGAGGGCCCGCGGTTCGCCGCCGCGTTGGAAGACCACGTCCGCCACTACGACGTCGACATCGTCAACGCGCAGAACGCGACGAAGCTGTCCCCCGCCACCGCCGAAGGTGGCTTGGCGGAGGTGGAGCTCGCGAGCGGTGCGCGTCTGCGCTCGCGCAGCGTGATCGTCGCAACCGGTGCGCGGTGGCGGTCGATGAATGTTCCCGGGGAATCCGAATACCGGAACAAGGGTGTCACCTATTGCCCGCATTGCGACGGCCCCCTGTTCAAGGGCAAACGCGTCGCGGTGATCGGTGGCGGCAACTCCGGCGCCGAAGCCGCCATCGATCTCGCCGGGATCGTCGCCCACGTGACCCTGGTCGAATTCGACGCCGAGCTGCGTGCCGACGAGGTCCTCCAGCGCAAGCTGCGCAGCCTGCCCAACGTCGAGATCCTGCTCGACGCGATGACGACCGAGGTCGTCGGCGACGGTGCCAAAGTCACCGGCCTCACCTACTCCGACCGCACGACCGAGGCGTGGCATTCACTCGCCGTGGACGGCGTCTTCGTCCAGATCGGCCTGCTGCCCAACACCGAATGGCTCACCGGCACCGTCGATCTCACCCCGCGCGGTGAGATCGTCGTCGACGACCACGGGCGAACGTCCGCTCCCGGAGTATTCGCGGCGGGCGACTGCACCACGACCCCGTTCAAACAGATCATCGTCGCCGCCGGAGCCGGTGCGACAGCAGCCCTCGGCGCGTTCGACCACTTGATCCGCACCTCGATCCCGAACGAGGAAACCGAGCTGGGCGAGCACACTACCCCGGCCGAGGTCGCCGTTCTGTCGTAGCGCTCGACAAATCCCTGGGCAGTGCGCGGCGAGATGGCCGGTCTCGCCCGCATTCCCGGGTGCCGGATAGGCAAGGCTCGAGCTACATTTCGGGCAGTCGTTCGCCCTGTACGACCTCGATGTCGAGTTCGATCTTGACGGTGGTGCCGACGGCGGCCACTCCCGCGCGTACCACCGCGTTGTAGTCGATCGCGAAATCGTTGCGGTGCAACAGTGTTTCGGCGTGGAACGCCGCCCGCACCCCACCCCACGGATCCTGCCCGAAGCCACCGTAGGTCACCGCGAGATCGATCGGGCGGCGCTGCCCGTGCAGTGTCAGTTCACCGGGCATCACCCAGGTGTCGGCGCCGGTGCGGCGCAACCCGAGACCGGTGAACGTGATCGTCGGATAGCGGTCGACATCGAGGAATTCCGGTGAGCGCAGATGATCGTCGCGCATCGAGATGCCGGTATCGATGCCCGCCGCCACGATCTCGGCGTGCCCGGTGGACCGTTCGAACGGCTCTGCGATATCGAGTCGCCCGCTCACCTGCGCGAATCGGGCCTTGATGCCGGCGATACCCAGGTGACGCGCGGTGGCGATCACCGTCGAATGTGCCGGATCGATCGTCCACGGCCCCGGCGGCGGCGAGGTCACCGTCGCCGCCGCCGGTGCCAGCACCACCTCACCGAGCGCACCGGTTCCCGTCGCGGAGATCTGTGCGATCCGCGCGACCGGCTCGAACCCGACCGCGGTGAGCACGGCGGTGTGCATCCCCGCGGGCAATGGGTCGGTACTCACAGACCCGGTCTCGTCGGCCTCCCTGCGGGCGAGCTGGCGGCCCGACATATCCGTCACCGTCAGCATCGCGTTCGGCACCGGCCAGCCCGCCGCCGTGCGGACACGACCGGTCAGCCCACTCATCAGCGGTTCCCGGGCTCGTAGCGGAGCCGCACGTCATGAGCGACCTCGGCCCCGGAGACGCTGACCCGATCGGTCACGGGCGGATAGCCACGGGTGATCACGGTGTACTCCCCTTCGAGCAGATCGGCCACGACATAGCGGCCGTTCTCGTCGGTGCGCGCTGTCGCCGTCACCTCCCCCGCGGCGTCGAGGACGCTGACCAGTGCGTCGGGCACGGCCCTGCCGTCGTCGGCCAGGGCGGATCCGGTGAGTACCGACATCGCGGACAACTCGATGTCCTGGCGAAGCACGCCGCTGTCGGGCACCGTCACGGTGATCGCGCTGGGACGCCTGTGCTCCGCGGCCGCGACCAAGGTATAGGCACCCGAGACAACGCCGTGGCACGCGTATGCGCCGTCGCCACCCGTCACAGCGGCGCCGATCACCTCACCACGCGGGTCGGTCACGGTGACGGTGGCACCCGGCAACGGCGAACCGTGGCCGGCGGTACGGACAACACCCGACAGCTCACCGGAGCCGACCAGGCTCAGGTCCACTCGCTGGGGTCGCTCGCCGACCGCCACGTTGACGGCGGTCGGCTGGTGTCCCATCGCCGACACGATCAAGACGTAGCCACCCGACGTCGGTGCGCTGATCGCGTAATCACCATCGGCGGCACTGCTCGTCCGCGCGACCTGACGGCCGTTCTGATCGATCAATGTCAGCACCGCACCCGAAAGCGGCTGGCCGTCCTCGCGGCGGACGCGACCGTCCACCACGCCGCTGCCCGTGCCGGGCAACCCGCCGGTCGGCAGCGCGGCGGGCGATGACGTGTCCATCGCGACCGCCCGATGACCGTTCTGTTCGGCTGTCGCGTGTCGACCGCCCGCTGCCGTCGGCACCGGTTCGGCCTCGGACAGCACCCGCTCGGCGCCTTGCCAGACCTGCTTCCCGTCCCAGTCCGACTCCGCGAGCGCGGCCAGTTCGGCATCGAGCGGATCGGTTGTCTCAGCTTGCGACGCAGAAGCTTTCGCCGTCGGGTCGAGGGCAGGATCGATGTCGATCGTGTTGCGCAGCGGACGGTTCGGCAGCAGGGCCGTCGCCAGGAGCGCGACAACCGCGGCACCCGCGGCGATGAGGAAGATCCGTCCGGTCGCATCACCGTAGGCGGCGCGCACGACCGTGACGACCGGTGCAGGCAGCGCATGGAGATTCAGGCTGCCGCCACCGGCGGAACCGCCGCTCGTCACGCCGAGCCGGGCGAAACCTTCCGCCGACAGTTCGGTCACCCGGGAGGCCAGGACCGAGCCCAGCACCGAGACGCCGATCGCGCCGCCGAACGTGCGGAAGAACGCGACGCTGCTCGACGCGGCGCCGATATTGTGCACGCTCACCGTGTTCTGCACGGCCAGTACCAGGTTCTGCATCAGCATGCCGACGCCGAGCCCCACGACGGCGATGTAGATGCCGACGAGCCACAGATCGGTGGCGTGATCGAGTGTCGAGAGCAGCCCGAACCCGGCCACCAGCAAGGCGCCGCCGGTGACGACGAACGACTTCCATTTCCCGAACCGGGTGATCAGCTGTCCCGAACCGGTCGACCCGACGAGCATGCCCATCACCAGGGGGATGGTCAGGACGCCGGCCATCGTCGGCGAGTAGCCGCGCGCGGTCTGGAAATACTGGCCGAGGAAGGTGGTCGACCCGAACATGCCGACGCCGACCGCGATCGAGGCGACGATCGCCAAGCCGGTGGTGCGTTCGGTGACGATCGACAGCGGGATGATCGGTGACTTGACCCGCGATTCGACCACGACGGTCGCGACGAGCAGCAGCACACCCGAACCGACATACAGAGCGGATTCGCGGGAGAACCAGTCGTAGTAGTCCGCCTTCCCGGCGAACGAGACCCAGATGAGCAACACCGACACACCCGCGGTCAGCAAGGCGGCGCCGAGCCAGTCGATCGACACACCTTCCTTGCGTTCGGTGGGCAACCGCAGGGTTCGTTGCAACAGCAGCAGGGCGATGACAGCCAGCGGCACGCACACGAAGAAGCACCAACGCCAGCCGAGCGGGCTGTCGACGATGACGCCACCGAGGATGGGCCCGCCCGACATCGACACCGCCATCACCGCGCCCATGTAGCCGGAATAGCGGCCACGTTCGCGCGGCGAGACGATGGAACCGATGATCGCGACGACGAGTGCGGTCAGTCCGCCCATGCCGATGCCCTGGACGACTCGTGCCGCCAACAGGATCGGCACGGTGCTCGCGAAACCCGCGATCACCGAACCGATGACGAAGATGACGATGGCCGACTGGACCAGCACTTTCTTGTTGAACAGATCGGCGAACTTGCCCCAGATCGGGGTGGACGCGGCGTTGGCCAGCAACGCCGTGGTGATGACCCAGGCGTACGCGGTCTGCGACCCCTCCAGGTCCCCGATGATCGTTGGCAGCGCGGTCGACACGATCGTGGTGCTGAGCAACGCCGTGAACAGCGCCGCCAGCAGTCCCGTCATCGCCTCCAAGACCTGGCGGTGCGTCATCGCGGCAGGGGCACGCCCAGTCTCGGTCTCGGCTGAACTAGACATCCACTTCCTGACTTTCTGTCGATACCGGTCGGCGCTCACCCACCGCGATGTGGGGCGGAGCGGCCGCCAGTGAATTCCTCAGCTTCTGGACAACCGCGATGGCCTGCTCGGCCTCGACTTCGGACCAATCGGCCAGCGCGGCGCGCAATCCCCGCGCCCGCGACTCCCGGACCCGCCGCAGCAGATCGCTGCCCTGGTCGGTGATCCGGATGAGAGTGACCCGGCCGTCGAGGGGATCGGCGTGGCGGGCGATATTGCCGGAGCTCACCAGCTCGGCGACATGCCTGCTCAGTGTCGATTGGCTGATACACAAGTCCGCGGCCAGATCCACCTGCCGAGACGGCCCCCTGGCCTCGAGTGAGCCCAGCACGCCGACACCGCCGGGAAGCAGGTCCCCCTCGTCAGGGTGCGCGAGCGTAGCGCGGATCGCTCGGCCCATGTAATAGAGCTCCCTGATCAGGCCTCGAGCCGTCTCGGGTGACACTGCCATGTCAACTCCCACCTGCAAATAATTGCTTGCGCTAACCAACCATATACACACTACTTGCATTATGCAACTAACTATTGATCGCCCTCGGACCAAGAGATCCACTCGAGCCCTCCTGCGGTGTCCCACAGGCTCTCTTGATCCCATGCGGACAGCAGCCCGCCGACGACCCGTCGCTGGAATCACCCGCGTGCGCCTGAGGCGGCCTTGATCGGCCGCTCGCCAGGGTCGGCAGCAGCGCCCACCGATCTACACACCTGTATCGACGCGGGATCAGCCGAAGTCTTCCGCGACGAGGATGTCGAATTCGCCAGCCGCATCTGGGCATCGGGCGGCCGGGCCGAACTCCATATCTGGGCGGGCGGATTCCACGGTTTCGACGCGCTCTTCCCCGCAGCCGGCCTGTCCGCGGCCGCCCGCCGAACTCGAACCGAATAGTTGCGCCGTACCGTGCCGGGCGCGTAGGCAACAACGATGAGCCCTCGGTGGCACCGAGGATGCGTAGACCACGTGGGCGTCCTGTCGGCGACCGTGCGGGGCAGAAATTGGCGTCGAAAGCTTCCGCTGTCGAGGCATCAGCCTGCCAGGGCTCAGACCGACCGCGACGGTATCCCGACGCAGGACAACTCGGATGTGGCGGCGGAGCAACCTCGCCGCGGTTGCGCGGGCGTGTTCTCGAATAGGCTCGATATGTGGAGTACGAGGCGGTCTACTCGTTTATCTATCGCGCGGTGAACGAGGGCAGTGATGACCCGGACAACCCGTATGCCGGTGTGCGATTCGTCAAGGAGGAGGGCGAACCGCTCGCGCATGCTGCGGCTCCGCCCCAGCGTGTTCCCGTTTGCGGGACGACCAGACGATTCATCGTTCCGGGTGTGCCATGGTCGGATCCTGTTTGGGGAGATTACAAGCGTTGCCCGGAGTGTGAAGTGCTGTGCCCGTTGTAGCAGGTGCCGATCGGCTGTTCATCCGCTTCCAAGCTGTGGTGCCTAATCGTCACGGCTGGTTTCCAGGAGTGTTCGCCCTGGTGAACGGGCTGGCATCGGCGGGGCACCTGACTGCTGTTCAGGAGCAGTTCCGGCAGCGCGAAAATGCGTGGTACCAGGCCAATCTCGTCGACCCGAGCGTTTCAGACCCTTCTGTCTACGATCGGCGGGCGCATCCGGGTGCCACGGCCTGGTTCAAGTCGTCGGCCACTGAAATGATCTCTCGCATAGACGGTTACACGGCGATTCTGGACGCACACGGGGTGAGGTGGGCTCGCTTGCGCTCCGGAAGTCCGGGCGACATCCTCTACGAGGACATCCATCAGGTCATCGCGAAACCCGCCTGTTCGAGCTGATGACTGCGCCAGGCAGCGAGACGGCCCCACGCACGCAGTCGAGCATTAGTGACGTTCGGTCGACCGATCGGCGATCCGCATCGCCCACTCGTACAGCACGGCCGGATCACCCAACGTCGCCCTGGCCACGCGACGAGCCCTTGTGCCACCCGCGGCGGACAGCAGATCGTAGAGCCCGAGATGCACCCATTCCCACAGCATGCTGTCGAAGTTGTACGACATCATCGCCCGTTCGACCCGACCGCGAATCTCGATGATCTCCGTCGGGGACAAACCCACGCTACGCAGCCGGTCCTCGGTGGACCGCTCGGCGTCGGCGTCGAGTGCGGTGTCTAGGAAAGGTTCGAGCAGATCAGCCCAGATGTCGGGGCGGCTGCGGACCGGGAGTGCGTTGCGCGAGCATAACTCCGCCAACGCGGACCGATCCGCGGCGCTGACGAACAACGTCTCGCCGCTCACGGTTCGGACTTCCGGCGGCAACGCGGCCGGGTCGACATCTCGGATCTGCCCGACCGCGACAGTCCCGTGCGGATACACCGACGCGCCCACGAACGGGTAGTCCGTGAACCGGATCTCGGACTCGGCAATGAACACCTGCATCCGTTCATTGTGACCGCCGAAGAGACACTCAGAACGGGCATGTGACCAACAACAGACAAGACGCGCCGAGCCTGAGTCGATCGACAGCAAAGCGGTGCGATTCGGCTCGAGTTCGCGGAATTGCTGTGGTGTATGCCGATCGGGATCGACACCCTCCCGGTCGATTACCGAAACTGCGGTCCACGGGAAAAGCGCGGGCGTGAGATAGTCATTGATAATGCTCCCTCCACCCGGCGGCAGCGCCGGACCATTTCGACCAGACAGGAACTCCCGCATGGCGCGCAAAGTGGTAGTCGACCTCGTCGACGACATCGACGGCACCACCCCTGCTACAGAAACGGTCACTTTCGGTATCGATGGCGCACTCTACGAAATCGACCTCTCCGACAGCAACGCCACCGAGCTCCGGACCACCTTGGAGCAATGGGTTCCGCACGCCCGCAAGACCGGCCGCACAGCCAAGTCGACCATTCGAAACGCTCCCGCACCGGCCAAGAAGGCGCGCAACCGCAGCGATCTGTCCGCGATCCGCACCTGGGCCGCGGAAAACGGACATAAAGTCTCCGCGCGCGGCCGCATCGCCGCAGACATCGTCGACGCCTACAACCAGGCCGTCGCCTGATCGGCACGCAACGAGCTAGCTCCCCCACCAGCGCAACCAACTCCACGATCCCACTGCCCGCCGCGCCGAACAATCCGTGTCGCTGATCCACCGTGCTGAACCGCTCGACCAGCAGAATGGCAGATGGCCGTAAGTGACACGAGAAAGAGGTGCCTTCATGAACATCGCACTATGGATCGTCGCCGCGTTCCTGGCCGCCGTGTTCACCATGTCGGGCGTACTGAAACTCGCACAGTCCAAAAGCAAGCTCGCCGAGTCCGGCATGGGCTGGGTCGAGAACTTCGAACCGGGAACCATCAAAGCGATCGGAGCGCTGGAACTTCTCGGTGCCGTGGGGCTCATCGTGCCCGCAGCACTCGGCATCGCCACCGTCCTCACACCATTGGCCGCGGTCGGCCTGATCCTCGTGATGGCGGGCGCGATCGTGGTTCATCAGCGGCGAAAGGAATATCCGTTCGTCGCGGTGAACATCGTCTTGCTCGTCCTGGCCGCCTTCGTGGCTTGGGGCCGGTTCGGCCCTTATTCGTTCGGGGATTGACCCGCGACGGCAGCGGAACGCTGGGCCTGCACTCCCGAACCTCTGGGCCGGCTCGAAATGTCTGGTTGCGCCCCGTGAGAACCTTCGGGATGATGATCGGCAAGGGGTCCCATCGAAAGCCGTTGGAGGGCAACCCAGTCAGACGTATTCGCGACGCCACGTTGATCCTCATGCTGTACAGCCCACTACGGGGGGTTATCGCATCTGGCACGGCCGCGTCGATATAGCGCACGGAGTGTGCCGCTTCGAGTGCGGGGCACTCCAGGTTGTGGGTCTGTGTTGGTCTGCAACTTCTGGATGGGGCTGCATCCTGATTCCGGGTGCCCAATCGGCAAGTAGACGCCTGTTTGAGGCACACCCATCTTTGCTCTGCGCCACTGAAGGAGTCGGTGTGTTCGAAATTGCCTTGCTTGGTTCGCTGTGTTTCATCTGCTACATGACGCTGTGCATAGTCGTGGTGCTCCGTACTGGCAGCGCAGCGGGCTTGCGTGAGGTCGCGATCGCTGTCCACGGATTGCGTCGGTTGACTCTGCGCTAGTCGCGGACAAGCGAGCCGCGACCGGGCAGCTCACTGCCGGTCGAAGCACGACGAAGGCCCCGGACCCTCACACGGCTGTGGGAGGCCGGGGCCTTTCGAGCTCTGCTGGTCGCGACCGAGGTCGATCACCCCGCCCGAGCATGAACGCACGCTCCAGCCGAGCATTCGGTGCGCGATTCAGAGGTTGGTGTCGAAGAAGGGAATCAGCGCGTCGAGGGCGATCTTCACCGGCTCGGGGCGGTCGTAGAGGTCGTAGTGTGAGTACCCTTCGGCCACGACCAACTGCTTCTTCTCGGACCGGGCGCGACGGTAGATCTCGAGTCCGTCCCGATAGGAGCCGAACGCGCCCGGCTTGTCGCCGACGACGACGCACAGTGGCTGGGTGAGCAGCACTTCCGCATGGGTGAACGCGTCCCAACCGTATCCCGCGGCGCGCCGCGAGATCATGCTGCGAGTCGCACCATGAGGCTGCTCGCCCCGGGCGGTCTTGTAGTACTCGGTTGCCTCGACCACGTCGATGTCGAGTCCCTCGGCGGCCTCCACCGAGGGCGGGAGCAGATTCTCGACAACCGGATCGGCGCCACGGGCTTCGGCCGTGCGCTGGGCTGCGATCGCCTCCAAGGCCATGATCGGGTCGTACCCGCTGAAAGCTTCATGGAGCAGGTGGCCGAAGTTCACGCCGACGACGCTGCCGACGACCTTGATTCGCCGTTCGGTCGTCGCGGCGCTGATGGAGTACCCTCCCCCACCGCAGATTCCGAGCACTCCGATCCGGTCCGTGTCGACGTACGGGAGGGTGACGAGGTGGTCGATGACGTAACTGAAGTCCTGCACGCGCTGCGTGGGATCTTCGATGAATCGGGGCTCACCACCGCTGGCGCCCTGGTAGCTGGCGTCGAAGGCGACGGCGACGTAGCCCGCGTCGGCGAGTGCTGTTCCGTAGACGTTCCCGGAGGTCTGTTCCTTGCAGCTGCCGATCGGATGGGCGGTGATGACGACGGGATACTTCCGGGTCTCGTCGAACCCCGGCGGCAGGTAGATGTTCGCGGCGATATCCCAATACGGCGTCTTTACTGTGGCCGAGACGATGTTGTCGATGCTCATGGAGGCAATCCCTTCGGATAGCGGCTGCGGCTGTGCGTCGGAGGCCGACGTCGTGCTTCAACCACTGTCCAGAGATTCGTGGTGCCGCGACAGAGTCCCGCTGTCAGGGGTACCCGCAGTTCCCCTCTCGGAGCGGCGGTCACCTCGCGGGGGAAGCGACCGCCGCAGGTGCTTCAAGACCCCGTCGCGGCCGCGAAGGCGGCGGCTCGGTCTCGCAGCAGCGCGACCAACTCGGGTGAGTCGACCACCTCGAACGGCCAGCGCACCCAGAGCAGTCCACCGGCCAGCATTTCGAGTCGGGTGTCGGCGATGCGCCAGTGCGTCCCTGGCTCGCCCGAGGGGAGGACGGCGGGTGAGAAGTCGGTGGCGAAGCCGCCCATGTAGGCCTGCACCTGGTCGATCGGGGCGTGGATCAGGATGGTGGCGGCGTGCTGGCGTGGGGGCGCTCCCAGTTGGGCGGCCAAGAACGCCGCGGGATCGCCGCCGGGAACCGTGCGCGTGGGAAATCGCAGGCCGGTCGGATCGGCGCGGGTGATCCGGTCGGCACGCAGGACCCGCCAGCCACGGTCGAGGTCGCGGCCGATGAGATACCACCGAGAGCCGCGCGGCACCAGGGCGACGGGTTCGATTCGGCGCACGGAGTCGGTACCGGCCTCCGTCCCGACGGTATTCATGTATCGCAGTCGAACTTGCTCGGAGTCGCGGCAAGCCAGAGCGAGAACGCCGAGAACTCCGGCGTCCAGCGGTGCCGGATAGGCCCCGGGTGTCATCCCGGCGGCGTCCCCGAGGGTCATCGACGAGCGCAGCGCCCGCATGCGGCGGGTGATCGAAGCGGGGAGTACCTGCTCGATCTTGGCCAGCGCGGTCAGCGCCAACTCACTTGCGCCTGCCGAGCCGTTCGCCGCTGACGAGGCGAGTGCGGCGGCAAGCGCGAGCGCCTCGTCGGCGGTGAAAACCAGTGGCGGTAGATCACTTCCGGTGGCGAGGCGGTAACCCCCCACCGGACCGCGTTGCGCGGCGATCCGGTAGCCCAGCCCGCGTAGTCGCTCGATGTCACGACGCAACGTGCGGCCCGGGATGCCGAGGCGTTCGGCCAGCTCCGCACCCGGCCACGAGCGGCGGGTCTGCAGCAGCTCGAGCAGCCGGAACGCGCGTTCGACCGAGGTGGACTCCATCCCATCACCTTTCCGAAATTGTGGACAGATTATGACCTAATCAACGACCAGTATGGACGTATCACCCCGGCACCACAGCAAAGGAACACAACGATGACCATCCTCGTCACCGGCGCGACGGGCTCCGTCGGCCGCCACCTCATCGCCACCCTCGTCGCGCGCGGCACGTCGGTTCGCGCGCTGACCCGCAAGCCCGAGGACGCGAACCTGCCCGAGAGTGTCGAGGTCGTCGCGGGCGATCTCGCCGATGCCTCGACCTTCGGCCCGCAGGTGTTCGAGGGCGTAGATCGGGCCTTTGTGTTTCCGGTGGACGGGGTGGACGTGTTCGTCGAGGCCGCCGTGGCCGCCGGCGTGCACCGTTTCACGGTCCTCTCCTCACTGGCGGCGGCGATGGAGTTCCCGCGTGACCGAGGCTCGGCCAGCCAGCGGCACCACAGCGCCGTAGAGGCCGCCGTCACCGACCGCACAGACGCCTGGACGATCCTGCGTCCCGGCACCTTCGCCAACAACCTGCTCTCCTGGGCCTGGCAGATCCGCTCGGGCGCACCGATCCGGGCGCCCTACCTGGGATCCGCGCAAGCACCGGTCCACGAATACGACATCGCGGAAGCCGCGGCCGAGACCTTGCTGTCCGACGATTACATCGGGGAGACGGTCGTGATCACCGGTCCGCAGGCACTCACGCGCACCGAACAGGTCACCGCCATCGGCGCCGTGATCGGCCGCGAGATCCCCCTGGTCGAGATCACCCCCGACGAGTTCGTCAGCGAGACAGCCCAGTTCATCCCGCAGCCGATCATGAAGATGCTGCTCGACTATTGGCGCGACACCCTCACCGTGCCCGACCAGGTACGCCCTGTCACCTCCGTGACCGGCAGGCCCGGGCGCACCCTCACCGACTGGATCACCGACCACCGAGCCGACTTCGGCGGCTGATGAGGCAGAGCGCGTTCGCACGGCCCGCCACATCGACCGGGGCGGGCCGTGCCCTGCCCGCCCCGGTGGGTGGCGCTTTGGGCAAGGAAGAAGCCGCAATGCCAGGTTGTCGTCGCGGGGATCGATGACAACCTGCGGCGCCGCGCGGTCAGCCGCTGCGCCGGGCGCAGAACCGGACCGCTCGGACCATTTGCCATCTGTGCCGGCCTCAGCGAAACATGCTGGGCCGCATCAGGTCCAGACGTAGCATTGCGGATCCATCCGTCGCCACGCGCGGTTCATCTTGGCGTAGGCGGCCCGGCGGTAATGCGGCCATGTGTACCCGCCGGCGCGGAGCGCGCGATGATGGCCGACCCATACCAGGAGCATGACCGCGAGGAACAGGACGCGGTGGACGACCATGGTGCAGCGGAAGCGGGTACGCGATCGGTTGCGCAGCAGCACCGCGAGTCGCTCACATTGCAACCACACGTGGGGCACTTCGTCGGCGAGGATCTGGGCGCAGACCGCACGCAGGACCGGTGAGCCGGTCGCCCGGCGAATCGCGTTGTAATAGACCATCGCCAGAACTTCGACCATGACCACCGGGGTGGTCCAGACCTCGATGTCGGTGATGCTGTACCGAAGTCTGCGAAAGAGCGTGTCACCCCAATCAGCCTGTCGCCGTGGGATTCCCGCATCATCCAAAATCCGGCCCAGCAGCGCGCCGTGACGTTGCTCCTCACGGATGAACAGATCGATGACATCGCGATACGCGGGATCATTGGTGGCAGCGGCGAATCGGTCCGCGGACGCCGCCAGATGTCGCCCATCCGATGTTTCGCCGAGCTGCCAGGCCTGCAGCGACCGGCGAAGGGGTGCCATCTCGGCTGGAGATGCCCCGACACCGTTCGATTGCCACGGAATCTCGCGCTGCTGGAGCGCATTCTGCTGGAAGTAGGCCAGCCATTCCTCGGTGGAGCGCACTCGTCGCTCACCCACCCGTTCACCGACCGACGTCGCGCTCTTCGATTCCCGCACAGTCTCCCCCTCTGCTCGCCTCCAGTCGTACCCGAAGCGGGAGTCGGCCGCCAGGTGAACCTGCGACGAGACCGAGGCCGAGCTACCGGGAACCGCTGTTTCCGGTAGCTCGGCGTGTAGGCAGTGAACACTCGCCAGGCGACCCCTCGCCGAAGGCACCGCCGAAGTTGTCACCGCATACGACAGGGCATCTGCTGCCTAGCCACGCGAATCAGATTGCCACTGAGCGAGACAACAGCCACCACTCCGAGCGGACTGTCTGTCTTTTCCAGTGCTCTATGGCGGCACACACCGGCAGCCGCAGCTCGGCCGGCTGCCTCGATCTTGTCGGCCATGAGCAGTGCAAGCTGAAATGAGGCCAGCCGACTCGGCTCTAAACCGCAATACTAGTAAGGCCCCGGACGGATCCTGCTCCGTGCGCCCCTCGCCGCGGCACCGGACCTTGTCCGGGGTTCTTGCTGGACAGGTCGGTGCTGGCTGGTTCAAATCGTCGCGTGACCGCTCTGGTACAGGATGCAACCCCTCGACTGGACCGGCGGGACTGGTGGTACTCGAGCATTGACACAGAAGTCTCCGCGCAGCAGTCCCAGCCGTCGCCGACCTGACCCCGATCCGCCACCCATCTCGATTCCCGAGTTCAGCACCACCCTCCGGTGGCTACGCGAGAGCCGCGGGCTCTCGCGGGAAAAGGCCATCAACAGCCGTCTCTAGATTTGCGCACGGTTGGTTGACAGCTCGGGTGCCCACGGGTCAGAAGGTCCTGCGATTCCGTAGGGCGCGGTGCTCCCGAAGGACGCGGCGGCTGTCGGTCGCGGCCAGCACCCACACGACCAATAGCGGTTGAAAAGCCAGTCGCACAAGCCGTTTGGCGTCGGTATCGAGACCGAATGCGTCGACGTGGTTGACCAGCTGCGCAATGTTGCCGGGGAAGATCGCGACGAAGAAGGCCGCGACCGCGCCGCCAACAATCGCGCGGCGGGGCTGGTTCCAGGTCGCAAGAAGCGCGCTACCGAGACCGACCTCGATAACCCCGGACGCGACGACGACAAGGTCGGGGTCCACTGGCAACCATTGCGGGACCTGCGCCCGGAATTCCTGGCGCAGGAACGTCAGATGGCCGATGCCAGCAGCGCCAAGCAATGCCCCCATCGAGGCCTGACCAAGCGCACGAAACCGGTTCGGGCCTTTCATATTCCGTGACATCGGCAATCTCCTTCTAGACAGGCCCACAGACACTGACATCGTCGTGGGCGAAAAGATCTTTGTGTGTACTCCCGGCGGATGCGTCCTATCCGGAATCGGGGTGTTGTGGCGAGACGTCTGTGAGACTCATTCGCGCACAGTTGTCATGTTCGAGTTCCACTGGTCACCCCAGCGGCAGCAGGACCAGGTTCACCGTCTCGGTCTGGGTGACCACGATATTCGCGTTTCACCGAAGGGGCCTCACCGAATCCAGTCTCCGACACCCGCGACACCAGCATCTCGATGTATTCGGCCATGGCGCGATATCGTTGCCACGAAGTCCACTGAGGTCCCCCGCGCAACCAACAGCATCGTCATTTCCGTCGTCAACTCGACCAAAATCGACAGGGGTAGCGCGGGCTCGCGTGATAGCCACTCGCGTGCGATAGCGTTGACCACGGCCGTGAGCAGCCATGCGGTATCGCCGTCCTGGCGCGTACCTGTCGCCTCCAGGAAATTCAGAATGTGCCCTGCCCACCTGTGCGCGTGAGGTCTGCATTCCTGTTCGATGCGTCCACCGACGCCTCTGAGCTCGATTACGGCGAAGTCGGCGCGATACGGCGCGCTGTCGATCGAACCGAAATAGGCGGTCAGACCGGCACGCACGGCCATGATCGGGTCGGCGGACACGGTCAGGTCGGCAAAAGTCCGTGCCACCGCGACGGCCGCGTCGTCCTGCACCCGGGCGTAGGCCGCGATGAGAACCTCATCCAGGGTTTCGAATTCCTCGTAGAACTGCCGCTTCGACAGGCCCGCGGACTCACAGATGTCGACGAGCGAGCACGAAAGGTGACCCCGCTCGGCGCACACCCGGGTCGCTGCTCCCAGGAACTGCTGTCGCCGGCGCGCCTTGCGCAGCGCGACGCTCTGGCCTGCGTACCGCCTGGCACCGGCGATCATGGCGCACCATCCTCCGGCTTGTCGGGACGGCAGTCTCAGCCTCCTGTGACAAAGGCTGGGACCGCGTCACCTTCCGGCCCGCGTAGGCCGGAAGTCTCAGTGATCGCTGACCAGGTCGAGCGCGATATCGGCGATCATGTCTTCCTGTCCGCCCACCAGACCACGCCGACCGGCGGCGGTGAGCAGCGTGCGCACGTCGACACCGTAGGTGGCCGAGGCGTTCTCCGCGTGGCGCAGGAAGCTCGAGTAGACGCCCGCATAGCCGAGCGTCAGCGTCTCGCGGTCGACCTGGACAGGCCGATCCATCAGCGGCCGGACCAGGTCGTCGGCCGCGTCGGTCAGCTGATCGAGGTTCGCGCCGTGTTCCCAGCCGGTCAGGTCGGCCACCGCGACGAACGCTTCGAGTGGAGTGTTACCTGCACCGGCGCCGAGTCCGGCCAGGGACGCGTCGACGCGGGCCACCCCCTCCTCCACCGCGACGACGCTGTTCGCCACGGCCAACGAGAGGTTCTGGTGGGCGTGGATTCCGATCTGGGTGTCGGAGTTGAGCACATTCCGGTAGGCGCGGACACGTTCGCGGACACCGTCCATGGTGAGCCGCCCACCGGAGTCGGTGACGTAGACGCATTGCGCGCCATAGGTTTCCATGAGTTTCGCCTGGTCGGCCAAACCTTCCGGGCTGTTCATATGGCTCATCATCAAGAAGCCGGACACGTCCATGCCGAGTTCGCGCGCAGCGGAGATGTGCTGGGCGGAGATGTCCGCCTCGGTGCAGTGCGTGGCCACCCGGACCGAGCGCACGCCGAGATCGAACGCACGGTGCAAGTCCTCGATAGTGCCGATTCCGGGCAGGAGCAGCGTCGTCAGCCGTGCGTACTGCAGCACGCCTGCCGCTGCTTCGATCCACTCCCAGTCGGTGTGGCTGCCAGGTCCGTAGTTGAGGCTGCCGCCGTGCAGCCCGTCGCCGTGGGCGACCTCGATCGCGTCCACGCCGGCGGCGTCTAGCGCGGCGGCGATCCGGGCGACTGTGTCGGGTTTGATGCGGTGCCGCAGGGCATGCATGCCGTCGCGCAGGGTGACGTCCTGCAGGAAGACTTCGGTGGTCATCGGACACTCTCCTTGGTGGCTGCGGCGATCCGTTCGGCGACCTGTACCGCGGCCGAGGTCATGATGTCGAGGTTGCCCGCGTAGGCGGGCAGGTAGTGCGCGGCGCCTTCCACCTCGAGGAAGACGCTGACCTGGTGGGTGACCGGGGCATCGCCGACGAGCGTGCGCAGCGGAGCTCCGGCCTCGACCGGCGTGATCTGCACGTCCTGCTTCAACCGGTAGCCCGGCACGTAGGCGGCGACATCGGCCACCATGGCCAGGATCGATTCCTTGATCCGCGCGTGGACCTCGGCCTCTGCGGAGTCGATGAGCGCCAGCACGGTGTCCCGCATGATCAGCGGCGGCTCCGCGGGATTGAGCACGATGATCGCCCGGCCACGCTGAGCGCCGCCCACCGCGGCGATCGCGGTCGAGGTGGTCTCGGTGAACTCGTCGATATTGGCACGGGTGCCAGGGCCCGCCGATTTCGACGCTATCGACGCGACGATCTCGGCATAGGGCACCGCGGTGACCCGCGCGATGGCACACGCACTCATCGCGGCCGCCGGCACCGAGACCGTGCTCGACCAGCCTGCCTTGCAGGCGTTCGCCACCAGGATCGGCGCATACCACGCCAACCTGGACTCCCTCGCACACAGGGACGATCTCGTCGTCCAGCAGAAGGTCGCGCAACTGACCGCCAGCCCGCAGTGGCGGCAACTGGTCGAGTTCGAGAGCACGTTGATCGCCAGAGGCGCTGCCCCCACTCCGACAGATCTCACCTCGGACACCTCTCGGTCGGACCGCGACGAACCTGCCCGGCAGCTGTCCGCCGATTCCGCGGCAGCACAGCAGGTTCTTGGACTGATCGTGGACGGCCTGTTGACGCTGTGGCGTGCCAACTTCGTCGGTGTGCAACAGCGAGCGACCGACATCGCGGACGACGCCGCGCGGAACTCCGCGCTGACCGTGCTCGGAGCCCTGATACTCGCCGCGGTGACATTCATTCTGACCTCATGGTTGGCCAGCGGACTCATTCGACGTCTCCGACGCCTTGAGCTGCACACATTGGCCGTCGCGGACACGGAGCTGCCGGCGATCTTGGCCCGGATCCGCGCCGGTGACGCGATCGATCTGGCCTCGGCACTGCCTCCGACGGACTTCGGTGACGATGAAATCGGACAGCTGGCAGAGGCATTTGACACCGCACAGCGCGCAGCGGTGGCGGCGGCGATGGCCGAAGCTAGGACTCGCGGCGCGGTCAACGCGATCTTCTTGAACCTCGCACACCGCAGCCAAGCCATGGCGTATCGACAACTCGAAATTCTCGACGCCGCGGAAGCTCACGAAGAAGATCCGGAACAGATGGATCTGCTGTTCAAACTCGACCATCTGGCCACGCGCGAACGCCGCAACGCCGAGAACCTGATCATCCTCGGCGGTGAACGCCCCGGCCGACAATGGCGATATCCGGTGATACTCAGCGACGTCGTACGAGGCGCGATCACCGAGTCCAAGGACTACACGCGCGTCGAACTCACCCATTTTCCCGATGTCTCGGTCAACGGCGATGTCGTCGCCGACATCATCCACTTGCTGGCCGAGCTGATCGAGAACGCCACCTACTTCTCATCCGCGACCGCACTCGTCACCGTCTCGGGCAGCCTAGTCGGGGGCTGCGCGATGGTCGAGATCACTGATCAAGGGCAGGGAATGTCCCAGCCGGAGCTGAGCCGAGTCAACCGAATCCTCGAAAGCGCGCCGGATTTCGGTCTCATGCAACTTTCGAGCGATGCACGGATGGGGCTGATCGTGGTCTCGATCCTCGCCGGCCGTAACGAGATCAAGGTTCAGCTCACCGAGCCGGACCACGGCGGAGTCAGGGCGACTGTGTTCATACCTCCCACCCTGCTCGACGACAGATCGCTGTTCGAACCCGCCGGGCACCGGTGATCCACACCAGACGGACCCAGCGACCATGACGAAGTCGGCCGCAACGCTCGTTGGCCACTCACGCCCGTCCGCGTGGCTGGATGGTCAGGGCCGCGCCGGCGCGACCCTGCTACGAGGCCGCGACGAACACCGCTATCTGCCACCAGCGATCGCCGACGAAGGGACAGTGCGCAACCCACCCGGGTCGGGGACAACCACGACGTGGCTGTGGGGTCGGCGATCAGAGGGTGCGCGCGATGAGCTCTTTCATGATCTCGTTGGTGCCGCCGTAGATCTTCTGCACGCGCGCCGCGGTGTACATCTGCGCGATCGGGTACTCCATCATGTAGCCGTACCCTCCGAAGATCTGCAGGCAGCGGTCGACGACTCGGCACTGCATTTCCGATCCCCACAGTTTGGCCATCGACGCGGTCGCGGCATCGAGTGTTCCGTCTATCGCGCGCTGGATGCAGTGGTCGATCAGGGTCTTGCCAGCCAGCACCTCGGTCTTGCATTCGGCGAGAACGAATTTCGTGTTCTGGAAGTCGAGGACCGGTTTCCCGAAGGCCTGCCGCTCCTTGGCATATCGAACAGCTTCGACAACGGCCGCCTCGGCTGCGGCCACACCGACGATGCCGATGCTCAGTCGTTCCCGTGGTAGCTGGTTCATCAACTGGTAGAAGCCTTGCCCTTCAGCCCCGCCGAGCAAGTTGCGCGCCGGGACTCGCATGTCTACGAAGGTCAGCTCGCGGGTGTCCTGCCCGTGCTGACCGACCTTGCGCAGCACGCGTCCGCGTTCGAACCCTGCCAGCCCCTCGGTCTCGGCGACGATAAGAGATACGCCCTTGGCGCCCAGCGAAGGATCGGTTTTGGCGACGATGATCAAGAGATCGCAGTGGGTTCCGTTGGAGATGAACGTCTTCGAGCCGTTGATGACGTAGTCGTCGCGGTCGCGTACCGCGGTGGTTCGGACTGCCTGGAGATCTGATCCGGTGCCGGGCTCGGTCATCGCGATCGCGATGACCGACTCGCCGGTAGCGGTCTTGGGCAGCCACCGTGCCTGCTGTTCCTCAGTGCCGCAGGCCGAGAGGTAGTGCGCGCCGATCGTCGAATGCACGCCGTATCCGAAGGCGGAGTCACCGGCCAGGGCCAATTCCTGCTGGACGATGGCGTCGTGGCCGAAGTTGCCTCCGCTGCCGCCGTAGTGCTCGGGCAACTCCAGGCAGAGCAGGCCTGCGTCGCCTACTTTGTTCCAGAAGCCGCGGTCGACTTCGTGTTGTTGGGCCCAGCGTTCCTGGTTCGGGGTCGCTTCGCGCCGGAAGAACTCCGCGGCATGCTTGCGCAGCATCGCCTGGTCGTCGGTCTCCCAGGGTGCGCGGTAGTCGGGGAACAGGTCGGACATGTCGGTTCTCTACTTTCCGGTGAATTCGGGGGCTCGTTTGGCCAGGAAGGCGGCCTGGCCTTCGTGGCTGTCGTCGGAAGCAAGCGCGATGTGGAAGTTGCGCTTCTCGTGCTGCAAGCCCTGGCTCAGTGAGGTCTCGAACGAGGCGAGGGCGGCGTCCTTGGCCAGCGCCACCGCCATAGGTGAGTTGCGTGCGATGCGTTCTGCCAGCGCGAGCGCACGGTCGAGCGCGGTGCCGTCGGGGGTCACCTCCGACACCAGGCCCGCCGCGAGCGCCGTCTGCGCATCGACGAATTCGCCCGAGAGCAGCATGGTCATCGCCGTCGATTTACCGACGGCCCGGATCAATCGCTGTGTACCGCCGGCGCCGGGGATCACCCCGAGTTTGACCTCGGGAACACCGAACCGCGCCGAAGTACCAGCGATCGCGATATCGCAGGCCAAGGCAAGCTCGAGACCGCCACCGAGGGCGAGTCCTTCGACGGCAGCGATGACCGGCTTGGGGAATTCGGCCAGCACCGGCCACATCCGTGCATCCATCGCCCTGGAGTCACCGAGCAGTGCGACCTGTCGCATGTCGTCGAATCCGGTGATGTCGGCGCCCGCGCAGAAACAACCGTCCGCACCGGTGATGACCACTGCACAGGTCGCCTGATTGTGCCGCAGCGCTCGCAACGCGCTGTCGATCGCGTCGACGAGTGCAGGCGAAAGGCTGTTTCGCGCTGCGGGGCGGTTGATCTCGAGGACCGCGACGGCGCCCTCGTGGCGCGACTTCAGAATCGGTTCGCTGGTCATCGGGCGTCCTCGTAGGTATCGGAGTACTGCACCCGCATGGCCTTTTTGTCGAGCTTGCCGACGCTGGTGCGTGGCAGCTCGTTCATGTACAGCACCGTCTCCGGCAGTTGCCATTTCGCGAAGGAACCCTCGAGCACAGCGTGGATTTCGCGCAGCGGCAGCTCCCTGCCATCCACCGTGACCACGAGTGCGACCGGGCGCTCCTGCCATTTCGGGTGCGGAACCCCGATCACCGCGGCCTCGAGAATCTTGGGGTGCCCGACGATCGCGTTCTCCATGTCGATCGAGGAGATCCACTCTCCGCCGCTTTTGATCACGTCCTTGATCCGGTCGGTGATCTTCAGATAGCCGCGCTGGTCGATCCGGCCGACATCACCTGTGCGCCAGTAGCCCTCATGGAATCGGTCGCCGTCGTCGGGTAGCTTGTGGTAGCTCTCGACGATCCACGGCCCGCGCACAAGGATCTCGCCCTGGGCGAGGCCGTCGTGGGGCAGGTCGTTGCCCTGCGCATCGACGATCCGGATATCCACGCCGACGGCCGGCAGGCCTTGGGACCGTTTGAGATCCCATCGCTCATCCTCGGTGAGCGTGGTCCGCAGGCAGGGCTTCACCGGCCCGTTGGCCGTGACCATCGGCGTCGTCTCGGTGGCGCCGTAGCCGTGAACGATGTCGGCACCAGTCAGGTCGTGGAAACCGCGCATCATCGACAGTGGCGGTTCGGTGGCTCCCGAGAGCAGTTTGGCCCGGCTGAAGTCCGGCTTCACATCGAGGGTTGTGATGTAATCGAGCATCGGCTGGAAGATCGCCGGCGCGCCGTTGGCGATCGTGACCTTCTCGGCGATCATCGCATCGGCCAGTACCGAGGTGTCCTCCGCCATATACCGTCCGGGAAGCACGATCTTGGCGGCACTGAACACACCCGACTGCGGAAGCCCCCACGACTGTCCGTGGAACATCGGAGTGATGATCATGACCGCGTCGTCAGGGGTCATACTCAACGTCGCGGCCTGCGCCATGGCGTGCAGATACATCCCGCGATGCGAGTAATAGACGCCCTTCGGCCTGCCGGTCGTGCCCGTCGTGTAACACGCGCTGTAGGTGGAGGTTTCGTCGATCATCGGCCAGCCGATCTCAGCATCGGCCGCAGCGATCAGGTCTTCGAAGTGGTGAACGTTCGGCAGCGAGGTGGAGATCTCCGACAGCGGCCGGTCCGACATCAGCACCCACCCCTCGACGCCGACGCCCTGCGCCACCAGGGACTCCGCGACCGGGAGCAAGCTCTCGTCGACGAGTACGAACCGTGCGTTGCTGTGAGTGACGACGTAGCCGAGGTCTTCGGCGGACAACCGGAGGTTCATCTGCAGCATCGCCGCCGCGATTCCCGGGATCGCCCAGTACAGCTCGAAGTGCCGCCTGCTGTTCCAGTCGAGGATGCCGACCACATCGGCGGGCCCGATACCCAGTCCGCGAAGGGCGTTGGCGGCTTTCCGGATCCGCGCGTAGGACTCTCCGTAGGTGTAGCGGTCCCAGCCACCATCGGCGGTCCGGAACACGATCTCCTGCTCGGGGTGGGTACGGGCAGCGTGCCGGATCAGCGTGGTGGTGTTGAGCTGGTAATGGTCGCCGTGCGTCGACGGCAGGCCCTTGACGATCTCGTAGCTCATCGCTGGCTCCTGGAGATTCGTTCGATGATGGTGGTGTTGGCGGTACCCGTCGCCTCGCAGATCGTCTGCAGACCCAGGTCCTTGCCGGTGCGCTCGAGCTCGTGGAGCAGGTCGGTCAACATGCGAGCACCAGTCGATCCGAGCGGATGACCGATAGCCACCGAGCCACCGTTGACGTTGAGCCGGTCGTCGGAAACCCCGAACTCCTGCTGGAACATCAACGGCACACCAGCGAAGGCCTCGTTGACCTCGAACAGATCGATGTCCTCGACAGACAGACCGGACCGTCGCAGGGCTTTATGCGTCGCATCGAGAATCGCGCTGAACTGGATCACCGGATCGGCGCCTGCCACCGTGAGCGCACGGAAGCGGGCACGCGGGACCAGACCGTGGCGCTCGGCGAATTCCCGGTCGGCAATCATCAGCGCGGCGGCGCCGTCGCTGAGCTGAGAGGAGTTCGCCGCGGTCGTCCGCCCATCGGCCGCGAACACTGTTGTCAGCGAGGCCATTTTGTCACGGTCCAGGTGCGCACGGATACCTTCGTCCGCCTCGATCGAAGGTCCGCTGGGATCGTCCGGATCGGAGGTGAGCGGTACCAACTGCTCCCGGAAATACCCGGCCGCGGTCGCGGCGAGGGCTCGCTCGTGGCTACGGGCACTGAAATCGTCCAGAGCCGCACGCGAGAGGGCGAATTTTTCGTTCATGATCTCCGATGACACGCCCTGTGCCACGAGGCACCCCTCGTACCTGGCGAGCTCGCGTGGGCTGTAGTGCGGACCGAGTGGTGCACCGGGCACCATCGCGGCCGGCATCGGCACCTGCGACATCGACTCGACACCGCAGGCGATGACGAGGTCGTGTGACCCCGCGATGACAGCTTGCGCGGCGAAGCTCACGGCCTGCTGGCCCGAGCCGCACTGCCGGTCGACGGTCACCGCGGGCACCGACTCGGGCAGTCCCGCCGCCAGCACCGCGTGCCTGCCGATATTGCCCGCCTGCTGTTCCTGGGTGAGCACACACCCGGTGATGACGTCTTCGATCAATGCCGGCTCGACACCGGTACGGTCGACCAGTTCCCGCAACGTCTGCCCCAGCAGATCGACCGGGTGCCATCGATGCAGCACCCCGCCGCGTCGTCCGACCGGTGTACGGACCGCACCGACGATGACAGCTTCACGAACAGCCACTTCTCTACTCCTTGCGATCAACTACGGATGCCGACGAGGGGGATGTCCCAGCGTTCGGCGAGTTCTTCCCATTCGGCGGTGGACCGGGTCGCGAACACGTTCGCGATCTCCTCGCGATGGCCCTCGACCCCCAGCGCTTGGCATGTTCGGGTCCGGAAGTGCGGTTCGAGTGCGGCCAGCGCGACGTGACCGTCCGCGCTGGCGTAGATCCCGTAGGCGGCGTCCGCGCCTCCCAGCGGTCCGCCGTCGCCCATGAGTCCGTGTCGGACCGCCGCGCCCGCCGCCGCTGCGGCATGTTCGAGCACCACCCGATGGTGTTGCCCCACACCGGAAACCGCCGTCAACATCAGCGCGAGCAATGCCGCAGAGACTGCCCGCTCGGCGCCGAGGAAATCGGCGACCGGAACCGTCGGCATCGCAGGCGGCTGCAGTGTCCCGTGCACGGCCTGATAGGTCAGGTCGTGGCCGGCCAGCTCCTCCTTCGCACCGTCGTGGCCCACGATTTCCACATGAGACAGTCGTCGGTGGGTTCGCGTCGGGTCGGCTAGCCCGAGTTTGCGCAGCGCCGACGGACGCATGGCTGTGACGAGCAGATCCGCCCCCGCGAGCTCGCTGTCGAGCGTGGCCCGGTCGACCGACTTCTTGAGGTCCAGGGTCATGACTCGCTGACCGGCTGTGAGCTCCCGATACCAGCTCGGTACTACTGCCGACACCGGATCGCCGGTGGGCGGTTCGACCTTCGTGACGGACGCTCCGAGATCGGTGAGCCGCGCCGCCGCGAGCGGCCCGGGCAGGTTGATCGCCAGTGTGACTACGTGAACACCCTTGAGTGGGTGGGCGGGCGAATCGAGCCGTGACATCGGCAACTCCCTTCGTTGCTATATGAGTGTATAGCAAACAGTGCGAATGTAAAGCCCTTCGTGTCGGTTGTATGATCCTGCCGAGAGGAGACCCCGACACCTGTGACCGATCCACGAGCGAGTGACGACGACCTGACGGCGAAGGCCAGAATTCGCAATGCCGCCCTTGACCTGTACGCCGAGCAAGGTGAGGACCGCGTATCGATGCGCGCCGTCGCCGACGCCGCCGGGGTCACGGTCGGACTGGTACAGCACCACTTCAAGACCAAAGACGGCCTGCGGAACGCAGTCGAACAGCTCGTCGTCGACTACCACGCGCACGCGATCGCGCAAGTCCCCGATGAAGGTCCGGCCAACGAAGTGGCCGCTGCCCGAAACGAGGCAGTGCGGGTCATGCTCGAAACGCACCCCACAGTGGTGAACTATCTTCGCCGCGCGCTACTGAATCCGAACGAGGGCGGCAGGCAGCTACTGGCCCGACTCACCGAACTGAGTCGCAGTGAGATCGCCAGACTGCGCGACGCTGGACTCGCCTCGACCAGTCGGCCCGAGATGGGCCAGACGATCGGGCTCATGATTCGGCAAGTGGGACAGCTGTTCCTCCAGCCCATGGTCGATGCGATGTGGGAACAGCTGGCAGGACCCGACGCGAAACCCGATGGCAAACCCGAGCTCGTAGTCACGACCCGAGACCCAGACAACCGCTAGTTCCGGAGTGCCGCGGTCGGGGCATTCGCCTCGGCAGACACGGCCAAGGATCCAACATGTTTGGGCTTCCTCGGCGGCCGTCGCGCCACGCCGTGAAACTGCGCAGAAGCATGCCCAAAATGCTTCAGATTCAAGCGATTCGGCGTGGTCGACACCTCCGATAGCGCCGGGCCGTGTGCTGCATCATTCTCGGTGTTGCCTCCATGAACCTTTACGTGAGCACCAATGGCGTCACTGCCAGAACACATTCGGCCGAGGTATATCCGAGATGGGGACGGAACCAACACACATATGCAGGTCACGACACTCAAATCGCGTACCGGCCCAGCTACGACCAGGCATTCTCCAGGTTCCCACCTGGTTTGTCCTGCCGAGTGCGCATCGAACATGGGATCAAGTACCAGCCTCCACCAGCGGCCCGACATCGTCGGATCGATGTGGAATCCGCGATGACAAGACGTTTTCCGGTTGTCCTTGTTCCGTAAGGCCTGTCGAGTGCACGAACCTGCGATACATCCCGCCGTTCGCACTCGTCCGTACTCGTCGAGCCCACGCCCAGACTCGAACAGCTGGAGTCGACTATCCTCCGGTAAGGAGCGCCTGGACGAGTTGATGAATGTGCGCCTGTGCGTGACCTGAATGGCTCCCTTGATGTAGCACCGCCGCGAACTCCCCGCCGTGATGCTCGTGATCGATCATCGCGTAGGTGCTCAGAACCTTCTCCAGGCGCTGCTCGACGCTGCCACCTCGCTCGACGATCTGGGCCAGCTGCTGCAGGTGCCCGCCGACGCGCCGCTCATGCCAGGCCCGCATGATCGATTCCACATCGGGGAAGTACTTGTACAACGTCGCCCGGCCGATACCGGCTTGCTCCGCGATCTGCGTCATCGTCACCGACGCGAGTCCGTTCTCCGCGACCAACTCGGCCGTCGTGTCCAGCAAGGCGTCCCGCACAGCTTGGCGATGCGCGGTGATGGCGTCATTCCACAGCTTGGGCACGACCGAAGTATTTCACGGGCTACCACCGGCCCAGATCCACCAGCTTCCCGGCAAGCGGCGCAGGCCGGCTTCAAGCGGCCGGGTAGCACCACTCGAATGGAGTGGTGGGGCCAACGCGCAGCCACCGGCCAACCCGCCGAACATCGGGTGGCGACCAGCCGGTGTCGTGACGGCAGCGACCGGGGGTCAGTCGCATCGGCACGGAACGCGCGACGCGCGGCCACTAGAGCGACTCAGCAGACCCCGCCTCTACCGGCTCCTCATCCCGGTCGACCGATCTATCTGGGCACGATCTGCGATAACGCCGGTCCCTCCAGCGGCCTGCACCAGTCCCTCGCCTTCCACAACCGGCGCGTTCGGCCGCCCGTGGCCGAGCGATTCTGCACGCAATCTGCACGAAAGATGGCTGGCCTACGTGGAAAACCACGTCTGACCAGCCATTATGCGTGGTCCCTGCTGGTTCGAACACGCCGAAACGTCGACGCCGAAACCGGCCACTACCTCGAAAAATAGGCCCCCACCTGGGAATTCATCCGCCACCCTGATCAAGCAGACATGCGCATCGATGGGCAGCATTTGGCTGCGCTATTGCACGCCGACGGACCAAGCGGCGCCGGTCAGTCGTGCGATGCGTTCCCACGAACCGGGTTCTCTGCCCCACAGCCGGTCGCGGTCGTTGTCCTCGGTTCCGGCGTGGATCGCGGTCGCGGTCGCCCGAGTCCAGACCGCGACCATGTGTTGTGCAGCTGACGTATCTCGGCCTCGGCGTCGGGGACGCAGCCCAGGTGTTCGCGGTGCAAATCTCCGCACGGACCAACGGTGCGGGTTCCATTTGTCTCGAACCTACCCATCAAGACCCAATAGTGCTCAGCAGTAGACATTTTCACGAAGCGACTGTTCTGAAGACCTACTCTGTCGTTCCGACGGCCATCGCCACGCAGACCGCGACTTCGGCGAAATCATTGAGACCACGGACAGCAGGCCAATCTTTGTACCCACCCATTGGCACGCTGGCCGGGCGAACGAGCAGACAGCCGTCATCGTCAACGCCGCGGATCCGTTTCCAGCGATGATCCGGGTCCGACTGGGACACGCCGGGCTGCCATCGCCACCAGGTGCGCCGGTTTCGCAAGTCGACCGAACACCGGTGGCGGCGCGCCGACAGCGGAACCCGCGCGATCGATAGAGCGTGGGGCACGGTCGGTAGTCGGGTTCGGGTCTGCGCGTGTGGGAGGGCAACAGGAACGCGGTGGTGCGGGGATAGAACATCGTGTGCCTCCACGGTTCGGCTGAGCGCGACCCTACCCAACCGAGGACATCGGATTTCGGCCGGCACACACGTCGTTCGCCTGGCCGGCGCCGAACACCCGCCTGAGAGGCTCGCGGTGGATGTGCGGGTCACCCGTTCTGGGTGAGGCCCATGCCCTGCTGATCCACGACGATGGAATCCGTCCCGCTCACGATCTGTTCGACGACAGGAGTAGCTGTGTCCGAGTCCGCCGGTTTCGCAGGAAAGATCGAGACTGACGTCCGCCATGCCACTCCGGACTGGGGGCCCTATGTCGAGCCCGCCGCTGGTGAGAACGCGCCGAATGTGCTCTACATCGTGCTGGACGACACCGGTTTCGGAACCTGGGAACAATACGGTGGGCTGGTCCGGATGCCGACGATGGACCGCATCGCCGCCGACGGGGTGTCGTTCACCCAGTTCCACACCGTGGCGTTCTGCTCGCCGACGCGGTCGTGCCTGCTCACCGGCCGCAATGCCACCTCCAACGGAATGGCCTGCATCGAGGAGATCACGACCGGGTTCCCCGGGTCCAACGGGCGCATTCCGATGGAGAACGGCACCATCGCCGAGGTTCTGCTGCGAAACGGATACTCGACGATGGCGTTGGGCAAATGGCACCTGACCCCGGCCGAGGAGTCCTCGCTGGGCGCCCGCCGCCGTTCCTGGCCGCTGGGACGCGGGTTCGAACGCTACTACGGGTTCCTTGGTGGGGAGAGCGACCAATACTACCCGGACCTGGTGGCCGACAACCATTTCGTCGAACCGCCCTCCACCCCCGAGCAGGGTTACCACCTGTCGAAGGACCTGGCCGACAAGGCGATCTCGTTCATCCAGGACACCAAGGCCACCGCGCCGAACAAGCCGTGGTTCATGTACTTCTGTCCCGGCGCCAATCACGCACCCCACCAGGTCCCCACCGAATGGGCCGACCAGTACAAGGGCGTGTTCGACATGGGCTACGAGAAGTATCGCGAGGTGGTGCTCGCCAACCAGAAACGACTCGGCCTGGTCCCCGATGACATCGAACTGCCCGCGTTGAACCCGAACATCGACGTGACCGGCCCGAACGGGGAGCCGTGGCCGGAGAACGACACGGCACGGCAGTGGGATTCACTGAGCGAGGAGGAGAAGAAGGTCTTCGCCCGCCAGGCCGAGGTGTTCGCCGGGTTCTCGACCTACACCGACGCCCAGATCGGGCGCGTGCTCGATTATCTCGACGAGACCGGCCAGTACGAGAACACTATCATCGTGTTCGTCTCCGACAACGGCGCATCCGGTGAAGGTGGCCCCAACGGCACCTGGAACGAGAACAACTTCTTCAATTCCGTGGTCGACACGATGGACGAGCAACTGCGCATGGCGCCGAAGCTGGGCACCGTCGAAACCTACAACCACTATTCGGTGGGTTGGGCGATCGCGTTCTGCACCCCGTTCAAGATGTTCAAACGTTACTCCGGCTACGAGGGCGGCACCGCGGACCCGATGCTGTTCTCCTGGCCCGCCGGACTCGGCAAGGGTGGTGAGTACCGGCACCAGTACTGCCATGCGATCGATGTGGTGCCGACCATCTACGACTGCCTGGGTATCACCCCGCCGGAGTCGATGAACGACGTCACGCAGGAGCCGCTGCACGGAGCCTCGCTGCTGCCACTGATGCGCGACGCGCAGGCGCCCAATCCGCGCGATGTCCAGTTCTACTCGATGCTCGGCTCGCGGGGAATCTGGCGCGACGGCTGGTTCGCCAACACCAACCACCCGCCCATGCAATCTGGGTGGGGGCATTTCGATGCCGATACCTGGGAGCTCTACCACCTCGAGGCCGATCGCAACCAGACGCGCGACCTCGCCGGGCAGATGCCGGACAAACTCGAAGAACTCAAGAAGCTCTGGTACTCCGAGGCCGAGAAGTTCCACGGCCTGCCGCTGGATGACCGGTCGGGGCCCGAGGTGTTCGCCTATCTGCGCAAGTTCCCCACCCCCACGCTGATGCCAGACACCGACCACCAGGTGTTCTACCCCGGCCAATCCGAGATTCCGGAACGCTCGGCGATGCAGTATTTCGGGCGGCCGTTCGAGATCATCGCCGAGGTCGAACTGACCGATGATTCGCAAGGGGTGCTGTTCGCCCACGGCGGCCGGTTCGGTGGGCACGCGCTCTACATCCGCGACCATCGGCTGCACTACATCTACAACTGGCTGGGAAAGAAGCGGCAGGACATCGTCTCCGATGCTGTGCTGCCGACCAGCGGCAAACACATTCTCGGGGTGAAATACGTCATCACTGGCCGAGACGGGGTGTCCCCGACCGGCACGGCAGCCCTGTATGTCGGCGACACCGCAGTCGGGACCGCCGACATCACGACCCAGATGGGGCACTTCTCCCTCGCCGGTGAAGGACTCACCGCAGGCCGCGACGCCGGACAGCCGGTGGGCGACTACCCGGTGCCCTTCGAATTCAGCGGCGGGCATCTGGCCAAGGTGACCCTCAAACGCGGCGACGACGACTGGACCGACGCGGAACGCACCCTCGCCGCCGGATTCGCCCGCGACTGAGGACGAATCCGGACAGCCGAGAACTCGGGAAGCCATCATGAACAGGACGAATGGCTAGTGTTGACCGCGTTGCTCTACGGTCTGGGCACCACGATCCCGATGATCGTCGGGGCCGGCATCGGCTTGCGTTACGACCTTGCAAGGCCGGTGCTGGCCGCGCTCATGGCTTTCGGAGCCGGGGCGATGGTGGCGGCGGTGTCGACCGAACTGTTCGAGCCGACGTTCGAGTCCGAGGGCGCGCTGGTCGCCGCCGCCGCGCTCATGCTGGGCGCGGCGGTATACGTCGTGGCCGACCATCTCATCGAGAATCGGCTCGGCCCTGCCGCTCTGGGGTGGGCGTTGATGCTGGGCGCGCTGCTCGACGGGATCCCGGAGAACACCACACTGGGGGTGTCACTGTCCGGGTCCGGCGGGCTGGTGCTGCTCGTCGCGATCGCGGTCGGCAACGTTCCCGAGGCGGTCGCAGGCGCAGCCTCGATGCGCGCCCAACACGGACTCGCCCACGGGTCTCACTGGGCGGGTAGCGCCACACCCCCACGATCACCCGTTGCCGGTGCGGGGATCTGCTCTCACAGCAGCCCGGTCGCACCCCGCACGGTGAACAGGGCGCGCCGAAGGCGAACAGCACCGCTGACCTCAGCGCTTTGTCGTGGGCGACGATCCACCGTTTCGCGGCATCGAGGACCGCCCGCGCCCGCTGCAAGAGCAGCACGAAGACCACGATCGGGACGACAAAGTCGAGGGGTCGCCGCCGCGAGCAACAACCCCTCCCCCGCTGTGACCGATGCACCCGCCGTCGCACCAGAACTGGCGACCACGTTTATCTCAGACATCATGATGAACAGGTTGGGGTTGATCATCGCCAGCCCCAGCACGGCCAGGAACACGGTGTGGCCTTCGCCAATTCGCGCGACCACTATGGTGTCCGGCCTGGCCAGTCCGGCGGTGTCAATTGGACTGGCAGCAGCGGGTCGTCGAGCAGATGCCGCACCATCGCGGCGGCCAGCTCGAACCAGGCGGGCAGAGTGCGCGCCTGCGGCTCCATCGCCAGCAATGCCGCACCGGTGTCGTCGGCCCGAACTGGGGGCGAACAACAGCTGGGCCAGCTCCAGCGAGCTTTCCACCGGCGTCGCGACGAACACCGAGGGCCGCTCGGCGAGCGGGGCCGGCAGCGGATGAGCCAGGTTGCCCGGAGCTCGCCGAAATGTAAGTGCCCCAGCGCTTCTCCTAGCTGGTTCGACTCGGCGGCGGTTTCGTCCGCACCGACGAGCACGGTCTGACTGTTCCATCCGATCAGAGGTGGTTCAGCGCCTCCTGCTAACGGGTGCGTCGTCGTTCCAGGCGCGTGGCGAGCCGGTACAAACCGTCGTCTCGCTCCCGATCTCCGACCGCCACCATGCGGGTGAGCGCAACCCGGACCGCCGAAACCTGGACGCCCATCAGCTGTGCCAGCGCCAGCACCTCCCCCGCTCAAGTGGTGGCGGACCGACCTCGGCGGCGGTGACCGGCGGCATGGAACCATCATCGGGCACCGTCGCCCAAGCGACGGATCTCACCGCTATTCCTCGGCCGCACGATTGCGGCCCGCACTCTTGTAGTCACCGTACGGCTCGTCGCGTTCACGCACAGCTTCTCGGAATCCGACAGTGGCGGAGCGCAATTGGAAGGAGTATCCCTCCCGGGTGTGGCGGGAGATACCGTCGAAGACGGTGCTGACTATCGCGGAGTTGCCGACGCTCTGAGCGAACAGCGCCGAGTTCAGCGCGAGCTTGGCCATCATCAGCTGGTTGACCGGCATCCTCACGATGCGCCCCACCAATTCCTCGGCGCGCGCGTCCAGATCCACGGCCGGACACGACTCCACCGCCAATCCCCATTCGGCGGCCTGCCGGCCGGTGATCGCGTCTCCGGTGAACAACAGTCGTTTGGCCCGCTGGTCGCCCAGCCGGTGAGCCCACATGCCGCCCGCGGGGATGCCCCACACCCGAGTGGGCGGATAACCCATGGTGGTGTCGTCGGCGCAGATGATCGGATGCGAGCTGGGTACGCCGAGAGCACCAGCGCGCCGCCGAGGGCGAGCAGGATCACCAACACCGTGTTGAAGGCCCCGATCATGCCCACCCAGGCGGGCCAGCCTTTGCGCTGGACCCAGTCCTGGACGGGTTGGACCGCGATGCTCAGCATCAGCGCGAGGAAGATCGGCCCCAGAACGCTGGAAAATGCCTTCGTTCCCGCGGTGGCGGCCACCGCGGCCGCCACCGACAGCAAGACGATCAGGCCACGGGGTATCGACCACTGGGGCGCGAGTGCGCTGTCGGTCGACTGGTCGGGCAGGCGCATCGGTTGCCTCCTGGCGTCGGCAGCACCCGCGGGTCAGCTCTCGGCGAAGACCTCGCGCAGCTTGACCTCCTGCTGGTGCGACAGGTTGGTGGAGATCAATGACTTCTGCAGATCCTCAAGCGTCGCTATCGCGGTGTCCGCGCCGGTCGGTGTCGGGAACTTCCAGACGGTCAGTGTGCCTGCCATGCCGTGAGCCCTTCTCTGGTTGTCGCGGTGGACGATTCCGACGCTAGATTCGGCTGGTGCGGGCCGCCTCGCCCGAAACGGGTGAACCGCGCAGTCGACTACCCGGTCAGATTGAGCACACCGCGAATGGTGAACAGCGCGCCGAACCCGATCAGGACCCCGATCGAGAGCCGCCGGTTATTGCGCAGCATCCATTCCTTGGCCCGGTCCAGCCCGGTCCGGGCGCGATCACCCAGCGCGAGATAGAGTCCGATCGGGATCAGGAAGTCCAGGGCGGCGGCGAGCAACAGCAGGGCGGTACCGACCAGTGCGGACGCCGTCGTGGTCGGCGAGCTGGCGATCACGCTCATGCCCGACATCATGATGAACAGGTTCGGGTTGACGATGGCCAGCACCAGCCCGGCCGAGAACGCCTTGCGCGGACCGGCGGCCTCGAGCTCGGTGAGGAACTTCGGCGGGGCCGTGTCGGCGGCGGGTCGGCGCACCCACACCCACGCACCCGCGACCAGGAACATCACGCCGACAACGAGTCCGGCCCAGTGCGAGACCGTCTCGGCGGTCGAGTTCGACTGCGCGGCGCCGCCGAGCAGGGCGGTGACCGCGACCTGGCCGTAGACCACCAGGAACGCGGCGGCGAACGCGGCGGCGTTGGCCACCGCGCGCCGAGATTGCAGCAGCAGCACGCAGCCGGCGATGGCCGCCGGTGTAACGATCAGGCCGAGCATCTCCGGGAACAGCGCGGCGATCAACTCACCCATCGGACTCTCCTCGACGGTCGATTCACGAGCTGGGTTCGGGCAGGTCGGCGATGGCCTCCGCCACCGTCGGGTAGACCACGATTCGGGTGGCGCCCGCCTCGGCCGAGTCGAGCAGCTCGGTGAACTGGGCCACCGAGCGGGCGATGCGCAGGTCGATCCGTCTGCGCGCCAGCTCGTTCCGCAGATCCAGCAGCATCTCCGCGGCCGAGACATCGATCGACGGCGAGGTCTCGGCGTCGAGGACGACCACGCGGGTGGTGTCGGTACACAGTGCCTCGATGCGCGACTTCACATAGTCGGCGTTGGCGAAGAACAGCCCCGATTCGACCCGCACCACCACCACGTCGGGACGCGCCGTGAGGTCGGCGTGTCGCGCAAGATCGACCCAGAGGTGCCCGTCCTTGGCCAGCGCGGCCACGTGCGGCTGCGAGGACCGGTAGACCAGCAGCACGATGGAGATGCCGACGCCGATGAGCAGGCCCGGTAGGGTGCCGAAGACCAGCACGCCGAGCAGGGCGGCGACGGCGGCCAGGAAGTCCACCCGGGCGGCGTGCCCGTAGATGGTTCCCAGCAGCTGGGTCCACACCCGGTAGAGCCGCCGCAGCGCGGCGAAATCGACCAGCTCGAGCACGGCCGCGATCACCACCGCGGCCAGGGTGGCCTCGGGCAGTTTCTCGAACAGGCCGGTCAGGAACAGCAGGGTCAAGACGGTAAGGAGCGCCACCACCAGGCCGCTGAGCTGGGTGCGCGCACCGGCGCCGCCGTTGACGGCGGTCTTGGACAGGCTGCCGTTGACCACCATGCCCGAGGCCAGGCCCGCGCCCAGGTTCGCCGCACCCATCCCCATCAGCTCCCGGTTGGCATCGATCGGGTAACCGGCTTTGGCCGCATAGGTTTTCGCCGCGCCGAGCCCTTCGGCGAAGCCGATCAGCAGCACCCCCACGGCCGGTCCGGCCAGCTCGAGGTAGTCACTGAAGCTCACCCCGCCCGGCACATCGAGGTGCGGGAGGCCGGAGTCGATGTGACCGACGATCTTCACGCCCTTCTCGTCGAGCGACAGCAGCCACACCGCGCAGATGCCGAACAGCACCGCCACCAGGGAACCCGGCACCATCGGCGCCCAGCGCTTGATCCCCAGCACGATCGCCAGGCTCAGCGCCCCCATGACCACGGTTCGCAGCTGGAGGTCACCGAGCCCGCTCAGCACACCCCAGGCTTGTTCGAAGAAGTTCCCGTCGTGCTTGGACACGCCGAGCAGCTTGGGCACCTGACCGATGATGATCGTCAGCGCCAGGCCGACGATGAAGCCCTTGAGCACCGGCTCGGAGATGAACGAGGCGAGGAACCCGAGCCGCACCAGGCCCGCGACCAAACCGACGACACCGGTACAGATGGCCAGCGCCGCCGACAGCGCGATGTAGCGGCCGCCGTCGGCGCCCGCGAGCGGGGTGATGATCGCCGCGGACAGCGCGGCGGTGGCCGACATCGGCCCGACGATCAGGTGTCGTGAACTGCCCGCGAGGGCGTAGAGGACCAGCGCGGGCACCGCCGCGTAGAGACCGACCACCGGCGGCACCCCGGCGATCGAGGCGTAGGCCAGCGCCTCGGGCACCAGTACCGCCCACACCGTGAGACCGGCGATCACATCGGGCCGCACCCAGCCGCGCTGGTACCCCTGCAACGATCCGAACACCGGCCACGACGCCATCGCCGCTCCTCCCTCGCGACTGGACCTACAGCCCGCCGATGCCCTTGCCGACGACGACCGCGCCCATGATGATCAGGACGATCGCCATGACGATGTGATTGTTGTCCTGCAGCCATTGCCGCGCGGAGTTCAGCGCGGGCGCGAACCGTTGCGCGGCCACGGTGTAGCCGATGACCACGGACAGCACCACCGAGGACGCCAGCAGGGTATAGATCACCACGGCGACGACATCCCCGGCACCGGACAGACCGGCCCCGCCGATGACCACACCGGCGGATACGCACAGCAGCAGATTCTTGGGATTGACCGCCGAGAGCAGTGCGCCGAGACCGATCGACTTGCCCGTTGTGATGGTGTCGATGGCCTGCATCCAGCCCGGTACCGCGGTGTCGCCACGATCGCGCCACTGCTTGATCGCCAGCACGATCAGCAAGGCGCCGAGCACGATCTTGATCCAGGACACCGCGACCGGCGGGTCACCGTCGCCGGAGTCGCCGAGCGAGCCCGACAGCAACGTCAGCACGGCGGTCACCAGCAGGATCCCGGCGACCCAGCCGAGAGCGAATCCCTTGGCCGCGCCGCCCGCGTTCTTGGACAGGATCATCAGGATCACCGCGACGATCGGAATCGGCGAGATCGCGACACCGACGGCCAGCGGTAGCAGATCACCCAGGACAGCACCCATACGGTGACAGTAGGTAGTTCGGTCGCGGTGCGGCTTCACCCGATGCGGATGAGATCGAGCCCGCGCGGAACCCGTTCCTGTGTACCGTGTTCGCCCGGGAACGCGGCTACCCGTCGACCACGCAGCGGAATCCGAGATGGCAGGTGGCGGTGTCGACGGCCTCGGGCTGGCGCGCCGCGGGACGGTAGCGCAGGCAGTAGTTCGGGGCGCACAGGTGCGATCCGCCTTTGATCACCCGGCGCGGGATCGTCTCCCCGGCCGCCGCGGATCGCCGGGCCGCGACATCGGGACCGCAGCACGAGGTGGCACCCAGGCAGTGTCCGGCGCGCCACCAGTCGCTGGTCCACTCCCACACGTTGCCCGTCATGTCGTGCAGGCCATGACCATTGGCGGGAAAGCTGCCCACCGGGGAGGTGTATTCGAACCCGTCGCTGCGCAGATTCTGCCAGGGGAACTCACCGCGCCAACGGTTGGTCCGGTAGGGCGCACCGTCGTCGGTCTCCTCGCCCCAGGCGAAGGTGGCCTGGTCGAGACCGCCGCGCGCGGCGAACTCCCACTCAGCTTCGGTGGGCAGTCGCGCGCCACGCCACTGGGCATAGGCCACCGCGTCCGCGTAGGCGACCTGCACGCAGGGGTGGTCGACGAGGTCGACGATCGTGGTGTCGGGTCCGCGCGGATGGCGCCAGTTCGCGCCCGGCACATACGCCCACCACCTGGTGAAGTCGTGCAACGGAATCCGGTGCGGGGCCTGCTGGAACACCAGTCCGCCCGGCACCAGCGATTCCGGATCGGCGCCGGGATAGTCGGCGGGGTCGAGCGGACGCTCGGCGACCGTGCGGTAGCCGGTGGCCGCGACGAACGCGGCGAACTGGGCATTGGTGACCGGGAAGCGATCGATCGCGAAAGGTGCGACGGTGACCCGGTGCACCGGGCGTTCCTCGGGATAGAAACGCGCCGAGCCCATCTCGAATTCGCCGCCGGACAGAACGACAGGCGGCGCCGACCCGAGCGACACGGCGTCGGCGGAGGCAGGTTCGTGGGCGGTCATGCCGGCGAATGTACCGCTCCGGCCGCCGCACCCCGGGACGAGTGCGGACGCGACACGGCGACCGGTCCCGGCAGTCAGCAGTCGAGCACGCGCAGGTGGTGTTCCACGTCCTGCTGGATGCCGGTTCGCCCCGGGCCGAGATAGCGGCGGGGATCGGAGATCGACGGCGCGGTGGCCAGTGCCGCGCGCACCGCGCCGGTGAGCGCGATGTTGAGCCGGGTACCGATGTTGATCTTCACCATACCGTGCCGGATCGCCGAGCGCAGGCCTTCGTCGGGAACACCGGAGGAGCCGTGCAGCACGAGTGGCACCGGCAATCCGGCTGCCAGTTTCGCGATCAGGCCGTCATCGAGGCAGGCCCCGCGCGTGGCCATGGCGTGCGAGGAACCCACCGCCACTGCCAGCGCGTCCACCCCGGTGGCGGCGACGAAGGCGGCGGCCTCGACCGGATCGGTGCGCGCGCCGGGCGCGTGCGCGCCGTCCTTGCCGCCGACCTCGCCCAATTCGGCCTCGACGAAGACCCCGCGCTCGTGACACCAGGCCGTGAGGTCACGGGTGGTGGCGGTGTTGGTGTCGAAGTCGAGCGTCGACCCGTCGTACATGACCGAGGTCAGTCCGAGCTCGACCGCCTCGCGCACCAGGTCGGCGCTGGTGGCGTGGTCGAGGTGGACCGCCAGCGCGGCCGTACTGTCCTCAGCGATGGCCAGGCAGGCACGGGCCAGCGGCTTCAGCCCGCCGTGGTAGCGGGCGGTGTTCTGCGAGATCTGCAGGATCGCGGGGCGCCCGGTTGACTCGGCCGCCGCGGTGATCGCCTCGGCATGCTCGAGGGCCACCACGTTGAAGGCGCCGAGGCCGCCGGAACCGGCGGCGGTGACGAGGTCGGGAACGCTGGTCAGAGGCATGGATTCTCCTGGTTCGCGCCCACCCGGCGAGCCCGGATCTCGGGCAGCAGGCGGGCACGTAGTTCACGGTCGATGTCGCCGGCGACCGGCGCGGCCACCGCGGCGGCCGAGGTGGCCACCGCGGTGGCCAGAACGGCGGGCAGGTCGGTGATGCCGGCGGCGAGCTGCGCGGCCACCGCGGCGGCGGCCGCGTCACCGGCGCCGGTGGTGTTGCCCGACACCGGGCGCGGCGCCGCGGCCGACCACGCCTCGGTGGCGGTCACCGCGATCATGCCCGCCGCGCCCCTGGTCGCGATCACCAGACGCGGCCCGGTCGACAGGATCGCCCTGGCCGCGCCCACCACCTCGATCGCGATGCGCGGCCGCATCCCGGTGAGCTCGTGCAGCTCGTCGTCGTTGGGCATCAGTACCACGCCGGGGACGCGGGCGCATTCCCGCAGCGCCACGCCGCTGACATCACAGATCACCGGCTTTCCCGCCGCCAGGGCGCGACGCGCGAGCGTGGCGGGCAGGTCGGCGCCCAGCCGGGGCGGTAGCGATCCCGAGACGACGACGACATCGGCGCTCGGCAGCCAACGGTCCAGCTTCGCCAGCAGCGCGGTCGCCGCGTCGGCGGCCGGTGGCGCGCCGGGTTCCCACAGTCCCGTGGTGAGCGCGCGCGGGGCGCGCTGCTGGACGACGAGGGTCCGCCGAACCCACGGCAGCGCCGGGACGAAGTCGGCGGTGAGCTCCCCCGCGACCTCGGCGGCGAACTCGGCGCTCGCCAAGCCGGTCGCCACGGTCGGCACGCCGAGCACGGTCAGCACCCGGCTGACATTGACGCCCTTGCCTCCTGCCCGCTGCCGGACCCGTTCGACCCGGTAGGTCTCCCCCGCCACGAACCGGTCCACCTCGTAGGTCACGTCGTATGCGGGATTGGCGGTGATGGTCAGGATCATCGCGTGCGCTCTCCCCGGAAGATCACCTGGCGCACCGCGAGCTCCTCGTCGACGACGAGCAGATCGGCCCGATACCCCGCGCGCAGATCGCCGACCTCGGTGAGACCGGCGACGGCCGCCGGGGTGGCGGTGGCCGCGCAGATCGCCGCGGGCAACGGCACACCGCACTCCTGCACCGCCCAGCGCACACAGCTCAGCAGGTCGGCGGTGCCGCCCGCGATCGAGCCACCGGCCACCCGCGCCACCCCGTCCCGCACGGTGACCTGTTGTGGACCCAGCCGGTACGCACCGTCGGGCATCCCCGCGGCCTGCATGGCGTCGGTGATGAGCGCGACGCGGGTGGCGGTGGCGAACACGAGCGCGCCGAATCCGGGATCGACGTGGACGCCGTCGCCGATCAGCTCGACGGCGGTCCGGTCGTGTGCGGCTGCGGTCAGCGCCGCCGCCACCGGTCCCGGCGCACGATGGTGCAGCGCGGGCATGCCGTTGCCCAGGTGGGTGACCGAGGTGGCGTGGCCGATGGGCCACAGTGCCCTCGAGAAGACCGCGTAGTCGGCGTCGGTGTGGCCCAGCGACACCGTCACCCCGGCGTCGGCGAGCAGACGGGCCACCTCGTTCGCGCCCGGCAGCTCCGGCGCGATGGTCATCATCCGCAGCGTCGCGCCCGTGGCCGCGAGCAGTCGCTCGGTCCATCGCGGGTCGGGATCGCGCAGCAGCCGCGGGTCGTGCGCGCCACAGCGCGAGACGGCCAGAAATGGCCCCTCGCAATGGATTCCGCCGATGATTCCGGCTTCGGCCAGGGTCCGCAGCATGGCGGCCTGGGCGAGCATGACCGCCGGGTCGGCGGTGACCAGCGCGGCGAGCAGGGTGGTGGTCCCACGCGAGCGGTGGAATTCGACCGCGGCGGTGGCCTCGGCGGCGTCGGTGGTGTCGAGGCGGTGGCCCGCGCCACCGTGGTTGTGGATGTCCACCAGACCCGGCACCACGGTGCCCGCCGAGGCGGGCGCCGGTTCGTCCGGGTACCGCGCGCGCCAGTCCGGCAGCGCGAGCACACCGGCGATCCGGTCACCGCGCAGCGAGACCACGCCGTCGTCGAACTCGGCACCGGGCGCGACAACGCGCCCGCGAACGTGCCGCAGGCGGGCACCGCCCGGCGGAGCGGACCCGGTCACACCAGGGCTCCGTGCCGGGCCAGCAGGGCCGCGCCGCGCAGGCCGGCGCGCGCGCCGTACTCGCCGATCCGCACCTGCGGCGCGGGCACCACCCGGACCCGGTTCGCGAGCGCGGTGTGCAGCCGATCCGCCAATTCGCCTCCGGCGCCGGCCAATCCGCCGCCGAGCACGACCAGTTCCGGGCACACGGCGTGCACGACGCCCAGCAGTCCGTCGGCAAGGGCGTCGACCGCGTCGGCCACGACCTGGCGGGCCGCCGGATCGGTAGACACCCGGGCGAACACGGCGGCGGCGTCGGCCGCCTCGTCGCCGGTCCGCAGGCGGTAGGCCCGCGCGATGCCGGTGGCCGAGGCGACGGTCTCGACGCAGCCGATGTTGCCGCAGGGACAGGGCATGCCGTGATCGCGGCGGACCGGAATGTGCCCGTACTCGCCGGCCTGCCCGATCCCGCCGCGCACGAATCGTCCCGCCACCGAAAGGGTTCCACTGATTCCGGTGCCGATGATGATCACGCACACCGTGTCGAAATCCCGGCCGGCGCCGAAGCGCCACTCCGCCCAGCCGGCCGCCGCGACATCGTGTTCGAGCAGCACCGGCACGCGCCACCGGCGCGTGAACCGGTCACCCACCACGACATCACGCCAGCCGATGTTCGCGCTGAGGACCGCGACGCCTCGCTCGGCGTCGACGATGCCGGGCAGCAGCACCGCCGCGCGGCGCACCCGCTCGCGTTCGACGCCGGGCAGTTGCTCGAGCAGGCTCGCGCCGAGTTCGGCCGCGGCGTCGAGCGCGGCCTCCCCGGCCGGGGTGGGGACCACGCGGCTGGCCCACACCGTGCCGTCGGCGGCACTGATCTCGGCCTTGATCGTGGTGCCCCCGATGTCGACACCGAGCACCAGGTCGCGGTCGTCGACCGGAATCGGCACACCCGGGAACAGGCTGATCGAAGCGCTCATGGGTGCAGGATGACCGATCGGCTGAGATTGCGTGGATGGTCGGGGTCGAGCCCGCGATCGGCGGCCCACAGCAGGCACAGCCGCTGCACCCGCACGAGCTCGGCCAGCGGGTCGGCCGCGCTGCCTTCGACGTGCGCGCCGGTGGCGGCGACCTCGGCGGCCAGACCCTCGGGCAGCTCACCGAAGGCCCACACCGCACGACCAGGCGCGGCGATGCTGATCGGTCCGTGCCGGTATTCGGTCGCCAGATACGATTCGGTCCACGCCTGCGTGGCCTCACGTAGTTTCAACGCCGCTTCCTCGCCGAGGGCGGCCGCGAATCCCGCGCCGACGAAGGTGATCTGCTCGGCCGCGCGCACGTCGGCCAGGGTGCGTGCCACGTCCTCGGCCAGCACCGCCCTGGCCTGGGCGATGACGGTGTCCATGTCCTGGCCCAGGTGCCAGCGCAGCAGGGCCAGTGTGGTGGTCGCGAAACGCGTCTGCACGACCGAGCGCTCGTCGATCTCGGCCATCACGATGGAATCGCCGAGTTCGAGCGCGGGCGTTCCCGGGCTGGAGCTGATGACGGTGCGCGGAATGTCGGCGGGGATGGCGCGCATGCCGTCGAGCACCTCGGTGGTGGTCCCGGAGCGGCAGATGATCAGGAACCGGTCGTACCGGCGACCGGCGGGAGTCTGGCCCGCGGACCAGGCGTCGGTCAGCCCCTGCCCCAGCCCTTCGCGCAGGGCCGCGTACGCGCGGGCGATGAATAGTGAGGTACCGCAACCGAGCACCGCGACCCGCTCACCGGAAACCGGTAGCAGGTGGGCGTTTCGGTGCGCGATGGCACGGGCGGACGCCCAGTCGTCGGGCTGGGTGCCGATCTCGGCGGCCAGGTGGGTATCGGAGAGAGAATCGGCGGTTGTGAGCACGTCATCAGAGTGCGTCACGTGATCGTTCATGTCAACTTTACAGAGAAATTGGTCATAAATGATCACCAGTGCGCTACATTCAAGAAGCCCTCCGCACGCCAGGCGGGACCGGGCACAGGTTTTCGAAAGGTCCCCACAGTGAACAGTCGACTTCACCGAGCGCTCGCGGGCATCGCGATCGCCACCGCCACCGCGCTGGTCAGCACCAGCTGCGGTTTCGGCTCGAACAGCGCCGATGCCGCCGACCCGAACACGCTGTCGCTGCTCGTCCCCGCCTACAGCGACGGCGCGAACGGCACCAAAGCGCAGTGGGACGCCATCGTCGCCGGGTTCCAGCAGCGGCATCCGGGCCTCACGGTGCGCCTGCAGGTCGAATCCTGGGACACCATCAACGACGTCGTGCGCACCGGCCTTCAGTCTCCCGAGACCACGCCCGACATCCTGAACATCGACGCCTACTCCACCTTCGCCGCCGACAGCATGCTGTACCCGGCCGCCGAGGTGGTCTCCGCGGCCACCCTGGCCGACATCGACCCCGGTTTCGCCGCGAACGCGACCATGGACGGCACCCAGTGGGCGCTGCCGCTGTTCGCCTCCACCCGCACGCTGTTCTACAACACCGAACTGTTCGAGCGGGCGGGGGTGACCACACCGCCGACCACCTGGGCCGAACTCACCGCGGCCGCGCGCCGGATCCAGGATCTCGGCGGCGGGGTGTCCGGGTACGGACTGCCGCTGGGCAGCGAGGAAGCCCAGGGCGAGACCTCCATCTGGACCTTCGGCGCGGGTGGCGACTGGTCCGACGGCGACACGATCACCATCGACACCCCCGCCAACCTCGTCGGCGTCCAAGCCATGAAAGCCATGGCCGACGCAGGGGTCACCCAGCCGAACCCCGGCGCGACCGACCGCAAAGACGTGATCAACGCCTTCATCCAGGGCCGGATCGGCATGATCGAGGGCCTGCCGCCCACGATCGGCCAGATCGCGGAGAAGAACCCGGGCCTGCGCTACGCCACCGCCCCCTCGCCCACCCAGACCGGCGCACCGGTCACCCTGGGCGTCGCCGATCACCTGATGGCCTTCCGAAAGGACGGCGCCAAGCGGGAATCGGTGCGCAAGTTCCTCGACTACTTCTACTCCGCCGAGATCTACCCAGGATTCGTCGCCGCCGAGAACTTCATTCCGATCACCAAGAGCGCCATCAACGCACTCGCCGAGAACCCGGTGACCAAGGCCTTCGCCGCTACCCTGCCCACCGCCCGCTTCTACCCGAGCAACAACCCGAACTGGGGCGCGGCGCAGGGCGCGATCCGGCAGCAGATGGGGACCGTCGTGCAGGGCCAGGATCCAGCCGCGGTGCTGGCCAAGATCCAGCAGGCGGCGAGTTGAGCCGCCGCCGACTCGGCACCGCGGTGGCGGCGCTGCCGTGGATCGGGCCCGTGCTGGTCCTGATCGCGGCGGTCGTCGCCTTTCCCGCCGGCTACATGGTGTGGATCAGCACCCGTGATCTGAGCGCCTACGGCCAGGATCGCGGTTCGGCGGGACTGGCCAACTACCGGGCGCTGTTCCGGATTCCCGAGCTCGGCTCGGTCCTGGCGCACACCGTGGTGTGGGTGGTCGGCGTCGTGGTGCTCACCCTGCTGCTGTCACTGGCACTGGCGCAGTTCCTCAGCAAGGACTTCCCCGGCCGCACCGCGGTGCGCTTGGCGATCCTGGTGCCGTGGGCGGCCTCGGTGGTGATGACCACGACCATCGTCTACTACATGCTCGACCCCGATGTCGGCATCGCCAACCGGTTCCTGGTCGACATCGGCCTGCTCGACCGCGGGTACGGCTTCACCAAGCAGGCGGGCCCGGCCTTCCTCGTCGCCATCGGGGTCGCGGTGTTCGTCTCGATCCCGTTCACCACCTACACGATTCTGGCCGGGCTGCAATCTATTCCGGCCGAAGTGGAGGAGGCCGGCCGGATGGACGGCGCCAACGCCTGGCAGCGGTACCGGTTCCTGACCCTGCCGCAGCTGCGCCCGGCCATCGCGGTCGCCGGGATCGTCAACATCATCAACGTGTTCAACTCCCTGCCCATCCTGCAGGTGATGACCGGCAGCATCGCCGGCTTCGGCGCCGACACCACAACGACCCTGTCGTTCAAGCTGATCCGCCAGAACCAGCAGCTCGACACCGCCGCGGCCATGAGCGTGCTCAACTTCGGCCTCATCATCGTGATCATCGCGATCTATGTGAAAGTGGCCGAGCCGACCCGACAGGTGGACTCATGACGACCCGGATCGCCCCCGCCACGACCACCGAATCCCCGCGGCCGGACCTGCCGCCGACCCCACCGGGCGCGCGCCGGCCGCGGCGGCGCTGGGAACTCACCGCGGTGGGCGCCGGGCTGGCCGCGCTGTTCCTCGTTCCCTACCTGGTGATGGTGCTCGGTTCGCTCAAGCCGCGGGCCGAGATCCAGCGCATCCCACCCACCTACCTGCCCGAACAATGGCAGTTCGACAACTACGCCACCATGTGGGGCACGCCGGAGACTCCGCTGCCGTTCAACCTGGTGAGCACCCTGGTCATCACCATCGCTTCGACGCTGCTGGTGCTCACCGTGGCGATCCCGGCGGCGTACTACAGTGCGCGCCAACGATTTCCGGGTCGGTTCGCTTTCCTGGCGTTGGTGCTCATCACCCAGATGCTGCAGCCGACGGTTCTGGTGACCGGCCTGATCCGGCAGTTCTTCACCCTCGGCATCACCGACACCTGGCTGGCCATGATCCTGGTGAACTCTGCGTTCAACCTGTCCTTCGCGGTGTGGATCCTGCACTCGTTCTTCGCCTCGGTGCCGCAGGAGATCGAGGAAGCCGCCGCCCTCGACGGCCTCTCACGCCTGCAGACCCTGATCCGGGTGAGCCTGCCACTGGTCTGGCCTGGCATCGTCACCGCGACGATCTTCACCGCCGTCGCGTGCTGGAACGAATTCGCCGCCAGCCTGGTGATTCTCAGCACGCCGGAGAATCAACCACTGTCGGTGGCGCTCACCAAGTTCATCGGGCAGTACGACACAGCTTGGCAATACGTCTTCGCGGTCTCTACCGTCGGCATCGTGCCTGTCGCCATCCTCTTCGTGCTCATCGAGAAGCGTCTCGTCGCCGGTCTCACCGCGGGCGGTGTGAAATGACCGCGATGTCGGACCGATCGCAACGCTGGAACCGGCTGCTCGAGCTGCTGGCCGAGGGCGGTCGCCTGTCGGTGGAACAGGCGGCCGCCCGGCTATCGGTATCGGCGGCGACGGTGCGGCGCGATTTCACCGCGCTGGCCGAGCAGAACCTGGCCACCCGCACGCACGGCGGGATCGTCGCCACCTCGATCGCCTACGATCTGCCCGCGCGCTACCGGCACGGTGACCGCTCCCAGGATCGCATCGCCGAGCACACCGCCGCGCTGATCGGCGCCTCCGAGGTGGTCGGGCTCAACGGAGGCACGACCACCAGCGCGCTCGCGCGGGCGCTGGCCGGTCGGCCCGACCTGTCGGCCGCCGAGGACGCGCAGCTGACCATCGTCACCAATGCCCTCAACATCGCCTCCGAGCTGGTGCTGCGGCCGCATCTGCGCACCATCTGCCTCGGCGGGACGGCTCGGCGCGAATCCTATGAGCTGCACGGGCCGCTCGCCGAACGCTCGCTGGCGGAACTGCAGATGACCACGGTCGTGCTCGGGGTGAACGCGCTCTCGGCCGAGGGCGGGGCACGGTGCCGCCACGTCGACGAGGCGGGCGTGAGCGCGGAGATGGTCCGGCGGGCCGAGCGGGTGATCGTGGCGACCATCTCCGAGAAGCTGGTGTGCACCGCGCTGGCCAGGATCTGCCCGATCGAGGCGGTCGACGTTGTGGTCACCGATACCGATGCCGACCGCGACGCGGTCGCGGCGATCCGGGCGGCCGGGGTGCGCGTGGATCTGGTCTGATCGCTCGCGCACCCCGGCCGTCGACGGATCGCTCAGCCGTTGTCCGCGGCGCGCAGTCGCTCGCGCGTCCAGCCGATCACCACCGGGTCGCCCGGCATCGCCTGGTGCGACACCGACACGGGGGCCAGATCCTGGACGTACTGGTTCACGACACCGGGTTCGTCGATGAACGACGCCGGACCCGCCGGCGTGCTGACGAGGTCGTCGCGGGTGGCCAGCACCGAGTATCCGACCCCGGGCTGCGCGATCGGACCCGAGTTCAGCGCCGCCTCGAACGCCGAACCGGCTTCCAGGTCCACGCAGGCCGCGCAGATCACGGGCAGGGCGGTGGAATCGAGCGCGTCGCGCAGGCCGGGCACGAGTTCGGCGCCGTGCACGGCACCGCTGAGGGTGGTGCCGTGGGTGACCGGGGCGAGCAGGACCGCCGAGCGCACCCGATCGGCGTGACCGAGGTTCTTCGCGTAGTACTCGGCGATCGCGCCACCCTGGGAGTGGCCGACGATGTCCACCCGATCGGCGCCGGTGGCCGCCAAGACCGCGGCGATGTAGGCGGCGACTTCCTGGGCCGACGCGGCGACCGGGGCGAGACCGCCCATCCCGAAGGACGTGGCGGTCACCCCGTAGGTCGGCGCGTACACGCAGTATCCGGCCGCGACCAGCTCGGGCATGAGCACATCCCACGCGGTCGCGTCGTCCATGGTCCCGTGCAGCAACACCACCGGGACCGGATGCGTGGCCGAGGGCGGACAGCCCGCCTCGACGGAGGCCGGCGCGGCGTGCGCGGGCGCGGCGGTCGACAGCGCGGCCGCCGCCATCAGGGCCGCGAACAGAGTACGGACTCCTCCGGGCGCGCTCACGGCGCCGACCCCACCGCGCGCACCCGGTCGGTGAACACGCCGTAGCCGAGGCCACCGGTGCCCGTCCAGAGTTGCTGGGCCATGACCGGGAGCCGGGCGGCCACCGGGGCGACCATCTGCTGTTCGGTCATGGTGGTCGGGTCATCGGCCCACACGTGGAGCTTGGAGCCGAGCAGCTGCGCGCGCTGATCGGGGCGCAGCCGGGTGCCGTTGACGAACAAACCGGGATCCCAGGCGTAGAGCACCTCGGGCGGGGTGTTCATCGGCGCCGCGTAACCGCCGGTGGCCCAGTAGGTCGGGGTGAAGGCGGAATTGTTCAGCAGGCGCCCCTGGTCGGCGAGCTGCTGGGGGCCGTTGTCGTTGCCGAACCAGGGCAGGATGCCGTTGCCCGAGGTCCAGTGCTCGATCACGACCGAGGTCTGGACCGGAATCCGCGCGCCGCGCGGGATTCCGTCGTTCCACATGCGCGTGGTCTTGCCGTAGGCGGCGATGATGTCGGCCGCCCAGTTCACGGTGTCGGCCACCAGGTCCTGCGGACCGAACTCGGGGCCGAGTACCTCGTGCGCGGCCGTCGCGAGCTGCGGATAGCGGCCGTAGTCGGTGACGTACTCGTCGCCACCGATGTGGAAGTAGCGACCGGGGAACTGCGGCACGAACTCCCGCAGCAGGTCTTCGATCAGGGGGCGCGCGGCCGGATTCGACAGATCGATGCGGCCCTCGGCGGTACCCGCCAGCAGGCTGTCGGTGGCGGCGTCCACCGGGCCGGTGGTGGCCGGGTGCAGGATCAGCTCCGGATACGCGGCCAGGATGGCGTTCATGTGACCGGGGAAACCGATCTCCGGAACCACCTCGATCCCGAACTCCGCCGCGTAGGCGACGATGTCGGCCATCTCGGCCCGGCTGTAGTGCTCGGGCGAGGTGATCTCGGGGTGGCTCACACTGGCCAGCCGGAATCCGTAGTGGTCCGACAGGTGCAGGTGCAGCAGGTTCATCCGGTAGTAGGCCATCTCGCGGATGCGCTGTTTGATCCAGTCGACGCTGAGGTACTTGCGCCCCAGATCGAGCATGAGACCGCGCTCGGCGTAATCGGGCCAGTCGGTGACCGTGCCCCGCGGCAGCGTCGTCGACTGGGACAGCCACTGCAGCAGGGTCTGGGTGGCGTGTCCCGCGCCGGCGCCGGTGCGCGCCGTCGCGGTCACCGTGTCGCCGATGTCGACACGATAGGACTCCGGCTCGGCGGGACCGGACGGGTCGACGCGGACGACGATGTCGCCGGGCCGAGCCGGGCCGGGTGCGGACTCGACCACCCGACCCGACCGGGACAGGTCCGTGGCCAGGCGCGCCGCCGCCGCGGCCGCGGCCGCCCCGGTGCCAACCACGCGCGCGCCGGGTGCCAGACCGAATTGTCCGGCGTCGGTGTCGAAGTGCCGGACGGCGGGCACGGTCACCGGCAGCGCGGGGTCGGCCGTCGCCACGGGCAGCGGGCCGAGCAGTGGCGACAGCAACAGCAGCGTCGCCACCACGAGGGTCCGTTTCACGATCCACGCACCGGTAGGTCCACCGTCGACGGCGAGGTGAGGGTGACCGGAGCGCCCATCGGTGTCGAGCTCTGGAACGGCACCGGGTCCTGCGAGGTCACCGCGAGGGTGAGCCGGTGTCCAGGCGCGAGATTCCAGTAGGTCGGCTCGAGTTCCCAGGTCATCCGGGTCGGCGCGCCGGGGGTCAGCCCGTGGCGGGTCAGCGGCCAGTACGTGATCGGCTTGCCCGTGCCGTCGGGGGCCTCGTCGTAGAGGATGCCGATCAGCGTCAGGTCAGGGCCCGCGGGCACGGCGGTCAGGTCGACGCGGGGACGTCCGGACACCAGTCCGCCGCCGGCGAAGGGCTCGGTGCGCCAGACTCCGGCGGCCTGGCGATCCACGGCGCCGAGCGGAATCGCCGGCGCCCAGCCCAGCTGCGCCAGACTGCCGGTCACGTACGGCACCGCGGCCACCGCGAGGGTGGGAGCCGAGAACAGGGTCTGCGACCAGCTCTGGCCCGCGTCGGCGCCGATGACCCCGGCCGAGGGGGCCGACAACGGCAGCGCGCGCAGCTCGGCCCGCGCCTGGGCGACGGAGTCGAAGTAGACATACGGTCCGGTGTTCGCTGGTTCCAACGTCACCACCGGCTCACTGTCGATCCCGTTCTCGGCACCGTTGACGTAGTGGTCGAGCCAGCGAATCGCCCTGTCCCAGATGGGGTTCGGCAGGCCGACGATCTGCCCGGCACCACCGCCGGTGGAGTGGTCGCCGGGCTGCAGGAACAGCATCTTCGGGCCGGTGAGCTCGTCGAACAGGTCATAGACCGGGTCCACCGGGAGCAAGCTGTCCTGCCAGTCGTGGGCGAGGAAGACCGCGGTGCCGTTGGCGTTGAGAGCGGGGATCGAGCGCGCCAGCAGTTCCCGCGACGGCAAGGTCTTGAAGGCCTCGCCGTCGCCACGCAGGATGGTGTCGATGCCGCGCTCGACCAGATCGGCGCTGTAGCGGTTGGTCGCCGCGCCCGACAGCGCCAGCGCGATCGGGCCACCGGTCTTCGGCGTGTCGTTCGGCGCGAGCGCCTGCGCCGGGTCGCCGGGCGGCGAGTCGGCGACGAGCACCTTGATCCGTGGGTCGTGGGCGGCGGCGAGCACCGCCATGCCCGCCCCGTACGAGCCACCGGCGATCGCGATCCGGTCGGGATCGACATTCAGATTGGCGATGGCCCAGTCGATCACGGCCGAGGCGTCGCGCGCGTCGTTCTCGCCCAGCACATCGACCTCACCGCTGGACAGGTACATGCCACGCGCGGTGTATTCGATCGAGATGAAATCCTCGCCCGTGGACAGCTTGTAGGCCGATCCGATGCTGCCCATGGCCGGCATCCCCCAGCCCGAGGGCTGGAGCACGAGCGGATTCTTGCCATCGGCGATGTCGGCGGGCGCGGTGATGACCGCGTTGAGCCGGACGCCGTCGGCACCGGGAATGAACAGGGTCGTGGCCTGGCCCCCGGGGATCGGGATGGCCACGGCCGGAGCGAGGCTCACCACGACCGACGCCCCGGCGGCCAGCACACCCGCCAGCACCACGCCGGTGACTCGTTTCGTCATCGTGGTACGCACTGTCACCAGCCCAGCAGATTCGCCAGCGTCAGCCACAGGTTGTGGCCGAGCGACAGCGGCGACATGAGCAGATAGCCCAGCAACGTACCGACGACATCGGGCGCGGGAAGTTCGTTCATCGAGAAGTCCTAGCGATCAGGCGGGGAGTGGTGGGCATCTGCCGTATCAGCCGAGCGTAGCTGATCGTTTCTGATTCAGGAAGCATGAAATCAATCATTAACGGTCAGAAGTCTCTATTGGCGTGCCGCCGCGGCGAGATCCAGCGTTCAGCAAACTCGCCGCGAAGATGCTCATTTATGATTGATTCATGAGTCAATTTGACACAAATAATCAGCTACCGCAAGCTGGAGAGACTCCACCCGCTGCTGGAGCGAAAGGATGTGACCGTGGCCAAGGTGAGTTTCTACCGTGCCACCAGGCGCTACGCCGGTGCGACCAAACCCGCCGTCGACGCGCTCGACCTCGAGATCGCCGACGGCGAATTCCTGGTCCTCGTCGGCCCGTCCGGCTGCGGCAAGTCCACCTCGCTCCGCATGCTGGCCGGCCTCGAGGAGGTCAACGGCGGCCGCATCCTGATCGGCGACAACGACGTCACCAACGCCGAACCCAAGGATCGCGACATCGCGATGGTCTTCCAGAACTACGCGCTCTACCCGCACATGTCGGTCGCGGAGAACATGGGCTTCGCGCTGAAGCTGGCCAAGGTGTCCAAGACCGAGCGCGACGAGCGGGTACTGGCCGCGGCCAAGCTGCTCGACCTCGAGCAGTACCTGGACCGCAAGCCCAAGGCGCTGTCCGGCGGTCAGCGGCAGCGGGTGGCGATGGGCCGCGCGATCGTGCGCCAGCCGCAGGTCTTCCTGATGGACGAGCCGCTGTCGAACCTCGACGCCAAGCTGCGCGTGCAGACCCGCACCCAGATCGCCCAGTTGCAGCGCAGGCTCGGCACCACCACCGTCTACGTCACCCACGACCAGGTCGAGGCGATGACGATGGGTGACCGCGTCGCCGTGCTCAAGGACGGCCTGCTGCAGCAGTGCGCCTCCCCGCGCGACCTGTACCGCGATCCGGCCAATGTGTTCGTCGCCGGATTCATGGGCTCGCCCGCGATGAACCTGTTCACCGTCGCCGTCGCGGACGGGACAGTGCGCGTGGGCGGGCATCCCCTGGCGGTCCCCCGCACGGTCGCCGATGCCGTCGATGGTTCCGTCGTCGTCGGTATCCGGCCCGAGCACCTGGCGATCACCGGTTCCGCCGCCGGCCCCGGAGCCGAACCGATGGGCATCGCGATCACGGTGGAAGTGGTGGAAGAACTCGGCTCCGACGCCTTCGTCTACGGGCGCACCCAGGTCGGGAAGGGGACGCAGACCCTGGTGGCGCGCACAGATTGGCGTAACCCACCGGCCATGGGCGAACGCCTCACCGTTCGCGCGGACACCGAGCAAATCTTCTTCTTCCATCCCACCGACGGACGCCGGCTCGGCTGACCCGCGCGGCGCGCGCGGGCGCGGCGGGAACGTCAGAAGCCGCCGGTGGTCGCGGAATCGACACGGCGACCGTCGTGTCACCGCACAGCGAGCGGACCGGACACCGCCGCTCGGTTCGCGGAGCGGGCCGGTAGGTAGGTCGCTAGGTAGGACACCGGCGGCTGTGCGACGATGGGTGTGTCCGGCTGCGGGGTGTGAGGAGGTCGTCGTGACGAAGCAAGACATGTTTCGTGAGCGCATCCTCGACGCCGCTCGGCAGTGCTACATCGAATCGCCGACGTCGGAGCGGATGCACGCCCTCATCGCGGAGCGAGCGGGAGTGTCCCGGCCCACCGTGTACAAATACGTGGGCGATCAGGAAGCGGTCCGGGTGGCGATGATGGAACGCGAGGCCTTGAGCTTTCTCGCCGCTCTCATGCCGGTGTTCATGGAGCGGATGCCCCTTCGTATCCACTTCCGCGAACTGGTGGTGGCCGGGGTCGCCTTCGTCGAGGGCAACGAGCTGTTCCAAGCGATGCTGCGGGAGAATCCCGCGTTGCTCGCGCGCTCCCTGACGGTCGACCTCACGCCGTTGCTCGACATGGGTGGCGAGCTCGCCGAGAACATGGTCCGCAGCATGCATCCCGACCTCGCCGATACCGGGCTCCCGCTCGATCTGGTGATCGAATGGGGTGTGCGCATGTGTGTTTCGATCGTCACCACGCCGAGCCCACGGTTCGACCTGTCCGATCACGATTCGCTGCGCGACCATCTCGATTCGCTGTTCGCGATCGTCACGACCTACGGTGACGTGGACTCGGCGCACTCCGAGTCGATCGGTTAGCACCGGTCCGACCGGCACCGACGCGTGCGATGACGCGATCAGAGCGCGCGGGCCGCGGGGGTCGGCGCGGTCGGTGCCGAGTCGTCGCGCGCCCCTGCCACGGTCGGCGCGAACCGCGCCATGAGCCGGGCGATGAGCTGGTATCCCTGCGGGAACAACCGATTCAGCAGCCACGGCGGCACGACGTAGATGCCCGCGGGTGTCGTGATCAGCATTTTCTTGGTGACCGCCTTCCAGACCGACTCGGCCGCGCCGTCAGCCACGCCCTCAGACCGCAGACCCCGGCTGCCACATCCCGGCCAGCTCCCCCGCCAGTTCCCGTGTCGCCTGATCGATCTCGGCGAAGAGGGAGGGAAACGCATAGCACCCGTGCCAGACCCGCTCGACCCGACGGCGTCACACGTCGATTCCCGCCGCCGCCGCGAACTTCGCCAACCGGGCGCTGTCATCGGCCAGCAAGTCCTGGGCCGCCGACTGGACGACCATCGGCGGCAATCCGGTCAGATCCGCGTACAGCGGCGAGACCAGCGGATCGCACGGGTCGAGGCCGTCGCGATAGTGCGCAGACCACGCGCGCAGTGCCGGAAGGGTGAGCAGGGGTTCGACGTCGGCGTTGGCCAGCACCGAGGCACCCGAGAGGGACAGATCCAGCCACGGGCAGATCAGCGCCGGTCCCGCCGGTAGCTCGCGACCGGCTTCCCGAAGCCGGATCGCCGTGCACAGCGCTGCGCCGCCGCCCGCGGAGTCACCGGCCAGAATCAGCTGTTCGGGTCGCCGTCCGGTGCTGGTCGACACCGCCGACCACACGGCTTCGGCGTCGTCCACCGCCGCGGGGTAGGGATGTTCGGGCGCGAATCGATAGGTCGGCACGTAGATGGTCGCGCCGGTCTCGCGGGCGAGCCGCCCGAGCAGGTCGACCACCACCCGCGGGGTACCCGGTATCCCTGCCGTGCAGATAGACGATGCCGCGAGTGTCGTCGACACCGCGCCGGGAGCGGATCACCAGCGTCTGGCGGCCGCCGAACCCTCCCAGCGCAGCCGGACGCTGGGGCGCACCGGGATCAGCGGAGCGCCCAGCGCCATCGTGACCCGCTGTACGGGTGCGGGCAACCCGATCAGCGGCGCCAAGCCATTCCTCGTCGCCGCGCTGCCGAAACCGGCCGCGGCACCGAAACTGGCCGCCGACGGCAAGATCACCCTCGACGGCGACAAGAGCGCACTCGACGCGCTCGCGAGCGTCCTCGACGACTTCGACCCGTCGTTCCCCATCGTCACACCTTGACCCCGACATTTACCAACTCTTGACTTTTGTCAATATTTACGGTATTCATGCTTCCGTAAACAACTGTCGAAGCACGCGACAGGTCGTACGCCACGGCTCGACGCCGGGCGTGACCGAGCAGTTCCTTGACATCGACAGCGCACACCCGTGCACGACAGCGGAAGAGGACTACCGTGAACGCATGTGACATCTCCGGCCCGACCACGACCACCGCAGCGGGGGCGGACCGGTGACGCGATCGGCAGAACCTGGCGTGACCACGCAGTACGAGCAGGTTCTCTACTCGGTCGACGAGCACATCGCCACCATCAGCATGAACCGCCCGGCGGCGCGAAACGCCTACACGATGACGATGGCCACCGAACTCGGTGCCGCGATCACCGTCGCCGACCGCGATCCGGATGTCCGCGCGATCATCCTGACGGGCGAAGGCTCAGACTTCTGCGTCGGGGCCGATCTCGCAGGCGGCGGGCTGGCAATCGACGACGAAGAAGAAGAAGAATGCTGGCTCGAGCCCGCCGGACAATGCTCGCTTCGCATCTTCGAATGCACGAAGCCGGTGATCGCGGCTATCCGGGGCGCGGCCGTGGGCGCGGGATCGACAATCATCCTGCCCGCCGACTACCGGATCGCGGCGACCGACAGCCGGTTCGGGTACGTGTTCACCCGGCGGGGACTCTTCCCTGAAGGCGGTTCGGCCTGGTATCTACCCCGTCTGGTCGGCATGGGCCGGGCAATGGACTGGATGCTGAGCGGCCGGGTGTTCCCGGCGGCCGAGGCCCTCTCCGCGGGGTTGGTTCAGCAACTCGCCGAGCCGGATGACGTGCTCACCGCGGCGCGGGCGTACGCCAAGGATATCGTCGAGTACAGCGCACCGGTATCGGTGGCCGTCACCCGCCAGATGTTGCTCAACCTCAGCGGCCACGACAGCCCCTATCCCGCGCATTCGCTGGATTCCAAGCTCATCGCCAGCTGCCGGAGCAACCCCGACACCATGGAGGGCATCCTGTCGTTCCTCGGCAAGCGTGCCCCCGAGTTCGCGCGACGCGTCCCCGCCGATATTCCGGATTTCTTCCCGTGGAAGGGAATCGGCCGCCGCCAACCGGCGGATCCGAACACCTGATCCCCTGAGCAGATGATTCCCGTCTCGGGCGTGCCAACTATCCAACCGGACAGTTTGGTCAGTTCCTCGATCGAGGTCATGGCTGGCAGAACCAGTGCAAATTCCACGCCCTCTGATCCAGCGCTCGGCCTGCAGTGGCGCGAGCCGACCCGATCAGGATCGATCTGGAAGCCTCGCCGATTGCCGCGGCGGAGTTCGGTGTTCATCGCGGACTTGTAGGCGGTGAACAGGGCGCTGTCGAAGATGACACTCGGGTGATCCCGACATCGGCAACCCTCGCTCGTCGAGCACGCGGCGGACCTCCATCAGCGAGCCGTCGAGCACCGCGGCCGGGACGATGATGTCCGCCCCTGCCTGTGCGTGCAGCGTGGCCATCGACGGCATCAGGGTGTCAGGTCGCGGACAGGTCGGTCCGGCCCTGGTCGTCGTGCACGACGCATTCGCCGGTGTCGTCCACGCACAGTCGCAGACCTCTCCGGAGATCACGATCTTCGGCACCGCCGCGCGAACGGCCTGGATCGCCTGGACCATCCAGGTTGTCTGGTGCGATGGCGGCGGAGCCCGCTGCGGCCTTGTTCTCGACGAAGGCGAAAGGTTGATCGCGTGGACGCCCAACATCCACAGTTCGTCGACGAGGGCGGGCAGAGCGCGCAGCCGGGCCGCGGTCGGGATGTGGCGGTAGGACTCGGGGCTTCGGCGGTTCTGGCTGCACCAGCACGGGAGCGATCAGGTCGGCGGGCGTGAATTCCACAAATGACCGCGCTCCCCGGAGTGCCCGCGCGAAGCCACAACCTCAACGGAGTCCGCCGACGCGCCCCTGTACGATCTGCAGGACCTGGATGAAGCTACCGACGAAGTCGTTCATATCTCGTAGGTCCCAGAACTTCGAGTCGGCGGGCCTGGTCAACAGCCCGATGTCGAAGTTGGTCAAGCCCAATGCACCGACATCGCCTTGCCTTCGAACATGACATCGGCGCTGGGTCGGAGCGCGTGCATTTGATCCATCACCATGCCAAAGCTGTCCCCAGATGCCGCCAATGCGGCGGTGAGGCTGTCGAGATTGTTCAGCAGCGACCCGAGTTGATCACCTGTGGTGTTTGGAGTAGTCGCCCAACGGCGCTGTCGCGGTGGACAGTGTCGACAGCAGATCGCCGATCGCGCGGTTGTTCTCGGCGATCGCACCGATCGCCTGGGGCAGGGAGTCGGCGACCTGGCCCAGCTCTCTGCTGCGGTTCTCGATGGTCGAGGCGACGGTGTTGAATTCTGCGAGTACAGCGTCGATGCGGGCGCTGTTGTTGTTGAGATCGCCGATGACGCCAGTCATCTCGGTGAGCAGGTGGGCCAGATCGCCGCCGCGTCCACCCAGGATGGCGCCGAGTTCGCTGCCGAGGCGACTCAGGCTAGCGACGCCACCCCCGTTGAACAGCATCGACACCGAGATGAGCAGCTCTTCGGCGGTGGCGCCGGCCGCAGTGGATTCGCGGCCGATGGTGTCGCCGTCGCGCAGCAGAGCGGCGTCGAGACGGGACGCTCGAGGTGCGGACAAGGCGATGAACACATCACCGAGCGGGGTGGCCTGGCGCAGTTCGGCGGTGGTCCCGACCGGCAACACGACTGACGTCGAGATCTGCATCTCGACGGCGGCCTGGAAATTCTTGGCGGCAACCGCCGAGACCACCCCGACGTCGGAACCACCGATCTTCACCTTGGCTTGGTTGGGCAGGTTCAGCGCGTTGTCGAACAACTGCATGCAGGGTATAAGTGTCGGTGCCGACGCCAGGTTCGGGTAGCGGCAGGCTCTCTACGGTTAGCGCGCACGCGGCGCTGCTATCACCGGCACGGCCGTGGCGACCGCGGCGACTCCCCGCACGACACAATTCGGCCAAGCGACGCGCACGCCATTTGCTGACTGATCGTTCATTGCAGGTCTGGTCGAGTGCTCCATGGGGCCTCTGTCTTGATCGTGTTGTGTACACATCCCCTCAGGCGCTGTGACACCTGAGCTCTTCCCCTGATCACCGGGCTGCTCTCCTTCCCCGCTGCCACGCTTCGTGACAGTCGACCTCGGAGCCGATCGAGCTATCCCGATCTGCTATACGCCGCACGAGTAGCCCACCGTCAAGCATCAGATATTGACAGCCCACAGATTTTTGATTGCTGAGACCGGCCCGCGAACCACCCTGACTACCTCGGGCATAGACCCAGTCGGCGTTGCCCGCGAGGGCGGGGACCGCCCCGGTGAGCCCCCTTGAGGCCCCGGCGCCCCGGGGCGGTCCGCTCCTTATCGTCCCTATCCGGCCGACTTCCCGACGGATCAGTTCCACAGCCAACGAGTGTCTTAGAGGTTCACCATGCCTACGTCAGCCGGTAAGACGCGACCGACCGTGAGTACTATCGAGATGGCCAGCTTGATCGATCTCGAGGCCGAGCACCGTGTAACAGCGCCGCCACGGGCCTGACATCCCGCGCAGGCCTGACATCCTGCCCGGGCGGGTGCAGACCTTCGAGTATGCTGGCCTGTCCAACGACAGCGAAGCCACCGCGACGGAGCGGATGCAGCACCACATCGTACCCATCCTGTCAGGTCACCGCGACCAGCTGCTCGTCGGCGAGGCCGCGTTGCGGCACACTGCCGGTAGCTGCCTGGTGATGGCCGCGCAGGTCCGCCAGCTCACCGACATTCTTACCCGACACGACAACGTCGACATCGATATCGGCATCGGCATCGGCACAGTCCGATGGAATCCGAATTCGTTTGCCAGGCAGGCAATCTCGTGATCCACGACGAGCCCAGGGTCGATACGGAGACCGTGACCGGCTCAGCGAAGGCCACCGGCGCTGATGAGATCGCGCTCGCCGTACGGACGTTCGAGTGAGTCACGTCGATCGCGCAATCGACGTGCCCGGAGCATTACGAACGCTCGCCGAGCGAAGCACGCCGTTCGGCGAGCTTCTGCTCGGAGAAGGCACCCTTCCATGCGGGTCGGCCGACTGTGGTAAGTACCCGGAATGCCGATTGCCCGGCGTACTCGGTAGCTCGCTTCGGCACCACTCGCCAGAACCGCCGGTGTATCGCGGCCTCGACGCGGTCGACTCTCGTTTCACGGAATCCGACTTTGGTCTTGATGGCGGCTGGGAAGGTCGCAACGACGCCGACCCGGAACACCCGCCGCATCGGCAGGGTGATCACCGCCCACACCGGCTGGGGAATCCACTGCGCCTTGGCCGGCTTGAGAATGTCCGGACCGACCTGCTCCATGATGTACTGCACCGCCGCGTTGGAGGCCGCCTCATTATGAACGAAATTGTCCCAGTACGCTTCGAACTCCGGCTGGGTCTCCGGAATTCCCGCTACTCCGAACAGTTTTCCGACCTCGATGCATCCTGCGATCGCGTCGAACCGTTCTCGATCGGATGTGAAGCCCCGAGCGAAGTCGTAGGCCTCGATGATGCCCATGAAGATTCCCAGCCAGGCGTAGGCCCAGACATCGCGCTGCCACGCGTGGTAGCGCGAGCCGTCGGGCATCCGGCCCTGGATCACCCGGTGCAGTTCCCGCAAGGTGTGCACGGCGGTGATGCGTTCCTCCGCGGTCTTGCCCAGCAGAATGCCGAACGCGATTTCGTAGCTGTGGCGCATCCGCAGGAACACGGTGCCGATCGACCGCGAACGGGCCCCGTTCATCAACGGCTCGTGCTGATCGAGCGCCTGCCCGACAGCCGGCTGAACCGTACCGAGGACGAAGACCGCCATCACCGTGTACGGGGCGGACCCGACGTCGGAGAACACGCGGTGCGTAATCGATCCGCGGGTGAGCAGCGGGTTATCCCATGGGTCCCCGGCAATGGAACGCAGGAGCCTGCCGCCATCCGCCTGCCCGTTGCCGAACAGTTCATCGTCGTGGTGGACATGAGCATCGGTGGTCATGATTGCCTCTCTCGAGATCTAGCCGTTCAATTGAACGATCGCACAGATGAGTCAGCCGTTCAAGTGAACGGCAATTGGGTCCTGAAGTAACGGCCGAGTTGGCACTGACAGACCCGTTCAAGGGCCGCGCATGTCGATGAGCAGACCCGGAACAAGCTGATCGGAGCCCCGCCTGCGCGGGTCCCCCTTTCAGTCGAGTGGTGAGCGATCAATCGATCACCTCGGCCAAAAACGCGATCTGGTCGTCCAGCAACCGCTGCTGCCACGGACCGTCATAAACATCGAAATGATCGACCGGGTATTCGCGCAGCCGTCCCCACTCACCGACCTGTTGCACGGTTCGCCGCGCGGCCGAAGGCGGCGCGATCCGATCATTGATGCCGACCTGCACCAGCATCGGGCGCCGTACCCGACCGGCGTGTGTGATCGGCCGGTTGAAACACACCTCCAAGGCGGAGCGGGCGCGAACTTCGTTCCGCCAGGTGGACCCGGCGGTCGCCACATACGCTTCCTCCGCGCCGGAAGTGGTGAGCAGGGCGACGCTTCCCGGCTGACCCGCGACCGGGATGTAGTGCTCGCGACCACCCAGGGAACCGAGCAGATCGAACAAGCCGTGACCGGCGAGCCTGATCAGGGCACCGGCACCGGCATTGCGAGTGAGATGCACGAGCGCTGCCGCGCCGTCGGTAGCGGGGGTCATCGCGACGACGGCGGCCACGCGCGGGTCCTGCGCCGCAACCGCGACCACATGCCCACCCGAGTACGAAGTACCCCACACGACGATCTTGTCCGCGTCCACGCCGGGAAGATGCCTGGCTGCCGCGATTGCGGCGTGGTAGTCCTCGCGTTGGCGACGATAGGAGACATCCTGGCGGCGACGACCGTCGGAGTCACCGAAACCGCGGTAATCGAACAGCAGGACATCCATTCCGGCTGCCGTGAATCCCGCCGCGAAACCGAGGAGCCCCGCCATGCGAGTCCCCCCGATGCCCGCCGCCATCACCACGCAAGGACGTCTACGGCCATCCTCGACCCGCGCCTGCTGGGCAGCCAGATGCCAAGCTGCGCAGCTGACGCCATGACTGGGGAAGGCGATATCCTTCATCGGGTCGGCGAAACCGGCTGTCGCGAACTGAATCTCAGCTCAGCGTCCGCGACTGGTCCGTGGCGCAGCCGTTTTACGTCGGCCTCGTAGGCCATCTCGACCGTCCACGGCCCGATCGTCCCGGCCTTGGGGAAGGCATCCTTTCCCCTCTGGACGTATCCGGCGCTCAGGTCGATGAGCGGGACGCACACCATGCCGGGGTCCGCCACGACCGGTTCGACGATGTGATGACCGTGGGTGTCCATGTGATCGAGGAGGCGGCAGAAGTGCTCACTGACCAGATCAACCTTGAGCGTCCAGGAGATATTCGTGTAACCCAAGGCGAACGCCGCATTCGGTACCCCGCTGAGCATCATCGCCTTGTAGACGGTGGCATCGGCGAGCTTCACCTGCGCTCCATCGACGCTGAGCACGATCTTGCCGAGCGGCGACAGGTTGAGTCCGGTCGCGGTGACGACAATGTCGGCGGCCAGCTCCTGACCGGATTCCAGCAGGATCCCGTTCGGGGTGAACCGCTCGATTCGGTCGGTGACCACCGAAGCCTTGCCCGCCGAGATCGCCTTGAACAGATCACCGTTGGGCACCATGCACAGACGCTGCTCCCACGGGCTGTACCGAGGCGTGAAGTGGGTGTCTACGTCGAAATTCTTCGGCAGCTGCCTGCGCACATTCGCGATGAGCAAGCGGCGCATCAACTCCGGGCTGCGCATGCAGGCCTTGAAGATTCCGCGATTGAGGGCAATGTTCTTCAATCGCGCCAGCTGGTGCGCGCGCTCCGGACTGAACACCCTGTGCAGCGCGTTGGCGATCACGTCCTCGGCCGGAATCGAGATCACGTAACTCGGCGAACGCTGCAGCATGGTGATGTGGCTGGTCTTGTCGGCCATGGAGGGGACTAGCGTGACGGCGGTGGCCCCGCTACCGATCACAACGACGCGCTTGCCCGCGTAGTCGAGATTCTCGGGCCAGTGCTGCGGATGGACAATGTCTCCGGTGAAATCGTCGACACCCTCGAACGTCGGCGTGTAGCCCTGTTCGTAGTCGTAGTAGCCGGTGCCTAGAAACAGGAAGCGCGCTGTGTACGCGACCGATTCAGTAGAACCCGAGGCCCGCACCTGGACTGTCCAGTGGCCCGTGCCCGTCGAGAATTCCGCACTGATCACCTGATGTCCGAGCTTCAGGTGTTGTTCGATCTGATTCTCGGAGACTGTTTCCCGCAGATAGTCCAGGATGACCTGCCGCTCGGCGATCGCGGTGCGATGGGTCCAGGGCTTGAATCCGAAACCGAAGCTGGGCATGTCGGAGTCCGACCGAATGCCGGGGTAGCGGAACAGGTCCCAGGTACCACCGATCGAGTCGCGGCCCTCGAGAATCGCGAAGGTGGTGCCCGGCCGTCGGGTCCGAAGGTGATACGCCGCACCGATGCCGGAGATCCCGGCTCCGACGATCAGAACATCGAAGTGATTGTTGCTGGTGATGGCCATGCGCCCTTCTTCCGACAGCTTACCGATACTGCCGATAACACTATTCTTGAGGTTGCGACACGGGAATGTATGCTCGCCTAGCATTGAGAGGCAAATATATGCAGTGGCACACTAGTGGGATGACATCCGCCGCTACCTCGCCAGACATCGCCGAACGGATCGGCACCATCGCGGACATGATGCTGCGCGAACTCGATCAGGTCGTCGCCGAGATGGACGCCGCCGAACTCGAAGTGGTGCCGTCCATGGGCGCCGATGCCACGCTCGTGGCGGAGATGACCGCCAGCAATCGAGCCAATGTCGCGCATCTGCTCAGCGCCTTCGCTCGACGGGACATGAAGGTGCCCACCGATATTCCGCCCGAAGCTCTCAATGTCGCTCGGACGATTGTGCGGCGCGGCATCGGCCTCGACGCGATCTACCAGCTCTACCACCGTGGGCAGCACGTCGCATGGCGGCGCTTCATGACCCATGCTGCGCGCCTCGTCCCGCCCGGCCCGGATCTGGTCGCGATACTCGATGCCGGGTCCGAGGCTCTGTTCGCCTTCGTCGACATGGTCGTCGGACGGGTGATCGCCGAAGCCCAGCGCGAACGCGAGGAAGTGCTCGGCGGCGAGCTGGCGCGACGAGCCGAAATGGTGCATCTGATTCTCGACAGCGCTCCCGTGGACCTGCAACGTGCAAGCGAGCGTCTGCGATATGAGCTATCGCGCCGCCACACAGCGCTCGTCGTGTGGTGCGATACCCTCGGCGACGTTCACGGCACACTGGAGTCTGCGTCCTCAATCCTGGCGCGCGCCGCGGGCGCTCGACTGCCCCTGACGCTGTCTGCGGGAACCTCGACTTTGTGGGTGTGGCTTGCCACCGACGCCAATCCCGCGTTGGACCGCGTTCGTGCCGCAATCGATCGTGTCCATCCTGATATTCGGATCGCTGTCGGTCCGACCGAGCCCGGTATCACGGGATTTCGCCGATCCCACACCGCGGCCCTGGCTGTCGAACGAGTGATGCGCGGATACCGGGACGGCCACCGCATCGCTCTCTATCGCGACCTCGAGGTTGCGGCACTCGCATCACAAGACCAGACCCAAGCCGCTGTATTCGTCATCGCCACACTTGGTCCGCTGGCCGTCGATACACCCGGCGCGGCGCGTCTGCGAGAAAGCCTTCGGGTGTTTCTCGACGAGGCGGAGAATGCACCCCGTGCCGCGGCACGGCTGGGCACGCACCGGAACACCGTGCTGCAACGAGTCGCGCGAGCAACCGATCTGCTGGGCCACCGCCCCGGAGACCGGCGGCTGGCTGTCGAGCTCGCGCTCGAATTGGCACATCAGCTCGGACCACGAGTGCTGAGCCGTTCTTGATCGCTGCGCGAATGCTCAAGGTCCCGAAACGCACTCGCTCGTCGGCGGTTCGCCCGACTCCGGTGAGGTCGCCTTCGACGGACACGGTCCAGGGATATGTGCGTGGGTGCCAATGCTGCACGGTTTGTCCACTACGGTGAGATCGAGATGGCCATGTTGGCGGATGTGGCTCGAGAGCTTCGGGCGCGTGTGCAGCAGATGCTCGACTGCAGCCGGTCCGGTTCAGTAGAGCATGATGATCTGTTCAACGGTGCGATGGCACTCGCGGTCGGTCCGGGTGTGCCGATACTATTCAGTTTTCGCTAACGGCCCCGAACGGGGCCACCGCGTTCACATCAGTGCGGGTCCAGGCCACCGAGCTGCTGGCTGATCCAGTCGATCACCGCTGGATCACGGGCATCGCCTGGTGCGACACCGGCCGGGGATCGAGGTCCTGGACGAAGAGGTTCTTCACGCCCGGTTCGGTGATGAACGATGCCGGACCGGCGGGAGTGCTGATCGTGTCATCGCGGGTAGCGAGCACCGCGTACCGCACGCCCGGCTGCGCGATGGGCCCCGAGTCCAGCGCGGTGATGAACGTTGACCCGGTCTCCAGGTCCGCGCAGGCCGCACAGACCAGGAGCAGTACCGCCGAATCCACCACGCCACGCAGACCGGGCACCGCTCCGGCCACGTTCGTCACCCGCTGAGGGTGGTCCCGTGGGTCACCGGTGCGAGCAGGGTCGCCGAACGAATACTGTCGGCGTTACCCAAGATCTTCGCGTAGTACTCGGCGATCGTGCCGCCTTGCGAGTGCCCGACGATGTCCACCCGAGTGGCACCGGTAGCCGCGAGCACGTCCTCGATGTACGCCGCGACCACACTCGCCGCTGTGGTCACCGGTGCCACGCCGCCGATGCCGAACGAGGTGGTGGTCACCCCGTAGGTCGGTGCGAAAACGCAGTAACCAGCGGCTACGAGTTCGGGCGTGAGCTTGTCCCACGCGGTCGCATCGTCGATGGTGCCGTGTAACAGCACTATCGGGACGGGGTGGGCAGGCGTGGGCTCGCAGTCGCCCGTGGCGGTGCCCGGAATGGTGGCGGCGGGGGCGGTCACGCCCGAGAGCAGCGTACCGACCGTCGCCGCTGCCACGAACAAGGCGCGGGAACTGATCCTTTCTCTTCTCCTGCAATTGATTTCACGGTAAAGGTGGCGTGCCTGCGCGGCGTACCGGTTCGACGAAGTCGCCGTAGCCGGCTCCGCCGGTGCCGGACCACAGTTGCTGGGCCATGATCGGCAGGCGCGCCGAGACCGGGCCGACCATCTGCTGTTCGGTCATCGTGGTCGAGTCGTCGGCCCACACGTGCAGTTTCGAGCCGAGCAGCTGGGCGCGCTGGTCGGGCCGCAATCGGGTGCCGTTGACGAAAAGGCCGGGGTCCCAGGCGTACAGCACCTCGGGCGGGGTGTTCATCGGCGCCGCGTAGCCGCCGGTGGCCCAGTAGGTCGGGGTGAACGCGGAATTGTTCAGCGCGCGGCCTCGATCGGCCAGTTGTTCCGGGCCGTTGTCCTTGCCCGCCCACGGCAGGATGCCGTTGCCGGCGGTCCAGTGCTCGACCACGATCGAGGTGTCCACCGGGATCGTCGCGGTGCGCGGGATTCCGTCGTTCCACATCCGGGCGGTCTTGCCGTAGGAGCGGACGATGCCGTTGACCCAGTTGAAGGTGTCCGCGACCAGGTCGGCCGGACCGAACCGCGGCCCCAGCGCGGCATGCGCGGCGGTGGCGAGTTGCGGGTAGCGGCTGTAGTCGCTGACGTATTCGTCCCCGCCGATATGGAAGAACCGGCCGGGGAACTACGGCACGAACTCGCGCAGCAGATCCTCTATCAGTGGGCGGGCGGCAGGATTCGACAGGTCGATTCTGCCCTCGGCGGTGCCCGCGAGGAGGCCGTCAATCGCCGCGTCGCCGGGACCGGTGGACGCGGAGTGCAGGATCAGGTTCGGGTGTGGCGCGAGGATCGCGTTCATATGTCCGGGCAATCCGATCTCCGGAACCACCTTGATGCCGAATTCGGCAGCGTAGGCGACGATCTCGGCCATCTGGGACCGGCTGTAGTGGTCGGGCGAGGTGATCTCGGGATGACTCAGACTCTCCAGCCGGAACCCGTAGTGGTCCGACAGGTGCAGGTGCAGCAGGTTCATCCGGTGGTAGGCCATCTCCCGGATCCGCTGTTTGATCCAGTCGACGCTCAGGAATTTGCGTCCGAGGTCGAGCATGAGGCCGCGCTCAGCATAGTCCGGCCAGTCGGTGACGGTTCCCCTCGTAACCCTCGACGACTGCGAGAACCATTGCAGCAGTGTCTGAGTCGCGTGCACCGCGCCCGTGCGTGTGCGGGCGGTCGCGGTGACGACCTCGCCGATCTCGAGACGGTAGGACTCCGGCTCGGCGGGACCGGAGGGGTCCACCCGGACGACGATGTCCCCCGGCCGGGGCGTGCCAGACGCGGCCTCGGCCGCCCGCCCGATCCTGCCCAGATCGCCCGCTAGGTCCGCGGCCACCGCGGCGGCCTCGCCGACCCCTCGTCGTAGAGAATGCCGATCAGGGTCAGGTCCGTGCTCGCTGGAACCACCGTCAGATCAATCCGGGGACGGCCGGACAACACTCCCCCGGCTGCGAAGGGCTGTGTCCGCCAAACGGCGGCGAGATCGCGGTCCACCGCGCCCAGCGGGATCGCGGGCGCGAGCTCCAGCTGCGCGAGACTGCCGGTGATGTAGGGCACCGCGGCCACCGCTAGGGTCGGGCCGGATATCAATGCCTGGGACCAGCTGTCGACCGGATCCGCGCCCATGAGCCCGCCGGTCGGCGCCGACAACGCCAGCGCACGCGTCTGCGCGCGGGCGGCGGCGACCGAGTCGAAGTGGACGTACGGACCGGTGCCCGCCGGTTCGAAGGTGAACGGCCGGCTCGTTCTCGATACCGTTGTCGGCACCGTTCACATGGTGGTCAAGCCAGCGAATCGCCCTGTCCCAGATGGGGTTCGGCAGCCCGACGATCTGTCCCGCCCCGCCGCCGGTGGAATGGTCACCGGGTTGCAGGAACAGCATCTTGGGACCGGCGAGTTCATCGAACAGGTCATAGACCGGATCGACCGGAAGCAGGCTGTCCTGCCAATCGTGTGCCAGGAAGACCGCGGTTCCGTGCGCGTTGAGCTTCGGAATCGCGTCCGCGAGCAGAGCGGCCCCGGGCAGGGTCTTGAAGGCTTCCCCGTCTCCGCGCAGGATGGTGTGGGTACCGACCAGATCGGGTGCGGGGAGTTGGCTCATCGAAAGTCCTTGCGGTCTGCGGGCGGTAAGGATTCCGTTCCAGCCCAGCAGAGCGTAGCTGATCGTTTCTGGTTCAGAAAGGGCCAAATCAATCACTTACAGTCAGCGCGGTTGAGCGCACCCCTTGCGCAGCCCGGAAGCCGCCATCCCGGAACCACGAACAACCAATCGTGAATGATTGAATCTGATTAAATTCGATCTCAACTTGACACTTTCGATCATTCACCGCAGTCTGGAGCGACGCCGACCCCCTGCGGCACCGAACTCGAAGGCCCGGAAAGGCGGTCCACCGGCTCACCAGAGAGCTAACCGAATGGTCAACCTCGACGCGGGACATCTGCGAGTGGGCGATCGCGCCGACACCGCAATCATCGACCCCGCTAGGCTCGACGAATCGGTCCACGGGCCGACCGAGCGCGAACTGCCCGCCTACAACGGTCTGCGCCGCATGGTCAACCCCGGCACGGCGGTGACCGCGACCATCGTGAGCGGGCGAGTGGTGTTCCACGACGGGCGGTTCACCGATGGCCTCGGCGAGCAGTGGGGACCCGGGCGGTTCCTGCCAGCCGGCGAGAAGGTACGCGCACCCGGGGCGTGAGAACGGATCCGAGGTCAGTGCGTCACGCGGCGGACGTGGGCGCGCTGGTGAGCAGAAGCGCTTTGCTCAACTGCCAGCGCTGTTCGACCGCATCCAGCCCGCGGGTCGGGATCGATTGGACCAGACCGCGCATCACCGACAGCACCAGGTCGATGTACACGAGCACGTCACGATCAGGCTCACGGCCCGCGAAGTCCGCCCAGCCCTGCACGGTGGCCCGGAACATTCGCTCCTCGAGGACGCGCACCAGCGGTATCAGTTGGGGCTCAGACCAGGTGGCGTACCACAGATGCGCTACCGCCAGACCTTCCGGCGTGGTCACGGTCGACCAGAGGATGTCCAGGTGCACTTCGGCCGTACGGCCACCGGCCGCGAGCGGGTCGTATCGGCTCCTCGCCTGCACCACCCGATCGTCGATGATCCGGCTGACCGCTTCGGTGAGCAGCGCGTCCCGGCTCGGGAAGTGATGGGTCACGGTCCCCTGCGCGACGCCGGCCGCCTGCGCGATCTGACGGGTTCGTACCGCCGAATAGCCGCTCACGGTCAAGCAGGCGACCGCCGCGTCGACGATCGCTTGTCTCGTCGCGTCGCGCTGCGCCGCACGAGTGCCCTGCGTCACACAATCACCCTTCCCCACTTGCCATCGTTCACCCGACCGACCGATAATACAGGCATCACATCGTTCACTTGAACGACGAATTGCGGGCTGCCGCACCCACCGGAGGATCCCCATGACCACCGTTCCTCACTCCCCCGACACCGAGATCGAGACCCACTTCGTGTTCGACGCGCACGATGCTCCCGTCGACCACGGACTCTTCGGGCCCGATTCCATCTCGTGGAAGGTGTGGTCCCACCCCGCGGCGCTCGTCGGCGGCATTCGCTCCTTCCAGGCCGAAATTCTCACCAGTCCGGAGGCCGCGGCCGCGGTCGTCGACTTCGGCACCTACAAAGACGATCCGGTGGGCCGCCTGCAGCGCACCATGCAGTACTTCCTGACCATCGTGTTCGGCGACACCGCCACCGTCGACAAGGCGAACCTGCGCCTGGGTCGGATGCACAAGCGCATCACCGGCCACACCCCGGCCACCGGCCGGGCCTACTCCGGGGTCGATCCACTGCTCATGCTCGGCACGCATCTGCTCACCTGGCATTCGGTCTGGGTGTGCTACGAAGCGCTGGTGGGGAAGCAGTCCAAGGAAGACGAGGAGCGCTACTTCCTGGAAAGCGAGCGCGCCGCGCGGGCACTGGGCCTCGACCAGCTCTCCGCCGAGGAGTACCGGGCGTTGGCAGCCGAAAGGGGTTACGACATCACCGCGATCGAAAACTTCGAGGGCGCCGCACCTGCCACACACGCCGACTACTCGGCATTCCTGAGCACGACCGAACCCGCCTGGACCGTCACGGGACAGACCCGCGCGGTCATCGATGCCCTCATGAAGCCCGACGGCGCATCCAGCCTGCGCGAAGCACTGCTGTACAGCTTCTACCCGCTGATCAGCAATGCCGCGGCGGCGACGCTGCCGCGCAAGATGCGCGCGATCGCCGGCATCCCCACCTCGTCCGCCTGGGAGGTCCGGTCAATCGCGCTCGGCAAGCTCGCGATGTCCGCACTCTCGATTCCCCAGACCCGTATCCGCTTCGAGAACGAGGTCAGCGCACGCGGCTACGCCCTCGTGCGGAAAGCCATGGCGCAAGCCTGATTCCGAGATCCCGCGACGGCACCAACGATCCGCCATCGCAACCCACCGGCTGGCCCACGCGCCACCCACGACGATGGGGAGTCATGACTTCGACAACCGATCTCGACGCGATATCGCCTGCGGCCCTGCGCCTTTGGCCCCGGGTGAACGGAACCCGCGCCGGACGCATCGCGCTCTCCGCCGGGATCTGACTGAGAAGGCGCCGTACTTCGCCACGGCGCTACCGATGGTGACCTCGACCCAACCGGGTCGGGTCAGCGTCTCGGCCCCGATCTGGTTCGGCGTGCACACCACATCGGTACTTTCCACGCCAACACGATATGCAATCTCGCCGAGGCCGCCATGGGAATCGCCATGAAGGTGCCGACCCCGGCATCGCATCGCTGGATTCCCAAGGCTATGAACGCCGAATACGTCGAGAAGGCCACCACCCGGTTGACCGCGACCGTCCCCGACATCGAGTGGCGGACACTGAGGTACCGGTCGATATCGTCATCACCGAGACCTCCGGCGTGGTCGTCGTCCGCGCCGCCATCACCACCTCGGTGACTCCCGCGTGAAATCCAGGGCACATGCTCCGGCGACCATGTCGAATCATTCTCCGCCGCTCCATACTTCGCGCGCCTGAGGCAGTGACGGGCCATCGGCAACGCGCGGATGCGACCGCTAGAATCGCCGATGTGCGGCGACGTCAACCCCGTCGAAGGCCGCTCGTTACCCGGTAGCCACTCGAGCCGGGTGCGAGCAGCGGGTTGTCATGGGTCCGAGAGTCCCGCTGCCCGCCCGGATAGTCCGTCCCGCACCGAGCGTCGACACTCCCGTCCGCAGGTCTTCCGTCGTCAACTCGGCCGGGAGACCCCGGTGCGACTGAATGTGGGATCCGCCTTGAAGTCCTCCAGGCGAACGGCCATCAACCGGTGCAGCTCAGCCGCCTGCGCATGCACGAATCGGCGCCGACCACCCGGCTGCTGCAACGGTAAGCGGATCGCCGCCGATCGTCGCGTTCTGAGGTCACGGTCGACATCCGCGTGACCGCTTCGCGGGTACGGCATCCACCAGCAGCGTGGGCAGAGGACAGCACCGTGCTCTCACCGGCGTTGTATCCGAACAGCGCCAGCTCGGCGGTCCTGATCGGCGCACTCACCTTCCCTCGCCGACCCAGCCCCGGATCTTGGTGGCGTGTCGCTAACGGCCTTGGCCGATGATCGCGTGACCCGCGTCCCACACGTTGGCCGTGCGTTGCCGTCGGCATCGATCACACCCGGCTGGCCGCCCGATGCCGACGACGCCGTCCCCAGTAGGAACCGCGTTACACCCTGCGCACCGGCTGAGCGCTGGCCCTGGTCTCGAAGCCGGACTCCTGCTGTCCCTCCGTGGCAAGCAGCGGTGCAGTGATGTCGGGGCAGGGAGCTCCGACATCACTGCAGCTCGAGTTCGGAGGACTATGTCGGGCGCGAGCTCGCTGTGCTCGTCCGGCCGCGGCGCACGCCCTGGTCGGCGTTCCGCCTCTAGGGGTGGCAGGACTGATGCGACTGATGCTGGGGCGGCCGGCTGTCCCGCCATGGGCTCGGCTGATACGGCAAGTCCGTTGCCGACGAGCGCGCCTCGGCAAGAGATGTTCGCCCGTTCACCCGAAACAGGTGAGGCGCATCCTGAGCGACCGGGTGACCATGACAGGACACCTGAATCAAGGCTCCGGGTTCCCACGCCTGCGCGCCCGACAATATGTAGGAGGACTGACCTGTGGCAGCCGACTTCAAGAGCCGCACAGACTTCGACAACGCTGATCGCGGCTGGATCGCGTCCTTGGACCCCTGCGTGATTACCAACAGCGACGGCCGCGCCGTCTGGGATATGGAGGCGTATTCGTTCCTCGGCCGGGATTGTCCCGACAGCGCCGATCCGAGCCTGTGGCGGCAGGGCCAGCTGTGCTCACGTCACGGTCTCTTCCAGGTCACCGACCGGATTTACCAGATCCGTGGCTTCGACCTGTCGAACATGACCCTCGTCGAGGGCGATACCGGGGTGATCGTGATCGATCCACTGGTGTCTGTGGAGGTCGCCGCAGCGGGCCTGAGGCTGTATCGCGAACAGCGGGGGGACAAGCCGGTGACCGGGGTCATCTACACCCACTCCCATGTGGACCATTTCGGTGGTGTCGAAGGTGTCGTGTCGGTGCAGGATGTCCACTCGGGCAAGGTTCCGGTCATCGCGCCGGAAGGTTTCCTCGAGCACGCGGTGTCGGAAAACGTCTACGCCGGCAACGCGATGGGCCGCCGGGGCACCTACCACACAGGAGTGAACCTCGAACCGGGCCCGAAGGGCCAGATCGGCGACGGGCTCGGTATCACCAACTCCACCGGACGGATATCGCTGATCCCGCCGACTCTCGATATTACCGAGTCCGGGCAGGTCGAGACGGTCGACGGTGTCCGTATCGAGTTTCAGCTGACGCCGGGTACGGAGGCGCCGTCGGAGATGAACTTCCTGTTCCCCAACCTGCGCGCGTTGTGCCTGGCGGAGAACGCCACCCATAACCTGCACAACCTGCTGACCCTGCGCGGTGCGCTGGTCCGCGACGCACGGGTATGGTCGCGTTACCTCAACGACGCGCTGCGGCTGTTCGGTGCCCGCTGTGATGTCGTCTTCGCCTCCCACCACTGGCCCACCTGGGGCCACGACGAGATCTCGGCGTTCCTGACCATCCAGCGTGACCTCTACGGCTACCTGCACGACCAGAGCCTGCGCCTGCTCAACCAGGGCCTGACAGGAGCGGAGATCGCGGAGGTGATCGAGATGCCGCCGGCCCTGGACGACGCCTGGCACACCCATGGCTACTACGGCTCGGTAAGTCACAACGTGAAGGCGATCTACCAACGGTATCTGGGCTGGTTCGACGGCAACCCGGCCCGGCTGTGGCAGCATCCGCCGCAGGAGGCTTCGCGCCGCTACGTCGAGTGCATGGGCGGTGTCTCGGCAGTGGTCGAGAAAGCTCAGAAATACGCCGCAGACGGCGATCTGCGTTTCGCTGCGGAACTGCTCGACCGCGCGGTCTTCGCCGATCCGGCTGACACTCCTGCCAAACACGCGCTCGCCGATGTCCTCGAACGCCTGGGATACGGTTCCGAGAACGGCACCTGGCGCAACTTCTTCCTCACCGGCGCTATGGAATTGCGCACCGGGATCAAAGCCCAGCCGGTCGATATCGGCGGTGGTATGGCCATGGCCTTGACCATCGAGCAGCTGTTCGACTCGATCGCCTCCCGGGTCGACGGACCGAAAGCCTGGATTGTCTCCTCCCGCATCGACTGGCGGCTCACCGACCTCAGCGAGCTCCACCGCACCGAGCTATCGAACGGCGCGCTCATCCACTTCACCGACCCCACCAGCCAGGAAGGCAAGGCCGACCTCACCCTCACCCTCACCAAACCCCAACTGCTGGCACTCGTCGCCGGGCACGGGCTGGACGGGGTCGAGCACACCGGGGACCTACAGGCGCTCGAGCGCCTCACCTCGGTGCTCGTCCAGTACGACCCAAATTTCCCGATCATGACCCCCTGAGCCCACCGATATCGATGCGAACGGTCTGTCGGCCCCGCCCGATCGGCAGATCGACAGCATTTTCGGGCGAGAACAGGTTCGTGAGCGAATCCAGTTCCAGGGCCGTCGAGTCAACACCTTTCGGGGCGAGGAGGCCGCAGCGACGACATACTCAGAGTGCCTCGGTATAGGCGCTGCCATTGGCGATCTACTCCTGCTGGCCGCTGATGCGGCGCTCTCGCCGATCCCGATCGTCGCGGCGATCTGCCCTCGGCATCGGCCCGGACGACGACATCGTCGAGATGTGGCCAGGACTGGGACGCACCACCACGCTCGCCCTCGCCGGCCGGCCCCGCTCGTATGTGGGCATCGAACGTGGACAAGCCGAAGCCGCGTGGTCGGGTCGGGGGCGTGCTCGCGGCGCCGGGCCGCGATCACGGCCACCCACACCCCGAGTGTTCGCGGCGACGTTGACCACGGTCGGCGCCGAGCGCGAGGTATCGCCTGCCGGTGTCGGAGTCGGTCGGCAGCGCGTCCAGACCCACGCTCTCGCACTGGGGATCGGAACCCGCCGGCCAGGCGGAGTCGTGGGTGCGAACGGTATTGGGCAGCTTCAGCGTTGCGGGGGACCGCGGCGACGGCGGCGACCAGGTCGGATGGTCGACGCCGGTGGCGACCGATCGTAGGTTTCCTGCCCCGGCCGTCATCGCAGGCACTTCGCCAAGATCGCCTGCGCGCGGACCACGACGTCGACGCGGGCCGCAGCCAGGGCGGCGTCGAGGTCCATCACCCCGCGTCAGGCGAACTCGGCGTCGACGCCCGGGGCGCGGGCATCGCGAGCGGCCGTGACGGCCTCGGCCTGTTCCGATGCGCGATTCCGCCAGCGCCAACGCGGCCGCGGTCACGCCCCGGCGACCGCTCCTCAATTGACCCGGCGTTCCGATTCCGCCCAATACTGTTCGCGCAGTTGGTTTTTAAGAACCTTTCCGGCTCCCGACAGCGGCAGCTGGTCGACGATCTCGACTGTGCGCGGCGCCTTGTACCCGGCGATGAGCTCCTTGACGTGCGAGCGCAGGTCGGCGGCAGTGAGGGATTCCCCGGGCCGGCACACCACGACGGCATGCACTCGCTCCCCCCCATTCGCGGTCCGGCACGCCGATGACCGCGCACGCGGCGACCGCGGGGTGGGTCGCGACAGCATTCTCCACCTCGGCCGAGTAGACGTTCTCGCCGCCGGTGACGATCATGTCCTTCACGCGATCGACGATATACAGATAGCCCTCGTCGTCGAGATATCCGCCGTCCCCGGTGAACAGCCACCCCCGCGCAGCGCCGCGGCCGTCTCAGATTCCCAGTTCCAGTAGCTGAGCATGACGTTGCCACCGCGTCGCTACGCCCAGGCCAGAAGTAGCGTCGAACCTTCTCACCATGGAACGCGCCGTGTACCGGCTCACCGGTGAGCTCGCCGAATGGTACAACCTGGACGCCGGTCGTCTGCACGTCGGCGATCGTGCCGACATAGCCATCGTCAACCCCGCCAGGCTCGACGACTCGGTGCATGGGCTCAGCGAGCGTGAGATCCCGGAATATGGCGGGCTGCGCCGCATGGTCAACTGCGGTGACGCCGTGACCGCCACCATCGTCAACGGCCGCATCGTGTTCCGAGACGGGCGTTTCACCGACGGTCTCGGCGATCAGTGGGGCCCGGGCCGGTTCCTTCCGGCCGGCGTGAAGGTCCGCACCAGCTCGTCGGCGGCCCAACAATCCGAGTCGTAGCTCCGCGACCGGGAACCGGCCGCGCCGACACCCGGTCGGGCCTGTCCGACGCACGGCACCGCGACGCCGGAAGGGCCCGCCGTGGCCGAGGTGCTCGCATACCAGCGCCGTATACCCGTCGCGGAATCGCTCGTCGCCGACAGTAACTCTCGTCTTGGCCAACGCGGGGTGAAATCAAGCGGGAGGGCAAGCGTCGGACGTACTCGGACTGCGCTCTGGCGGCACCGAAGCAGGTCGGCGGTGGGGGCAGCACCGCGGTCCCCGCCCCCACCTGACCATGACCGAGGAGTAGGCCCGTATCGGCGACGACACCACGCCCACCTCAAACGGTACGACACGCCCTACGGGGCTATTTCAAGCCGTGACCTCTACTTTTACCCCACTCTGGCGGCAGCACTTGTTACCGTTCATCTGAACGGCAATACTGGGCGAAGTCGTCGTTCATTTGAACAGCAATTTCAGTGGTGTATCGCTGCTGAGTTCGGTCGAAGGAGACAGAAATTACATGCACTTGCCGCCGGCGGGGCCGGCTTCATGACGATCCGATGCCGTGCGAGCTCGCCCGAACGACGGCGTCGAGATCCGGGTCCTGCATCCGCCCGGCGAGAAGACGAGCCGCAGAAAGTCGGCCGACCAGCAGGCAGCGCGGAAGCGCCGCAGATTGCACGTCTCGGGCTTGGCATGTCGTTCGGCTGGAGACACCGGTTGTTGGGTTGGCGGTTGCCAAGGATGGCAAGGAGGGCCATCGCATGGTCTGGACTCTGGATGATCAACAGTGCGGAAGGGCCGGTTCAGCGTCATGCGGCGGGAGTTGTCACGGATGTACCGTGAGCGGGCATTCTGAGAGGCCCCGTAACCACTGCGCGGCGGAGCTGTCATCGCGACGGCCCGGCTTCTGTCGGTGGTCGTGGTGAGCGGGGCGCGTGGGCTGTGGCGCCCGATGTTCGGGTTCGGTGTCTTCTTTATTGTGTCTTTGCTGGTCGTCGCGGTCGTGTGGAATACGCTCGCCCGCACGGTCGACGGCGACACCCGCAAGTACACCGCGATCTTCACCGATGTCCTGGGCCTTCGCCCCGGCGACGACGTCCGCATGGCGGGCGTGCGCGTCGGCAAGGTCGAGAAGATCGGTCTCGATGAGAAGAACCACGCCAAGGTGTCGTTCATCGTGCAGAGCGACCAGACGGTCTTCGACGACACCAAAGCCCTTGTCCGCTACCAGAACCTGATCGGCCAGCGCTACATCGCCTTGACCCCGGGCAAGGCGCCGAGCCCGCAGGAGCTCAAGAGCGGTTCGGTCATCCCGATCGACCGCACCGAGCCCTCGTTCGACATCTCCGCGCTGCTCAACGGTTTCCAGCCGCTGTTCCAGGCACTGGAGCCGGCCGAGGTCAACGCCATGTCGGAGACGCTGATCCAGGCGCTGCAGGGTGACGGTGTCTCGCTGTCGTCCTTCATCGTCCAGGCCGCGCAGCTGGCCACGGATTTCCAGCGTCGGGACGCGATTCTCTCCGACGTGATCACCAACCTGTCCGGCGTCATGGCCGGGTTGGCCAAGCGAGGGGATGAATTGGAGACCCTGGTGACCCAGACCCGGGCGCTGATCGGCGGGCTCTACGAACAGGGTCAGTCGCTGCAGGCGTCCACGGCCACCCTGGCCGACGCGACGACCTCGCTGGTCGGCATGGTCGGCAAGATCCAGCCGAAGCTGTCGGCGGCGCAGAACTCGACCACCGCGGCGCTGAACCTGCTGCTGGCCAACGGCGCCAAGCTCGACCAGGCCGCGATCGACCTGACCGCCATCATCGCGGGTCTCGGCCGGGTGACCTCGACGGGCACGCACGCGACAGGCTATATCTGTGGTCTCGACATCTCGTTGTATGGAGTGCTCTTTCCGCGCGGCATCTTCAGTCAGATCGGCGGAAGTGCCCATTCGGAAAAGTGCAGGTGACCGCGGTACCCGCAACACCCGATCTGCAGCCTCGCGCATCAGTAGTGGCGCAACGCCAGTGCGATTTGCTCGGCTGCCGCGATAGGCCGACGTGCCACTCAGGTCCAGTGCGCGTCAACGACCATGGTCGTTGAACTGCATGCCCCGGACAGCAGCCTTCGGGAGCACGACGGTGAACAGCGCGTCCTCGACGATCTCGGCGGTGGCTCTGCCACCCCGTTGCGGGCGGTCCGCCCGACCGTCTCGGAGGTGTCGGTCAACAGGAACCAGCCGACTGGGGGCGCCCGGCCGCCTTGTCGGGTCGATGCGGAACCGCAGGCCTTCGAGCAGGCGGCGCCGTGCTTGGTGACGACCCCGGTCCGGCGAGTCGACGGCGGTCGCGGCGATGCGGTCGATGGCCCCGTCGAGCTCGGGCCGCGTCGAGGGTAAAGGTTGCGCCAGTTGATGTTGGGCGTGCGGTAGCAGATCAGGCGCAGCGCTTCGGCCTCGAGGTCGCGGGACTCGGTGTCTGTGGGGTCCACGCGCACCAGTGGATCGGCGCGAGCGTCGTGAGGTCGCCGTCGAACCAGTCGAGTCCACCGACGTAGATCTCGCGAACCGTATGCGGGACACCGCCGTAGAAGTAGCCGAGCCACTCGCTCGAGGCCAGCGCCTTCGGCAGTTGCACCTTGTCGACCAGTCGTCGGGCAGCAGGCCCTCGTCCGTGTGGCGCAGGGGCTGGCCGTAGACTTAGGAGATCGCGTCGCGGTCGCCTGCCCGGCCAGCGGAAGTGGCCGCAGGTACTTGTCGATCGATCGGATACGGCGCCATGGTACGGCAGCCGCAGGTGTTCCTCACAGACGAACGCTGTCCAACCTCATGAGGGACCTGGGGCCGGTGCTCCAAAGGCAGTGCGGGGGTCCCCACCGACCTGTACCGGAATCCGGCCAACCTGTTGGTGGCCGATTCATGGGCTCGCCCGCTATGAACCTGTTCACGCTGAAGGTCAGCAACGGGACGGTGAGACTGGACAGCAGCCCGCTGCACCGTCCGCGATCGGTAGTCGGCGATCGCGACGACAGTACGGTTGCGCCGCAAGTTGGCCGACCGTTGGCTCGGCGGCGTCGGTCGACGAACTTCGACGCCGAGGTCCGCACGCGTCCGCACGCCCGGCGCGCCGCCACGGCACCGCACCTGACCGACGCGGAACTGACCGTGCTGCGCTGGTTACCAGCCGACATGAGCATCCGCGGCGCCGACGACCTCGAGCCGGCACCCGTTCGCCACACTCCGGCTCCGGCACCCCGGTGACCGCCGGACCTCGATATGCAGGCCGGCCCGCCTGCCGCGCCTGACAGGCCGCCACGGTGTTCTCCGCGGCTGAGCAGCGCTACGGCTAGGACCGCCTCGGAGATCGGCGATGCCTGCCGCCGGGCGCGCCGGCCCGCGGTCGAGGGCCTCGCCGTCGAGCACGTTGCCCAGCCGACTGTGGTGGGCCGTCAGACCCCGCCCAGGTCCATAGCCAGATCTTCGACGCCCTGCCGAGCCTCGGCGAACACGCCCGGAAACGCGTCACAGCCATGCCATACTCCCGCGTATTGCCGATGCCGAACCGCGACGCCGGCTGCCGCCGCACGCCGGACCAGGGCCGCGCTGTCGTCGGCGAGAATATCGTCCGCAGCGGAGTAGACGAACAGCGGCGGCAAGTCGGCCAGGTTCGCGAAAAACCGGAGAAACCCGGGGATCGGCGGGGTGAATGCCGGCCCGGTACGCCGCCGACCAGGTGGCCAGGGCACCCGGGTTGAGTAGCGGTTCGATCCGGGCATTGTCCCGGAGGGAAGCGCCGGACAGCGGCAGTTCGACCCATGGGCAGATCAGCGCCAAGGCTCCGGGCAGGGCGCACCCGGAATCGCGCAGCCGGACGGCCAGGCTAAGCGCGGCCCCGCCTCCCGCCGAATCGCCCGCCAGGACAATGTTTTCCGGCCGCAGCCCGCAGGTCGTCGAGACCTCCGACCAGACTGCGTCGGCGTCATCGAGGGCGGCGGGATAGGGTGCTCGGGCGCGAGCCGGTATGTCGGTGCGTACACGGTCATTCCGGTTGCCCGGGACAGAGCGCCGAGCAGGGCGACCATCATCCGAGGAGTTTCGGTCCGGTACCCGCTGCCGTGCAGGTAGACCACCCCGGTGTCGGGCTCGCGACCGTGCCGAGGACTGATCACCAAAGTTTGCCGTCCGCCGAGCACCGTCCACCGGAGATCGATGCCGACGGCACCGGGATCAGCGGTGCGCCGAGCGTCATCGCGGTGCGGAGCACCGGTGCCGGGAGCCCGACGCTTGGGCGAGACAAGATCTTGAGCGCGGCCCGCACGAACTCACGCCGCCAGCCCGTCGCGGCGGGCGGGACCCGGCTCACAGGTCCAGGACGAGGCTGGCGCCCTCGCACCCGGGGATACGCACAGCAGCATCTGCCCGGTCTGTTCGGCTTCGGTGAGCGCGGTGCCGTGGTGAATCGGCGAGCCCTCCAATACCCGGGTGCGGCAGCTGCCGCAGAAACCCTGGCGGCATGAAAAGAGGACATCCGGGCGCGCCGCACGGACCGTCTCCAGCACGGTCGCGTCGGCGGGGACGTCCAGCACTGTGCCATCGGAGGCGAGGCGTACCTGGAAAGGCTTGCCGTTGATCACCGGAGGTGGCGAGAAGCGCTCGTAGTGCCAGCCGATGGTGCCGCGGCCCGCGAGGTACTTGCGCAGCAGGTCCATCAGCGGAATCGGTCCGCACCAATAGACCTCCGCACCGTCGGACAGGTCGCCGACCACGTCCTTGGCCGTCGGCAGGCCCGAGTCGGCGTCGAGCCGTACGCGCACCCGCGAACCATAGGTCGCGCGCAGGTCTTCCAGAAAGGCCAGCGAATCGGCGGTCCGGCCCGGATACACCAGGGACCTCATGGTTCAGTTGAACCACTATTGCCACGGCACAGCATGACCGTTCACGCGAACGACGACAAGGGGGTAACCCGGACCGAGCCGGAAATACCAGCTCAGCCCGCATGGAGCAGGCCTCGATCCCCTCAGCAGATCGGCGTCGGCGCACCGGCTAACAGCACCGACTTGCTCAGCTGCCACCGCTGTTCGACCGACTCAAGTCCACGAGTTGGAATCGACTGCACCAGCCCCCGCATGACCGAGAGCACCAGATCTATGAAGATCAGCACATCACGGTCGGGCTCCCGGCCGGAGAAATCGGCCCACCCCTGCACCGTCGCCCGGAACATCTGCTCCTCGAGCACGCGCACCAGCGGAATCAGCCGCGGCTCGGACCACGTCGCGTACCACAGGTGCGCCACGGCCAGACCCTCCGGCGTCGTGATCGTCGACCAGAGCAGGTCGAGATGCCGCTCAGCGGTCTGCTCCGCCGGGGCCAGTTCTTCGAAGCGCACCCTCGCCGTCTCCAGCTGCTCGTCGATCACGCGGCCGACCGCCTCGCCGAGCAGTGCCTCCCGGCTGTCGAAATGGTGGGTGACAGTCCCCTGCGCGACCCCGGCAGCCTGGGCGATCTGACGAGTGCGCACTGCCGAGTAGCCGCTGACCGTCAGACAGGAGATCGCCGCGTCGACGATCACTCTGCGAGTTGCGTCACGCTGGGCCGCACGGGCACCCTGCGTCACATTTCCACCTTTCAAGACTTGTCATCGTTCGGCCGAACGGCAATGATACCGGAAAGGACTGTCGTTCACATGAACGATGAAATCTTTCGTCCGGCCGATGAGGTCCCGAGAGGACCCTCACATGACAACCGCTCGCATTCCCGACACCGAGACCCACTTCCTTCTCGACACCGAAGCCGGTCCCGCCGACCACGGCCTGTTCGGACCCGGTTCGATGGCGTGGAAGGTATGGTCGCATCCCGCCGCGTTCGTGGGTTGTATCCGCTCGTTCCAGGCCGAGATGCTCGCCAGCCCGGAAGGCGCGGCCGCGGTCGCCGATTTCGGCACCTACAAACGCGATCCGATCGGCCGCATGCAACGCACCATGCAGTACTTCCTCACCGTGGTCTACGGCGATACGGCCACCGTCGACAAGGCGAATCTGCGGCTGCGCCGCATGCACAAGCGCGTGGAAGGGCATGTGCCGGTTACGAACACCGAGTACTCGGGTATCGATCCGCTGCTCATGCTCGGTGTCCATCTGATGACCTGGCACTCGGTGTGGGTCAGTTACGTCTCGCTGGTCGGCGAACAGTCACAGGCCGACGAAGAGCAGTACTTCTTGGAGAGCAAGGCGGCGGCCGTCGCGCTCGGCCTGGACGATATCGACGTCGACGGGTACCGCGCCATGGCCCGGGCACGGGGGTACAACGCCGACGCCCTCGATGCGTTCGATGACTCCACACCGACCTCCCGCGCCCACTTCTCGGCCTTCCTGAACGCCGCGGGGACCTCCTGGAGCGTGACACCGCAAACCCGTGAGGTGATGGACGTCCTCATGCGGCCGAGCGGCGCGTCCGGTCTGCGCGAATCCGTTATGTACACCTTGTATCCCATGCTCAGCAACGCGGCCGCGGCCACTTTGCCGCGAAAGATGCGCGCCATGGCGTCGATTCCGACCTCAGCGGCGTGGGAGGCCCGATCCATCGGCATCGGCCGACTCGTCATGACCGCGCTGGCCGTCCCCGCGACCCGCGCGATCTTCGAGAAGGAGGTCAGCGAGCGTGGGTACCAACTGATGCACGAGGCTATGGCGCAAGCCTGACATTCACCCCAGCACAGCCGAGGCGGCCGAGCATGATGCTCGGCCGCCTCGGCATGAAATCATTCGAAACTTCCATCCCCGCAGGAGAACTCATGTCAGTGCACGGATCCGGAGCAGTTGCCCGGGCGCAGCCGGCGGCCCTGAACCTGTAGCGGCGGCGAGCCGTCCAGGACGCGAGTGCAAGTACGCCCGAGGTTCGATTCGACACCACAGAGGCGCGGGACATAGATGGCATGCGTAGCAGCCGTGCCACATACGCTCGAATCGGTGGTGCCGGACCGGGATCTGCGTGCTGCAGCTGTGCATCGCCGCCTCCGACGACCCGGTTCTGACGCCCCGGGTCGCAGCCATGGAGTTGGAGGTCGGCGCCCGCGGCTTCTGGGCCCTGATCGAACTGCTGCGCCTCGACGGCAACGACCGCACCGTACGCACCACTGTGCAGGCGTTCCTCGACTCCGCGCGCGGCCTCGGCCTGGCGGGGATGCTCAACGACGACACACGTCGGCGCGGGCACGTCGCCGACCGGTCGGCGCATATGCTCGACGACCTGCGGGTACCGCGCGAGCCGACCGACGCGGGATAGTCCCCCGACGCTACCGCCCGTCCCCGCCGGAGCGCCGTCCCGGCTCATGGCCCGCTCGGTGCCAACGCGAGGCCGCCCCGACCGACTGCGCCCCGTCCCAGGCGACGCGGGACAGGGGGCAGTGACCACGATCAGGCGGGCGTGACCCAGGTGTTGATTCGAGCGTGCACGACCTCGACACCGTCCTTGTTCACGATCGCGATCTCGACCGGCACGTCAGTGCCCTCGGTGATGGTCGCGAAGTCCACACCGACCAGCGTGGCGGTGGCGGTGAGGCCGGTGGTCGCCTTCTTCAGGTACTCCACCTGCATGCCCTGGGAATCAAGCGGTGCGTGCGCGGAGTGGTGACCTCCATCAGCACGCCCATGGCGGCCTCGGCGAGATTGCAGGCGGCGATGGCGTGGAAGGTGCCGATGTGGTTGTGCACACCGAACCAGAGCGGGGAATGCACCTCGACGCGACCGGGCTCGGCGGACTTGATCACCGGCAGGGCGGTGGTGAAGTAGGGGGCTTTGGCCCACACGCCCGCGGAGAAGGCGAACCGACCCAGCGGGTTGGCGGCCAGACGACGCCAGGTGCGCAGCGGTGCGGGTTCGGTTCCGGTGCTGGATTCGATGTCGGCAGCCATCAGAGTGTGTTCCTTGTCGATAGTCGAAGTGGCGCTGACGACGGGTCGACTCGCTACCGTCGGGCAGCTCCCAACCGTAGCCATGCTTGGTTGCATGGAAAAGGTCGGTCAAACATGCTGTATCGAGACCTCGGCCGGGCATGCGCACCCGCACTGCGAACGCCCCGGCCCGCCCGGCTGAACGACGCCGGAGCCGAGCCCTGGTATGCAGTACCCATGGATGTTGCGCGGCGCACGGTCGACCCGGTTCAGATGCGGTCCCGTCTGGTCGAGGCCACTGTGTCGTGCCTGGTCGAATTCGGCTACGCCCGCACCACCACGCTGCGCGTGCAGCAACGCGCCGGAGTGTCACGTGGCGCGCTACTGCACCACTTCCCCAGCAAACCGGATATGTTCGTCGCGGCGGTCCGCAGCGTCGCCGAACAGCAGAGCGTGCGGATGCGATAACTCATCGAGGATACCGAACCCGGACCTGACCGCGTCATGTTCGCGATTACGGTTCTGCGCCAAGGACTCTCGGGGCCCTTGTATCTGGCGGGGAACGAATTGTGGATGGCCGCCCGCACCGACGACGCGCTGCGGGCGGTCCTCGGGCCCTACGAACGCAAGGTTGGCCACGTGCTGCGCGAGATCGGCGCGCAGGCCTTCGGGCCGGAGTACGCGACGCTGCCCGGCTTCGACGTGGCGTTCGAAGCGCTACTGGAACTGTTGCGCGGGGCGGCGATCACCAGCGTCCTGCGACCCACCGGCACCGTGCACGAACGGGTCCTCGCGGCCTGGGCCGAGGTCTTCACCGACCTGTGCGCCGCGGGGACCCGTCACTAGGTGACCCGGTTCAGCCGACAAGTCCCCCGCTGCACGCCAGCACCTCACCGGTGACGTAGTCGGACTCGGGCAGGGTCAGCAGGTATACCGCCCCGGCCGCTTCCTCCGGCGTGCCGAGCCGCCCGAGCGGGGCGATGTGCTGGACCGCCTGCAAGATCATCGGATTCACGCCGACCTTGAGCTCCCGGCCGTCGATCTCGATGGTGGCGTCACCATCGGCGGCGGATTCGGTGAGCCGGGTCTTGATCAGACCGAACGCGACCGCGTTGACGGTGACCTGGTAGCGACCCCATTCCTTGGCCATCGCCTTGGTGACCCCGAGGATGCCCGCCTTGGCGGCGGAGTAGTTGATCTGCCCGGCATTGCCGTGCAGCCCAGCCAGCGAGGAAATGTTGACCACCTTGCGGGTGACCCGCTCACCAGCGGCCTTCTCCCGCTTGGCAGCGGCGCTGATCACCGGCTGGGCGGCGCGCAGGATCTGGAACGGTGCCTTGAGGTGCACATCGAGGATGGCGTCCCACTGCTCGTCGCTGACCTTCTGCACCACCCCGTCCCAGGTGTAGCCGGCGTTGTTGACGATGATGTCGAGCCCGCCGAAGTTGTCCACAGCGGTGGCGACGAATCGATCGGCGAACCCGGTCTCGGTGATGTTGCCCGCGCACGCCACCGCGGTGCCGCCCGCGGCGACGATCTCGCTCACGGTCTGCTCGGCGGCGGCGGGGTCGAGGTCGTTGATCACCACCTGCGCGCCGTTCGCGGCGAGCTTGTGCGCGATCGCGGCACCGATGCCGCGACCGCTGCCGGTGACGATGGCGGATTTTCCGGTGAGACTGCTCATTGTTCGGTACTCCTGGTGTTGTCGGTGTCGTCGAACGACCCGTGGCGGCCCGCGACGCCGGTGAATCGGGTCGCACCGGCGAGGGTGTCGGTCGAGATCGAGATGACCCCGTGGTCATATTCGTTGGCCAGCGCTGCCGTTTCGGTCAGCCGGTCCTGCTCGAGCAGCGAAAGGCGGTCCTGCCGCATGCAGGTCTGTGGGAACGCCGCCAGTTCGCGGGCCAACGTCTGCGCGGCGGCGGTCGCCTGCCCGGTGGGCACCACCCGGTTGACCAGACCCGTGCGCAGCGCCTCGTCGGCGTGCACCGGACGGCCCGTGAGCACGAGATCATGGCGTGGCTGGTGCCGATCAACCGGGGCAGTCGCACGGTGCCGCCGTCGATCAGCGGGACACCCCAGCGTCGACAGAACACGCCGAGCACGGCATCGTCGTCGGCAACCCGCAAATCCGCCCAGATAGCCAGCTCGAGCCCGCCCGCCACCGCGTAACCACTGATCGCGGCGATGACCGGCTTGGTCAGGCGCAGGCGCGAGACTCCCATCGGCGCGTCACCGTCGGGTAGGAACCGGTTGGGATCACCGGCGGCCACGGCCTTGAGATCAGCTCCGGCACAGAACTTTCCGCCTTCGCCGCGAAATACCGCGACCGCCGCGTTCGGGTCCGCGTCGAAGGCGCGGAACGCATCGCCAGCGTCTCGGCGGTCGCCCGGTCCACCGCGTTGCGGGCGTGCGGACGGGTGATGCTGATCGTGGTGACCGGCCCGTCGTGTTCGACGGTCACCGTGGATTCGGCCATGATCTCGCCTTCCGCGCTCACAGCGACCTCGCGATGAGTTCTTTCATGATCTCGTTGGCGCCACCGTAGATCCGCTGCGCGCGAGCGTTGGTGTACATCTCCGAGATCGGGTACTCACGCATGTAGCCGTAGCCGCCGAACAGCTGCAGGCAGCGGTCGATGACCTGGCACTGGACATCGGAGGCCCAGTACTTGGCCATCGATGCGGTGGCGCTGTCGAGGGTTCCCTCGGTGTGCTTGGTCACACAATCGTCGACGAATGTTCGCGCGACGCGGGCCAGCGTGGCGCACTCGGCGAGTTCGAACTTCACGTGCTGCTTGGCGAACAACGGCTTGCCGAAGGCGTGCCGTTCCTTGGTGTAGGCCAGGGTGATGTCGACGGCGTCCTCGATGCTGACCACGGCGGCCACCGCCAGCAGCAGACGCTCCTGGGGCAGCTGGGTCATCAGCTGGAAGAAGCCCTGTCCGGCGACTTCGCCCAGCAGGTTCGACGCGGGAACGCGGACGTCATCGAAGAAAAGTTCAGCGGTGTCGCCGCTGTGCTGGCCCATCTTGTCCAGGATGCGGCCGCGTCGGAAGCCCGGTGTTGTCGCGTCGACGAGGAACAGCGAGACACCGTGGGCACCACCGGCCAGATCGGTCTTGGCGGCGACGACGATCAGGTCGGCCGAGCCACCGTTGGTGATGAAGGTCTTGGCGCCCGAGATCAGGTAGTCCTCGCCCTCGGCGACCGCGCGGGTGGACATGTTCGCCAGGTCCGAGCCGCCACCGGGCTCGCTCATCGCGATCGCGGCAACGACCTCGCCGGTGGCCATCTTCGGCAGCCAGGTCTGTTTCTGCGCCTCGGTACCGTAGGCCAGCAGGTAGGGGGCGACGATGCCGCTGTGCACGTGATTGCCCCAGCCGGGCTCGTTGATCCGGCTCTGCTCTTCGAGCACGATCATCTCGTGCGCGAAAGTGCCACCGCCACCACCGTATTCGGCGGGGATGTCGAGGCAGAGCAGACCGAGCGAACCGGCTTCGAGCCAGAATTCCCGGTCGACGAAGCGCTGCTCGGCCCATCGCGCCTGGTTGGGCACCGCGGCGGTCTCGAAGAACTTCCTGGCGGTTTCGCGGAGAGCGACCGATTCGGGGTCAGCGGCCCACGAGGGGGCCTGCCGTGATGCACTCATACCCAGCCTAACAGTCAGTCTGGACTGACTGTCCGAAAGAGTCGAGTAATTTGGCGTCCCTCGCACGCTCACCCCTCCAGGGTTCGCTTGTACCAGCGCATGCCGCCGAGCCAGCCCGCGTAGTCGGCGGCCTTGCTACGGAACATGTCCAGCACCGCTTGGTGCGGCAGGATCAGGAACTGTTCCCGGTCGATACCGGCGAGCACCTCGGCGGCCACCTCGTCGGCGGTCAGCACCTTGCCTGCGGTGGTGACCGCCTTCGATGCCAACACCGCGTCCGGCCCACCCGCCGTCGCGACGCCCTGGAGCAGCGGAGTGTCCACGCCCATCGGGCACACGACACTGACCTTCACACCCTGCTCGCCGTAGGTCACCGCGAGCCACTCCGCGAACGCGACCGCGCCGTGCTTGCTCACCGCGTACGTCGCGGAACCGAGCTGGGTGAGCAACCCGGCCGCCGAGGCGGTACTCACGAAGTACCCCTCCCCGCGCTCGACCCACTGCGGAACCAGGATCTGCGCGGCGTGCACATGCGCGAGCACGTTCACTCCGATCGCCTGCGCCCATGCCTGCGGCCCGGCGTCCAGGCCCGGCGCGCCCGGCACTCCGGCATTGGCGAAGAACAGGTCCACCGGCCCGAACGCCGCCTCGGTGGCGGCGATGAGCTCGACATTGGCGACCTGATCGCTGACATCGACCTCGAGCCCGAGCGCGGCATCCGGGGTCGTCTCGTTGAGCGCGGACGCGACCCGCACCGCGGCCTGCTCGTCGAGGTCGGCGACGACGACACGTGCACCCGCGGCGACCAACGCCGAGGCCAGGGCCGCCCCGATACCGCTGCCGCCACCGGTGACGATCGCGGTCCGTCCGTTCAATTCCATGAGTTGTCCTTCTCGCTCGTAGGCAGGTCAGCGCTCGAACTGGGCACGCTTGTAGTCGCCATAGGGCTCGTCGCGCTCGCGCACCGCCTCCCGGAAACCGACTGTGGCGGCACGGGTCTGGAATGCGTAACCCTCACGCGTATGCCGGGAGACACCGTCGAACACGGTGCTGACCATGCCGGAATTGGCGACGCCCTGGGCGAGAAGACTGGAATTGAGCGCCAACTTGGCCATCATCAGCTGGTTGATCGGCATCCGCGCGATCCGCTCCACCAACGCCTCGGTGCGAGCGTCGAGCTCCTCGGCCGGGCACGACTCCACAGCGAGGCCCCATTCCTCGGCCTGCTTGCCGCTGATCGAGTCACCGGTGAACAGCAGCCGCTTGGCCCGCTGGTCACCGAGCCGGTGCGCCCACATACCCGCCGCGGGGATGCCCCAGGTGCGGGTGGGCGGGTAGCCGATCTTGGTGTCGTCGGCGCAGATGATCTGGTCGGCGTAGAGCGCGATATCAGTGCCGCCGGCGATCGCGAAGCCGTGCAGTTTGGCCACGGTCGGCTTGTTCGCGTGCAGCAGGCTCGAGAAGCCCTTGTTGAACCGGCTCATCATCGCATAGTCGATCATCGGATCCCAGACACCCGCCGGGTTGTGGTTGATCGCGTTGACCACCGGGTCGAGCACGGTCCCGGTGACCTCGTCGGGACCTTCGGCGCTCGCGAAGCTCTGCTCGGCGAACATGTCGAGGTCGTACCCGCCGCAGAAGCCCTTGCCCCGGCCCGACACCAGGATTACGTGGACGCGCGGGTCCAGGTCAGCGCGTTCGACCGCGTGCGCGAGGTCGCGCGGGGTGTGCGGGGTGATCGAATTGCCCTTCTCGGGCCGGCTGAAGGTGATCCTGGCGATCCGGCCGTCACGTTCGTAGGTCAGCGTCGCGTACTCGCGCTCGTAGTCCGGTTCCGGGCGATGCCGCCAGGGCGATTCGGGGCCTTCGGTCCAGTTCTCGTACCAGGCCGCAGGGCGGTCGCCGGGAGTTGGGCTGTTGCTGTTCGACACGGATGGCCCCTTCGGATTCGATGTGTCGGGAATGCAGCGAGCATGGCCGATCCGAACATTGACAGTCAATAGTGACTGTGAAATCGTTCGGTCACGGTCCGATCGAGCCGGAGATGACCCATGACAACCCGCGAAGCCCAGAAGGCAGCCACCAGAGCCCGCATCCTCGAGGCCGCCTGCGACCTCCTGGTCGAGCGTGGCTACTCCACGCTCACCACCGTCGCCGTGCAGGAGGCCGCGGGCCTCAGTCGCGGCGCCCTACTGCACCACTTCCCCACCAGCGGCGACCTGACCCGAGCCCTGGTCGCCGACCTGGTGGCCCGCAACGAACAGGCCGCCCGCGCCGCCGCGGCCCGCCTCGGCCCCGACACCGACCCGATCGCCCGCGCACTGAGCGCGCTCCACGACGCGATGACCCGCCCACCCGCCCAAGCCGAAAGCGAACTCTGGGCCGCCGCCCGCACCGACCCCACCCTGGCCACCGCCCTCATCGACGCCGAACGATCCGCAGGCCGCGACCTCTTCCGCGTCGTCGACTACCTGTTCGGCCCCACCATCACCGCACACCCCCGCTATCCCACGATCCGCGATCTCACCATCACCATCCTGCGCGGCACCGCCGCCGCCCGAGTCCTACGGACCTCGGACAAAGCGGTCCGTGCCACCCTGGCCGACTGGGCCACCGTCATCACCCTGCTGCTCACCGACTGAGCCGAAAGGAACACGATGGATTTTCGCCCACTCACCCCGGGCCACCGAGCTGTTGGAATAGGTCTGAAAATTCGTCCGTGGCCACATCGAACCCGCCGAAGCCGGCGTGGCCGCCGCGCTTGCCAACGCTCCCTGGGAGGTGCCGCCCGTCGTCGAGGAACTCAAAGCTCGCGCACGCGAGGCCAGCCTGTGGAATCTGTTCCTGCCCGGCGCCGAGCACGGGCCCGGCCTCACCAACGCCGAATACGCGCCACTGGCCGAGGCCATAACGGCTCCGCCCTGGCACCGGAGATATTCAACTGCAACGCGCCCGACACCGGCAACGCCGAAGTCCTCCTGCACTACGGCAGCGCCCAGCAGAAGCTCGACTGGCTGGTCCCCTTGCTCGACAGCACCATCCGTTCCGCGTTCTGCATGACCGAACTCGACGTCGCCTCCTCCGACGCCACGAACATGGCCGCCACCGCCGTTGTCGCCGGTGACGACGGTGACGAGAGCGTGCTCAACGGCCGCAAATGGTGGAGCACCGGAATCGGCCACCCGAACCGCGCCTTCGTGACCTTCATGGGCCTCACCGCCCCCGACGCGCACCCCCACCTGCGCCACTCGATGGTGCTGGTCCCCCTCGACACCCCCGGCGTGAAGGTCGAACGGATGCTCACCGCGTTCGGCTACCTCGACAAACCGTACGGGCACGGCGAAGTCTCCTTCACCGACGTCCGCCTGCCCATCGACGCCGTGATCAGCGGCCCCGGCCGTGGCTTCGAAATCGCCCAGGGCCGGCTGGGACCGGGAAGGATCCACCACTGCATGCGGGCGATCGGCCTGGCCGAACGTGCTCTGGAGCTGGCCTGCCGACGCGGGCTCGCTCGCACAGCGTTCGGCAAGCCGTTGGTGAACCTCGGCGGCAACCGGGAGAGGATCGCCCAAGCGCGCATCGCGATCAACCAGGCCCGCCTGCTCGTGCTCCACACCGCGCGGCTGCTCGACACCGTCGGGGTCGGCGGGGCCCGCGGCGAGGTCTCCCAGGTCAAGGCCGTGGTGCCCCGCATGACCCAGGACATCATCGACATGGCCATCCAGATCCACGGCGGCGCGGGCATGTCCGACGACTTCCCCCTCGCCCGAGCATTCGCCGGGGCCCGGTCGCTGCGCCTGGCCGACGGGCCCGACGAAGTCCACCTCGGCGTCGTCGCCCGCCAAGAACTGACGTGCTACACCGAACCCTGAACGTCCCTCCACCGATAGCGAGAACCCTTGATGCGTAAGAACATTCTGATCACCGGAGCCAGCTCCGGGTTGGGCGAAGGGATGGCGCGAGAATTCGCGGCCCGGGGCCGCAACCTCGCCCTGTGCGCCCGGCGCACCGACCGACTCGAGGCGCTGCGTACCGAACTGCTCGAACAGCACCCCGACATCACCATCTCGGTGCGGACCCTCGACGTGAACGATCACGAGGCCGTGTTCGACACCTTCCGCGCCTTCGACGAGGAACTCGGCGGCCTTGACCGGGTGATCGTCAACGCGGGCATGGGCAAGGGTGCCTCACTGGGCACCGGCTACTTCCACGCCAACAAGGCCACCGCGCAGACCAATTTCGTCGCCGCGCTCGCGCAGGCCGAAGCCGCATTGGAACTGTTCCGCCCCCGCAAAGCCGGTCACCTCGTGCTGATCTCCTCGATGAGCGCCGAACGGGGCATGCCCCGCAGCCTGACCACCTACGCCGCCACCAAAGCCGGCCTCGCCGCGCTCGGCGAAGGCATCCGTGCCGACCTGCTCGGCACCGCGATCAAGGCCAGCACCATCAAACCCGGCTACATCCGGTCCGAGATCAACGCCAAGATGACCAACACCCCGCTGATCATCGACGCCGACAAGGGCTGCCGTCTGCTGGTTCGTGCGATCGAACGCGAACCCGCCGTCGCGGTGGTGCCCAAATGGCCGTGGCGGCCACTCGGCCTGCTGATAAAGGCCCTGCCCCTGCGCGTGGTCGCGAAGCTGGCATGACCGAAGCGATCACCGTCGTCCGCCCAGAGGACGCCTTCGACATCGGTGCCGTACACGACTGGTTGCGCACGGTCGCGCCCGACGTGGGTACCGAACCACCTCTCGTCGAGCAGTACTCCGGTGGCGCGTCCAACCTCACCTATCGCCTGCGCTACCCGGACCAGGATCTGATCCTGCGTTGCCCGCCCGCGGGCACGAAAGCCGCGTCCTCCCACGACATGTCGCGCGAGTACACCGTCCAGCGCAGTCTGCGCCCGCAGTTCCCGTACGTGCCCCGCATGATCGGGCTGTGCACCAATGCCGGCGTCATCGGTGCCGAGTTCTACGTCATGGAAAGGCTCGCCGGCACCATCCTGTGATCGAATCTGCCCGCCGATCTCACGCTGACCGCCGAACAGGCCAAGACCCTGTCCACCCGGGCCGTCGACCGGCTCGTCGACCTGCACCGCGTGGACCCCACCGCCGCCGGGCTCGACAGCCTCGGCAAGGCACCGGATATGTGAACAGGCAGGTCGAAGGCTGGGCCCGCCGATACACCGACGCCCGCACCTACAAAGTCGGCACCTTCGCCACGGTGATCGACTGGTTGCGCGCTGAACAACCCGCAGACGTCGCGACGACGGTGATCCACAACGACTTCCGGCTCGACAACCTCGTCCTCGACAACCTCGTCCTCGACGCGGCCGACCCGACCGAGATCATCGGTGTGCTCGACTGGGAGATGGCCACTCTCGGCGATCCGCTCATGGATCTCGGTGGCGCGCTGGCGTATTGGATCCAAGCCGACGACGACGATGTGATGAGCGGCACCCGCCCCCAGCCCACCCACCTACCAGGCATGCTCACCCGCCGCGAGACAGTCGAATACTACTGCTCGACAATGGGTTTAGACGCGTCGAACTGGGCCTTCTACGAGGTCTTCGGGCTGTTCCGCCTGGCAGGTATCGCCCAGCAGATCTACTACCGCTACCACCACGGCAGACGAACAACCCCGCCTTCGCGCAGTTCTGGATGTTCGTCAACTACCTCGAGTGGCGCTGCGCCGAACTCATCGGTTCGACGAAGCGGTAACCAATATCCACCGACGGTCGCCGGGCACGACCTGGAATTCCGGTTCTCCTCGGGGTTGAGCTCAGCCGAGCTTGGGGGTCGAACGTTCCAGGATCGCGGCCGTGTCGATACCCAGCCGATAGCGCGGAGGCATCGCACGACTTCATGCTGAAACACACAGCCGCGCGGGTCCCGAATCCCCGGCGATCCGAACTGTGGTGTCCAAGCAGGGGTTCCGGTAGTAGCCGCCGAAAATCGGAGCGGATGTGGCGTAGCTGCTGGCCCAGGATCGAGGTCAGCTCGCGCATGGCTTTTGGGGACGGTCGAAGTAGCGGCGCAAGTTCTCGGCCTTGCGGTGTCGGGATCTTGCCATGAGTTCGAGCAGGCTGGCCCCGGATTCTCCGAGGTGGGCCAGCCCCGAGTACCGGAGTTCGTGCAAGTCCCAGCCGGTCCCGGGCCCGTCGACCGCGGTGACGGCGTCGAGCAGGTCGCAGGCCTGGTCGTGGGTCAGCCAGACCAGACCCGGCCGGTGTCGGGCAGACGTCGCGGTCGGCGAGGTATTTGCCGGGCCCCGGGCGGCGGTGGGTCACGAACACCGGCCCACGAGTGCGTCCGCGGATCAGCCTGGGCAGCAGCCGGGCGGTGCCCGCGTCCCAATACACGGCCTCGAGGACGGCCGACCCGAGAGCGACGCAGTAGATTCCCGTCTCGTCGGATCCCGAAGAACCGGTGAGGGTAGGATTCGACATCGGGCGCGGTGCAGTCTCTGGCGGGATACATGCTCAGCACCGTTCCCGGTCGGCCTAATCCTCACCCGTCAGGGCCCGGCCGCCCGGGACTACCCTCACACCCGGCGGTGGTAGTGCAACGCGCTTGCCGACACCGCGGTACGAACACGAATTCAGGACCTGCGCAGAATGCGCTGCAGCACAGGGGACGCCAGGACCCCGAAACCTCCTTCCAGTGGCAGCTCGGCAACGCCGAGAAGTTCGTCAGCGGACGAATCGTGAAGAGCTACTTCGACGTCGGCCAATCCCGATCACTCCCTTGGCACCGACGGACCGAAGCCGCCAAACCCCTCGACGATCTTCGTGACCCTCACCGCGGCTGGGCCGGCATCGTCGTCGGCGAAGGCACCCGCTACTGGTTCGGCAACCAGCTCAGCCTCGTCGCGCCCCGCATCCACGCCTACAGCGTCTCGATCTGGGTCCCCGAACTCGCGGCCGCTACGACCCCGACAACCTCACCCCACACCATGATGATGAACATGCTCGGCGGACTCAGCGAGTCCAAACGCCAGCACGTCCAGACAACGCACGCGCGCCAGCATGAACGCCCGAGTCCTCAACGAAAGGCCGACACCAAGGCGGACGTCCGCCGTACGGCTACCTGTCGTCAGTTCTCGAGCAGGTCATCTCCAAAGAAGAGACATGAATCCGCAGGTAGACCACTTCTCAGGACGATGTTGGGCACATTCGTTTTGTGACCGTTTTGTGACCGTTTTGAGGGTGATGAGCCGGTATCCCGGGCGATCCCCGGTGAAGACAGCGGCCCCGCGCCGGATTTCTCCGACGCGGGGCCACAAGCGAAAAGTACTGCTACGAGCTACTTTTCACACATTCGACAGCACTACTTCTGCGCGGCCTTGAATTCACGACGACGACGGTGCAGGATCAGCTCGATATAGCCGTCGACGGTCTCGAACGTATCGGGCTGAATCCGCCGCCGATTAGCGCAAACCTCAACGCCAACAACTCGTGGCCACCCGACACCCCACCCACCCCGCACAAATCCGACGAGCCGGCGAATCACCATGCGGCAGGCGAGCCGAACGCCTCTCCGCTCAGATACCGACAGCGATCCGGACGAACCCGGCTCATCCCCGCTCGCGCGGGGACCACTCCAACAGTCGATGGTCGCCGGCGCCACCGGCGGGATCATCCCCGCTCGCGCAGGGAGCATTGTTTGGCCTGCAGGTCTGCACGCCAAACACCAAATTCTCATTCACTTTTCCACCTGCCCTGAACCTCTCGAACTGTCCCTCCGCAAACTAGTCGCACACATCACGCGAGACTCGACTACCGGCTGAGGCCAGCACCCACCACACCTGGCACAACAAACGATTTTCCGGTTCAATGGATCTCGAAGAGCCACTGATCGGGACCTGGAGGTCCTTGTCATGTCGCGCTCTGGTTCACCCACCCCGCCAGACGAACTCGGCGAGCCCACGACGCCGGTTCAGGGCGAGCACGATGCTCTCGAGGTGCGGCCTCCGTCGAATCCACCGGTACTCGATTCCGCAGCGGCAACAGCGCTTCTACGTCTGATCCAACACGTAGCGCGCTCACGCCCAGATCGCGACACCTTGGAGCAACCATGACTCTCCGCAACTTCGGCTTCGCGGGCCGCGTCTCCACAGAGGACCAACAAGACCCCGAGACCTCCAGGAACTGGCAGCTGGCGCGCGCCGGCGCGTTGATCGAGGGTCACGGCAGGATCGTCGCCGAGTTCTTCGACGTCGGCCAGTCCCGATCGATCCCGTGGAAACGCCGCCCGCAAGCCAACAGACTGCTCGAAGCTCTCCGCGATCCGGACCGCGGGTTCGACGCCATCGTGATCGGCGAACCACAACGAGCCTTCTACGGCAACCAGTTCGGGCTGACCTTCCCGGTATTCGTCCATTACGGCGTCGAGCTCTGGGTGCCCGAGGTCGGCGGACCGATCGACCCCGACTCCGAAGCCCACGACCTGATCATGTCGGTCTTCGGCGGCATGTCGAAAGGCGAACGCAACCGCATCAAGATCCGCGTCCGCGCAGCCATGTCTGCTCAGGCCAGGGTCGAAGGCCGCTACCTCGGCGGCCGGCCGCCCTACGGCTACATGCTCGAAGACGCCGGACCACACCCAAATCCGGGCAAAGCCGCCGACGGAAGACGACTGCACCGCCTTGTCATCGATCCCAGCGCGGCGGTCGTCGTGCTGCGGATCTTCCAGACCTACCTGGCGGGCGTAGGCATCTTCGCCATCGCCCAGCGACTGACGGCAGCCGGGATTTTGTGTCCGTCAGCATATGATCCGGCCCGCAACCGTCACCGTCCCGGAATCGCATGGTCCAAGAGTGCTGTCCGTGCGATCTTGACCAACCCTCGTTACACCGGCTACGCGGTCTGGAACCGACAGCGCAAGCAGGAGACACTCATCGATGTCGACGACGTGGCGCTGGGCCACCAGACTCGCCTGGCCTGGAATCCGAAGTCCGAGTGGGTCTTCTCCGACCAGCCCGCCCACGAAGCGATCATCGATCGCGCAACATTCGAACAAGCGCAGGCGCGCCTAGCATCCCGCGGCCCGAAATCCACAGGACGCGTACTACAACGGCGAAAGCACCCGTACGCATTCAAGGGCCTGTTGTCACACGCGTCATGCGGTCGCCGGATGCAGGGGTCCTGGAACCATGACAAAGCCCACTACAGGTGCCGATACCCCTCTGAGTACGCGCTGACCAACAACATCGACCACCGCCCTTCGGTCTATCTTCGCGAAGACCAGCTCGCCGGCCCGTTGGACGCTTGGCTCGCGCAAACCTTCCACCCCGACCACATCGAAGACACCCTCTCAGCACTCGAAGCTGCGCAGCCGGACCGCTCCCCCGAGCTGGACTCCGTCAGACAACTCATCACTACCTTCGACCGCAAGCTCGACCGCTACCGCGAAGCTCTCGACGCCGGCGCCGATCCGGTCACAGTCGCCACGTGGACACGGGAGACCCAAGCCGAGCGTGGTGAAGCCGTCGCTCGTCTTTCGGTCTTGGAAGGTTCGATCGGACTGAAGCCCAATCTGAGTAGGGAGAACATCCGCGAGTTAGTAGATAACCTCGGCGGAATGCTCCAGGTTCTTCGTCAGGCTGACGCAGATGACAAGAACTCGGTCTATCGCCAGCTCGGCTTGAAGCTCGCCTATTGGGACGAAACACGGGTGGTGATCGCCGAAGCGACACCACCCGTGGGCGTACTGTTTGTGTCCGGAGGGGGACTTGAACCCCCACGCCCTAATACGGGCACTAGCACCTCAAGCTAGCGCGTCTGCCATTCCGCCACCCGGACTTGCTGGTGTGCCAAAAGATTATCCGACGCGGTGACGGAATCCAAATCGCCTAGGTGACCTGCTGTTTTGCCCACTCTGCCCACTCCTGGTTCATACGGTAGAAGCGCTTGCCCCACTCGAGGGCGATGTGGCCGTTGGTGGAGAAGGGGTTGGCTGTCCAGTCGACCGCGGATTCGAGGGTGCCGAGTTCGGCGAGGGCGGTCGCGGAGCGGGTCTCGAGGGTGGTGAGGTAGGTGATCGCTTCGGCGGGGGTGAGGGCGTCGAGGAAGAAGACGCGCAGGAGGGTTTCGTTGCGGGTGATCGGTTTGGGGGCGACTTCGGTGAGCCAGTGGTGGAGGTCGGCGCGGCCGTCGGGGGTGATCGTGTACTCCTTGCGGCCGCGGGGGCCCTCGTCGGAGACGGTGATCTTGCCGGCGTCGGCGAGCTTGGTGAGTTCGGTGTAGATCTGGCTCTGGGTGGCGGGCCAGACGTTGGCGAGGGATTCCTTGAAGCGGTGGATCAGGTCGTAGCCGCTGGCGGGGCGGTCGGCGAGCAGGCCGAGCAGGGCGTGACGGAGGCTCATGCCTCCTACCCTACATTCCACTCTTGACATGTCGAAGTAGGAACCTCTAATTTCGACCTGTCTGAATTGGAATGTCGCGCTTCTCGCGTACTCAGGGAGTCACCATGTCCTACCTGCGCACCTTTGCTCCGTGGATCGTCTACGCGTTGGTTCCCGGCTCGTACTGGCAGTGGGCGGCGCTCGCCGCCGCCGTGCTCGCGCTCGCCGAACTGGTGGTGCGCAGGCGGAGCGGGGCCGGGTTCGACGCGCTGATCATCGAGATCGGGACGCTGGCCTTCTTCGTGGGACTGACCGCGCTGGCGTTCAGCGATCCCGACACGGGACTACACGCCTACTCCCCCGCGCTGTCGCACACCGCGCTGGCGCTGATCGCCGGCGCCTCGCTGGCCGTCGGGATGCCGTTCACCCTCGGGATCGCGAAACAGACCACACCGCAGGAGGTCTGGGCGGAACCGCTGTTCGTACGGACGGCGTATGTGCTCACCGCGGTATGGACTGCGAGCTTCGCGGTCGGCGCGGTGCTGCTGGCGGTACTGGCGCACGCCGACACCTGGCCGCGGACGCTCGCGCACGCGCTGACGTTCGCGGTGCCGATGGTGTTCACCGTGCGGTATGTCGCCTACATCCAGGCCAAGGCGGCCGCGTTCGACGCTGTGTGAGCCGTTCAGGGCCCCCTACGTCACCGGCTCAGCCGGCGCGGGCGGGCTCCGCGTCGACGGCGGGCTCGGCCGTCGACGTGGTGGCGGTGTGGCGACCGGTGACCAGGAACAGCACGACGAGGCCGACCGCCAGCCACACATAGGTGTCGCCGACGACGTGTTGCCACCACGCCCACGAGGTCTCCCGGTGTTCGCCGTCGGGCAGGAAGCTGTGGGGCGCGATGACGAAGACCGCGGCCACGACGACCGCCGTCGCGTACCAGCCGCGCGCGCTGGCGATGGGCAGGGTGCGCGCGTGGCAGACGATGGCGAGCAGGGCGGGCGCGATCCACACCCAGTGGTGCGACCACGAGATCGGCGAGAGCAGCAGGGTGAAGACCGCGTTGAGGGCCAGCGCGATCGCGGGGGCGTCGGCGGCCTTGCGCATGGCGGCGACGACGAGCACCAGCAGCAGCGCGCCCAGGACCAGCCAGAGGGCGTCGAAGGGCAGCCCGGTGACGTGCAGGCGGGCCAGCACGGCCTGGATGGACTGGTTGGTGTGGAAGGCCGAGCCGCTCAGGCCGGAGACGTTGCCGAGGCCGCCGAACCAGTAGCGGGTGGATTCGCCGGGCAGCAGCGCGAACGAGGCGATGGTGGCGACGGCGCCGGTGGCCGCGGCGGTGGCGGCGGCCTTGTAGTCCTTGCGGACCAGGAAGAACAGCACGAACGCGGCCGGTGTCAGCTTGATGGCGGCGGCCAGGCCGATCAGCATGCCGCGTGGGTAGCGGGTCTTGGGCAGCAGGCAGTCGGTGGCGACGAGCACCATCAGCAGCAGGTTGACCTGGCCGAAGTCGATGGTCGAGCGCACCGGTTCCAGCAGCATCGCGGCGGGCAGCGCGCACGCGGTCACCAGCAGCGCGGCCTGGCGGTTGTCGCGGTGGTAGCGCCGGGCGACGAGGAACAGCGTCCAGGCGAGCGCGGCGATCGAGGCCACCACGTAGAGGATCTTGGCCACTCCCCAGGGCAGCAGCGCGAACGGCGCGAGCGCGATGGCGGCGAACGGCGGATAGATGAACGGCAGGCCGATCCCGATGGAGGTCTTGGGCAGCTGGCCGTACATGTCGGCGCCGTCGCGCATGGCCTCGATGCCGAGGCGATACACCTGCAGGTCGATGAAGCCGCCGGAGTACTGCTCGAACGGCCAGAGCGGGACGCGCACGCACACGATCGAGACGACGGTGAGCAGCACCGGCACCAGCCACCATGCTCGATTGATCGGGCGTGGGGAGGGCTGCCGCACGGGGTGGGTGGTGTCACTACTCATCCGCGGCGACTATACCGACTCACGTGCCGTGCCGCGCCATCGCCCGTCGGCGGCGGTGACCCGCGCAATAGCCAGCGGGATGCCCGATCGGGCTGGTCGGAGCGATTCCGGAGCCGACGGTTCGACGCGTTCAGTCGCCCCGGTTGTAGCGGGTGAGGAGGCTCGCCGGCGTCGCGACGTCGGCGTCGGTCCAGTCCGCGAAACGGTCGGCGAAGGCCTCGCGACGGCGTTGCTCGGCCGCGCGCGCCACGGCCCCCGGTGGCCTGCAGGAGATGGTTGCGCCGGTTGCCCGGGTCGACCTCGCGGTTGTGTAGCCGAGCCGCTCGAGCGCGCCGACCTGTCTGCTGACGGTCGACTTGTCGAGCAGGAACTGTTCGGCCGGATCGGTGGCCTGACAGCCGCCACGATCCAGGATCAGGTCGAGGATGCTGTCGGCGACCAGGCTGAGCTCGGGGTGCAGTTCGGCCACGCGGCTGCGGGCGCGGCCGGCGAAGGCGGTGAGCTCGCGCTGGATGGCGGTGATGACCACCACTCAGCTCCGGCATGTTGCCGGACATCTGCTGACGCCGTTGCTGAGGTGCGTCGGGATGGCGTTCGCCTATCTCGGCGCGTTCCATCAGCCGACGCCGAACCATCTCGAGCTGGCCGTGGTCGGCGACTCGGCATCGGGCTGCACACCTTCCTGACGCGGTGGACGACGCTCGCGCTCATCACGCTGTTCCTGATGCTGACCTTCACCACCTCCGGCGGCGTCTACGGGCCGCAGTTGCAGAACGGCTTCTTCGGTGCGCTGCATTCGTTCTGGAACGGCGCCGACTTCGTCGAGGGATTGCGGACCCTGCTGTACCACTACCGGGTTCGGGACACGACTACTCGGTCTGTTCGCGTGGCTCGCGGTCGGCGTGCTGCTCGTCGTCGTCGCGCGTCGGCACGAGGCCCGCAACACGCCGAAGCCGGTCGCGTCCGCCGCGGTCGAGGAGGAGATCGGCGAGTCGGCCGCCGTCTGACGGACCCGGCGGGAACCTCGCTCGCCGAAAATCGTTGCCGAGGCTTCGGATCCGGGATCCGGGCGCAGGTCAGCGGGTTCGCCAGGGCGTTGCACGGAAAGGGTCGCGGTATCGCGTAGGGGCGAGTACGGTGTAGCGCGCAACCGCGGCCAGCGTCAGGCGCCGTGTGGGGGTCGAACGCGGAAAGGGTGGGCTGCACCGATGAATCATCCCGGCGCGCAACCTTTCGGCGACCCGATCCCGCTCGAACAGCGCTACACCAGCGCCGACCCGATCGACTGGTGCGGCGCCGAGGTGTATCCGATGTACGCCGAGGCGTTGCCGGCCGGGACGACGGCGGTGCGGTTGCGCGCGGTGTCGGTGATGCCGCCGCCCGAGGTGTCCGGGCTCGGCCTCGGGCTGACCGTGCAGGGCGGGTATGTGCACCTGAACGGGAAAACGTTGCAGGGCGTCGACATCTGGTACGACGCGCTCGCCGACGGGGTCGACATCACGGTCTCCGCGGAGGGACCGGAGCCGCTGTTCACCCTCACGCCGGTCTGGGCGGTCGGCTCGGGGACACAGCAGTCCTGGACCGGCAACTACGGCATGGTCATCGACCTGTATCCGGGTGGCTCGTCGACGCTGTGGTGCAGTACCGGGCCCGGCACACCGGATTTCAACGAACTCGTCGTCGAGCTGACCACCTTCCCGGCGCCCGATCCCGCACCGTTCGTGGCACCACCCTCGTCGACCGCGGCGCCGTCGATCCGGGCGGCCAGCGCGCACACTCCGTTCGCACCGGTCACCATGCCGCCCACACCGGCGATCACAGCCGCGATGCTGGCGGCCGGTCCCCCGGCGGGATACGTGTTCTCGGCGGCCGATGCTCCGCTGGATGTCGCGCCCACCCCGCACCTCCCAGGACCGGCTGCGATGCGGACGGCCGACCACCCGGCGGCAGCCATTTCGGCAGCCGATGCCCTGCCTGCCAACGCCCATCCGGAAACCGATCCCCCGGCGGCTCGCGCCATCTCGGCAACCGATCCCGTGGCAGCCGCCGCTATTTCGGCTACCGATCCCCGGACAGCAGCCCCCATGTCGGCACGAGATCCGCGCGCATCATCCGCGATGCCGACCGCCGACTCCTGGGCAGCATCCGCCGTACCGGCAGTCGGTGCCTTGGCGGCCGATCCCCGAGCAACCACCACAGCAGCGACCGAGCCTCCTTCGGCGGCTGAGATGCCGATCGTCGGCGCCCTGCCGACGGCTCATTCTCCGACTCCGGCCGCAGGATCGGCGGGCGAGCCGTCCTCGGCGGCCGCTTCGCAGGCCGCTGACTTCGGGCCATCTGCGAGATCGGTAACCGAACCTCCCCCAGGGGCGGCGATGCCGACGGCCGGTGCACGGTGGGCAGCCGATCCCCAAGCAGCGGCTGGAGCAGCGCCCGAGTCTCCTTCGGCGGCCGCGATGCCAGCCGTCGGCGGCCTGCCGACGGCTCATTCCCCGACTACGGCCGCAAGATCGGCAGGCGAGCCGTCCGCCGCGCCTACTTCGCAGGCCGCCGGCTTCGGAGCATCCGCGAGATCGGCAGCCGAACTTCCGCCAGAGGCGGCGATGCCGACGGCCGGTGCACGGTGGGCAGCCGATCGCCGAGCAACTGCTGGAGCAGCGATCGAGCCGTCCTCGGCGGCCGCTTCGCAGGCCGCCGGCTTCGGGGCATCCGCGAGATCGGCAGCCGAACTTCCGCCAGGGGCTGCGACGGCCGGTGCACTGTGGGCGGCCGATACTCGCGCAACGGCCGAGCGGTCGGCCACCGAGCCTCGCTCGATGGCCGAGATGCCGGTACGTGGTGGCCTGTCGACGGCCAGTTCCGAAGCAACGGCCGCACGATCAGTAGCCGAGTATCTCCCTGCGGCCGCAGGGCCGGCGGACAGCTACTCGGAGGCGGACAGTTTCCGGATCGGGGACCCGACACCAGCTGCCGAATTTCCGACGGCTGCCGCGCGGCCGACAACCGGCTATCCGGCGGCGGCCTCCGGGCAACCGACCCTGCCTACGCGACAGCCGACTCCGCATCCTGTGGATCCGACACCTGCCGTCGAGGACGGACTTTCCCTGGCACCGGCAGTTCCGCCGCCGTCGACCATCGCGGGGCACCAGGCAGCCACTGCACCGGAACTCATGCCACCCACGATCGCGGAGCAACAGGCAACCGCCGGACCAGCACTCATGCCACCGACCATCGCGGGGCGACAAGCATCCAACCCACCGGCAGACCTGCCGCCGACAATCGCGGCACAACAGGCAACCGCCGCAACAGCATTCATGCCACCCACCATCGCGGCACAGCAGGCAGCCACCGCGCCGGAACTCATGCCACCCACCATCGCCGGGCGACAGGGAACCAGCGCACCGGCAGACCTGCCGCCCGAGCACCCCGCACCGCGTGATCTCAGGGTGGGGCATCCGGCTCCCCCGCCCCCGGCGATCACGCCGGACCCGCGCGTCGAGACGGCCTCCACGATCGCACCGCCGACCCTGCGCGCACCGCAGGCCTCGGGGGGACAGAGCTTCGGGCGGGCGCTCTACGACCTGGGGACCGCGATGAACGAACGAGGCGAGCATGATTCGGCGCGCACCCTGCTGACGCAGGCCGCCGAGGCGGGGCACAGTGCCGCGGCCTACGACCTGGGGGTGCTGCTGCTGCGCGACGGTGATCGCGCCGGTGCCGAGCACTGGTGGAAGGCCGCGGCCCACGATGATCCGCGGGCCGCGGCCTCCCTTACCGAACTGCCGCGCTAGCGCGTCTGATCCGCCAGCGCCGACACCGCGCGCGGGCCGACCTCGCGCACCGGAGCGACCTCACGGGACGCGATGTGCGCGGGCCTGCGCCGCGGCGCCGCGAACGGTTCCGCCAGCGCGTTGTCCACGCTGTTGAACACCAGGAAGATGTTCGACCGCGGGTACGGCGTGATGTTGTTCGACGAACCGTGCATCAGGTTCGAGTCGAACAGCAGGGCCGACCCGGCCCGCCCGGTGAACTGCGTGATGCCGTAGCGGGCGGCGAGGAAGGTGATGTCGTCGTTGGTCGGCACCCCGAACCGCTGCTCCCGCAACGATTCCCGGTAGTGCCCCTCGGGCGTCTCCCCCAGGCACGGCACGAAGGTGCGGTGCGAGCCGGGCATCAGCATCAGGCTGCCGTTGAACGGATAGTTGTCGGTCAGCGCGATCGACAGGCTCACCGCCCGTGGGGCGGGCATCCCGTCCTCGGCGTGCCAGGTCTCGAAATCGGAGTGCCAGGCGAACCCGCTGCCACCGAACCCGGGCATGTAGTTGACCCGGGTCTGGTGCAGGTACACCGCCGATCCGAGGATCTGCTCGGCCAGCCCGACGATCCGCGATTCGGCCAGCAGCTCCGCGATCGGCTTGCTGAGCCGGTGCACCTGGAACACCGAACGCACCTGTCCGGCGACCGGTTCCACCACCACCCGGTCGTCGCCGTAGAGCACGGGATCGGCGGCGAGGTGGCCGATCTCCGCACCGAACGCGGCGACCTCGTCGGGGCTGAGCAGGTCGGGGATGACCGCGTACCCGTTGGCGTCGAAGCCGGCCAGCTCGGGCGAGGTGACCCGGCCCCACACCGTCGGATCGGTGCGTTCGATGTGCGGGGCCGGCTCGATCAGCCGGGTCGGGTAGCGGTCGAGCCGATCAGACACGGGCATCCTCCTCGACGATGAGCGGATACACCCCGTTCTCATCGTGTATTTCGCGGCCGGTGACGGGCGGGTTGAACACACACAGCATCCGTAGCCGGGTGCGCGCGTGCACCTGATGACGTTCGTTGCCGTCGAGCAGGTACATCGAGCCGGGGCCCAGCTGGTGGACGGTCTCGTTGTCGAGGTCGAGCAGACTGCCCTCACCCTCGACCAGCCAGACCGCCTCCACGTGGTTCTGGTAGTGGAACTCGTGAATGGTGCCCGCGTCGATGGTGGTCTCGTGGAAGGAGAACCCGACGCGGTCCCCGGCCAGCACGATGCGCTTGCTGCGCCAGCCGGGACCCGCCACGTCGCGTTCGGTGCCGGTGATCTCGGCGGTGGTGCGCACGATCATGCGGCACCTCCGCACACGGCGTCGATCGAGGCCGACAGGACCGACAGGCCACGGGCGAGTTCGTCGCTGCCGAGTGTCAACGGCGGCAACAGTTTCACCACCTCGTCCATCGACCCGGAGGTCTCCACCAGCAGCCCGTCCTCGAACGCGGTCCGGCAGACCTTGCCCGCCTGCGACGGATCGTCGAAGACGATGCCGTGGACCATGCCGCGGCCCCGCGTCGAGACCCCGTCGTAGCGGTCGGCGATCGCGGACAGGGTGCGCCCGACGTACTCGCCGTTGGCGGCGGTGCGCTGGGCCAGGGTGTCGTCGCTCCAGTACTCGCGCAGCGCGGCCGTCGCGGTGACGAAGGCGGGGTTGTTGCCGCGGAAGGTGCCGTTGTGCTCACCCGGCGCCCACTGGTCGTGCTCGGGCTTGAGCAGCACCAGCGCCATCGGCAGGCCGTAGCCACCGATCGACTTGGACAGCGTGACGATGTCGGGGGTGATGCCGGCGATCTCGAAGGAGAAGAACGGACCGGTCCGGCCGCACCCCATCTGGACATCGTCGACGATGAGCAGGATGTCGCGCGCGGCGCACAGGCCGGCCAGGTGCCGCAGCCATTCCGCGCGGGCCAGGTTGACGCCACCCTCGCCCTGCACGGTCTCCACGATCACCGCGGCGGGGCGGTCGAAACCGGACGAGCTGTCGTCGAGGACGCGCTGCATCCAGCCGAAGTCCTCGATGGTGTTGTCGAAGTACCCGTCGTAGGGCATCGGGGTGGCGTGCTCGAGCGGCACGCCCGCACCGGCCCGCTTGGCGGCGTTGCCGGTGACCGAGAGCGCGCCGAGGGTCATGCCGTGGAAGGCGTTGGTGAAGCTGAGCACCGTCTTGCGTCCGGTCACCTTGCGGGCCAGCTTCAGCGCGGCCTCGACGGCGTTGGCGCCGGTCGGGCCGGGGAACTGCACCTTGTAGTCGAGGCCACGCGGCGACAGCACGGTGTCCCGGATGGTCTCCAGCAGTTCGCGTTTGGCGACGGTCGACATGTCGAGGCCGTGGGTGATGCCGTTGCCCGCGATGTAGTCGAGCAGCGCGCGTTTGAGCACGGGGTTGTTGTGGCCGTAGTTCAGCGCACCGGCGCCGGCGAAGAAGTCGAGGTATTCCCGCCCCTGCTCGTCGCGCAGCCAGGCGCCCTCGGCGGTGGTGAAGACCGTCGGCCAGTCACGGCAGTAGCCCCGCACATTCGATTCCATGGCCTCGAAGATGCTGGTGTCGGTGGTCGTGATCATCGTCGTTCCTCCTGGCGCTGAGCGGGTGCGATGACATACAGCAGCTCGGCCTCGTGTGAATCGGGGAAATCGTGCGTTTCGAACAGCGAGACGGTGCGCAAACCCGCACCGCGCTCGCGGGCCACCGCGGCGAACAGCGCCTGGGAGGCGGTGTTGCCGGGTGAGATCGTGGTTTCCAGCGTGGTGATGCCCGCGGGGGCCACCGCATCCAGCAGCGTGTGCAGGATGCGGCCGGCCAGGCCGCGGCCACGGAATTCGGCGTCGACGGCGATCTGCCAGACGAACACGGTGTCCGGCGCTTCGGGGCGGACGTACCCGATGACGAATCCCACCGCGCGGCCGTCGCTGTCGGCGACCAGCGAGGTGGCGGCGAAATCGCGACACCACAGCAGGTAGGCGTAGCTGGAGTTGACGTCGAGTACCTGCGAGTCGCGGGCGATCCGCCACAGCTGGGCTCCGTCACCCAGCCGGGGTGGGCGCAGTATCGGTTCGGAACCGAGAACCGCAGGGGCGGAAGCGGATTCGATGGACACGGTGGACGAAGGCATACATCTACAGTGTCGAACCGACTTTGCGGTCTCTGTGTCGAGCTCTTTGCAGTTGTATGACGAGTCTTTTACTACGCTTGCGGATCGAGCCGATAGCCCAGACCGCGCACCGTGACCACGATGCGCGGGTCGGACGGATCGCGTTCGATCTTGGTGCGCAACCGGCGCACGTGGACGTCGACGATCCGCTCGTCACCGAAAAAGCCCTGGTCCCACACTCTTTCGAGCAGGACGGCGCGGCTGAGCACCCGGCCGGGAGTCTCGGCGAGCTCACAGAGCAAGCGGAACTCGGTGACCGTGAGGTGGATCTCGGTGTCGCCGCGGCGGACCGCGCCCGCGTCGGTGGCCAGCACCAGCGGCGCGACCGGGTCGGCGTCGAGCACCGCTTCGGGCGTGACGTCACGATCGGCGGTGATCCGCGCGCGCCGGCGCAGCGCGCGCATCCGCGCGGTGATCTCCTTGATCTCGAACGGCTTGCTGACGAAATCGTCGGCGCCCGCCTCGAGGGCCGCCACGACATCGTGGGTGTCGTAGCGGGTGCTGATCACGATGATCGGCACGTCGTGGTCGCGGCGGATCTCCCTGATGCAGTCGAAGCCGTCGGTCTCCCCACGCATGAGGTCGACGATCATCAGGTCGGGCGGTCCGTCGCTGCGGAGCTGGTCGAGCGCGTCCTCGGGGACACCCGCCTCGGCGACGGCGTATCCCTCGTCTTCCATCGCGCGGCGCAGATCGCCGCGCATCTGGACGTCGTCGTCCACGATCATCAGGTTCGCGCTCATGCCCGTACCTCGCTCTCGCGAGATCCGACCATGACCGCGCCGGTGGCCGCGTTCGTCCACCGTTCGCTTCGCTCGCTCATGTGCACATCCTTTGCTGACACGCCGGGCGTGCGCCGGATCACTGCGGGGAGTTCGCGTCCCCAGACCGACACGACATCCCGTCTTCGAGCTCGTTACCGATCCGTTATGTACCCAGACGCGCGGTCGCGTAAACCCGCCGTAACAATTCGCCCGGTCAGCGGGCGATCCGGACGGCCGTCGGGAGCGCTGGTCCGGTGGCATAGTCGAGGCGTGACACCGACCTATGACGACATCGAGGCCGCCGCCGCCAGGATCGACGGGCTGGTCCGCCCGATCACCGTGGCACCGGCCGCTCCCGGCCCGGCACCGCTGACCTTCGCGCTGGAGTTTCTGCAGTTCACGGGCACTTTCAAGGCGCGTGGGGCGCAGAACTTCGTGCGCGCGCACGCGGCGGCGGGGACGCTGCCCGCGGCCGGTGTGACGATCGCCTCGGGCGGCAACGCGGGACTCGCGTGCGCGTGGGCCGCGCGCGAGGCCGGGGTGCCGGCGACGGTGTTCCTGCCCGACACCGCTCCCCCGGTGAAGATCCGTCGATTGCGTGACTACGGTGCCGAGGTGCGCCTGATCGGTCCGGAGTACAAGCAGGCTCTCGCCGCGTGCCAGGAATTCGCCGCGACCAGCGGCGCGCTGTCCTCGCACGCCTACGACCATCCGCTCATCGCGGCGGGCGCGGGCACGCTGATGCGCGAGATCCATGCGCGTGTCCCCGATCTGGACACCGTGCTCGTCGCCGTCGGTGGGGGCGGGCTGTTCACCGGAACCGCCGTCGCCGCACAGCATGTCGGGGTCCGCACGGTCGCGGTCGAGCCGGTGGGCAGCCGTTCGCTCAACGCGGCGCTCGCGGCGGGCAGGCCGGTGGACGTCACCGTCGATTCGGTGGCCGCCGATTCCCTGGGCGCGCCGAATGTCTCGGCCATGGCGCTGGCCGCGGCGCAGCAGGACAGCGTGCGGTCGGTCCTGGTCGACGACGACCTGATCCGGCGGGCCCGCAGGCAGCTCTGGGACGAGCACCGGATCGCGGTCGAATGGGGTGCCGCGACCGCACTCGCCGCGCTGCTCGACGGCGGTGCGGGCGCGGCGTATCGGCCCGAGCCCGGCGAGCGGGTCTGCGTCATCCTGTGCGGGGCCAATACCGATCCCAGCGATCTGGTGCGCTGAGCGAGGTCAGCGGCGCAGGGCGGTCGGCTGTCCGATCCGGGCGAGCTTGTCGGGGTTGCGCATCGCGTAGAGGCCGGTGATCAGCCCGTCGTCGACCCGGACGGCGATGACCGTGTCGATCGTGCCGTCGAGCCGCAGGATCAGCGCGGGGTGGCCGTTGACCGGCACCGGGGTGACGGTCATCGTGGCGCCGATCCGGGGCATGCTGCCGGACAACAGCGCCGCGACGCGGTCGGCGCCGACGACGGGCGCGAGCGCGGCCTGCACGACGCCGCCGCCGTCACCGAGGAACACGACATCGGGGGCGAGGATGTCGAGCAGGGACTGCAGGTCGCCGGTTTCCACCGCCCGCTGGAACGCGTCGATCGCGTCCCGTGACTGCGCTGGCGTGACGATCCCGCGCGGGCGGCGCGCGGCGACGTGAGCGCGGGCCCGGTGCGCGATCTGGCGGACCGCGGCGGGCGTCTTGTCGACGGCCTCTGCGATCTCGTCGTAAGGCAGGTCGAAGACCTCGCGCAGCACGAACACCGCGCGCTCGGTCGGGGCCAGGGTCTCCAGGACGAGCAGCATCGCCATCGAGACGCTCTCGGCCAGTTCGACATCGGCGGCGACATCGGGCGTGGTGAGCAGCGGCTCGGGCAGCCACGGGCCGACGTAGGACTCCTTGCGGCGGCCGAGGGTCCGCAACCGCATCAGGGCCTCGCGGGTGGTGATCCGTACCAGGTAGGCGCGGTGGTCGAGCACAACGCCGAGATCGACACCGACCCAGCGCAGCCAGGTCTCCTGCAGGACGTCCTCGGCGTCGGCTGCCGAGCCGAGCATCTCGTAGGCGACGGTGAAGAGCAGATTGCGGTGGGCGACGAAGGCCGCGGTGGCGGGGCCCGGCGTGCTCGGCGAGGTGGCATACACGCCCATCAGATGCCGACGCCGGGCATTCTGTGACAGCAGCCGGGTGTGGTCCACGTCACGACGCGGGGGTTGTCACACCGGGCGGGCCCGCGGCATCTCCATGGTCGTTCGCAAGACCTACGACGTGAGGACGAACTCATGGAACCCCGTTTCACCCTGGTGGACAACGAGATCGGCGCGAGATTCGCCAAGCGATTCGGCAATGCCAGCCTGGCCATCCTGCAATCGACACTGCCCAAGACCACCCAGGATCTGGTGATGCTGCGCGTCAGCCAGATCAACGGCTGCGGATGGTGCACCGACGTGCACAGCAAAGACCTGGCACACGCGGGAGAACCCGCGACGCGGATCAACCTGGTCGCGGCCTGGCACGAGGCGGCGGTGTTCACCGAGGCCGAGCGGGCCGCGCTGGCGCTGGCCGAGGAGGGTACCCGGATCGCCGACGCCGGGCGCGGGGTCACCGACGACACCTGGGCGCGGGTGCGTGAGCACTACGACGACGATCAGATCGCGGCGCTGGTCGCGCTGGTCGCCCAGATCAACGCGGCCAACCGGCTCGGCGTGATCGTGCGTCAGCAGGGCGGCTCGTACGTGCCCGGCGCGTACGACATCGTCGCGTCCTGACCCCGGCTGGGGCCCCGGATCCGGCGGTTCGGGGCCCGTCCGGTCAGCGGACCAGGGCGTTCTTGGCGGCGTAGCCGGACATGGCCGAGTTGAGACCGCGCATGGCCAGGGTGTAGCCGTAGGGCACGTAGCGCTGGCCCCAGTGCGCGAGCTGGATGTCGCGCGAGGTGTAGACCCAGTAGCGGTTGCGCTCCACGCCCTTCACCACGGCGGTCGCGGCCTGGTCGGGAGTCACCGCGTGGCGCAGGAACAAGCGCATCGCCTTCTGCAGTGCCGCGTTGTCGCGATCGACACCGGCGATGTCGACGCTGTCCACCATCGGGGTGGCCATCGCGCCCGGCAGCACCAGGCTGACGCCGATCTTGTGCCTGCGCAGGTCGAACCGCAGCACCTCCGACACCCCGCGCAGGCCGAACTTGGTGGCGCTGTAGGGCGCGTGCCAGGGCAGACCGAACAGCCCGGCCGCCGAGGAGACGTTGACGATGTGGCCGCCGCGGCCCGCCGCGATCATCGGCGGCACGAACTCCTCGATGATATGGATCGGCCCCATCAGGTTGATGTCGACGGTGCGCCGCCACTGCTGGTGGGTGAGCTTGTCGACGGTGCCCCAGGTGGCGATGCCCGCGACGTTCATGACGATGTCGACCCGGCTGACCGCCTCGAAGGTGTGCGCGGCCAGGCCGACGACGGCGGCATGGTCGCTGACGTCGGCGGCGTGCGCGAGATGCACGGTGGCACCGGTGGCACGCAGCTCGGCCGCGGTGTCGGCGAGCGCGTCGGCGCTGATGTCGGTGAGCACGAGGGCAGCGCCTTTGGCGGCGGCCGCGAACGCGGTGGCGCGGCCGAGCCCGCTGGCGGCACCGGTGATCAGGCAGGTCTTCCCGTCGAACTTCGTCATGGCCCCGACCCTACGGTTCGGTGAACGGATTCGTCTATGGTCGCGTGGCGATCTCTATGGTGGTCCACCCGCCGACGTGGATCCGGCTGCCCGCGCGCAGTTCGACGGCGACCTGGGGCCGGATCGGCTGCGCGGCGCCGTCCAGGCTGGTCCCGTTGGTGGAGCCGAGGTCGGTCACGGTGAGACCGCCCGCCGGGTCCACCCGGATCAGCGCGTGCGCGCGGGACACCCCGATGTCGGCCGGGGCGATGCCGAGGTCGATCTCGGGCACGATGCCCTGCGAGTCCGAGCGTTTGCCGATCAGGAACTGGCTCCCGTGCAACGGGATCCGCCGTTCCGGATAGAAGTCGGGGAAGGCGACGCGCTCGGCGTCGGGCCCCTTGTCGGCCTGGACCCTGGTGTAGAACTCGCGGTCGGCGAAGACGCGGGCCTCCCAGGCCGGAGCGACCCGGTCCCCGCGCGGCCCGTCCGCGCGGACGAGAGTCGGTTCGGCGCGGCGCGGATCGGGCTCCGGACGCGGCGCCGGCGGCAGGGCCGAGTCGTAGCCGCAGACCTCGCAGAACCGGCCGCTGGTCGGCGTCGCGCAGGACGGGCACAGGCGCAGGTCGGCCGGATCCGGCGCGCCGGCACCCGCCAGCGCCGAACCGCACACATCGCAGTAGTCCAGCGAGCGCGACTGGTGCCCGTCCGCGCAGATCGGCATGTCAGGCACCCTCCGGACGGACCCGCGCGGTCTTGGTCGAGCGGATGTCGAGCGCGAGTTCGTCGGCGGCGGCGACCTGGCCGCGCAGCTTGACGGTGCCGTCGCGGTCGTCGACCTCCACCACGCCGCGCAGCAGCTTGGCGGTGGACTCGTGCCCGGAGGCGGCGGCCAGTTCCACCGCGCGCCGCAGTTTCGCGGTCGCGGTGGTGAGGTCGCCGTTGCGGCGGGCGGCCAGGCCCTCCTGGACGGCCTGGGCCAGTTCGACCTGCCCGGTGTAGTGGGCGACGCGCGTGCTGATCCGGGTGGACAGGGTGGTGTCGGTGGTCCACACCGCGCGCACCAGCCCCTGGCCGAGCACCTCGTCACCGGCCAGCACACTCAGCCGCGCGGCCAGCTTCTCGCGGCCGGGCGCGGCCGGTTCCAGCTCGATCTGCACGTGATACTCGCGCTCTTCGGCGGCCCAGGACGAGAGCGGGTACTCCCCCACCTGCGGGCCGGTATCAATGCGGCGGGGAGTGAGGTCCTCGAGCACCGGCGCAACCTGTTTGACCATCCGCACCCGCGCGCCCGCCGGGGTCCACACCCGCAGGGTGAGCTCCGGGATGACCCGCGCCACCGAGGACCGCATCATCTTCGCGAAGTCGGCGGACAGGTCCTTCGGATCGGCCACCATGTCGGCGTCGCCGGACAGTTTCGAGGAGATCTTGTGCAGATCGGCGGCCATCCAGTCGTCGCCGACACCGCGGCAGTCGCAGACGAAAAGGCCTTCGGCGCGGTCGAGTTCGGTGGCCAGCTGCTCCGGTGTCTCGTGCTCGTTCTTGCCGTCGGTGAGCAGGATGGCGTGCGCCTGCGCGCCGGGATGCGCGGCGGCGACCTGGCGGGCCAGCGCGAGCCAGGACCCCATGGCGGTGCCGCCGTCGGGCCGCAGCTTGTCCAGTGCGCGCCGGGCGGCGCTGCGATGGGTGCGATCCGCCGGCGCCGACATGGTGCCGGTCGGGTAGATCATCCGGGCGGCCTCGGTGCCCTCGATGATGGCGAACGCGGTGCCGTCGGGGATCTCGTCGAGCGCGGTCCTGGTGGCGGTGCGCGCGTTCTCGAACTTGCGCTTGTTGCCCATCGACCCCGAACAGTCGATGATCAGGATCTCCAGCCGGGGCGGCGGGGTGGCGACGACGGCCAGTTCGGGGCCGGTGGCCACCGTGAGCACCGCGTCGACCACCCGCGTGCCCTCGGCGAGGAACTCGTTCTGGTCGACGGCGATCGAGATACCTGTGGTCTCGGCTGAGCTCATGACACTCCTGGATCGTGCGGTACGGCAGCGGGCGCGGGCACCGGGGCCAGCGCGACCGTGATGTTGTCGCTGCCGCCACTGTTCAGCGCGAAGTCGGCCAGCGCGCGGGCTGCGGCCTGCGGTGAGGTCTCGACGGTGAATCCGGCCAGGGCGACGGCATCCGGTAGGTAGTTCCACAGGCCGTCGCTGCACAGCAGCAGGGTGCCCGGTTCGGTGACCACCATGCTCTGCAGGCAGTGCGCCGACCAGGGCGCCTCGCCGCCGTCGGCACCGAGCCAGCGCAGCAGCGTGTGCGCGCGGGGGTCGTGCATGGCGGCCTCCTCGTCGAGGGCGCCCGCGTCGACGAGGGCCTGGGCCCAGGAGTCGTCGACGCTGAGCCTGCGCGAGGCGGTCGGGTCGCCCGCGGCCAGCCAGAAGGCCCGGCTGTCACCGACATTGGCGACGGTGATCTCGGTGCCCTCGGCGGTCGTGCGCACGATCGCCGAGACGTAGGTGCACGAGGGCGCGTACTCGCTGCTGCGCGACATCCCGCGCACCGCCGCGGTCGCGGTCGCCAGGCCCGCCATCACGCTGTCGCGCGCGGACCGGCCGTCGGCGAGGGCGGCCAGCGCGGCGTCGACGCCGGAGCGGGCCGCGGTGCCGGAGGCGGCCTGCGGGTCCTGCGAGGTGGAGACGCCGTCGCTGACCACGATCACCCGGGTGCCGTCGCCGTCGCGGACGGCAGCGGCGACGGCGTCCTCGTTGCGCGCGTGGCTGATTCCGCGGTCGGTGAGCAGATACACCGCGCCCAGATCGTCCTCGAAGCGGTCGGGCACCGGCTTCGGGCTGCCGCACTGCACGCAGAAGCCGCCCTCGTAGCGGCGTTCACCGCAGGTCGAGCACTGTGGCACCGCGGCCGGATCGTGCACCGGCAGTGCGACCTTGCGCACGCCGAGTTCCCGCCCGCACCCCTCGCAGAAGCGGTGCCCCGCCCTGGCCGACCCCGCGCAGTCCGGACACCCGGGCGCGCTCACAGCGTGGTCCTCGGCCGCACCGCGTTGGCCTGATCCACCAGCACGAACCGGGTCCACATGTCGTCGGCTTCCCGAGCCAATGTCCGCAAGCATCGTTCCAACCCCGTCCGCACTCCCTGCTCGGTGAATTCCACGTCCAACAGCTTGCCTGGCGCACTCGGCCGCTGTCCCGACCGGATCCAGTTCAGGGCCGCCTCCAGGACCCACATGCGCACACGCGCGGTCCGCGTCCGCGAGTCCAGGCTGAGTCGTTCGACCCGCTCGCCCGCCTCCCGCAGCAGCGCCTCGTCCAGTTCGGCGGGCGCGCGGTCGGCCAGCAGGGTCTCGACGGCGGAGACCCTGGCCTCGGTGAACATCGACGAGCTGCGGTCGACCTGGTCGAGCACCGCGACGGCGCCCGTCCGGTCCGCGCTCGCGCGCCGGAGCCGGGCCGCGCCGAAGGCGCCGGACAGATACGTGTGGTCGGTGCGCCACACCAGCTCGTAGAGCGCCAGCGCGCGATCATGCTGTGCCGCAACACCTTCGGTCCGTGCAGCGCCGAGTTCCAGCGCCGCCGCCAGTGCCAGTTTCGGTGCGGGCTCGCCGGGCAGCGCGGCGTAGACGGCCTCGAAGTCGGCGGCGGCCGTGGCGTACTCACCGGTCAGCAGCGCCGCCTGGGCGCGGTACCAGACCCGGCGCCAGTCGTATTCCAGGTCGATGTCCAGCGCGGCCAGGCGGGTCAGCGCGGCCTCGGCGTCACCTGCCTCGAGTTCGGCGCGGACCAGGCGCAGCGGAATCTCCACCGACTCACCGGATCCGGTGACCACGGCGCGCAGCCCGGCCGTCAACGCGGCCTCGAGTTCGGCGGGGGTGGCCGCGTCGGTGGTGGCCAGCAGGGCGGCGCCGCTGTCGGCGGGATCGACCAGCGGCGCGGGCAGGCCGGCGATCAGCGCGGCAGGCTCCGGGGTGGCGCTGTCGATGCCGAAGACCGCGCGGGCGGGACCGAACGAACTCGACATGCCGGGCCGCGGGACCCCGTCGCCGGTGGCCAGTACCTCACGCAGGACGCCGGTGAGCTGATCGGCCATCTCCGCCATCGATCCGAAGCGGGCCAGCGGGTCGTCGTCGGTGGCGCGCAGCAGGAATCGGTGCAGGGAATCGTGGCGGGCGAGCAGGGGTTCGGCCTCGGGTGACGGCAGCGGGCCGAGTTTGCCGTCGACGGAGGCGATCCGCATCATCAGCACGGCCAGCGTGCGGCCCGCGGTGTAGACCTCGGTGGCCACGGTGGGACCGGTCTCGGCGATCTCGGGCGCCTGGTAGCCGATGGTGCCGTAGATCGGGCTGGTGCGGTCGTCCATCGAGATGACGGCGCCGAGGTCGATCAGCTCGAGCCGTTCCTCGGTCTGCATCACGTTGTCGGGCTTGAAATCGCAGTAGGCCCAGCCACGCGCGTGCAGGTAGCCCAGCGCGGGCAGCATCTCCAGCACGTAGGCGATGGCCTGCGCGGGCGGCAGGTAGCGGTCGTGCTCGGTGCGGTAGGCGCGCAGGATCTGCTTGAGTGAGGTGCCACCGACATAGGCCATCACGATGTAGCCGACCGGATCGCCGTCGGCGTCGGCGTGTTCGGTGAAGTTGTGGATCTTGACGATGTTCGGGTGATCGACCTCGGCCAGGAAGCGCCGCTCGGCCACGGCCGCCGCGAGCGCGTCCGGGTCGCCGGTGTCGATCAGGCCCTTGAGCACCACCCAGCGCCGGTTGACGCGATGGTCGACGGCCAGATAGATCCAGCCCAGGCCGCCGTGCGCGAGCGCGCCCGCCACCTCGTACTGACCGCCGACGAGGTCGCCGGCGCGCAGGCGGGGCACGAAGGAATAGCGGGTGCCACAGTGCGGGCAGAACCCGGCGGTCCGGCCTGCCGCACCGTCGTGGCTGCGGCCGACGGGCTTGTCGCAGGTGCCGCAGTACCGGTCGGATTCGGGGACCTGCGGGTCGGCGAGCACCGCGGTGGCCGGGTCGACGCGTGGAATCGGCGGCACCTCGACCAGACCGGCGCCGAGCCTGCCGCGTGCGGCCGAGCGGGCCGACCCGGACCGGTGGGTCCGCACCGAGCGGCTCGAGGTGCGGCCACTGGCGCTCACCGTCGGCGCGGTCGGGCTGTACACCGGGGTCGCGGTGGGCGCGGTGCCGCAGGTGTCGCAGTACCCGTCGACGATCGTTCCACCGCACTCGGGTTCGGCGCACGCGCCCGGGGTGGCGGGTGGGGGCGTCGCGCCGTTGCGCGGCTGGGCCGTGGTGCGCGAGGACCGGCCCGCACCGGGCGACGGCACCGCGCTCGGCGGTGGCGCGCTCGCCACCGGGGCGGTGCCGCAGAGGGCGCAATAGCCGTCCTCGACGGCGCCGCCGCACCCCGGTTCACTACATGTCATGCTGTCCGCCCCGCTTTCTCCCCGATGATCGAACGATAGTCGGCGACCGCCCGGGTGACCGCGGCCAGATCGCAGGGCGTGCGGCCGAGCAGGCCCGCGGCGATGCGATCGGCGGCGAGGACGTCGCGGTCCTCGCTCACCCCGAGCCGGGACGCCTTGGCCCGGTAGGCCGTCAACCGGCCGCGTAGTTCGGCGCGCCGGTCCAACAGCCCGCGCGCCAATTCCTGTCGCCGCGTCGCGGTGTCGACGGCCTCGGTGGTGCGCGCCCGCAGCGCGAGCAGATGCTCGACCGTCGGTCTGGTCGGCGCGCCGAGGCTGTCGAGCGCGGCGAGCAGTCGCGCGGCCGGTTCCCCGCCGCCGGGGAGTTCGCCCGTCGCGACCTTGCGCGCGGCGTCGGCGGCGGTCTCGTCGGCCGCGCGTTGCAGCGCGTCGAGATCGGCGAGCCCGGCCCGCAGTCGCGCGACCGCGCCGGGCAGGTCGGCGGCGACCGCGAGATACTCGGCGTGCCGGGCGGATTCGGTCTCGATCAGCGCGGTCAGCGAGGCGAGCGCGGCGGTGATCTCGCCCTGCCGGAACCCCAGTGGGTCGGTGCCCGCGCGGCTCAGCATCCGCGCCAGGGGTTCGGCGGCCGCGTCGAGCGCGCCGTGCGCCTGCTCGACCCGCTGCTGAAGCGGAGCGACCGCGCCGAGCACCTGCCGGTCGACGGCCGCCACCTCCTCGGCGAAGGGCGCGACGAACGCGAAGGCGGCGCGCATCCGGTCCAGCGAATCGGCGATGCCGACCGTCACAAGGGTCTCGGCGGGACCGGTGAGTCCACGCTGCGCCAACGGGATCGGGATCCGGGCGACCTCGTGCGGACGGCCGCGCAGCAGTTCGGTGAGGCGACCGCGAGCGCGGTCGTCGATCCGGCCGCGACCGCCACGGACCGTCTCGGCCTCGGACAAAATCGCGCGCACCCGGCCGAGGTCCTCCCAGAGCCGGCCGAGCGCCTCCTCCACCGGCGCCCAGCGGCGCGCGGTCTCCCCCGTCGGCGGATACCGGCGCACCAGGGTCAGTCCGGGATGCCGGTCCAGTTCCAGCAGGGTCGTGCTCACCTGGGCCAATTCCGCGGTGCGCGCGGCCAGTTCCCGATCGATCTCGGCGAGACCGAGCAGCGGCCAGGTCATCCGACGTACCGGGGCACCGGCGGGCCCGGCGACGGCCCGAGCACCCCCAGATGCTGCTGGTAGATCCGCTGCCAGGTGCCGTCGGCGCGGGCCCGGTCGAGCACGCCGTTGACGAACCGGACCAGATCGCCGCTGCCCAAGGGCACGCCGACCGCGTAGGCGCCGGTGCCGATCTCGTCGCCGACCATTTCCAGGTTGCGGTCCTGGGCGACCAGTCCGGCCAGGATCGGCTCGTCACCGCTGATCGCGTCGACGGTGCCCTGCTGCAGGGCGACCAGGCAGTCGGTCCAGTTGGTCACGCCGAGCACGGCGGGCGGCGTGGGCAGCGCGAACAGCGGCGCGGCCGCGGTGGTGCCCTTGGTGACGCACACCCGCTTGCCCGCGAGCCCGGACGCGGTGGTGATGCCCGAGCCCTTCGGGGCCGCGATGCGTTGCGCCGCACGGTAGTACACGCTGGAGAAGTCGACGTCGCGGCGCCGTTCGCAGGTGGCGGAGAAGGTGCGCACGATCATGTCGACCTTCTTCTCCTGCAGCAGCGGGATCCGGTCGGCCGCGGCGACGGAGCGCAGTTCGATCTTGTCCGGGTCACCGAACAGATCGCGGGCGATCTCCCTGGCCAGATCGATGTCGAAGCCTTCCAGCCGTCCGGTGGACGGGTTGCGGAAGCCGAACATGTAGGTGTTCTGGTCGACGCCGACGCGCAGCCTGCCGTTGGCGACGATCGCGGCCATCGACGAACCGGCGGGCATCGCGCCGGGACGCGGTTGCGCCGTCGGCGCCAAAGTCGCCTCGGTGTCACAGGATCCGGTGCCCTCCGCGGCGGGGGCCGCGGTGATGGCCTCCGCGCCGGGGATCGGCGGGGCGACGGCGGTGGCCGGAATGGTCGACGGTGCCGGGGCGTCGCCGCAGCCGGCGACCAGGACGGCCACCGCGGCCAGGACCACGGCCAGGAGAGGACGCCGGGTGCTCACAGGAACTCCTTCAGTCGGGGCCACAGGCCGGTGACCACCGCGCCCGCCGCGGCCAGCAGCAGGAGCAGCGTGCCGAACGGGCTGAGCGTGAAGGTGGTTCCCGCGGCGTCGACGCCGTCGCGCAGGTCGGTGCGGGCCTGGGCCAGCGCGTCGCGCAGTTCGCGGTCGAGCCGGGCGAAGCTGGTGGCCGAGCTGTCGGGACCGGTACCGATGGCCTGGGTGACGGCGCCCGCGTAGTCGGCCTTCTCGTAGGCGGTGCGCTGGGCGTTGTGGCCGGCGTTCCAATTGGTCAGTGCCCGAGCGGCTTCCGAGTCGCCCGCACCGGCCGCGGTGAGCCGCTGTTCGAGGTCGCGGGTGTGGGTGTGGAAGGCGTTCTCCGGCGCGGTGATGTCGCCCCGGGTGATCAGGGCGAGCGTCTCGTCGGTCCGGGCCTGCTGGGCCAGGATGCGCGCACTCGCCAGGTTCTCCACCCGCGCGCCCGCCCCGGAGTCGCCGGTCTCGAGCAGGTGCGCGGCGGTCAGGGTGGCCCCGGCCGACCACACCAGCGCCAACAGCGCGGCCGCGGCGGCCAGGGCCACCCCGGGGTTCACCAGCCGGTTGGTGCGGCGCAGCAACAGCACCGAACCGGCGCCGCAGGCGGCGAGCACCAGCAGCAGGAGCACGATCGAGGTCAGCGGCAGCGCGCCGATGCGGTGCTGGTCCTCGCGGACGGCGGCGAAGCGGGCCTGGTTGAGCTGTTCGGCGTTGGGCAGCAACGAGGTCTGCATGAGGTCGGAGGCCTGCCGCAGATACGCCGAGCCGACCGGGAAGCCCTGGCGGTTGTTGGCCCGCGCGGTCTCCACCAGGCCGGTGTAGGTCGGCAGGTCGGCGGCGATGCGGGCCACGATCGCCCTGGTCTGGGCGTCGGTGGCGCCCGAGGTCGCTTCCGCCAGTGCGGCAGCGGCTTCGGCGAGCGCCTGCTCGTAGGTGTCGCGCACCTGGGGCGATTCGACACCGCCGGACAGGAACGCCGTCGCCGCACCGGCATCGGCGGCCGAGAGCGAGACGTAGAGGCTCTGCGCCGCGAAGGCCAGCGGCTCGGTGCGGTCGAGCACCTGCTCGGTGCGGCCGATCTTGGCGTCGAGCTGCTGTCCCACTGTCGATCCGGCGATCAGGCAGGCCACCGTGGTGACCACGAGGACCGCGCCGATCACACCCGGTGTCGTCGCGGCGAAACGCCGCACCCACATCCCCGCGTCTCGGATGGTCGCCGGTAGGCGAGATCCCACACCGTCCTCCTTCGTCTCCCCGGGCGGTGTCTTCGATCGCGATAGTACGGGAGGCGCTGGACATTCGCCCGGGCGACCGAAACCCGCTGCGCGCGAGCGGATCGGGCATCGATCACCGTGACGAAAGAACGGGGTCCGTCACCGTGAAGTGACGGACCCCGTTCGGGTTCGGGTGGTGCCGGAACTCAGGCGCCGACGGCCTGCTCGCCCGGCGCGACGGTCGTGCCGATCTTGCTGAACCGCAGGACACCGTCCTCGATCGGCGCCTTGTGCATCAGCGTGCGGTCGCGGTAGTAGTTGTTGACCAGCTTCCAGGCGCCGCGGGCACCCTGCCGCGGCATCGCGTCGTTGCCGCGCTGGATGTAGCCCGAGGTCAGGGCGCCACCCATCAGCGACTCGTCGGCGATGTCCTCGGGGTTGGCGTGCACCTCGTAGGTGGTGTAGCCGCGGTCGCGCATGATGTTCAGCACGCGGCACAGGTACGCGGCGGCGAGGTCGGCCTTGAGCGTCCACGACGCGTTGGTGTAGCCGATGATCATCAGGAAGTTCGGGATGTCGGAGTACAGCACGCTCTTGTAGGCGACCGTCTCGTTGAACTTCACCGGCACGCTGTCGATGGACATCGTGATGCCGCCGAGCATCTGCACGTTCAGGCCGGTGGCGGTGACGATGATGTCGGCCTCGAGCTCCTGGCCCGACTCGGTCCGGATGCCCTTCTCGGTGAAGGTGGCGATGCGGTCGGTGACGATGTCGGCCTTGCCGCTCTTGAGCACCTTGAACAAGTCACCGTTGGGCACCACGCACAGGCGCTGGTCCCACGGGTTGTAGCTCGGGGTGAAGTGGCGCAGGTCCACGTTCTTGCCGACCTGCAGGCGCACCTGGGCCAGCATCAGCTTCTTGGCCAGCTCGGGGTTGGTGCGGGAGAGCTGGAAGCTGGCCCGCTGCAGGGCGATATTGCGGGCGCGGCCGATCTTGTAGGCGATCTGGTCGGGCACCCGGGACTTCTTGAGGCCGATGGCGACCGGGTCGTCCGAGGGCAGCGCCTGGATCCAGGTGGGCGAGCGCTGCAGCATGGTGACGTGCGCGGCCTTGTCGGCCATCGACGGGATCAGCGTGATCGCGGTGGCACCGGAACCGATGACGACGACCTTCTTGCCGGTGTAGTCCAGGTCCTCGGGCCAGTGCTGCGGGTGCACGATCCGGCCCTGGAAGTCGTCCTGGCCGGGGAAGGTGGGCTGGTAGCCCTCGTCGTAGTTGTAGTAGCCGCTGGCGCCGACGAGGAAGTTGGCGGTCCAGGTCTCGGTCTCGCCGGTGGCCTCGATCAGGGCGGTGACGGTCCACAGCGCGGCGGCGCGGTCGAAGTCGGCGGTGACGACCTTGCGACCGAAGGTGATGTGGTCGGTGACGCCGTATTCCTTCGCGGTGTCCTCGACGTACTGGCGGATGCTGGCGCCGTCGGCGAGCACCTTGGTGCCCATCCACGGGCGGAAACCGAAACCGAAGGTCAGCATGTCCGAGTCGGAGCGGATGCCGGGGTACTTGAACAGGTCCCAGGTGCCGCCGATGTTCTCGCGGCGCTCCAGGATCGCGTAGCTGCGTCCGGTCTGCTCGCGGGTGAGGTGACAAGCCGTGCCGATTCCGGACAGGCCCGCGCCGATGATCAGTACGTCGACATGCCGCGTCATTGAGGAAACTCGTTTCGTAGGGTCGTCGCCGCCCGGGCACCGTCGCCCGAGCCTCCGCCGAGGTTACGTGTTTCGCATGGTTACGTCTAGTTCGGTCGGGCCACGTCATGGCGTGTCGGGGGTTGCGCGCACGGTGATCCGAATCCGTGACGCCGTCGCCTTCGCCGGTCAGAGTCGAGGACGGATTCCCCTCCCTACGACGAAAAGGCGGACATGACCGAGCGCGGACTGTCGTTCCACTGGTTCCTGCCCACATACGGCGATTCGCGCGGGCTGGTCGCCGGCGGACACGGCAGCTTCATGTCCGGTGATCGCCCGGCCACCCTGCGCTACCTCAACCAGCTCACCGCGGCGGCCGAGGACAACGGTTTCGAGGGCGTGCTGACCCCCACCGGCGCCTGGTGCGAGGACGCCTGGCTGACCACCGCCATGCTGGTGCAGACCAGCGAGACGCTCAAGTTCCTGGTGGCGTTGCGCCCCGGCCTGATCAGCCCCACGCTGGCGGCACAGATGTCGGCGACCTTCCAGCGCCACTCCGGCGGCAGGCTGCTGCTCAATGTCGTCACCGGTGGCGAGCCGCGCGAACAGCAGGCCTACGGCGACTTCCTGGACAAGGCCCAGCGCTACGCCCGCACCGGCGAGTTCCTGCACATCGTGCGCGAGCTGTGGGAGTCGACCGAGCCGATCAGCTTCACCGGTGAGCATCTGCGGGTGCGCGACGCGCTGCTCAGTGCCAGGCCCGACCCGATTCCGCCGGTCTTCTTCGGCGGCTCCTCCGGCCCGGCGGGCCCGATCGCGGCGCGCTATGCCGACACCTACCTGACCTGGGGTGAGCCGCTGGACGCGGTGGCGAAGAAGCTGGACTGGATCCGTGGGCTGGCCGCGATCGAGGGCCGCACCGTCGACTTCGGTCTGCGCATCCACGTGATCAGCCGCGACACCGCCGCCGAGGCGTGGGCCGAGGCCGACCGGCTGCTGGCGGGCATCGCGCCGGGTGAGATCGAGCGGGTGCAGGCGAGCCTGGCCAACAGCGAGTCCGAGGGCCAGCGCCTGATGGCGCAGCTGCACAACGGGCGCACCGACGGCCTGGAGATCGCGCCCAACCTGTGGGCCGGGGTCGGGCTGGTCCGCGGCGGCGCGGGCACGGCCCTGGTCGGGTCGCACGCGGAGGTGGCCGAGCGGCTGCTCGAGTACGCGGCGCTCGGGATCGACCACTTCATCCTGTCCGGGTATCCGCACCTGGAGGAGGCGTACTGGTTCGGCGAGGGTGTGCTGCCGATCCTGGAGCGCAAGGGGGTCTGGCGGCATCCGTCGCGGCCCGCCGCGGTGCCGGTGGTGGCGCCGTTCACCGCGGCGGCCAGCAGCTGAGGCGGGCGCGGTCAGCGCGCCGCGCCGAACCAGCGGGGCAGGTGGACCAGCAGGTCGTGCTGGTCCACCCCCGCCCAGGCGACGTGGCCGTCGGGGCGCAGCAGCACCGCGGGGACGTCTAGTTCCGCGCTGACCTCCACCACATGGTCGACCCGGTCGGCCCAGCCCGCCACCGACAGCCGACCGGTCTGATCGAGCAGCACCCCGCGCCCGGCATGCATGCGGTCGTAGAGGCGCCCGTCCGTCAGCGCGATGTCGCGCAGCCGCCTGCCGAGGAGCTCGTGCCCGTCGCCGAAGTCGTAGCGGATCCCGATCGCGACGACCTTCTCGATCAGGTACCGGTTCACCTCCTCGAACTCCATCAGCTCCGCCAGCAGCCTGCGCACCGCCTGCGCGCCCGGGTCGAGCGAGACCAGCGCCATCTGCGCACGGGTGTTGTCCAGGACGTCGGCGGCCACCGGACGCCGTTCGGCCTGGTAGCTGTCGAGCAGGCCCGCCGGCGCCCAGCCCGCGACCGCCGCGGCCAGTTTCCAGCCCAGGTTGACCGCGTCCTGCAGACCCAGATTCAGGCCCTGACCACCCAGCGGTGGATGGATGTGCGCGGCGTCGCCCGCCAGCAGGACCCGGCCGACGCGATAGCTCTCGGCCAGCCGGGTGGCGTCACCGAAGCGCGACAGCCAGCGCGGCGCGTGCGCGCCGAGGTCGGTGCCCGCGGTGGCCACCAGCTGCTCTCGCAGTTCCTCGAACGACGGCGGGACGGTCCGGTCCGCGGCGACACCGGCCGCGGGCACGACGACGCGGTACATGCCGGCACCGAGCGGCATGGCGCCGAAGCGCAGCTGTGTCTTGCGCACCTCGGCGTTCACCGCGGCCAGCGTCTCCGGGGACGCGGTCAGCCGCAGCTCGCCCAGCAGGGTGTCGACCCGGCTGGGTTCGCCGGGAAAGGCGACGCCGAGCAGCTTGCGCACGGTGCTGCGGCCCCCGTCGCAGCCGACGAGGTAGCGCGAGCGCAGCCGCGTGCCGTCGGCCAGCTCGACATCGACGCCGTCCTCGTCCTGCGTCAGCCCGACCACCTCGGCACCGCGCCGGAGCTCCGCACCGAGGGCCAGCGCGTGCTCGGTCAGCAGGCGCTCGGTGACCGGCTGCGGGATGCCGAGCACGTACGGGTGGGTGGTGTCGAGGCCGGTGGGCTGGGGTTTCACGATCCCGGCGAAGAAGCCGCCGAGCGGGTGCGTCGTCCCGACGGCGAGGAATCGGTCCAGCAGGCCGCGCTGCCCCAGAATCTCGAGACTGCGAGCGTGCAAGCCCATCGCCCGCACCACCGGGGTCGGCGCCGGATCCCGGTCCAGCACCAGCGTCCGGACGCCGTGCAACCGCAGCTCGCCCGCCAGCATCACCCCGGTCGGTCCGCCGCCCGCGACGATCACGTCGATCATCAATGCCCCTTGTTTTCGCTGGTCATGGCTTCGGCAGGCGATTGTGCAGGAGGACGGGGGTCTTGCCGCAAGCCCCGGGGTGGGTTATAAATTGAGTGTGGCAAGGGGTGGTTTTCCCTCCTTGCCATTGGTTTGTCCGCACCCCGGATATCTCCCCGGAGCCGTGTGCATCGCCCCCAGCCACCCTCGGCCACGGCACGGTCGTGCCTTCACGATGGCAGTCGATGCATCTTTGCGGCCACTGCTGGTGACCGCTGATTCCTCCTCTTGACACCGCCGAATATGCTCGGGACCGCACCGGCTCTCGGTCACCACGAAACCGCCATACTTCTTGCACTGCCTGCGGTGATACACGCAGTGCATCGCACAATCGCACTCCCCCAAGCATTTTCGGCAGTGAGTGCACGCGCCGTTCCACGTGAATCAGCCCGTCAGCGCGGGATTCGACCGGATCCCGATACGCTCGGCTCGTGACCCTCACCGTCGGTTTCGATCTGGACATGACCCTCATCGATTCGCGTCCCGGCGTCGCCGTCGCGATCGACACCCTGGCGCGGGAATTCGACCTGCCGATGGTGGGCAGCCACTTCGCCGACCACCTCGGACCGCCGCTGGCCACCTTGCTCGCCGACGCGGGCGCGCCCGACGATCTGATCCCCCACCTGGTCACCCGGTTCCGCGCGCTCTACCCCGACGTCGTCCCGCACATCCCCGCCTTGCCCGGCGCGACGGTCGCGCTCGACGCCGTGCGCGCCGGTGGCGGCCGGACGCTGGTCGTCACCGGTAAGTACGAGCCGAACGCGCGGCTGCACCTGGACCACCTCGGCTGGGAGGTCGACCGCCTCGCCGGTGATCTCTGGTCCACCGCCAAGGCCGAGGTCCTGCGTGCCGAGTCCGCGGCGGTCTTCGTCGGCGACCACGCCGGTGACATGCGCGGCGCGAAGGCGGCCGACGTCCTGGCCGTCGGCGTGACGACGGGTCCGTACGACGCCGACGGCTTGCGGGCCGCCGGCGCCGACGTCGTCCTCGACGACCTCACCCAGTTCCCCGGCTGGCTGGCCGGTTTCGCGGCCGGTCGCGGCTAGGTCACCGAAACCGCCTGCGCGCGGCGGGGTTTCCCGGCCGGAACCCCCGCGTGATCCCGGCCGTTGTCGTGACATGTCGACCGACCCCTACTGGAATCACAACACGCAGTACCACCCCTGGATCCTCGATCAGGTCCCGGCCCACGCCCGCACCGCGCTCGACATCGGGTGCGGCGACGGCCTGCTCGCCCGCAAACTCGCCACCCGCTGCGACGCCGTCCTCGGCGTCGACATCGACGACGAGGTCATCGCCACCGCGCCCGCCGCCCCCAACGTGCACCTGGAACAGGCCGACTTCCGCGATCTCGACGACACCTTCGACATGGTCACCGCCGTCGCCACCCTGCACCATGTTCCCGTCCGCGACGGCGTCGCAGCCCTGCGTCACCTCGTCGCCCCGGGCGGCACCCTCGCGGTGGTCGGCCTCTGGAAGATGCACCCCCTCACCGATATCCACTACCTCCCGCTGCTGCCCGCGATCCGCGGCCTGGACTGGTGGCGCCGTGGCTCGCTGGGCGGCCCGAACGCCACGGTCCGCGACCCGCGGGAAACGCTGGCCGAGATCCGTGCGGTGACCGGTGAACTGCTACCGGGCGCGCAGATCCGCCGGCGCCTGATGTGGCGCTACACCCTGGTCTGGCGCAGGCCCGGTCAGCCCGGATAGGCCGCCACCAGGCCGCCGTCGACGATGATGTCCTGCCCGGTGACATAGGACGCCTCGGCCGATCCGAGGAAGGCGACCAGGGCGGCGACCTCCTCGGCCGTGCCGAACCGGCCCGCCACCACCCGGCCCGCCGCCACGGCCGCGAAGTCCTCGGTCATCGCGGCCGCGGACATGGGGGTATCGATATAGCCGGGGCTGATCGAATTCACCCGGATCCCGCGCGGACCGAGTTCGGTGGCCAGGGTGCGGGCCAGGTTGTGCACGGCGGCCTTGGTCGCGGCGTAGAGGGTGAGCGCGCTGTCGCCGCGGTGCAGGGTCCACGACGCGTTGAGCACGACCGACCCGCCCGCGGCCAGCAGCGGCAGCGTCTTCTGGATGGTGAAGAAGACGCCTTTGAGGTTCACCGCGACCGCGTGGTCGAACACCTCCTCGGTGATCTCGGGAAACGGCGCGAAGGTGCCTGCGCCCGCGTTGGCGAAGACCAGATCGAGCCGCCCGAAGCGGGCCGTGAGCGTGTCGGTCAGCGCGTCCAGTGCGTCGAGATCGGCCGTGTCGGCGGCGATTCCGGTGGCCCGCGGTCCCAGGTCGGCGGCCGCGGCGCGCACCCGGTCCTCGGTGCGGCCGGTGACGATCACCTGGGCGCCTTCGGCGATCAGCCTGCGCGCAGTGGCCAGGCCCATGCCGCTGGTGCCGCCGGTGACGAGGGCGACGCGGTCGGTGTAGCGGTTCATGCGAGTCCTTCGGTGAGATGGTCGGCTACGGTGTGCAGCCAGGCCGACCGGTGGTTGCCGACGAGGTGGTCACCGCCGGGAATGCGGAGGTAGCGGCCCTGCGGTGCGGCGTTGGCCAGGGCGGCGCCGTCGGTGACGCCGGGGATCGCGTCGTCGGTACCGTCGACCACCAGCAGCGGGCAGCGCACGCGCGGTGCCAGGTCGGTGAGGTCGACGGTCGCGGCGAAAGCCGCGGCGGCGGTTCGCGATCCGGCCCGGCGGGTCATCAGGTCGCGAACGGGGTCGGGCAGGTGCCGCCAGTCCAGTCGGTAGGGTCCGCTCACGGTGGCGGCCACGACGATGCGTGGGTCGCGGGCCGCGGCCGCCGCGACATAGAAGCCGCCGAGGCTGAGACCGACGACGCCGACCCGTGCGACACCCAGCGTGTCGATCGCCGCGGCGACGACCGCCGGGTAGTCCAGGTCCAGCGTCGAGGTGGCGACAGCGGCCCCCTGCGCGGGACCGTCCAGGGCGAGAACCCGGAGGCCGCGGGCCACGAGCGCGTCGGCGAGGACATGGAATTCGTCCTTGCTGGAATCGAGGCCGGGCACCACGATCACCGTGCCGACGGCGGCGGCGGGACCGCGCAGGATGCCCGTGAAACCGGGGCCGCTACACCGCCGGGTGGTCGGATCCAGCAGGGAGTAGCCCTGTTCGGCGGCCGCATCCGCGGCCGCCGCGGCGTCCGCGTATCCGTCGTCGGGCACCAGCGTGGCCAGGTGCGACCAGCGGGCCGCCAGGAGCAGGTGGTGGCCGCGCGTGATCGCCGAGCCGGGGATGTTCCGGTGACTGTCGGCGGCCGCCACACAGGTGGGCGCCCAGTCGGCGGGCGTGCCGATATCGGCGCAGACCCGCCGGTAGTCGTGCGGATCGATGCCCGCCGCGGTGGCCCGGCTGAACAGGGCGTCGACCAGTTCGGCGCTCATCGGCCCGCGCTCGTGGTCAGGACGGCCTTGCCGCGCACCCGGCGCTCCCGCAGGTCGACGAGCACGCGCGCGGTCTCCGACCAGTCGGCGACCACGCCGATCTCGGGATGCAACCGCCCCTCGGCGACCAGCCGCACCAGGGTGGCGAGATCGCGTCCGTAGGGTCCGCCCGCGTAATGGAAGTGGCGGATCGTCGCGTTCTCCGGCCCGGCGAAGAAGTCGAAGAAGTTCAGCGTGACCGGGGTCCGACTGGCCTGACCGAACCAGATCAGGGTGCCACCGGGCCGTAGCAGCGCCAGGCTCGCGGCCGTCGCGGCACCGCCGATCGACTCGAGCACGAGGTCGAACGGGCCTGCCGCGGCGGCGATCTCGTGCACCACCCGGGTCGCGCCGAGCGTGGACAGGCGCTCGCCCCGTTCGGGCGTCGCGGTGAGGACGGTGACGTCGGCGCCCGCGGCGGCGGCCAGCTCGGTGACGTAGTGGCCCACCCCGCCGGAGGCCCCGGTCAGCAGGATGCGCGCACCCGCCACCGGGCCCGCCGCCCGTAGCAACCGCAGGGCGGTAGTCCCGGCCAGCGGCAGGGCGGCCGCCGTCACCACGTCGAGCGCGTCGGGCAGCACGGCGAGCGCGTCGGTGGGCACCGCCACGTAGTCGGCCCAGCCGCCGAGCGCCGGATGGCCGACCACCCGGGTCCCCATCGACGGACCCGAGCCGTCGGCCGCCGCCTGCACGACCAGTCCCGCGATGTCCTTGCCCGGCAACAGCTCCGGGCGCGGATCCTCCAGCAGGAACGTCTCGCCCCGGTTCGGGGCGAAGGCCGCGACGCGCACCAGCGCCTCGTCGGGCCGCGGCACGGGTTCGGCCGCCTCGGTGAACGCGACCGGCCGCTGCGGGTCGCCTGTCGGAATCAAACGCTGCATGACCCCAGCGAACCGCCGCCCCGCACCGACCGGCCAACAACCCGGTGACGCTCCCGACAACGATCGGTTGTCGCCGCTGGCAGTACGGCTCTCCGGCTAGGGTGGACGACTGTGGATCTGGATCTCGCGACGGTGCGCGCGTTCGTGTTCGTCGCCGAGGAACGGCATTTCGGGCACGCCGCGGCGGCGCTCGGGCTGAGTCAGCAGGCGCTGTCCAAACGGGTGGCGCGGCTGGAATCGACCCTCGGCGTGCGACTGCTGGACCGCGACCATCAGGGCGTGCGGCTCACCGAGGACGGCGCCCGCTTCCTGCCGGGCGCGCAGGACACCCTCGACGCCAACGATCGGGCCGTCGCCGCGCTGTTCGACGAGCAGCGTCCCGTGCGCGTGGACGTGTGGGGCCACCTCTACGCACCGCTGCGCACGCTCGCCGGGCTCGCCACCGCACCGGGCTCGCCACCGCTGGAACCCGGGCACGGTCGTGACCTACCCGCCGTCGCCGCCGCGCTCGCGCACGGCGATATCGACGCGGGATTCGGCCGGGTCCATCCCCCGCTGCCGCCCGGCCTGACCCATCGGCTGATCCGCCTCGAACCGGTCGACGTCTTGCTCGGCGCGGACCATCCGCTGGCCGCCGCGCCCGAACTGCGTCCAGACCAGCTGCGCGACAGCGTCCTGCACACGCCGGCGGCCCTGGACCGCCTCGATTTCCTGGCCCGCTTCGCCGAGCGTTTTCAGATCGGCGAACACCGCGCCACCCCGAATCTCGGCCTGGCCCCGCTGCTGTCCGCGCTCGCCGCCGATCCCCGCGGCTTCGTGCTGCTGCCCGCCGACGTCGAGACGCCCGAGGTCCCCGGTGTCCGCGCGATCCCGCTGGTGGAGCCGACACCGCTCTACGCGTGGTCGCTGATCTGGCGCACCGGCCCCGCATCGCCGCAGGTGGACGCCCTGCTCGCCGCCCTGGTGCGGACGGCGGGCGAACGCCGCTGGCTGGAATACGATCCGGCCCGCGACTGGCTTCCCGCCGCCGACTGACCAGCGCGCGACGGGCGCAACGGTTTTCGATGCGCCCGTGCCGGGTGATACAGTCCGCCCAGTTTTTGTACGGGGAGGGTTTCGCACAGCGTGACGATGAATCGCACCAGATGGATCGTGGCGGGGGTCTGCGCCGTGGTCGTCGCCATCGTCGCCGTGATCGTGGTGGTCGTGGTGACCAGGGACGAGAATCCGCGCGAGTTCGTGGCCGAGCGCTATCAGCGGGCCCGCCAGCTCGATCAGGTCAACGACGGCATCGCCTTCACCGCGGCCGCCGCGCCCGCCGCCGTTGCCGCGGCCATCGCCAAGGCCACCGACCCCCGCGATCGCCGCAATACCGGCGACAACCACTACCTGCGCTTCGACAAGGACCTGGTCGCGGTGTCGCCGCACGCGGGCGGTTCGCTGGTGCTGGTCGACAGCCTCGCCAACGGCACCCGCCGCCATCACACGCACACCAGCACCTACGGATGGAACAGCGGTTCCGCGGCGGGCGACTTCCGCGGCGGCGGCAGCGACCAGGGCGGCAAGTAGTACATCGTCACACAGCACAGGAGGACACACATGCTCGCCGACCTGGCGGCGGACGCGGGTGCCGCGCTCGCCTACTCCGCGGTGGGAATCGTGTTGATGGCCGTCGGTTTCGGCGTCGTCGACCTGCTCACCCCCGGTGATCTGCGCGCCCAGATCTGGCTAGAGCGCAACCGCAACGCCGCGACGCTGCTCGCGTCGAACCTGTTCGGCGTGGGGATCATCGTGGCCACCGCCATCTGGACCTCCGAGGGCAAGATCCTGCAGGCACTGCTGGCGAGCGCGATCTACGGGGTGATCGGCCTGGCCGCGATGGCCCTGGCGTTCGTACTGCTCGACGCGCTCACCCCGGGCGCCTTCCGGGCCGTCGTCGCCGATCCGGAACCGCATCCGGCGGTGTGGGTCACGGCGTCGGCGCATGTCGCGGTCGCGCTGGTGGTGGCCGCGGGCCTGACCTGATGCCGGTGCACCGCCTGGCCAGGGCGGCGCTGCTGGCGACCGTGTTCGTCTGCGCGGCCTGCGGTCTGGTGTACGAGCTGTCGCTGGTCACCCTCGGCAGTTATCTGATCGGTGACACCGCGGCGCAGGCGTCGATCACGTTGAGCGTGATGGTGTGCGCGATGGGTGTGGGCGCGCTGGCCGCGAAACCGCTGCGCCGCCAGGCCGCGGCCGCGTTCGTTGCGGTCGAACTGGCGCTGGCCGTGATCGGCGGGCTGTCGGTGGCGGCGCTGTACGCCAGCTACGCCTGGCTCAATGTCTACACCGGGACTCTGGTGCTGGCGGCGGCGGTGATCGGCATGCTGATCGGCGCCGAGATCCCGCTGCTGATGGAGTTGCTCCAGCAGATCCGCAGGCAGGAGGCCAGCGGCGCGGTCGCGGACCTGTTCGCCGCGGATTACGTCGGCGCGCTGCTGGGCGGGCTGGCCTTCCCGTTCCTGCTGCTGCCGGTGTTCGGGCAGATCCGCGGCAGTCTCGTGGTCGGCGTGGTGAACGCCGCCGCCGGACTGGCGTTGGCGTTCTTCTTCTTTCGCGCGCAGATGACCCGCACGGCCCGGCGCGTGCTGGTCGTCGCGACCGTCGTCGTCGCGGGCGGGCTCACGAGCACCTATCTCTACGCCGACCGGTTCGAGGCCACCGCCCAGCAGGCGCTGTTCGCGCATCCGATCGTGTGGCAGACCCGCACGCCGTATCAGCAGATCGTGCTCACCGAGTCGTTCTCGCCGTTCGGCACCACCGACACCCGGCTCTATCTCAACGGCGGACTGCAGTTCTCCTCGGTCGACGAGTACCGGTACCACGAGGCGCTGGTGCATCCGGTGCTGGCGGGCGCGCACCGCTCGGTGCTGGTGCTCGGTGGTGGGGACGGCCTGGCGCTGCGGGAGATCCTGCGGTACCCCGATGTCGCCGAGGTGACGCTGGTCGAGCTCGATCCGGCGATGATCGAGCTCGCCCGCGCCGACGAGCGCCTCACCACGCTCAACCAGCGTTCCTTCGACGACCCCCGGGTGCGGGTGGTCACCGCCGACGCGTTCACCTGGTTACGCGGTGCCCCCGGTCTTTTCGACGCGGTGATCGTCGACCTGCCCGACCCGGATCAGACCTCGGTCGCGAAGCTGTACTCGCAGGAGTTCTACGCGATGACCGCGAACGTGCTGGCACCCGGCGCCCGGCTGGTGGTGCAGTCCGGGTCGCCGTTCTTCGCCCCGCGCTCGTTCTGGACCATCGACGCCACCCTCCGCGCGGCCGGGCTGCGCACCACGCCGTACCACGTGGACGTCCCGAGCTTCGGCGATTGGGGCTTCGTCCTCGCCGCCGTCGGCGCAACCCCGGCCCCGGCCCTGCGCTCCCCCGGCCCGCTGCGCTCCCTCGACGACAACACCCTCACCGCCGCCACCGTGTTCCCGCCGGACCGCCGGGCGGTCGACCCGCAGGTGTCGACCCTCATGCGCCCGGTGATCCTGGATCTCCAGCGCCAGGAATGGCGCTGACCCTCAGGCCGTTCCGGAACAGGCCAGGTGGGTGCCGACCACGGCGAGTCCCAGGCCGGCCACCGCCGCCGACAGCGCGGGCAGGGGTTCCCGCACCACGCGCGTCGCCGTGCGCCGTGCCGCGGCGGTCACGCGCTCGACGCGCTGTCGCACCGGCATCCGCTCGGTGGACCGTGCGTCACCTGGCGCGCGACCACGCAGACTCCGGCGGAGGACACCGACGAGGGTGAGGACGAGGGCGGTGATCAGCATCGTCTTCTCCTCCCGCTCACCGGGTTCCGGCCGGTGCGGCGGTTGCCGCCCGGCGCGCACCGGGCGCGGTGACGATGCCGAAGGCGATCAGGCTGTCGGCGGTGTCGCGGATGGTGTCCTCGATCGGGCGCATGGTCCAGCCCAGTTCGCGCCGGGCCTTGTCGGCGCTGACGTTCTCGGTGCGGCCGAGCACCGGGATGGTCAGCGCGACGCTCTTGTCGAACACCGCGACCAGCCGCACCAGCCAGTTCGGCAGCACCCGGGTCGGCACCCGGAAGCCCTCCGGGGCGAATTGCCGGTCGAGAATCGCGGCCAGCTCGCCCATCCACAGCGGCTCGTCCGCGCAGATGTACCGGTTGCCCACCGCCGCGGGCACTTCCATCGCCAGCCGATGCGCGACGGCCAGGTCGCGCACGTCGACCGGGGTCCAGCCGGTGCGCACCGAGCCCGGCACATCGCGGGTGAGCAGCCGGCGGATCGGTTCGTGCGAGGTGCTGGTCGTCGCGTCGAGCAGCGGGCCGAGCACCATGCCGGGATTCACGGAGACGAGTTCGAGTCCGCCGTCGAGTGATGCGACATAGTCCCAGGCGGCGCGCTCGGCGAGGGTCTTGCTCTTCTGATACGCCGGAACCCGCTCGACCACCGACCAGTCGGCCTCGGTCCGGACGGCATCGGTGTCGTGCCCGTAGGCCACCGCGGCGACCGACGAGGTGAGGACCACGCGCCGCACGCCCGCGGCCGCGGCGGCGCGCAGCACCCGCAGGGTGCCGTCGACGGCGGGGCCGATCAGCGCCTGCTCGTCGTCCGGCGGCGCGGACGGGAACGGCGAGGCGACGTGCAGCACGGTGTCGCAGTCCGCCACCGCCTCGGCCCAGCCCGCGTCGTCGTCCAGGGTGGCGGCGACGAACTCGAGATCACCGCCGGTGCGGCGGGCGAGGTCGGTCAGGTGCGCGCGGCGGGCGTGCGCGTCGAGGTCACGCACGGTGCCGCGGACGGCGTAGCCGTGCTCGAGCAGTTCGGCGATGCAGTGGCCGGCCACGAAACCTGTCGCGCCGGTGACCAATACCCGAGTGGTCATGGTGTTCATCCTTCGTCCTTCGGGGGGCACCCGCCCATCTGAGCGGTGCTCAAATAATCTAAACACTGCATAGATTTCCTGTCCAGTGCCGATTCCCGTGAGCGTCTCGCTTACGCTCGGAGGGTGAAGCGCACCCGTTACCACCACGGCGACCTGCGGGCCACGCTGATGGACGCCTGCCTGCGCCTGATCGAGAGCGAGGGCCTGGCCGCGGTCAGCCTGCGTCGCGTCGCCCGCGAGGCCGGGGTCAGCAGCGGCGCGCCGTACCACCACTTCGCCGACCGCGCCGCGCTGCTGTCGGCCCTGTCGGTGGACGGCTTCGAGCGGCTCGCCGCCGACCTCACCGCGACCAAGGCCGCGGCGAGCTCCCCGCTCGACGCGCTCACCGCGCTCGCCGAGGCCTACGTGCGGTTCTCCCGCGACCACCCGGCGCAGTTCCGGCTGATGTTCCGGCCCGAACTGTCCCAGCCCGAGAAACACCCCGACGCGGGCGACGCGGGCGACACCGCCTTCCACGTCCTGGCCGACACGATCGACGAGGCCGTCGCGGCGGGTGTGCTGCCCGCCGACCGCGCCGAGACCCTCACCGTCGCCTGGTGGGGCCTGGCCCACGGCCTGGCCTCGCTGTGGCTGGACGGGCACCTGGTCAAGCGCAGCGAGCAGATGGGCACCACCGCGCCCGTCCTCGTCGACACCATCATGCGTGCCTTCGCCGACCTCGTCGCCGCCCACTCCACCGGCGCCTGACGCGCCATCGCGTATTCCCCCGGCCGAGCCCGCGCGCTCACCTACAGTGGGGTGCACCGTCATCCGTCGTGTGTCACCCGAGCAGGAGAGCCGATGTCTGCCACCGCGAAACTCGATCCCGTGGTCGAAGCGTTCGTCGACGCGCTCAACGCCCAGGACACCGACCGCTTCTACGGCGTGCTGACCGAGGACGCGACCATGTCCGACGACGGGGTCGAACGCGATCTCGCGCAGTGGACCGAGGCCGAGATCTTCAGCAGCAACGGCCGACTGGCGGTCGAGTCGGTCGACGGTGACGGCCTCGAGCTCACCGCCGACTACACCAACAGCCGCTGGGGCTCGATGCGGACCACCTGGCGGTTCGTCCTGCGCGACGGACTGATCAGCCGATTCGAAACCGGACAGGCGTGAACGACCAACTCTTGCTGACCCCGCGCTACGGCGAGTCCTCCCTCGCCGACCTCCTTCCTTCGGCCCTAGCCTGCCTCGGCGTCGACGGCGAGACCGACCGGCTCGGCCTCGATCTCGACGTCGACCACGTGTGCGTGCTGCTCGTCGACGGGCTCGGCGCGCAGGCGCTGGCCGAGCACGCCGACATCGCGCCGTTCCTGTCGAGCCTGCCGCCCGCCACCATGACCGCGGGCTTCCCGAGCACCACGGCCACCAGCCTCACCACCCTGGGCACCGGCCTGCCGCCGGGCGAGCACGGCATCGTCGGCTATCTGCTGCGCCTGCCCGAGGAGCAGCGGCTGTTCAACAGCCTGCGCTGGCAGCTCAACGGCGCCGGCCCCAAGATCGACGCCCTCGCCACCTTCCCGCCGGAACGAATCCAGCCGCACCCCACCGTCTTCCAGCGCGCCGCCGCCGCGGGCGTCGCCGCGATCCAGGTCGCGCCCGGCTACCAGGACGGCTCGGGCCTGACCAGAGCCGGGTGGCGCGGCGGCGGATTCCGGGCGACCTTCTCCGTCGGCGACCTGATCGACGGCGTGCTCGACGCGCTCGGCTCGGCCCCGAAAACCCTGGTCTACACCTACCATTCGGAACTCGACACGACCGGGCACGCGCGGGGTCCCGCCTCGCGGGCCTGGCGCTTCGAGCTCGCCCACGTCGACCGGATCGCCGCCGAACTGGCCGCGCGCCTGCCCGCCCGCTCGGCGCTGATCGTCACCGCCGACCACGGCATGGTCGAACTCACCGAGCGGATCGACTTCGACACCCACCCGCACCTGTCCGCGGGCGTCGCCGAGCTCGCCGGCGAACCCCGTGCCCGGCACGTCTACACCGCCGACGGCGCGACCGCCGATGTGGCCGACACCTGGGCGGACGTGCTCGGCGCCGACTTCCTGATCCACACCCGCGCCGCGGCGATCGAGGCGGGCTGGTTCGGGCCGACGGTCACCGCCGAATCCGCCTACCGGATCGGCGATCTGGTCGTGGCGGCGCGCGGGGACGCCGGGGTGATCCGGTCCGGCGCCGAACCGCTCCAGTCGATGATGGTGGGCCATCACGGCTCGCTCACCGCCGCCGAACTGCTCGTTCCGCTGCGGATCCACCGCGGCTGAGACCGACCGCCTAGGCTGGAGCCCACTCGACGCGCACCCGCGCGGCGCGACCCTCAGGAGGAACCATGCACGCCACCACCCGAACCGGTGCCGTCGCCGTCGGCGTCGCGGTGCTGGCGGCACTGGCGAGCGGCTGCGCCGAGGTCGAGAAGGTGCTCAACCAGGGCGGCGACACCACCTGCCGCGACTACATCAACCAGGAGTCCGACACCAAGCGGATCACCATCGCCAAGGCGATGGAGGAGCGCAACGGCTCCGCACCGTCGGGCGCCCAGGTCGACTCGATGATCGTGCAGGTCGACCTGCTGTGCGCGGGCCAGCGCAATATCGACACCCCGATCAAGAACGCCGACATCCCCGGGCTGTTCCTGAACAAATAGCCGGCCACGGCGGCGTCAAGCCGCCACGACAGGGCATGCACCGGCGACCCGGTCGTCCTCCGGGAAACGGTGCACACCGCGGTGGCCCAGCTGATAGACAGGTAGGCGCCACCGACGAGCAGGGAGTGAACGTGGGCGCACACGACGACCCGATCGCCGGCTCGCCCAGGCCGGACCGGCTCTCGGACTATCGCGGCGCGCTCGAGAAGCAGTGGAACAAGCTGGCCGCGCCCTCGCGCCCGCTGCACTTGCCCCGCGACACCGGGCCGGTGCGCGAGGAGGTCGCCAAGTCGTGGCAGCGGTCGCTGCACACCGTCGACCCGGCGCAGACCGTCGCCCCCGGTTTCAACGACATCAGCGACCGCTGGTCGGAGTCGCCGCTGCGCAGGCCGGTCACCGAACTCGCCGGGCAACTGCGCGGCATGGCCGAGGAATCCGGCTATCTGGCCGTCGTCAGCGACGAATCGGGCACCATCCTGTGGACCGCGGGCGATCGGACCCTGCGCCGCCAGGGTGAGGCGGTGAACTTCGCGCCCGGCGGGGTGTGGGACGAGAGCCACATGGGCACCAACGGCCTGTCGCTGGCGCTGCACGACGACAAGGCCGTCACCGTCTTCTCCGCCGAACACCTGGTCGCCGCGCTGCACGGCTGGGTCTGCTACTCCGCGCCCATCCACGGCCCCGACGGCCGACAGGTGGGTGTCCTCGATCTGTCCTCCACCTGGGAACGCTCCCATCCGATGGTGATGACCTCGGTGCGGGCCCTGGTCACCGCGGTCGAGACGATGCTGCGCGCCGAGGCGCCGGCGCCCGCCCCCGGCGTCCGGCTCGAATGTCTCGGCGCCGCACGGCTGTTGCGCGACGGCAGGCCGGTGCCACTACCGCCGCGCCAGCTGGAGATCCTGGCCCTGCTGGCGCTCGAACCCGAGGGCTACACGCCCGAACAACTGCACGCCGCGGTCTACGGCGACCGCGCGGTGTCGCTCAACACGCTCAAAGCCGATGTCTCGCACCTGCGCCGGGCCACCCGCGGCGAGATCGCCAACCGGCGCTACATGCTCACCGGTCCGGTGTCCTGCGACGCGGTCGACCTGCTCGCCGCGATCGAGGGCGGCGACCTCACCTCCGCGCTGTGGCTCTACCGCGGGCCGCTGCTGCCCGGGTCCGACCTGCCCGGTGTCGAACAGTGGCGCGCGCACCTCGACGTGGGCATCCGCAACGCGGTGCTCAACAGCGACCGGGCCGAGCACGCCGTCGCCTTCGGCCAGCGCTGCCCCGGCGACATCGCGATCCACGAGCACGCGCTGCTGCTGCTCCCCCGCGACGACGTCCGCAGGGCCGTCGTCACGGCCCGCCTGTACACCGCACGCCAGGGCTGACCTGGGCGAACTCGCTCACCAACCTCGTACCAACCTTCGCCGACCATAGTGTGTTCCACCACGCAGAGGTCGCGAGGAGCGAGACGCATGATCTACGGCAAACCCGGATCGGATACCGGCATCGTCAGCTATGCCGCCCGATACGACAACTTCATCGGAGGTGACTGGGCCGCCCCCATCGAAGGCCGCTACTTCGACAACACCTCGCCGGTCGACGGGGAGATCTTCTGCGCGGTGGCCAGGTCGACGGCCGCCGATATCGACATGGCCCTCGAGGCCGCGCACCGCGCCACCGACCGCTGGGCCGCGACGCCGGCCGCCGAGCGCGCCGACATCCTCACCAAGATCGCCGACCGGATCGAGAACAGCATCGAGCCGCTGGCGGTCGCCGAGACCTGGGACAACGGCAAGCCGGTCCGCGAGACCCTGGCCGCCGACCTACCCCTGGCCGTCGACCACTTCCGCTACTTCGCCGGCGTCCTGCGCGCGCAGGAGGGAACGATCTCCCAGATCGACCCCGACACCGTCGCCTACCACTTCCACGAGCCGCTCGGCGTCGTCGGTCAGATCATCCCGTGGAACTTCCCGATCCTGATGGCCGCCTGGAAGCTGGCGCCGGCGCTGGCCGCGGGCAACTGCGTGGTGATCAAACCCGCCGAGCAGACACCCGCGTCCCTGCTGCTGGTCGTCGAGCTGATCGCGGACCTGCTACCGCCCGGAGTCCTCAACGTGGTCAACGGCTTCGGCGTGGAGGCGGGCAAACCGCTGGCGCAGAGCCCGCGGGTGGCCAAGATCGCCTTCACCGGCGAGACCACCACCGGCCGGCTGGTCATGCAGTACGCGAGCGAGAACCTCATTCCGGTCACCCTCGAACTGGGTGGCAAGAGCCCGAACATCTTCCTGCCCGACGTGATGGCGGCCGACGACGACTACCTCGACAAGGCCGTCGAGGGCTTCGTGATGTTCGCCCTGAACCAGGGCGAGGTGTGCACGTGCCCGTCACGCGCGCTGATCCACTCGTCGATCTACGACGAATTCCTCGCCCGCTGCATCGCCCGCACCGAGGCCGTCGTGTCAGGTCATCCACTCGACACCGAGACGATGATCGGCGCGCAGGCCGGCAACGACCAGTACGAGAAGATCCTGTCCTACCTGGACATCGGCAGAGCCGAAGGCGCCCGCGTGCTGACTGGAGGGGAAGCACGCAAGGTCGACGGACTGCCGGGTGGGTACTACATCGAACCCACCATCTTCGAGGGTGAGAACACGATGCGGATCTTCCAGGAGGAGATCTTCGGACCGGTGGTCGCGGTGACCCGTTTCGACACCGTCGACGAGGCCGTCCGCATCGCCAACGACACCCTCTACGGCCTCGGCGCGGGCGTGTGGACCCGCGACATCAACACCGCTCATCGACTGGGCCGCGGCATCAAGGCGGGCCGGGTCTGGACCAACTGCTACCACGCCTATCCCGCGCACGCCGCGTTCGGCGGTTACAAGAAGTCGGGGTTCGGCAGGGAGAACCACGCCATGATGCTCGGGCACTACCAGCAGACCAAGAACCTGCTGGTCAGTTATTCGACCACGAAACTCGGGATGTTCTGATGCAGAACCGGATCCACCGTGTGGAGATCACCGAACGCGCCCAGACCCTGTTGCGCCGGTTGATCGAGGACAACGGCCCGGTGTTGTTCCGCCAGGCGGGCGAGTGCGGTGACGACGACGTCGCGCCGGTGTGCCTGTCCGCCAAGCAGTTCCCGATCGAGAAGGCCGACGTGCTGCTGGGCAGGCTCAGCTGGCACACCGAGTTCTGGATCAGCCCCGAGCAGTTCGAATGCTGGAAGGACACCCACCTCACCGTCGACGCGGTGCGCGGGCAGGCCAGCGCCGAATCACTGGAAGCGGGCCAGGGCATGCGTTTCGTGCTGCGCGCCCGCCAGCTCACCGCGGCGGAGAACGCGGCCCTGGCGGCCGCACCGCCCCCGCGAACCGGCGCCGACCGCACGCTGTAGCGGGCGCCCATCGACCTGACCTGGTAGGACCTTCCCGGCGCTGCCAGGTCACGGCGAGCCCCCGCCGACTGGGCCATCGCGGCTCAGCCGGCGGGGTGAGCTCGCCGTCTCCCGTGCCGGTCCGCACATAGCAAACACGTTCCGGCGCAAACCAAATCACGTCTCGCTCAGCGAGACATGCAGGTCAAGACTGCAACGATTCCGTTACGTTATAGCGATGTTCTTAGCGAGACTCGGTGTTCGAACCCGGATTCTGGCGATCGCTCTCATCCCCAGTCTCACGCTGGTGGTGGTCGGCGTCGGAACGGCGGGCTACCTGGTCGACGAGAGCAACAAGGCCGAGACCTGGGCCTCCGAGATGCAGGCGGCGGTTCCCTACACGCGCGAACTGATCGAGGCCGTGCAGTCCGAACGCCAGCTCACCCTGGCCCACCTGGCCGGTGACGAGACCGCCCAGCTCGCGCTCGCGCCCGCTCGCGCCCGGCTCGACGCCGCCTTCCGCGGCCTGATCGAGGTCTCGGCGGGCATCCGCGCGGTCGACGATTCCAACATCGGCGACGACAAGGGCGGATTCACCACGCTCGGTACGCATCTGGCCGGTGTGCGCGGTGGCGCCGACGCGGGCGTGCTGCCCGCCTCCGACGCGTTCATGTTCTACAACCGCCTGCTCGACGTCTTCACCGAGGGCACCAAGGTCGCCGAGCGCGCCGCTCCGGACGCCACCGTCGCCTCCGGCGTCGCCGAGGGCTTCCGCATGCTCAACGCCGCCGAGGCGATGTCGCGCAGTACCGCTCTGGCCATGCACATCGCCACCGCGGGCGGCCCGACCACCATCCCGGTCGAGGACTTCATCCGCCTCAGCGGCTTCTACCACGTCGAAGTCGCCAATCTCGCCGCCGAACTCGACGACACCAGGGGCGCCCCGATCACCGCGCTGATGGCCTCGCCGCAGTGGCTGCAGCTCACCGCGCTGGAATCCGCGCTCACCCAGCGGTTCACGACGCCGAGCGGCACCGGCACCTCGGCCAAGCCGGTCTCCACCACGGCGCCGCAGGTGAACATGACCGAATGGCAGACCGCGGCGGCCGACGTGAACCGGGCGCTGCTCGATACGTACGGCACGCACAACCGGTACGTCCAGAAGCTCGCCGAGGACACCGCGCAGCGCGCCGAGGTCACCGCGGCCATCGCCGGCGGCGGCGTGGTCGCGCTCAGTGTGCTGGTGTTCCTGATCGCGGTGATCCTGGCCAACCGGATCATCCGCCGCCTGCGCAGGCTGCGCACCGAAACCCTGGCCCTCGCCGACGAGCAGCTGCCCGCCACCATGCGCGCACTGCGCGAGGGCGGCGACATCGACGCCGTGCAGACCTCTCCCACCCTGGACTTCGGCAAGGACGAGATCGGTGAGGTCGCCCAGGCCTTCGAGCACGCCGCCTCGGCCGCGCTGCGCGCCGCCGTCGACGAGGCCCGCACCAGGGAGGGAGTGCGCGCGGTGTTCCTCAACATCGCCCACCGCAGCCAGATCGTGGTCCACCGCCAGCTCGAGATCCTCGACGAAGCCGAACGCCGCCAGGAGGATCCGGCGCTGCTGGAGACCCTGTTCCGGCTCGACCACCTGGCCACCCGCGAGCGCCGCAACGCCGAGAACCTGATCATCCTGGGCGGTGGCAGGCCCGGACGTCAGTGGCGCAAGCCGGTTCCGGTGATGGATGTCGTGCGCAGCGCCATCGGCGAGACGCTCGACTACGCGCGGGTGCGCGTCACCAAGCTGCCCGAGGTCGAGGTCGTCGGCACCGTCGTGGCCGACCTCGTGCACCTGCTCGCCGAGCTCGTCGACAACGCGACCGCGTTCTCCCCGCCGCAGTCGCGGGTCGAGGCGGGCGGCAACATCGTCGGCAAGGGCGTGGTCATCGAGATCACCGACCAGGGCATGGGTATGAGCCCCGAGGACCTGGCCCGCTACAACGACATGCTGGCCGATCCGCCGGACTTCGGTGTCGGCACGCTGTCCTCGGATTCGCGGCTGGGTCTGTTCGTGGTCGCCCGGTTGTCGACCTCGCACGGGGTCTCGGTGCGGCTCAGCGAGTCCGACTACGGCGGCATCCGCGCGATCGTGCTCATCCCGCTGTCGCTGCTGGCCGGCGACACCGACACCTCGATGATGCCGCCCGTCACCACCGGTCCGCTGCGTCGCGGGCTGCCCGCGCCCGCCCCCGAGCCCACCCCGATCGCCGCGATCGAGTCGGCTCCGGCGCCGAGTGCGGTGGCCACGCTGGTCGCCGAACCGCCCGCGCCGCCGCTTCCGGTGGCGACCGAGCCGGAGCTGCCGCCGGTGGAGACGCACGACGCCGACGCGCGACCGGCGCTGCCGCGGCGCCAGCGGCAGACCAACCTGGCGCCCGAGCTCACCGAGGAGCCGGCGGCGACCGAGCCGCCGCGCGCGCCGGAGCGGCCCCGCTCGGCCGAACAGGCGCGCGACATCATGTCCGCGATCGAGAACGGCACCCGGCAGGGTCGCAAACCACTGTCCCCTTCGAACAAGGACGAACAGGAAGGCTGAGGTGAACTCTTCCCACCCAGGTGATCTCAACTGGCTGCTCGACGATCTCGTCGACCGGCTGGCGGGGGTCCGCTACGCGGTCGTGCTGTCCACCGACGGGCTGCTGCTCGGTCGCTCCTCGCAGATGAAGCGCGAGGACGCCGAACACTTCGCCGCGATGTCGTCGACCCTCTACGGGCTCGCGCGCAGCGCGGGCAGCCGATTCGACGGCGGTGGCGTGCGCCAAGCGGTGATCGAGCTCGACCGCGCCGTCCTGTTCGTCACCTCCGCGGGCGACAACGCGTGCCTGGCGCTGCAGGCGAACGAATCGGCGAACCTCGGCATGGTCGCCTACGAAATGAACCTCACCGTGCAGCGGGTCGGCAGCTACCTGTCGACCGAACCGCGGCACGGACTGGCGGAGCTATAGGAAGCAGCACCATGACTCGACTCGGCGATCCGTGGTTCGACGACGCGGCCGGACCCCTGGTCCGCCCGTACGCGGTGACCCGCGGCCGCACCATGGGTGCGGCGCACGACCTGGACATGCTCACGGTGGTGGTGGCGGTGCATCCCGCCCCCACCCTGCGGCGCCCGGAACCCGAATACGCGACGATCGCACGGTTGTGCAAGCGCGCGCAGACGGTGGCCGAGGTCTCGGCCGTGCTGAAACTTCCTCTGGCGGTGACCAAGATCCTCGTCGGTGATCTCATCGGCGAGGGCCACCTCATCTTCCGGGCTCCGGTGGCGGCCGAGGCCGGCGCCGGAGACCTCAACGTATTGCGAGCGGTTCTGGATGGCATCCGAAAACTTTGACCCCACGGCACCGGGCGGGCAGCATCTGGCCGCCTCGGTGAAGATCCTCATCGCCGGCGGCTTCGGCGTCGGCAAGACCACGATGGTCTCCTCGATCAGCGAGATCGCGCCGTTGCGCACCGAGGAGCTGATCACCGAGGTCAGCACCGGCGTCGACGACCTGTCGGGGGTGGAGCAGAAGTCGACGACCACGGTCGCGCTGGACTTCGGCCGCATCACCATCGACCGCGACCTCGTGCTGTACCTGTTCGGCACCCCCGGCCAGGACCGGTTCTGGTTCCTCTGGGACGAGCTGTGTCGCGGCGCGCTCGGCGCGATCGTGCTCGCCGACACCCGCAGGCTGAGCAATTCGTTCGCGGCCGTCGACTTCTTCGAGCGGCGTGGCCTGCCGTTCCTGATCGCGGTGAACTGCTTCGAGGGCGCCCCGCGCTACACCGTCGACGAGGTGCGCGACGCCCTCGACCTCGATCCGAACACCCCCGTGGTGCTCTGCGACGCCCGTGACCGGCCCTCGGCCAAGGCGGTGCTGACCCACCTGGTCGAGTACCTCATCGAACGCGCCACCCGCACCCCGGTGACCACCTAGCGAACAGGTCCACCGGGGGGCGGTCCCGGCCGCTCTCCCGGGACCGCCGCAGCCGGTAGCTGCCGCTCAGCTATCCCCCCACCGAACCGCGGTGTTCGATCGAGAGCCACCGACGACGGCCTCCAGTGCCGCGCGCGCCCGATCCCGCGGCGCACAGATGTGGTCCGGGCCACTTGGCCGGAAATGCTTCCGCTGCCATCTGGAACGAGTAATAATCTGGAATGTGTCCACCACATCGGACTTCGAGCGCATGCTCCGCGCGGCTTCCCTGCGCGTCACGGCACCGCGTCTGGCGGTGCTCACCGCCGTGCACCAGCATCCGCACGCCGATACCGACACCATTCTGAGCCGGGTCAGGGACACCCTCGGCGCGGTGAGTCACCAGGCCGTCTACGACGTCCTGCGCGCCTTGACCACCGCGGGTCTGCTCCGGCGGATCCAGCCCATGGGCACCGTCGCCCGGTACGAGACCCGGGTCGGCGACAACCATCATCACCTGGTGTGCCGATCCTGTGGCGTGATTGTCGATGTCGACTGCGCAGTCGGCGATGCGCCCTGTCTGACCGCTATCGATGACACCGGTTTCGTCGTCGACGAAGCCGAGGTCATCTACTGGGGCCGCTGCCCCGACTGCACGACATCACCATCACTCTCCTGAAAGGATTCACCGTGCCCGAGGAACATCCACCTATCGCGGAAGCCAACACGGAACCCGGTGACAATGGCTGCCCCGTGACATCGGCCCGACCGTTCGCCTCCGCCGACGCCCGTGGCAGCAACCGTGACTGGTGGCCGCACCAGCTCAATCTCACGATCCTGCAGAAGAATCCGCCGGTGGCGAACCCGATGGACGCCGACTTCGACTACGCGGCCGAGTTCGCCACCCTCGACCTGGCCGCGGTGAAGCAGGACATCGAGCAGGTCATGACGACCTCGCAGCCCTGGTGGCCCGCCGACTTCGGCCACTACGGCCCGTTCTTCATCCGGATGGCGTGGCACTCGGCGGGCACCTACCGCGTCGGCGACGGCCGCGGCGGCGCCGGTTCGGGCATGCAGCGCTTCGCCCCGCTCAACAGCTGGCCCGACAACGCCAGCCTGGACAAGGCCCGCCGCCTGCTGTGGCCGGTCAAGAAGAAGTACGGCAAGAAGCTGTCCTGGGCCGACCTCATCGTCTACGCGGGCAATGTCGCGCTCGAGTCGATGGGCTTCCCCACCTTCGGTTTCGGCGGCGGTCGCGTCGACGCGTGGGAGCCGGAGGAAGACGTCTACTGGGGTCCGGAGAGCACCTGGCTCGGCGACGAGCGCTACACCGGCGAGCGCAACCTGGAGCGCCCGCTCGCCGCGGTCCAGATGGGCCTGATCTACGTGAATCCGGAAGGCCCCAACGGCAATCCGGACCCGATCAAGGCCGCGATCGACATCCGCGAGACCTTCGCCCGGATGGCGATGAACGACGAGGAGACCGCCGCGCTGATCGTCGGCGGGCACACCTTCGGCAAGACCCACGGCGCCGGCGACGCCGACCTGGTCGGACCGGAGCCCGAGGCCGCCCCGCTCGAACAGCAGGGCCTGGGCTGGAAGAGCAGCTTCGGCACCGGCGTCGGCGCCGACGCGATCACCAGTGGCCTGGAAGGCATCTGGAACAGCACCCCGATCACCTGGGACAACAACTTCCTGGAGACCCTCTACGGCTACGAGTGGGAGCTCAGCAAGAGCCCGGCGGGTGCCCACCAGTGGATCCCGAAGGACGGCGCCGGCGCCGGTACCGTGCCCGACCCGTTCGACGCCACCAAGAAGCGCACCCCGGTCATGCTGACGACCGACCTGTCGTTGCGGTTCGACCCGATCTACGAGCAGATCACCCGCCGCTGGCTGGCGAACCCGGCCGAGCTCACCGACGCGTTCGCGCGCGCCTGGTACAAGCTCACCCACCGCGACATGGGTCCGGTCGTGCGCTACCTCGGCCCGCTCGTCCCGTCCGAGGAACTGCTGTGGCAGGACCCGGTGCCCGAGCACACGGGCGCGCTGATCGGTGACACCGAGATCGCGACCCTCAAGAGCCAGATCCAGGCCTCGGGGCTCACGGTCGCGCAGCTGGTGTCGACGACCTGGGCGGCGGCCTCGTCGTTCCGTGGCAGCGACAAGCGCGGTGGCGCCAACGGCGGTCGCCTGCGGCTGCAGCCGCAGGCGGGCTGGGAGGTCAACCAGCCCGACGAGCTCGCGCAGGTCGTGCGGACCCTCGAGGGCATCCGGGAGACGTTCAACGCCACTGGCGGCGCCCAGGTGTCGTTCGCGGATCTGGTCGTCCTCGGCGGCGCGGTCGGCGTCGAACAAGCCGCGCAGGCCGCGGGCTACGACGTGACGGTGCCGTTCACGCCGGGCCGCACCGATGCCACCCAGGAGCAGACCGACGTCGAGTCCTTCTCGGCGCTCGAGCCCAAGGCCGACGGTTTCCGCAACTACCTGGCCAAGGATGCCCGCATCCCGGCCGAGTACCTGCTCGTCGACAAGGCGAACCTGCTCACCCTGAGCGCGCCGGAGATGACGGTGCTGATCGGTGGTCTGCGCGTGATCGGCGCGAACTACCAGCAGTCCCCGGTCGGCGTGCTGACCGCGGCGCCGGGCACGTTGACCAACGACTACTTCGTCAACCTGCTCGACATGGGCACCGAGTGGGCGCCGTCGGCGTCCGACGACAACGTCTACGAGGGCAAGGACAGCGCGACCGGCGCGGTCCGCTGGACCGGTAGCCGCGTCGACCTGGTGTTCGGCTCGAACTCGCAGCTGCGCGCCGTGGCCGAGGCCTACGCGACCGACGACGCGAAGGAGAAGTTCGTGCGCGACTTCGTCGCCGCGTGGACCAAGGTGAGCAACCTGGACCGGTTCGACCTGGCCTGATCGCTTCCGGCAGAACACCCCGCGACCCGCTCGGGTCGCGGGGTGTTCTGTTGCGGGATCAGGCCGTCTCGGCGACCTCGGCCAGCCGGTCCACCGACGCCAGCAGCTTGTCCGAGGTGGTGGCCTTGGCCCTGACCTCACGCAGTTCGTCGTGCAGCCGCGTCCAGTCGTAGGTGTGGGTCACCCGGGTGGTGGTCTCGTCGATCGGCTCCAGCTCCCAGCGCCACAGGTGCCCGGGCGGGGTCTTACCGCGCTCGGAGGGGTTCCACGCGATGCGGCGGCCCTCTTCGAACTCGACGATGTGGTTGTCGCGGTCGGCGCCGTTGGTCAGCGTCGTGGTGAACACGTCGCCGACGGCCGTGACCCGCTGTCCCGCCGCGGCTTCGGCGAGATTGTCGTTGCCGTCCCAGCGCGGTTGCTGGGCGGGGTCGGCGATCAGTTCGAAGAGGGCGGCGGCGCTCGCCGCGATCTCGCGGGAGGCGTGGACGATGCGGGGCGCGTCGGTGGTTTCGGTCACGGAGCCGATGAAACCAGCAGCTCACCCGCCCGGGCAAGGATTCGGCTCGAGCCCGCGCCTAACTCACGCGCGACACCGTGAACACCGGGATCACCCGGCTGGTCTGCTCGCGGTACTCGGCGAACCCCGGCATGATCTCGACCATCCGGTCGAACAGCGCGGTGCGCTCCGGGTCGTCGACGAGTTCGGCCTTACCCGTGAAGGTTTCGGTGGGCAGCTCGACGGTCAGCTCCGGATTCGCGACCAGGTTGTGGTACCAGGCGGGGTGCTTGTCGGCGCCGCCGTTGGAGGCGATCAGCACGACGCGGTCGCCGTCGGGCAGGAACACCAGCGGATTGGTGATCGCGCGGCCCGACTTCGCGCCGGTGGTGGTGATGATCACCATGTTGTCGCGGCCCTCGAACATGCCACCGACCCGGCCGCCGTTCGCCCGGAATTCGGCGATCACCTGGTCGTTGAATGCGCTCATCGTCGTCCTTTCGTCACTGCGGTCCCCTGCCCCAACCATCCTGGCGCGCCCCGCATTCCCGCCCGTCCTCGGCATATGCGCCGAGATGGTGACCTCGACTAACGTTGCGGAGTGCTTGGACATTCACACGCGACCAGTGGGGCGCTGGCCTGGGCGGGAACCGCCGCGGCGCTCCCGCTCACGGTCGCCGCTTTCCCCCTCTTCGACAGCGACACAACACGATTCGGGATCGCCGAACTGATCATGGGCACCCTGCTGACCGCGGGTGCCGCGCTGCTGCCGGACGCGGATCATCCGAGCGGAACCATCTCGCATGTACTCGGCCCGGTGTCACATCACCTGTGCCGCTTGATCTCCTGGCTCTCCGGTGGGCACCGGCACGGTACCCACTCGCTGCTGTTCGTCGTCGTCGCGGTCGCCGCCACCTGGGCGGGCGAGCACTATCTAGGCAGGCCGTTCACGCTGGGCCTGGTGTTCTTCCTGCTCGCGCTGGCGGTGCGGTCGCTGCACCTGTGCCCGCCGGGGAAGAGCGTGCGGACCTACGGCACCGTGATCGTGCTGGCCACGGCGGGCACCTTCGCGGTGGACCACTGGATCGTCGACCGGCCGGCCTGGCTGCCGATCTGCGTCGGCCTCGGCTGCCTCGCGCATCTGCTCGGTGACTGCCTCACCGACCGGGGCTGCCGCCTGCTGTGGCCGTTCCCGCTGCGGACCCGGGTGCCGCTGATCGAGCGGACCGGGAACCGGGTCGAGACCTGGGTCATCTCACCGCTTTTCGTGCTCGGCACGATGGGCGCGCTCTGGTACGCGATCATGCATCGACCGTGAGCTGACCCGTCGCGAGGACGGCGGGACCCCTCCCCGCCGTCCTTGCTCTTCTTTCAGCGGTATCGCTTTCCCAAACAGATGTTTTGATGCGCATATCGACGTATCAGCATGCCGATTGTGACAAGTGAGCACGGCAGGCCCCGGCTACTGGCGTTCCTCCCGAATCGGCCCCACGCGCGGCATATTTCAGTGCACAGTTGTACTCTCAATCCCGTGACCGAGCAGCTCCCCCAACCCCAGGCCGAGGTACAGGCGCTCACGCGTCTGGCCGGCGACGAATTCGTCGGTGCCGTCGACGGCATCGCGGCCATCCACCGCGCCATCTCCGACCGCGTGTTCGCGGCGGTGCGGCTCGGGGTCGGTCCCGCCGCGGATCCGGTGAAGGTGGTGCACGACGCGATCACCGACGGCGTCTACGCGGTGGTCGGCGGGACGGGATTCGTGGTCGGCGAGGTGGCGAGCGCGGTCCAGGTGCCCGGCGTCACCGCACCCTCGCGGACCGTCTGGGGCGCGGGCGTCCTGGCCGCCCTCCAGGGCCTGATCGGGGACACCCTCGAGGACGAGGCGCCGATCCTGGCCTCCCCCATGACCTTCCGCGTCGACGGCGCGCCGGTCCCGCCGGAACAGCTGGCCGCCCACGTCGCCGTACCGACGACCCGGCTGGTCGTGCAGCTGCACGGCCTCGTGGAGACCGAGCACGCCTGGCGGCTCGGCGGCCGCCCCACCTACGGTGACCGGCTCGAGGACGACCTCGGCTACACCCCGATCCTGGTGCGCTACAACACCGGCCTGCACATCTCCGAGAACGCCGCCCAGCTCAGCGCGCTGCTGGCCCGGCTGGTCGCGGCCTGGCCGCTGCCGGTGCACGAGATCTGCCTGCTCGGTCATTCGATGGGCGGGCTGGTCGCGCGCGGGGCCTGCCACCTGGCCGACGCGGCGGACGAAGCCTGGGTGCGCGCGGTCCGGCAGGTGGTCTGCCTCGGTTCCCCGCATCTGGGCGCCCCGCTGGAGCAGCTGGCGCACTATGCCGCGGCGGCGTTCGACCTGCTGCCGGAGACCCGTCCGCTGGGCAAGCTCCTACGCAGGCGCAGCGCGGGAATCCGCGACCTGCGCCAGGGTTCGCTCGTCGACGAGGACTGGCGCGACCTCGACACCGACGCGCTGCGCGCGCGGGCGGTCCGCGAGGTGCCGTTGATCGCGGGCGTCGAACACTACTTCGTCACCGCGACCGTCACCCGCAGCCCCCAGCACCCGCTGGGACGGGTCATCGGCGACGGGCTCGTGCTCACCGGCAGCGGGTCTGGCCGCGGCCGGACCCGCAGGATCGGCTTCGACGGGGTCAACGGCCTGCATGTGCCCGCGGCCAACCACTTCAGCCTGCTCAACCATGACGCGGTGTACGAGGCGCTGCACAGCTGGCTGACGAGCACGCCCCGCAGAGCGGCGCGGGTGGATACGCTGTGGCCATGACTCTCGACCACGGCGACCCCGGCGACGCACCCTCCATCCCGCTGCCGACCGCTCCCCTGGCCAACGAGGCCCGCCCCTCGGCGGCCGAGGAGGCCAGAACCATCGCGGCGGCCACCAATACCGGCACCCTGGCCAGTCTCACCGCCGACGGCGCGCCGTGGGCGTCGTTCATCACCTACGGACTGCTCGACGGCGCGCCCGTCCTGAGCGTCTCGCGACTGGCCGAACACGGCCGCAACCTGGCCGCCGACCCGCGCGCCAGCATCGCCATCGTGACCCCGGACATCCCGGCCGATCCGCTGGCGGGCACTCGGATCACCCTGGCCGGCGTGGTGGAACGACCGGAGGGCGCCGAGGCCGAGGCCGCCCGCGCCGCCCACCTGGCCGCCATCCCGGCCGCGAAGTACTACATCGACTACAGCGATTTCACCCTCTGGGTGCTGCGCGTGCAGCGGGTGCGCTGGGTCGGCGGATACGGCCGAATGGACTCCGCGTCGGCGCAGGAGTACCTGGCCGCACAGGCCGATCCGATCGTGCCGCTGGCCGCCCCCGGCATCGCCCACCTCAACGCCGACCACGCCGACGCCCTGCTGGCCATGGCCACCCGGCTCGGCGGCTTCCCCGACGCGACCGCCGCCGCCTGCGAGCGCGCGGATCGCTACGGCCTGGACCTGCGGGTCGAGACGCCGCGCGGCGTCGCGCGCACCCGGGTCGGGTACGCCGCGCCGCTGTCGGAGATCGGCGAACTGCGCTCGGCGACGGTCGAATTGACGCGGCGGGCGCGCGCCGCCGACTAGGCCTCGTACAGTTCGAGCGGCAGATCGTCGGGATCGAAGAAGAAGGCCATGTGCTTGCCGGTGTATTCGTCGGTGCGCAATTCCTCGGTGCGGACGCCGCGTTCACGCAGGGCGTCGAGAGCGGCGGGCACATCGGCGACCACGAAGGCGAGATGACGCAGCCCCGCCGCCTCGGGCCTGCTCGGGCGCGCGGGCGGATCGGGAAACGAGAACAACTCGATCCGGCAGCCGCCCGGCAGCGCGACATCGAGCTTCCAGGAATCCCGGTCGGCCCGGTAATTCTCGGCGAGCACCGTCCCGCCGAGGGTTTCGGTGTAGAAGCGCTTCGAGCGGTGGTAGTCGGTCGCGATGATCGCGACATGATGGATCCCGAGAAATTCCATCCCGCGACGGTACCGCCGCAGCGGCGTCCGGGACTCAGGTCCAGAGGGCGGCGACGAGCACGTTGACGATGGCGAGGCCACCGGCGGCATCGGTCATCCAGTCGACCTGCTTGCCGCGCTTGGCGTCGGCGCGGCCGATCTCGGCGAGCGCGACGACGGCGACCGAGATGGCCAGCTTCACGGCCAGCTTGGTCGTGTCCGGGTCCTTGCCCAGCGAGTCGACGGCCGAGGCCAGACCCGCCAGGACCAGGCCGGTGATGAGCTGGGCGCGCGCGCCCCACACCATCAGCTCCGAGACGACCGGCCGGGACGCCGCGAAGCCGCCGACCACGGCCGCCATGCCGAGCAGATGGGTGACAACCACCAGGTTGTAAACGAATTCCATGAATGGCGAGCGTAGTTCACACGAAAGCGGCCGGCGCCCGAAGGCACCGGCCGTTTCCCGACGAACTTTTCCCCGTGTGTATTACAGCCCCTGTTCCTCCAGAACCTTCGAATCCTTGCGCACGCCGAAGGCGGTGATGATCTCCATGATGCCGATGACGATCAGGAAGATGCCGACCACCAGGGTCAGGGTCGCCAGCGACTCGATCGGCCACACGATCAGGATGATGCCCGCGATGGCGCTGATGATGCCGTAGAAGATCTGCCAGCCGCGCCCCGGCACGCCCTTGTCCGACATCGCGGCGAACAGCACCGCGACGCCACGGAACAGCCAGCTGATGCCGATCCACAACCCCAGCAGGAAGATCGAGGTCAGATCGTCGCGGAAGCAGAAGATGCCGATGATCAGCGACAGCACGCCACTGATGAAGGAGAGCACCCGGAAACTGGTGCTGGGCAGATGGGTGAAGGCGGCGATCAACTGGAAGATGCCGCTGACAACCATGTAGATACCGAACAGAATGCCCGCCACGAGCAGTGACGGACCGGGCCACACCAGCACGATGATGCCGAGGACCACCGCGAGGAGGCCGGTGACCAGAATTGTTTGCCAGGTTTTCTTGGCAAGAGCCGCAAAGGGACTCTCCAGCACGGTATTTGTCGTCATGACGAGATGTTATGCCCGGTCGCTCTCGTTTTCCCGACATTAGCTGGAGCCGTGATCGTGTCGCGATCACCCGCCGTGCTGGGACCTGGGCCGAGACCACCCCGCGTGACGACCGACACGTCGTTGCATGCGCGAACGTTTGGTCCACACAGGACCCGGGTAGGTCAAGAAGGTGTCGGTTGTACTCGTGCTGCAAGCTCGGGGCCTCGGTGATGTGCTCGCCGCGGTCCCGGCTCTGCGTGCTCTGCGTCGGGCCGAACCTCGCAGCAAGATCGTGCTGGCGGCGCCGCATCGATTGGAGCGGATCGTCGACCTGATCTCCTCGGTCGACGAACTGGTGCCCACCGCCGATCCGGCCGCCTTGATCTGGGACGGACCGGCGCCCGAGCTGGCGGTGAACCTGCACGGCGCCGACGGCGCCAGCGCGCGGGCGCTCGCCGACACCGGCGCCGCGCGGATCATCGGTCACCGGTCCCCGGCCTCCCCCAAGCCCGCCGGTCCCCGCTGGGACCCGGAGGCCCACGTCGTGGATCGGTGGTGCCTGCTGCTGGAAGCCGAGGGCATCGCGGCTGATCGCCGCAATCTCGGGCTGGTGCCGCCGGTGGCCTCGATCAGCCGCCGCGACTGTGTCGTCGTGCATGTCGGCGCCGGCGCGCCCGCGCGCCGCTGGCCGCCGGAACGGTTCGCGGCGGTGGTCCGGCATCTGCTGGTGCTCGGCCGCGACGTCGTCCTGACCGGCGACCCGTTCGAACGCGAGATCGCGGTCCAGGTCGCCGTCCAGGCCGGGCTGCCCGACGATCGCGTGCTGGCGGGCAGGCAGAACCTCACCGATCTGGCGGCCACGGTCGCCGAGGCCGCCCTCGTGATCAGCGGCGACACCGGTGTCGCGCACCTGGCGACCGCGTTCGGCACCCGCACGGTGCTGCTGTTCGGCCCGACCCCGCCGCGTCGCGGTGGACCGCCCGCCCACCTGCTCGGCAGGCACGCGGTGCTGTGGGCGGGCCAGGTGGGCGACCCCGAGGGCCGGGTCCCCGACCCGGGGCTGCTGCGGATCGGCGTGCCCGAGGTGGTCGCCGCGGTCGACGCGCAGCTGGACAAGCAGGACTGGGCGGAATCGACCCGGTTGCGTTACCGCCGGGTGGGCTGACCGGGCTCCGCGGCCGCACGCAGGGCGGCGGCGTGCGCGGCCAGCGCGCTGGGCCAGAACTGCTCGAGGTAGTCGCGGGCGTCGCTGAGACCCCGCGGGTCCAGGGAGTAGAGGTGCCGGTTGCCGTCGCGGCGCATGCTCACCAGGTGCGCTTCACGCAGGACGCGCAGGTGCTGGGAGGCCGCCGAGCTGGTGATTCCGGCGGACGCGGCGAGGTCGGCGACCGACCGTGGCCCCGACGGCAACGCCTCGAAGATCACGCGCCGGGTGGGGTCAGCGAGCGCGGTGATAGCCCGAACTCCGTTAGCGTCCACTGAATCAGTGTCCCTGGGAAGCCGTGGTTCGGCAATGATCTTGCGTCCTGGGGATTCCCCCCGGTCGACCCTCGGAATTTCCGCATTCGTTATGGTGTCGTTATAGATCAACTGGCGTTATAGCGCATCGTGATCGCAGCCACATCAGTCGCCGTCGAGATCACGGTTTCGCTACGTTCGAAACATGTTCGTGACCAACCCGTTATCCGCTCGAGTCTCCGACGCCCTCGCCGGCCGCTGGGGAGGCGTTGTCGCGGGTGCGGTGGCTTTGTCCGCACTCGTGGGAACCTCGGCCGCCGCCTTCGGCGGACCCGAGACCCCGGTTTCCGACACCAGTATCACCGCCAGCGCCACCGAAGGCGTGCACGCGGGCCAGTCGCCGTACCGCTTCACCGCCTACACCCCCGCCGAGGCCCAGGGCCCGCAGGGCGAGACCCCCGCGTCCGCCCCGATCCCGTGGGAGGAGCACCGCGAGGCCGTCGCGCTCGCGCTGCCTCCGCTGCCGACCCTCGCCCCGCCCCCGCCGCCGCGCCCGCACACCGTGCGCCCGGTCAACGGCCGGCTGACCTCGTACTTCGGCGCCCGCTGGGGTGCCGCGCACAACGGCATCGACTTCGGTGACCCGATCGGCGCGCCGGTCTTCTCGGTCACCGACGGTACCGTCATCGAGACCGGCCCCGCCTCCGGCTTCGGCCTGTGGGTCCGTGTCCTGCAGGACGACGGCACCATCGGCGTCTACGGTCACGTCAACGAGATTCTCGTGCAGACCGGTCAGCACGTGAACGCCGGTGACGTCATCGCCACCGTCGGCAACCGTGGCCAGTCGACCGGCCCCCACCTGCACTACGAGGTGCACGTCCAGGACGGCTCGCTCTACGGCGCCCCGATCGACCCGCACCCGTGGCTCGCCGCCCGTGGCGTCGACGCCGGTGTCGCCCAGGACTGACCCGCTCTACCACCCGAGTCGCGCCGTGCGCGCGATCAGGAAATCCCGCAGCCGCGCGACCGCGAGTGTCGGATCATGGTCTCCCGAGACCAGGCCGATCTCGCGGTCGCGTTCGCCATCGATCGGCACGACCGCCAGATCGGGGTGCGGAATCTCGGCCGCGGGCAGCAAGGCCACCCCCAGCCCGAGCGCGACCAGTTCTCGCAGCGTCTCGAACTCGGTGATCTCGAACAGCACCCGCGGCAGGAAACCCGCTGCGGCGCACCAGCTGTCGAGCAGTGCGCGCAGCTGGTAACTGGGCGGATTGGCGATGAACGCCGCGTCGGCCAGCTCGGTGAGATCGATGCGGGCGCGCCCGGCCAGCGGATGGGTGCGGGCCACATGCAGGGCGATGCGCTGCCTGCCCAGCGGCACCGTCGGCAAGTCGGCGGGCGGCGGGATCATCACCGCCAGGTCGAGCGCGCCCGCGCGCACCTGGTCGGCCAGTGCCTCGCCGTGTGCCTGCACCAGGTGCAGCCGGACTCGCGGCGCCCTGGTGTGGAACTGGGCCAGCAGCGAGGGAATACTCACCGGGCCCAGGGTGAGCGGGAACCCGAACCGGACCAGCCCGCTGTCGGGATCGGCGTCGGCGCGCACCCGGCGCACCGCGTCGTCGAGCGAGCGCACCAGGCCGCGCGTGCGTTCGTGCAGCTCACGGCCCTGCGGGGTGAGCGTCACGCCGCGGCCGGCCGGCTGGAACAGCGCCACCCCGAGCGTCTGCTCGAGCGTCTTGATCCGGCGGCTCACCGAGGACTGCGGCACGCCGAGACGCTGCGCGGCCTTGGTGATATGGCCGTCGCTCGCCGCCGCGTCGAACGCGGCCAGCAGCGGCGCGAGCGCCTGCGCTCCCCCGTCCCCTGAATCATCCATATCCGGATCGTATCTCCATTGATTCCGTATTGGACGGATCACTCCCCGCGGCGTGACGATAGCCGTACACAGCTCACGGGAGGTTTCGACAATGACCGAGACGACACCCCGCCGACCCGAATCCGGTGGCGGCGACGACATTCTCGACGCGGTGCTGATCGGCGGCGGCATCATGTCGGCCACGCTCGGCGCCCTGCTCAGCACCCTCGCGCCGGACTGGTCGATCGCGCTGTTCGAGCGGCTCGGCGAGCCGGCCGCGGAGAGCAGCCATCCCTGGAACAACGCGGGCACCGGGCATTCCGGCCTGTGCGAACTCAACTACATGCCCGATCCCCGCGACGGCGATCGCGCGGCCGGGATCGCCGAGCAGTTCCAGCTCACCCTGCGGTTCTGGGCGGCGCTGGCCGCCCGTGGCGAACTCGACCCGGCGACCTTCGCCACCCCGACCCCGCACGTCACCGTGGTGTTCGGCGACCGTGACATCAGCTACCTGCGGCAGCGCTACGCGACGCTGCGCGAGTGGCCCGCCTTCGCCGCGATGGAGTACACCGAGGACCGCGCCGTCATCGCCGAGTGGGCACCGCTGCTGGTGCGCGGCCGGGCCGACGGCGAGGCCATGGCCGCCACCCGGCACGGCGCGGGCACCGATGTCGACTTCGGCGCGCTGACCAGGTCGCTGCTGTCGACGATGACGGCGGCGGGCAACGCGGTCCGGCTGCACCGCGAGATCACCGGACTCACCCGCGACAGGGACGGCCTGTGGACCGTGCGCGGCCGGGACCTGGACAGCGGCAGGCGTTTTCGGGTGCGCACGCGCTTCGTGTTCGTGGGCGCGGGCGGCTACGCCCTGCGGCTGCTGCAACGGGCGGGACTGCCCGAGGTGCGCGGATACGGCGTGTTTCCGCTGGGGGCGCAGTTCCTGCGGACGACGAACCCCGACGTCGTCGCCGAGCACACCGCGAAGGTCTACAGCCAGGCCGCGCTCGGCGCGCCGCCCATGTCGGTGCCCCACCTGGACCGTCGCGAGGTCGACGGGTCGGCCGCGTTGCTGTTCGGCCCGTACGCCACCTTCAGCACCCGCTTGTTGCGGCACGGCAGGCTCACCGATCTGTTCACCACGCTGCGGCCGCACAACATCGTGCCGCTGGTGGCCGCCGGCCTGCGGAACCTGGATCTGGTGCGGTACCTGGTCACTGAGCTCCTCGCCTCGCCGCGCCGCAAGTTCCGGCAGCTGCAACGCTTCTATCCGACCGCCGACCCGGCCGACTGGGAGCTCGTGTCGGCCGGACAGCGCGCCCAGCTGGTCAAGCCCGACCCCGAGCGCGGCGGCGTGCTCGAGTTCGGCACCGAACTGGTGACCGGCGCCGACGGCACCGTCGCCGGGCTGCTCGGCGCGTCCCCCGGCGCCTCGATCGCGCCGTCGATCATGCGGGACCTGCTCGATCGCTGCTTCCCCGAACGGCGCTACGAGTGGTCACCGCTGCTGGCCGAGCTGCTGCCCGAGGACCCGAGGGCGATCAGCGCGGCGCGTTGACCAGGGCCCCGATCAGGCGGTGGCTGCGGGCACTCATCTCGCCCGCCGTCTGCTCGGGGTGGCGCAACCACCACAGCACCAGCGAGGTCACCGACCCCATCCAGACGTCGGTGAACGCCGACAGGTCGTCGGGGTCGGTGAGCGCGAGCGTGCTCAACGCGTCGGCGACACCGCGCGCGGCCTGGGCGGCGATCCGTCGGCGGGCCGCACGCACCGCGTCGGCGGCCGGGCCCGCGTCCGGGTGCGAGCGGTCGAAGACGACGGTCCAGTCGTGCGGACGCGGCGCGAGGGCGACGAAGAGCGCGTCGAGTGTCCGCTCGGCCTTGGTCAGGCCACTCGCCCCGGTGATGGCGGTTTCGATCGCGTCGTAGATGACGGTAGCCGCGCGCTCGACACAGGCGATGTAGAGCCCGTCCTTGGACTGGAAATAGGTGTAAACCAGCGGCTTGGACACCCCGGCCCGCTGCGCGACCTCGGCGGGCGAGAGCCCCGCGTAGCCGACCCGCCCGATCTCGGCGACGGCGGCGTCGAGGATCTGCTGCTCACGCTCGGGGCGCGGGACACCCTTGGTTCCGGCTGTGCTCACCCGGCCCATCCAACCATCGCGGCGACTCCTGTTGACACTCAATTGACTGATTTGTAATTTACTAGATAGTAAATTCATTCGTCCCCTCGACGCCAGGAGTCACCGTGCTCGACCGCCTCGCGCAGTCACTGCTGCTCAACCCGCCCGCGTTGCCGCGCACCGTGGCGCGGCTCGTGCTCGGCGAACGGCACGAGATCGCCGGCAAGACCGTCCTGCTGACCGGCGCGTCCTCCGGCGTCGGCCGGGCCACCGCGCTCGCGCTCGGCCGCGACGGCGCGCGGCTCGTCCTGGTCGCCCGGACCGCCGAACCGCTGCTCGAGGTCCGCGACGCGGTGCGCGCGGCCGGTGGCCGGGCCGACAGCATCACCTGCGATCTGTCCGACCCCGGCGACACCGACGACCTGGTCAAGACCGTGCTCGAGCAGTACGGGACGATCGACGTGCTGGTGAACAACGCGGGCCGCTCGATCCGCCGCCGCGCGAGCGACGCCACCGACCGGTTCCACGACTACGAACGCACCATGGCGCTGAACTACTTCGGCGCGGCCCGGCTCACCATGGGCCTGCTGCCCTCGATGCTCGAGACCGGCGACGGGCACGTCGTCAATGTCGCCACCTGGGGCGTCGCCGCGGGCACGATGCCGATGTTCACCGCCTACCACGCGTCCAAGGCCGCGCTCGGCGCGTTCGGGCGCAGCCTGGGCGCCGAGACCAGGGCGCGCGGCGTGCACGTCACCACCGTCGGCTTCCCGCTGGTGCGGACCGAGATGATCGCCCCGACCGGCGCCTACGACGAGTCGGCCGCGCTGACCGCCGAGCAGGCCGCGGACTGGATCCGCACCGCCATCCGCACCCGGCCGATCGAGCTGTACCCCCGCTACACCCGGATTCTGCAGGCCGTCGCGACCGTCTCCCCCCGCGCGGTCGACGCCGTCATCTGGCGCCTGGGGATCTGATCGGCGCCCAGGTGACCGCACCGGAGTAGGGCCTTCCCCCTACCCCGGTACGGGTAGCGAACCGTTCCGCAGCGGGAGGTGTTGCGGCGCACCGGATTTCTACCGTCGAGACATGGCGACGATCGATCTCTCCCACACCCTGTCCCGCATCCGGTTCCACGCCGCGCCCGCACGCGGGGTCGGCACCGACCGCGCGCCCTGGCACGGCCCGCTGCTGGTGAACTCCGCGCTGATGAGCGCGCTCGTGCTGGTCTCGGTCGTCGGCATGCTGGTCGACGACCGGATGCTGCTCGGCGAGTCGGTCTGGCTCAAACCCGCCAAGTTCGGGCTCGCCTTCGCCCTCTACGGCGTGACGCTGGCCTGGATCCTGCGGCTGCCACATCGGGGCAGGCGGGCCACCTGGTGGCTGGGCACCGTCTTCGCCGTCACCGGGATCGCCGACGTCGGGTTCATCGCGCTACAGGCCGCGCGCGGCACGTTCAGCCATTTCAATACCGCCGAGGATTCCGTCAACCAGATCGGCCAGCAGGTCTTCGCCTCCGGGGTGCCCGGCCTGTTCCTCGCCAATCTCGTCCTGGCCGTGATCATCTCGTGGCAGAAGCTGGCCGATCGGCCGACCCGGATCGCACTGAAGGCCGGGCTGTGGCTGGCGGTGGCGGGCATGATGCTCGGGTATCTGATGGGCTTCACCGGCCCGCAGCTGGTGCGGCAGTCCGACGGCACCGTCGTCGGGCTGATGGCCGGGCACACCGTGCGCGCAGGTGGCCCGCACGGTGACGCGGTCCGCGACGGGGTCGGCGCCATGCCCCTCACCCACTGGAGCACCACCGGCGGTGACCTGCGGATTCCGCACTTCGTCGGGCTGCACGGCATCCAGGTGCTGCTGCTGTTGGCCGTCGTGCTGGTCGCGCTGGCACCTCGGTACCGGTGGCTGCGCGAGGAGACCGTCCGCGCGGCACTGCTCGGCGTCGCGGTGCTCGGCTACTTCGGGTTGCTCACCCTCGTGCTCTGGCAGGCACTGCGCGGCCAGCCGCTGACCAGCCCCGACCTCGCCACCGCGGGCGCGGCGACGGCACTCGCGCTGCTCGTCGCGGGCGGGGTGACGGCGGTGTACCTGCGGGCCCGCGACGCTGTCGAAACCCGCTGACCGCGCTCGCCCGGCCGGCCCATCGCACCGAGGTGCGGTGGGCCGCAGGAGGTTTCAGCGCAACCGCTCGGCTTCCCGCGACAGCTGCAGCAGGGTGGCGCTGAGCTGTGCCAGCTCCGCGTGCTCGGCCCCCTCGGCCACCGCCGTCGCCACGTCCTCGGCGGCGCATCGGGCCGCGAACCAGCGATCGGCCAGATCCGCGGCTTCCTGGGCGGACAACACCACGGCGTCCTCCGGAATACCGGTTCCCTTGAGACTGGTGCGGTGCTCGTACGCCCGTTGACGGCACGACTGGCGGCAATAGCGGCGACGGCGCCCCGACTCGGAATCCACGATCTCCCGCCCGCACCACAGGCAGGACAGCAGGCGACTGCGCGACATGCTGCGAAACCCTATCGGTCCGGCGCCCGATCGGGCGGCTCAGGTCTCGCTCAGCGGGCACGGACCCCGCCGTCCCCGCTCAGGGGCCACCCGGCCGATTCACCGTTGCGACTACAATGGAACAGTTCAGAGGTCCCGTGCGTTAACGGTAGGACCACGATCGGCGCCAGCCGCCAAAGACAGGGAGCACACATGGCAGATCGCGTACTCCGAGGCAGTCGGCTCGGAGCGGTGAGCTACGAGACCGACCGCGACCACGACCTGGCCCCCCGCCGGATCGCCCGCTACCGCACCGACAACGGTGAGGAATTCGACGTCCCGTTCGCCGATGACGCGGAGATCCCGCCGACCTGGCTGTGCCGTAACGGCCAGGAAGGTCAGCTCATGGAGGGCACCACGGTGGAGACCAAGAAGGTCAAGCCGCCGCGCACCCACTGGGACATGCTGCTGGAGCGTCGCAGCAAGGAGGAGCTCGAGGAGCTGCTCAAGGAGCGCCTCGAACTGCTCAAGACGCGCCGGCGCGGATAGCGCTCAGTGCGATACGGCGAAGGCCGCCTCCCGCTCGGGAGGCGGCCTTCGCCGTTCTTCTGTTCTGGCCGGTCAGTGACTGGCCACCTTGCGGTACTGGAGTAGCGCCGCGGGCATCGCGATCGCCAGGATGACCACCGAGCAGATGATCGCGTAGAGGATGCAGTTGTCGGCGGCCCAGCCGGTGGCCGGAGCGAACGACGGCGGAGCGTCGTTGTCGAACAGCTCGCGACCCGCCGCCGAGACCGCGGTGATCGGGTTCCACTCGGCGATCGTGCGCAGCGGGCCCGGCAGGGTCTCGGCGGAGATGAACGCCGAGGAGATGAACGACAGCGGGAACATCCAGATCAGGCCCGCGCTCTGCGCGACCTCGACGGTCGGCGAGATCAGACCGGTCAGGGCGCCCACCCATGACATCGCGAACGCGAACAGCAGGATGATGGCGAAGGCCAGCGCCGCGTCGGCGACACTGCCGTGGATGCGCCAGCCGACGATGTAGCCGCAGATCACCATCACGCCCAGGCTGAGCACATTGACCACCAGGTCGGACAGCGTGCGGCCCATCAGCACCGCCAGCCGCGACATCGGCAGCGTCCGCATCCGGTCGATGATGCCCTTCTGCAGGTCGCCCGCCAGGCCGACCGTGGTGAACGCGGCGTTGAACGCGACCGTCTGGGTGAAGATGCCCGCCAGCAGGAACTCGCGATACTGGTCGCCGCCCAGCGAGGCGCCGAAGATGTAGGCGAACAGGAACACGAACATCAGCGGCTGGATCGTCGCGGTGACCAGCAGGGTCGGCACCCGCAGGATGGTCAGCAGGTTGCGGTGCGCCACGATCGCGCTGTCCCGGATGAACCGGGCCCGCGGGGGCGCCTCGCCGGGGGCGGCGGGACGCGGTGGACTCGTCTGAATCGGCAGGTCGCGGGTCTCGTACTCGTCGACCTCCGGTGCCACACTCACGAGAGAATCTCCTCTTGCACGTCGTCGTTTTCGATGTCGGCGGCCGGCTCGGCCGGGGTGCCGGTGAGGGAGAGGAACACGTCGTCGAGGGTCGGGCGGACGACGACGGCGTCGACGACGCACACGCCCGCGTCGTCGAGGCGGCGCAGCGCTTCGACCATGGTGCGCGAGCCGTTGCCCACCACCACCGACACCTCGTCGCTGCCTGGCTCGTGGATCGGTTCGCCGACCCCGACCTGGTGCAGCACCTGGACCGCGGGGCTCGGGTTCTGTCCCGGCGCGAGGGTGACGGTGAGCCGGTCGCCGCCGATGGAGGTCTTCAGTTCGTCGGCCGAACCACGCGCGATGACCGTGCCCTTGTCGATGACCGTGATCCGGTCGGCGAGCAGATCGGCTTCCTCGAGGTACTGGGTGGTGAGCAGCACGGTGGTGCCGTCGTCGACGAGGTCGCCGATCACCTGCCACATGTCCAGGCGCCCGCGCGGGTCCAGGCCGGTGGTGGGTTCGTCGAGCACCACCACGGGCGGCCGGGCCACGAGCGCGCCGGCCAGGTCGAGCCGCCGCGCCATACCACCGGAATACGTGCCTGCCCGCCTGCCCGCGGCGTATTCGAGGCCGAGCGCGGCGAGCAGCTGTTCGGCGCGCGCGACGGCCTGCTTGCGCGACATGCCGTACAGCCGCGCCACCATCCGCAGGTTCTCGTAGCCGGTCAGGTTCGCGTCGACCGCCGCGTACTGACCGGACAGGCCGATCCTGGTGCGCGCGGTGGCCGGGTCGGCCAGCACGTCGACACCGGCGACCCGGATCGAGCCCGCGTCGGGCCGCAACAGCGTGGTGACGACCCGCACGGTGGTCGTCTTGCCCGCGCCGTTGGGACCCAGCAGGCCGAGGACCGTGCCCGCCGGGATCTCCAGATCGATCTCCTTCAGCACGCGCACCTTGCCGTAACTCTTGGCCAGGCCACGTACTTCTACCGCCAAACTCACGGACGCATCTCCTTCTGGCCGCCACCGCACACGGTGATCTCCGGGACCGCGTCGAGGTGGCGATGCAGCACGGGGCCGATCGCCGCCAGCGATTCCGGCGTGGTCATCGCCGCATGCCTGCAGGGCAGGTCGTGGTTGTGGATGTTGCCGGTGACGAACGGCTGCCACGCCTCGGCGCGCCTGGCCGGATCGGCGGCGTTGATCTCGTCCGCCGCCGCCGTGAAGAACACCAGGTCACCGTCGAAGGTGCGGGGCCGGAACCGGTTCGCCATCACCGTGCCGTCGGCGTACCCGGTGTAGAGCCGTTCGAGATTCTCGACCGAGAGCGCGGCGAACGGGCCCGGCTGTGCCCGCAGCAGTTCCGCCGCGTCGTGCAGGTCGATGTCGGCGGGCAACGTTGCCCCACCGAGGATGTCGGCGCCGAACTCGCCGAGGACATCGGCCACGCTCGGCATCGCGGTGTCGAGCCAGCGGTCGCCGAGCTGGTAGCTGTCCATCATGGCCAGCAGCGCGACGTCCTCCCCCGCGTCCTGCAGCTGCACCGCCACTTCCTGCGCGATCAGCCCGCCGAGCGACCAGCCGAGCAGGTGGTAAGGACCGTGCGGCTGGATCGACTTGATGTGTGCCACATAGTGTCCGGCCGCCTCGGGGATGGAGGTGAACCGGTCCTCGCCGGACACGTGCGGCGCCTGCAGGCCGTACATCGGGCGCTGGGGCGCGAGGTGGGCGAGCAGTCCCGCGTAGCACCAGGCCAGGCCGATCGCGGGGTGCACGCAGAACAGCGGGGTGTCGTGCGGGCCGGTGGACGGCCGGATGGCCAGCACCGGACCGGTCGCCGCCGCCATCGCCGCGCCCGGGTCGGCGCCGTCGAGCCGGGCCGCGATGCCGGACGGGGTGGCATCGCCGAACATCAGCTGCACCGGCATCTCGTAGCCCTGCTCACGCAGTGCCGCCACGACTTTGGTGGCCAGCAGCGAGTTGCCGCCGAGTTCGAAGAACCCGTCGTCGGCGCCGACCCGCTCCACCCCGAGGACCTCGGCGAACACCGCGCACAGCGCCACCTCGGCCGGGGTCACCGGCGCGCGGTAGCCCTCGGACGCCAGGAATACCGGCTCGGGCAGCCGCGCCCGGTCCAGCTTGCCGACCGGGCTGAGCGGCACCTCGTCGAGCAGCATCACCGACTGCGGGACCATGTAGTTCGGCACGTGCCCGCCGACATGATCGAGCAGTTCCCGCACCGTCGGCGCGGTCCCGGTCCTGGCCTTCACGTACGACACGAGCGCGGTGACACCCGCCGGGGTGGTGTGCCCGATGGTGAGCGCGAACTCGACCTCGGGGTGCCTGCCGAACGCGACGTCGATCTCGCCGAGTTCGATGCGGAAACCACGCACCTTCACCTGGTGGTCGGTGCGGCCGACGTACTCGACGTCGAGCGCCGACTTCGCGCCGTCGCGCCAGCGCACCAGGTCGCCGGTGCGGTACATCCGTTCGCCCGGCGCGCCATAGGGATTGGCGACGAACCGCTGAGCGGTCAGGCCCGGCCGGTTGTGGTAGCCGCGGGCCAGCGCCGAGCCGGCCAGCTGCAGTTCGCCGGTGACGCCGATCGGGGTCGGATGCAGCCGCCGGTCCAGCACGGTGGCGCTGACGCCGCGGATCGGGCCGCCGATGGTGATCGGCCCCCGCGGGCTCATAGGCTGCGGCATCAGGGTGACGATCGTCGTCTCCGTCGGGCCGTACACGTTGTAGAAGTTGCGGCCCGGCGACCACCGGGCCAGCAGGTCCGGCGGCAGCGCCTCGCCACCGACGAGCACGTGCGCCAGCGAGTGCACGCCCGCCGGGTCGACGGTGCCGATCGCGGCGGTGGTGATGAACGCGTGGGTGATCCGCTCCCGGATGAACAGCTGGCGCAGATCCTCGCCACCGACGATCCCGGGCGGGGCGATCACCAGGGTCGCCGCCCCGCCGAGCGCGAACAGGATGTCGAGCATCGACCCGTCGAAGCTCGGCGTGGCGAAGTGCAGGACCCGGCTGCCGGGCCGCACGTCGTACCGGTCGGCGCACTCGGCGGCGAAGTTCGAGATGCCGCCGTGGGTCACCACCACGCCCTTCGGCGTACCGGTGGAGCCGGAGGTGTAGACCACGTACGCCGGGTTGGCCACGCGCAGCGGCCGGATCCGGTCGGCGTCGGTGACCGGCGCGTCGTCGGTGCCGAGCACGGTCGCGCGGGTGTGCGGATCGTCGAGCACCAGCCAGCGGCAGTCGCCGGGCAGCCGGTCCCGATGCGCCAGCAGGGTCAGGCCGACGGCCGCACCGGAATCGGTGAGCATGTGGCTGATCCGCTGCGCCGGATAGTTCGGGTCGACCGGCACGAACGCCGCACCGGCCTTGGCGACCGCGAGCATCGTCGCCACCGACTCCACCGAGCGCGGGATGCCCAGGGCCACCAGGCTTTCCGGGCCGATGCCCTGACCGATGAGGACCCGGGCGAGCCGGTTGGTCCAGCGGTCGAGCGCGTCGTAGGTGACGACGGTGTCGCCCGCGCACAGCGCCACCGCGTCCCTGGACCGCGCGACGGCGGCGCCGAACACCGCGGCGAAGCTGACCGGGGTGTCCGCGCGGGTGCCGTGCACCGGCGCGAGCGCGGTCCACTCGACGGCGTCGAGCAGCGCGAGATCGCCCACGGCCGTGTGCGGGTCGGCGGCGACGGCGGTGAGCAGCCGCACCAGCCGGTCGCCCAGCCTGCGCGCGGTGACCTCGTCGAACAGGTCCGCCGCGTAGTTCACCGCCAGCGTGACACCGTCGCCGACGCGCTCGGCGGTCTCGGTCTCGGTGAAGGTGAACTGCAGGTCGAACTTGGCGATGCCGGCGTCGGCGTCGACCGCCTCGATCCGGAGTCCGGGCAGTTCCAGCATCCGCACCGGGGTGTTGCGCACCGACAGCATCACCTGGAACAGCGGGTGATGGGCCTGCGAGCGGGCCGGATTGAGCACCTCGACGAGCCGTTCGAACGGCATGTCGGCGTTGGCGAACGCGTCGAGATCCCGGTCGCGCACGGAACGCAGCAGGTCGACGAACGCCCGATCGTCGGTCACCTCGGTGCGCAGCACCAGGGTGTTGACGAACATGCCGATCATCGCGTCCAGAGCCGGGTGCCCGCGGCCCGCGGTCGCGGTGCCGACGGCGATGTCGTCGTCGCCGGTGACCCGGTGCAGCAGCACGGCCAGCGCCGCGTGCAGCACCATGAACATGCTGACATTGTTGGCGGTGGCGATGCTGCGCAGCGCCCGGTGGGTGGCCGCGTCGACCTCGCAGTCGACGGTGCCGCCCCGGTAGGAGGGCACCGGCGGGCGGGACCGGTCGGCCGGGACGGTGAGCAGTTCGGGCAGGCCGTCGAGCGCGCCGCGCCAGTGGGCGAGCTGCTTGCTGATCAGCGAGTCGGGGTCGTCCTCGGTGCCGAGGAGTTCCTGCTGCCACAGCGTGTAGTCGGTGTACTGGATCTCCGGGATCAGGTCACCGAACGGCGCGCCCTCGCGGATGCCGCGGTAGGCGGCGGCCACCTCCCCGGCCAGCGGTTCCAGCGACCAGCCGTCCATCGCGATGTGGTGCACGACGAGCACGAGCACGTGCTCCTTCGACCCCGCGACGGCCAGCTTGGCCTGGGTGGGTACCGGCAGTCCGGAGTGGTCGACGGTGATCAGCGCGGCCCGCATCGGCACCGAGGACGACAGGTCGAAGCCCGGCGCGACGAAGCGGGTCACCGCGGCGCCCACCTCGTCGGGGGTCGCCGTCGCGTGGAACAGGGTGACGGCGGCGACCTCCGGATCGAGCACGAGCTGTTCGGGCTCGCCCGCGCTCTCCGGGAACACCGTGCGCAGCGTCTCGTGCCGACGTTGCACCGTGTGCAAGGACGCGATCAGCGCGTCCAGGTCGATCGGGCCGTGCAGGCGCAGGACGACCGGGATGTTGTAGGCGCCCGCCGACTGGCTCTCGCCCTCGGTGCCCGCGTTGAACCGGTTCAGGAACCACAGCCTGCGCTGGGCCGCGGACAGCGGAATCCGCTCCGGGCGTTCCTGTTTCACCAGGTCGGGGCGGCCTTCGTCGCCGGACGGCCCGGACTCGATGAGCGCGGCCAGCTCCTCGACGGTCGGCGCGGCGAACACGGTCCGCACCTCCAGCCGCACATTGCTGGCCGCGGCCAGCCGCGCCACCAGCTGGGTGGCCAGCAGCGAGTTGCCGCCGATGTCGAAGAAGCTGTCGGTGGCGGAGACCTCGGTGCCGCCGACCAGCTCGTGGAAGACCCGCGCGACGAGCCGCTCGGACGCGGTCTGCGGCGCGCGGCCCGCGGTGGCGGTGAACTCCGGTTCCGGCAGCGCGCCCCGGTCCAGCTTGCCGACCGGGGTGAGCGGCACGCGGTCGAGCAGGGTCAGCGACGCGGGCACCATGTGCCCGGCCAGCCGGGCCGCCGCGTGGTTGCGGACGCGAGCCAGCTCGGTCGGGTCGGTGCCCTCGGCGAGCTGCACCCAGGCGACGATGCGATCGTCGCCGGCGATCCGCCTGACCTCGGTGTGCGCGAAGCGGACCTCGGGGTGGCTGCCGAGCACGGCGCTGATCTCGCCGAGCTCGATCCGGAAACCACGCACCTTGACCTGGTGGTCGCTGCGGCCGAGGTAGTCCAGTTCGCCGTCGGCGGTCCAGCGCACGACGTCACCGGTGCGGTACATCCGGCTGCCCGCGGGCCCGGCCGGGTCCGCCACGAAGCGCCCGGCGGTGAGGCCGAATCGCTCGTGGTACCCCCGCGCGATGCCCGCGCCGCCGAGGTACAGCTCGCCGGGCACGCCGGTGGCGACCGGGCGCAACCGCTCGTCCAGCACCAGGACCTGCGCACCACGCACCGGCGTGCCGATGGTCACCGGAACGCCGACGCGCAGGTGCGACATCGCCGCGATGACGGTGAATTCGGTGGGCCCGTAGGCGTTCACGAACCGCCGCCCCGGCGCCCAGTTCTCCACCAGGTCCGGCGGCACCGCCTCGCCACCGGCCATGAGCCCGCGCAGCCGCGGCAGCGGCCAGCGGGTGGCGTCGATCGAGGCGAGCACCGCGGGGGTGAGGAAGGTGTGCGTGATGTCCTCGCGCTCGAGCAGCGCGCCGAGCTCGTCGCCACCGTAGATGTCGATCGGGCCGATCACCATCTCGGCGCCGGACCAGACCGCCAGCAGCATGTCGAGCACGGAGACGTCGAAACTCGGCGTGGAGAAGAAGAACGTGCGGGCGAACCGGTCCAGGCCCATCCGTTCCTGCAGGTCCACCGCCAGGCTCACCAGACCGCTGTGGGTGACGGTCACGCCCTTGGGCAGGCCCGTCGAGCCCGAGGTGTAGATCTGGTAGGCCAGGTCGGCCGGGCGCACCGGGCGGACCCGCTCGGGGTCGGTGATCGGCACGCTGTCGTAGCCCGCCAGTTCGGCCTGCAGTTCCTCGTCGTCCACCAGCAGCCACTGGGTGTCGAGCGATCCGGCCGCCTCGCGCAGGGACTCGGCGTCGGCGGTGGTGGTGATGACCGCGCTCGCGCCGGAGTCGGTGAGCATGTGCCGCACCCGGTCGGCCGGGTAACGCGGGTCCACCGGAACGAACGCCGCACCGCTGGCCGCGACGCCGAAAATGGCCAGCGCGCAGTCCAATCCACGGGTCAGGCCGACTGCGACGCGGTCACCGGTGCCGATCCCGCGGGCGATCAGCGCGCGCCCGAGCCGGTGCGCCCGGAAACCGACCTCGTCGTAGTCCAGCTCCCCCACCGCGCCCGCGACACTGCCGTCGGCGAACCAGCGCAGGGCCGGGCGATGCGCGAAGGTGGTGGCCGCGCGTTCGATGATGTCGGCCAGTACGACCGGGGTCACCAGGGCCGGGCCCTGCGCCGGCACCAGGGCGCGGCGTTCGGGCACGGTGAGGGCGTCGACCTCGCAGACCAGCTGTCGCGGATCGGCCGTCACCTGGGTGAGGATCTCGACGAACCGGGTCGCCATGGTCTCGACCGTCGCGGCGTCGAACATCTCGGCGGCGTAGACGAAGTCGAACCAGCGGGTCTCGCCGTCGCCGGGCGTCACCCGCAGTTCCAGATCGAACTTGGCGCGGGCGATGTCGAGTTCCTCCGCGGCCAGCCGCAGGCCGGGCAGGTCCAGTTCCGGCGTGCGGTCGTCCTGCATGCTCAGCGCGACCTGGAACAGCGGGTGGCGGTTGCTCGCCCTGCTGTCGCGGCCGAGCGCGTCGACGACGCGTTCGAACGGCAGGTCGGAGTTCGCGATCGCGGCCAGTTCGTCGTCGCGGTCGGCGTGCAGCAGGTCGACGAAGCTGCGGCCCGGGTCCACGTCGGACCGCAGGACCAGCGTGTTGACGAACATGCCGACCAGGTCGTCGAGCTGGATGTCGGTGCGCCCCGCCACCGGAGTGCCGATCGGGATGTCGCGGCCACCGGTGACGCTGCGCAGCAGTACCGCCAGCGCGGAGCGGACCACCATGAACAGGCTGACGCCCGCCTCGGCCGCCAGCTCCCGCATGGCCTGCTGCAGCGGCGGCGAGATCTCACACCGCACGCTGCCCGCCACCCCCGTGGGTTCGGCCGGACGCGGCCGGTCGAACGGCAGCGGCAGTTCGTCGGGCAGTTCGGCCAGTGCCTCGCGCCAGTGCGCGAGCTGGGTGGCGGCGATGCTGTCCGGGTCGTCCTCGGCGCCGAGCACCGTGCGCTGCCACAGGCTGAAGTCGGCGTACTGCACCGGAAGTGGCGCGCGCACCGGCTCGCTGCCCGCCGACCTGGCCACATACGACAGCGCCAGGTCCCGGGTGAGCGGGCCGAGCGACCAGCCGTCGGCGGCGATGTGGTGCACGACGACGCCGAGCAGGTGCTCCTGGGGCCCGACCCGCAGCAGCCGCGCGCGCAGCGGCGGCTGGCTCGTCAGGTCGAATCCCTGGCGCGCCAGCGCGGTCAGCACCTCGAGCGCCCGGTCGGCAGCGGTGTCGACGGCCTCGATCACGGGAGCCGCCGCGACGACCGGCAGCACGATCTGCTGGGCGCCGGACAGATCCTCCGGGAAGATCGTGCGCAGCACCTCGTGGCGCTCCACCAGATCGGTGAGTGCGGATCGCAAAGCACCGATGTTCAGATCTCCGCCGATTCGCAAGACGAATGCGATGTTGTAGGCGCTGGATTCGGGGGACAATCTGTTGAGGAACCACAGCCGCTGCTGCGGCAGCGACAGTGGTATGCGTCCCGGACGTGGGGTGTGTACCGCCAGCGCCACCCGCTGCGTCCGGGGCGCTTCCGTGATCAGCCGGGCGATGCCCGCCACGGTCGGCGCCTCGAAGATCTGCCGAACCGGCAGGTCCACACTGAAATCCGCGTGCACGGCCGCCGCGAGCCGGGTGGCCAGCAGCGAGTTGCCGCCGATCTCGAAGAAGCTGTCCTCGGCGCCCGGCACCGGCCGGCCGAGGATCTCGGTGAACACCGCGGCGACCCGCATCTCCAAGTGCGTGCGCGGGGCGCGCGACCCGGTGGCGACGGCGAACTCCGGTGCGGGCAGCGCCTTTCGGTCGAGTTTGCCCGCCGGGGTCACCGGCATCCGGTCCAGCACGGCCAGTGCCGCGGGCACCATGTAGCCGGGCAGCCTGCCGCGCGCGGTGTCGAGCACCGCGGCCGGGTCGACCGGGCGGTCGGCCGTGACATAGGACGCGAGCCGCTGCTGACCCTGCTCGTCGACGTGCACGACGGTCAGCGCCGAGCGCACGCCCGGGTGTTCCCGCAGGACATGGTCGATCTCGCGCAGTTCGATGCGGAAGCCGCGGATCTTGATCTGATCGTCGGCGCGGCCGAGGAAGCGCAACCGCCCGGCGGCGTCGGAGACGACGAGATCGCCGGTGCGGTACATGCGTTCGCCGACCCGGCCGTGCGGGTTGGCGACGAACCGCTGCGCGGTCAGCCCGAGCTTGCCCAGATAGCCGCGGGCGACACCGGGTCCGGACACGTAGAGCTCACCGGGCGTCCCCGGCGGGACCGGGTGCAGGCGGCCGTCGAGGACGAACAACCGCATGCCGCGCACCGGCGCGCCCAGCGGCACCGGTTCCCCCGCCACCATCGCCGCGCTCGCGGTGACCGCGACGGTCGCCTCCGAGGGGCCGTACATGTTGTGCATCCGGTAGTCGCTCGCCCAGCGCTGCACCAGCTCGTCCGAGCAGGCCTCGCCACCGACGATGACCGTGCCCAGGTCGGGGAAGTCGCCCGCGGGCACCGTGGCCAGCGCGGCGGGGGTGATGAACGCGTGGGTGATCCGCTCCGAGCGCAGGAAACCCGCCAGTTCCGCGCCGCCGTACAGATCGGCGGGCGCGACGACGATGGTCGCCCCCGCGGCGAAGCCGAGCAGCAGTTCGAGCACCGAGGCGTCGAAACTGGGCGAGGAGAAGTGCATGGTGCGCGCCGCGTCGGTGACCTTGAACAGCTGCGTCTGCTCGCTGGCGAGCGAGGCGATACCGGCGTGGGTGACGACGACGGCCTTGGGCGTGCCCGTCGACCCGGAGGTGTAGATCAGGTACGCGGGCTGACCGGCGCGCATCGGATGCCTGCGGTCGGCGTCGGTGAGCGGGGTGGCCGAGCGGCGGGCGCAGTCGGCCTCGAAGTCGGCCGTGCCGAAGACCAGCCACTCCGGCGCCTTCCGGTGCTTGCCCGTGGTGGTGGGCAGCCCGGCGAGATGCTCGGGCAGGGTGAGCCCGAGCACGGCGCCGGAGTCGCCGATCATGTGCGCGATCCGCTCGGCCGGGTAGGCCGGATCGACCGGGACGTACGCGGCGCCGGACTTGGCCACCGCCCAGATGGCGACGATCGATTCCAGGCTGCGCGGCAGCGCGACCGCGACCACCGATTCCGGCCCCGCACCGTGCGCGATCAGGCTGCGCGCCAACCGGTTCGAGCGTTCGTCGAGTTCGCGGTAGGTGGTGTCGAAGCCGAGGTAGCGCACGGCGACGGCGTCGGCCAGCCGCTGCGCGGTCTCGCCGAGCAGCCGCGCCAGGGTGCCCGCGGGCTCGGCCGGCGCGCCCGCCACCGGCACCAGCCGCGCGATCTCGCGACGTTCCAGCAGATCGAGATCGCCGATCGGGCGCGTCGGGTCGGCCACCACGTTCGCCAGCAGCGTGGTGAACCGGCGGGCGATGGCCTCGACCGTCGCGCGATCGAAGACATCGGTGGCGAAACCGAATTCGGCGTCCAGCGGACCGTCGTCGTGGTTGTCGCGCACCTCGAGTTGCAGGTCGAACTTGGCGACCCCGGCCTCCACCGGCACGAGTTCGGCACTGACGCCGGGCAGTTCGACGCGCAGTTCCGGCGTGCGGTCATAGGACAGCATCACCTGGAACAGCGGGTGCCGGGCGGTCGAGCGTTCCGGATTGACGAGGTCGACCAGCCGCTCGAACGGCACGTCGGGGTTGGCGAAGGCGTCGAGGTCGGTCTCGCGGACCTGGTCGAGCATCCGGTCGAAGCCGGCGCCCAGGTCGACCTCGGTGCGCAGCACCAGCGTGTTGACGAACATGCCGACCAGCTCGTCGAGCGCCGGATCGGAGCGGCCCGCGATGGGCGTGCCGATGGTGATGTCGTCGCTCGCGCAGATCCGGGCCAGCAGGGTCGCCAGGACCGCGTGCAGCACCATGAACATGCTGACGCCGTGGCTGTGCGCGAGTTCGGCGACCGCCCGGCGCATCGCGGCGTCGATGGTGAAGCCCACCGTGTCGCCGCCGGTGCCCCGGCGCAGCGGACGCGGCCGGTCCAGCGGCAGATCGAGCTGATCGGGCAGGCCGGCCAGCGCGTCGCGCCAGTGGCCGAGCTGCTTGCCCAGCGGCGCCTCGGGATCGGTCTCGTCACCGAGCAGTTCGCGCTGCCACAGCGCGAAGTCGGCGTACTGCACCGGCAGCGGGGTCCACTGCGGCGCGAGGCCCTCGGCCCGCGCGGCCACGGCCGACATCAGGTCCCTGGCCAGCGGGGCGATCGACCAGCCGTCACCGCTGATGTGGTGCAGCACGACCAGCAGGACGTGATCGTCGGCGCCGACCCGGTACAGCGCGACCCGCAGCGGCGTCTCGGTGCGCAGATCGAAGCCGCGCGCGGTCTCCTCGGCGACGAGGGCGGTGAGGTCGGCGGCGATGACGTCGACCGGCGCCAGGTCCGGTTCCACCGCGGCCGCGGGATGGATCAGCTGGTAGGCGCCGTCCGGCCCCTCCGGGAAACTGGTCCGCAGGCTCTCGTGCCGATCGAGCACGTCCCGCAGGCCTGCCCGCAGCGCGTCGAGGTCGAGGTGCCCGGTGAGCCGCAGCGCGAGCGGCATGTTGTAGGCGGCGGCGTGCTCGGCGAACCGGTTGAGGATCCACAGCCGCTGCTGGGCCAGCGACAGCGGCACCCGCTCGGGCCGGACCGCGGGAACCAGCTTGGGCGTGGAGGTTTCGGGCTTGTGGGTGCTGATGTACCCGGCCAGGGCCGCGATGGTCGACGCCTCGAACAGTTCCCGGATGGTGAGGTTCGCGTCGAGGGTGGTGTTGATCCGGGCGACCGCGCGGGCGGCGACCAGCGAATTGCCGCCGAGGTCGAAGAAGCTGTCCTCGACGCCGATCGCGGTGCCGTCGAGGGCGAGCACCTCGGTGAAGATCTCGGCGAGGGCGCATTCCAGCTCGGTCTGCGGTGCGGCGGCGCCGGTGGTGACCCGCACGCCGACGGTCGGCTCGGGCAGCGCCTTGCGGTCGACCTTGCCGTTGGCGCTCAACGGCAGTTCGTCGAGCACGACCAGCGCCGAGGGCACCATGTAGGAGGGCAGGCCGCGGCGCAGCCCCGACAGCAGCACGGCGGGCTCGGGCGCCGCGCTGCCCGGCGTGGCCACCACGTAGGCGACCAGTTCGTCGTCGCCGGTGCGCCCGGCCCGCGCCACGCAGACCGCGCGCGCGATGTGGTCCTGGGCGAGCAGCGCGGATTCGATCTCGCCGAGTTCGATCCGCAGGCCGCGGATCTTGACCTGGAAGTCGGTGCGCCCCAGGTATTCCAGGACCGGCCGGTCGAGCTGCCAGCGGGCCAGGTCACCGGTGCGGTACATGCGCTGACCGGGGGTGAACGGATTGGCGACGAACCGGTCGGCGGACAGGTCGGGGCGGCCGAGGTAGCCGCGCGCCAGCTGCGTCCCCGCCAGATACAGTTCGCCGACGACCCCGGGCGGGACCGGCCGCAGCTGCGGGTCGAGCACGTAGGTCTGGGTGTTCCAGACCGGCGAGCCGATCGGCACCGTCGTCGCCTCGGCGGGGCACGGCCAGTAGGTGACGTCGACGGCGGCCTCGGTGGGCCCGTACAGGTTGTGCAGCTCGGGACCGCCGGTGGGGCCGTGCAGCGCGGCGTGGAAGTCGGCGACGGTGGCGCCCGGCAGCGCCTCCCCACTGCAGAACACCCGGCGCAGCCCGGCACCGCCGGCCACGCGTGGGTCGGTGACGAACAGCGACAGCATCGAGGGCACGAAATGCGCTGTCGTGATGGATTTCTCGGTGATGATCCGGGCCAGGTAGGCCGGATCCCGATGACCGTCCGGCGCGGCGACCACCAGGCGGGCACCGACCTGCAACGGCCAGAAGAACTCCCACACCGACACGTCGAAGGTGGCCGGTGTCTTCTGCAGGACGGCGTCGGTGTGGTCGAGCGGGTATTCGGCCTGCATCCAGCGCAGCCGGTTGACGATCGCCGCGTGCGTCACCCCGACGCCCTTGGGCTTGCCGGTCGAACCGGAGGTGAAGATGACGTAGGCGAGGTGCTCGGGGCGCAGCGGTGCGCGCCGATCGGCGTCGGTGATCGGCGCGACCGGGTGCCCGGTGACGTCGAGGGTGTCCAGATCCACCCGCGCCGTGCCCTCGGGCAGGCGCACCATGTCGCGCGCGGCGGTGAGTACGCACACCGGCCTGGCCTGCGTCACCACGGCGTCGATGCGGTCGGCCGGGTGCTCCGGGTCCAGCGGCAGATAGGCGGCGCCGGTGGCGAGCACGGCGTACATGCCGATGACCATCTCGATGCTGCGGTGCAGGCACACCCCGACCGTGGTCTCCGGCCCCGCCCCGCGCGCGATGAGCTCACGGGCCAGCTGGTTCACCCGGTCGCCGAGTTCGGCGTAACCGACGGCGCGGTCACCGAATTCGAGGGCGACGGCGTGCGGGCTGCGCCGCGCCTGGTCGGTGAACAGCGACACCAGCGTGGCGGTCGGCACCGGCATCTCGGTGGCGTTCCACTCCCGCAGCACCTTCGCCTGCTCGTCGGCGGTGATCGCGGTCAGCGCGCGGGTGGGGGTGCCGGGCTCGGCGGCCAGGAAGCGGGCGAGGAAGTCCAGGTAGCGACCGTGGTGGGCGGCCACCTCGGCCTCGCCGTAGAGCTTGGGGTTGGCTTCGAAGTCGAGCTGGATGCGGCCGCCGTCACCGTTGTAGATGTTGATCGAGAGGTCTTCGACCGGACCGGTCGCGAGCACGTGCAGCTGGCCCGCGATGTCGCCGAACTTCAGCTCGTCGTGGAACAGCATGATGTTGACCATCGGCCCGAAGAAGCCACGGGCGTCGCGGGAGTAGCCGCAGTCGCGGCGGATGTCGTCGGAGCGGTAGCGCTGGTGCCGCAGCGCGCCGGTGATCTGCAGCTCGGTCTGGCGCACGACGTCGGCGACGGTGGTGTGCTCGTCGAAGCGCACCCGCAGCGGCACCACGTTCGACACCACGCCCGCCGACCGGCGCAGCGCGACGGTGGTGCGGGCCGAGACCGGAAGGCTCAGTACGACATCGGAGTCGCCGGTGACCGAGCGCACGTAGGCGGCCAGCGCCGCGACGATGAGCGCCGAGTTGGCCGAGCCGTGCGTGGTGATCGCGTCGGTGAGCAGGCCGTCGAGATCGGGGTCGAGGACCGCGGTGGCGCGATGACGGCCCGGATCGTGGGTGTCGCCGGTGGCGGTCACCGCGGACAGGGTCATCGGCTCGCCGACGCCGGAGAGCTGCGCGGTCCAGTACTCGCGGTCGGCGGTGCAGCGGCTGGACTCGCGGTAGCGGGACTCGTCGGCGTAGAGGTCGACCAGCGCGGCGGCGCGCGAGACCGACGGTTCGCGCTGTTCGCCGACGGCGGTGTAGATCTCGGCCGTGCGGGTCAGCGCGTTCATCGCACCGTAACCGTCGATCACGATGTGGTGTCCGCGTTCGTACCAGAACCAGTCCTGGTCACCGATTCGCAACACGACATTGATGGTGAGCGGCTCGCGCTCCATGTCGATCGGGGTGCTGGCGTGGTCGTTCATCCAGCGCAGCGCGGCCGCGCGCGGGTCGGGCTCGCCGCGCAGGTCGATCCGGGCCCAGCCCGGCCGCCAGGCCAGGTCGACCCGCTGATGCGGAACGCCGTCGACCTCGAGTAGGCGGACATGGCCCACCTGGGATTCGGCGCCGAAGCGCTCGACCGCGTACAGCAGCCTGCCGACGTCGAGATCACCGTGGAGTTCGACGTAGTGGGCGATGGTGAGGGGGATATCGGGCCGGATCCGTTGCGCGTACCACAGGGCCGTCTGACCGGGCGAGAGAGCGAACGGTTGGCCCGGATCGTCGTCGGTGACGCATGAGCTGACGCGGTCGGTGGCCAATGAACTCATCAAGCACTCCGTTCTGCCTTTGTGTCACAACTCCCCGAGCAGCGCCCGGGCACACGACGGCCCAGGGCGTGGCTATCCACGCCCATTGATTCGGAGTACTCCGGCAGCCGGATGGCTACCGATGTGGATTTGTTTCGAGCTCTATGTATTACGCCCCTGTAGCAGCTACTTACTGCTGCTTCCCCCGGGTTGAAACAAACCGCTTATTCGGAATTCTGCGAGCTCCGCGAAACCTGCGTCTGATTTGCCCGCCGGCGCCGGAAAAATACCAGCGCCACGCCGATCGCGGTCAGAATAACGGACGCCACTTCCGGCGCCGCGCCGATCCGTGTCGCGATCGTCGTCGTGTCGCGCAATGGTAGCTGGGCGACCAGCGCGGCGGGGACGACTTGTTCGGACTGCTGTGCGATCTCGCCGTTCGCGGTGATGATAGCGCTGACCCCGGTGGTTGCTGCGATCACCAGGGCCCGGCCGTGCTCGACCGCCCGCACCCGCGACATGGCCATCTGCTGGTAGGTCATCTCGCTCGTGCCGAAGGTCGCGTTGTTGGTCGGCACCGTCAGCAGTTCGGCACCCGCGGCCAGCGACTCCCGGAAGGCCCGGTCGAACGCCACCTCGTAACAGGTGGCGACGCCGACCCGCACCCCGGCCGCCGTGACCGTTCCGTCACCGTCACCCGGCACGAAATGTCCGGCTTGGTCGGCATACGACGAGAACAATCGGAAGAAACTCCGCATCGGCAGGTATTCACCGAACGGCTGGATGATTTTCTTGTCGTGCCGATCGGACGGCCCGTCCGCGCCGTTCCACACCATCACCGAGTTGGTGGTCGTGCGGTCACCGTTCACCAGGACCGCGCCGACCAGGATCGGCGCGCCGATCCGCTGGGCGGCCCTGCTGATCTCCGCGGCGGCGTCGGCGTTGCGCAACGGGTCGATATCGGAGGAGTTCTCCGGCCAGATCACGATGTCGGGCCGGGGCGACTGCCCGCGGTCGACGGCGTCGGCGAGCTCCTCGGTGCGCCGGACGTGGTTGTCCAGCACGGCCCGCCGCTGGGCGTTGAACTCCAGGCCCAACCGCGGCACGCTGCCCTGGATCGCGGCGACCGTGATCGTCCGGTCCCCGTCGTCCGGGGCGGGCAGCGTCGGCCGGAGGATCACTCCGGCGAGGGGCATGACAGCCACGGTGACCGCGGCCGTGGCAAATCCCAGCCGGGTGGCCCTGCCGGTCGCGCGCGGCGCAGGCTGTCGCACCCAGGCCACCACGCGCAGCGCGAGCGCGGCAAGGCCGGTGCCGGTCAGGGCGACGGCGAACCCGATCAGCGGCGCGCCGCCGTAGGCGGCCAGCGGCAGGTACCAGCCGTCGGCCTGGCCGAAAGCGACCCGCCCCCACGGGAATCCACCGAACGGGAAACTCGACCGCGCCCATTCGGTGGCCGTCCAGGCGAGGGCGAGCCAGACCGGCCAGCCGGGCAAGCTGCCGAGCCACCGGGCGAGCACGCCCCACAGGCCGAAGAACACCGCGCACGCGGTCGACAGCGCGAGCCAGGGCACCGGTCCGACGTAGATGCCCGTCCACGGCAGCAGCGGGACGAAGAACGCGAGCCCGCCGAGGAATCCGAGGCCGAAACCACCGCGCAGCCTGCCCGGCCCGCGCACCGCGACGGTGAGCAGGGCCAGCGCGATCGGGGCGAGGAACCACCACGGCCGGGGCGGGAAGCTGCCGAACAGCAGCAGGCCACCCGCGACGGCCGTGGCCATCCGGGCCAGGACCCCGAACCGGTCACCGCCCGCCGCGCCGGCCGGTGTCGCGGGGTCGGTCGGGCCCGCCCCGGCCGCGTCGGCGGTCGTGGCGTCGGGCCCTGGTTCGGTGGCGGGGTGGATCATGGTGTCCTGCTCCGTGATTCGTGTGCCGGCGCGGTCGTGGTCAGGCGCGGTAGATAGTGGTGCCGTTGTGCACCGTGCGCAGGCAGGTCGGCAGGTCGGCGCCGGGATCGAGCCGGGGCAGACCGGGGACGCGCGAGCGCGGGTCGGTCGACCAGCGCTGCACGGTGTCGGCGGCCGCGGCGACGACGAGCTCGCCCGCGTCCCACACGGCGTAGGAGGCCGGGGCGCCCGGCACCAGGGTGCCGGCCATGCCGTCGCGCACGCCGCCCGCCCGCCAGGCACCCCGCGTCGCGGCCGCGAACGCGGCGCGCGGGGACAGGCCGTGACCGGGCGTGCGGTGCTGGACCGCCGCGCGCACCTGCTCCCACGGATTCAGCGTGGTCACCGGCGCGTCCGAGCCGATCGCCAGGGAGATGCCCGCCGCGGCCATCGCCGCGAAGGGGTTCAGGGTCGCGGCGCGCTCGGCGCCGAGGCGGGTGGCGTACATGCGGTCAGGTCCACCCCACGCGGCGTCGAAACCCGGCTGCACGGACAGGATCACGCCCAGCGCCGCGAGCTGCTCGATCGCGGCGGCGTCGGTCATCTCGGCGTGCTCGACGCGGTGTCCGCGCGCGGCGACCGCCGGACCGCCGAGTTCGGCGGCGACCGTGGCGAATCCGGCGACCACGAGATCCATGGCGGCGTCGCCGATGGCGTGGAACCCGGCCTGCACACCGGCTTCGGTGCAGGCGCGGATGTGCGCGGTGACCGTCTCGGCGTCGAGGAAGTTCTTGCCGCAGCCGCTCGCGTCGGCGTAGGGCGCGCGCAGCAGCGCGGTGTGCGAGCCGAGCGAACCGTCGACGAACAGATCGCCGCCGAGCGCGGCGACACCCAGCTCGTCGATCAGGGCACGCGCCTCGGCCGCGGTGCGCACGGCCTCGCCCCAGTAGGCGCGCACCTCGACGCCGTGCTCGAAGGCGAGCAGCTCGCGGACGTCCTCGCGGCTGGAGATATCGGGGCCGGCGCACTCGTGCACGGCGACGATGCCGTGCGCGGCGGCGGCGTCCAGGGCGGCGGTGCGGGCCCGATCACGGTGCGCGCGACCGAGTTCCGCGAGGGCGACGGCACGCACCCGGTGATGGGCGTCGGCGCGCACCGGCTCCCCGCGACGGTAGCCCTCGCCGAGCTCGCCCGCCGCGTCGAGCAGCGCCGAGGAGGCGACGGCGGAGTGCGCGTCGACCCGGGCCAGGTATACGAGCCTGCCCGCGCCGGCGGCCTCGTCGAGTTCGGCGACCGTGGGCGGGCGCTGCTCGGGCCAGGCGGTGTCGTCCCAGCCCTCGCCGATGATCACACCGTCGGGCTGCGCGCTCGCGTACGCGCGCAGGGCGGCGAGCAGCTCGGCCAGCGACCCGGTGCCGCTGACGTCGAGCCCGGTCAGCTGCAGGCCCAGCGCGGTGACGTGCACGTGCGGGTCGACGAAGGCGGGCGCGACGAAGGCGCCGTCGAGGTCGACGATCTCCGCGTCGGGATGCATCGCCCGGCCGGGCGCTTCGGCCCCCAGCCACACCACCGTGCCGTCGGTGACCGCCATCGCGGTCGCGTCCGGGGAGCTGGAACTGTAGAAACGACCGCCGATCAGCAACTGGGTACTCACGGTCCCCCAGTCTGCCGTATCGGCGAATCGTCAGGTCGGCAGGGACAGGACCGCGCGGACGTCGGCGTCGCACAGCCCCGCTGGAGTGTGTCCGCCCGCCTCGACGGCGATGAGTTCGAGTCGCCACGCGGCGACCGTGAAATCCGACATGGACTGTCCGGCAGCGGCACTCGCCCTACGCACCGCGTCGGCCAGTTCCGCGCTCACCGTGACGGTGATCTGCTCGGTGGCCATCGGCACACTGTAGACCTTCCGGCCGCCGGGCGGAATCCTCGGTTCAGGCGGAGCCGAGCGCGCGCGGCCCGGCGGTGTGCCCGTCGTCGTACCACTGCCCGACGACGACGCCGTCGACCACGTCACCGTTGTCGGCGTCGACCACCACGCCGCGGTACGGCGACGGCGCGAAGGAGGGCAGCGGACCGAACCGCCGGGTGCCGAGCTTCTCGAGCACCGGCCGGATCAGCGCCCTGGTGGGCGGGAACAGCGCGAGCAGGCCGACGAGTCCGGTGACCAGGCCGGGCACGAACAGCAGCACCGAGCCGGTGGCCACCAGCAGCCCGTCGGCGACCGCGCTCTCGGCGGTGACCTCGCCGCGCGCGGCCCGGCGGAACCGGTCGAACACGCGCCTGCCCTGGGCGCCCAGCAGCAGCAAGCCGACCCCGGATACCGCGATCAGCGCCAGCAGGGCCCAGCCCGCGCCGATCAGCTGGGCGAGGCCGACGAACGCGGCGATCTCGACGACGAGGTAGAGCACGAACAGCACGGCGGTCATGGCGATCCTTTCGGACGATCTACCGAGTCAACGCACGGGAGCCCGATTTTTCTCCCGGCCGCCTCAGCCACCCGGCCGGACGAGACCGGTCTCATAGGCCAGCACCACCGCCTGCACCCGATCGCGCAGCCCGAGTTTGGTGAGCACGCGGCCGACATGGGTCTTCACCGTGGCCTCCGACAGGAACAGCGCCCCGGCGATCTCGGCGTTGGAGCGGCCCGCGGCGATCTGTTCGAGCACCTCGCGTTCGCGGGCGGTGAGCACGTCGAGCACGCCCGGGTCGCGCAGGCCCGCCGGGTCCTCGGCGACGAGCCGGTCGAGCAGGCGCTTGGTGACTTTCGGGGAGACCACCGCGTCGCCCGCGGCGACACTGCGGATGGCGGAGACGAGGTCTTCGGGCGGGGTGTCCTTGAGCAGGAATCCGCTGGCGCCCGCGCGCAGCGCGCCGAGGGCGTGTTCGTCGAGATCGAAGGTGGTCATCACGAGCACGCGGACGCCGTCGCCCGCCGCGACGATCCGGCCGGTGGCGGTGACCCCGTCGACGACCGGCATCCGCACGTCCATCAGGACCACGTCGGGCCGCAGCTCCCCCGCGCGCCGCACGGCCTCGTCCCCGTTGCCCGCCTCGCCGACGACCTCGATGTCCGGGTGCGCCCCGAGGACCATCTTCAAGCCCATCCGCATGAGTTCCTGATCGTCCACCACGAGCACGCTGATCGGCATTTCCCAACCTTAGCGGGCGGATCAGTCGCCTTCGGCGCGCAGCGGGAGGGTGGCAAGGACCCGCCAGCGGCCATCGGCGGTCCGGCCCGCGGACAGGGTGCCGCCGAGGACAGCGACCCGTTCGCGCATACCGACCAGGCCCATGCCCGCGCCGGGGATCTCGGTGGTGGGCGGCCGCTCGGGCAGGCCGCCGCTGTCGGTCACCTCGACCAGGACGTCGTCCTCGCGGCGGTGCACGCGCACGGTCGCCTTCGGGCTCGCGCCGGCGTGGCGCAGGGTGTTGGTCAGCGATTCCTGGACGATGCGGTGCACCCCGAGGCTGACCTCGGGCGTGATGTCGTCGAGTTCCCCGGTCAGTTCGAGGTCGACGGCCACACCGGCGTCGCGCATCAGCTCGGCCACGGTCGCGATACCCGCGCTGCCGTGCTGGGGCAGCAGTTCCGGCGCGTGCTCGGTGCGCAGCAGTGCCACGGTGCGGCGCAGTTCGCGCAGCGCCTCCCGGCCGGTGCCCGCGATGGTCGCGAGCGCGCGTTCGGCGGTGTCGGGGTCGTGGCGCAGGGCGTACTTGGCGCCGTCGGCCTGCACGATGATGACGCTGACCGCGTGCGCGACCACATCGTGCAGTTCGCGGGCGATGCGGGTGCGTTCGGCGGCCACGGCCTCGTGGGCCCGGCGTTCCTTGTCGTAGTCAGCGACCGCGAGCCGCGCCGCGACCTCGGCGTCGTAGGCGTGGCGGGCGCCGTTGAACTCGGCCAGCGTCCAGCACAGCGCGTAGATCACGCCGACCAGCGCCAGATCGCCGCCCGCTGGTTCGCTCAGCACCAGCATCGACAGCGTCAGATCGATCGCCAGGCAGCCCAGGTAGATCAGACCGTCCCGCCTGCCGACATAGGCGACGAGGGTGTAGAGCATCACGCCGAGCCCGATCAGGGCGACGTGACCGGAGGTGTCGTCGCCCACCAGATACCCGACCAGCGTGCACAGCACCGAGAGCACGAACAGCACCGCGGCCACCGCCCGCGGATAGATCCGGCGCAGGATCAACGGCAGCGGCAGGATCAGGGAGAAGACCAGGTAGGAGGCCTTGTGGTGTTCGTCGCCGACGCCGAGCGCGTCGAGCACCATCAGGAACAGCGCGAGGACGGAATCGGCGACGACGGGTCGGCCGCGGAGCCACAAGCTGAACCGGCGCACCGGCCCAGCCTAGTCGCCGGGCGCGGCCGGACCCGGTTGGCTTTCCGGGCGCGATCTTGATTGCCTGGTCCGGTGCAACTAGCAGACTGGACGGTCCTACTGGTGGCCGCGGCCGCGGCGGGGTGGGTCGACGCGGTGGTCGGCGGCGGCGGCCTGATCATCCTGCCGACGCTGTTCCTGGTCGCTCCGGGCATCGCCCCGCAGACGGCGCTGGGCACCAACAAGCTGGCCGCGTTCGCGGGCACCTCGACCGCGGTGATCACCTTCGCGCGCCGGGTGCCGATGCAGTGGAAGGTGCTGATTCCGGGCGCCGTGATCGCCGCGATCACCGCGGCCTGTGGCGCGGCGGCGGTCTCGCTGATCGACCGCGACCTGTTCATTCCGCTGGTCATGGTGGTGCTGGTCGGCGTCGCGCTGTTCGTCACGCTGCGGCCATCCATCGGCATGACCATGGCCACCCATCCGCCGACCCGGCGCAAGGTGATCCTGGTGGTGGCGCTGGCCGCCGGTCTGATCGGCCTCTACGACGGCCTGCTCGGGCCGGGCACCGGCACGTTCTTGATCATCACCTTCGCGACGCTGCTCGGCACCGAGTTCGTGCGGGCCGCGGCCATGGCGAAGGTGATCAACTGCGGCTCGAATCTGGGCGCGCTGCTGTACCTCGGCGCGACCGGGCACATCCTGTGGGGCCTCGGCGCGGGCATGGCGGTCGCGAATGTGGCGGGCGCGCTGGTCGGTTCGCGGATGGCGCTGGCCAAGGGCGCGGGGTTCGTGCGGATCGTGCTGCTGGTGGTGGTCGTGGTGATGGTGATCCGGCTGGGCTGGCAGCAGTTCGGCTAGCGCACCGGTTCGACCGGGGCCGAGGCGGCCAGCCACGGCTGCAGCACCCGCGAGGTGGTCTCGTGGATCTTGCGGTGTAGTCGCTCGCCGTCGTCGATGCCGTGCTGGGGCTGCTGGAACAGCACCGTCAGCGCGCCCGAGACGGCGCCGACGACCGCGCCGACCAGCGCGGCGGCGCCGACCTCGTCGAGTTCGTGGGGGAACGCGCTGTGCAGCTGCCGGGCGATCTCGCGCTGGGCGACGAGCTGGGCGTGCGCGGCCCGGCCGCTCACCGCGGGCACCGTCCGCGAGACCCGCGCGCGCAGCGCCGCCACCCGGGAGTTCAGATCGTCGACGAGATGCTCACCGGGGTTGTCGCCTGCCGCGCGCAGCGCGCGCAGCAGCACCTCCACCGGCCGCTCCCCCGGCCGCCGGGTGGCGATGGCCGCGACGGCGGCGCGCACCCGTTCGTCGGGTTCGGGGAAGAGCAGTTCTTCCTTGCTCGCGAAGTAGTTGAAGAAGGTCCGCGTGCCGACCTCGGCCTCGGCCGCGATCTCGGCCACGGTCGTTTCCTCATAGCCTCTGGCCTCGAACAATCCGACGGCGGCCACGAGGATCGCACGACGGGTTCGTTCCCTTTTTCGATCGCGGAGGGCGGATGGCGGCACGGCGGGCACCCTACGGCATCGGGGCCCACCGCCGCGGGAGGACCGGGGTCAGCGCGTCACGGTTGTGACTGCCGGAACCGGGTTTTCGCGGAATGCCGGGCACGGCTCCCGCGTGTCGGTCCCACCGGCTAGCGTAGGCCGGGTGACTACCGCGACTTCCGGAGAAGTGGACGAGGAGTTCCGCGCACTCGGCTTGCGCGCGCTGGCCGAGGCCGCCCTGTCGGCGGCGCGGGCGGCCGGGGCCGAGCACGCCGATCTGCGGGTGCAGCGGCTGGTGACCCAGTCGATCCGCTTGCGCGACGGGCGGGTCGAGGCCGTCACCGACTCGACCGAGCTCGGCCTGGCCGTGCGCGTGATCGTCGACGGCACCTGGGGTTTCGCCTCGCACGCCGCACTCACCCCCGACACCGCCGCCGAGGTGGCCCGGCGCGCGGTCACCGTCGCGACCGCCCTGCGCTCGCTCAATCGGGAGCGTGTCGAGCTCGCCGACGAGCCGCGCTACGCGGACGTGTCCTGGGTGTCGGCCTACGACCTCGACCCGTTCGCGGTGCCGACCGCCGACAAAGTGGCGCTGCTGCAGGACTATTCGGAGCGGCTCTCGGCCGCCGACGGCGTCGACCACGTGACCGCGTCGGTGCTGCAGGTCAAGGAGCAGGTCTTCTACGCCGACACGGCCGGGTCGGCGATCACCCAGCAGCGGGTGCGGCTGCATCCGCAGCTCGAGGCGATCACCGTCGACGCGGCCTCCGGGGTCTTCGAAACCATGCGCACCCTGGCCGCGCCCGCGGGCCGCGGCTGGGAGTACGTCACCGGCGCCGACGGAACCTGGGACTGGGCGGGCGAACTCGCGCGGATCCCGGAGTGGCTGGCCGAGAAGGTGAAGGCGCCCAGCGTCGTCGCGGGCCCGACCGACCTGGTGATCGACCCGACCAATCTGTGGCTGACCATCCACGAGTCCATCGGCCACGCCACCGAGTACGACCGGGCGATCGGCTACGAATCCGCCTACGCGGGTACCTCGTTCGCCACCCCCGACAAGCTGGGCACGCTGCGCTACGGCACGCCGATCATGCACGTCACCGGGGACCGCACCCAGGTCAACGGGCTGGCCACGGTCGGCTACGACGACGAGGGCGTGGCGGGCCAGCGGTGGGATCTGGTGCGCGACGGCGTGCTGGTCGGCTACCAGCTCGACCGGGTGTTCGCCCCGCGCCTCGGGCTGGCGCGGTCCAACGGCTGCTCCTACGCCGATTCACCGCATCACGTCCCGATCCAGCGGATGGCGAACGTGTCGCTACAACCGGACCCGGAACGCGACACCACGACCGCCGAGCTGATCTCGCGGGTCTCCGACGGCATCTACATCGTCGGCGACAAGTCGTGGTCGATCGACATGCAGCGCTACAACTTCCAGTTCACCGGTCAGCGGTTCTTCCGGATCCGCAACGGGGAGCTGGCCGGTCAGCTGCGCGATGTGGCCTACCAGGCCACCACCACCGACTTCTGGGGTGCGATGGAAGCGGTCGGCGGACCGAGCACCTGGCAGCTCGGCGGCGCGTTCAACTGCGGCAAGGCCCAGCCCGGTCAGGTGGCGGCGGTGAGCCACGGCTGCCCGTCGGTGCTGGTGCGCGGGGTCAACATTCTCAATACCCGGACGGAGGGCGGCCAGTGAGCGCATCGGGTGTGTTCCCCGCGGGCGCGGTGGTCGAGCGCGCGCTGGCGGCGTCGAAGGCCGACGAGGCGATCGTGATCGTCACCGACGCGCACGAGGCGTCGCTGCGCTGGGCGGGCAATTCGATGACCACCAACGGGTCGTCGGTGTCGCGGGACTGGGCGGTGATCTCGGTGTTCCGGGACGGCCCCAACGCCGCCCGCGTCGGCAGCATCAGCTCCACCAGCGTGGACCCGGCCGAGATCGAGGCCGTGGTGCGCGCCAGTGAGGAGGCCGCCCGCACGGCGACCCCGGCGCGCGACGCGATGCCGCTGCTCGAACCCACCGTCGACGACACCGCCACCTGGGATCACGCGCCCGGTGCCACCGAGATCGACGTGTTCGCCGGCCTGGCCCGCGATCTGTCGACCGGGTTCGACGGCACCGACCGGCTCTACGGTTTCGCCCATCACCAGCTGCACACCACCTGGCTGGGCACCTCCACCGGGATCCGCCGCCGCTTCAGCCAGCCCACCGGGTCGGTCGAGATCAACGGAAAGCGGGGCGAGGGCGCCGATCTCGCCAGCGCCTGGGTGGGTGTCGGCACCGCCGACTTCACCGACGTCGACACCCCGGGCCTGCTGGCCGAGCTGTCCCGGCGGCTGGACTGGTCGGCCACCCGCGTCGACCTGCCCGCGGGCCGCTACGAGACGCTGCTGCCGCCCTCGGCGGTGGCCGACCTGATGATCTACCTGGCCTGGACCATGGAGGGCCGTGGCGCGCACGAGGGCCACACCGCCTTCTCCCGCGCGGGCGGCACCCGGATCGGGGAGCGGCTCAGCGACATTCCGCTGACCCTCTACTCCGACCCGAACGCGAGCGGTCTGGAATACCGGCCGTTCGTGGCGACGCCGTCGTCGTCGGAGTCGCTGTCGGTGTTCGACAACGGCCTGCCCGCCCAGCGCGTCGACTGGATCGGCGCCGGCGTCATCGAATCGCTGGTCTACCCGCGCGCCACCGCCGCCGAATTCTCCGCTCCCGCCACGGTTCCCGGCGAGAACCTGCTGCTCACCGGCGGCTCCGACGCGTCACTGGACGACATGATCGCCCGCACCGAACGCGGCCTGCTGCTGACCTGCCTCTGGTACATCCGCGAGGTCGACCCGGCCACCCTGTTGCTCACCGGCCTCACCCGCGACGGCGTCTACCTCGTCGAGGACGGCCGGGTCACCGCCGCCGTCAACAACTTCCGCTTCAACGAGAGCCCCCTCGATCTCCTGCGCCGCATCAGCGAAGCCGGCGCCACCGAGATCACCCTGCCCCGCGAATGGAAGGACTGGTTCACCCGCACCGCCATGCCCCCGTTGCGCATCCCCGACTTCCACATGTCGTCGGTGAGCCAGGCGACGTAGCCGTCCGGGCAGGTGACCCGGTGTGGATCACCTGCCCGTCGTGCTCACACGGCTTCGAGGACGGCGGAGGCGCCGATGCCGCCGGCGGCGCAGATGCCGAGCAGGGCGGTCTGTTTGCCGGTGCGGGCCAGTTCGTTGGCCATGGTGGTGACCATCCGGGCGCCGGTGGCGCCGAAGGGGTGGCCCAGCGAGATCGAGCCGCCGTGGACGTTGAGTGTGTCGATGTCCACGGTGCCGACTGGCTCGTCGCGGTCCAGGCGGGACTTGGCCCAGTCGGGGCTTTCCAGCATGCGCAGGACCGAGAGGGTCTGGGCGGCGAAGGCCTCGTGGATGTCGACGAGGTCGATGTCGGCCAGCGTCATGCCCGCCTTGTCGAGGGCCCGCGGCATGGAGATCGCCGGGCCGATGAGGACCTGATCGGCGGGGTCGACGCTCACGAAACTCCACGAGCGCACGGCCGCGAGCGGGGTGAAGCCGAGGGCACGGGCCTTCTCCTCGCTCATGAGCAGCACTGCCGACGCGCCGTCGGTGAGCGGGCTGGCATTGCCCGCGGTGACCGTGCCGCCCTCGGCGAACACCGGCCGCAGGGTGGCGAGTTTGTCGACGCTGGTGTTCGCCCGGACCAGGCCGTCGGTGTCGACGCGCTTGCCCGACGGGGTGGTCACCGGAACCACTTCGTCGTCGAAGCGACCCGAGGCGATGGCGGCCGCGGCGCGGTGGTGCGAGCGGGCGGCGAACTCGTCCTGGTCGGCGCGGGAGATGCCGTTGATCCTGGCCATCTTCTCGGCGGACTCGCCCATCACCTCGCCGGTGGTGCGCTCGGAGATCTTGGGCTGACGCGGCAGGACATCGGTGAACGGCGCGAGCTGACGGACCACGTCGAGGTAGTCCTTCGGCTTCGGCTTGCCCAGCGCCACCGGCGCGACGGCGTGCACGACCTTCTGCGGGAGTTTGATCTCGGCGTTGCTGGTGGAGTCGCTGCCACCGGCGATCATGATGTCGTACTCACCGCGTTCGATGGCCGCGGCCGCCGAGGTGACCGCCTGCAGACCGGACGCGCACGCCCTGGTCACCGTGTAGCCCTCGCACCCGAAGTCCAGCTTCAGGTCGAGGGCCACTTCGCGGGCGATGTTCGGCGCGTGACTCGGCAGGATGACGCCACCCCACACGATCGACTGGATCTCGCCCGGCGCGATCCCGGTGCGTTCGATCAGCCCGCGGACGGCGGCGCCGGCCAGGGCGATGCTGTCGAGGCGGGTGAAATCGGTGAACGCGCGCACGAACGGCGTGCGCGCGCCCGCGACGACGACGGCGCGGGTGCGTTTCTCGGCCATGTGAGTCCCTTCGGAGGTTCCGCTGAGCCCACGTTATCCGATACCCCGGGTACTGGGTACTGCTTCGGGTGATCCGTCAGGCGGGGGTGATCTCGATGCCGATGGTGCCCGCCTTGCCCCGGCGCAGGTTGCTGCCGAGGATCACCAGCGGGCCGGTCAGCCAGTACTTGCGACGCAGCCAGGAGCGGACCTGTTCGGTCTCGGTGGCGTCGAGGAGGCGGGCGGTGCCGGTGACGACGGCGCCGTGCGCCTTCCCGCGCGCGTCACAGGGCTGCAGCGTCACCTCGGGATTGCGGCGGATCCGCTTCACCTTCCAGCTGTCGGTCACGGTCCACACGAACAGCTTGTCGTCGCGGGCGACGGCCCACACGGCGGTACCCACCGGGGTGCCGTCTTTGCGGAAGGTGGTGAGGAGGACGAAGTTCGCGGTCTGCAGCTCACCGAGACGGTTGGTCATGCTCGCAGCCTAATGCCCTCCGGCGCGTGCGGCAGCGGCCGCCGATCACGCTTCCCCTTTCATTGTCTACCGGCGAACGGGGCTTGCCGCAAGGGCGGGGCGGGGGTGCAGAATCGCTGTTCGCGCGCCCAGATCCGGGCGCAGGACGGGGTGTGACATGCGGGTTCTCTTGTCGACGATCGGGTCACGCGGGGAGGCGCAGCCGATGTTCGCGCTCGCGGTGCGGCTGCGCGCGCTGGGGCACGAGGCCGTGCTGTGCGCGCCGCCCGATTTCGCCGACCGGGCGCGGGAATTGGGTGTCGAATACGTCCCGGTGGGGCCGGAGGTGCGCGGCACGGCCAAGCCCCACGGGGTGCCGACGCCGGAGCAGCGGCAACGGATGGTCGAGGACACGGTGGCGGCCCAGTTCGCGGCGGTCGGTGCGGCGTCGGCGGGCTGCGGCGCGGTGGTCGGCGGGGGCGGGTTGGCGATCGCCGCGCGTTCGATCGCGGAGTCGCTGGCGGTGCCGTACGTGTACGCGGCGTTCGCCCCGATGACACTGCCGTCACCGCGGCTGGCGCCGCCGGTGTTCGGCGCGGCCCCCACCGGCGACATCGCCGCCCGCTGGGAACAGGATCGGCAGCTGTGGAACGGTGTCTGGCGGGCGCCGTTGAACGCCGCCCGCGCCCGCCTCGGACTCCCCGACGTCGACGACGTGCGCGCGCACCTGTTCACCGAGCGACCGTGGCTGGCCGCCGACCCACTCCTGGCGCCCTGGCCAGGGGCACCTGATCTGGACGTCGTCCAGACAGGCGCGTGGATGCTCGACGACACCCGCCCGCTCGACCCCGCGCTGGCGGATTTCCTCGAGGCCGGCGATCCCCCGGTCTACGTGGGGTTCGGCAGCGTCCGCGCTCCGGAAGAGGTGGCGCACAGGATGATCGAGGCCGCACGGACGCTCGGCCGTCGCGTCGTCGTCGGCCGGGGCTGGGCGGATCTGCTGCCCCGCGACGACGGCCCGGATTGCCACACGGTCGGCGAGGTCGCACATCAGGCGCTGTTCCCGCGCGTAGCCGCGGTGGTCCACCACGGTGGCGCGGGCACGACCCACGCGGCGGCACGGGCCGGTGTACCGCAGGTCGTCGTGCCGCAGATGTTCGACCAGTTCTATTACGCCGGGCGGGTCGCCGAGCTGGGCATCGGCACCGCATCGACCGCCACCGACGACCCGCACGCGGCACTGGAGGGCGCGCTCGACGCCGCGACCACGGCCCGCACGGTCGGCGAGCGGATCGTCGGCGACGGTGCCGCGGTCGCCGCCGACCGGCTGCTGAGCTCGCCCGACGAGTTATGGGCGGTTTCGCGAAAGTCTTCCTAACCTCAGATCCGACCGACCCGCGTTCTCCGGAAGGACACCGATGACCGATACCGCCGTGCCGCTGCTGTGGAGTGGCGAGCTGCCGACCACGCTGGCCTTCTACCAGGCACTCGGCTACACCGTCACCTACGAGCAGACCAGGCCCTATGTCTACGGCGCGGTCGAAGGGCACGGGTGCGCACTGCATTTCGCGACCGCGCCGCCCGGGGTCACGCTGCCCACCGAGCATGTGGGCGCGCTGGTGATGGTCGACGACGTCGCCGCCCGCCACGCCGAGTTCACCGCGGCCCTGCGCGCCGTGTACGGCCGGATCCCCGCCAAGGGATTGCCGCGGATCACCCGGTTCCGGCCGGGGCAGTCCCGGTTCTCCCTCGTGGATCCGGTCGGCAACACCCTGCTGGTGATCCAGCGCGACGAGCCGATGGAGCTCGAATACGGCGGCTCCCGTGCGCTGACCGGGCTGGCCAGAGTCCTCGACAATGCCCGCATCCTGCGCGATTTCAAGAACGACGACAAGGCGGCGGCCCGCGTCCTGGAAACCGGGCTGCGACGATTCGCCACGACCGCGTCGGCCCCCGACCGGGCCCGCGCCTACGCCGCGCTGGCCGAAATCGCTGTCGCGACCGAGGATTCCGAACGGCTCGCCCGCTGGCGGGCCGAGCTCGACGCCGTCGAGCTGACCGCCGCGGAGCACGCCGCCCTGTCCGCCGACACCGCTGCCTCCGACCTGCTCGCCACCTGGCTGACCACCACCGCACCCGGCTGACCCGGTGCGGCGCGGCCGGGCGGCGGTCTAGGCTTCGGCCATGGATCGACGCTCCGGCACGCGCTACATCCGCTGTCTCGCAACGACACTCGCGGCGGCGGTGATCACCGGGCTCGGGCCGGTGGCGGCGGCGCGGGCCGAGGCGGGATGCGGCGGCGGGTGGCAGGCCGAGGTGCTGGCCGCCGACCTCGGTGGCCTGGAGAACCTGGAATACGACGGCGCGGGAGGCTTCTACGTCTCCGGCATCGTGCGCGGCGAGCTGCGGCACGTCGCCGCCGACGGCCGGGTCACCACGCTGCTCACCGGGCTCGACAATCCCGCCGGGCTGCGCCGCTCCGGCGCCGACCTCTACTTCCTCACCGGCGACGGCACCACTCCCGACGGTGGTGGCACGCTCCGGCGGCTGCACCTGCCGAGCGGCGAGGTCACCGTGCTGCTGCCCGATCTGGTGCAGCCCAACGGCCTGCTCCTGCTCCCCGACGGCGACCTGCTGCTGACCCAGCTGTCGATTCCGTGGCCACCGGTCGGCATCAGCCGCTACCGTCCCGCCACCGGCGAATTCACGCTCGGCTGGTCGCCGGTGCCCCGCCCCAACGGCCTCGCCCTCACCGCCGACCACCGGGCCGTCCTCACCGAGGACGTGGCCACCTCCCAGATCCTGCGCGTCCCCCTCGACGCCCCCGACCACCCCACCCCGGTCGCCGCGATCCCCGACGGCCTGTTCCCCGGACTGGACGATCTCGACACCGCCGCGAGCGGACTGGCCTTCGTCGCGGGCGACTACTCCGGCAGCGTCTACCAGGTCGACACCGCGACCGGCCGCTGGTGCACCCTCGCCACCGGCTGGACCACCCCGCCGACCGGACCACTGCCCGCCCGACCCCCGATCGGCCCCACCTCCGCCCGCCTCGCCCCCGACGGTCCCACCTGGTCCCTCTACGTCACCAGCATCGACGGCACCCTCCGCCGCCTGCGCCCACCCACCGACCTCGACCTGACCCCGGCATTCCTCCGCTGACTCAGCCCGGTCCCGCACCGCCGCGCAGTCCGCTCCGGTGCTCCGGTGCTCCGGTGCTCCGGTGCTCCGGTGCTCCGGTGCTCCGGTGCTCCGGTGCTCCGGTGCTCCGGTGCTCCGGTGCTCCGGACCACGATGCTCCCTCCCGGCTCTCCTCACAACCGGAGTGACGCCGTGCCGCCCACCGCCGTCGTGCGAGCTGAATCGCGCTCCACGCCGAGCACATCCGATCGTGGTCGGTCGTGGTCGGTCGATTCGTCGTCGAAGGGTCCGACCGGTTCGTCCTCGTCCCATGGTGATCGCCGCCAGTGAGAATTTCGGCAGCAGGACCCGCCCGATCGAGCAGCTGACCATCCGCGACGGCCTGGTCATGGGTCCCCGAGCGATTGCGCACGGCGCGAGCGGAAGGCTGGAGCCGCGTGGATCCGTATGGTGCACTGGTGGATTCGCTGGTCGAGTCGAGGAGGGGCAGGGTGCGTTCGGCGCCGGAGTGGTCGCGGCAGCGAGGGTTCGGGATCAAGGTGGACTGGGGTAGGGCGGGCGCGGCGGCGATCGGGCCGGGTGCGGCGGCCGTCGTGGTGGTCGACGTGTTGTCGTTCACGACGTCGGTGTCGGTCGCGACCGGCGCGGGGACGGCCGTGTACCCGTATCGGTGGCGGGACGCGTCGGCGCGCGAGTTCGCCGATCGGCACGGGGCGGCGCTGGCGGTCGGGCGACGCGAGGCGGAGGAGGCGCGGCCGTGGTCGCTCTCGCCCGCCGCGATCCGGCGGGCGCCGTTCACCGAGCGGTTGGTGCTGCCGTCGCCGAACGGGTCCGCCATCGCGGCCACCGTGGACGGCGGCACGGTCGTCGCCGGGTGTCTGCGTAACTACAGTGCCGTCGCCGACTGGCTGATCGCCCAGGGGTGGGGCACGCCCGAAGAGCCGATCGCGATCGTCGCCGCGGGCGAACAGTGGCCGGGCAGCGAAGCCCTCCGGCCCGCGCTGGAGGACTGGTTCGGCGCGGGCGCGCTCGCCGCTGCCCTCCTGGACCGGGGCGCCACCGCCGCCTCACCCGAGGCACAGTCGGCGGCAACCACTTTCGCCGCCACGCCCGACGTGCCCGCACTGATCGCCACCAGCGCGTCCGGCCGGGAGCTCGCCGCGATCGGCTTCGCCGACGACGTCGCGATCGCGATCGACCTCGACGCCGACACCACCGTGCCGGTCCTCACCGCCGACGCGTTCACCGACCGCTCCAGCAGCTGAGCGCCGGATGCGGGCGCCCGCCTCCCCTCCGGCACCTCAGCGACGCCGGGCGGCCCGGCGCCCGCCTCTGGGCGGTCGCGTCCCGCGGAATCGCGGCACGCGACGACCCCGGGCAGCGATGCTCGGCACCGCACAGCGGCAGGTGGCCGACCGACCACCCACCGCGCGCCTCCCGGCCACCCCTCGGCACCTCAGCGACGCCGGGTGGCCCGGTGGGCCGCCTACGGGCGGTCGCGTCCCGCGACATCGCGGCACGCGCCGAGCCCGGGCAGCGGTGCTCCACACAGCACAGCGGCGGGTGGCCGACCGACCACCCACCGCGCGCCTCCCCTACTGGTTCGCGCCGATGATGCCGCCGATCACCGCCCCGATCACACAGCCCGGGATGGCGGAGACGACCAGGAAGATCAGCCCGATCAGCGCCCCCACCACACAGCCGATCGCGATACCGGCGACGATATTGCCGGTCTGATCGATCTGCTGCAGCGCCACCGGGTTCAGGGCGGGCGCGCCGACCGGGGTGAGCGTCAGCGTGGTGGCCGCCGCGTCGACCTCGGGGATCACCCGCACCGCGGGCCCGGCGACCGGCTGCACCGTCGTCGGGATGAGGCCGATCCGGCTGCCGTCCGGCGCGAACACGGCGACCGAGGCGTCGGGCGTGAGCTCGAACCTGCCCGCCGCCAGTTCCACCGTCGCCGCGGAACCGTCCTTCGCCACCGCCGCGGTGTACGCGACGGCGCCGTCGACCCCGGCGACCGAGGGGCCGGTGACCGGCGCGCCGTACGCGGTGGCCGCGGCGACACCGGTCGCCGCCACGGTGAGGACACCGGCAGCCAGCAACTGCTTGAACTTCATGGGTTTTCCCTCCGACTTGCCGAGCCCGTCCAACCCCGGTCCCAGCGCGATACCCACTCATGATGCGCCATGGCTATAGTGCATAACACCACTTCCGCGAGATCCGGATAGCGGTGTCTCCCAGCGGAATTCACACCATCTGGGCATACCGACCGGTCGCCCCCGGCACGCCCGCCGACACGCCGACCCGCACCGGACCGATACGCTCGCGGAGTGACTCGGGGACAGCAAGGCGGCCGGGCGGCCCAGGCACAAGCGCGGCGTGCGGCCATCATCGACGCCGCGACCACCCTCATCGCCGAGCGCGGATACCAGGGCACCTCCCTGGCCGCCGTCGCCGACCGCGTCGGCCTCACCCAGGCCGGCGTCCTGCACTACTTCCCCAGCAAGGACGCCCTGCTGACCGGCGTGCTCGAAGCGCGCGACCGCTGGGATTTCGCGGCGTTCGTCGCCCGCCTGGCCGACGCGCGACTGTCCCACCTCGAGCAGATCGTCGAGTACAACGCCGAACGCCCGGATCTGGTCCAGGCGTTCACCGTCCTGGCCGGGGAGTCCATCACCGAGGCGCACCCGGCGCGGGAGTTCTTCACCGAGCGCTACGCCAAGGCCCGCGCCGACTTCGCCGCCCTGCTGAGCACCGAATTCGGCGATCAGCTGCCCGGTGGACTCACCCCCGAACAGGCGGCGCCGCTACTGCTCGCGGTCATGGACGGATTGCAGGTCCAATGGCTGCTGGCCAGGGACGATATCGACCTGACGGCCGCCTATCGGGACTTCGTTTCGCTGCTTTCACCCACTCAGCGGGAGCAAACATAACGTTTACATAACTTCACCAACCTAGCGCTCGGTAGGGTCACATACTCCGAGGCGGAAGTCGTGCGATCTACGTCACACTCGATCGCGCGGCGCTCCACTCCCTCTCGAAGTAATTCCCGAACAAACGGAGCGTGGCATGTCCACCATTCCTGAAGATCCGAAGCTGTCGAGTCCTGTCACGACCGACCCGGACACCAACGACACCGGCCGGCTGGACGGCGCGTCACGGGCCCGCATCTTCACCGTGCTCGCGGTGATCGTGCTGTTCACCGAGATCGCGCCGATGCAGTACACGATCGTGTCGGCGGCGCTGCAGAAGATCGCGCCGACCTTCCCCGGCGTCGGCGCGAACATCAACTGGGCCATCATCGTCTTCGGCCTGATCGGCGCCGCCGCCTCGCCGCTCATCGGCAAGATGAGCGACGTCTGGGGCAAGAAGCGGATGTTCCTCATCTGCGGCGTGCTGTTCATGATCGGCTGCGTGCTCGACGCGACCACGTCGAACTGGGGCATCTTCCTGCTCGGCCGATGCCTGCAGGCCACCGCCATCGCGACGGCGGTCATCGCCTACGGCCTGATCCGGGACCTGATGCCGCGCAAGTACGTTCCGCTCGGCCTCGGCGTCACCGCGACCGGCCTCGGCGTCTCCGCCATCGCCGGACCGCTGCTCGGCGGCTTCCTGGTCGACAACTACAGCTGGCGCGCGATCTTCTGGTGCCTGGCCGCGTTCACCCTGGTGATGCTGCCGCTGGTGTACTTCGTCGTCCCGGAATCCAAGCTGCGCGTGCGGGAACGGATCGACTATGTCGGCGCGCTGCTGCTCGCCGGTGGTGCCGCGCTGATCCTGATCTACCTCGACAAGGGCCACGACTGGGGCTGGGCGAAGCCGACCACGCTGGCCTGGGTGATCACCGGTGTCGTGTTGCTGCTGCTGTTCGTCCTGGTGGAAACCCGGGTGGCACAGCCGATCATGGACATGAAGCTGCTGTTCCACCCGCGCGTCGCGCTGGTGCTGGCCGGGGCGCTGTTCGCCTCGCTGCAGATCGGCGTCGTCTCCTACGCGATCGCCTACATGTCCCAGACGCCCGACGAGGCGACCGTCACCGCGGGCGCACAGCAGGGCATTCTCGCCAAGGTGCAGGCCATGACGGGTCAGCCGCTGCCGCCCGAGGCCGTCCAGGTGACGCTCGATCCGGGCTACACCTACGGCAGCGGGTACACCCTGCTGGAGTTCGCGGTGCGGATCGCCCTGCTGGGCGCGGTGGTCACCATGGTCTGCGGTGCGCTCGCCGGCGTCATCGCGCGACGGATGGGCGCCCGGATCCCGCTGGTCATCGCGCTGGCGATCTTCGTCTGCTCGGCCGCGGCCTTCGCCGTCCTGCCGCATACCAGCACGGTGTTCCTGCTGGTGAACGCGGTGTTCAGCGTCGGCTTCGGGTTCTATTACGCGGCCATGCCGATTCTCATGGTGGAGGCGGTGCCGCAGGAGCAGCAGGGCATCAGCCTGGGCATGCTCGGCGTCATGCAGTCGATGGGTGTCGCCGTCGGCCTGGCCATCGTCACGGCCTTCCTGCACGCCAACGGGATGACCGCGCTGGTCAGCGTGGGTGGCCAGGCGCAGCCCCCGGCCCCGATCCCGGATGTGTTCGGTGATCGCGGATACGAGCTGGGCTTCTGGGTCTGCGGCGCCGCGGCGGCCGTGGCCCTCGTGCTGGCCGTGATCATGCGGCACGGGCGCACGCCCGCCACCGGCGGCACCGCGCACTGAGCCCCGCCGCGGACGGGCCGGTGATCGTCGGCCGATCACCGGCCCGTCCGCGGCTTGCGGTATTTAAATACCCCACCTACCCTCGGAGCCATGGTGCGCCTCCCCCTCAGCCCGGCCCAAGTCGAAGCAGGTCGTCGCCTCGGCCGCTGCCTGCGCACGGCGCGCGGCGACCGAGATCTGGCCGAGGTGGCGCGCGCGGCGGGCATCTCCCCCGAGACCTTGCGCAAGATCGAATCCGGCCGCCTGCCCTCCCCCGCCTTCGGCACCGTCGTCGGCCTGGCCGAGGCGCTGGCGATCCCACTGGCCGACCTCGCCGAGGTCTACCGCACCGAGCAGATCGCCGAATCTGCCTGACCGGCACGGGATCTCCACTCCACCACGCACCATGAGCCTGCCCGGCCACGCAGCATGACGATGCTCAGCCGCGCAGCGTGAGGACACTCGGCCCGTCGGCCGTGACCGCGATCGTGTGCTCACTGTGCGCGCACCGGGAGCCGTCGGCGGAGCGGATCGTCCACCCGTCGGCGTCGGTGACCACCGTCGCGGTGCTCGTCGCGAACCAGGGTTCGATGGCGATCGTGAGCCCGGGACGCAGCCGGAACCCCCGCCCGGCGCGGCCGGTATTGGACACATGTGGGTCCTCGTGCATGGTCCGGCCGATGCCGTGTCCACCGAACTCGGTGTTGACCGGGTAGCCGTACGCGCGGGCGACCGTCGAGATGGCCGCGGAGATGTCGCCGATGTGGTTGCCCGGCTGGGCGGCTGCGATACCGGCCGCGAGGGCCTCCTCGGTGGCCCGCACCAGGCGCTGGTCGGCCGGGGCCGGGGTGCCGACGATGGTGGTCACCGCGGAGTCGGCGGCCCAGCCGTCGATGGTGACGGCCAGATCGGCGGTGAGCACGTCACCGTCACACAGCACGTAGTCGTGTGGAAGCCCGTGCAGCACAGCGTCGTTGACCGCCAGGCAGACGGTGTTGCGGAACGGCCCGCGACCGAACGAGGGCGCGTAATCCCAGTAGCACGACACCGCGCCCCGCTCGCGAATCCGCTCCCGCACATACTCTTCGAGCTCGAGCAGGTTCACCCCGACGGCAGCCTTCGCGTGGACACCGGCCAGCACGTCGGCGACGAACGCACCGGTCACCCGCATCAGCTCGATCTCCGCGGGCGTCTTCAACTCCACCATCACGCCTCCATTGGTATTTTCATACCGACCCTAGCGGCGTCGGTATAAAAATACCAATTCGGCGGTGTGCTCAGCGGTTGAGGTTGCCCATGTCCACCGGGATCTGCGCGCCGGTGACCTGGCCCGCCTCGTCCGAGCACAGCCACGCGACGGCGGCGGCGATATCGGAGGCCTCGGTGATGTAGGTCGGCAGGGCGTTCATGAAGATGGGCGCGAGCGTGGCCGCGTGCTGTTCGAACAGCGGGCCCATCTCCGCCATCTGCATGCCGGTCGCCACCCCCGCCGGATGCACGGTGTTGACCCGGATCTTGTGCTGGCCCAGCTCGTTGGCCATCGTCTTGGCCAATCCGGTGATGGCGTGCTTGGTGGCCACGTAGTGGGCCGTGAACGGGATGCCCTTGAGACCGGCGACCGAGCTGGTGAACACCATCGCGCCACCCTCACCCTGCTCGATCAGGTACGGAATCGCGGCCTTGGCGGTATGGAAGACGCCGGTCAGATTCACATCGACCGTCTCCTGCCACTGCTCTGCGGTGATCTCCCAGGACATCGCCGCCGAACAGATTCCGGCATTGGCGACGACGACGTCGAGCCGGCCGAACTGCTCGATCCCCGCCGCCAGCGCCGCCGACAGGCCCGCGAAATCGCGGACATCGGCCTTGCTCGCGGCGATCTTGCCGTCCGCTGCCTCGACCAGCCGGACGGTCTCGGCCAGGTCGTCCTCGGTGGCGCCCGGATAGCTGGTGCTGGCGAAATCCACGCACGCGTCGATCGCGATGATGTCGGCGCCCTCCTCGGCGAAGCGAACCGCCTCGGCCCGGCCCTGACCGCGGGCCGCCCCGGTGATGAAGACGACCTTGCCCTCGTATCGTCGCGCCATGTCCTACCTCCGAACGTCGATGTGCACTATGAACACCTCACCATCGCGCGCCCCCGCGCGGTGCGGAATCAGAGGTTTTCCACCTGAGCGTCCGCACCCAGTGGACGGGTCAGCGACCACAGCTGGGTGAACGTGCAGCGCGCGATCTTCCAGCGGCCGTCCTCGACCCGGTACTCGTCGGCGTATTCGCCGGTCGCCACGGTCTCGGTGCGCGCCAGCAGGTTCAGCTGCCGGAAGCGCAGCGTCCACCGGCCGCTCGCGGTGGTGTCGTCGTGCACGGTGATGTCGGGATGCACGCCGTGGTGCATGTCGAGCACGACCGGCTTGCCGTCGACCCGGCGCAGCGCGATCGAGGTGAACACCGCGGCCATCCCGTCGGCGTCGTGGGTGCCCAGGCTGCCGTAGTCGAGCTCGGCCCCCGCCGCGAGGAAGCACTCGCGGAAGCCGACCGCGTCCTTGGCGTCACAGGCGCGGAAGTAGCGGTGTTTGAGGGCGATGATCGCCTCGATCGTCTCCAGCCGGGCGATCCGGGCGGCGAGGTCGGGGGCGGTGTCGGTCATGGTGCTCCTGCTCGGCGGGGTCAGTCGCGGGCGAAGGTCGCCCACGCGCGGACGACGACCTCGCCCGCGGCGTCGGTCCCGGACAGGGTGACGTCGACGCGCGCTTCGCCGTCCTGCGTGTAACTCTGCGTGATGTGGCCCGCGCAGGTCATGACTTCGCCCGACGGCAGCGCGCGCACGACCCTGGTGCGGAAGCGCCGGATGTTCTCCGCGCCCAGCCAATCGGTGGCGTAGGTGGCCAGCAGCGCGGTGGCCTGTGGTGAGACCGGTTCGCCCAGTGCGGGTTCGGCGGCGGCCCAGGACTCGGCGACGAGTCCGCCGGTGCGGTCGAAGTAGCGGGTCAGCGACTCGGCGGCGCTGACCGCGGGCGCGCCGGGACTGCCGGCCCGGATCGCGGTCAGCTGGTCGCCCGCGCGCGGCGGCGGGCCGAAGAACCGGTGGTCGGTCTCCGCCCGGCCGCCCGCGGCGCCGAACCCGTCGGCGGGCAGGAAGGTCGGCGGGACCACGGGCCGGTCGGCGAGGCGGTAGGCCGGATTGTGCGAGTGCGCCGCCTCGGCGAACATCCGGATGGCGGCGGTCTCCAGAACCATCGCGACGGTACCCATGGTCATTCCTCTCGTCCGGCGGATGCGGTCACGGTAGGGCGGCCCGCGCGCTTGTGATCGGTTCCTCTCCCGCTGATCGGGACGCCGACGCGGCACGGCGAAAACATGTCCGCTGACCGGGAACCGACCCGCCCGGACCACCACCGGCAGCGTGACCATCGACACAGCTCATCCCACTCCGTCCGATACATGGAGGTTTCGATGCCGGAGAACTCGCCGAACGGCCGATCACAGGACGCCGACTACCGTCAGATCGAGGCCGCCGCCGCGCCGACCCGCTTCGCGCGCGGCTGGCACTGCCTCGGCCTGCTCTCGTCGTTCCGCGACGGCAAGCCGCACGAGGTGAAGGCGTTCGGCACCACGCTGGTGGTGTTCCAGTCGGAATCCGACGGCGCGCTGCACGTGCTCGACGGATTCTGCCGCCACATGGGCGGCAACCTGGCGCACGGCACCGTCAAGGGCGACTCGATCGCCTGCCCGTTCCACGACTGGCGCTGGGGCGGCAACGGCAAGTGCACGGCGATCCCCTACGCGCGCCGGGTGCCCCCGCTGGCCAAGACCCGCTCGTGGCCGACCCTCGAGCGCAACGGCCAGCTGTTCGTCTGGAACGACCCGCAGGGCAGCAAGCCCACCGACGAGGTGACCATCCCCGAGATCGAGGGCTACGGCACCCCGGAGTGGACCGACTTCACCTGGAACTCGATCCTCATCGAGGGCTCGCACTGCCGGGAGATCGTCGACAACGTCGTCGATATGGCGCACTTCTTCTACGTGCACTACTCGTTCCCGCGCTACTTCAAGAACGTCTTCGACGGCCACGTCGCGACCCAGTACATGCGCTCGACCCCGCGCCACGACATCTCCGTCGGCACCAGCTACGACGATCCGAACTCCACCCTGCGTTCGGACGCCTCGTACTTCGGCCCGTCCTACATGATCGACTGGCTCTGGAGCGAGGCGCAGGGCATGACGATCGAGACCGTCCTGATCAACTGCCACTACCCGGTCGACGAGAACTCCTTCGTGCTGCAGTACGGCGCGATGGTGAAGAAGCCCGAGGGCATGTCCGACGCCGATGCCACCGCGATGGCCGAGCAGTTCGCCGCGGGCGTGCAGGTCGGCTTCGAGCAGGACGTGGCGATCTGGAAGAACAAGGCGCCGATCGACAACCCGCTGCTCTCGGAGGAAGACGGGCCGGTCTACCAGCTGCGCCGCTGGTACAAGCAGTTCTACGTCGACGTCGAGGACGTCACCGAAGACATGACCAAACGCTTCGAATTCGAGATCGATACCGACCGCGCGGTGACGAGCTGGGAAGCCGAGGTGGCCGACAACATCGCCCGCGGCGCCATCGTCGACACCATGTCCTGACCTCTCCCACCCCGAACAGAAAGCACCACCTGCGATGACCAAGGTTCTCGACAACATCGCCGCGATCGCCGACCAGCTGCGCGATCAGGCCCCGGAGGCGGAGCGGCTCGGGCAGCTGCCCGATGCCACGGCCCAGCTGCTCAAGACGGCGGGCCCGATCCGCCTGCTGCAGCCCAAGAAGTACAGCGGCTTCGAGGCGCATCCGCGCGAGTTCGCCGAGACGGTGATGGCCACCGCCGCGCTCGATCCGGCCAGCGGCTGGATCACCGGCATCGTCGGCGTGCACCCGTGGCAGCTGGCCTTCGCCGATCCGAAGGTCCAGGACGAGGTGTGGGCCGACGACCACGACACCTGGATGGCCTCGCCGTACGCGCCCACCGGCATCGCCCGCCCGGTCGACGGCGGCTACATCTTCAACGGCCGCTGGCAGTTCAGCTCCGGCACCGACCACTGTGACTGGATCTTCCTGGGCGCCATGCTCGGCAACCCCGACGGCTCGATGGCGCTGCCGCCGACGATGCTGCACATGATCCTGCCGCGCGAGGACTACACCATCGTCGAGGATTCCTGGAATGTGGTCGGCCTCAAGGGCACCGGTTCCAAGGACATCATCGTCAAGGACGCGTTCGTGCCCGACTACCGGGTGATGAACGGCGACCACGTCATCGACGGCACCGCGCAGAAGGAGTACGGGGTCACCGAGACCCTCTACAAGATGCCGTGGTCGACGATGTTCCCGCTGGGCATCAGCTCCGCGGTGGTCGGGATCGCCGAGGGCGCGCTGGCCGCGCACCTGGACTACCAGCGCGACCGGGTCGGCGCGCAGGGCACCGCGGTCAAGGACGATCCGTACGTGCTGTTCGCCATCGGCGAGGCCGCCGCCGACATCAACGCCGCCCGCCAGGAACTGCTGGCCAACGCCGACAAGATCTTCGACGCGGTCGACGCGGGCAAGGAGATCAACTTCGCCGAGCGGGCCGCCGTGCGGCGCACCCAGGTCCGCGCGGCCTGGCGCGCGGTCTCGGCCGTGGACCAGATCTTCGCCCGGTCCGGCGGCAACGCCATGCGGACCGACAAGCCGCTGCAGCGCTACTGGCGCGACGCGCACGTCGGCCTCGCCCACGCCATCCACGTGCCGAGCACGGTGTACCACGCCTCGGCCGTCAGCTCGCTCGGTCTCGAGCCCGCGGACAACCTCCGCTCGATGATCTGACCCGAAAACCACGAAGGACAACGAGAACATGACCGACATCAAAGGCCTCGGCTACGTCAAGATCCAGACGGCCGACATGGACCGCTGGCGCACCTTCGCGTTCGACGTGCTCGGCTTCGCTCAGGGCAGCGGCCCGGACGAGAACGCGCTGTACCTGCGGATGGACGAGCGCGCTGCGCGCATCACCGTCGTGCCGGGCGACAGCGACGCCGTCGTGACCATCGGCTGGGAGGTCCGTGACCACGCGGCCCTGGTCCGGGTGCAGGAAGCCGTCACCGCGGCCGGCATCGCCGTCAAGCCGCTCTCGGTCGAGGAGGCCGACGCGCGCCGGGTCGAGGAGGTCATCACCTTCCAGGATCCGACCGGCGCGACACTGGAGATCTTCCACGGCGCGGTGCTCGACCACAGCCCGGTGGTGACGCCGTTCGGCGCGAAGTTCGTCACCGGCGCGCAGGGCCTCGGCCATGTCGTGCTGCCGACGATGGACCCGAACGGGGCGTTCGACTTCTACACCGAGGTGCTCGGCTTCCTGCCGCGCGGCGCGTTCCGGATCCCGGCGCCGCCGGAGTTCGGGCCGATGCGGGTGCGCTTCATGGGCGTCAACGAGCGGCACCACAGCCTCGCGCTGTGCCCAGCGCCGCACGGTGGCGCGCCGGGCCTGGTGCACATCATGGTGGAGGTCGACTCGCTCGACGCCGTCGGCCAGGCGCTGGACCGTGTCACCAAGGACGGCTTCTCGGTGTCCTCGACGCTGGGCAGGCACACCAACGACAAGATGGTGTCGTTCTACGTGCGCGCGCCCGGCGGCTGGGATGTCGAGTTCGGCACCGAGGGGATGCGGGTCGACGAGACCTTCTACACCGCTGAGGAAATCACCGCCGACAGCTACTGGGGCCACGACTGGTCCGGCAGCGAGCCGCTGGCGGCCATGTAACCGCGCACAGCCCTTCGACGGCCCCCGTACCGAGCACTCCGCTCGGTACGGGGGCCGTCGTCGTTGCACGCGATTCGGGGATTCATGTGACAACGACCACAGAGGATGGTATGAATAGGTATATGCCTAATCGAAATATGCGACTGGGCATCAGCACGTAGATCCGAAATGGAGCGCTCCATGGTCATCCAAGCCGAGGCCACCACCCCCAGTGCGATCCTCGATCGCGCGTCCCTGCTGCTCGACGCCTTCGACGGTCCGGGCAGGCTCACGCTCGCCCAGATCGTCCGGCGCACCGGGCTACCCCGGTCCTCGGCGCACCGCATGCTGGAACGGCTGGTGCAATTGCGCTGGCTGCGCCGCGAAGGGCGCGACTACGAGCTCGGGATCCGGTTGATGGAGCTCGGCTCGCTGGCCGTGCACCAGGACCGCCTGCATCGCGCCGCGATGCCGTTCCTGCACGAGCTGCACCGGGTCACCGGGTTCGTCGTGCACCTGGCCGTTCTCGACGGTCCCGACGTCGTGTACCTGGACAAGGTGGGCGGCGATCTGGCCGCCGCGGTCCCGACCCGGGTCGGCGGCAGGCGGCCCGCGCACTGTACGGCGGTCGGCAAGGCGATCCTGGCCTACTCCGACGAGCGCCGCCTCGCCGAGGTCGTCACCGGGCAGGCCACGGCCCGCACCAAGTACTCGCTGACCACCCGGGCCCAGCTCGACAACGAACTGCACAAGGTGCGCGCGCACGGCATCGCGGTCGAGCGCGAGGAGTCGCTGGCCGGCTTCGGCTGCATCGCCGCGCCGATCGGCGATCTCGGCGAGTCCGCCGTGGCCGCGGTGTCGGTGTGTGGGCCGGTCGACCGGATGGTCTTCGACCACCGGCTCAGCGCGCCGGTGCGCACGACGGCGCTCAACATCTGGCGTCACGTCGACGACGGCCGGGTGCGGGTGCGCCCCACCCTGCAGCAGCATCCGCGGCCGCTGGGCGTCGGTCCCGCGTCCCGGGTCGCCACCGAACACCGCGCGCCCCGCTACGCCTGATCCGGTGGATCGCCGCCCGGCGGGAGCGGGCGGCGGCCGGGATCAGGCGGGATCGTTCTCGCAGAAGCTGTGGCAGATGCGGTCGTGCACGATCACGTCCGGGCATTCCGGATCGAACCACCGGTCGACATGCGCCCAGTGCACCGGGTGCATCAGGTACGGGCCGTCGAGCCCGTCGAGATCGGTGAACTCCTGCTCCCAGACGTGCGTCCACGGCACGGATCCGATGCCGCGGCGCACCCGGCTCAGCCGCCAGGACAGCATGGTCGGGATGTAGCGCGGCATGCGCAGCAGGTCCGCCTCGAAGCGGTCCACGGTCGCGTCCGGCGTCTGCGGCGCGACTCGCAGCAGCAGCACCCGGTACACCGAACCGGGCGCCCGGGGTTCCGCGAAACCACCGGTGCCGCCGTCGTATTCGGCACCGTCGACATGCGTCACGCCCGGGTCGGCGAGCACCGCGCCGACCGCGGCCGCGCAGGCGTGCCAGTCGGCGGCCTCGGCGAAGCGCAGGTGCGCGAGCACGTCGCCGCCGTTGCGCACCCCCGGCAGCGTGGGCTGGACCAGCACCCGGCGCGCCACCCCGGACACCGCCGCGGTCAGGTCGGTCATGAGCTGGTCGGCGGCCGGACCGCCCGCCGCCGACAGATGCACCAGCCGAACGACCTCAAACATCGGCGAGCCTCTCGATCTCGGACGCCTCGGCCCCGGTCGAGCGCGTGCGCTCGGCGACCAGGTCGTCGACGCCTGCCCACCAGCGCCGCACCGCCGGATCGGAGCGGCCCTGCCAGGTCATCGCCCACCACCCCTCGGCCCCGTCGAGCACCCAGGTCGCGGTGACGGTGTTGGACTCGTCGGGAAACCAGATCGGCGGACTCACCACGATCCGCTCCAACGTCATCCCCCGCTCGCGGGCCCCCGGCGCGTACTCACGCAGATACGCGTCGACGAAGTCCCTGGCCCGCCCGGGTTTCGTCACAACGGTGTCGGTCACGTAGACCTTCGCGGTGTTCATGTGCCGACGGTAGGCACCGCGCGCGTCGCGTCGACCAGGGGTTTCCGCCCAGCGGGAGAACGGGGTCCGAACCGTACCGGACCGGCCCTACGGTGGGCCGACGACCGGTTCGACCGTCGAACCCCGTCGCGAGAATTCCAGGAGGGTCAGTGACTGTCCGCGTCTATCCCACCACCGGACCGGGTGCGGTGCCGGACCCCGAGGTCGCGGCGATGCTCGCCACGCTCGACGCCGGGTTCCCCGATATCGCCACGATGCGCGCGGCCGACGTGCGGGCCGCGATCCTCGGCAGGCGGGCGCCACTGAAGTATCTGCCCGAGATGCGCGAGGCGCGCGATGTCGTCGTCGCGGGGCCGGGCGGTGACCTGACCCTGCGCGTCTACCGGCCGCACCGCGACGGGGCGACGCTGCCGGTGATCGTCTTCGCGCACGGCGGCGGCTTCGTGTTCTGCGATCTCGACAGTCACGACGAGTTCTGCCGGTCGATGGCCGAGGGGGTCGGCGCGGTCGTGGTCGCGGTCGACTACCGGCTCGCGCCCGAGCACCGGGCGCCCGCCGCGCACGAGGATGTGCTCACCGCGCTGCGCTGGGCCGCCGAGCACGCGGGTGAGTTCGGCGGCGATCCGGCGCGGATCGCGCTGGCCGGCGACAGCGCCGGCGGCAATCTCGCCGCCACCGTGGCCATCGCGGTCCGCGACGGCGGCGGCCCCGAGGTCGCGGCGCAGATCCTGTTCTATCCGGTGATCGACGACGACTTCGAGACCGAGTCCTACCGGCGGTTCGGCACCGGCCACTACAACACGACCAGCGCCATGCGCTGGTACTGGCAGCAGTACGCCCCGCACGGCACCGACGACGTCCGCCTGGTGCCGACCAGGGCCGAGTCGCTGGCCGGGCTGCCGCCCGCGGTGGTGATCACCGCCGAGCTCGATCCGCCGTGCGCGGCGGGCGACGCCTACGCGCGCCGCCTCGCCGACGACGGCGTCGCCGTACGGCACCGCCGCTACGACGGGCTGTTCCACGGCTTCCTCACCATTCCGTCGCTGGCGGCGACCACCGCGGCGCGCACCGAGATCTGGGCCATGGTGCGCGCGGTACTCGGCACACCCGCTCGCTAGGACCGGTGCCGCTGCGGCACGATCATCGGCGACCCGGTCAGCGGGTCGTCGATGACCACGCAGTCCAGATCGAACACCGCCCGGACGAGGTCCGGGGTGATCAGCTCCCCCGGACTCCCCTGCCCGATGATCCGGCCGTCGCGCATGGCGACGAGGTCGGTGGCGTAGCGGCAGGCCAGGTTCAGGTCGTGCAGGACGGCGACGACGGTGCGGCCGTGCTCGCGGTACAGGCGCTCGCACAGGTCGAGGACATCGAGCTGGTGGCTGATGTCGAGATAGGTGGTCGGCTCGTCGAGCAGCACGATGGAGGTGGCCTGGGCGAGCACCATGGCGATCCAGACCCGTTGGCGCTGACCGCCGGACAGTTCGTCGACGCGCCGGTGCCGCAGGTCGATGGTGCCGGTGGCCGCGAGTGCCTCGGTGACGGCCGCGGCGTCGTCGTCGGACCACTGCCGCAGCAGGCCCTGGTGCGGGTAGCGGCCGCGGGCGACGAGATCGCCGACGACGATGCCGTCCGGGGTGCCCGGCGTCTGCGGCAGCAGGCTCAGCCTGCGCGCGGTCTCCTTGGTGGAGTAGCGGTGAATCGCCTTGCCGTCCAGCACCACCGAGCCGTCGGCCGGGCGCAGGATCCGGCCGAGCGCGGCGAGCAGGGTCGATTTCCCGCAGGCGTTGGGCCCGATGATGACGGTGAACCGGCCGTCGGGCACCGCGAGGTCGACGCCGTGCAGCACGGCCCGCTCACCGTAGGCCACGCGGACCGACTCGCCCCGCAGCCGCGAGCCGGGGTGCTCCCCTTCGGTGGATTCGGCGGTCCCGGTGGATGTTTCAGACACGGTGACGCAGACCCTCTCGTACCAGCAGCCAGAGCAGGAAGACCCCACCGATGCTCACCGTGACGACGCCGACGGGAACCGGTGCGGGAAAAGCGTGTTCGGCCACCAGGTCGCTGATGCCGAGCAGGAGCGCACCGGTACACGCGGCCGCGAAGATCCCGGCGCCGGGTGTGCGGGTGATGCCACGGGCGAGGTGCGGCGCGGCGAGGGCGATGAACGCGATCGGGCCCGCCGCCGACACCGACAGGCCGACGAGGACCGTCGCGCCGAGCATCAGCCCCAGCCGGGCCCGCCCGCCGCGCACGCCCAGCGTCGTCGCCACCGTGTCCCCGAGATCGAGGGCGTGGAACGACCGATTCAGCACCGCGATCAGCGGGCCGACGAGCGCGAGCCCGACGGCCACGATCGCCACCTGCCCCCACCCGCGCCCGCTGAGCGAGCCGATCAGCCACGCGTTGGCGACCGCCGCCGACGGCAGGTACGCCTGACTGAGCACGTAGTACGTCGCCGCGGTGAAGATCGCCTCCAGGGCGATCCCGACCAGCACCAGCCGTGCACCGCGCAGCCCGCCCAGCACCGTGAGCACTCCGATGATCGCGAAGGTGCCCAGCGCGCCCACCGCGGCGCCGAGCGCGGCCGTCGACAGGGTGCCGCCGAGGGTGAGCAACACGAAGACCGCGCCCAGCGAGGCGCCGTTGGTGAAGCCGATGACGTCCGGGCTGGCCAGCGGATTGTGGTAGAGCCGCTGGAAGATCGCGCCCGCGGCGGCCAGGCCCGCGCCCACCCCGACGGCCACCAGGACCCGGGGCAGCCGCCGGTCCAGGACGAAGAACCGGTCGAGCCTGCGCCGCGGATGCCCCGTGAGCGTGTCCCACAGCGCGCCGGGACCGACCCGGTATTCGCCGACCATGAGCGAGACCGCGATCATCGCCAGCACCAGGACCACCAGGATCGCGGTGGTCACGACGGCGCGGCGGTCGAACCGCAGGGTGGACCGGCCCGCGCGCACCACCACGTCGCCCGGCGTGATCCCGGTCCGCGTGACGAGTCCGGCACCCGGCCCCGACAGGATGCTCACGACTCCGCCCCCATCCGGGGACTCCACACGATGAGCGCGATCAGCGCGGGCCCGCCGAGGAAGGCGGTGAGCACCCCGACCGGCACCGGTTCGCCACCGGCGATCACCCGGCCCAACACGTCGGCGGCCAGCAGCAGCACCGGCGCGAGCACCATCGACACCGGAACGAGCACCCGGAAATCGGAGCCGACCAGGTACTGCGCGATGTGGTAGACCAGCAGCCCGACGAAGGCGATCGGCCCCGCCAGCGCGGTGGCCGCCCCGCACAGGACCGTGACGACGACGAAGCCGAGCAGCCGGACCCGGCCCAGGTTCACCCCGAGCGCCGTGGCCGTCCGGTCCCCCAGGCTCAGCGCGTTCAGCGAGCGGCACAGGGCCAGCGCCAGGATCGCGGCGCCGAGCACATACGGCACCAGCAGCAGGGTGTCGTGCAGGTCGCGGGTGGCCAGGGAGCCGATCCGCCAGAACCGGAAGGCGTCGAGGACGTCCTCGTCCAGGAACACCAGCAGCTGGGTCACCCCCGACAGCACCGCGGCCAGCGCCACCCCCGACAGCGCCAGCCGCAGCGGCGACGCGGTCGCCCGGCCGACCATCGAGAGCAGATACACGACCACCGCGGCGATGCCCGCGCCGGCGAAGGCGAACCAGGTGTAGCCCGTGACGCCCATCCCGCCGGTGACGGTGAGCCCGACGACGACGCCGAGCGCCGCACCCGCGTTCACCCCCAGCAGTCCCGGATCGGCGATCGGATTGCGGGTCAGCGCGCCGATCACCACGCCCGCCGCGCCCAGCGCGACCCCGCAGACCAGCCCGACCACCGTCCGGCTCAGCCGCCAGTCACCGATGATCACCCGCACGCTGTCCTCGCCCTGCCCGAACAGCGCGGCCACCACGTCACCCATCGGAATCGACTTGGCGCCGATGGCCAGACTGGCCACGCACACACCGAACAGCACGACCGCGGCGAGCAGCAGGACCACGCCGCCACGGGCGAGCGGGGCAGAGCCGTGGCGTGCGGTCACGGCGTCACGACTCGAAGGCACCGGCGAACCTTACCCGGACTAATTAGGGTAGGACAACCTTGGTTAGGTTAGGCTAATGTCGCTGCTCGTGCAGACCGTGAGAAGTAGTAGACACCGGCTGACCACCGCCTTCGGCGCGCTGGTCGCCACCGTGGGCCTGGTCCTGACCGGGTGCAGTTCGACCGATGCCGAGGTCGAGAACGGCCGCGTCATCGCCCACGCGATGGGTGAGACGACCGTGCCCGCGCAGCCGCAGCGCATCGTCGTCCTCGATTCCCCGCACCTGGACGCGCTCGTGTCGCTGGGCATCACGCCCGCCGCGATCACCGAGCGGGCGATGGGCTACGGCGCGCCGAAGTACCTGGCGGACAAGCTCACCGGGGTGAAGACCGTCGGCACCATCCAGGAGCCCGACCTCGACGCCATCGCCACCCTGGAGCCCGATCTGATCATCGGCACCAAGGTGCGCCACGAGGCGCTCTACACCCAGCTCAGCGGCATCGCCCCGACCGTGTTCTCGACCAGTTCGGGAACCAACTGGCACGAGCAGGCGCGGCTGACCGCGTCGGCCGTCGGCAAGTCGGCCGAGATGGAACAGCTGCTCACCCAGCTCGACGGTCGCGCCAAGGCGGTCGGCAAGGAGATCGGCGCCGCGGGCAAGACCGTGTCGATGGTGCGCTTCACCGAGGACCGCTTCCGGCTCTACGGGCCCGAGACCTTCTCCGGTTTCATCCTGGCCCAGGTCGGTTTCACCCACCCGGCCCGCACCTGGAACACCTACTCGATGGCCGAGCTCGATCCCGAGCAATACGAGCAGATCAACGGTGACGTGGTGTTCCACGCCGACTACACCGGTGGCTCGAAGGGCACGACCAAGAGCCGGGTCACCGCGCTGTGGGGCGCGCTGCCCGCGGTGGCGGGCAACCACGCCTACGAGGTCGCCGACGACACCTGGATGCTCGGCATCGGCGTGATCGGCGCCAACAAGATCATCGACGACATCGCGCGGCTCAGCGCGAGGTGACCGGTCGTGGGGGCGCCGGGCGCGCCCCCACGCCTACTCCGCCGCGTCGTGCTGCATCTCCTCACGCAGCACCCGCTGTTCGATCTCGCGCCAGCGTCCCGGCGTCGGATGCGGGTAGTCCGCGCGGTCATCGTGTTCGGCACCGGCCAGTATCGTGGCCGCGTTGTCGATGTCGTCGATCAGCTGCTGGGCCAGTTCCCGCTCGGCCGCGTAGTGGCGCTGCGCCCACTGCAGCACGATCTGCGAATAGGCCCAGCCCGGTTCGGATTTCGCGGCCTCGGCGTCGATCGCGGCCCGCTGCTCGAGCTGGTCGACGTCGTCGATGTGGTCGCGCAGGATCTGCTTGAGCCGGTCCGGCGAGCCGAGATGACCGAACATGACCCGCACCAGTACATGGTGTTTGAGCACCGACGGATCGACCGGCGCCTTGTTCCACCACAGCGTGACCGCGGCCCGGCCCGCGTCGGTGATCTGATAGAGCCGCTTGCCGCGCATGGCGTTGTCGTGGTCGAGGCGCGAACTCGCGAAGCCGTGCTGCTCGAGCTTCTTCAGCTCGGCGTAGATCTGGCTGTAGGACGGCGTCCAGTAGAAGTAGCGCAGACTCCAGTCGGCCCATTTCTTCAGGTCGTAGCCGGAGACCTCTTCCTCGTAGGAGAGCATGGCGAGAACCGCCCAGCTGGTCGGCGGCAGGTTGGGCACGCCGGGATCGGGGTCGGGAGTCGCCATCGCTGCATGTTAGCAACCGCGAGTACCATCTTTCGCCCGCCGACAACCGCTGACCGGGAGAACGTCTTGAGCCGGTCCCCGCTCACCCCGGATCGTGGGGGCAACGAATTCCGCTCGGGAGGACCCCTATGAATGCAGACAACGTCGTCGTCGACGCAGGTATCCCTGCCCCCGCCGACCTGCGCAGAGTGCTCGGTCATTTCGCGACCGGCGTCGCGGTGATCGCCGCTCACGACGGGACGCGGCCGCTCGGCTTCACCTGTCAGTCGGTGGTGTCGGTGTCGCTGGACCCGCCGTACGTGTCGTTCTGCCCGGCCAAGAGCTCCACCAGCTGGCCGCTGCTGCGCGCGACGGGCGCCCTGTGCATCAACATCCTGGCCGAGGAACAGAGCGCGCTGTGCCGCCAGTTCGCGGTCAGCGGTGCCGACAAGTTCGCCGGTGTCGACTGGGACCTGGCGGGCAACGGCGCTCCCGCGCTCGCGGGGGCGCTGGCCCACATCGAGGTGAGCGTCGAGCTCGAGCACGACGCGGGCGACCACACGGTGGTGCTGGCCCGGATCGCCGATCTGCGCGCCACCGAGGGCGCCAAGCCGCTGCTGTACTACCGCGGCGGCTTCGGCGGCTTCGCGGTCTGACACGACGACGGCGGGTGGGTCCGATCGGACCCACCCCGCCGCCGTCGTGTCTCACGCCTCCAGGACGTCGAAGCCCTTGTATCCCGCGGCCGCGACCTCGGCGATGATCTCGCCGTAGACCCCGAAGCCGCCGACGAAGGGCATGAACACCCGCGGCCTGCCCTCGATATTGGCGCCCAGGTACCACGAATTCGCCTGGGTCATCAGCGTTCCCGCCGCCCTGGTCGCGCATTGGCCGACCCAGTCCGCCACCGCGTCCGGCCTGGCCTCGAGCGCCACCGCGCCACGGCCGTCGAGGAAGCCGATGGCCTCGGCCACCCAGTCGACGTGCAGCTCCGAGTGCAGCACCATGTTGGCCAGCACCGACGGGCTGCCAGGACCGGTCAGGTTGAACAGGTTCGGGAAGCCCGTCATGCCCAGGCCCAGATAGGTCTTCGGCCCCTCCGCCCACGCCGCGTTGAGCGATTCGCCGCCACGGCCGACGATGTTCATCCGCGACACCGAGCCGGTCATCGCGTCGAATCCGGTGGCGAGCACCAGGGTGTCGAGCGGGTAGTGCGTGTCGGTGGTGTGCACGCCCGCGGCGTCGATGCGCTCGATCGGCGTCGCCTTCAGGTCAACCAGCTCGACATTGTCGCGGTTGTAGGTCTGGTAGTAGTTCGTGTCGGTGCAGATGCGCTTGGTGCCGATCGGGTGATCACGCGGCACCAGCAGGTCGGCCACCCGCGGGTCGTCGATCACCGCCCGCACCTTCTCCTCCCAGAACTCGCGCGCGGTGTCGTTGGCGGCCAGGGTCACCAGCTGATCGGGGAAGGTCTTGCTGAACAGCACGCCGCCCAGCGCCCAGCGCTGCTCGTAGGCCTCGCGCAGTTCCCGCTCGTCGACGTCGAGCGCGGACTGCGGGTGCGCCTGGTGCGGGGAGCCGCCGCCGCTGGCCATCGACAGCCGCCTGCGCTCGGGGTAGTTCGCCTTCTGGGCCCGCCGGTCCGCCTCGCTCAGCGGCGTGTTGCCCGCGGGCACACTGTAATTGGCGGTGCGCTGGAACACGTGCAGCTGCTCGGCCTGCTCGGCCAGGCACGGGATGGTCTGGATGCCGGAGGAACCGGTGCCGATGACGCCGACGCGCTGCCCGGTGAGGTCGACGCCCTCGTGCGGCCAGTGCGAGGTGTGCAGCACGCGACCGGCGAAGGTGTCGAGGCCGTCGATGGCCGGGGTGTTGGCGTTGGACAGCGGACCGGTGGCCAGCACGACGAAGCGGGCCGACACGGCGCGGCCGGTGTCGGTGTCGACCTGCCAGCGCAGGGTCTGCTCGTCGAGCACGATATCGGTGACGCGGGTACCGAATTCGATGTCGCGGCGCAGGTCGTAGCGGTCGGCGACGTGCTCGAGGTAGGACAGGATCTCGGGCTGGGTGGCGTACTTCTCGCTCCAGTTCCACTCCTGCTGCAGCGCGTCGTCGAACGAGTACGAGTAGTCCACGCTCTCCACGTCGCACCGCGCGCCCGGGTAGCGGTTCCAGTACCAGACGCCGCCGACGCCCTCGCCTGCTTCGAACACCCGCACGGTCAGACCGCTGCCGCGGAAGCGGTGCAGCGCGTACAGGCCGGCGATGCCTGCCCCGACGACGACCACGTCGACGTCGACCTGGCCCTTCACTGATGCCGATGGGGTCTCGGGGTTCACAGTGCCTACCTTTCGATGGAGACCGGTTCTCTGCCAACGACGCTAAGGACGCGCGGGCCGCGTGAGCAGATGACCTTCCCGCTGACCGGCACGTTCGCGCATCGATCGCCTCCCGGTGATCGGGACGGCCCGCACCGTGACCGGCGTCACCGCACCTACCGTCATCGGCACTACGAAGCGGTACCAGGAGGAAACAGTGGTGGACTGGAACGACGAGGTGGACGTGCTGGTCGCGGGCTCGGGCGGTGGCCTGGCCGGCGCCTACACCGCCGCCCGCGAGGGGCTCAGCGTCGCGGTGGTCGAGGCGACCGACAAGTTCGGCGGCACGACCGCGTATTCGGGCGGCGGTGGCGTCTGGTTCCCGTGCAACCCGGTGCTGGAACGGGCGGGCACCGACGACACCCTCGACGACGCGCTCACCTACTACCGGGCCGTCGTCGGCGACCGCACGCCCGACGAGTTGCAGCAGACCTACGTCCGGCGGGGTCGCGACCTCATCGAATACCTCGAAGCCGACAACCATTTCGAGTTCCAGATGCTGCCCTGGCCGGACTACTTCGGTAAGGCGCCCAAGGCCCGGCTCGACGGCCAGCGCCACATCATGCCGAGCCCGCTGCCCGCCGCCGAACTGGGCGAGCTGCGCGAGTCGCTGCGCGGACCGCTCGACACCGACCGGCTCGGCGCTCCCCTGCCGGAGCTGCTGATCGGCGGCCAGGCGCTGATCGGACGCATGCTGCGCGCGCTGTCGACCTACCCGCACGCGAAGCTGTACCTCGAGTCGCCGCTGGTGGAGCTGGTGGTCGAGGACGGTGTGGTGACCGGCGCGATCGTCGAGCGCGAGGGTGGCCGGTTCGCGATCCGGGCCCGGCGCGGCGTGGTGCTCGCGGCGGGCGGCTTCGAGCAGAACGCGGAACTGCGCGCGCACTACGGCGTGCCGGGCGAGGCCCGCGACACCATGGGCCCCTCGGGCAATCAGGGGCTGGCGCACCAGGCGGGCATCGCGGCGGGCGCCGACACCGATCTGATGGATCAGGCGTGGTGGTCGCCGGGCCTGACCCATCCGGACGGGCGCTCGGCGTTCGCGCTGTGGTTCACCGGCGGCATCTTCGTCGACCAGGAGGGCAACCGGTTCGTCAACGAGTCAGCGCCCTACGACCGGCTCGGCCGCGACGTGATCCGGCAGATGACCGAGCGCGGCCTGACGCTGCCGTTCTGGATGATCTACGACGACAAGGAAGGCGAGGTGCCGCCGATCAAGGCCACCAACGTGTCCATGGTCGAGACCGAGCGGTACGTCGACGCGGGTCTGTGGCACACCGCCGACACCCTCGCCGAGCTGGCCGCGAAGATCGGCGTGCCCGCGGCGGCGCTCGAGGCCACCGTGGAGCGGTTCAACGGCATGGTCGCCACCGGTGTCGACCCGGACTTCGGGCGCGGCGACGAGGCCTACGATCGCGCCTTCTCGGCCGGCGAACCGCCGCTGGTGACCATCGAGAAGGGCCCGTTCCACGCGGCGGCGTTCGGCATCTCCGACCTGGGCACCAAGGGCGGTCTGCGCACCGACAGCGCGGCCAGGGTGCTCGGTCGCGACGGCGCGCCGATCCAGGGCCTGTACGCGGCGGGCAACACCATGGCCGCGGTCAGCGGCGAGGTCTACCCCGGCGGCGGCAACCCGATCGGCGCGTCCATGCTGTTCAGCCACCTCGCCGTGCGGCACATGCTGGGCGAATGAGCCCACCCGGGTCCCTCCCGCTGGCCGGGAGGGACCCGTCCCCCTCGACCACCGAGTGTGGTTCGGTTCACATATCCCCTCTTCTCGACATTTCAGGAGCAACACGATGGCTTCAGCGGACGACATTCGCGCGACGGTGCGCAAATATGTGGAGGCCGTCGGCAGCGGGACGGCTGCCGACATCGTCGCCCTCTACCGCGAAGACGCGACGGTGGAGGACCCGGTCGGCACCGAACCGCATGTCGGCCACGCCGCGATCACCACGTTCTACGAGGCCATCGAGCCGCTGAAGCGGTCGGCGGAACTGTTCACCGTGCGCGTCGCGGGCAACAGCGCCGCGTTCAGCTTCCGGGTGGTCACCGAGTTCAACGACCAGAAGTTCACCCTCGATCCGATCGATGTCATGACCTTCGACGAGGACGCCCGCATCACCAGCATGCGCGCGTTCTGGTCCCAGGACGACATGGTCGTCGGCTGAGCGAGGCGAGAGTGACTGCGACCGAACAACACTGGGATCACGAAGTCGGCTTCCTCGTCGTCGGCAGCGGCGCGGGCGGGCTGACCGGCGCGCTCGCCGCCGCCGATCGCGGGCTGGACACCCTCGTCATCGAGAAAGCCTCGGTGTACGGCGGCAGCACCGCGCTCTCCGGCGGCGGCATCTGGGTGCCGAACAACCCGACGCTGCTGCGCGAGGGCCTCGGCGACTCCCGCGCCGACGTGCGGGCCTACCTCGACGCCGTCGTCGGCGACCGGGTGCCCACCGCGAACCTGGACGCCTTCATCGACGAGGGCCCGCGCATGCTCGCCTTCCTCGAGACCAGCCCGCACCTGCGGTTCCAATGGTGCACCGGCTACTCCGACTACCACCCCGAGGCGCCGGGCGGACGGCCCGCAGGCCGGTCCATCGAGCCGCTGCCGGTGGACCTCAAGCAGCTCGGCGAGGACGAGGATCTGCTGCGCCCGGCCGCGCTGGCAACCCCGCCCGGACTGTTCATCACCTCCAAGGACTTCGTCCAGCTCAACATGGTGACCCGCACCTGGAAGGCGCGCTGGACCGCGCTGCTGACCGGCCTGCGGGCGGTCAAGGCGATCCTGCTGCGCAGGCACATGGACACCCTCGGCCGTGCGCTCATCGCGCGGCTGCGGCTGGCCCTGCGCGACGCGGGTGTGCCGCTGTGGCTGAACACGCCGCTGCGCTCGCTGATCACCGACGAGACCGGGGCGGTGCTCGGCGTCGTCGCCGAACGCGACGGCCGCGAGATCCGGATCCGGGCGCGCGACGGAGTACTGCTGGCCACAGGCGGTTTCGAGTACAACCAGGCCATGCGCGAGCGCTACCTGCCCGCGGGCGGCAGCGACAACTTCAGCGCGGCCTCGGCCGACAACACCGGTGACGGCATCGTCGCGGGCGAGCAGGTCGGCGCCGCGGTCGATCTGATGGACGACGCGTGGTGGATGCCGTCGTTCCAGCGGCCCGACGGCATCAACCAGGTGCTGGTCTCGGAGCGGTCGATTCCGCGCTCGATCATCGTCGACAGCTCGGGGCAGCGCTTCACCAACGAGGCGTCGCCGTATGTCACGTTCGTGCACGCCCAGCTCAAGGGCAGCCACGATCCCGCGTGGCTGATCTTCGACACGAAGGCCAAGAGCCGCTACCCCATCGGCGGCATCGTGCCGGGGCAGAAGTTCCCCAGCTCGTGGACCTCGAGCGGGCTGGTGCGCAGCGCCCCCGACATCGAGGGCCTGGCCACCGAGATCGGTGTTCCGGCCGCCACGCTGCGGCAGACCCTCGACCGGTTCAACGGATTCGCCCGCGACGGTCACGACGCCGACTTCGGTCGCGGTGTCAGCGCCTACGACAACTACTACGGCGACCCGACGCTGTCGGTGCCCGCGCTCGACGTCCTGGACAAGGGCCCGTACTACGCGCTGCGCGTGCGCATCGGCGACCTCGGCACCAAGGGCGGTCTGGTCTACAACGCCGACGCCCAGGTGCTGCGCGCCGACGGCTCGGCCATCCCCGGCCTCTACGCCGCGGGCAACACCTCGGCCGCCGTGATGGGCAACGACTACGCCGGCGCGGGCGCGACCATCGGCCCCGCGATGGTGTTCGGCTATGTCGGCGCGCGTCACGCCGCCGGTGAGCGCTGAGGCGGGCATCATGCATCCCGTCGAATGCGCGACCTGCGGCAACAAGGTGCTGGCCGAGAAGTTCAGTCCCAGCCACACCAGCGTCCAATGGCTCGACGACGCCGAGTCCGCGTGCCCGGAGTTCGCCCGGCGCGCGGCCCTCGGCGAGCCGAGCAGCTGGATCCCCACCTGCGCGGCGCTGCGCGATTCGATCGAGAACGCGGTCCGCAAGGGCGAATTGGCGACCGATCAGTTGCGGCACGAGCCGGTTCCCGGCCGGCTCGGCTGACCCCACACCCCTAGGAGAGACGACTCATGAACAGACTCGACGGCCACCGGACACTGGTCACCGGCGCCGCGTCCGGCATCGGGCAGGCCACCGTGCTCCGGCTGCTCGACGAAGGCGCCCGGGTGGTCGCCGCCGACGTGTCGGCGGACGGGCTGGCGGCTACCAAGGCCCAGGCCACCGAACGCGGCACCGCCGACCGGCTCACCACCCTGACCATCGACATCGGTGACGAGCAGTCGGTGATCGACGGCGTCCGGTCCTCGACCGAGACCCTCGGCGGCCTCGATTCGCTGGTGAACGCGGCGGGCATCCTGCGCGCCTCGCACACCGAGCAGACCTCGCTGGAGCTGTGGGACCTGATCCTGCGGGTCAACCTGACCGGCACCTTCCTGGTCGTCCGCGAGGCACTGCCCGCGCTGCTGGCCAACCCACGCGCGACCGTCGTGAACTTCAGCTCCACCTCGGCGGCGTTCGCGCACCCGTACATGGCGGCCTACGCGGCGAGCAAGGGCGGCATCCAGTCCTTCACCCACGCCATCGCCCTCGAATACGGCGGCAAGGGCCTGCGCGCGGTGTGCGTCGCGCCGGGCAGCATCAAGTCCGGCATCACCGACGCCACCCCCGGCTACGTCCCCGCCGACGCCGACTGGGCCCTGTTCGCGAAGCTGTCCCCCGCCCTGCCGACCGACCTCGAGTCCGGCGGCGCGGGCATGGGTGACCCGACGGCGGTCGCGGGCGTCATCGCGATGCTGGTCTCCGAGGACGGCGCGTTCATCACCGGCACCGAGATCCGCATCGACGGGGGCACGCACGCATGACCGACCTGAGCTACGAGGGCACGCTGCGCGAGATCCGCACCGACGCGGGCGTGCTGCGCTACCACGAGGCGGGCGACGGTCCGCCGCTGCTGCTCCTGCACGGATCGGGCCCCGGCGTCACCGGGTGGCGTAACTTCCGCGGCAATCTCGCGACGTTCGCCGACCGATTCCGCTGCCTGGTCCTGGAATTCCCCGGCTTCGGGGTGAGCGACGACTTCGGCGGGCACCCGATGGTCACCGCGCTCGACGCGGTGGTCCGGTTCGTCGACGCGCTTGGCCTGGACACTGTCGACATCATCGGCAACTCGATGGGCGGCGGCGTCGCGCTCAACTACGCGATCGCGCACCCGGAGCGGGTCGGCAAGCTGGTGACGATCGGCGGCATCGGGCGCAACCTGTTCAGCCCGGGCCCCGGCGAGGGCATCAAGCTGCTACAGGAGTTCACCGAGGAGCCCACCCGCGAGCGGCTGGTCCAGTGGCTGCACTCGATGGTCTACGACCCGGCCATGGTCACCGACGAACTCATCGAGGAGCGCTGGACCCAGGCCACCGATCCGGCGACGCTCGACAGCGCGCGCCGGATGTACAGCAAGGCCGCGTTCGCGATGATGGTGCGGGCGATGGAGGCCTCGGACGCGCCCCCGCCGTGGGCGATGCTGCACAAGGTGGCTGCGCCGACGCTGATCACCTGGGGTCGCGACGACCGGGTGAGTCCGCTGGATATGGCGCTGATCCCGATGCGCACGATCCCGCGCGCCGAACTGCACGTGTTCCCGAACTGCGGGCACTGGGCGATGATCGAGCGCAAGGACGAATTCGAGTCGGCGGTCCTGGCTTTCCTGACCCGGAAGGATGCCGACCGGACGGCGTGAGCGCCGGTCCTGAAACCCCCTGTGCGCCGGACGGGAGGAGTCCTCACTCCCCTTCCGTCTCCAACATATAGCGCACAGGGGGTCTTGCCGCAAGGCCCCGGTGCTGCCGCATAATCGTCCGCCGAAGCCAGAAGCTGCGGAAACGAGTGTGATCGACGCGCTCCGCCGGGATCGGTGAACCGGGAAAGTGAGGGCAGGTGTCAGCTCAGGAGTATCAGGACGAACTGCGGTCCGAGCAGCAGTACGTGGACGGGCTCTACGCGCGGCTCGACGCCGAGCGGGCCCGGGTGAAGGGCCGCTACCGCGCGACGCTGCGCGGCAAGGGCGTCTCGGCCATGGACCGGGACGCCGAGGCACGCGCGCTGGCCAAGGAGGCCGCGCGCCTGGACGTGGCCGACAACGGGCTGTGCTTCGGCCGGCTCGACGCGCTCTCCGGCGCGGTGTCCTACATCGGCCGCATCGGCCTGTTCGACGAGGCGAACGAGTTCGAGCCGCTGCTGCTCGACTGGCGCGCGCCTGCCGCGCGCGCGTTCTATGTCGCGACCGCCGCCACACCGGAGGACATGCGCAGGCGTCGCCAGTTCCATACCCGCGGCCGCCGGGTGACCGACTTCACCGACGAGGTGCTCGGCAGGCCCGACGGCGACGCGCGCGGTGACGCGGCACTGCTGGCGGCGGTCGACGCGCCCCACGGGGCGGGCATGCGCGACATCGTCGCGACGATCCAGGCCGAGCAGGACGAGATCATCCGGCTCGACCATCCCGGCGTCCTGGTGATCGAGGGCGGGCCGGGCACCGGCAAGACCGTGGTGGCGCTGCACCGGGTCGCCTATCTGCTCTACACCCAGCGCGCGCGGATGGAACGTCAGGGTGTGCTCGTGGTCGGGCCCAATCCGGCGTTCCTGCACCACATCGCGCATGTGCTGCCGTCGCTGGGCGAGACCAATGTGGTGTTCACGACCACGGGCGACCTCGTCCCGGGGCTGCACGTCACGGCCGAGGACGCGCCCGAGGCGGCACGACTCAAGGGTTCGCTGCGCATCCTCGACGTGCTCGCGGCGGCGATCGCGGACCGGCAGCGACTGCCGGTGGACCCGATCCCGATCGAGCTCTCCGATGTCACCGTGCGCATCGACGCCGACACCGCGCAGTGGGCGACCGAGGAGGCTCGCGCCAGCGGACGGCCGCACAACGAGGCGCGCGAGGTGTTCCGCGAGATCGTCACCTATGTCCTCACCGAGCGCGCGATCGGCCGGATCGGCCAGGGCTGGCTCACCCGCGACGACCGCGAGGCGTGGGAGCAGCTGCGCGCCGACCTGGTCACCGAACTCGCCGACAACACCGCGTTCACCGCGGCGCTGGACGACCTGTGGCCGATCCTGACACCGGAAACGCTTCTGTCCCAGCTGTATTCGTCGCACGATCGGCTGCGGGCCGCGGGCGCGGATGCCGCGCTCTACCGCGCCGACGGCGCCGCCTGGACCGTGTCGGACGTGCCGCTGCTCGACGAACTCGTCGACCTGCTCGGCAGGCACCAGCCCGTCGACGACACCGCCGAGCGGGCGGCGAAGGCCGAGGCGGCCTATGCGGCGCGGGTGCTCGAGAACATGGTGAACCGCGAAGACCACATGGACGACGAGGACCACCTGTTCGCCCAGGACATGCTCTTCGGCGAGGATCTGGCCGAGCGCTTCCTCGAACGCGACACCAGGGAGCTCGCCGAACGCGCCGCGGCGGACCGCGAGTGGACCTACCGCCACGTCGTCGTCGACGAGGCGCAGGAACTGTCGGAGATGGACTGGCGGGTGCTGATGCGCCGCTGCCCGGGCAAGTCCTTCACGGTCGTCGGCGATCTCGCGCAGCGCCGCTCGGCGGCCGGGGCGAGTTCGTGGGCCTCGATGCTGGAGCCGTATGTCCCGGGCCGCTGGGCCTATCGCGCGCTGACCGTCAACTACCGCACGCCCGCCGAGATCATGGCCGTCGCCGCGGCGGTGCTCGCCGAGTTCGCGCCGGAGGTGCGGCCGCCGGAATCGGTGCGCGCGTGCGGCGTCGCGCCGTGGTCGCGCCGGGTAGACGCGGACGAACTCGGTACGGCCATCGAGGAATTCGTGCGCGCGGAGTCCACCAGGGCGGGCACGAGTGTGGTGATCGGTCCAACCGGGGTGCCCGGCACGGTCACCGCGTCGGAGACCAAGGGCCTGGAGTACGACGCGGTGCTGGTCGTCGAGCCGGCGCGGATCCTCGCCGACGGACCTCGGGGCGCGGCCGAACTCTATGTCGCCCTCACCCGGGCCACCCAGCGCCTCGGCGTCCTGCACCACGGCGAACTCCCCCGGTCCATGACGGGGCTCGCCGGGCTCGTGCCGACTCGCTGAGATCCGCGGAAGAGCCGGGGCGACAGCCGATGTCGCGGTGGTGTGGCCCCCGGGTCGGGGCCGCACCACCGCACCGTTCAGCGCTGGGTCGAGCCCGCGTCGACGGGCAGCGTCACCGCGGTGATGTAGCGGGCCTCGTCGGAGGCCAGGAACAGCGACGCGTTGGCGATGTCGACGGGATCGACCCACGGGATCGGCAGCATGTTCATCGTCACCGCGGCCTCGGCGAACTCCTCGCGCGTCGGATGCTCGCGGTCGGGACGGAACACCCTGCGCACCATGTCGTTCTGGATCATCGGGGTGTCGACATTGGTGGGGTGCACCGAGTTGACCCGGACGTGGTGCGGCGCCAGCTCTTTGGCGAGCGAGCGCATCAGGCCGACCACGCCGTGCTTGGCGGCGGTGTAATGCGCGACGCCGACCAGCCCGCGCAGGCCCGCGATCGAACTGGTCAGGATCATCGCGCCGCCGCCGCGGGCGAGCAGGTGCGGGGTGGCGGCCTTGCAGGTCTGCCAGACGCCGGTCAGGTTGACGTCGATCATCGTGTTCCACTGCTGTTCGGTCAGCTCCAGCGCGCCCGCGCTGGAACTGATCCCGGCGGTGGCGCAGACGATGTCGAGGCCGCCCAGCTCGGCGACGGCGGCGTCGACCGCTTGCCGCAGCGCGGCGCCGTCGCGGACGTCGACGGTGGCCGCGACGATCCGGGCGCCCGTCGCCTCGACCGCGCGCACGGTCTCGGCGAGGTCGTCGGGCGTCGCGCCCGGCGATACCACGGTCTCGACCGGTCCGCAGATGTCGACGGCGACGATGTCGGCGCCCTCCTCGGCCAGCCGGATGGCCTGAGCGCGACCGATGCCGCGCGCGGCGCCGGTGATCAGCGCGATCTTGCCGGAAACCCGTCCCATGTCACACCTTCTGAGTCAGTCCGGCATCCACCACGAGCTGGGTTCCCGTCACGTAACGGGACTCGTCGGATGCGAGGAAGAGCACGGCATTGCTGATGTCGACCGGGTCGACCCACGGCACGGGCAGCACCGTGCGCTGGGCCAGGGCCTCGGCGGCGTCGGCCTGGGTGGGGTCGGCCAGGTCGGGGCGCAGCTTGGCGTACACGGCGTCGTTGAGGATCATCGGCGTCGCCACCGAGCCGGGGTGCACGGTGTTGACCCGGATGCCGCGCGGGCCGAGTTCGTTGGCCAGGGTGCGGGCCAGGCCGACCACGGCGTGCTTGCTCGCCGAGTAGTGCGAGGCGGTGGCCGCGCCGGTGATGCCGTTGGTGGAACTGACGATGACGATCGAGCCGCCGTCGCTCAGCGCCGGGACACCGGCGCGCACGGTGTGCCACATGCCGGTGAGATTGATGTCGATGGTGCGCTGCCAGGCCTCGTCCGTCAGCTCCCAGGACAGGGCGAGGTCGCTGTAGATGCCGGCGTTGGCGACGATCACGTCCAGGCGGCCCAGCGCGGCGACGCCGTCGGCGACCGCCACATCCAGCGAAGCCTGATCGCGGACGTCGGCCGCGGCGGTGACGCACATCCGGCCGAGGGCTGCCACCTCGGCCGCCGTCTGCGCCAGGCCCGCCGCGGCGGCCTCGATGTCGACGGCGATGATGTCGGCGCCCTCCTCGGCCAGCCGACGGCAATGGGCGCGGCCCATTCCCCCGGCCGCGCCGGTCACCAGCGCGACGGTGTTCTGCATGCGGTTCATCGGGCGCCCCCGGGAGATCGAGTGTCCACGAGCCCGACGCTAGGTTCGCCGCCGCGACCACCGTCCCCGTTCTTCCCGGTCAGTGGACAGTGCGCGGTGATCTCCCGGCCACCGGGATCGGCGGCCCGCGCGGTACGCCTGAGCTGCGACGGTGACCACGCAAGACCGGCTCTGTGATCGAGGAGGACACCAGTGACGAGGGCGACTGTCGACGTTCCGCGTGGCTCGCGGGTGGTGACGCTGCGCGTGGCGGCGGTGATCGAGGAAACCGCGGACGCGCGCTCGCTCGTGTTCGAGGTTCCCGACGAGGCCGCCGACCGGTTCGCCTACCGGCCGGGCCAGTTCCTCACCCTGCGGATCCCGAGCGAACGGCCCGAGCCGGTCGCCCGCTGCTACTCCCTGGCGAGCTCACCGTTCACCGGCGAACCGCCGCGGGTCACGGTCAAGCGCACCGCCGACGGCTACGGCTCGAACTGGTTGTGCGACAACGTCGCCGTCGGCGACACCCTCGACGTGCTGCCGCCGCAGGGCGCCTTCACCCCGGCCTCGCTCGACACCGATCTGCTGCTGTGGGCGGCGGGCAGCGGCATCACTCCGGTGATGTCGATCCTGCGCTCGGCGCTGGCGCGAGGCACCGGCCGGGTGGTGCTGTTCTACGCCAATCGCGGGCAGGATTCGGTGATCTTCGCCGAGGCGCTGCGCGAGCTGGTGGCGCGGCATCCGGGCCGGGTGCACGTGGTGCACTGGCTGGAGTCGGTGCAGGGTCTGCCCACGGCCGCCCAGCTGGCGGAGTTCGCGGCGCCGTACGCGTCCTACGAATCGTTCGTGTGTGGGCCCGGCCCGTTCATGGCGGCGGTGACCGAGGCGCTGTCGGGCGCGGGCTGGCCGCGGGAGCGGATCACCACCGAGGTGTTCGTCTCGCTGTCCGGTGATCCGTTCGCCGACCCCGAGCCGATCGCCGAGGCCGACGCGGCCGATGCCGCGCAGGTCGAGGTGGAGCTCGACGGCACCGTGCACGCGCTGAGCTGGCCCCGGTCGCGCACCCTGGTCGACGTCATGCTGGCCGACGGTCTCGACGTGCCGTACTCGTGCCGCGAGGGCGAATGCGGTTCGTGCGCCTGCACCGTCGTCGACGGCGCGGTGTCCATGGGCCCCAGCTCGATCCTCGATCAGGAGGACATCGACGCGGGCTACACCCTGGCCTGCCAGGCCAGGCCGACCACCGATTCGGTGCGCATCCGCTTCTGACCCGAGAGGTGCTCTGTGGCAACCGATACCGCGCGCTCCGAGGTAGGGTTCGGCTCGGAGCGCGGGCCCGTGCTCGCCTCCCTTATGCTCGCCACCGGCCTCGTCGCGCTCGATTCGACGATCCTGGCGACCGCCGTACTCTCGATCACCGACAGTCTCGGTGACTTCGCGCTGTTCCCCTGGCTGTTCACCAGCTACCTGCTCGCCCAGGCGGTCACCGTGCCGATCTACGGCGCGCTCGCCGACACCTTCGGCCGGAAACCGGTGATGCTGTTCGGCGTGGCGGTGTTCGCGCTCGGCTCCCTGCTGTGCGGGGTGGCGACCAGCATGGTGGCGCTCATCGTGTTCCGCGCGGTGCAGGGCATCGGCGCCGGGGCCATCCAGCCGACCACCATGGTCATCGCCAGTGATCTCTACACCCTCGCCGAACGGGCCACCGTGCAGGGCTATCTGGCCGGTGTGTGGGCGGTGACCTCGGTGACCGGCCCGCTGCTGGGCGGGATCTGCGCCGACTATCTCGGCTGGCGCTGGATCTTCCTGATCAACCTGCCGCTGGCCGCGCTGGCCGCCTGGATGCTGGTCCGCAACTTCCACGAGTCCGCGCCACGCCGTCGCCGCAGCGTCGACTACGCGGGCGCGGTGCTGCTGACACTCGGCGCCGGGGCCCTGGTCCTGGGTCTGCTCGAAGGCGGTCGCGCCTGGGCGTGGGGATCGCCGACGGGCCTCGCGGTGTTCGGGCTCGCCGCACTCGCGCTCGTCCTGTTCGTCGCGGTCGAATCCCGGGCCGCGCACCCGATTCTGCCGCTGTGGGTGTTCACCCGGCGGGTGGTGGTGGCGAGCAGTGTCGCGGCCATGCTCGGTAGCGCCCTGCTGTTCGGGTTCACGACCTATGTGCCGATGTTCAATCAGGGTGTGCTCGGCACCGGTGCGCTGGTCGCCGGGCTCGTCACCGGTGGCCTCACGCTGGGCTGGCCACTGGCTGCGGCGCAGGCCGGAAAGGTCTACCTGCGCTTCGGTTTCCGCACGTGCGCGGTGCTGGGCAGTACGGTGGCCGCGCTCGGCACGGCCACGATGTTGCTGCTCGGCGAGGATTCGCCGCTGTGGCAGGTGGCCGTCTCGTGCTTCGTCGTCGGCGCGGGCATGGGCCTGGTGGCCACACCGTCGTTGATCGCGGCGCAGACCAGCGCGCCGTGGTCCGACCGCGGCGTCGTCACCTCGGCCACCATGTTCGCGCGGTCGCTGGGCAGTGCGGTGGGGGTCGCGGTCTTCGGGGCGATCGTCAACGCGCGGCTGGCCGGTGTCGGCGCGCCCTCGCCGCAGACGTTGTCCGCCGCCGTGCATCTGGTGTTCGCGACCATCGCGGTCATGACGCTGGTGCTGGTCGCCGCGTGCGCGATGATTCCCCGCCGGATCACGCAATTTCCTGCCCATCCAGCGGGAACACCCGAGTTCGCCGAGCCGGTGGACGGCGAGCATGGGTGGGCATCACCAGAGGAGAAGAGGGAGCCAGGATGCTGACAACCAGCGTGCGCGCCGAGCTCGCCGCCGAATTGGCGCGGGCGGAGCTGGATCGGGTGGCCGTGTCCCCCATCGCCGACCGGTATCCGGCCATCGATGTGGTGGACGCCTACGAGATCCAGCTGCTCAACATCCGGCGCAGGCTGGACGACGGCGCGAAGATCGTCGGCCACAAGGTGGGGCTGTCGTCGAAGGCGATGCAGGAGATGATGGGCGTCGACGAGCCCGACTACGGTCATCTGCTCGCCGAGATGGAGGTCTTCGAGGACGTTCCCGTCGACACCTCCAAGTACCTGCTGCCGCGCGTGGAGGTCGAGGTCGGGTTCGTGCTCGGCGCCGACCTGCCCGGCGAGGACTGCACCGAGGCCGACGTGCTGGCCGCGACCGTCGCCTACGCGCCCTCGATCGAGCTCATCGATTCGCGCATCAACGACTGGAAGATCGGCCTGACCGACACCATCTCCGACAACGCCTCCTCCGCCGGATATGTCCTCGGTAAGGAGCGCGTCGCGCCCGGCGACATCGACATCAAGGGCATCGACGCCGTGCTCACCCGCAACGGTGAGGTCATCGCCGAGGGCCGCAGCGACGCGGTGCTGGGTGATCCGGTGATCGCCGTCGCGTGGCTGGCGCGCAAGGTCGCGACCTTCGGGGTGCGACTGAAGGCCGGTGACGTGGTCCTGCCCGGTTCCTGCACCCGTGCCATCGATGCCCGTCCCGGCGACGATTTCCTCGCCACCTTCACCGGACTCGGTTCGGTCCGTTTGTCTTTCGCCTAGCCAAGGAGGCTCGACGTGTCCAACGGGACAGTCACCGCCGCGATCGTCGGATCCGGCAACATCAGCACCGACCTGCTCTACAAGCTGCTGCGCTCGGACAAGATCGAGCCGCGCTGGATGATCGGCATCGACCCCGATTCGGAGGGGCTCAAGCGGGCGCGCGGGCTGGGTCTGGAGACCTCTGCCGAGGGCGCGGACTGGCTGCTGGCTCTCGACGAGAAGCCGGATCTGCTGTTCGAGGCCACCTCCGCCTACGTCCACCGCGCCTACGCGCCGAAGTACGAGGCCGCGGGCATCCGCGCCGTCGACCTCACCCCGGCCGCGGTCGGCCCGGCCGTGATCCCGCCGGTCAACCTCGACTCGCTGCGCGACGCGGCGAACGTCAACATGATCACCTGCGGTGGCCAGGCCACGATTCCGATGGTCAACGCGGTCTCTCGGGTCGTGCCGGTGTCCTACGCCGAGATCGTGGCCTCGGTGTCCTCGGTCTCGGCCGGTCCGGGTACTCGCGCGAACATCGACGAGTTCACCAAGACCACCTCCAAGGGTGTGGAGACCATCGGTGGCGCGCAGCGCGGTAAGGCGATCATCATCCTGAACCCGGCCGAGCCGCCGATGATTATGCGCGACACCATCTTCTGCGCCATCCCCGAAGACGCCGACCGCGACGCCATCTCCGAGTCGATCTTCCGGATGGAGAAGTCCATCCAGGAGTACGTGCCCGGCTACCGCCTGCTCAACGATCCGCAGTTCGACGACCCGTCACTGGTCTCCGGTGGCCTGGCGAAGGTGTCGATCTTCGTCGAGGTCGAAGGCGCGGGCGACTTCCTGCCCCCGTACGCGGGCAACCTCGACATCATGACCGCCGCCGCCACCCGCGTGGGTGACGTGCTGGCCGACCAGATCATCTCGGCTCGGGTGTAAGGAGCATCGACACCATGGTCTACTCAACGGATCTCGACATCCGCGTCACCGACACCTCGCTGCGCGACGGCTCACACCACAAGCGCCACCAGTTCACCGTCACCGAGGTCCGCGACATCGTCACCGCCCTCGACGGCGCCGGTGTGCCGGTCATCGAAGTCACCCACGGCGACGGCCTCGGCGGTTCCTCGTTCAACTACGGGTTCTCCAAAACCCCTGAGCAGGAACTGATCAAGGCCGCCGCCGAATCGGCCAAGCAGGCCAAGATCGCCTTCCTCATGCTGCCGGGCGTCGGCGTCAAAGAAGACATCAAGATCTCCCAGGACAACGGCGCCTCGATCTGCCGGGTCGCGACGCACTGCACCGAGGCCGATGTCTCCGTGCAGCATTTCAAGTTCGCCCGCGACCTCGGTCTCGAGACGGTCGGCTTCCTGATGATGTCGCACAGCCAGCCGCCGGAGGCGCTGGCGAAGCAGGCCAGGATCATGGCCGATGCCGGCTGCCAATGCGTCTACGTCGTCGACTCGGCCGGTGCCCTTGTCCTGGAACAGGTCTCGGACCGCGTGGCCGCGCTCGTCGCCGAACTCGGTGACGACGCCCAGGTCGGCTTCCACGGCCACGAGAACCTCGGCCTGGCCGTGGCCAACTCGGTCTACGCCGTGCGCGCCGGCGCCACCCAGATCGACGGCTCCGCCCGCCGCTTCGGCGCAGGCGCGGGCAACCTGCCCGTCGAAGCCTTCATCGGCGTCTGCGACAAACTCGGCATCAAGACCGGCGTCGACTTCTTCGCCGTCACCGACGCCGCCGAAGACGTCGTCCGCCCCGCCATGCCGTCGGAATGCCTCCTCGACCGCCAAGCCCTGATGATGGGCTACGCAGGCGTCTACTCCAGCTTCCTCCGCCACGCCGAACGCCAAGCCGAACGCTACGGCGTCTCCGCGGCGCGTCTGCTCGTCCGCGCGGGTGAGCGCAAGCTCATCGGCGGCCAGGAGGACCAGCTGATCGACATCGCGCTGGAACTCCAGCGCGAAGCGCGCGTATGACCCACGGGCGATCGACGGGTCAGCCGTCGATCGCCCGCGCCAGGCGCGGCAACTGCCGCAACGGGTTGTCGCGTTCGACCTCCCTGCGCTGCGCCGCGTCGAAGATCGATGACAGGCCGGGCGCGGGATCGGTCGATCCGGACTGCGGCAGGGTCAACGCGCTGAACGGCCAATCGGAACCGAAGACGATGTGATCGCGGCCGGTGACAGCGAGGGTGCTCGCCATCGCGGCCGCTGATGCGCTCAGGGCGGTGTCGTAATAGAAGTTCCCGATCTGGCGCTGGATGTCGAGCACCGAAGGACGGGGCAGATCTTCGGGCCACAGCCGGCCGAGCACGGTCTGGGTGGCGACGCCCACCCGCAGCGACAGGAACGGCAGCGTGCCGCCCGCGTGGGCGAGCTGGAACCGGATGCCTGGATAGCGCTGGGTCATCCCGGTCGCCATCATCAGGGTCGCCGCCCTGGTCGTGTCGAAGGTGAACTCCTCCAGGAAATCCGGCAGTGGCAGTTCGGGTTTGGCGTCGGCGGGGATCGCCGCCGGATGCACGAACACATAGGCGCCGCGCTGCGCCAGCACCGCCATCAGCGGTTCGAACCGCGGATCGCCCAGGTACACGCCGTCATAGGCGGACAGCAGCACGACACCGTCGAGACGCAACTCGTCGAGGGCATGGATCGCCTCCGCGATCGAGGCCGCGAGATCGGGCATCGGCAGCACCGCGAACGCGCCGAACCGGGTCGGATGGTCCCGCAAGAGCTGGGCCGCGTACGCGTTGCAGTACCGCGCCATGTCGATCGCCTCCGCGCCACGGAGGAACGACACACCGGGATCGGAGACCGACAGCGCCTGTGCCTGGATTCCGTAGTAGTCCATGAACGCGAGGGCCTGCTCCGGCGACCAGTCCGGCGTCGGATAGCCGCCGATCGTCACGTGGCCGTGCTCGAGCAGCGCAGCCCGGTAATCGGGGGGCAGGAAATGCGCGTGCAGATCGATGCGATACGCGGAATCGGGCGCGGCCGCCTGCGCACGTACCAGGGTGGGTGCCGCCGCCGAAGCGACGAGGCCGAGAGCTCCCGCCGCCAGCACGCTGCGGCGGCTCACCGACGGGCGAATCGGGTCGGACATGGGGTCTCACTTTCCGGGACCACATATCTGATGATCTGGTCAGATATGATCTGGTCACTAATTCCGAGGGAGGAGTTCGATGGCCACCGAGCCCGTCGTGCGCAACCGGGTCGATCGCCGCCGCGAGCGCACCCGCAACGCCCTGCTCGGGGCGGCGCGGAAGTTCTTGTCGGAGGGGCGGTCCGCGGTGAGCATCCAGGAGATCACCGACGCCGCCGATGTCGGCTTCGGTTCCTTCTACAACCATTTCGACTCCAAGGACCAGCTGTTCGACGAGGCCGTCCGCTCGGTCCTGGAGGTCTACAGTGAGCTGCGCGACGAGATCGTCGCCCTCTACGACGACCCGGCCGAGGTCTTCGCGGTGAGCTACCGCATGACCGGCCGGATGCAGCGCCAGATCCCGGAGATGGTCCGGGTGCTCCTGCATTCGGGCCTGTCGGTCCTGCTGCGCGACGAGGGCCTGGCCCCGCGCGCCCGGCGCGATATCGTCGCCGCCCAGGAGGCGGGCCGCTTCGAGCCGATGAACCCGGACCTCGCGGTCATGGCCGCGGGCGGGGCGCTCCTGGGATTGCTGCAGTTGCTCGACGCCGATCCCGAGGCCGACGCCGAAGCGCTGGCCGACGAGATGACCTTGCGCATGCTGCGCATGTACGGCATGGACGACACCGCCGCCCGGCAGTTGGCCACCGGCCCGCTGCCCGCCCTGCCACAGCTCTGAGCTCACCGGGACCGGGTGAGGTCGAGCGCGATATCGGCCAGCAGGTCTTCCTGCCCGCCGACCAGGCCACGGCGGCCCGCCGCGGCCAGGAGGGTACGCACCTCGACTCCATAAGTGGCCGAAGCCTTCTCGGCGTGCCGCAGGAAGCTCGAGTAGACCCCGGCGTAGCCGAGCGCGAGGGTCTCCCGGTCGACGCGGACCGGATGGTCCATCAGTGGCCGGACCAGATCGTCGGCGGCGTCGGCGAGCGCGTCCAGATGCGCGCCGTGCTCCCAGCCGCTCAGATCGGCGACGGCGACGAACGCCTCCAGCGGCGTATTGCCCGCGCCAGCGCCGAGTCCGGCCAGCGACGCGTCGACCCGGACGGCGCCAGCCTCGACCGCGACGACGCTGTTGGCGACCGACAGCGACAGGTTCTCGTGCGCGTGGATACCGATCTCGGTGGCCGGGTCCAGGACATCGCGATAGGCGCGAACCCGGTCCCGCACGTCGGCCATGGTGAGCCGCCCACCCGAGTCGGTGACGTAGACACAGTGCGCGCCTGCCTTTTCCATGAGTTTCGCCTGCGCGGCGAGCCCGTGGGGGCTGTTGCGGTGGCTCATCATCAGGAAGCCGGACACGTCCATGCCGAGCTCGCGGGCGGCGGCGATGTGCTGAGCCGCGATATCGGCCTCGGTGCAGTGCGTGGCCACCCGGACCGAACGTACCCCGAGCGCGTATGCGCGACGCAGGTCCGCGACCGTGCCGACCCCCGGAAGAAGCAGAGTCGTGAGGCGGGCGTGGGTCAGCGCCCCCGCCGCCGCCGCGAGCCATTCCCAGTCGGTATGGCTGCCCGGACCGTAGGTGAGGCACCCGCCGGCGAGGCCGTCACCATGGGCGACCTCCACCGCGTCGACACCGGCGGCGTCCAGCGCGGCCGCCACCGCCGCGACGGTGCGCGGGCTCACGCGGTGACGCAACGCATGCAGGCCGTCGCGCAGGGTCACGTCCTGGAGATAGATCTCGGTCATCACGCACCCGCCGGGAGGGTCGCGGCGATCCGCTCGGCGACGCGCAGCGCGGCCGAGGTCATGATGTCGAGATTGCCCGCGTAGGCGGGCAGATAGTGGGCGGCCCCCTCGACCTCGAGAAAGACCGACACCTGATGGGTCACCACGGTGTCGCCGACGAGGGTATGCGTGGGCACCTCCGGGTCCAGCGCGGTGATCTGCACGTCGTGGCGCAGCCGGTAGCCGGGCACATAGGCGGCCACCTGCGCCACCATTGCGGTCACCGAGTCCCGCACGGCCGCATGGACTTCCGGCGACGGATCGGCGAGCAGCGCCAGCACGGTGTCGCGCATGATCAGCGGCGGTTCGGCGGGATTGAGGACGATCAGCGCCCGGCCGCGCCGCGCACCACCCACGGTGACGATCGCCGTCGAGGTGGTCTCGGTGAACTCGTCGATATTGGCGCGCGTGCCGGGCCCGGCGGAGCGCGAAGCGATCGAGGCGACGATCTCCGCGTAGGGCACCTCGGTCACCCGGCTGATGGCCGCGACGATCGGAATCGTGGCCTGGCCACCGCAGGTCACCATGTTCACATCGGGCGCGTGGACGTGCTCGTCGAGGTTCACCGCGGGAACGACGAACGGGCCGAGCGCGGCGGGCGTCAGATCGATCAGCCGCTTTCCGTAGGGCGCCAGGGCGGCGGCGTTGGCCCGGTGCGCGCCCGCCGAGGTCGCGTCGAAGACGATCTCGATCGCGTCGAAGTTCGGCAGCGCGAGCAGGCCGGTCACGCCCTCGGCGGTCGTGGGGACGCCGAGGCGTTCGGCCCTGGACAGGCCGTCCGAGGCGGGGTCGATCCCGACCAGCGCGCCCATGGTCAGGGTGTCGGACAGGCGCAGGACTTTGATCATCAGGTCGGTGCCGATATTGCCCGAGCCGAGGACGGCGACGGGAACGCGGTCGTTCATGCGGTTTCCTCCATGATCAACTCGGCCGAGCCGAGTGTGGTCGTGTCACAGGCGAGTTCGGCGCGCACGCGGGCACCGGGGCGCAGTGGCGCCATCGGACCGAGCGCACCGGACAGGACGATGTCACCCGCGCGCAACGGGTCGCCGAGCGCGCACGCGGTCGTGGCCAGCCATGCCAGCGCCGCCAGCGGGTCGCCCAGGCACGCCGAACCCGTTCCGGTGGCGACGATCTCGCCGTCGATCGCCATGGTCATCGCGACCGCGCGCGGCTCGAACGCGCCCGGGTCGAGCCGGTCGGCGCCGAGGACGAACCAGCCGCTCGAGGCGTTGTCGGCGACGGTGTCGGCGAAGGTGATGTCCCAGTCCGCGATCCGGCTGTCGACGATCTCGAGCGCGGCGGTCGCGTAGGCGACCGCGCCGCGCACCTGGTGCGCGTCGAACGGGCCGGCGTCGAGATCGGCGCCGAGCACGAAGGCCAGTTCGGCCTCCACCTTCGGTTGCAGCAGCCGGGGGCGGTGTGCCACCGGTGTTCTCGTGGCGTCCATGTCCGCGAACAGCACCCCGAAATCCGGCCGGTCGACGCCGAGCTGGCGTTGCACCGCGGGTGAGGTGAGCCCGACCTTGCGGCCGACGATCCGGGCGCCGCCGGCGAGCCTGCGCTCGGTGCCGAGGCGCTGGACCGCGTAGGCCGCGTCGACGCTGTCGGAGCCGAGCAGATCGCGCACCGGACGGGCAGGCACCCCGGTCGCCGCGGCACGGGCCAGGCGCTCGGCGGCCGCCGCGATCGCGGCCGTGGTGGACGTGCTGGTCATCGAACCTCCTGGGAACGCGGTGCGACGGCAGGAAGGGCGAGCTGCCGATGCCATCGGGCCACCAGCGCGCCGCCGTGGCCGGGCGCCGCCACACCGAACACGTAGCGGTCGGGACGCAGCAGCACAAGCCCGCCCCGGCCCGCGCCGCCGCGCCGCAGCCATCGGGTCAGGACGCCGGTGTGGTCCTCGACGTCTGCTACCCCGGCCTGGCGGCCGTCGCCGGGCCTGCCCTGTGGGCGCCCGCCGACGGGGTAGACGGTGACGAACCGGGTACCCAGCGCCCGCAGCACGGCCTGATCGTCGTCGGCGAGCACCGTGCGCGGGTCGACGCCGGCGCCGAGCACCGCGAACCCCGGCCCGAGGACATCGTCGAGGCGACAGTGCCTGCCGTCGTAGGTCCGCACCTGCGGCTGTGGCGCGAGGGTACCTTCGATGCCGGCCCAGCCGCGCCGGGGCAGACCGAGGTAGGCGCCACGACGGAAACGGGGTGCCGGCTTCATCTTCGCGGCTTTGATCCAGCCACCGAGCCCGGGCACCCGCAACGCGCTGACGATCGCCGTGTCCCTGACCGCGGCAGCGACCGGATTGCTCATGGAGACAAAGTTCTTCATCAGCACCGACAGGTCGATCATCGCTTTCGCGTGGGGCCTGCGCTCGGTCTCGTAGCTGTCCAGGATGCTCTGTGCCGCACCGTGTTCGATGATGGTGGCCAGCTTCCAGGCCAGGTTGTCGGCGTCGCGGACCCCGGAGTTCATCCCCTGGCCGACGAACTGCGGTGTCATGTGGGCGGCGTCGCCTGCCAGCAGCACCCGGCCGATCCGCCAGCGATCGGCGACCACGGCGTTGAAGGTGTACACCAGCTTGCGCAGCACCTCGACCTCGTCGGGGTCGACGAAGCGGGAGATGTGCCCGCGGACGGTGTCCGGGTCCTCCATCTCCTCCTTCGACTGGGTCTCGCGCAGCATGAATTCGAAGCGATGGTGGCCGTCCGGTTGGGGGCACGACACGATCGGCAGGGCGGGATCGCAGACGAAATCGAAGTACGGCAGGTGCCGGAAGGCGTCCACCCCGGCCCTGGCCTTCAGGTCGACGACCAGCCAGCGTTCCGGATAGCTGGTGCCGCTCATCGCGATTCCCAGGTGGGTGCGCACGACGCTGCGCCCACCGTCGCAGCCGATCAGGAACTGCGCCCTGACCCGCTCGACCGCGCCCGGCCCTGACTCCGATGCGCGGGTTCCGTACCCGCTGCCGCCACTGGCGTGGTGCTCGATCTCGACGCCGGTCGCGTCCTGCTCGAAGCCGACCACTTCCCGCCCGCGCCGCACGTGCACCTCGGGATACCGCGACAGCGCGCGCTCGAGCGTGGTCTCCAGGTACGGCTGGTAGAGGAAGTTGACGACCGGCCAGCCCAGCGGGCGGGCCATCTGATGGAACTGGGCCAGCGGGCGGCCGTCCCGGCGCACCCACTGCACCGTCGAGTCGTGGTTCATCTGCGCGGCGAGTTCGTCGGCGGCACCGGCGGACTGGAAGATCCGCATGCCCTCGTCGTCGGTGTAGACCGCGCGGGCCAGGCCGTAGTACTCGGGTTCGCGTTCCAGCACGAGCACCCGCACACCGCGTCGGCCGAGCAGGTTGGCCAGGGTGAGGCCCGTCGGACCGAGGCCGGCCACCACCACGTCGTAGTCGGTCATCGGAGCTGCTCTCCGCTGAGTTCGGGCACGGTCTCCTCCGGGGTCGCCGCGTGGCGCAAGGCCTGGCGGAACTGGTCGAATTTCGTCAGGACGGTCGAGCCGACGGTGCTGTGGCCCCAGATGCTGATGCCCTGATAGGTGCTCGGTTCCCAGGTCGCTTCCCGTTCGGGACCGATCACGAGCGGGTTCCAGCCGACCTCCAGTTCGAACCCGGACGGGGTCACGCAGTAGTAGGACAGTTCCCGGTCGTTGGTGTGCTGGCCGACCGACCACGCCATCGGGAAGCCGAGTTCGCGCACGCGCTGATACGAGGCGAGCATGTCGTCCAGCGACGCGGACTGGATATTGACGTGCTGCACCCGGGTCCGGATCGGATCGATCCGGACACCGCGCACATCGGCGACGGCGATCGAATGATGCCGCTCGTTCACTCGCAGGAACCGGATCTTCATCCGCAGGCCCGCGACGTTCTCGTCGATGTAGTCGGTCAGCCGGGAGTCGAAGACCGTCCGGTAGTACCCACGCACCGCCTCCGGCCTGCGTGAGAGCAGCGCCACGTGCCCCATTCCCGCGTCGCCGGTCACCCACCCGGTGCTCAGCATGCGCAGTGGTTCGGGCGTGGTCACCGCAACCGTGAAGATCTCCTGGACAAGGCCTTTCGGTCCGGGGAAACGCCACAGGCGTTCCACCCCGCGCAGCGCGGCTTCCTCCGCGGTGCCCTCGGTGACGGGTACGCCGCGGTCGGCCACCCTGGCCACGATTCGATCGAACGCGGCGTGGTTGTCGATGTGCCAGCCCATCGCCGTGACGTCCTCCGCCGGACCACGCCGCACGAGGAACCGGCACGTGCGCTCGTCGAGCCGGAAGCGCAGCGTAGCGCCGTCGAGGGTGTCGACGTGCAGGCCGATCGCGTCCGCGCCGAAACGCCGCCACCGGGCGGTGCGGTTCGATTCCACGACGAGGTAACCCAGGTGTACGTCGCCGAAGACATCGTCCCCGTCGGCCCGCTCGATCACGACCCGGCCACCAGGAAGCTCGCGGCGAGCTCGTTGAACAATGCTGCGCGTTCCCACTGCACCCAGTGGCCGGTGTCGGCCGCCAGGAACAGGTCGCAGTGCGGCATGGTTTCCGCCAGCATCCGCCCGCCCGAGGGCCGGTTGACCTTGTCCTGGGCACCCCAGACGACCAGCGTCGGCTGGGTGACCGCGCGCAGGCGTGGATCCCGGGTGAGATCCATCCGCCACAGCGTGCGTGGCGCCGCCGGGCCCGAGGGGCGCCGCAACGGTGGGTTCGCCACGACGGCGGGGTCGATGCTGGCGCGGAATCGCTCCTCGATCAGCTCGTCGGTGACACCGCTCGCGTCGAATACCAGGTAGTCGCGCAGGAACTCGGCCAATTTCTCCCGGCTGGGCCCGGCGCCGCCGTAGTAGGCGAGCAACGCGTTGAGCCCCTTCGTCGGCAGCGCGCGGGTGGTGCCGATGCCGCCGGGCCCGAGCAGGACCAGCCGATCCACCACGGCAGGCCGGTCCATCGCCAGGCGCAGCGCCGCAGCGCCGCCGTAGGAGTTGCCGACCAGGTGCGCGGAATCGACACCGAGTTCGTCGAGCAGGCCACCGACCGCGGCGGCGAGGTCGCCGAACGGATCGGATTGGTCGATCCGCTTCGTCGAGCGCCCGTAGCCCGGCAGATCCGGGACGATCACCCGGAACCTCTCGGCCAGCGCGGCGATGTTGCGCGCGTAGTTCGAGCGGCCCGACGCGCCAGGACCGCCGCCGTGCAGCAGCACGACCGCGGGGCCGGAACCGGCCTCGCTGTAGAAGATCTCCCGGGCGCCGACCCGGACGGTGCGTCCGGGCCCGACGATCTCGTCATTGGTTATCACAGACACCTCCACGTCGTTATTGATGAAATCATCAATCATGACGGAAGCATCTGTCAAGGAGTTTCTGACGATATCATCAGAAACATGAGGCGTGGCCGGTCAGCGCTGGTGGAGGGACTCCTCGGTGTCGTAGCCCAGGGTGACGTCGTGGGTGATCTCGCCGCGGGTCACCGAGACCTGGCTGGCGACCGGGGGGTAGCCGCGGGCGACGACGGTGTACTCGCCTTCGGGCAGGTCGGGGACCAGGTACTGGCCCTTCTCGTCGGTGCGGGTGGTCGCGGCCGGGTCGCCGCCGGCGTCCAGGACGGTGATCTGCACGTCGGCGACCGGGCGGTCGCCGTCCACCCAGGCCGAGCCGACCAGGATGGCCATCGGCTCCAGGTCGATGTCGTGGTGCAGCGAGCCCGTCTCGGGGACGGTCAGCGCGACCGCCGACGGGCGCATGTGGTCGGCGACCGCGACCAGCGTGTAGGTGCCGCTGACGACGTCACGGCACACGTACGCGCCGTCCTCGCCGGTGATCGCGGCGCCGACGACGTCACCCTCGGGATCGGTGAGCGTCACGGTCGCACCGAGCAGTGGTTCGCCGCGCCGGGCCGAGCGCACGATGCCGGTGAGTTCGCCCGCGCCGACGAGCATCAGGTCGACGTGCAGGGCCCGCTCCCCCATCGACACGCTCACCGCCTCGGGCTGATGACCCGCCGCGGCGGCGATCAGGACGTAGTTGCCGGGCTGGGGCGCTTCGATGACGTAGGCGCCGTCGGCGTCGCCGTTGCCGCGCGCCACCTGGTGCCCGTGCTGGTCGATGAGCGTGAGCGTGGCCGAGGGCACCGGACGGGAGTCGTCGCGGCGCAACAGTCCCGCGATGACCCGACCGGTCGCGGCGGGCCGCAGCGAATCGACCATCTCGTGCGCGTCGTGCAGGCTCACATCCCGCAGCAGGGTGCCGTCGGAACCCTCCTCGGGCACCGGATCCTCGCGCAGCGGAATCTCTTTCATGAACACCAGCACCAGGCAGGCCACCACCGCCAGATCGGCGGCGAGCAGGAACACCCCCTGCATGGCGTCGGTGAATCCGGTGAGGATCGGCACCCGCAGCGCGTCGGGCAGCCCCGCGATCCCGGAGGTGTCGCGTTGCAGGGCGTCGAGACCGGCGGCGTCGAGGCCCGGCGGCAGGCTGCCGCCGAAGGCCGACAGGATCGAGCCGGGCAGCCGGTCGAACAGCACGGTCAGGAAGACCGCGACACCCAGCGTGCCGCCGAGCTGCCGGAAGAAGGTGGCCGCCGCCGTCGACACGCCCATCTCGGTGCGCGCCACCGCGTTCTGCGCGGCGATGATCAGCGTCTGCATGCAGCCGCCGAGGCCGAATCCCATGATCGCGCTGTAGGCCAGGGGCTGCCACAGCGGCCCGTCGTAGCCGACCCGGGCGAACAGGGCGCAGCCGATCGCCAGGATCAGCGCCCCGAGCACCGGCAGCACCTTGTAGCGCCCGGTGGCCTTGGTGATCAGCCCGGACAGCTGGGCGCCGACCATGATCCCCAGCACCAGCGGCAGCATCAGCAGACCCGCCTCGGTGGGCGAGAAACCACGGACCACCTGCAGATACTGCGGCACCATCGTGATCGCGCCGAACATCGCGACGCCGACGAGGAACCCGCCGAGGATGGCGATGCTGAACGTCCGGCTGCGGAACAGGCGCAGCGGGATCAGCGCCGCGTCCTTCATGACGAACTCGACGATCAGGAACAGCAGCAGCCCGCCCGCGCAGATTCCGTAGCACAGCAACGACTTCGGCGAAGTCCAGCCCCACATCCGGCCCTGTTCGGCCACGATCAGCAACGGCACCACCCCGACGACGAGGGTGAGCGCGCCGAACCAGTCGATCCGGCTGGGCCGGCGGACGTGCCGCACGTTCAGCACCTTGGCGACCACGACGAACGCCAGGACCCCGACCGGCACGTTCACCAGGAACACCCAGCGCCAGCCCTCGATCCCGCCGAGACTCTCGTAGTCGGACAGGAACCCGCCGACCACCGGCCCGAGCACCGTCGCGATGCCGAACACCATGAGGAAATAGCCCTGGTAGCGGACCCGTTCCCGGGCGGGCACGATATCGCCGACGATGGTGAACGCCAGCGACATGAGCCCGCCTGCGCCCAGCCCCTGGAAGGCGCGGCAGGCCGCCAGCTGATACATGGTGGTCGCGAAGCAGCAGGCGGCCGAGCCGAGCACGAACAGCGCGATCGCCAGCAGATAGAACGGTTTGCGGCCGTAGATGTCGGCGAGTTTGCCGTAGAGCGGGGTGGTGACCGTGGCGGTGATCAGATAAGCCGTTGTCGCCCAGGCCTGTTCGTCGAATCCGTCGAGGCTGTTCGCGATCCGGACGATCGCGACGCTGACGATGTTCTGGTCGAGCGCGGCGAGGAACACCCCGAGTAGCAGGCCGGACAGAATCGTGAGCGTCTGGCGATGCGTGAGGCGTGGTTCGGCAACGACGGTATCGGTCATGGAAAAGCCCTGGTTCTGATCGGCTGGCAAGTTGGGGGTCGATCATGCGGCCCACACGAGGGCCGACAACCCCGCTGCGAGGAAAACTTTGCGCCGCGGGTGGAACTCTTCATGCACTGGTGGGCAGAGCTTACCCACGTCGAATCCGCCGCCGTCAACGAGGGATCAAGTGACCGATCATTTCACACCGAAACGATAGGCCGCGGCGATCAGAACTCGCAGTTCCCGGGCCCGCGCTTCGGCCAGGGAATGCACGACGACCAGGTGATTCCACCGCGCCCGGCCGACCTGATTCACCCGATACACCGGTGGACCCGCGATTTCGGCATCGATCGCGAGCATGATTTGCACGGTGCCTTCCGGATTCCGCCCGGTGACGTTGTAGAGCGATACCCACGCGAACTTGCGCGCGACCCCGAACCCGATCTGCGAAGCCACCGACAGTTCCGCGGGACCGTTGGCCGCGATCAATTCCCGCAGCACCGTGAAGATCTCGTGGGAATGCGGTTTGCCCGCGAAGAAGGTGGCGATCGCGTCCTCGACGGAATCGCTCATCGGCTCGCGGGCACGGTGAGCCGTTCGGCCAAGGCGCGCAAAGTCTCCGAGCAGCCCGCGTGGATGCGCACGGCGGCCAGCTCGTCGCCGCGGGTGGCACCCCGATTGACGATCACCACCGGCACACCGTTTTTCGCCGCCCGGCGCACGAAGCGCAGCCCCGACATCACCGTCAGCGACGATCCGGCGACGAGCACCGCCCCCGCCTCGTCGATCAGGGCGTAGGCCGCGGCCACCCGCTCGGCGGGCACGGTTTCCCCGAAGTAGACGATGTCGGGCTTGAGCAGGCCGCCACAGCGCGCGCAGTCGAGCATCCGGAAGCGGTCGGTGTCGGTGACCACCGCGTCCGCGTCGGGGGCCACTTCGATGCCTGTCGCCGAAACATCCTCCGCGAAACCGGGATTGGCGGCCTCGAGCCGTTCGGCCAGCGTCATGCGGGAGATCATCGCGGTGCAGCGCAGGCAGCAGACCCTGGCGTAGGTGCCGTGCAGGTCGATCACCCGCCGCGCCCCGGCCTTGGTGTGCAGCAGGTCCACGTTCTGGGTGATGACGCCGGAGACCACGCCGGCGCGTTCCAGCGCGGCGACGGCCCGGTGGCCCTGGTTCGGCCGGGCCGCGTCCATCCGCCGCCAGCCGAGGTGGTTGCGGGCCCAGTAGCGCTGCCGGAACTCGGCGTCACCCACGAACTGCTGATAGGTCATCGGGGTGCGCGGCGGGGAATCGGGGCCGCGGTAGTCGGGGATGCCGCTGTCGGTGCTCAGCCCGGCGCCGGAGATCACCACGACACGGCGCCCGGCCAGCAGTTCGGCCGCGCGCTCCACCGCCGCCGCGGTGTCGTCCGGGGTGGGATCCACCATGAATCCACTGTACGAGCGGCGGGGCGCGCGGCCGGCGGCCGGGTCGCGGCGGTGAACACGCCGAGGCGGAGTTGCGTGGCGCGCCGGTGCGGCGACATGATGGCTCATCCGCCCGGGGAGGAAGCCTGTGTCCGACATCGACGAATCCGGCCGCGCCGCGCTCAATGCCGCGGTCGACGGGACGATCATCGCCGTCCGCCGGATGTTCTACGTCCTCGGCGACGACATCGACCGCACCGAGGGGCCGATCGAGTTCACCTTCCACGACGGCGCGACCCTGCTCCTCGACGCCGGGGTCGACGGCGCGGAGCTGCGGATCGGCGCCGCGCCGTGGCGGGATCCGTTCGAACCGCTGGTCGACCCGGTGAACATCGAATACGTCGCCGCCTCGGGCAAGTACACCGCGTTCGACGTCACGGACGAACCGCCCTACGACGCGCTCGCCGGTCGGCGGGTGGACGCGGTCTCGGTCGTGCCGCTGCCCGACGGCAGGCCGCGCGCCGCCACGCTGTATCTCGGCGAGGGCATGGTGAAGGCGGAGTCGATCGCCGACGAGCTGATCGTGACGCTGGTTCCGGCGTGAGCGCGCTCGATCGGCTCCGTGGCCTGTTCCGGCGCGGCGCCGCGGCCGGGCCGACGTTCGCGACGACCCCGCTGCGCCCGGAGTTCACCGGCGAGCACGTGGCGGGCAACCACGTCTGGCGCGGAAGCCACGTCGCCTATCTGGGCCCGGCCGATCGCGCGCGCTTCGCGCTGCACGCGCGCGGCGGTCTGCTCTACACCGTCGACGGTGCCCTGTTCGACACGACCGAGGCCAGCACACTGTGGTCGCCGGGCGGTGGACGCGCGATCTTCGTCATGGACGCCGACGGGGTCGTCTACAGCTCGCCCCGGCACCTGCTCGGCCGGTTCCACCATTCGAGCTTCCTGGCCGGCGGCCCGGTCGCCGCCGCGGGCGAGCTGGTGGCCCGCCGGGGCCGGATCATCCTGGTGTCCGATCACAGCACGCATTACCGACCGGCACGGCGGTTCACCCAGCAGATCCTGGACAGTCTTCGCGCACAGGGGATTCCGACCGACACGGTGTCGATCGAGTTCCATTTCGCCGAGCAGACCGGCACCTAGGCGAGCGCGCGCGCCGGCCGTCGCCCGTGGGAAACAGCCTGGTCCGGGCCACGGCGCGGCTGATCGGGGCCGAGGACACGGCGCGTGGTTGCGCGCGGGCGGGGACCACTCGAGGCAGCATGGGGCACGGCGCAGTGGGTGGACCGGGTGGCAGGGAAGGTGTGTGGGCGGGTGAGTGCAGCGGTGCCGGGGCAGGTCAGATGGCGGGCGGGATGGGGAATCGCGGCGGGACTGTTCGTCGCCGTGTTCGTGCTGGTCCCCGCGACGTTCGCGGTGCAGGACGCGTGGCAGGTGCCCGTGCCGCGGACGATCGCGTTCGCCGAGATCGAGCCCATCCAGACCTCGTACTGGCTCAGCTGGGCGCTCACCCTGGCGGCACTGCTGACCCCGGCACTGCTGCTGGCACTGCTGCCGCCGGCCCGGCTCATCGCGCTCGGCTACCTGCTGACCACCACCGCGGCCGGGTTCGTGCTGTGCGCGACCACCGTGGGGCTGGCGTTCAGCGGCCTCGATCCGGCGTGACCTGCGTCAGCGCGAACTCCTCGGACAGGGTGTCGATGACCGAGCCGTGGATCTGCCGGTGCTCGTTGGCCAGTGCCGTGGTGGTGCAGATCCCGAACGCGCCCTCGGCGTCGTAGAGGACCGCGGCGCCCGCGGCGATGCCGTCGTCGCTGAGATGCGACTCCGCCTCGATGCCCATCTCGAGCCCGATCGGCAGGCGCGAGAACGTGATCGAGACGTCGGTGTTGATGAAGCCGATGCCCTCGGTGCCCCAGTTGGTGACCAGGCTGGTCTGCTCCCCGGCCATGGCGGCGAAACAGAACGGGGAGGACTCCTCGCCGGCGACCACCGGGATATTGCGCACCCACTTGCGCTTCCTGGCGTCGTTCTGGTGCTCGGTCATCTTCACCGACCACCCGTTGCCGTCGCTGCCGAACAGGTGCATGGCCTCGTCGACGGTGGCCAGCGCGTCGCGCGGCGGCAGCGGCCGTTCCCGCTCGGGCCGCCACACCTCCCCCGGCGGCTGGGTCGACCGCTTCAGCAGCAGCGCACTGCCCCGCGCCACCGGCTCACCATCGGAGCGCAGCACGATCGCCACCGCGCGGACCCGCTTGCCGTCGCGGACCAGCTCGCTGTGCACGGTCAGCGGCACCGCGGGCACCGCCCGGTGCAGGTCGACGGTCAGCCGGGCGGGCGCGAACCCGTCGCCGCAGTATCGCGCCTCGACCTCGCGGGCGATCAGCCCGCACACCGGTGGCCCGGACAGCGTGCTCGGCGCCCACAGGCTCATGGAGAAGCGGGTGGGCTGGAAAACGCCGTCGTCCTGCGTGAAGTACGCCGGAGAAGTGCTCATTGCGACTCTCTTCTGCCCTGCGGTCGGCACCGGGGTGCCGTGGTGCGCCCACGCACCACGATCAGAGTAGAACGCGTTCTAGTTTTCCGGCAAGTCCGGCAGCTCAGGCGTGCTGCCTGCCACCGCGCTGCGGAATGTAGGCGTCGATGGCCGCACCGCTGATCTGCCTGCGCTCGTTGGCGACGGCCGACACCGTGCACACCGCGAATTCACCGTCCGCGTCGTAGAGCGCGGCCGAGCCGGCGGCGATGCCGTCGTGGCTGAGGTGGTTGCCCGCCTCGATGCCCATCTCCGGGCCGATCGGCATCCGCGAGAACGTGATCGAGACGTCGGTGTTGATGAAGCCGATGCCCTCGGTGCCCCAGTTGGTCACCAGGCTGGCCTGCTCGCCCGCCATGGCGGCGAAGACGAACGGCGACCCGGGCTCCCCGGCGACCACCGGGATGCCGCGCACCCACTTGCGCTTGCGGGTGTCGTTCTCGTGCTGGGAGATCTCGACCGACCAGCCGTCGCCGGACCCGTCGCTGTCGAACAGGTGCACGGTCGGCGCGACCGCGGCCAGCAGTTCCGCCGGCGGCAGCGGTGGCCGCCGCACCTCGCGCCACACCTCGCCCGGCGGCTGCGCCGAGCGCTTCAGCAGCACCGCCGAGGCCCGCGCGACCACCACGCCGTCGGCGCGCAGCACCGCCTGTGCCGCGCGCACCCGGTTGCCGTCGCGGGTCGTCTCGCTGTCGACGGTCAGCGCGACCGCAGGCACCGGCTGGTGCAGGTCGACGGTGAACCGGGCGGGCACGAATTCCTCGGTGCGGTACCGGTTTTCGATCTCGCGAGCGAGCAGTCCGCACACCGGCGGGCCGGACAGGAGCCCCTCGGCCCACAGGCTCCGGCCCCACGACGTCGGCGTGTACACCTCGCCGTCGCGGCGGAAATAGGCGGCGGACTGCTCGGTGCTCACTCCAGCTCGCCCTCGGTCTCGAGGTAGACCTGGCGCAGCTTGTCCAGCGTCTCGGGCTCCGGGTGCTCCCACAGCTTGCGCTCGGCGGCCTCGAGCAGGCGTTCGGCGATGCCGTGCAGCGCCCACGGGTTGGACTGCTCCATGAACTTGCGGTTCACGTCGTCGAAGACGTAGCTCTCGGACAGCTTCTCGTACATCCAGTCGGCGACGACATTGGTGGTGGCGTCGTAGCCGAACAGGTAGTCGACGGTGGCGGCCATCTCGAAGGCGCCCTTGTAGCCGTGGCGGCGCATCGCCTCGAGCCAGCGCGGGTTCACCACGCGGGCGCGGAAGACGCGGGCGGTCTCCTCCGAGAGCGTGCGGGTGCGCACGGCGTCGGGGCGGGTGGAGTCGCCGATGTAGGCCTCGGGGTTCTTGCCGGTCAGCGCGCGCACGGTGGCGACCATGCCGCCGTGGTACTGGAAGTAGTCGTCGGAGTCGGCGATGTCGTGCTCGCGGGTGTCGGTGTTCTTGGCCGCCACCGCGATCCGCCGGTAGGCGGTGCGCATGTCGTCGGCGGCGGGGGCGCCGTCGAGGTCGCGACCGTAGGCGTAGCCACCCCAGGCGGTGTACACCTGCGCGAGGTCGTCGTCGGTCCGCCAGCTCTTGGAGTCGATGAGCTGGAGCAGGCCCGCGCCGTAGGTGCCGGGCTTGGAACCGAAGATGCGGGTGGTCGCCCGGCGGCTGTCGCCGTGCGCGGCCAGGTCCGACTGGGCGTGCGCGCGCACGTAATTCGACTCGGCGGGCTCGTCGAGGTCGGCGACCAGGCGGACCGCGTCGTCGAGCAGGGCGAGCACGTGCGGGAAGGCGTCGCGGAAGAACCCGGAGATGCGGACGGTGACGTCGACGCGCGGACGGGCGAGCTCGTCGAGGGGGATCACCGCCAGGGCGGTGACGCGGCGGCTGGCCTCGTCCCAGACCGGCCGCACACCCAGCAGCGCGAAGACCTCGGCGATGTCGTCACCGGAGGTCCGCATGGCCGAGGTGCCCCATACCGACAGGCCCACCGACTTCGGGTATTCGCCGTGGTCGGCCAGGTAGCGCGCCAGCAGGGATTCCGCCATGGCCTGGCCGGTCTCCCACGCCAGTCGCGACGGGACGGCCTTGGGGTCGACGGAGTAGAAGTTGCGGCCGGTGGGCAGCACGTTGATCAGGCCGCGCAGCGGGGAACCGCTGGGGCCCGCCGGGATGAAACCGCCGTTGAGCGCGTGCAGGACGCGGGCGATCTCGATGCCGGTCTCGCGCAGGCGGGGCACGACCTCGGTCGCGGCGAACCGCAGGATGGTGGCGACCTTGTCCAGCCGCTCGGCATCGCGGTTTCCGTCACCCGGTGCGGCGCGGTGCCCGTCGAGGATAGCGGTTTCGAAGTCGGCGACCAGCGGCTCGACCGTGTCGACGGCCCAGTCCGTCGCCTGCAATGCCGCCAGCAGTTCGCGGGCGCGGCCCTCGACCATGTCCACCCGCTCGCGGGCTTCGTCACCGGCTTCGCTGAGTCCCAGTGCCTCGCGCAGGCCGGGCACGTTCTGCTCGCCGCCCCACAGCTGGCGGGCGCGCAGCATGGCCAGCACCAGGTCGAGTTCCATCTCGCCCTCGGGCGCCTGGCCGAGGATGTGCAGGCCGTCGCGGATCTGCACGTCCTTGATCTCGCACAGCCAGCCGTCGACGTGCAGCAGCATGTCGTCGAAGACGTCTTCCTCGGGCCGTTCGGCCAGGCCGAGGTCGTGGTCCATCTTGGCGGCGCGCATCAGCGTCCAGATCTGCTGGCGGATGGCGGGCAGCTTGGCCGGGTCAAGGGCGGAGATGTTGGCGTGCTCGTCGAGCAGCTGCTCGAGCCGGGAGATGTCGCCGTAGGTCTCGGCGCGCGCCATCGGCGGGATCAGGTGGTCGACGAGGGTGGCGTGCGCGCGGCGCTTGGCCTGGGTGCCCTCGCCCGGGTCGTTGACCAGGAACGGGTAGATCAGCGGCAGGTCGCCGAGCGCGGCGTCGGTGCCACAGGAGGCCGACATGCCGAGGGTCTTGCCGGGCAGCCACTCCAGGTTGCCGTGCTTGCCCAGGTGCACCATCGCGTCGGCGCCGAAACCGTCGGGCGCGGACAGCCAGCGGTAGGCGGCCAGGTAGTGGTGGCTCGGCGGCAGGTCCGGGTCGTGGTAGATGGCGACGGGGTTCTCACCGAAGCCGCGGGGCGGCTGCACCATCAGCACCACATTGCCGAAACGCAGTGCGGCGATGACGATCTCGCCCTGCGGGTCGGCGGACCGGTCGACATAGAGCTCCCCCGGCGGCGGGCCCCACGCCTCGACCACGGCCTCGCGCAGGTCGGCGGGCAGGGACTCGAACCAGCGGGTGTAGGTGGCGGCGCCGATCCGGATCGGGTTGCCCTCGAGCTGTTCGGCGGACAGCCAGTCCGGGTCCTGTCCGCCCGCGGCGATCAGCGCGTGGATGAGCGCGTCGCCGTCCCGCTCGTCGAGGCCGGGGATCTCGCCGGGTTCGCCGAGGTCGTAACCGGCGGTGCGCAATTCGGTGAGCAGGCGGATCGCGCTGGCGGGGGTGTCGAGGCCGACGGCGTTGCCGATGCGGGCGTGCTTGGTCGGGTAGGCCGAGAGCATGATCGCGATCCGCTTGTCGGCGGCCGGGATGTGCCGCAGGCGAGCGTGGCGCACGGCGATCCCGGCGACGCGGGCGGCGCGCTCGGGATCGGGCACGTAGGTGGACAGGCCGTCGTCGTCGAACTCCTTGAACGAGAACGGCACCGTGATGATGCGGCCGTCGAACTCGGGCACCGCGACCTGAGTGGCGACGTCGAGCGGCGAGAGGCCGTCGTCGTTGTCCTCCCACTGGGCGCGGCCGCTGGTCAGGCACAGGCCCTGCAGGATCGGCACGTCGAGGGCGGCCAGCGCGGCCACGTCCCAGGCCTCGTCGTCGCCACCGGCCGAGGCGGTGGCGGGCTTGCTGCCACCGGCCGCGAGCACCGTCACCACGAGCGCGTCGGCGCGGCCGAGCAGGGCGAGCAGTTCCGGCTCGGCGGTGCGCAGCGAGGCGCAGTAGACCGGCAGCGCGCGGGCGCCCTTGGACTCGATCGCGGTGCACAGCGCGTCGATGTAGCCGGTGTTGCCCGCCAGATGCTGGGCGCGGTAGTAGACGACCGCGACGGTCGGGGCGTGCGGTTCGAGAATGCGGGCGGCGCGGTCGAGTTCGCCCCAGGTGGGCAGTTCCACCGGCGGCTCGAAGCCGTGGCCGGTCAGCAGGACCGTGTCGGAGAGGAAGTTGTGCAGTTCGCGCAGGTTGTCCGCGCCGCCTGCGGCGAGGTAGTTGTGCGCGTCGGCCGCGACGCCCACCGGGACCGTCGAGCACTCCATGAGTTCGGCGTCCGGGGCGATCTCGCCGCCGAGGGCGACCATCGGCACCCCGCTCGCCCGGACGGCCTCGAGGCCGTCCTCCCAGGCGCGCTTGCCGCCGAGGATGCGCACGATCACCAGGTCGGCGCCGTCGAGCAACCCCGGCAGGTCATCCACCAGCAACCGCGCGGGATTGCCCCACCGGTAGTCGGCGCCGCTCGCGCGGGCGCTGAGCAGATCGGTGTCGGAGGTGGACAGCAGCAGGATCACAGGGTGAGGCCTTCCTCGGGTGACGCGCCCATCGGGATCGGTTGTCGTGCTCGCCGGAGAGGGTCTGGCTGTTCACAGTGGCGCGACCGCACCGGATTTCCACCGGTTTCCTCGACGCCCGCCGAGCATCCCGATCGTACTGGCCGCCCGTCGACCGCAACTTTCCAGCCCGCGCTCGGCGGATCACCACGCGACCGTGCGGGCAACCCCCGGGAGGGTGCCCGCACCGGCGAGTAGTGATCTTGATCAGGCGTGACGCGATCGGTCGCCCGGTGCGCACGCGCGCCCGGTTCCTGGTCGCGGCGGGTGCCGACGGCGCGGAGCGATCGCTGTCAGTGGCTCGGACGGCGGGTGGTGTCGCGCGCGGCGATCGCGGCGGCGACCTCGGTGACGGCGGTGCGGATGAGGGTGCCGTAGTCGTCGTCGCCGAGGGTGGCCAGGCGTTCGCGGGCGGCGTCGACGTGGCGGGTGGCGGCGGGGAACGCGCCGAGGCGGCGGAAGTTGTCGGCGAGATTGAGGTGCAGGGATGGGTAGAAACCGGCGACGTTCAGGTCCGCGTGGTGGGCCCGCAGGCGGGTGTCGGTGAGGGCGTCGGCGGCGTCGAGGGCACGGACATCCCAGACGAGGGCTTCGGCCGGGTCGTCGTAGGTGTCGGCGAGGTAGTGGGCGAGGGTGCAGCGATGCAGGGGGTCGCCCATGGGGCCGATGTCGGTCCAGACGTCGAGCAATGCGGTGCGCCCACCCTCGGGATCACCGCCGCGGAAGTCATTGACGCCCTGGGTGATTCGGGCCATGGTGGGGTCGGTGGTGGTCATCGGAGGTCTCCTCGTCGGTGGTGGTAGGCGGTTCGGTTGGCCGGCGGCGGGTTGGCCGTGGCGGTGGTTGTGGCGGTGCTGCGGCAATGGCGGTGGCAGTGGCGGTGGCCGTGCCAGCGGCAGCGGTGGCAGCGGTGGCAGTGGCAGTGGCGGCGCCGTGGCGGTGGAGGTCGGCTGCCCGCCGCAAGTTCGCCGTGACGTCGTGCGCCCGAGACGACATCGCCATGGCCGGTGGGCCGAGGGCGGTCGGGTGGGCCCCGCAGTGGTTACCGGACGGGCAGGTCGGCGGTCATTGGACGGGCACGTCGGCGGGGGCAGGTCGGCAGGGCATAGCCAGGGTCAGCAGGTCGCCGTCGTCGGCGGAGCGGATTCGGGCGGGAAGGTCGGGGGCGGCGAGATCGAGCATCACGTCGGGGCCGACCGCTGCGGTGACGGCGGGGTACAGGGTGGTGACCGTGAAATGGATCGTCATGCCCGGGCCGGTGACGGTCGCGGGCAGGCTCCGAGTGTTGTCGCCGTCGGCGGTTCGTACTTCACCCCCCGGAGCGATGTGCAGCGCGATCGTGGACGAGCCGGTCCGTTCGAGCGCGTCCAGCAGTGCTGCCCGGCCCAGCACCACCCGGGTGGTGACAGCGGGCAGCGCCGTCAGCATTCCCCGGTAGTCGGGGAAGTCCTCGGCCGATCGGCGGCATCGTCGCCGATCCGCACCGGCCGCATCGACTGCGTCACCCACGCGGGGCTCGTCGGCCGCGGTTCCCCGTTCCGCGGGCCGGTGATCGCCGGTCGACGGTCGCGGCCGAACCGGTTCCGTCGGCCGATGGTGGCCGCCGCGAGCTCGGGCATCGAGGGCTTCCGCGCGCCCAGCCGGGTCGGCGGCGAGGACGATGTGGGCGGCTTCCACGCTGATCGTGACGGTGTGCGTTCGGCGCAGCCAGGAGGTGGCGGCACGGAGATCGTCGGCGTCGACGGTGACCGACCACGCGGTGGCGGACGGCTGCGACGGGCGCAGGGTGCGGGTGGCCAGGCGGTAGCGGTCGGTGGCGGTGAGAGTCAGGTCCTGGGCGGTCGCTTCGACGTGAATGGTGTTGAGCACGGGCAGGTTCGGATCGATGACCGTCGCGGTCGCGATCTGGTCGATGGCGGCCGCGAGCAGTGGTCCACGCACCCGGAGGACGTCGTCCGCGGACGACCCCGGGCCGGTGCCCTCCGCCGGTGCGCTGCCGGTCACCCGCGCGGTGCCGCCCTCCAGCGCGGCGCCGTCCGCCAGCGCGCCGCCGTCCGCCAGCGCGCCGCCATCCGCCAGCGCGGCGCCATCCGCCAGCGCGCCGCCGTCCGCCAGCGCGCCGCCATCCGCCAGCGCGGCGCCATCCGCCAGCGCCGGACCGCAGGCCTGAGCGCGGCCATCCGTCGGTGCGCCATCGTCCACCGACGCCTGACCGTCCAGCGCACCACCGTCCATCGGCGCCCGGCGTGAGCCGGGTCCGGTCCGGTCGACGGGGCCGGGGGTCACCTCGGCACGCACCGCTGTCCGGGCCGCGTCGGCGGCCGCGTGGACCGCCCGGAGCCGATGATGCAGTTCGGCGAGGTGGTCGTCGACCAGTTCGGTGGCGCGGGCGGGATCGGGCTCGGCGAGGACGGCGGCGACCGCGGGCAGCGGCATCTCGGCGGCACGCAGCCGGCGGATCAGCCGGGCCGGGCCGGTCTGGCCGGGCGCGTAGTAGCGATAGCCGGTGGACTCGTCGATCACGGCGGGGACGAGCACACCCGCGTCGGCGTAGAAACGCAGGGCGCTGGTGCTCAGGCCGCAGGCACGGGCGAAGGCGCCGATGGTGAGCAGGTCGGGTTCGGGCACCCGGCCATCATCGGGGTTCGAGCTGGTCGAAGGTCAAGCGCTCAGTCGCGGGTGGTGCCCACGGCGACCATCTCCGGGGAACCGGTGCCGAGATTGCGGTAGACGTTGGCGACCACCATCTGGCCGAGCGCGTTGTTGCCGACCCCGCCGATGACGGCGCCGATCCCGGCCGGGACGAGGGTGCCGAACAGCAGCAGGGTGCGTTTCACGAGGTAGTTGACGATGAAGCGTTTGGCCGGGGAGTCGGGCATGCTCGCCAAGCCGGGAATGTGGTCGGTGACCACCCCGAGCCACTGGCCGGTCTTGTGCCCCGCGGTCTCGTCGAGCACCTTCGTGCCCGCCTCACCGAGGACGACCTTCGACACCAGGTACCTGCGGCGCGGGTCGTCGGGATCGAGATCGTAGGCCTCCGCCGCGCCGACCGACAGCACCGAGGACGCCTCCAGGAACACGGCGGTGTCGACACCGGTCGCGGCCAGGCTCAGCAGGGTGCCCACCCCGGGCACGGCGGCGGTGAGGCCGACCAGCACACCGCTGGTGGTGACGACCACGAGGTACTGCCGCGACAGCCGCCGCAACGTCTCCACGGGCGCGTCCTCCGGATGCCTGCGCTCGAGCCAGTCGACATAGCGGCCGACCGTGCCGGTCTGCGCGTGCGCGACCCGGTCGAGCGCGGGAACGACACGCTTGTCCACGAATTCACGCAACATGCGGCGACCTCTCCTGTCGGCGAACGACCGGCGAACGATTCCCCGCCCACCCTAGGGGACGTCCACCCGCACCGCCTGACGGCGGCGCGCCGGTCGGCGGTCGTAGGCTGGACGGATCATGACCAGGAGTACCCCCGATTCCTGCCCCGGTGTCCTGCGCCTGCACCAGGCCGCCGACGGGCCGCTGGCGCGGATCCGCGTCCCCGGCGGACGGCTGGCGCCCCAGCAGCTGCAAGCCCTCGCCGACGCGGCCCGCGACCTGGGCAACGGCGCCCTGGAACTCACCTCCCGCGGCAATATCCAGCTGCGGCAGGTCCGTGACGCCGCCGCGCTCGCCGATCGGCTCGGCGCCGCGGGTCTGCTGCCCAGCCGCACCCACGAGCGGGTGCGCAATATCGTGGCGTCACCGCTGTCGGGCCGGGTCGGCGGCTGGGCGGACGTGCACGGGCTCGCCGCCGATCTCGACGCGGGCCTGCGGGCCGATCCCCGGCTGGCGGATCTGCCCGGCCGGGTGCTGTTCACCGTGGACGACGGCCGCGGCGACGTGAGCACCCTGCGCGGCGACATCGGTATCCAGGCCGTCGCCGCCGACGAGTTCGCCGTGGTGCTCGCGGGCGCCGACACCGGGCTGCGGGTCAGCGCGAGCGAGGCGGTCGAGGTGATGCTCGACGCGGCGCGCGGCTTCCTCGACCTGCGCGGCACCGGCGACGACGGGCAGTGGCGGTTGCACGAGATCCCCGGCGGCGCCGAGCGGGTCATCGAGGCGCTGGACCGCTCCCCCGTCGGCGCGCCATTGGAACTCGTTGCGGCACACGATCTTCCGATCGGCTGGCTGGACCAGGACGACGGCCTGGTGAGCCTCGGCGCCGGGGTGCCACTCGGCACGCTGCCCGCGCGGACCGCGGAGTTCCTCGCCGCCGTCGAACACCCCGTCTTCGTGACCCCGTGGCGCAGCCTGGTGATCACCGACCTCGATGAGGGACCCGCCGAGACGGTCGTCCGGGTGCTCGCGCCGATGGGCCTGATCTTCGACGCGCAGTCCCCGTGGTTGCAGGCCAGTGCCTGCGCGGGCCGCCCCGGCTGCGCGAAGTCACTCACCGACGTGCGCGCCGATCTCGCGGCCGCCGTCGAGAGCGACCGCGTCCGGTCCGGCACCCCGGAACCCGCGCGGATCGTGGTCCCCGCCGAGGACGTCACGGTGGCGGGCCGCCAGCACTGGTCCGGCTGCGAGCGCCGCTGCGGCCGTCCGACCGGACCGGTCACCGATGTCGTGGCCACCCCCGACGGCTACCGCGTCGACACCCACTGACGTTCTCCCCCGGCGAAATTCGATCGACTCCGGCGCGCGCCGGCTCGTACGCTGACCACCTCGCATCGAGGGGGTTTCCATGTCCACACTGCAGGTGACGGCCGAACGACTGGTCGTCCACGCCCATCCGAACGCCGACCGGCTCGAGCTGGCCCAGGTCGGCCTGTACCGGGCCGTCGTCGCCAAGGGCCAGTTCGCGACCGGCGCGCACGCGATCTACATTCCGGAGCAGGCCGTCCTGCCCGACCCGCTCATCGCCGAGCTCGGGCTGACCGGGAAACTGGCGGGTTCCCAGCGCAATCGGGTGAAGGCCGTGCGGCTGCGCGGGGAGGTGTCGCAGGGCATCGTGTGCCTGCCCGGCGCGCTCGACGGTGTCGACCTGGCGGCGGCCGCCGACGCGGGCACGGACTTCGCCGAGGTGCTCGGGATCACCAAATGGGTGCCGCCGGTGCCGGTCTCGATGGCCGGTCAGGTCGAAGCGGCGCCGGAGCTGCTGCGGTGGATCGATGTCGAGAACATCAAACGGTTCCCCGGCATCTTCACCGCGGGGGAACCTGTGGTGGCGACGGAGAAGATCCACGGCACCGCGTGCCTGCTCACGCACGTGCGGGCCGAGGACCGGATCCTGGTGTCCTCCAAGGGGGTCGGCGGGAAGTCGCTGTCGCTGACCGCTTCCGAGGGCAACCTGTACTGGCGGGCGATCCGGGCGCACGGACTCGACGAGGCCGCCCGGAAGCTGGCCACCGCGCTCGACGCCGACCGGGTCGGCCTCTTCGGCGAGGTGTACGGCGCGGGCGTGCAGGACCTGCACTACGGCGCCTCGGCCGCGCACGACGCGTCGCTGGGCTACGGCCTGTTCGACATCGCGGTCGCCCGGGCCGGCGAACCGGTCCGCTGGCTGGACCCTGCCGAGATCGGCACGCTGCTGGACGAACTCGGGCTCGCCGTACCGCGGGTGCCGGTCCTCTACGAGGGCCCCTACGACGCGGCGGAGCTGCTGGCACTGGCCGAGGGCACCGAGACCGTCAGTGGTGCGGGCGCCAACATCCGGGAGGGCCTGGTGGTGCGCCCCGCGACCGAGCGGCTATCGGCCGTCCTCGGCGGCCGCGCGATCGGCAAGATCGTCTCCGACGCCTATCTGCTGCGCGACGGTGGCACCGAATTCGAGTGACCAGCAGCAGCTTTCGCGCACCGGTGCGGCGATCCGCACCGGTGCGCGCGAGAGTTGTTGCGGTACAGCTGGCTTCGGCATTTCCGCCGAACCGGACGGTGACAGGCGATTCGGGGAAGCACCCGGTCGCCGAATTCCGAGGTAGGCGGATACCGGCCCTTCGGTGCGCCCTGCGGCGTACGAGCACCCGGTGAACTATTAATGCGGAATTGCTATATCCACAGGTGCATCGCCCTACACTTGACGCCAGCTACCCACTCGGGCCGCGGGTGGGGTGTCGGAGAGGGAGGGGTTTTCGTGACGGTCCGAATCCAGTGGCTCCATAAACTCATCGACGAATCGGTCGGAGAATCGGTCGACATTCCGGTCGATTCCTTCGGTTTCGGCGACGGATTGCGCGCACTGTTTCCCGACGGCATTCTGCGATTCTCCGCGGGAATCGGAACAGGTGACGCGATCACCCGGGTTTCCTACACCGACCAGCCCGCTTCGGCCCGGTTGAGCCGCGCGCGCGACGGCGCGGATATCACGCTCGACGTGCGACTCCCCGGGACCGGAGCGCCTGCGCAACTGTTGGCCCGATGCGCCGGGTTCGAACTACCGGACCTGCCGTGCGGAACATCCGACGCCTTCACCCTGCGCCTCGACGAGCACACGGGCACGACAGTGCGGGCGACCGGCCCAGACGTGGCGGTCGTACTGCGAGAGAACGGCGAGCGCGTATTCACCGCGGCCGCCGATGGCTGGCGGGTGATCTGCACCGACAGGCCACTGCCCGCCGACCGGCTGGCGGAGCTGGGAACCGCGGACAGCGATGCGCTGTCGCGTGCCTCGCTACCGGACCCGTTCGCCGACGAGCTACCGCCCGGGGCATGGTTGCTGCTGCCGCGACCGGGCGCCCAGCCACGCCACTTCCTGGTGCGGCTGGAGACCCCGCGTCCCGCGATGTCGACCGATCCCTCCCGGCGGGACGGGCTCGGGCGACCGATGCCCCCTGCCGCCACCCACATCCGGCGCACAGGTTCGCCGTATCGTCCGGTGCGGGCGGTGGCGACCGGCGACGGCTTCGCGCTGCTGGCGGGTACCAGATCCGCCGCCGAGCGGGGCAACGGCCGGTTCGGGCTGACGCTCGGCGAGGACGGCGCCGCCGCGAGTCTCGTCCTGGACTACGCACCCCTGCGCATCGTCGGTGAACTCGGCGTGGCACCGGCGGAATCGCCTTACCGGACGGTCATCGGCGGCGTGCTCATGTTCTCGTTCAAGGGCGGGAAGTCGGGGATCTACGGCACCGGCATGGGCGCGTACGTGGTCCCGGAATCGGGCGCCGCCGGGCCCTCCTTCTTCGGCTACGCCGGCATCGGCGGCGATCCCGGCATCGGCATCCCGGCGCTGCGGCTGACCGGCGTGTCGGTGGGGTTCGGCTGGAACAGCCGCATCCGCGTACCCGACGTCGCGCAGGTCGCGAACTTCCCGTTCGTGAAGGCGCTGGCCGATCCGGGTTCGATCGGCGCGGGGTCCGGTAAGCCGGTCTCGGTGCTGCGCAGCCTCATCGGTGGCGACAACCCGTGGATCTCGCCCAGGGCGGACGAACTCTGGGTGGCGGCCGGGCTCGGCTTCACCCTCGCCGAATTCGTCTCGGGCCGCGCGATGGCGATCGTGCAGGTCGGTGACGAGTTCACCGTCGCCCTGCTCGGCACCGCGGCCGCGGAGTTCCCCCAGGGCGGCGGCCGCAAGCTGGCCCGCGTCGCAGCGAACCTGCAGGCGGTGCTCAAACCCGGAGAGGGCGAGATGGGCTTCGCCATGGCCCTCGCCCCGAACTCGTTCGTCCTCGATCCGAACTGCCGGCTGCAGGGTGGCTTGGCGTTCCGCAGCTGGTTCGGGCCGAGCCCGCACGCGGGCGACTTCGTCTACACGGTGGGTGGCTACCACCGGAATTACCTTGCCCCGCAGCGGTATCCGTCGGTGCCGCGAGTCGGTTTCGACTGGGACCTGACCGGCGCGGTCACCATCTCCGGCAAGGCGTACCTGGCGTTCACCCCGGGCGCCGCGATGGCGGGCGGGCAGCTGGCCGTGCGTTTCCACGCGGGCCCGGTCCGCGCCTGGTGTGACGCGAAGTTGGACGCCCTCCTCCAGTGGAACCCCTTCTACTTCGACGTCGGCGTGCGCGTGTCGATGGGTGTTTCCGCCTCGGTGAAGATCGTGTTCGTGCGGATCACCATCACCGTGGAAGTCGGTGTCGGCCTGACGGTCTGGGGTCCGCCCACCGGCGGCCGCGCCAAGGTGAAGCTGTGGTTCATCTCCTTCACCATCAATTTCGGCAACAGGCGCGCCGGGGCGAGCAACGACCTGGACTGGGCCGGATTCTCCGCCATGCTGCCGCCCGCGGGTAACAACGTCCGGGTGCTGCCGCAGGCCGGGCTGCTCGTGGACAAGAACCGCGAGACCGGCGGCGACGGCTCGTGGGAGGTGTCGGCCAACGGATTCACCTTCGACACCGACACCACCGTGCCGCTCACCGAGGTGTACCTGGGCGCGTCGAGTACCGCCGTCGAGAACGGCAGTCCCGTCGACCTGCGGCCGACCGCATGGCGCGGCGAGACGAGCACCCAGCGGGTGACGGTGCGGCGAGGCGAGACGGGCCTCGATCTCGGGCAGTGGGCACGCACCCGCCGGATGGCGACGGTGTCGGCCGAACTGTGGGGCTCCGGCCGCACCGGCGACCTGCCGGACGGCGACGACCACCTGGTGAAGAACCAGCTCCTCGGCGTCCAATTCACCTCGCCCGCACCGCGATACGGCACGTCGACCGGATTCATCGACGAGGAAGCGCTCGATTTCGACACCGTCGCGCCCGACGGCAGTCAGCCACTCGACCCCGCGGCGGGCCCGGTCGGGGCCGTGCCACAGCGGCCGGGAAACGTCATCTCCACCATCGCGAGCACGATCGCCGCCCCGGCGCAGTCCGATGCCCGCCGCCGGTTGGCCGGGCAGCTGTCCGCGCTCGGCTTCGACCTCGGCGAGGTCGACAGCGACCTGTCCGGGTACGCCCGGGCCTGCCAGACGGCCTTCACGGCCGAACCGATGCTCGTCGGCTGAGCGAAAGGGATCGAGATGCCGACCACCACGCACCGCACACGATTCCTCGACCACCGCATCCCGTCGCTCTACGCCGGCCGCTACACCCTCACCGTGGAGCAGCAGATCGAGACCGTCGCCGCACTGCCGACGCGCGATCAGCGATTCGACGTGCGCACCCAGCGTTTCGCGCTCGGCGACTCCGAGGTGCAGGCCTGCTACCCGGTGCCGGGCGGGGTCGGGAAGTACAGCCAGTTGCTGCCGCACATCACGCTCGACACCCCCGGCCTGCCGTGGGCGATGCTGCCCGCGGGAGAGGACGACGGCAGCCCGTGGATATTCCTGCTGGTGTTCCGGGAGGGCGAGCTGCCCGACGACCCCCAGGCTGTCGGTGAGGTCACCGTCTCCACGGTCGCCCAACTGCTCGGCGGGCAGGCCGGACCGGGTGCGCCGCCCGCCATCGACACCGACAGTCTGCTCGACGGCGAAGCCGCGACGGCCTGCCGCAGTATCCACATCCCGGCGGATCTGTTCACGAAGCTCCGCCCGACCTTCGCGGAGGCGGCGCTGCTCGCCCACCTGCGGGAGGGTGGACGGCCGGACGCCGACCACGTGCGCGGCGCCGACCCGGAGCCGAATCTCGACGAGTGCAACGCGGTCGTCGTCGCCAATCGCTTTCCCGCCGCGACCGCCGCACGGCACGTGGCGCATCTGGTCACGGTGGAAGGATTCGAACCGTACCTGCGGGACACGGCGGCGCCGCCGGAGGGCGTGCGGATGGTGTCGCTGCACACGTGGACGTTCGAAACCCTCGACGACACCGGCATCGGGTTCGGTGACCTGGTCGCGAATCTGGCGGCCGATCCCGATCTTCAGCTGTGCCTGGCGTTGCCGCCCGGTGAGCTGGACACCGATGCGCGGCAACGGTTTCAGGGTGGCGCGACGGTGCTCCCGCAGCGCCTGGAATCAGGGGAACGCAGCATCGCCTTCTATCGCGGACCGTTCACCGCCACGCCCGCGCAGCCGCTTCCTCCCCCGCGCGAACCCCGGCTCGATTCCGGCGGTGCGGCGCTGATCTACCTGACGCAGTCCGGTGTCTTCGACACCGGCTACGCCAGCGCCTTCAGCCTCGGCCGGACGTTGGCCTTGGCCGACGCGCCGTTCCGGAATCGGCTGCTGGAATTCCGCACAGCGGCCAGGCGGGCCGCGCGCCGGGCGGCGGCGCATCCGGAGCTGATCGCGGGACGCGCGGTGCGTGAGGCGGGGGCGGCGCTGCGCGAGAGCCGGGTGCGCGCCGCCTTCGATCACCTGCTCGAGTCGCGACTGCCGTCGGCGCTGGCGCGCAGCGGGGCCGAGCTGGCGACCGCGCCGCGCCGTCCCGCCGCCGCGAGGGTACGGGGCCACGGCGCGCTGTCGGCGCTGTCCGCGGACGCGCTGCGCGTCACGGTGTCCGACACCCACACCAGGGCGGTGCTGCGGTCGGCCGTCCGCGAGCACCTGGATCCGGTGCAGGAATGGCTGAACCGGCTCGCCGCCTTGCAGATGGTGCCCTTCGATCATCTCGTCCCCGACCCGAGAATGCTTCCACCGGAAAGCATCCGGTTCTTCTCCGTCGACCCGGGGTGGGCGCGGGCCGCCGTCGACGGCGCGCTGAGCGTCGGCGTCGGTCACGCGCTCGACGAGGACCTCAACGAGCTGGCCGCCGCGGTGGCGGATCCACCAGTCTGCGGGGTGCTGATCCGCTCGATGCTGGTACCGCACTGGCCGCGCACCCTCTACACCGCTTTCCGCGGTGAGGAGGTGCTGGAGCCACTGCGCCGCGCGACGTTCGGCAGCAACGTGCTCATGCTGCTCTACCCGGACACCCTCGACACCTTCACCATCGCCGAACCGCCGCAGGGCATCCACTTCGGTATCGGCGATCTCGGCACCATCGACCTGCGCGCGCTCAGCGGCGTCGTCGGCGAGTACCTCGAGGAGTTCCCCGACCCGCCCGGCTTCGGCGCGTTCCTGCGACCCTCTCACGACGTGCTCGACGTCGAGGGCGCGCTGATGCCCGCGCTGGCCGCCGCTCACGAGCTGCCGACGCTGTCGCCGGCTCAGTTCGCACTACAGATGTTCAAGGCGCCGCAGTTGCAGACCTTCGCCCGCTCCTGATCGCCGCTCTCCGGAGGGATTCTCATGCCCAACGACACTCTGATCGTGCCGGTCGAGGTGGCGGCGTTCGCGGTGAACGCCCGGACCCGCGACGCCGACGGCAGCTATGTGATCCAGCGCTGGATCTCGAATTTCGTTCCGTTCGTCGACGACAACGCCGCACCGGAACCCGCGCCGTTCGCCGGGTCCGAGACGTGGACAGGCGAGGCGTCTCGACTCGGTGTGTACCTGCACTGGCAGTTGCCGGAGGCGCTGAGCGAGGGTCTGCAAGACGAGGAGACCGGCGAGGTCGGCGATTTCCCGCTGGTGCCCAATCGCTGGCTGGTGGTGCGCCGCTCCGACGGCGGCGTGCGGACCTGGATCGTGCACAGCGACTACCTCGACTCCCGCGAGGGCTCGGTGTCGTATCTCGACCCCACCACCGACACCCCGACCGCCACCAAGATCGGCCGACGGGTCGACCTCACCACCGGCAGCCCGTGGCAGGAGCCGGGCGGCGAGCAGTTCCTCACCGCGATCGGTCCGGGGCTCCTGACGTTCTCGGTGTTCCAGCCCTACAACAAGAACGTCTTCTCCCTCCACGACACCCTCGACGACCTGCCACCCGGCACCGACGACCGGCTGAGTTACTTCGTCGCAGGCTGGTATTCGGACCCGGACAGCGACATTCTGACGGTCGGCGACCATGCCGAGGAACGGTTCGCCGACCTGATGTCGCGGCTGGAGTGGCAGCTGGCCGCGACCTTCGGCGAGCCGCGGCGCTCGGTCTACACCGGCAGCGCGCTCGGCATCGACTGGCGCCCCAACGGCGGGGTATACCCGTCGGCGAGCCCGCACGCCAACGAGATCGCGGTGGCGATCGGCAACAGCGCGGGCGAGGCGGCGGGAGAACTCCAGGAGCAGTCGGGCGGTTCGAATGCGTTGAGCGAGAAGGATGCTCAGCTCTATCGCGCGTTCGCGCTCGGTGTGCTCGACGAATACGACCGCGCCGACGGCGAGCTGTTCCCCGAACGCGCGGCCCACGATTCCGGCTTCGGGCCGGTGCCGGGCGGGTTCGTGTGGCGCAGTGTCGACCGCGCCGGCGAGGACGCGCTGGCCGCGCTGTCGGAGGCCGAACGGGCCGCCGAACAGCGCCTCGCCGCCGAGGTCACCGCCGATCTGAACGGCCGCCAACGCGAGCTCGACGCCCTCGAACGCGAGCTCGCCGGCGCACAGCAGCGGCTCTACGTCCTGTGGGCGCTGTCGTGCGACCCGAATCCACCGCAGGATTACGCGCCGGGCATCCTCCGGCAACTCGACCCGGCACGGGAGAATTCGGTGGCCTGGCGGGTGACTCAGCTGTCCGGCCAGGTGGCGGCGCTGCGGGACGACATCCCGTGGGACACCACGGCCGATGGGCTGGCCGCCAAGGCGCGCGCCTATGCCGCCGAACACGGTCTGCGCACCGGCCTCGAATTGCAGCGTGTGCCCCTGGCTCCGTTCGAACAGCACGCCGACCCGGTGCTGATGCTGCAGGGCGCGAACCTGAGCGCCCCGCTGACCCGCGGCTCCGACCTGCCGTGCCGGGTCGAGGAGCGACTCGTCACCGAGATCGGCGCCATCACCGCCGATGCGGTGGCCGCGGAGGTCGCGGAGGTGAACGTCACCGGCCTGCCCGGGCCGATGGCGAAGCTGGTCACCGAGTTCCTCATCATCGACCAGGCTCGCAAAACCGGTGCGAGCCTGACCGATCCGACCGGGACACTGCCGGAGTACGGCACCGGCCCGTGGGCGCAGCCGTGGCAGCCGCTGTATCTGCAATGGGAGGTCGAGTACACCGCCATCCCGTTCGTCGAAGCAGGTCGGGAACGCTTCTCCTTCGACGGCGACTACTACCGATGGGAGGGCGAGGGCACCCTGCGGCCCGCCGTCACCGTCAGCGGCCGCCAGGTCCTCATGCCCACCAGTGGCTACGACCAGGACGGACAGCTCGACAGCTACGCCGACGGCCGCACCGACCTGCGCGCCGACATGCTGGCCGCCCTGCACGAGCAGCTGAACAACCTGGACCAGCTCTCGCAACGCCTCGATGGGCTCAGTACGGCCGTCGGGCAACGTCTTTCGATGGTCAACCGAGCCCCGACCGGCGATCTCGCCGGATTGATCGGCACCGGTGTCGGAGCATCGCCGGATGGCGGCGGACGGCCGGTCTTCGATTGGGACGACTGGCCGGAGTCCGACTTCCAGGAATTGCGCTCCGGGCAGCTGCTGTTCATCCGGCTGTCGGTGGTGGACCGATTCGGCCGCGCGGTCAATCTCATCGACAATCCCCTGCATTTCGATCAGCTGCGCAAGCCCGAATCCATGACCCCGAAGCACGCCGTCGGCGAGGTCCAAGTCGACCGTTACGTGGAACTCGGGCCCCGGCTCCTGCAACCGGCCCGGCTGCGCTTCGACTTCCTGTCCGCACGGTCCGACGACGACGCCGAACTCACCCCCGGCGCGAATCCGGTGTGCGCGTGGCTGATCCACAACCGGCTGGATCGCGCCATCGCCGTCTACGATCCCGAGGGCCATGCGCTCGGCGATCTGCGGCGGGTGCTGTCGCCGTCCGGTGGGCAGATCGTCGCCTGGACCGCGCTGCCCGGCTCCCCGGTCGCCGAATTCGACGATCTGGCAGCGGAATACCCGCACGCCCACCGCTACCTGGCGGTGATCGTGCAGAAGGGCCCCGATGTCCTCGACGCCGTGCGTGACCTGATCGACCGAACCCTCGCCTCCATCGACCCCGACGGTCCGGAGGACTACAGCCTCGGCTTCCTGCTCGGCCGTCCGCTGGCCCTGGTGCGCGCCCGGCTCGACCTGGAACTGTGCGGGCCGGTCCGCACCGATGTCACCTGGCCGCGGGCGGTGAATCCGCCCGCGCCGCAGATGCCCTCCTACCGGTGGAATGTGCGCCTGGGCGAGGCGAGGCAAACCGACGACGGACTCATCGGCTGCGTCATCGACGACGACTACGAGCATTTCGAGACGGTCCTGGACGATCCGGCCGCATCGGACGGATATCTGCGACCCATCGATATCGGCGAGCGCCTGAAGCTGGCGTTCGACGGCGACAGCAACGCCACCGTCACCCTGCTGCTCGACCCCCGTGCCGCCGTGCACGCCACCACCGACATCCTCCCGGTGTCCTCGGTCGTTGTGCCGCAACGGTTCACCGACGCCGCGCTCGCCGCCATGGCGGTGAACTTCCGCGCGGGCCCGCTGCTCGTCGCCCGCACCGAAGCAGGCGCGGTCACGCTCCCCCAGCCCACCACCGCCACCGGCACGTGGTCGTGGACCGAGGCCGTCGGTGCGGAATGGTCCGAGTTCCCGATCGTCGTGCCGGACCCGGCCTCGCTGCCGGTCGGTATCGATCCCGAAATTCGTTCCGGTTTCCTGGTTCTCGAGGACGCCGCCCAGTACAGCCGTACCAGCAACGAGCGAGGAGCACGGTGATGACGATTGTCCAGGGATATCACGCGACCGGGACCGAACAGGCCACCAGCGGCACACCGCTGTATTTCGAGCTGAACACCGATCCGGATCCGGTGCGCATCTCACCGTCCGCCGGCGATCCGGAACGCGCCGACTTCGTGGTGGTCGGCAGTCGCCGCGGCGGACAGGCGATCGCCTGCCGCAAGATCACCATCGCGGTGCCGACCGGCCCCAACGCCAGCGATCTGACACCGGATATCACCAGCATCGCCCCACAGATCAGCTTGAAGGACTGGACGCCACGCACGGACCCGACGGCGAAGACGATCACCTTCACGCCGACGGCGGAATACACCGTCATCGGGCGCGACGAGGGCGTCACGATCCAATTGATGGACGCGCGCATCAACTCCGTCGTCGGGAGCTCCTTGCTGGCCATCGCGATGGAGTGGCGGGAGGTCGACGGCGACGGCGTCTGGGAGACCGGAAGCGTGGCGATCAATGTCGGCAAATTCCCGCCCGACTTCGTGCTCGAGAACTTCACCGCCGATCAGCTGATCATCGACAACGGTGACTCCGTGCGGCTGACCTGGGCGGCCGGCGGTGTTTCGTCGCTGAAACTGCTCTACGACGTCGCCGAGATCGACGTCACGAACAAGGCCACCTACACGGCGCCGAATATCACTCGCACGACGGTGTTCTACCTGCGGGGGACCGTGCAGGAGGGCAACGGAACCGTCGAGCGGACGTTGTCGGTCACCGTCACGGTCCGAGTCCCCGACCTGACGGTTCGCCGCCTGACTGTCATCGACGAACTGTGCGTGGGTGGCGGCGCTCAGTCCGTCGTCCAGAAGTATCTCGGGGAGGACCCAGTGCATCCGCTCGAGCACATGCTCGACGGCTCGCCCGACACGTACTACATGAGTACCCAACATCAGTCCGGCCTCGGACACCTCATTCTCGACCGGGGCGAATACGCGCCGCCGTTCCACTCGATCGAAATTCTCACCGGCACCAGCTCCGGAGACTTTCCGGCGGGCGGGTTCAAGGTGTACGGAGCCGCCTCCGACGGTATGAGTGGATGGACTCGGCTGGGCGCCAGCTGGGCACCGGATTTCACCTTCACCTCGCCGGACGGTCCACTGGCATATCGCTTCCTCCACGTGAAGCTCGAGCACAACGTGGCTCACCGGCTCGCGATCCGCTCGTTCACGGTGAGCCCGGCCGCGGTGCTGCGGCTCGATGCGGATTGTGCCGACTTCGGCGTGCCGATCAAGGCGCACCACGGAGTCGACTGAGTCCGGCTGGGACGTGCACGGTCGTCTCCGCGGCAGAGGCCGATGTCGGCCGAGGAGCTACTCCTGGCCGGTGGCACCGAATTCGAGTGACCAGCAGCGGCTTTCGCGCGCCGGTGCGGCGATCCGCACCGGCGCGCGCGTCACGCGGGGATCGGGCGACGCGCGCGGTAGGTCTCCGAGACGACCGCCACCGTCAGCGTGACCATCACACCGACCACCAGCCACATCCCGCCGAGATGCGGTGCCGCCCAGGCCAGGACCAGCGCGGCCAGCAGGCACGGCAGCGGCCAGCGCAGCAGCCAGCGGGGGCCCGCGCTGGCCAGCCCGCCCAGTCCACAGACCAGAAAGAAGGCCGCGGCGCCGCCACCGAGCACCCAGCCGATGCCGGCGGGCAGGTGCCCCGAGGGGTGCGCGGCCACCAGGCCGAGGCCGGCCGCGACGGTCGCCACGGTCCCGCTCAGCGCGCAGTGGGTGGCCATCACCCGGTGCCGGGTCACGTCGATCGTGCGGGTCGAGGCGTCCATCATGCGGGGCACGAACCCGTAGTGCAGCGTGAGGCCCCACATGCCGAGCAGGCACAGGAACGCGCACACCCCGATCACCGCGACCGGCACCGTCCACTCCTCCACCGACACCGCCGCGATCACCGAGATCACGCCCTCCCCGAGCACGATGATCAGATACTGGCCGAGGCGCTCGCCCAGATGTCCCGGCTCCGCGTGCAGCATCCGCAGTCGCGGCGGCGGACGGCGCAGGGGACGGGGCGGACCGGGACGGCGACGGCGCAGCCGGGAGCGCACCCGCCGCTGCGCGTCGAGCATCAGCCGTTCGGCGTCGACGGTGAACATCACCCACAGGTCGATCGCCAGGCCGACGCCCCACAGCACGAACTTCCCCGGCGCGGGCACCCACAGCGAGACCAGCCACGGCAGCGTGCCGGAGCCGATCTGCGCGATCGGCCAGTCCACCACCACCTGGCCGCGACCCCACGCCGAGGACGACGCGATCCGGACCACCACGTAGATCGCGGCGAAGACGTTCGCGTGGTCCTCGGGCATCCCGTCGACGGCCGCCATCATCACGCACAGGCCGAACATGCAGCCGAACACCAGGGTGGTGCGCGCCTGCTCGCCCGCGACATTGCTGTACACGGTGACGCAGGCCCACACCACCCAGAACGCCAGGTACAGCAGCGCGTACAGGCCGAACTCGCCCAGCGACGGACCCCGGTGCAGCAGGTGCGTGAGCTGGCCGATCCCCGCGACGGCGACGAGGTCGAAGAACAGCTCGGTCCAGCTGGCGCGCCGTTCCGCCGTGGTCTGCTCCGGGTGTGCCACCCGGACAGTATGTGGGCGTCGCGGGGCTGCCCCTGGCTACCCGGCGGTCGTGTCGCGGCGCGTGTGCAGTTCCAGCACACAGCACTTCACGCCGCCGCCGCCCTTGCGCAGTTCGGACATGTCGACCGGCACCGGCGCGAATCCGCGGTCCCGGAGGGCGGCGATCAGACCGGTGGCGCCCGGGTCGAGGAAGACGTGGTGCCCGTCGCTGACGCCGTTGAGGCCGAACGACAGCGCGTCGTTCTCCTCGGCCAGGATCGCGTCCGGGTACAGCGCGGCCAGCACATCGCGGGCGGCCGGGCCGAACGCGCCCGGGTAGTAGGCGATGGTGGCGTCGTCGAGGACCATCAGCGCGGTGTCGAGGTGGTAGAACCGCGGATCGACGAGTTCCAGCGACACCACCGGCAGCTCGAAGTACCGCTCGACCTCGGCGTGCGCGGACAGCGAACAGCGGAAGCCGACACCGGCCAGGATCCGCTGCCCGGCGAAGGTGAAATCGCCCTCGCCCTCGTTGGTCTCGGACGCGGGGGCGAGCGCGCGCAGTTCCCTGGCCGCGAACCAGCGGTGGAACGCCGGCCCCTCCGCCGCGCGTTCGGGGTGGGCGAACCGGGCCGAGAGCGCGTGCCCGCCGATCACGATCCCGCTGTTGGCCGCGAACACCATGTCGGGCAGGCCCGGTTCGCCGGGGACGGTCTCCACGGTGTGCCCGTGTTCCTCGAGCACCGCCCGCAGGATCTCCCACTGGGCCAGCGCCCGCGCCCGGTCCACCGGGGCGGCGGGGTCCATCCAGGGATTGATCGCGTACGCGACCGCGAAGTGGTCGGGCCTGCACATGACATAGCGGCGCGGGGTGGCGACCCGCGCGGGCGCCGGGGCGACCCGCGCGGAGGTGGTTTCGCGAAGGGGGGCTGCGGCGGTCATCAGGACTCCCGGTGGCTGCGCGGATCGACGTGTTGCTACGACGGTAAATGTGTGCGCGTTGCACAGGGAACACCGATTCGTTGCGCATTTCGGTGTCAGAATGGAGAAATCTTGCGTCCCATCGGCGAAGGAGTGACGTGGACGATATCGATCGCCGCATCCTGTCGGTCCTGCTCACCCACGCCCGCGCCTCGTTCCAGGAGATCGGCGCGGTGGTCGGGTTGTCGGCGCCCGCGGTGAAGCGCCGGGTGGACAAGATGGTGGCCAGCGGGCAGATCACCGGGTTCACCGCGCAGGTCAATCCCGCGGCGCTGGGCTGGACCACCGAGGCCTATGTGGAGGTGTACTACCGCGACAACATCTCCCCCGCCGAACTGCGCCGCACCCTGGAACCGATTCCGCAGGTCGTCGGCGTGTGGACGATCGCGGGCGAGGCCGACGCGCTGGTGCACGTGATGGCCACCGACATGGCCGAGATCGAGGTGACGGTCGAGCGGATCAGGGAGAACGCGCGCGTCGGGCGCACCCGCAGCTCGCTGGTGATGTCGCGCATCCTCGAGCGGCCGCGCACCTGAGCCACCGCGGCGGAAACGCCGCCGGACACAGGTTCTAGGGTGGTCGGCATGTCCGACGTGCGTACCAGCTACCTCACCGACGGGGCCGAGATCTATCGGCGCTCGTTCGCGACGATCCGCGCCGAAGCCGAGCTGGCCGGTTTCCCGGCCGATATCGAGCGGGTCGCGGTGCGCATGATCCACGGTTGCGGACAGGTCGACCTGGCCGGCGACATCGCCTACTCCCCCGGCGTGGTCGCCGCGGCCCGCGCCGCCCTGCGCGCGGGCAAGCCGATCATCTGCGACGCGAACATGGTCGCTTCCGGCGTCACCCGCAAGCGGCTGCCCGCCGACAACGCGGTGCTGTGCAACCTCGCCGACCCGCGGGTGCCCGCACTCGCCGCCGAGCTGGGCAACACCCGGTCGGTGGCCGCGCTGGAACTGCTGCGTGATCAGCTCGACGGCGCCGTGGTCGCCATCGGCAACGCGCCCACCGCGCTGTTCCACCTGCTCGACATGCTCGACGCGGGCGCGCCGACACCCGCCGCGATCATCGGCATCCCGGTCGGCTTCATCGGCGCCGCCGAATCCAAGCAGGCGCTGATCGACTTCGGCGGCGTGGAGTACCTCACCGTGCGCGGCCGCCGCGGCGGCAGCGCGATCACCGCCTCGGCCCTCAACGCGATCGCGAGCGAACAGGAATGAGCGAGATCAGCACCGGCAAACTGTGGGGTATCGGCCTCGGCCCCGGCGATCCGGAACTGGTGACGGTGAAGGCGGCCCGCCTGATCACCGCCGCCGACGTGGTGGCCTTCCACAGCGCCCGGCACGGGCGCAGCATCTCGCGCGGGATCGCCGAGCCGTACCTGCGCGCGGGGCAGATCGAGGAGCACCTGGTCTACCCGGTGACCACCGAGACCACCGATCATCCCGGCGGCTACCAGGGCGCGATCGACGAGTTCTACGAGCAGGCCGCGGCCCGGCTCGCCGTGCACCTGGCGGCCGGGCGCTCGGTCGCCCTGCTGGCCGCCGGTGACCCGCTGTTCTACAGCTCCTACATGCACATGCATCGCCGGCTAGCCGACCGATTCGAGGCCGAGATCGTCCCCGGGATCACCTCCGTCAGCGCGGCCTCGGCGGCGCTGGGCACGCCGCTGGTCGAGGGCGAGCAGGTGCTCACCGTGCTCCCCGGCACGATGCCGGTCGAGGAGCTCACCCGCCGCCTGCGCGATACCGACGCCGCGGCGATCATGAAGCTCGGCCGCACCTATCCCGGTGTGCGCCAGGCACTCTCGGACGCGGGGCGGCTCGACGACGCCTACTACGTCGAGCGCGCGAGCAGCACAAGGGAGCGGGTGCTGGCCGCCGCCGACGTCGACGAGGCCGACGTGCCCTACTTCGCGATCACCCTGGTGCCCGGCCCGACCCCGACCACCCCGATCGTCGCCAGGGACAGGGCCGCCTCCGCCGCCGAGTCCCCGGCCGAGCCCGTCACCCCGGGCGAGGTCGTCGTGGTCGGGCTCGGCCCCGGCGACACCGCGTGGACGACGCCGGAGGTCACCGCCGCGCTGGCCGAGGCCACCGATCTCGTCGGCTACACCACCTACATCGACCGCGTGCCCGCCCGTGCGGGACAGCGCAGGCACGCCAGCGACAACAAGGTCGAGTCCGAACGGGCCGCCATGGCACTGGATCTGGCCAAGCGGGGCGCCAGGGTCGCGGTCGTGTCCTCGGGTGATCCCGGCGTGTTCGCGATGGCCGCCGCGGTGCTCGAGGTGTCGGCCGAGCCGCAGTTCGCGCAGGTGCCGGTGCGGGTGCTGCCCGGCCTCACCGCCGCCAACGCGGTCGCCAGCCGGGTGGGCGCGCCGCTCGGGCACGACTACGCGATGATCTCGCTCTCCGACCGGCTCAAGCCGTGGGACGTTGTCGCCCAGCGCCTTTCGGCCGTCGCCGCCGCCGATATGGCGATCGCCGTCTACAACCCGGCCTCGTCGCAGCGTCGCTGGCAGGTCGGCGCCATGCGCGATGTGCTGCTGGCGCACCGCGCGCCGGAGACGCCGGTGGTGCTCGGCCGCGATGTCGGCGGGCCGACCGAATCGGTCCGGGTGATCACCCTCGGCGAGCTCGATCCGGACGAGGTCGACATGCGGACGCTGCTGATCATCGGCTCGTCCACCACCGCCGCGTTCCAGACCAGCGAGGGCACCCGCGTGTTCACCTCGCGGCGGTACGGCACGACGGTCTAGTCCGCGCGATCCGCCACGAGGACACCCCGAGGTCAGCCGGATCCGGGGTGTCCGGTGGCACACTGGGGTGCGGCGGGCCCGGCCCGCCATGGCACAGCGTGACATCTCGTTTCCTGGTTCGATTCCCCAACGCGTCCTCGTGGACGATGAAAGGACTCACCACGATGAGAGTTCAGCACCACGCACGTCGCACCTCCCGCTCCACCTCGTTACGCCGCGCGCTGGCGGCAGGGTTGACCACGGCGGCCTTGTCCGCGCCGATGGCCGCCCTGGTCGTTCCCGCCGTCGCGTCGGCGCAGCCCGCACCACCGATTCCCGGCGCCCCCGCGCTGCCCGGCGCACCGGGCGCTTCCGCGGAGCCCGCCGCTCCCGCGGCACCCGCCGCCCCCGGCCTGCCGGGCCTTCCTGGTCTTCCCGGCGCGCCCGCGTCACCGATCGCGGAGTCCCTCACGCTGGCGGTCACGAACGCCGACGGGGCGAGCTTCCCGGTCACCGTCGACGCGGCGGCGCAGGTCGACGCGTTGAAGGCGCTCGTCGCGGAGCAGACCGGCATCCCCGCCGAGCAGCAGCGACTGCTGGTCGACGGTGACGTCGAGCTCGCCGACGGCACCCCGCTCGCGCAGTACCAGCTCGGCGACGGCGACACCGTCACCCTCGCCCTGCGCTGATCGACCCGCGCGGCGGTGGCCCCGCCGGGTCACCGCCGCGCCGGGCGAACACACCGCAACACCTCCGGTCTTGGTGGACAGCGCACCCAGGCGTAACATTCCACTTAGGAATGTCGTTCGAAGGGAGTTGACCGTTGACCGATACCGCAACTCGACGCCGCCCGCTGAACTCCACCGCGGCCTCACTGCTGGGGTTCCTGCACGAGGGCCCGATGTCGGGCTGGGACCTCGCGACCCAGGCCCAGCAACGGATCGGCGACTTCTGGACGATCACCCAGAGCCAGGTGTATCGCGAGCTGACCGCGATGGACGCCGCCGGCCTGGTGACCAAGGGCGAACGCGGCGCCAGGGAGCGCACGCCCTACCGGATCACCGATACCGGCCGCGAGGCCTTCGCCGAGTGGATCGCCCGCGACCCCGGCGCCGAGACGATCCGGGTGCCGCTGCTGCTCACCCTCTCCTTCGGCGAGCACCTCGACCCGGCGCATCGCGACCGGATCATCGCCGCCAACAAGAACATCCACCAGGACCGGCTCGACCGCTACCTCGACGAGGACCCGACCGCGCTCGCGCCCCATCAGCGCGCCACCCTCGAATTCGGCATCGCCTACGAACGGGCGGTATTGCACTGGTTCGACCAGCTGCCCCGCATCTTCACGGGGCCGCGACCGCAGTGAGCGGCTCAGCGCACCCGGGGTGACGCCGCGTCGTGCAGCCAGTCCACCGCGGCGCCGACCTCGTCGACGGTCACCGCGCCGACCGGCAGCGGCGGCCGATCGATCATCACCACCGGCAGGCCCGCGGTGCGGGCCGCGAAAATCTTCGCCTCCGTCTGCTCGCCGCCGCTGTTCTTGGTCACCAGCACGTCGATCCGGTGCCGCGACATCAGCACCAGCTCGTCGTCGAAGGTGAACGGTCCCCGCGCCAGCAGCAGTTCGTAGCGCGGGGGCAGCGGCGCGGCGGGCGCGTCGATCGAGCGGATGACGAACCGGTGCCGCCCGCAGCCGGCGAACGCGCCGACCCCCTGCCTGCCGATGGTGAGCAGCACCCGCTCACCGTGCGCGGCCAGGGCGGCGGCCGCCGACGACAGATCGGGTACCCGCGTCCACAGGTCACCGCGGCGCTGCACCCACTCGGGTCGCCGCAGGTGCAGCGCGGGGATGCCCAGATCGTCCGCGGCGGTCGCCGCGTGGGAGCTGACCTGCGCGGCGAAGGGATGAGTCGCGTCCACGACGGCATCGATCGCGTTCTCACACAGCCAGGTTCGGAGGCCCTCGACACCACCGAACCCGCCTACGCGGACCGGACCGACGGGCAGCCGCGGCTGCGCGACCCGCCCGGCGAGTGAGGACACGATGTCGAGTCCCCGTTCACCGGACGCGATCCGCGCCAGCTCCCGAGCTTCGCCCGTGCCGCCGAGGATCAGGACCCTCAGGGCTGCCCGCTGACATCGGCCCAACCTGCGGCGATCGGCGACGCGCCGACCGCGATGAACTTCGCGTACTTCATGTAACTCCCCATCATGGAAAAATCGAACCGGCGGGATTTACCCGGAACGGCCCCGACCCTACCCTCGAGGCACGCTTCTTACACGTTCGGTTCGTAACTTTCATGGCATCAGGACCCAGCATGAACGATTTCACCGTGATCTGCGCGTGATTTGTCCGTGATCGAAGAATCCGCTAACCAGCGGGTTTTGTCACGATCCACTGGGCGACCGGGAGGTGCGGCCGCCACGCGGTGAACCCACCGAGCGGTTCACCCCGGTAGATCTGGAATTTTCGCAGCGTGCCGCCGTGGGTGGCGGTCCAGTCCAGCAGCTGCGCTTCCGATTCCGCGGTGACCGCGTTGGCGACCAGGCGTCCGCCCGGGCGCAGCCGCTGCCAGCACTGGTCGAACACGCCGTCCTGGGTGAGCCCGCCGCCGAGAAAGATCGCGTCCGGCGCCGCCAATTCGCGCTCGGCAAACTCCGAGCGCACCTCGCCTCTGACCGTTATTCCCGGAACGCCCAGCGCGGCGGCATTGACGGCGATCTGCTCGCGGCGCGCGGGCAGCCGTTCGAAGGTGACCGCACGGCACAGCGGATGGGTGCGGCACCATTCGATCGCGATGCTGCCGGACCCGCCGCCGACATCCCACAGCGTCTCGCCGGGCGCCGGGGCCAGCGCGGTGACCGTCAGGGCCCGGACCTCGGCCTTGGTGAGCTGGCCGTCGCCGGTGAAGGCGGTGTCGGCCAGGCCGGGCAGCCGGGTGTCGCGGCGGCCGCCGGCCTCGGCGACACAGTCGATCGCGACGACGTTGAGCGGGTCGCCGTGCGGGTGGGCCCAGCGCGCCGCGGTGCCGGTACTCGTGCGTTCGGCGGGCCCGCCGAGCTGTTCGAGCACGGTGAGCGTGGACGCGCCGAACCCGTTGTCGCGCAACAATCGCGCCAGCAGGTGCGGCGTCGACTCGTCCTCGCTGAGCACCAGCAGCCTGCGGCCGTCGGCCAGTTCTGGCAGCACGGTGGGCAACGGGCGGGCAACCACGCTCACCACCGGGACCTCGGCCAGCGGCCAGCCCAGCCGCGCGCACGCCAGCGACACCGAGGACGGCTGCGGGAACACCCGCAGCGCCCGCGCGCCGAAGCGACGGGCCAGGGTGACGCCGATGCCGTAGAACATGGGGTCGCCGCTGGCCAGCACCCCGATGCGCCGACCGGCGTTGCGCGCGAACAACTCCGGCAGCGCGGGCAGCAGCGGGCTCGGCCACGGCACCGATTCGGCGTCGCTGTCCGGGAGCAGCGCCAGCTGGCGCGGCGACCCGAAGACGACCTCGCACGCGCCGATCGCGGCGCGGGCCGGCTCGCCGAGCCCGGACCAGCCGTCGGCGCCGATCCCGAGGACGACGATCGGGTGCCCCGACCAGGCCGGGTCGGTCACCGCGGCATCCGGCGCCACACGAACTGCGGCAGCAGCCGCATCACGAAGAACATCACCGCGAGCCTGCCGGGCACCGCGACGTAGGTCTTGCCGCGGCCGAGGGCCCGCACGACGGCGTCGGCGACCTGGCCGGGCGTGCTGGACATCGGCGCGGGATCCATGCCGGTGGTCATCCGGCCGATCACGAACCCGGACCGGACCAGCAGCAGCTGGACACCGGTGCCGTGCAGGGCGTCCCCGAGCCCCTTCGCGAAGCCGTCGAGCCCCGCCTTCGCCGAACCGTAGACGTAGTTGGCCCGGCGCACCCGCACCCCGGCGATCGAGCTGAACACGACGATCTGCCCGGAGTCCTGGGCCCGCAGCAGGGTCGCCAGCGTCGTCAGGACACTGACCTGGGCGACGTAGTCGGTGTGCACGACCGCGACCGCGTGCGCCGGATCGTGTTCGGCGCGCGCCTGATCGCCGAGGACGCCGAAGGCCACCACCGCGGTGCCGATGCCGCCGTGTTCGGCGGCGATCTTCTCCAGCAGGGGCGCGTGCGTGGCGATGTCGTCGGCGTCGAATTCCACGGTGTGCACGGCGGTGGCGCCCGCGGCGTGCACCTGCTCGATCTCGGCGTCCAGCGCGCCGGACCGGCGGGCGGCCAGGATCACCACGCGTCCGGGCGCCAGCCTGCGCGCCACCTCGACCCCGATCTCACTGCGTCCGCCCAGGACCAGCACCGGTCCGTCGTTCTGCTGCTCTGCCATGGGATCAGTCTGTCATCCGGCGCCGGACGGGGAATTCGGGTGTCGAGGGCCGAAACCCGCGCGATCGGCGACCCGTGGTCCGGGCTACCGTTTCCCGCATGCCGACCGCCACCACACCGCTGTCCCCCGCCGCCCTCGACTTCGTCACCGAGCGGCATCTGGCCACCCTGACGACCCTGCGCGCCGACGGCACACCGCACGTGGTCGCGGTGGGGTTCACCTGGGATGCCGCGAGCGGGATCGCCCGGATCATCACCGACGGCGCCTCGGTGAAGGCGCGCAACGCGGCGCGCGGCGGGTACGCGGCCGTGAGTCAGGTCGAGGGGCCGCGCTGGCTCACCCTCGAAGGGCCGGCCACCGTGCTCACCGAGGCCGACGACGTGGCCGAGGCCGTGCGCCGCTACACCGCCCGCTACCGGGTGCCGCGGGAGAACCCGACGCGGGTCGTCGTCGCGATCCAGGTGCGCCGGGTGCTCTCGTCGAGCACGCTGAAATAGGCCCGCCTACAGGACCGTCAGACCGTGCGGCCGGTTGTTCATCGACTCGGCGCCGTCGGCGGTGACGACCACGATGTCCTCGATCCGGGCACCCCACTTCCCGCGGAAGTAGATGCCGGGTTCGATGCTGAACGCCATGCCCGGCTCGAGCACCAGGTCGTTGCCCGCCACGATGTAGGGCTCCTCGTGCACGGACAGGCCGATGCCGTGGCCGGTGCGGTGCACGAAGGCGTCGCCGAGCCCCGCGTCGGCCAGCACGGTGCGCGCGGCGGCGTCGATGGACTCCGCGGTCACCCCCGGGCGGACCGCGGCCACCGCGGCGGCCTGGGCCGCCTCCAGCAGGGCCATCTGCTCGGCGACCTGCGTGCTCGGCGACCCGAGCACGTAGGTGCGGGTGGAGTCGGAGTAGTAGCCGGGTTCGACGGGGCCGCCGATATCGATGACGACCACGTCGCCGGATTCCACGACCCGGTCGGAGACCCCGTGGTGCGGGTCGGCGCCGTGCGGGCCGCTGCCGACGATGACGAACGCCGCCTCGGTGTGGCCCTCCTCGACGATGGCGGCGGTGATGTCGGCGCCCACCTCGGCCTCGGTCCGGCCGGGCCGCAGGAATTCGCCCATCCTGGCGTGCACCCGGTCGATGGCGGCGCCCGCCCGGCGCAGCGCCTCGATCTCGGCCTCGTCCTTGATCATCCGCGACTGCCGCAGCACCGGGGTCGCCGAGGCGGGCAGGCCGGTGGTCGACTCGGCGAGCGGGATCAGGTGCAGGGCGGGCATGGCGTCGGCGACGGCGATGCGCGAGCCGGCGTGCAGGGTCGAGCGCACCAGCTGATACGGGTCGACGCCGTCGACCCAGTCCAGGACCTGCAGGCCGAGTTCGCCCGCCGCCGATCCGTCCAGCGAGGCCAGCTCGAGTTTCGGGATCACCACCGAGGGCGTGGCGCCGTCGGCGGGGATCACCAGGCAGGTGAGCCGCTCGAAGGATTCGGCGGCCGATCCGAGGAGATATCGCAGATCGGGGCCGGGGGTGATGAGCAGGGCGTCCAGATGCGCCGCGCGCATCAGTTCGACCGCCCGCTCCAGCCGCTGACCGTAGACATTCGCCGCGAACCTGGCATCCGTGTGCGCGCTCATAGGGTCCGACGTTACCCGCCACGGGCGCACGGGCCCAGGACACGTGATCTCCCCGCGACCGGACGCGCCCGGAGCACGGTGGGCGCGGGACGGGGCTTTCGGGGCACAATCGAGCCCGTGACCGCTGACCAGACCTCCCGTGGACCCCTGCTGATCCTCGACGGCGCCAGCCTGTGGTTCCGCGCCTACTACGCGATCCCCGACAAGCTCAGGGCGGCCGACGGACGCTCGGTCAACGCGCTGCGCGGCTTCACCGACATGGTGGCCTCGCTGATCACCAAGCACCGGCCGAGCAGGCTGGTCGTCGGGCTCGACTTGGATTGGCGGCCGCCGTTCCGGGTGGCGCTCGTGCCGTCCTACAAGGCGCACCGGCTCGACACCAGCAGCGGCGCGGCGCCGGGCGCCGAGGAAGTCCCCGACACGCTGACCCCGCAGGTCGAGATGATCCTCGAGGTGCTCGCCGCCGCCGGTATCGCCACCGGCGGTGCGGAGGGGCTCGAAGCCGACGATGTGCTCGGCACCCTCGCCAGCCGGGAGCGGACGGACCCGGTGGTCGTCGTCAGCGGCGACCGCGATCTGCTCCAGCTGGTCCGCGACGAGCCGGCGCCGCCGGTCCGGGTCCTCTACGCGGGGCGCGGCCTGGCCAAGGCCGAACTGTTCGGGCCCGCCGAGGTGTCGGCGAAATACGGTGTGCCGGGGCGGAACGCGGGACCGGCCTACGCCGACATGGCCACCCTGCGCGGCGACGCCTCCGACGGGCTGCCCGGGGTGGCCGGCATCGGCGACAAGTCCGCGGCGCAGCTGATCTCGAAGTTCGGTTCGCTCGACGCCCTGCTGGCGGCGGTCGACGATCCCGGGTCCGACCTGGCCAAGGGCGTCCGCGCGAAACTGGTTGCGGCCCAGGACTATCTGAAGGTCGCCGCGCCGGTCGTGCAGGTGGTGCGCGACGCCGAGGTGATCCTGTCCGGACCGGACAGGCTGCCCGCGACACCGGTCGACCCCGATCGGCTGCTCGCCCTGGCCGCCGCCTACAACGCCGAGAGCCCGATCACCCGGCTCGTCACCGCGCTGACCGCGGCCCACAGCTGATCCGGCCCGGCAGACGACTCCGGGCCGCCCGCGTACGCGCGGACGGCCCGGAATCGGGGGTGCGGCAGCCTAGTTCGGGCGGCCGACCTCGTAGGTGCCATCGTCCTTGGTGATCTTGACGGTGACCTTCTTCGCCTCACCGCTGACCTTCAGGTCGCAGGTGAAAGTCGCGTCGACCTTCACCTCCTGACCCGACGGGCACGACACGTCGGAGACGTCGGCGATGCCGTAGGAGTCCTTCAGCACGCGCGAGACGCCGTCCTGCACGGCGGCGGAGTCGAGTTCGTCGGAGGAGAACACGACCAGGATCAGGCCGACGACGGCGGCGAGCACCAGCACGCCCGCCGCGATCAGACCGATCACCAGGCCCTTGCCCTTGCCACCCGACGACGACGGGGGCTGCTGGCCCCACTGCTGCTGACCGGGCTGCTGCGGCTGCTGTCCCCACTGCTGCTGCGGCTGTCCCCACTGCTGCTGCGGCTGCTGCGCGTTCCAGTCCTGCGGCGGCGGCTGGGTCTGACCCCACTGCTGCTGCGGGCCGGTCGGCTGCTGCGGCTGCTGTCCCCACTGCGGCTGCTGCGCCGGTTGCTGCGGCTGCTGACCCCACTGCTGCTGCGGCTGCTGCGCGTTCGGGTCACCCCAGTGCTGGGTCGGCTGAGCCTGCTGCGGCTGCTGCCCACCACCCCAGTGCTGGGTCGGCTGAGCCTGCTGCGGCTGCTGACCTCCCCAGTGCTGGGTGGGATCGTTGCTTCCCTCCCCTGGGCCATTCGGTCCGTACGGGCCGCTCATCCACTCGCCTCCACTCGCATCGTTGTACATACGGTAGCCCCCCGCGCCAGGCCAGCCGCTTTCGCACGACTCCGCCATCACGGTCGGTACGCCAGGAAATCAAATCACAGACGTATCCACTACGCGGCGTCCACCGCGACGACACCCCGCCGAACCGCGCGCACCGCCTTGGCCGCGGTGGCCGCGATCTCCGGGTCGTCGGCGGTGTTGTGGATCTGGTCGAGCAGGTCGATGACCTGCCTGCACCAGCGCACGAAATCGCCCGCCGACAGCGGCGTGCCCTGATCGCCACTGGCCAGCAACGCCTCGGCCAATGCGTCGCCGCGGGCCCACTTGTACACGCCGGTGACGAAACCGAGGTCGGGTTCGCGAGTGGGCGGCAGCTTGTGCCGTGCCTCGTCGGAGCGCAGCTGGGTCCACACCTCGATGGTCGCGCCGACCGCCCGGCGGATCGGTTCGGTCGGGCCGGCCGCGGTGAGGAACCCGCCTTCCTGGCGCGACTCGTAGACCAGCGTGGAGACCACGGCCGCGAGTTCGGCCGCACCGAGCCCGCGCCACAGCCCCTGGCGCAACACCTCGGCGACCACCAGGTCGCTCTCGGCGTAGATCCGGGCCAGCCGCCTGCCGTCGGCGGTCACCTCGCCGTGCTCGACGAACCCGCGTTCCTCGAGCAGGCCGACGATCCGGTCGAAGGTGCGCGCGAGCGAATTCGTCGTCGCGGCAACCTTCTGGCGCATCGACTCGGTTTCGCGCGCGAGCCGGGCGTAGCGCTCGCCGGTACGGCTGAGCTGTTCGCGATCGGGCCTGCTGTGCGCCGGGTGCGACCGCAGGCTGCGGCGCAGCGTCGAGAGCTCGCGATCCTCGCCGCCGCGGGTGTGGTCGTTGCGCCTGCGCCTGCCCGGCGCGGAGATCCCGGTGCTGCGCAGGGCCGAGGCCAGATCGCGGCGGATGCGCGCGGTGCGGTGATCGACGCGCCGTGGCAACCGCATGTGCCCGAGCGCCTCGGCGGGCACGGGGAAGTCCGCCGCCGAGACCCGGCCCGCCCAGTGGTCCTCGGTGAGCACCAGCGGACGCGGGTCACCGGGGGTCTGATCGGGTTCCAGGATCACCGCGAGCCCGGCGCGCCTGCCCGACGGAATCGCCACCACGTCACCGCGGCGCAATTCGATCAGGGCCTTGACAGCGGCACCGCGGCGATCGGCGCGGCCCTGCTGCTGGATCTCGCGCTCGCGCTGCTTGATCCGCTCGCGCAGCGACATGTACTCCATGAACCCGCCGTCGACGCCGCCGAGCTGGCTCTCCAGCTTGCGCATCGCGCCCTGGTTGCGTTCGATGCCGCGCACCAGCCCGACGACCGACCGGTCCGCCTGGAACTGGGCGAAGGAGCGCTCGAGCAGCGCCCGCGCCTCCTGCGCGCCCATCCGGTCGATCAGGTTGATCGACATGTTGTAGCCGGGCCGGAACGAACTGCGCAGCGGATAGGTGCGGGTGGAGGCGAGGCCGGCGACCGCGCTCGTGTCGACCTCGGGCTGCCACAGCACCACCGCGTGTCCCTCGACATCGATGCCGCGCCTGCCCGCGCGCCCGGTGAGCTGGGTGTACTCCCCCGGCGTCAGCTCGGCGTGCGATTCACCGTTGAACTTCACCAGGCGCTCGAGCACGACCGTGCGGGCGGGCATGTTGATGCCCAGCGCCAGGGTCTCGGTGGCGAACACCGCTCGGACCAGGCCCTGGACGAACAACTCCTCGACGGTGTGCCGGAACGCGGGCAGCATGCCGGCGTGGTGGGCGGCCAGCCCGCGGTGCAGCGCCTCGCGCCACTCCCAGTAGCCGAGCACCTCGAGGTCGCCCTTGGGCAGGTCGCCGGTGTGCTTCTCGATGATCTCGTCGATCCGCGCGGCGTCGTCGGGCCTGCTCAGGTCGAGCCGGGCGCGCAGGCACTGGGCCAGCGCGCCGTCGCAGCCCGCGCGGCTGAAGATGAACGTGATCGCGGGCAGCAGGCCTTCCTCGTCGAGGCGGGCCAGCACCTCCGGGCGCGGCAGCGGCCGGAAGTTGCCGCGACCACCGCGGCCGCGCGGGCCGCCGTAGCCCTGCATCCGGTCGGCGGCCTCACGCTGGCGGATGAACCGCACGAGGTCCTCGTCAACGAGGACCTTCTGGTCGCTGGACTTGGTGTCGAACAGGTCGAACATCCGCCGCCCGACCATCACGTGCTGCCACAGCGGTACCGGCCTGGTCTCGTCGACCACCACGGCGGTGTCGCCGCGCACGGTCTCCATCCAGGCGCCGAATTCCTCGGCATTGGACACCGTCGCCGACAGGCTCACCAGGCGCACGTCCGGCGAGAGGTGCAGGATGACTTCCTCCCACACCGCGCCGCGGAACCGGTCGGCCAGGTAGTGCACCTCGTCCATCACGACATAGGACAGTCCGCGCAGCGAGTCCGAGGACGCGTAGAGCATGTTGCGCAGCACCTCGGTGGTCATCACGACCACCGGTGCGTCGGGGTTGATCGACTGGTCGCCGGTGAGCAGGCCGACACTGTCGCGGCCGTAGCGCGCGGTCAGGTCGGCGAACTTCTGGTTCGACAGCGCCTTGATCGGCGTGGTGTAGAAGCATTTGCCGCCCGAGGCCAGCGCCATGTGGACCGCGAACTCACCGACGATCGTCTTGCCCGCGCCGGTCGGGGCGCAGACGAGCACGCTGTGCCCGTCCTCCAGCGCCGCGCAGGCGGTCCGCTGGAAAGGGTCGAGATCGAAAGGGATTTCGCTGGCGAACTGCGCCAACTCGTTGGCCCGCGCGGGAGAATCGGTCACCCGTCAGAGCGTATCGGAGTAGTCCGACACCGGGCGGGTGGTTTTCTCCGGGTCGTCGACCGGGTCGGCGGGCCGCACCGGGTCCGGTGTGTCCAGCGGGGAAGCCTCCTCGTCGGAGAGCGAACCCCAGCCCTCGTTCGCCGCGCGGCGGGCCCGGCGGGCGTCGTTGAACCGGGCGAACTGCACCGCCAGTTCGAACAGCACGGTCAGCGCGCAGGCCAGCGCCAGCATCGAGAACGGGTCCTGCGGGGTGACGACCGCGGCGAAGACGAACAGGCCGAAGATGATGCCGCGCCGCCACGCCTTGAGCTTCTCGTAGGGCAGTACGCCGACCAGGTTCAGCCCGATGATGACCAGTGGCGTCTCGAAGCTCACGCCGAAGATGATCAGCAACTGGATGATGAACCCGAAGTACTGGGTACCGCTGAGCGCGGTGATCTGGACGTTGTCACCGATGGTCAACAGGAACGACAACGCGTGCGCGACGACGACGTAGGCCAGCACGGCGCCGGTCACGAACAGCACGCTGCCCGACACCACGAACCCGACCGCGTAGCGGCGTTCCTTGGCGTAGAGGCCGGGGGTGATGAACGCCCACAGCTGGTACAGCCAGAACGGCGCCGCGAGCACGACACCGGCGGTGAAGCCGACCTTCAGGCGCAGCATGAACTGTTCGAAGGGCGCGGTCGCCAGCAGCCGGCAGGAGCCGTCGGCGCTCAGGCTCGCCCGCGCCGACTCCGGCAGCGAACAGTACGGTCCGCGCAGGATCTCGCCCAAGCTCTCGATACCGAAGAACGGGTGGGCGTACCAGAAGAAGCCGATGAGCGTGGTGACCGCGATCGCGGCCAGCGCCAGCAACAGCCGGGTGCGCAGTTCCTGCAGGTGCTCGACCAACGACATGGTGCCGTCGGGATTCGTCCTGCGCTTGCTGCGCCGTGGATCGAACGGAATGCGCATGGTGGGTGGTGGCCTCTAACCCTCGGTCCGGCGGATGCTCGACAACAGCACTCAGCCCCGGAGCGGTGGACGCGCTCCGGGGGTGAACACCGAGGTCAGGCCGACTTCTGGCCCTGCTGCGGTTCGACGATCGGGGTCTGCGCCTGCGGGGCCGACGCGGGCAGCTGCTGCTGCGGCGCCGGGGCGGCCTGCGGTGTGGTGGCCTGCGTGGCCGACTCCGACTGCATCTGCCCGACCTCGCTCTTGAAGATCCGCAGCGACCGGCCGAGACCGCGCGCCGCGTCCGGCAGCCGCTTCGCGCCGAAGAGCAGGACGAACAGCAACGCGATGATCAGCAGGTGCGTCCAGCTGAACGTGCCCATTATCAGATACCTCCAAAGACTGTGGTGATTACCGATGCTACCTGCACTCGGAGCGTCATGACCGGCCACCCGCAGCGGTGTTCGCCACGCGTTCAACCCTGGACGGCGGACGCCGCCCCGGTCAGCTCGGCGAACAACCGGCTTCCGGTGAACCGGCGGGTGTCCCCGGATTCGGCCTTCCGGATCAGCTCGGTGAGCCTGCGGTTGACCGGTGTCGGCTGCCCCACCATTTCACCGAGACGCACGATTTCGCCGCACAACCACGCGATTTCCGTCCGCCTGCCCAGGGCGAGATCGTCGGCCATCGAGGAGCGGGCCAGCGGGTCGATGGCCAGCACCTTGCCGAACACCCGGCGGAAGACGACATCGGGAACGCGCAGCAGATGCACCATGAGTTCCGGCGGGATCGCCGTCAGCTGGGCGGGCCGAATTCGCGCAGTGTTCATCACCGCGAGGGCTTCGGCCTGGGCGAGCGCGAGGCAGCGGCGGTAGTCGCGCTCGGCGAGTTCCTCGCGCAGTGGCCGCCCGGACAGCGCGTTGATCGGGTTGTTGAGGTTGAGCAGCAGCTTGGCCCACTGCACCGGGCGCAGGTCGCGATAGCGGCGCAGCGGCAGGCCCGCGGCCCGGAACTGGTCGGCGAACCGGTCGACCACCGGGTCGTCCTGGATCGCCACGACGCCGTCGCTGCCCCGGTGGAACCGGCCGTTGCCACGGTGCACCACGTTGAACGGGACCATGCCGGGCAGCACGACGCTGGTGGGCAGGACCTCCCGGATCAGGCTGTCGTTGCCGATGCCGTTCTGCAGGCTCACCACCGGGGTGCCGGGGCGCAGCCTGCCCGCGACGGTCCGCACGACGGACGCGGTGGCGGCCGATTTCACGGTGACCAGGACGAGGTCGGCCAGTTCCGGTTCGTCCGGCTCCAGGGCCAGCCCGAAGCGGTCCGGTGATACGTCGATCGAGCCGCCGTCGAGATCGGTGAGGTGCAGACCGTGCTCGGCGATGTCGTCGAGCACGCGCTGGCGGCCGACGAAGATCACGTCCATGCCCGCCGCGGCCAGATGACCGCCGATGAAGACCCCGATGCTGCCCGCCCCGAGGACCAGTACTCGCTGGTTCACGCGGATTCGGTCTCCCCGGGCAGTCCGGCGGCCGCGTAGGCGGCCAGGGCGGCGTCGGCGCGGTCGCGCACCGCCGTGACCAGTTCCGACGGGCCGAGCACGGTGACACCGGTGCCGAACCCGAGCAGCAGGCGCGCCATCCAGTCGGCGGAGGCGAAGCGCATGCCCGCCTCGATGCTGCCGTCGGGACGGGACTCGATGCGGTGCATCGGGTACTGGTCGAGCACCCAGGCGTAGTCGGCGCGCAGGCGCAGCCGGGCCAGCGGCACGTCGGGGTCGTCCTGGAACAGGTCGAGGGCGGCCGCGTCGGCGGCGGCGTGGCTGGGCGGGCGGGCGGGTTCGTCGAGTTCGGTGGCGTCCTCGATCCGGTCGAACCGGAACAGGCGCACGCCCTCGGCCTGTCTGCACCACGCCTGCAGGTAGCTGTTGTTGTCGACCAGCACCACCCGGATGGGGTCGACGAGGCGTTCGGAGACCTCGTCGCGGCTGGCCGAGTAGTACACCAGGCGCAGTGCGCGGGCGTCGGCGAGCGCGGCGCGCACGGTGGCGACGACCGGCTGTTCGACGGGCACGGCGGCCGGGGTGACGACGGCGTCGGTGCTGGCGATGGCCGATTCGATCTTGGCGATCGCGGCGTGCGCGGCGGTCGGGTCGACCATGCCGGGCATCTCCACGATCGAGCGCAGCGCGACCAGCAGCGCCGTCGCCTCGGTGGAGGTCAGTCGCAGCGGCCGGTCGATGCCCGCGGAGAAGGTGACCTCGATGCTCTCCTCGGAGAACGACAGGTCGATCAGATCACCGGGCCCGTACCCGGGCAGCCCGCACATCCACAGCTGGTTGAGATCGCTCATCAGCTGTTTGGTGGTCACCCCCAGCTCGGCGGCGGCCTCGGCGGCGCTGATGCCGGGGTGCGCGAGCAGGTACGGCACCATGTTCAGCAGGCGCGAAAGGCGTAGGGACAGGCGCGAACTCACGACGCCACCTCCGTGTGGTCGAGTACCGACCGTAGCCGGTTCATCACGTCGGCGCGCAGTTCCGGCGGATCCAGCACCAGCACATCCGGACCGAGGCCGGTGATCAGCCGGGCCACCCAGTCGCGCGAGCGGACCGGCACCTCGACGACCGAGCCGTCGCGGCCACCGAGTTCCCTGGCGCCGAGCTCGGTGCCGATGCGGCGCAGTTCGCGACCGCGCCCCTTGGCGACCCAGACGGTGGCCGACCCGGTGACGGGCGCGTCGCCGGTGACCCGGTCGACGATGGCGCGCAGATCGGCGTCGGCCGGCTTGCGGACCGCGTTGTGCGGACCGTACGGCGTGACCTCGCCACCGATCCGGGACAGCCGGAACGTGCGCACGGCGTCGCGCTCGCGGTCGTGCCCGACCAGGTACCAACGACCGTGCCGGGTGACCACGCCCCAGGGCTCCACATCGCGGGTGACGAAGGGATCGGTGACGGCGCTGTGGTGCCCGAACCGCACCGCCTGCCCGGCGTCGATCGCCGCGAGCAGCTCGCGCAGCACCGGCTCCGAGCCACGGGTGCGAGCCGGCACGGCGGGCACCGACACCCCGACGTTCTCCGTCTCGACGGTGACGCCGGCCGCGCGCAGCTTCAGCAGCGCGCCCTCGGCGGCGCTCGCCAGCTCGGGCGAGGCCCACATCTGCACGGCGACGGCGACCGCGGCCGCCTCCTCGCTGGACAGGTCGATGTCGGGCAGCTCGTAGGCGTCGCGGTTGATCCGGTAGCCCTCGAGCGTCGAGAACCGCCCCACCGGGCCCACTTCCAGCGGAATGCCCAGGTCGCGCAGTTCGTTCTTGTCGCGCTCGAACATCCGGCTGAACGCCTCGTCGGTCGCGGAGTCCTCGTAACCGGCCACACTGGCGCGAATGCGCTCCGCGCTCAGGAACTGCCGGGTCGACAGCAGCGCGATGACCAGATTCATCAGCCGCTCGACCTTGGATATCGCCACCCGATAGAGGGTAATGGTCGGGTGACCGCGGCGGCGCGTCGGCGCACGGTTGCCCGCGGTCCGCGGCGGCACAATGGTGCGGATACCCGCAGCGAAAGGACCACCATGCTTGTTGCGTTCTCCGTGGCGCCCAGTGGCGCCGCCCATGCCGACGGGTCGGTCGGCGAGGCCGTGGCGGCCGCCGTGCGCGTGGTGCGGGCCTCGGGACTGCCGCATCGGACCGACGCGATGTTCACGACGATCGAGGGCGACTGGGACGAGGTGATGGCGGTGGTGAAGTCGGCGTGCGACGCGATCCTCGCGGTCGCGCCGCGCTGCAGCCTGGTGCTCAAGGCCGATCTGCGGCCCGGTGTCACCGACGCGCTCACCACCAAGGTCGCGACGATCGAGCGCTACCTGGCCGAGGGCGACGGCTACTAGCCGCCGCCCCGGATGGTTCAGCGCAGGTAGCGGGCGATGGCGTCGGCCACGCAGGCGGGACGCTGCGCGCCCGCCAGTTCCACGGTGACGCGCCGGTGCGCCTGCACGCCGCCGGGCACCTCGGTGACCTCGGTGAGCGTCACCCGGCCCCGGATCCGGCTGCCCACCGGCACCGGGGTGAGGAACCGGACCCGGTCAAGGCCGTAGTTGATCGCCGCGCTCGCGGCGCTGACCGTCATCACCTGCTGGGTGATCGGCACGATCAGCGACAAGGTGAGGAAGCCGTGCGCGATGGTCGTGCCGTACGGGCCCGCGGCGGCCCGCACCGGATCGACGTGGATCCACTGGTGATCGCCGGTGGCGTCGGCGAACCGGTCGATCCGCTCCTGGTCGATGGTGATCCAGTCGCTGGGACCGAGTTCGGTGCCCGCCGCCGCGCGCAGGGTGTCTAAATCGGCGAAATCCGTGGTCATGCCACACCTCCGAAACGTCGGCGCAGTTCGCGCTTGAGCACCTTGTGGGTGGGACCGAGCGGCAGCTCGGTGACGAATTCCACGCGGCGCGGGTACTTGTACCTGGCCACCTGTTGCCTGCCGAACTCGATCACGTCCTGGGCGGTCAGCTCACCGTCGGCCACGACGACGGCCACGATCTCCTCACCGTAGTGCTCGTCGGGCACGCCGATCACCGCGACCTGCGCGATGCGCGGATGCCGCACCAGCGCGGCCTCGACCTCTGTCGGATACACGTTGAATCCGCCGCGCAGGATCATCTCCTTGATCCGGTCGACGATGCGGATCCGGCCGGTGGCGTCCCTGGTGCCCAGATCGCCGGTGCGGAACCAGCCGTCGACGACGGCCGCCGCGGTCGCCTCGGGCCTGCCGGTGTAGCCGTTGAACACGTTGTGTCCGCGCACCACCACCTCGCCGGTCTCGCCGACCGGCAGCAGCACGATCCGGTCGGTGATCGCGGGATCGGCGATCTCCACGTCGACGCCCCACACCGGGTGCCCGACGCTGCCCGCCTCGGCGCCGTAGATCGGCTGGTTGACCGCCGCGGTCGGCGAGGTCTCCGACAGCCCGTAGCCCTCGAGCACCGGCGCGCGGAAGAGTCGCTCGAAGTCCTCCAGCACCGACACCGGTAGCGCCGCACCGCCGCTCACGCACAGCTTCAGCGCGGGCAGCTCCGATGCCCGCGAGGCCGCCTCGATGAGCGCGAGGTACATCGTCGGCACCCCGTGGAAGAGGTTGACCCGCTCCGCCGCCATCAGCGCGATCGCCTGGGCCGCGTCGAATCGGGGCAGCAGCACCAGCGTCCCGCCGACCCGCCAGTGCGAGTTCATCGAGACCGTCTGCCCGAACACGTGGAACAGCGGCAGCGCGCCGAGCGCGATGTCGTCGCGGTGGATCTCGTTGGCGTCGAAGGTGTTCACCGTCGCGCACATCACCATGTTGAGGTGGTTCAGCTCGGCGCCCTTGGGCGTGCCGGTGGTGCCGCTGGTGTAGAAGACGACGGCGGTGTCGAGCGGACCGCGCGAGACGAACGCCGGAATCGCCTCGCCCGCCAGGTCTTGCGGGGCGACGACATCGATGCCCGCCGCGCTCGCCGCCGCGGCACCGGTCTCGGCCACCATCGGATGACAGATCAGCAGCGATGCCGCGCTGTCGCGCAGCACGTATTCCATCTCGGGCGCGGTGAGCAGCAGATGCACCGGCACCACCACCGCGCCCGCGGCGAGGATCGCGAAGTACGCGCGCGGGAAGTCGGCGGTGTTCGGGCACAGCAGCGCCACCCGGTCACCGGGCCGGACCCCGCGCGCGATCAGGGCGCCGGCCTGTTCCCTGGCCTGCCGCCACAGGTCGGCGAAGGTGATGCGGTGCTCGCCCTCGATCAGCGCGAGGTGATCCGGGCGGCGGCGGGCGGGTTCGGCGAGGATGCTCGCCAGGGAGAGAGTGGCATTCATCAGGATTCCTGGAGTCGACGGCTTCGGCGAGGGAGCGCGCACCCGCGGTGTCGCGCGGTGGGTGACCGGATCGGTCGGAGTTCGGGGACCGTCGGCCCGCACCTCGAAGGGAGGGCCCGAACGGTCGATCGGCGTCGGCCGCATCGGATGCCCGATGCGGGCGACGTGGGTCAGCGACGGAGATGGACCGCGAGGCCCTGCCCGACACCGACACACAGCGTGACCACCGCGTGGCGCGCGTCGCGATCGGCGAGTTCGAGTGCGGCGGTGAGCGCCAGGCGCGCACCGCTGGCACCGAGCGGGTGACCGAGCGCGATGGCGCCGCCGTTCGGGTTCACGTGTTCGGCGTCGTCGGGCAGTCCGAGTCCGCGCAGGACGGCCAGGGCCTGGGCGGCGAAGGCTTCGTTGAGTTCGACGACGTCGATGTCGGCGATCGCCAGACCTGTTCGCGCGAGCAGCTTCTCGACCGCGGGGACGGGTCCGATGCCCATGACGCGCGGCGGCACCCCGGCCGCCGTCACGGCACCGACCTCGGCCAGCGGGGTCAGGCCGTAGCGCCGCACCGCGGCCTCGGAAGCGATCAGCACCGCGGCGGCACCGTCGTTGATCCCCGAGGAGTTGCCCGCCGTGATCGACCCGCCCGACACCACCGGGCGCAGCCGGGCGAGTGCCTCGACGCTCGTCTCGCGCGGATGCTCGTCGCGGTCGACGACGACGGGTTCCCCGCGCCGCTGCGGGACCGGCACCGGGGTGATCTCGCGAGCGAGCCTGCCGCGCGCGATCGCCGCCGCCGCCCGCTGTTGCGAGCGCAGTGCGAAGGCGTCCTGCTCGGCGCGGGCGATGTCGTGCTCGTCGGCGACGTGCTGGGCGGTCTCGGGCATCGAGTCGATGCCGTACTCCGCCCGCAGCCGCGGATTCACCAGCCGCCAGCCGAGCGTGGTGTCGGCCAGCTGCGCCGAACGGTCCCACGGCGCACCGGTTTTCGGCAGCACGTACGGTGCCCGCGTCATCGACTCGACCCCGCCCGCGATCACCAGGTCGGCGTCACCGGCCTTGATCGCCCTGGCCGCGTAGCCGATCGCGTCCAGGCCCGACGCGCACAGCCGGTTGACCGTCACGCCGGGAACGTCCACCGGCAGCCCGGCCAGCAGCGCCGCCATCCGGGCGACATTGCGGTTGTCCTCACCCGCCTGGTTCGCGCAGCCGAGCACGACATCGTCGACCCGCGCCCAGTCCACGGCGGGGAGTCGTTCCCTGAGCGCGGCGAGCACCTGCGCGGCCAGGTCGTCGGGGCGCACCTCGGCCAGCGCGCCGCCGTAGCGGCCGAACGGCGTACGGACGCCGTCGACCAGGAACGCGCGGCCCGTCACAGGCCCATGTCCTTGGCGATGATCATCTTCATCACTTCGCTGGTGCCGCCGTAGATCCGGTTCACCCGGTTGTCGGCGTAGAGGCGGGCCACGGGATATTCGGTGATGTAGCCGTACCCGCCGTGCAACTGCAGGCAGCGGTCGATCACCCGCGAGGCGACCTCGGTGCAGAACAGCTTGGCCGACGCGGCGTCGGCCGGGGTGAGTTCGCCCCGGTCCAGGGCGTCGAGCGCCCGGTCGACCACGGCCTCGGCGGCGTCCACCTCGGCCCGGCAGGCGGCCAGCTCGAACTTGGTGTTCTGGAACTGCGCCACCGGCTGGCCGAATACCGTCCGGCCCCTGGTGTATTCGAGCGCGAACCGGATCGCCGACTTGGCCTGCGCGTAGGCGCCGACCGCGATGGACAGCCGCTCCTGCGGCAGGTTCTGCCCGAGGTAGCCGAATCCCTGATGCGGCGCGCCGAGCAGGTCGGCCACCGGGACCCGCACGTCGGTGAAGGACAGTTCGGCGGTGTCGGACACCTTGAGGCCGAGCTTGTCGAGCTTGCGGCCGACCGCGTACCCCGGCGAACTCGTGTCGACCACGAACAGCGAAATACCGTGGCGCCGATCGGTCTCCGCGGGCGGGGCGGTCCGCGCGCAGACGATCACCCGGTCGGCGTGCACCCCGCCGGTGATGAAGGTCTTCGCCCCGTTGAGCACGTAGTGGGTGCCGTCCTCGGACAGCTGCGCGGTGGTCCGCATCCCCGCCAGATCCGACCCGGTGCCCGGCTCGGTCATCGCGATGGCGAACATGATCTCCCCCGAGACGAACCCCGGCAGCCACCGCCGCTTCTGCTCGTCGGTCGCGAGGTTCTTCAGGTACGGCAGACACAGGCCGACGTGCACGCCCGACCCTCCGAACGACACACCGGCCCTGGCGGTTTCCTCCATCAGGATCGCCTGGAACTTGAACGAGTCGATCCCCGCGCCCCCGTATTCCTCGGGCACCTCGATTCCGAACACGCCGAGATCGGCCAGCGAGCGATAGAACTCGCGCGGCACGATGCCCGCCTCGTACCACTGGTCGTAGACCGGCACGACCTGCGACTCGATGAACGCGCGCGCCGTCTTGCGGAACGCCTCGTGCTCATCGGTGAAAACTGTGCGCTGCATGAATGACTCCCGAAACCTAGAGACGGCGTCCGCCGTCGACGTACAGCGTCTGACCGGTGACGAACCCGGCGTCGTCGGAGGCGAGGAACGCGACAACGCCCGCGATGTCGTCGGGCGTGCCGACCCGGCGCAGCGGCGTGATCCCGGCGGTCTTGGCCTGCAACTCCTCGGCGCTCACGCCCATCCGGGCGGCGGTGGCCGCGGTCATCTCGGTGGCGATGAAGCCGGGCGCGACCGCGTTGACCCGGATCCCGAACGGGCCGAGTTCCATGGCCAGCGTGCGGGTCAGGCCCTGGATGCCCGCTTTGGCCGCGGCGTAGTTGGCCTGCCCGCGATTACCCAGCGCCGACACGCTCGAGGTGTTGACGATCGCGCCGCCACCGCGCTCCACCATGTGCTTCTGCGCGGCCCTGCTGCACAGGAACGCCCCGCGCAGGTGCACCGACATGACGGTGTCCCAGTCGTCCACCGACATCTTGAACAGCAGGTTGTCGCGCAGCACGCCGGCGTTGTTCACCAGCACGTCGAGCGAGCCGAGGTCGGCGACGGTGCGCGCCACGGTGGCGGCCACCGAATCCTCGTCGGTGACATCGCAACCGAGCCCGATCGCGGTGCCGCCCGCGGCGTTGATCTTCCCGGCGGTCAGCACGGCCGCGTCGGCGTCGAGATCGACGACGGCCACGGCGCAGCCGGCGGCCGCCAGGCGGGCCGCGGTGGCCGCGCCGATGCCGCGCGCCGCTCCGGTGACGAAGGCGGTTCTGTGGGTCATGGTTCGTACTCCTCTGTCAGACAATGGCGTTCACGCCGGTGAGGGCGCGGCCGATGAGCAGTTTCTGGATCTGGGTGGTGCCCTCGTAGAGGGTCAGCACACGCGCGTCGCGCAGGTACTTGGCGACCGGGTACTCGTCGATGTAGCCGTAGCCACCGAAGACCTGGATCGCGTTGTTGGCGGCCTTGACCGCGGCCTCGGAGGCGAACAGCTTCGCCATCGAGGCGGCCGTGCCGAACGGCTCGCCCCGGTCGACGAGATCGGCGGCACGCCAGGCCAGCAACCGCGCGGCCTCGGTCTCCACGGCGATATCGGCGAGCAGTTCCTGCACCAGCTGATAGCCCGCGATCGGCTTGCCGAACTGCTCGCGCTCCCCGGCGTAGCGCACCGCGGCCTCGAGGCAGGCGCGCGCCAGGCCGACACAGCCCGCGGCCACCCCCATCCGGCCCTTGTCCAGCGCCGCCATCGCGATCCGGAAGCCCTGGCCTTCCGCGCCGAGGCGCAGCGCGTCGGGCACCCTGACCCGGTCCAGGACCAGTTCGGCCGTGGCCTGGCCGCGCAGCCCGAGCTTGCCCTTGATCTCGGTCCGGCCGAAGCCGGGCGAATCGGTCGGGACAAGGAAGGCGGTCACGCCCTTCGGCCCCGGTCCCCCGGTGCGCGCGAACACCAGTGCCACGTCGGCCCAGGTGCCGTTGGTGATGAAGATCTTGGTGCCGTCGATGACCCAGTCCGCCCCGTCCCGGGTGGCACGGGTGATCAGGCTGGCCGCGTCGGACCCGGTCCCCGGCTCGGTCAGCGCGAAGCACCCGAGCTGCTCGCCCGCGCACAGCGGCGGCAGGAAACGGCGCTTCTGCTCCTCGGTGCCATAGGCGGCGATCGACTTGCCGACCAGCCCCAGCGACACCGACACGATGCCGCGCACCGCGCTGTCGCCGCGGCCCAGCTCCTCCAGCAGCACGCAGTAGGCCAGGGCGTCCCCGCCGGAGCCGCCGTACTCCTCGTCGATCCCGATGCCGAGGAACCCCAGCGCGCCGAGCTTGCCGACGACGGCCGGGTCGACCGATTCCGCCCGATCCCACTGCGCGGCGTGCGGGACGACTTCCTTGTCCACCCATGTGCGGGCGAGCTCGCGCAGGTCGCTGTGCGCTTGCGTGAGTGCGAGATCCATCGGACCACTCCTGAACCAAACGGTGTTAGGTTTACTCGGGCACCGTATCCTAACGCTGTTCGGTTAATCAAGGGCCGGAATACCCATCGGTGATAGCGTTCGAATCCCCACCGACCCCGAGCAGACGAGGAGTGGCGCATGGCGAGGCCGCGCGTACCGCTGTTGAGCCGCGAACGCATTCGCGACACCGCGCTGGCCATGATCGACCGGGACGGCCTCGCCGAGGTCTCCATGCGCAAGCTGGCCGCCGAACTCGGCGTGCAGGCCGCCTCGCTGTACGGCCACTACCCGAACAAGGACGACCTGTTCGACGACATCGCGACGGGCGTCATGAGCCACGTCGACACCTCGGGCTTCGACACCCTGCCCTGGGACGACGGACTGGCGGCCTGGGCCCGTAGCTACCGGACGGCGCTGGTCACGCACCCGAACTTCGTGCCCTACCTGGCCGCGGGCCCCGGCAGGCGCGCGGAGAACCTGCGCGCGGCCGACGCCGTGCACGGCGGCCTGGTGGGCGCGGGCTGGCCGCCGCGCTACGCGACCATGATCGGCGCGGCCACCCGCTACCTGGTGATGGGGTCGACGGTGGGGTCGTTCGCGGGCGGTTTCGCCGACGACGTGCAGGTCTACCGGGACCGCTACCCGCACCTGAACCAGGCGCACCTGCTGCGCGCGGTCGCCGAGGAGATCGACGACGACAGCTTCGAGCTGGCCCTGACCTCGTTCATCGCGGGCCTGCGCGGCACCTACGCGAGCGTCGTCAGCCCCGACTGAACCCACAGACGACGACGGGACCGGTGGCGTCTACGCAATCGCTCCCTCGCGCCATCGGTCCCGTCGCCGGGTCCCCCGTCTCGGGGGTTCGCCTACATCGAGGCGATCAGCCGATCGACCCGCTCGTCGACCGACCGGAACGGATCCTTGCACAACACGGTGCGCTGCGCTTGATCGTTCAACTTCAAATGCACCCAATCGACCGTGAAATCGCGGCCCGCCTCCTGCGCGGCGGTGATGAAGTCACCACGCAGCTTGGCGCGGGTGGTCTGCGGCGGGGTCTCCACCGCCGCGTCGACAGCCTCGTCCTCGGTGATCCGCTTGGCCAGACCCTTGCGCTGCAGCAGGTCGAAGACGCCGCGACCGCGCTTGATGTCGTGGTAGGCCAGGTCGAGCTGGGCGATCTTCGGATCGGACAGCTCCATGTTGTAGCGGTCCTGGTAGCGCTGGAACAGCTTGCGCTTGATCACCCAGTCGATCTCGGTGTCGACCTTGGCGAAGTCCTGCGCCTCGACGGCGTCGAGGGTGCGGCCCCACAGGTCGACCACCGCGTCGACCTGCGGATCGCGGTCGCGGTTGCGGAGGTGCTCGACGGCGCGGGCGTAGTACTCGCGCTGGATCTCGAGCGCGCTGGCCTGCCTGCCACCGGCCAGCCGCACCGGACGGCGACCGGTCAGATCGTGGCTCACCTCGCGGATCGCCCGGATCGGGTTGTCGAGGGCGAAATCGCGGAACGAGACGCCCGCCTCGATCATCTCCAGCACCAGCGACGCCGTGCCCACCTTGAGCATCGTCGTCGGCTCGGCCATGTTGGAGTCGCCCACGATCACGTGCAGGCGCCGGTACTTCTCGGCGTCGGCGTGCGGCTCGTCGCGGGTGTTGATGATGGGCCGCGAGCGGGTGGTCGCCGAGGAGACGCCCTCCCAGATGTGCTCGGCGCGCTGCGAGAGGCAGAACGTGGCCGCCTTGGGCGTCTGCAGCACCTTGCCCGCACCGCAGATGAGCTGGCGGGTGACCAGGAACGGCAGCAACACGTCGGAGATCCGGGAGAACTCGCCCGCGCGCACCACGAGGAAGTTCTCGTGGCAGCCGTAGGAGTTGCCCGCGGAGTCGGTGTTGTTCTTGAACAGGTAGATGTCGCCGCCGATGCCTTCCTCGGCGAGCCGCTGTTCGGCATCTATCAGCAGGTCTTCCAGCACCCGCTCGCCCGCCCGGTCGTGGGTGACCAGCTGCACCAGGCTGTCGCATTCTGCCGTGGCGTACTCGGGATGCGATCCGACGTCGAGGTACAACCTGGCACCGTTTCGAAGGAAGACATTAGAGCTACGGCCCCAGGACACCACCCGGCGGAACAGGTACCGGGCCACCTCGTCGGGGGACAGCCGACGGTGACCGTGGAAGGTGCATGTCACACCGAACTCGGTCTCGATCCCCATGATTCGTCGCTGCACACTATCGACACTACAGCCATGACCAGGGCCCGCGCGGCGCTCCGGACATCCCATTCGCATACGTGTTCACAACGATTCGGACAGCGAACGACCTCCGCGAGCACGACGAGAACGGGCCCCCGGACCGGATCGGTCCGGGGGCCCGTTCATGATCGTGACGGCGGGGTCTACTCCCCCGCGCCGTCCTCGGGCTCGGGCAGCTTCGCTTCCTCCACGGCCTTCGCCTTCGGCGTACCGAGCGCCTTCTCCAGGGCCGCACCCTGCAGCCGGCGGAACGCCCGGCGGGGCCGGGACTGCTCGAGCGTGGCCACCTCGAGGGAGGACTCACCGAGCACGCGCTTGTCCTTGTCGGCCTCGGGCTGACCGGCCTGCAGCGCCCCGATGGCCACCTTCAGCGCCTCGTCCAGGGTCAGACCCGGCTTGTAGGCGGCCTTGAGCGCGGTCACGATGGGCTCGGTGGTGCCGCCCATGACGACGTACTCGCGTTCGTCGACGATCGACCCGTCGAAGGTGATCCGGTACAGCACCGAGGTCGGCGACTGTTCCGGATACCCGACCTCGGCGACGCACAGCTCCACCTCGTAGGGCTTGAGCTGATCGGTGAAGATCGAGCCGAGGCTCTGCGCGTAGAGGTTGGCCAGGCCACGGCCGGTGACATCGCGCCGGTCGTACTGATAGCCCTTGAGGTCGGCCTGCAGGATGCCGCCGCGGCGCAGGGCCTCGAACTCGTTGTACTTGCCGACCGCGGCGAAACCGACGCGGTCGTAGAGTTCGCTGACCTTGTGCAACGTCGCCGAGGGGTTCTCGGCGACGAACAGCACGCCCTTGTCGTAGACCAGCACCACCACACTGCGACCGCGACCGATGCCCTTGCGGGCGAGCTCGGTCTTGTCGCGCATGATCTGCTCGGCCGAGGCGTAATACGGCAGCGTCATAGGACGGCGCCCCCTTCTTCCGCGGCTTCCCGGTCGGCGATCACGCCGCGAGCGATCTCGGCCAGGCGGTCCTCGCCCACCTCGGTCGCGCCCTCGGCGTCGATCACCACCGCTGTCGGGTAGATGCCGCGCAGCATGTCCGGACCACCGGTGGCGGTGTCGTCGTCGGCGGCGTCGAACAGCGACTCCACCGCGATCCGCAACGCCCGGTCCTGATCGAGGCCGCGCTGGTAGAGCTTCTTCAGCGAGGACTTCGCGAACATCGAACCGGAGCCGACCGCGGTGTAGCCGAACCGCTCCTCGCTGCGCCCGCCGACCACGTCGTAGGACACGATGCGGCCGGATTTGTCGAGGTCGGCGATCTGGTCGTCGTAGCCGACGAGGATCGGCACGACGGCCAGGCCCTGCAGGGCGGCCGGCAGGTTGTCGCGGACCATCTTCGACAACTTGTTGGCTTTACCGTCGAAGGTCAGCGGCACGCCTTCGATCTTCTCGTAGTACTCGAGCTCCACCGCGAACAGCCGGATCATCTCGATCGCGATGCCCGCGGTACCCGCGATGCCCGCCGCCGAGAAGGTGTCGGTGATGTACACCTTCTCGGTGTCGCGACTGGCCAGCAGGTTGCCCATAGTGGCCCTGCGGTCGCCCGCGATGAGCACGCCACCCCGATAGGTGACCGCGACGATGGTGGTGCCGTGCGGCGCCAGATCCTTCGCCGCGGTCAGATCCGAGGCGCCGAACCTGTTGCCGGGCAACAGGTCCGGAGCGTGCATGCGGAGATGTTCGGTGAACGAGGAGAGAGCCTGCCCCGCGTGGAGGCGCAACGGGTCACCTGAGGTCACTGGCCGCCCTTCTGCACATATGCCCGCACGAAGTCCTCGGCGTTCTCCTCGAGCACGTCATCGATCTCGTCGAGCAGGTCGTCGGTTTCCTCCGCGAGCTTCTCGCGGCGTTCCTGACCCGCCGCGTCGACGCCCTCGGGACCCTCGTCCTCGTCGCCACCCCCGGCGCGCTTGGTCTGCTCTTGTGCCATGGCAGCCGACCTCCTCTTTCCTCATCATGACCGCGACCTTTCGGATGAGCACGGTCGGCGATCATGAGCGATGTTCGTGCTCGTCCCACAACCCTACCGAGCCGATCCGACAAGGTGGTCTATTAGCGATCGGATTGTCGCCCTGTCGTGCCGGAAAACGCCTCAGTGCGTGAGCTGGTCGACCAGGTCAGCCGCCGACTGCGCGGCATCGAGCAGCTTCCCGACGTGCGCTTTCGTGCCGCGGCGCGGCTCCAGGGTGGGAATTCGCACCAGCGAATCGCCGCCGAGGTCGAAGATCACCGAATCCCAACTGGCGGCGGCGATATCGGCGCCGAACCGGCGCAGGCACTCACCGCGGAAGTACGCGCGGGTGTCGGTCGGCGGCTTGGTCATCGCGTCGAGCACCTGCTGCTCGCTGACGAGCCGCTTCATCGAGCCGCGCGCCACCAGGCGGTTGTAGAGGCCCTTGTCCAGGCGCACATCGGAGTACTGCAGGTCCATCAGGTGCAGCTTGGGCGCGGCCCAGCCCAGGCCCTCGCGGCTGCGCATGCCCTCGAGCAGGCGTAGCTTGGCCGGCCAGTCGAGCAGGTTGGCGCACTCCATCGGGTCGCGCTCGAGCAGGTCGAGGACCATGGCCCAGTTGTCGACGATGTCGCGCACGCGCGGGTCGTCGTTGCCCTCGCGGTCGATGAACTTGGCGACGCGCTCGTGGTAGAGCCGTTGCAGCGCAAGGCCGGTCAGCTCGCGGCCGTCGGCCAGCGCCACGGTGGCACGCAGCGACGGGTCGTGGCTGATCTGGTGCACGGCGGTGACCGGGCGGGCCAGCTGGAACTCCGAGAGGTCCTCGCCCGCCTCGATCAGATCGAGCACCAGCGCGGTGGTGCCGACCTTCAGATAGGTCGACATCTCGGCCAGGTTGGCGTCGCCGATGATCACGTGCAGGCGCCGGTACTTGTCGGCGTCGGCGTGCGGCTCGTCGCGGGTGTTGATGATGCCGCGCTTGAGCGTGGTCTCCAGGCCGACCTCGACCTCGATGTAGTCGGCGCGCTGGGACAGCTGGAAGCCCGCGTGGTCGCCGGACTGGCCGATACCGACCCGGCCGGACCCGCAGATCACCTGGCGGGAGACGAAGAACGGCGTGAGCCCCGCGATGATGTGACTGAACGGGGTGTCGCGGTTCATCAGGTAGTTCTCGTGGGTGCCGTAGGAGGCACCCTTGCCGTCGACGTTGTTCTTGTACAGCTGCAGGCGCGGGGCGCCGGGGACACTGGAGGCGTGCCGGGCGGCGGCCTCCATCACCCGCTCGCCCGCCTTGTCCCAGATGACCGCGTCGAGCGGGTCGACCACCTCGGGCGCGGAGTACTCCGGATGGGCGTGGTCGACGTAGAGCCGGGCGCCGTTGGTGAGGATCATGTTCGCCGCGCCGACCTCGTCGGCGTCGATCACGGGAGCGGGTCCGCTCATCCGGCTCAGGTCGAAACCACGCGCGTCACGCAGCGGGGATTCCACCTCGTAGTCCCAGCGCGTCCGCTTGGCCCGCGGTACGCCCTCGGCGGCGGCGTAGGCGAGAACGGCCTGGGTGGAGGTGAGGATCGGGTTGGCCGTCGGCTCCGTGGGGGTCGAGATGCCGTACTCGACCTCGATTCCGATGATGCGCTGCATGCTGTCGAGCCTAGGCGACGGGCCCGACGCGCACCGGCATCTCGGCCCAGCGGCCTCCGGTGCCCCGGGCTCACCCGCGCGGACGCAGACCGGTGAGCTGCTGTCGGCGATCGGGACCCCGGGTCCCCCGCTCGGCGGACCAGGGGTGGTCCTCGCGGGCGATCCGGCGGGCGGGGCCCGGCCGAGATACTCGAAGCCATGAGCGAATCCGTGCAACAGCTCACCGGTGAGGTGACCGAACGGCCGACCAGGCTGCTCGCGCTCGATGTCCTGCGTGGCATCGCGATCCTGGGCACCCTCGGTACCAATATCTGGATCTTCACCGATCCGGCCGGGTTGACCGGCTACATCGATGGGCTGGGCGCCGCCGCGACCGACGGCTGGCTGTGGACCGAGCGGGTGCTCCAGCAACTGGCCCAGGGCAAGTTCCTCGGCCTGCTGACGGTGATGTTCGGGATCGGGCTGGCCATCCAGCAGGATTCGGCTCGGCGCGGCGGACGCCGCTGGCCGGGCCGCTATCCCGTGCGAGCGGGCCTGCTGTTCCTGGACGGCCTGGTGAACTTCCTGCTCGTCGCCGAGTTCGACGTCCTGATGGGGTACGCGGTCACCGGCCTGGTCGTCGCCTACCTGCTGGCGACGAGCGACCGGGCGCAACGCCGGTGGCTGATCGTCGCGGCGTCGATCCACGTGACGATGCTGACCCTGATCGCGGCCGCCCTGACCTTCGCGCCCGCCGCAGAGCCGTCCGCTGCCGAACCCCTCGACCCGAATCCCTACGCGGACGGCTCCTTCTGGGATCTGGTGCTGTTCCGGATCGAGCACGCCGGGGCCTTCCGGGTGGAGGCGATCTTCGTCTTCCCGATGTCGGTGGCGCTGTTCCTGCTCGGCGCGCGGCTGTATCGCGCCGGAGTGTTCCAGCCCGCGGGGGCGCGCATCCGCCGCTGGCTGCTGGTGATCGGCTTCGGTATCGCGGCGCCGCTGGACTTCACGGTCGGTGTCTTCGGTGGCGGCGACCTGGTGCTGCTCACCCGCTACGGCACGGCGCCGTTCGTCGCGCTGGGCATTCTCGCGGCGGTCGCGGAGTTCTACCTGCGCAGGTCGCGGGTCGGCTATGCGGGGGCGCGGCTGAGCGAGGTCGGCCGGACGGCACTGAGCTGCTACATCCTGCAGAACCTGATCGCCGGAATGCTCTGCTACGGCTGGGGTTTCGGGCTCGCCGCGAGCGTCTCACCGTCCGCGCGGGTGCCGTTCACGATCGGGATCTACCTGCTGGTGGTCGTCCTGATCACGATGTTCGCCCACTTCTGGTTGCGCCGCTTCGAGCGCGGCCCGGTCGAATGGCTGTGGCAGCGCACCTATCAGCTGCTCACGCCGAGGTGAGTCAGCGCAGCCGCTCCGCCGGCGGCGGGGCAGCATCGGGCGCGACCAGCAGGTCGGCCACCAGCGAATCCCGTTGCAGCGGAACACCGAGGCTGCGGGCGTTGCCCTCGAACAGCGACAGCACCGATTCGGTCAGGATGCCCTGTATCTGTTCGGCCGACAGCACCGGTTCCGGATCGGCGCGCCAGCTGGCGACCACGCCGTCGACGAGGCCGACCATGCCGAAGGCCATCGGCCGGGCACGAGCGGGATCGATCCCGAAGCGGGCCAGCGTGGCGGCGAACATGTCGGCCAGCTGCCCACCGACCTGGCGCCCCGCGCCGCCCAGGGTGGCGGCGCCGCCGTCGGGCGCGGCGTCACCGAGGAAGCGGTGCAGATTGGGGTGGCGTTCGATCCAGCCGAGGTAGGTGCCGATGGCGCCCCGCACCGCGTCCTTGAGCGTCCCGTCCGGCTCCAGCGCGGGCAGCAACTCCGCGAGCAGCAGCTCCAGGATGCGCCGGCGGGCGAGGGCGTCGAGTTCGGCCCGGCCGCCGACGTGCCGGTACACCACCGGCCGGGGCAGGCCCAGGTGCTCGGCGATCAGCTGCACCGAGATCTCGAGCCCGTGTTCGTCGATCACCTCGATGGCGGCATCGATCATCTCCGCCCGGCGGCGGGCCTTGTGGCCGTGCCAGCGGGTGGCGCGCCCGTCACCGACGGGCTGCGCGTCCTGGGCGGAAGGTGCAGTCACAGTGCCAACGATACCCGGACCGGAGGTGACCGTGACACAGCGTTCCACCAACCACCCGCCGCCGATCGGTATGCTCGGCGGCATGCGGTCCCGGGCAGTGCTGATGGCGTACGCGGTGCTCGCGTGCGTGCTGCCCGCGTTCGTGCTGCTGACGACGCCCGGCGGCGACACCGCCCGCATGCTCGCCTTCGGCGCGGTCGCCGCGGCCATGGTGTGCGCGCTGGTCGCGATCACCACGCACCGGCAGCTGCCGATCCGGGTCGCCACCGCCGGTCCACCCCGCTCGGCCGAGCGCCGCCTGCGGGGTTCCTTTCTGCGCCAGAGCAATCCGGACGCCGCGGGCCGTCCACGTCCGCGTGCACCGGGGATCGATCACCACTGACGGGTAGCGCCGTGCGCGCCACCGGTCGGCTGCCGTGATCCCACTCCCCTCTCGTGCGCGCTCGCGCACGCTGTCCGGACAGGTCGTTCCGTCATGCTCGATTTCGTGTACTTCCCGGTGTCCGCCGTGCTCTGGTGCTGGCACCGGCTCCTCGCCGTCCCCCTCGGTCCCGCCGACGGCCTCGCCTGGCTGCTGGCCGTGGTCGCCCTCGTCGTCACCGTCCGCGCCCTGCTCGTCGTCCCGGCACTGCGGCAGGCCCGCTCCCAGGCCGTGCTGCGGTCGCTGCGACCACAGCTCGACAAGATCCGTGCCCAGCACCCCGGTGACCAGCGCGCGCAGGCCGAGAAGACCCGGGCGCTGCACCGCGACCACGGGGTGCGCCTGTTCGGCGGGTTCGTCCCGATGATCGCCCAGGCCCTGGTGCTCCTCGGCCTGTTCCACGTCCTGCGCTCGTTCGACCGCACCGGCGCCTACGCGGTCGGCCCGTTCGCCTCGACCGATGCCCCGCTGCCGCCCGCGGTGAACAGCGCGACGCCGAACTATCTGCTCGGGGTCCGCGAGGTGAACGCCTTCCTAGACGCCAGGGTCTTCGGCGCTCCGCTGTCGGCGACCCTGACCGGGGCGGGCGAGGTGTTCGTCTCGGTCGCCGCGCTCGCGATTCCACTGGTGCTGATCACCGCGCTCGCCACCCACCTCACCGCCCGGCTGACCCCGCCCGCGACCGACGCCACGTCCGCGATCCTGCGCCGGTTGTCGCTGTGGGTGTTCCCCGTGGGCGCGCTGGTCAGCGGCGCGATCCTGCCCGTCGCCGTGCTCACCTACTTCGCCACGAACGCGGTGTGGACGTGTGGGCAGCAGTACCTGATCCGCCGCAAGCTCGACGCCGAGGCCGCCGCCGCGGCGGCGCTGTCGGCCGCGCGCGCGAAGGCGGCCGCACCGCGACCGGGGGTGAAGCCGACACGGCGGCGCCGCTGAGACGCGTTACCCTCGGGCGGTGTCTGCGCATCCGGAGTCGGAACTGCTCGCCGTGTACGACGCCGCCGGTGCGGTGATCGACGCGGCCGAGCGGGGCACGGTCTATCGCGAGGGACTCTGGCACGCCAGCGCGGGCGTGCTGGTGCGCTCCACCGACGGCCACCGGATCTACGTCCACCGGCGCACCGACAGCAAACTCGTCTTCGCCGGCCTGCACGACTGCCTGGCCGGGGGCGTCGTCGACGCGGGCGAGGATCCGGCCGACACCGCCCGGCGCGAACTCCGCGAGGAACTCGGCATCACCCCGGACGCGGACACGCCGATCACCTTGCGCACCACCGCGTCCTGGGACGGCAGCTGGGCGGGCAGGCCGCTGCGCTGCCATCTGTTCGGCTACGAGATCCGCTCCGACGGCCCGGTCCACCACCAGCCGTCCGAGATCGCGGACGGCTGGTGGTGGACCGACGCCGAACTCCGTGCCCACCTGGCCGATCCGGCCTGGCCGTTCGTCCCCGACACCCGGATCCTGCTCGGCGAGCTGCTGGCTCAGTAGACGATCACCTGCCAGGTCTGCATGCTGAACGGCAGGTCACAGGCGGTTTCCGAGTGGAAGCCGCCGAACGCGGGCTGCCCGTAGCGCTCGTAGCTGCTGAACCAGCTCCACCAGGCCCAGCAGGTGACGCGAACCTGGTGCCAGACCGGGTCGCCACACTGGGAGAAGGCGCCGGTGCCGGCGATGGGGTTCACCGAGCAGTGGCCCGGTGGTTGCGCCTGGACGGGTCCGGCGAGCAGCGTCGAGGCGCCGATGAGACCGGCGGCCGTGGCTCCCACAGCGATCTTGCGTAGAGATTTCATGACAACCTCCCACCGCGTGGAGTTCCCGCTGTCGAACCCGCCGGCATCCACGTTCGGTTCGATATCCGCCTCGGGACACCGCGTCCCGATGATGTGATCTACATCACTCGAACCACGGTCGCCGTTACGCCCTCGTCCGAATAGTTATCGCCGGGCAAGCCACGATCAGTCGAGCGACCGCAGCGATTCCTCGTCGCGAGCCACCACCGCGCCACCATCGGCGGTGAGCACGATCGGACGCTGGATCAGCTTGGGGTGCACGGCGAGTGCGGCCAGCCACCGGTCGACATCGGCGTCGGTCCGACCCCAGCCCGCCATGCCGAGATCCTTGGCGATCTGCTCGCCGGTGCGGGTGATGTCCCACGGCCGGGCGCCGAGCCGGGCCAGCACCGCGCGCAATTCCTCGACCGTCGGCGGATCGTCGAGGTAGCGCCGCACCGTGTACTCGACTCCGGCGGCGTCCAGGTGCGCGGTGGCGTTGCGACTCTTCGTGCAGCGGGGGTTGTGCCAGATCTCGGTCATACCCGCAGCGTAGTGGGCGGGCACGGACGCGAACTGCGGGCGCGGGCGCACCGGCCGATACTGGAGGGATGAGCGACACCGCGCCCTCCGAAAACCCGTACGGCACCCCGACAACCACCGGTCCCGAACCGATCCGCCCCTCCCAGGGCCGGGTCAACGCCCTCGTCCGCGGCCTGCTGAAGGTGCCGGTGCTGTCCGGCATCGTCGGCAAGCGGCTGGCGACCCTGCACGTCACCGGCCGCAAGTCCGGCGCGGTCTACGCCGTCCCGGTCGCCTACACCGTCCACGACGGCGCGCTGCTGATCGGCACCTCCCTGCGCCCGTGGGTCAAGAACCTCCGCGGCGGCGCCGAGGTGCGCCTCTCGCGCGGCCGATCCCCCGAATCCTTCACCGCCACCGTGCATTCCGACGAGCAGGCGGTGCTCGACCTGTACACCGTGATCGCCCGCGACAACAAGCAGAACGCCAAGTTCAACGGTATCGGCTTCACCGCCGACGGCGAGCCGTCCAAGGCCGACATCTACCAGACCTGGCAGCAGGGCGGCGTGGTCGTCGAGCTGACCCCGCGCTGACCGCACGACGACGGCCCGGCGGACCCACCCGCCGGGCCGTCGTCGGGTCCGGCCTACTTGCCGCCTTCGGTGGGCGTGACCTGGGCGGGCTGGAATCCGGCTCCGGTCACGTCGACGCCGGCGGCCCGCAGCTGATCGAGGGCCTTGGTGACGTACTCGGTGGTGTAGGCGTCGGGGCCGGGGTCCTTGGTCAGCACCGTCGCGCCCTCGGCGTTCCTGGTCTCTTTGGCGATGGTCACCGTGCGGTCCCAGGCCGCCTTGTCGACGGTGCCGATCCCGGCCGGTGAGGGCCAGATCAGCTTGTTCACCTCGTTGATCTGCCACTGCTGGTGCCCGGCGCCCAGCGTCGCACCCGCGGCGACGGTGATGTCGCGGCACTTGTCGAGGTTGTCCCGGCAGAACGCCCAGCCTTTCAGCGAGGCGACCAGGAACTTCACCGTCTGCTCCTGGTACTTCGGATCCTTCAGCTTCTCGGTGTTGGCCCACAGCGCGTCCTGCAGCATCGCCACACCTTCGGCGTTCCAGTCGATGGTGGTGAAATCCTCGGCGGTGTAGAGCTTTCCGGTGGCCGGGTTCTTCGTCTCGAGCAGCTGGGCGTACTCGTTGTAGGACATGGCCTGGGCGGCGGCGATGTCCTTGGCGAGGAAGGCGTTCATGTCGAACTGCTGCTGGACCAGTTTCACGTCCTTGGCCGGGTCGATGCCCGCCTTGGTCATCCCGGCGAAGAGCTCGAATTCGTTGCCGTAGCCCCAGTTCCCGACGGTCTTGCCACGCAGGGCGGCCGGTCCGGTGATGTTGTCGGCCTTGAACGAGACCTGCTTGGTGCCCGAGCGCTGGAACACCTGCGCGATCTCGGTGATGCCGGCGCCCGCCTCCCGCGAGGCCAGCGCCTTGGGCACCCAGGCCACCGCGTAGTCGGCCTGGCCCTGGGCGAGCACGGTCTGCGGGACGATGTCGGTGCCACCGTCGAGGATCTCCACCGACAGCCCCTGCTCCCGGTAGAACCCCTGGTCGACGGCGGCCAGGTACCCGGCGAACTGGCCCTGTTTGAACCACTGCAACTGCAATTTCACCTTGGTGAGACCGTCGGCGGTGGTCTCCGAGGCGGTGTCGGTGGTGCTGCAGCCGGTCAGCGCGGCGGCGGCGAGCGCGGCCAGCGCCAGACAACTACGCAGCCGGAGTGCGGTCTTGCTCATGGATGGATCTCCCTCATCGGATCGTGGACAGCAGTGGGGTGCGGGGACGGCGGGTGAGCTGTTCGAGGAGCAGGACGGCGGCGAGGAAGACCAGGCCGACGGCCATCGCGCCGACCACGTACGCCCAGGCCCGCGGATAGGCGGTATTGGCGGCGGCGGAGGTGATCCGGCTGCCGAGCCCGTTCTGCAGGCCGCCGAAGTATTCGGCGATGACGGCCGCGATGACCGCGCCGGGCGCGGCGATCCGCAGCCCGGTGAACAGGTGCGGCAGCGCGGCGGGCAGCCGCACGGTGCGGGTGATCTGCCAGTCGGTGGCGGCGTAGGAGGTCATCAGGTCGGCCTGCACCTTGGGCACCTGCCGCAGGCCGCGCGCGGTACTGACGAACACCGGGAAGAACACGACGATGGTGACGACGATCCGGCGGGGTGTCTCCGTGGTGGTCGAGTACATCGTGTTCAGCAGCGGCGCGAGCGCCACGATGGGCACGGCGGCCGCGGCGGCGGCCAGCGGGGTGAGCAGCCCGTCGACGATCCGGAACCGCACCGCGAGCACGGCGGCGGCGATCCCGAGCACCGTCCCGACCACGAACCCGACCAGCGCGTTGGCCCCGGTGGCCAGCGCGGCGTCCAGGATCCGGCCCGCGTTGTCGACGAACTGCTCGGCGATCGCGCTCGGCGCGGGCAGCAGGAACGACGGCACCCCCGCCGCGACGGTGAGCACCTGCCACAGCGCCAGCACGACGACACCCACCACGATCGGCGGCAGCCAGGTCCTCACGGCAGGTCCCGTCCGGCCACGGCCTGCTCCGTGTGCTCCCCGCGCAGCGCGGCACGCACGGCGGCCACCGCGGCGAAGAACTCCGCCGAGGACCGCACGTCGGCGTCGGTGTCGCGCCCCCACCCGCCGGTGGGCACGATGTCGCTGATCCGGCCGGGTCGCGCCGAGAGCACCACCACCCGGTCCGACAGGTACACCGCTTCGGGGATCGAGTGCGTCACGAACACCACCGCGGCGCCGGTCTCCCCCGCGATCCGCAGCAGCTCGCCCTGCATCCGCTCCCTGGTCATCTCGTCGAGCGCGCCGAACGGCTCGTCCATCAGCAGCAGCGCCGGGGTCCGGGCCAGTGCCCGCGCGATCGCGACGCGCTGCTGCATCCCGCCGGAAAGTTCGGCCGGATAGCGGTCCGCGAACTCGGTGAGCCCCGCCATGGCGAGCAGTTCGGCGCTGCGGGCCCGGCGCTGCGCCTTGGGGACCCGGTGCAGTTCCAGCGGCAGTTCGACATTGGCGGCGACGGTGCGCCAGTCCAGCAGGCCCGCCTGCTGGAAGGCGATGCCGTAGTCCTGGTCGATCCTGGCCTGCCGGGCGGTCTTGCCGTGCACGGTCACGGTGCCGCCGGTCGGCGTCTCCAGATCGGCGATGATCCGCAGCAGGGTGGACTTGCCGCAGCCGGAAGGCCCGATGAGGGAGACGAATTCGCCCGGGGCGACGGTGAGGGAGACATCGGCGAGCGCGGTCACGGCACCGGCGGCGAAGGTCTTGCCGAGGTGGGTGAGTTCGACCGCCGGTGGCGGCGGGGCGCCGACTGCTGACGAGGTCATGCGATGCGTACTTCTTCCTGGACAACGAGAACTACGAGGAGGGATCGCCGGTGCCCGGCGGATGGTTGTAGCGGCGCACGGCCAGCTCGACGAGGCCGACCAGCCCCGTCAGCACCACCCCGAGCAGCGCCGCGGCGATGACCGCCGCGTAGAGCCGGGCGGCATCACCGGTGGCCTGCTGGGAGAACACGATGATCTGGCGGCCGATCCCGCCCGCGGTGCCGGTGGAGATCTCGGCGACCACCGCGCCGATCACGGCCGCGGCGGCGGCCAGCCGCAACGCGGGCATCAGCGACGGCACCGCGGCGGGAAAACGCAAGCGGGTCAGGGTCGCCCACCAGCCCGCCGAACAACTGCGCATCAGCTCCACCGAGGCCGGCGACGGCGCGTGCAGGCCGCGCAGCATGCCGATCGCGACCGGGAAGAACGCCAGGTAGGCGGCGATCACCACGATGCTCATCCACGGCCGCCACGGCTGCCCGCCGATGGCGAGCTTGCCGCCCCACGCGGCCACCAGCGGGGCCAGCGCGATCAGCGGAACGGTCTGCGAGAGCACGACATACGGCAGGATGCCGCGCTCGAGCGGGCCGAACCGCTGCATCGCCACCGCGAGCGCGATGCCGATCACCGTGCCGAGCAGCAGCGCGAGCAGGGCGAGCGTCAGGGTGAATCCGGCGGTGCGCAGCAGCGTCGTGCCGACGGTGCCGGTGCCGTCGGCCTCGCCGAGCACGGTCACCACCGACCACACGTGCGGCAGCGCGGCGTCGCCGGTGCGCGGCAGCACCCGCACCCCGCCGATGCTCACGCAGTCGGCCGGGACGAGCAGTTTCACCAGTTCCCAGATCACCGCGACCGACACGAACGCGGCGACCGCGTAGCCGATGCGCGCCGCGCGGGCCCGGTGCGCCGAGCGGGGCCGCAGCGGCGCGGGCGCGAGCACCGTCACCGGCGATTCCGGCGCCACCGCGGTCATCCGGCGTCCCTGGTGGCCGTGACCGGCAGGTGCAGCCGGGGCAGCACCTGCTCGCCGTAGGCCTCGAGGGTGGCCGTCTTGGCGTCGTGCTGCAGGTAGACGGCGAACTGGTCGACGCCGAGCCGCTCCAGCTCCCACAGCCGTTCCAGCTGGTCGTCGGGCGTGCCGAGCAGGCAGAACCGGTCGACGATCTCGTCGGGCACGAACTCCGCGTGCGTATTGCCCGCCCGTCCGTGCTCGTTGTAGTCGTAGCCCTTCCTGCCCGCGATGTAGTCGGTGAGCGCGGCCGGGATATCGCCGCCCGCACCGTATCTCGCGACGATGTCGGCGACGTGGTTGCCGACCATCCCGCCGAACCAGCGACACTGCTCCCTGGCGTGGTCGAGCCCGGCCGGGGTCCCGTCGGTGACGTAGGCGGGTGCGGCGACGCAGATCGTGACCGAGCGGGGATCGCGGCCGGCGGCCTCGGCGGCGCCGCGCACCTTGGCGATGGTCCACGCGGTGATGTCGGGGTCGGCGAGCTGGAGGATGAAGCCGTCGGCCACCTGACCGGTCAATTCGAGGGCCTTGGGCCCGTACCCGGCGACCCACACCTCCAGCCGGGAGTCCGCGGCCCACGGGAACCGCACCTCGGTGTCGCCGACCCGGGCGGTGCGCCCGTTGGCGAGTTCGCGGATCACCTCCACCGAGTTCCGCAGCGTCGCCAGCGTGGTCGGCTTGCCGCCGAGGGTGCGCACCGCCGAATCACCGCGTCCGATACCGCAGATGGTGCGGTTGCCGAACATCTCGTTGAGCGTGGCGAAGGTCGACGCGGTGACCGTCTGGTCCCTGGTCGCCGGGTTGGTGACCATGGGACCGACGATCACCTTGCGGGTGGCGGCCAGGATCTGGCTGTAGATCACGTACGGCTCCTGCCACAGCAGGTGCGAGTCGAACGTCCAGACATGCGAGAACCCGTGTGTCTCGGCCACTCTGGCCAGCTCGATCACCCGCGACGCGGGTGGGGTGCACTGCAGGACGACACCGATGTCCATGGCACTCTCCGTTCGGATAGGGGTTCTTACAGGAGGTTCTGCGACAGCCCGCGCCGCACGAAACGGCCGTGCCCGGCGCGGCCGTGATAGGTGCCGCCGTCGACGATCACCCGGCCACGGGACAGGACGGTGTCGACGTGGCCGTCGATCTCGAAGCCCTCCCAGGCCGAGTGGTCCATGTTCATGTGGTGGGTCTTGCCGAGGCCGATGCTGGTGTGCCCGTTCGGGTCGTAGATCACCACGTCGGCGTCGGCGCCCGGACTGATGACACCCTTGCGCGGATACATCCCGAACATCCGGGCCGGCGCGGTGCAGCAGACCTCCACCCAGCGTTCCAGCGAGATCCGCCCGTCCTTGACGCCCTGGAACAGCAGGTCCATCCGATGTTCGACGCCGCCGATCCCGTTGGGGATCTTGCTGAAATCGCCGAGGCCGAGTTCCTTCTGATCCTTCATGCAGAACGGGCAGTGGTCGGTGCTGACCGCGGTGACGTCACCGGTGCGGATGTAGCGCCACAGTTCGTCCTGGTGGCCCTCGGCCCGCGACCGCAGCGGGGTCGAGCAGACCCACTTGGCGCCCTCGAAACCCGGTGCGCCCAGCTGTTCTTCGAGCGAGAGGTACAGGTACTGCGGACAGGTCTCGGCGAAGACGTTGCGGCCCGCGTCGCGCGCGGTGACGATCTGTTCCATCGCCTGCTTGGCCGAGACGTGCACCACGTACAGCGGCGCGCCGGTCAGCTGCGCCAGCATGATCGCCCGGTGGGTCGCCTCCTCCTCCATTTCCCACGGCCTGCTGGTCCCGTGGAAGTACGGCGCGGTGTCGCCGCGGGCCAGCGCCTGCTCCACCAGCACGTCGATGGCGATGCCGTTCTCGGCGTGCATCATCAGCAGCGCGCCGAGGTCACCCGCGGTCTGCATGGCCCGCAGGATCTGCCCGTCGGTGGAGTAGAAGACGCCCGGATAGGCCATGAACAGCTTGAAGCTGGTGATGCCCTCCGCGACGAGTTCGCTCATCCCCTTCAGCGATTCGTCGTTGACGTCACCGATGATCTGGTGGAAGCCGTAGTCCACGGCGCAGTTGCCCGCCGCCTTCTCGTGCCATTCGGCCAGGGTGTCCTGCACCCGCTGCCCCGGCTTCTGCACCGCGAAATCGACGATGGTGGTGGTGCCGCCCCAGGCCGCGGCCCTGGTGCCGGTCTCGAAGGTGTCGCTGGCCTCGGTGCCGCCGAACGGCAGCTGCATATGGGTGTGGCCGTCGACGCCGCCGGGGATCACGTACTTGCCGGTCGCGTCGATGACGGTGTCGGCGGTGGCGGCCAGGTCGGACCCGAGCGCGGTCGAGCCCGGGTGCAGCACCGCGACGATGGTCTCGTCCTCGATCAGCACGTCGAGCAGCTGGGACCCGGTGGCGCTCACCACCGTCCCGCCGTGGATGAAGGTGCGCATCACGGCTCCACCAGCGATCCGTAGGCGTCGGGTCTGCGGTCGCGGTAGAAGGCCCACCGATCGCGCACCACCTTGATCAGGTCCATGTCGAGATCACGGACGACCAATTCCGGCGCGGTGTCGGAGGCGACCTCGCCGACGAATTTCCCCTCCGGGTCGACGAAATAGCTCGTGCCGTAGAAATCGTCGTCGCCGTATTCGGCTTCGATCCCGACCCGGTTGATCGCGCCGATGTAATACTCGTTGGCCACCGCGGAGGCCGGCTGTTCCAGCTTCCACAGATAACTCGACAGTCCACGCGAGGTCGCCGACGGGTTGAACACGATTTCCGCGCCCGCGAGTCCGAGTGCCCGCCACCCCTCCGGGAAATGGCGGTCGTAACAGATGTAGACCCCCACCTTGCCGACCGCGGTGTCGAACACCGGCCAGCCCAGATTGCCCGGCCGGAAGTAGAACTTCTCCCAGAATCCGCGCACCTGCGGAATGTGGTGTTTGCGGTATTTGCCCAGGTAACTACCGTCGGCGTCGATCACCGCCGCGGTGTTGTACAGCACGCCCGGCTGCTCCTGCTCGTACACCGGCAACACCATCACCAGATTCAGTTCGGCGGCCAGGGCGGCGAACCGCTCGGTCGTCGGGCCGGGCACCGATTCGGCGTAGTCGTAGAACTTCGGGTCCTGCTGCTGGCAGAAATACGGTCCGTAGAACAACTCCTGGAAGCAGATCACCTGCGCGCCCTGCGCCGCCGCCTGCCGGGCGTAGTCCTCGTGGGCCTTGATCATGGATTCTTTGTCGCCGGTCCAGGTGGTCTGGACCAGGGCCGCTCTGACGATTCCCATGCTTTGTTATATTGCCCCCTCCGACGATCGCATTGTGTTACATCTGCGCGGAAACAGTTTCGTTGTCGTAAAACCTGGCGGTGTACCGGGGATAGGGTTTGTTACGGCCGCAGAATGGGGCCATGACCGACGTCTCGCCGACCGTGCTGCCCGCGGACTTCGCCGGGGACCTCGACGAGCGCAGCGCCGCCGGGATCGCCGCCGCCGTCGGCCGCCGGATCCGTTCCGGCGCACTGGCTCCCGGAACCCGGCTGCCGACCGTGCGCGAGGTCGCGCGGGAGCTGCGGGTCTCCCCCGCCACCGTCAATCAGGCGTGGCGAGCGCTGGCGGCCACCGGCGCGATCGTCGCCAGGGGGCGGGCGGGCACCTTCGTCGGTGAGCTGCCGCCGGAGCCCGCCGGGCGCTACCAGCGGCTGCATTCGCCCTCCGACAACGCCTTTCGCGTCGATCTGTCCCGCGGCACCCCCGATCCGGCGCTGCTGCCCGATCTGGCCGCCGCCCTGCACGCCCTGTCCCGCGACACCGCGCCGGGCGATCTGTCGGCGCACTATCTCGGCGAGGCGGTGCTGCCCGCCCTCGCCGCGACGCTGCGGGCCGACTGGCCGTGGCCGTGCGAGCGGCTGGCCGTGCTCGACGGCGCGCTCGACGCGGTCGACCGGCTGCTCGCCGCGCATGTCCGCTTCGGCGACCCGGTCATCGTGGAAGACCCCTGCTTTCCGCCGTTCCTCGATCTGCTGACCCGCCTCGGCGCCCGGCCGATCGCCGTGCGCCTCGACGAATCCGGTTTCCGCCCCGAGGAATTCGCGCGCGCCTTCGACGGCCCCGCACCCCGGGCGGTGATCCTGCAACCGCGCGCGCACAACCCCACCGGCGCCTCGCTCGACGCCGCCCGGGTCCGCGCGCTCGCGGCGCTACTGGCCCCGCACCCCGCCCTGATCATCGAGGACGACCACTCCGCCGGCATCGCGACCAGTCCGCTGCGCTCGCTCGCCGCCCGCTTCCCCGACCGCGGCGTCTACATCCGCTCGTACTCCAAATCCCATGGCGCCGATCTGCGCCTGGCCGTGGCGGGCGGCCCCGCGGCGCTGCTGGATCCGGTGGTCGAGCGCCGTATGCTCGGCCCCGGCTGGTCCAGCCGCCTGCTCCAGCGCGTGCTGCTCACCATGCTGGACGACGCGGACGCCCGCGCCACCGTCACCCGCGCCCGCCGCGAGTACCGCCGCCGCGCCACCGCCCTGCGCCGCGCCCTGGCCGCCCACGGCGTCACCGTCACCCCCGGCGACGGCATCAACCTCTGGCTCCCCGTCCACGACGAGAACGCCGCCATGATCAGCCTCGCCGCCGCGGGCATCAAAGCCGCGCCCGGCGGCCCCTTCGCCGTAGCCACCCACCCGGCGACCGACCACCTGCGCCTCACTCTCGGTGCCCTGCCCCCCACCGACCTCCCCTGGGTGGCCACCGAACTGGCCACCGCTACCACGGCCACCCCCACCTACCGCCGCATCCGCCGGAGCTGAGGACCACTGCTGTCCGCCGTGGCCACCCGGCAGCTACTGACACGTGTTCTACTTCAGGCATGGGGACAGCTCACAGAAATGTGACCACGCTGAAGAACATTCGCGTCTTCGACGGTCGAAAGATCGGTGATCCGACCTCGCTCGTCATCGACGGTGCGGTCATCGGCTCGGGTACCGGGACCGGCGAAGTCGTCGATGGCGCGGGCGGGGTGCTGCTGCCCGGCTTCATCGACTGCCACGTCCATCTGGACGGCCCGGAGGTGATGGACCGGTTCGTGACACATGGCGTGACCACCGCGCTGGACATGGCGACGGTGCTGCCGGATCTGATCGGGTCGCTCCGGGACGGCCCCCTCGGGGCCGGCGTGCGCAGTGCCGGCCTGCCGATCATCGGCCCGGCCGGAGCGCACGCCAGGATTCCCGGGATGGCCGCCGCGGCTGTCATCACCGGTCCGGAGCAGGCCGAAGCGATGGTGGCGCAGCGCGCGGCGGCGGGCGCGGACTACATCAAGCTGATCCTGGAAGAGCCGGGAGAGGGCGGACCCGACACCGCTGCGGCGAAGGCCGTCGTAGTCGCCGCGCACGCGCGGGGCCTGAAAGTCGTCGCCCATACCTCGAGGTCCGGTTCCTACGCGATGGCAGTGGACGCCGGTGTCGACGTGTTCACCCATGTTCCACTGGGCGAGGGGTTGCCCGCCGTCGAACTCGGACGGATGGCCGCCGGTGGGCACATCGTCGTTCCGACGCTCACCATGATGGAGGGCGTCGCCGAAAAGTACGGTGTCGGTGCCGCATTCGCGAGTTCGCTGGCCACGGTCGCAGCCTTGCACGAGGCGGGTGTACCGGTCCTGGCCGGTACGGATGCCAATGCGACACCCGGTGTCCCGTTCCATCCGGAGCACGGCGTGAGCCTGCACCACGAACTGGAGCTCCTGGTCCAGGCCGGGCTCTCGACCGTGGACGTCCTGCGGGCGGCGACTGTGCTGCCCGCGGCGCACTTCGGGCTCGCCGATCGTGGCGCGATCCGACCCGGCCTGCGCGCCGACCTGGTCCTGCTCGACGGCGACCCGGTCGCGGATATCCGCGCGACCAGGGCCGTCCGCAAGGTGTGGAGCGGCGGTGCCGAGTACCGAAGGTAGGTCTCGATGCCGCCCCGGCCGATGATCTGGCGGCGCGCAACGACCGCGAGCGGGCCGGGTCGTCGCCTTCCCGGAACTGCTCGGGGTACCGGCCCGGCCAGCCGGGCAACCGATTCGGCGGTCCCTCTCCACAGCACGGCCGCGACTGGCAGGATGCGCGGTACATCGTCCGGCAGCACCCCATTCCGAGGAGACACCGTCCAGGTGAGCAGTCATTCGCAGGACCGTTCCGTCGTCGGCACCACCCGGCGAGCCGCCTTCGGCCTCGGCGCCGTCGTGGCAGCAGTGGTGGCGATCGCCCCCGTCGCCCAGGCCGTGCCCGCCCATCAGGGTTTCGTCCCCGGCTGCGCCCTCCTGGCCGCGCCCGGCGCGCCGAACGGCAAGCAGTGGACCACCGAACCCGCCCTCACGATCGACCCGGCGGCCGCCTACACCGCGACGCTCGACACCACCTGCGGCACCATCTCGATCGCACTCGACGCCGCCGCGGCGCCGCGCACGGTGAACTCGTTCGCGTTCCTGGCGAACGAGGGCTACTTCGACCACACCCGCTGTCACCGGCTGACCACCCAGGGCATCTACGTCCTGCAGTGCGGCGATCCCACCGCGACCGGCATGGGCGGCCCCGGCTACAAGTTCGGCGACGAGAACCTCACCGGCGCGGTCTACCCGGCGGGCACCGTGGCGATGGCCAACGCGGGCCCTGGCACCAACGGCAGCCAGTTCTTCCTGGTCTACCGCGACACCCAGCTGCCGCCGAACTACACCCCGTTCGGCCGGATCACCGCGGGGATGGACGCGCTGAACACCATCGCGAACGCCGGCGTCGCCGGTGGCGGGGCCGACGGCACCCCGGTGGCCGATGTGGTGTTCAACGCGGTGACCACCGCACAGGGCTGATCAACGACCGAGGGCCGCGTCTCCGGGAGTGGGAGACGCGGCCCTCGTCGGACGGCTGTGATCAGCCGGCGCTGATCGAGCTGAACAGGTTCTGAATGGTCTGCAGGATGATCTCGGTCAGCAGATCAGCGGCGGAACCGGCCATGACAACACTCCTCGTTTACGGGTCCTCATCAGGTGTAACGAACATCTGAAGCGTGCCCTATCCACTCTGTGTCGCGTGGCGTTTTCGGGAAAAAAATTCACACTGTCCCGGTACGCGGGAAGGCCGCGCTCCCCGAGGGAACGCGGCCTTCCGCCGATCGGCCCTACAGGTACTGACCGGTGTTCGACTCGGTGTCGATCGCGCGGCTGGCCGAGGCGTTCTTGCCCGTGACCAGGGTACGGATGTAGACGATCCGCTCGCCCTTCTTGCCCGAGATCCGAGCCCAGTCGTCCGGGTTGGTCGTGTTGGGCAGGTCCTCGTTCTCGGCGAACTCGTCGACGATCGAGTCGAAGAGGTGCTGAATCCGCAGACCCGGGTTGCCGGTGTCGAGCACGGCCTTGATCGCGTACTTCTTCGCCCGGTCGACGATGTTCTGGATCATCGCGCCGGAGTTGAAGTCCTTGAAGTACAGGACCTCCTTGTCACCGTTGGCGTAGGTGACCTCCAGGAACCGGTTGTCGTCGCTCTCGGCGTACATCCGCTCGACGACCTTCTCGATCATCGCCTCCACGCACGCGGCCTTGTCGCCGTCGAACTCGCGCAGATCGCTCTCGTGCAGCGGCAGCGTCTCGGTGAGGTACTTGGAGAAGATGTCCTGCGCCGACTCCGCGTCCGGCCGCTCGATCTTGATCTTCACGTCCAGGCGGCCCGGCCGCAGGATCGCGGGGTCGATCATGTCCTCGCGGTTGGACGCGCCGATCACGATGACGTTCTCGAGACCCTCGACACCGTCGATCTCCGAGAGCAGCTGTGGCACCACGGTGGTCTCCACATCGGAGGAGACACCCGAACCACGGGTCCGGAAGATCGAGTCCATCTCGTCGAAGAACACGATCACCGGGGTGCCCTCGGAGGCCTTCTCCCGCGCCCGCTGGAAGATGATCCGGATGTGGCGCTCGGTCTCACCGACGAACTTGTTGAGCAGCTCGGGGCCCTTGATGTTGAGGAAGAAGGACTTGGCCTCCTTGGCGTCCTCACCACGGGCTTCGGCGATCTTCTTGGCCAGCGAGTTGGCAACGGCCTTGGCGATCAACGTCTTACCGCACCCGGGCGGACCGTAGAGCAGCACACCCTTGGGCGGGCGCAGCGCGTACTCGCGGAACAGATCCTTGTGCAGGAAGGGCAGTTCCACCGCGTCGCGGATCTGCTCGATCTGCCTGCCGAGGCCACCGATGTCGGTGTAGTCGACGTCGGGAACCTCTTCCAGCACAAGGTCTTCGACCTCGGCCTTGGGCACCCGCTCGAAGGCGAAGCCGGCCTTGGTGTCGACCAGCAGCGAATCGCCGGGGCGCAGTTTGCGAATCGGGGAATCCGGGTCGTCGACGTCGTCGTACTCGGCGATCTTGGACAGCGGGCCGGACAGCCAGACCACGCGCTCCTCGTCGGCGTGGCCGACCACCAGGGCCCGCCTGCCGTCGTCGAGAATCTCGCGTAGCGTGCCGATTTCGCCGATGGCGTCGAAGTTCCCGGCCTCCACGACCGTGAGCGCTTCGTTGAGGCGCACGGTCTGGCCGTATTCGAGCGTCGCGACGTCGATATTGGGCGAGCAGGTGAGGCGCATCTTGCGACCGGAGGTGAAGACGTCGACCGTCTGATCCTCGTAGGTGTGGATGACGATGCCGTAGCCGCTGGGCGGCTGACCGAGGCGATCGACTTCCTCACGCAGGGCGATCAGTTGCTGGCGCGCTTCCTTGAGCGTGTCCATCAACTTGCCGTTGCGGATGGTCAGCGAATCGATCCGTGCTTCCAATTCGCGTGCGCGATCCGGCGAGTCGGCGAGTTGTCTGCGAAGAGCAGCCGCCTCGGCGCGTACCGCCTCGAGCTCTCGCCAGGCCGCCGAATCCGAATTCTCGTTGGGGCTCATGATGCTGCTCCTCCCAGTCCCGGTCTTTCAACGCTACCGGGCGCGGTCCGTTCTCGCTTTCCGACATGGTTTCGTCGTGATCACATCTTGTACGGCAGGTACGACATCGGCCGCCGAATTCTGCGTGTTAGGCTCCCCTAACACTCCGATCCCGGGCAGCAGGCGAGTGCCCTCGCCCATCGAGCCGAAAGGTTGCCGAGCATGCTCCTTCCTACCCGCACGATCCGTGTCACCGTCGCTACCGCCGCTGCGGCGCTCGCCGTCACCGTCGGACTGACCGGTTGCGGCGGCTCCGACGATTCCTCGACGAAGGCCACCAGCAGCAGTACCAGTATCGCGGCCGCTCCGTCCAGCATTTCGGCAACTCCGTCCGGTGACAACGCCGCCGCCCCCACCGCCGATTCCCTGAAGGCGACGTTGATCAAGTTCTCGGATCCGGCGCTGTCCACCGACGAGAAGGCGAAGCTGATCGTCAACGGCGACGCGCGCAAGTCCAACATCGACCAGATGAACGGCATGCTCGCCGGCTACACCCTCACCTTCGCCGTCGACAACGTCGTGACCAGCGGAAACACCGCGACCGCCGAGGTGACCATCACCTCGCCGCACGGCACGGCGCCCGCCTTCCCGGTCACCTGGGAGCAGGTCGACGGCACCTGGAAGATCTCCGATGCCAGCGGCTGCCTGCTGCTCGGCTTCGCCCAGGCCCCCTGCACGCCCGCCTGACGCCCGTCACGGCCCCGCGCTGTCCGGGTATCCAGCCGGGGCCGTTCGCTCGCTGTGAACTGCACAGAGAACCCGCGGTAGCCGGTTCCCGGTGACCTCCGTCCCTAGCGTGTCGCGAGACATGACCGTGTGGGCGAAGGGCTGGATGCGATGCCGGGTACGCGAGAGAAGCTGGAACGACTGCGGGAGTCGCTGGCGCAGGCCGCCGAACCCGCGGGCGCGGGCGGGGTCGCCAAGCGCGCCGCCAAGGGCATCCCGAGCGTCCGCGAACGGGTGCGTTCGCTACTGGACCCCGGCAGCTTCCTCGAGATCGGCGCGCTGGCCCGCCAGCCGGGCAACCCGAACGCCCTCTACGGCGACGGGGTGGTCACCGGGCGCGGACTGATCGACGGCAGGCCGGTGGTGGTCGTCGCCCACGATCAGACCGTGTACGGCGGCACGGCGGGCGAGGTGTTCGGCCGCAAGGTCGAGAACGCGCTGCGGTTCGCCTTCGACAAGGCCTGCCCGGTGGTCGCGATCAACGACTCCGGCGGCGCGCGGATCCAGGACGCGGTCGCCTCGCTGGCCTGGTTCGCCAAGATGAGCAGGCGCCAGGAGCGGCTGTCCGGGTTCGTGCCGCAGGTGTCGATCATGCTCGGCAAGTGCGCGGCGGGCGCGGTCTACGGGCCGGTCAACACCGATGTGCTCGTCGCCACCGAGAACTCCTACATGTTCGTCACCGGGCCCGAGGTGATCAAGGCGGTCACCGGCGAGGACGTCAGCATGGAGGAGCTCGGCGGCGCGCACAACCAGGTCCGCAACGGCACGATCCACCACGTCAGCGCCACCGAGCAGGAGGCCTTCGCCTGGGCCAGAGCGTATTTGAGCTTCCTGCCGTCGAGCTGCCTGGAGCAGCCGCCGATCGTCAATCCCGGGCTGGAGCCCGAGACCACCGTCAGCGACCGGGAACTCGACGCGATCATCCCCGATTCGGATCGCGAAGGCTACGACATGCACGAGATCCTGCTGCGGATCTTCGACGACGGCGACTTCCACGAGATCCGTTCGGGCACGGCCCAGAACCTGATCACCGGCTTCGCCAGGGTCGACGGCAGGCCGATCGGGGTCGTCGCCAATCAGCCGCTCGTCCTCGGCGGGGCGATCGACGCCCGATGCTCCGACAAGGCGACCCATTTCATCCGCCTGTGCAACGCGTTCGGGCTACCGTTGGTCTTCGTCGCCGACACGCCCGGCGTGCTGCCCGGCGTCGAGGAGGAACGCAACGGGGTGATCGTGCGCGGCGGGCGGGTCTTCCGCGCCATCATCGAGGCGACGGTGCCGATCGTCAACCTCGTCGTGCGCAAATCCTATGGCGGCGCCTACGGATTCATGGCCTGCAAGCAGATCGGCGCCGACGTCAGCTTCGCCTGGCCGACCGCGCGCATCGCGGTGATCGGCGCCGAGAGCGCGGTCGACCTGATCGGCCGCAAGCAACTCCAGCAGGTCCCCGAGGAGCAGCGCGCGACCGTGCGCGACGCCATGATCGACCACTACAACGCCACCGTCGCCACCCCCTGGGTGGCCGCCGAGCGCGGCTACATCGACGCGGTCATCGAGCCGTCGCAGACCCGCCTCGAGATCCGGCACGCGCTGCGCCTGCTGCGGGAGAAGGAGCAGTCAGCGGAACCGAATCCGCGCAAGCACAGCCTGTTCCCGGTCTGAACCGCTCAGTCCGGCAGCCGCCGGACGTAGAGCTGCTGCGCGGCGCGGGCGACGAGGGTGCCGTTCGCGTCGACGATCTCGGCACTGTGCTCGGTGATCGATTTCGCGCCCGCCGCGGTCGCCTCGCGGATCTCGGCGACCTGGTCGCGCGAGAGCCCCATGGTGGCGGTGACGGTGCCGCGGCCGGGACGGAGGAATTCGATGGACCCGGTGATGTTCCAGATCCGGTAGCCGCGGCCGAGCTGGCCGTAGGCCATGATCGCGAAGAACGGGTCGGTCATCGAGTACAGGGTGCCGCCGAACGCGGCCCGGTTCGGGCTGTTGCGGTTCCACGGCCGGACCCGATAGTCGACGCGGACCGACGTCCAGTCGGCGGCAATGTGCTTCACCCGGACCCCGCCGAACAGGTAGGGCGGGAAGACGTTGAACACCGCGCGATACAGGCGCGGGGAATCGCCGGGATACAGCATCCCGGCGGACGGGTCCTTCGTCGCGGACGGTTCGGTACTCGGCATGGGTTCCCTCCCTGACCCGGCCGCCGGGCCGGGTTCCGTGCCGCTCCCCGGGGAGCGGCTCACGATGTGGGCACGCGCGCGCCCACCTCGAAAGCTGCCCCGGATCCGGGGAGCCGAAACCTCGTCAGCCCTTCGACGGCCGCCGCTGCGGCTTGGGGGTGACCGTACCCTCGGCGAGGCGGCGGGCGCTCACCAGGAAGGCAGTGTGCCCCTGCATGCGGTGCTCGGGCCGCACGGCCAGGCCGACGACGTGCCAGCCGCGCACCATCGACTCCCACGAGCGCGGTTCGGTCCAGCACTCCTGCTCGCGCAGCGCCTCGACGACCTTCGACAGCTGGGTCACCGTGGCGACGTAGACGACCAGCACACCGCCGGGGACCAGCGCCTTGGACACCGCGGGCAGCGCGTCCCAGGGGGCGAGCATGTCCAGGACCACCCGGTCGACCTGCTCACCCTCGTACTGGGCGACGTCGGCGACGGTCAGCGACCAGTTCGCCGGGCGCTCGCCGAAGAAGGTCTCGACATTGCGGATGGCGTGCTCGGCGTGGTCGTCGCGGATCTCGTAGGAGATCACCTCGCCCTCGGGGCCGACCGCGCGCAGCAGCGAGCAGGTCAGCGCGCCGGAGCCGGCCCCCGCCTCGAGCACCCGCGCGCCGGGGAACACATCGCCCTCGTGGACGATCTGCGCCGCGTCCTTCGGGTAGATGACGGCCGCGCCGCGCGGCATCGACAGTACGTAGTCGACGAGCAGGGGGCGCAACGCCAGGTAGGGGGTGCCGTTGGTGGACTTCACGACGGTGCCCTCGTCGGTGCCGATGAGGTCGTCGTGCTTGATGCCGCCGCGGTGGGTGTGGAACTCCTTCCCCTCCTCCAGCACCACCGTGTAGAGGCGCCCCTTGGCATCGGTCAGCTGCACCCGGTCCCCGATGGTGAATGGACCGGTCCGTCTGGCCGTCATGTATCTCCGTTCTTCGAGTGAAGCCTCCAGCCTGCCAGGTCGGCGCGATCACCCACCGAACGGGGTGACACCGGGCGCTACTTCGCGGCCGCCAGCACCCGCTGCTGGTCACGGGCACCGGTGTGCGCGGCGTCCTGGGTCTTCGCCCAGACCTCGGCGACGTGGCGTCCGCTGGTCACCAGGCAGACCCAGGCATTGGCGTGCTCCCCGCCGTCGGTCAGACAGGACACGCCGGGCACGTCGGCGGGCGCCGGCGCGGTCGCCATACCCCGTGCGGCGGCGATCGCGGCGGTGGTGGCAGTCGCGAGCTCGGTCGCCCCCGCCGGGTCCGCCGCGCGGTAGACGGTGCTGCCCTTGGTGGCCAGCGCGCTGACGCCCACCGTGCGGTACAGCGTCACCGCGGCCTGCTGGTCCTCGGCGAACAGCAGCGCGGCGTGCTGCCGGTAGGCCCCGCGGCCGCTGCCGCTGTCACCGATCGACAACGCGAAGATCCCGTCCGGGTCGTACGGCAGCCGGGCGAGCTCGGCTTCGGGTGTCGCGGTGAACGAATCCAGCAGCGGCCGTTGCCGTTCCAGCGCCCGCGTGATGGTCGCCGCGTGCTCGGGCTGCGCACCGCCCATCACCCTGGTGAACACCACGTAGTCGCGATACGGCGTGAAGGCCATGCCCTCGGCCCTGCCCTGATTCGTCAGCTGGACGAATCGGGTGCCGGGCGCGCCGGGTAGGTCAGCGGCGGTCCAGTCCGCCGTCTGGAGGAGACCGCGTTCGGCGGTCGCGGCCACCGCGAACTCGGCAGCGGCCGTGGTCGCGGTGGCGGCGTCGGGGAAGCGCAGGACGCCGTGGACGAGCCACTCACTGTCGGTCAGCGTCTTGCCACCGTTGGATCGCTCGCTGACGAAGCCCGCCAGCAACCCGTTGTCGTCGGCGACCTCGGCGATCGCGTTGTGGTGCCCGGCGGAGATCTTCAACCGCGCCGAGGTGAGGACGTCGGAGCTACCGTGGCGCAGGTAGCGCGGGTCGATGTCGGTGGGCAGCGCCAGGACCTCCGCGATCCGCATACCCTCCGCCAGTTTGCCCGTCCGCAGCGCCTGTGCCGGGCTCGTCGTCGTGGTCGCCGCCGCCGAGGTGGGGGCGGGCACCCGCACCGTCTTGCCCGGTTCCTCACACGCGCCAAGCACGATCATCGCGGCCACGGCCGCCCCCACCCGAATCATTCGATGCATGCGGTGATCTTGGCAGAGCGCGCCGCCCGGTCCGAATCGTCGCGTTCGGTGTCGGTGGGTGCCGATACCCTGCGAAGTATGTCAGTGCCCGTGTCCGCGTCCCTTGCCGACGACACCGCCGACGGTCCGGCCCAGCGGTCGCGACCGGCGCTGTCGCCTTCGCGGGCAAGCGATTTCAAGCAGTGCCCGCTCAAGTACCGGTTGCGGGCGATCGATCGGGTCCCGGAGCCGCCGACCCGGGCCGCGGTGCGGGGCACGGTGGTGCACGCGGTGCTCGAGGATCTGTTCGGGCTGCCCGCCGCCGAGCGGCACCCCGAGCGCGCGGCCGAGCTGGTGCCCGGCGCCTGGGATCGGGTGCGGGCCGATCGGGCGGGGATCGACGAGCTCGTCGCCGAGGGCGGCCCGGAGGCACTGTTCGCGGAGGTGCGGCGGCTGGTCGAGAGCTATTACGAGCTCGAGGATCCGACCCGGTTCGAGCCGGACTCGCGGGAGGAGCGGGTGGAGGTCGAGCTGGCCGGTGACATTCCACTGCGCGGGTTCGTCGACCGCATCGATATCGCGCCCAACGGCCTGCTGCGGGTCGTCGACTACAAGACCGGGCGCGCCCCCGGCCCACTGCACGAGGCCAGGGCGCTGTTCCAGCTCAAGTTCTACGCGCTGATGATCCTGCGCACCCGCGATATCGTGCCCGCCCAGCTGCGGCTGATCTACCTGGCCGACAAGGTGCTGCTCACCTACTCCCCCGACCGCGACGAGCTGGACCGCTTCGAACGGATCCTGATCGCGCTGTGGCAGGCGATCCTGGAGGCGGGCCGCACCGGCGATTTCCCGCCCAGCCGCTCCGCGATGTGCCGGTTCTGCGACTTCCAGCACCTGTGCCCGGAGTTCGGTGGCACCCCGCCGCCGTATCCGGGCTGGCCGCGGCAGGCGCCGGTCGAGCTGGGACTGCCCGACGCGCGCCCCGCCGAGGACGTCTGAGCCGTCGCCGGTCCGGCGACGGCCGGCTCACTCTCACACCGCGAAGTCGCGGAACAGCAGCACCGACAGGCCGAGCCCGACCGCCAGGTTCACCACGACCGCCGAGCCGAAGACCGCGATCGGCCGCCAGCCCGCCTCGCGCAGTCCGCGCAGCGAGAACTCCAGGCCGATGGAGACGAAGGCGAGGATCAGGAACCAGGTGCGCAGGTCGTTGATGATCGCGATGTGCGCCGCACCGGTCTTCTTGTCGACCGACTGCAGGTACAGGGTGCCGATGACCGAGGCCGCGAGGAAGCCGAGCACGAACTTCGGGAACCTGGACCAGAATTCGCCGATACTCGGCCGGGCCGCGCCCGGCGTGCGGTCGACCCGGAACGCGAACCAGGCGGTCAGCGCGATGGCGACGAGACCGATCAGCGCGTTCTGCGTGGTCTTGACGATCGTGGCGATCTTCAGCGCGTCCTCCCCGGCGAGCGCGCCCGCCGCGGCCACCGCGGCGGTGGTGTCGATATTGCCGCCGATCCAGGCGCCCGCCACCGCGTCCGAGAGGCCGAAGGCGTCGGCCAGCCAGGGCAGCAGGAAGATCGAGGGTAGCGCGAAGATGATCACCAGCGAGGCCGCGTAGGCGATCTGCTCGCGCCGCGCCTGGACCGCGCCCGCCGCCGCGATCGCGGCGCTCACCCCGCAGATCGACACCGCCGAGGACAGCAGGGCTCGCAGCTTGTCGTCGAGGCCGAGCTTGCCGCCGAACCACCAGGTGAAGCCGAACACGATGGTGATCAGCGCCAGCGCCTGGACGATCGACGGCGCGGCCGCCGTCACCAGGATCTTCAGATTGATCGACGCGCCGAGCAGCACCACACCGGTCTTGATGAAGAACTCGGTCCGGAACCCGGCCGAAAGCCGTTCCCGCAGGCCGAGTTTGCTCAGCACCACATTGCCGAGCAAGCCGATCGCGATCGCGTACACCGGATATTCGACCGACTTGGCGATCCGCGTGAACGGCGTATCGCCCGCCCACTGCGGCACCTGGGTGTCGAAGAACCGGGTCAGCGCGCCGAGCGCGAGCACCAGCAGGATCCCGGCCGCGATGTCGGTGCTCGTGGGACGCGGGTTGGCCTGCAGCGCGGCGGTTTCCGTCGTGGTCTTCGGTTCGCTCATCACGGCACCAGCCACGCGGGGATCGCCCCGACCAGGACGAGACCGATCAGAGCGAGACCGACGACCGTGGCCAGCCAGTCCTCGTTCCACGTGAATGCGCTACCCGGCCGCGGCTCGGGTTGTGTCTGGGACACGGTGACTCCTTGTGTTCCTCATCGAGAAACCGCAAGGTAGCAACGCGCTCCCCCGGCACACACCGATTGCGCTCACCCTGAACCGATCTCGCGCCGCGCCGCACGCACGGCCGGAGATGCGAAACGGCCCGGCGAGCCGATCACGCTCGCCGGGCCGTGCGGGACGAATCGGGTCAGAACGCGCGGCAGGACCGGATGTCGGTGGCGAGGATGGCCTTGGCACCGAGATCGGCGAGGCGATCCATCAGGTCGTTGCCCTGCTTGCGCGGGACCAGGGCGCGCACCGCGACCCAGTCGGGGTCGGTGAGCGGGGAGACCGTCGGCGACTCCAGGCCCGGGGTGATGGCGACGGCCTCGTCGAGCAGCGACTTGGGGCAGTCGTAGTCCAGCATCAGGTACTGCTGGGCGAACACCACACCCTGGATGCGCGCGATGAGCTGGTTGCGAGCCCGGTCGTCCTGGTCGGAGCCGGTGCGCTCGATCAGCACGCCCTCGGAATCGCAGAGCGAGTCGCCGAAGGCGACCAGGTTGTGCTGACGCAGCGTGCGGCCGGAGCCGACGACATCGGCGATCGCGTCGGCCACGCCCAGCTGGATCGAGATCTCGACGGCGCCGTCGAGGCGGATGACCTCGGCCTCGATGCCGAAGCGGGCCAGGTCGGCGCGGACCAGGTTCGGGTACGAGGTGGCGATGCGCTTGCCCGCCAGATCCTCGACCTTCCAGTCCTCACCGGCCGGCGCGGCGTAGCGGAAGGAAGAACGGCCGAAGCCGAGCGAGAGGCGCTCGCTGACCGGCGACCCGGAATCCAGGGCCAGGTCGCGGCCGGTGATGCCGAGGTCGAGCTCTCCGGAGCCGACGTAGATGGCGATGTCCTTGGGCCGCAGGAAGAAGAATTCGACCTGGTTGGCGGGGTCGAGGACGGTCAGCTCACGGGAATCGGTGCGTTTGCGGTAACCGGCCTCACTCAGGATCGAGACGGCGGATTCCGACAGCGAGCCCTTGTTGGGAACTGCGACGCGCAACATGGGAAGGGGTCCTTTCGGGGAGCGGAAGTGGCGGTGTCGACCGGGACGGATCAGCCGTCACAGATGTCGGTACACGTCCTCGAGCTTCAGCCCGCGACCCACCATCATCACCTGGACCCAGTACAGCAGCTGGGAGATCTCCTCGGCGAGCGCTTCGTCGCTCTCGTGCTCGGCGGCCAGCCAGATCTCACCGGCTTCCTCGAGCACCTTCTTACCCTGGAAATGAACGCCTGCGTCCAGCGCGGCCACGGTGCCCGACCCCTCGGGACGGGTCTGGGCACGATCCTGCAGCTCGGCGAACAGGGATTCGAAGTTCTTCACGATGAGTGATTGTTTCACACCGTGTACACCGGTTTTCCCGCGCACCGTGGCCACCGGCGGCCACGGTGCGCGGGTCACCGTCAGGACGGGTCGGCCAGCAGTTCGCGCAGGTCGGCGACCGCGGTGCGCAGGTGGTCGGCGAAGGCGTACATCTGGTCGGCCACCGACTTGGGGGTGGCCAGGTAGATGTTCCAGCGGTCCGGCAGCAGCACGTAGGCGATGCCGATGCAGGTGGGGCTGGTGGAGCCGAAACCGAAGTAGCGGATGTGCACCGACGGCGCCGAGCTGGTGCTCAGGTAGTCGTCGCGCATGATCGTCCAGCCGGGGCTGTCGAACAGCGCGATCCGCTCGTCGGCGACGCCCAGCTCCGCGCCGCGGCGGCGCTGGATCCACTGCAGCTCCCACAGATGCTGCTCGGGCGCCTGACCGGCCTGGCACTCCTTGGCCCGGCCGACGTGCGCGGACGCCGCCGTGCGGGCCGCGGCCAGCTTGCCATCGCGCTCGACGGAATCGTCGACCATCGCGTCGACGAAGGCCACCATCTCCGGGGTCACCACGCGCATGGCCTCGGTGCGGCCGTTGCGGAACTGCCGGGTCGCGATGGACTCGTAGGTGGCGCCGGTCAGGCCCTTGCTGCGCCGGTGGGCGAGCTGGTAGGCCAACTGGGCGAACGCGTCGGGCGAGATGCCGAGCTGCTTGGCCGCGCCGGTGCCGAAGTCGTCGAACGAGACCAGCGCGGTCGCGGTGTCGGCGGCGAAGCGGGCGAAGTCGGCGCCCGCGGCCGCGATGTCGGCGCGGGCGGCCGAGTCGAGGACGAACTCGATCGGCTCGACCTGCGGCAGCCCCTGGGCCCGCGCGCCGCTGGTGGCGGCATGGTCCTGCGCGGTCCGCTCGAGCAGGGTGTCCACGAACGACAGCACGGTGGTGCCATCGAGACCGCAGTGCTCGATGTTGATGCCTGCCTGGCCGTCGGCGAAGACGATGAACGACACCGACTTGTCGAAGTACCGGTTGGCGCTGTCACCGTGCAGCAGCTGATCGCAGGCGTGCAGTTCGTCACGGGGCGTGAAGTCTTCCAGGCAGACCGCGAACAGCGCCGTCTCGACCTCGTCGAACGCCGCGACATTGGCCGCCTCGGCGCGCAGGGTGGCCCGGCTGCGGGCCCACTCCGCCCTGGCCTTGGTGGTCAGGTGCCCGATCGAGGTGTCGGTGGCCGCGGGCTTGGTGCCGCCCTTGATGACCGCCCGCAGCCCGTCGACCACGTCCTCGAACGCGTACGGCGCGCCGTCCGGGCCGATCACGTCCATCCGGAAGATGTTGCCGCGGTAGAAGACCACGATGTGGCGCGCGTCCGAGGGACCCGGCCATTCCGGGCTGTAGGGCTTGCGCACGGTGTCCTGCTCTTCGCCCGGGATCCGGGTCTCGGAGAACAGGTACTCGTTCTGCCACATCGACAGCTGCTGCCCGCGCTGGGTGACCGGCGGGATCCGCTCGGCGTCCAGCGCCAGCTTGTAGTCCACGGCGGCGCCGATGATCGCGGCGGCCCGCTCGGCCTGGCCCGCCACGGTGGAGGCGGCCAGCGGGGTGTCGTCGCGGAACAGGAAGACGAAGTTGGCGTTCAGCGCGATCCGGTCGCGGCGGCCCAGGTACCGCGAGGGCCAGAACTCGTCGAGCCAGCTGCCGACCCCCGGTGTGGCGTCGTATTCGGCGAGCGCGGCGTGCAGGGTCCGGCCTGCCCCACCGGGCCGCAGCAGTTCGGCGACTGCGGCCTCGGTGGTGGCGAGTTCCTCGGCGCCGAGCAGCGGCTGACACCACTGCAGGAACCGCGCGCAACTGTCGTCCAGTGTCGGCAGCGGTACCCGGGGCAGGCTGTCTTCGGCGGCGAACGTCGGTTGGTTCAATCCAGATCCTCAGGTCTCGATGGGATGCGGGCGGGACACGAACAGGTTGGCGTAGAGCCAGCCTTCGGCTTCGTGGTCGGTGGTGTCGATTCCCTTGGCCGCCAACGCTTCCAGCACCTGTGCACGTTCCTGGGCCGAAGCGAAGCGCCGCTGCTGGAACATACCGGGACGCTGCTCGCTGCGATAGCCGAGCGCGGCGAGTTCCGCGGCGATGGGGCCGAAATCGAACATCCGCAACACGAAATGCGCCATCCACGGCCGCTTGCGGGGATCCGCCTGGGCGACCCTGGAGAGGGTTTTCTCGGTGATGTAGCCGACGCATCCGGTGGAGATCACCAGATCGGCGGAGGCGAGCACACGCCGCTGGGCCTCGGTCGGCTCGGTGGCCTCGAGGTCGGCGTGCACGTAGTCGTGCAGGAATCCGGCGGCGTGGGCGTAGGTCAGCGCCGGGCGTGCGGCGTCCATCCCGACGAAGCGTACGTCGGGCATCAGGTCGGCGCGTAACCGCTCCCGGTCCGCCGCGATCAGCCCGACCTTGTCGGTCTCGGCGTGGTCGCGATAGTGCCCGGCCAGCTCCTCGACCGTCGTGCCGGTCCGCAGCAGCGCCGCGTTCACCCCGTAGGAGCAGCCCAGGTCGAGCACCGTCGGGATCCGGTCCGGCCGCGCCGCCCGCAGCTGGCGCAACTGCTCCTGGAAATGCGGCTTGGCCAGCTCCGGGATCCGGTAGTCCAGCTCGTTCATCCGCGCGAAGTAGGCACGCGGATCGGGACTTTCGTAGATGTCGTCGAAGGATGCTTTGCCGGTGGTGTGCAACGGAACGGACATGGGCGGTTCCTCTCAGTCGAGCAGTCGGTCACCTCGGACGGCGTCGGCCGCGGCGGCCACATGGTCGGGCAGGACACGGCCGAACAGCTGCCTGGTGCGTTCGACAGTGCCGATCACCCCGGGCCGGTCCGTGTAGGCGAAGATCGCCGAATGTCGTTGTCCCGCACCGGCCACCTCGGTGACCCGGTGGAGCGAGAAGCGGCCCTTGAACAGCTGCAGATCGCCGGGGCGCAGTTCCAGGGCGCGGATGAACCGGTCGCCCTCGCCGGTGAGCACGGCGCGCACGTCGTCGAGATGCTCGGCGTGCGGATCGCGGATATTGGGGCAGTACTCGAAGACACCGCCGGCTTCGGGGCGGCGGGTCAGCATGCTGACGGTGAACTCGTTGGTGTCGAAATGCCAGGGGTGCGACATGCCCGGCTCGACCACGTTCAGGCACAGACCGGCCAGCGGGTCGGCGAATTCGTGCAGTTCGTCGAGTTCGAAACAGTCGGCGACGAAACGCTGGAAGATCGGGTCGGTGTAGAGGCGCTGGATCAGCGCGTCGGCGGGAATGCGGTCGCGGGCGACGAAGGCGTTGCCGCGGTCGAGCACGATCCGGGCCGGGTGGTCGGCGGGCAGATCGGTGTCGAGCGGGATGTTGTAGGCGTTGACCCGCTCCACCTTGTAGTGGGCGTGTGGGGCGATCCGCTCCCCCTCCGCGCGCAGCGTGTCCCACAGCTCCGGGCGGAGGAACTCGCGCAGGACGGTACAGCCGTCCTGTGCCAGTTCCGCGCGGGCGGCCTCGACCGCGGCGCGCCGGCCCGGACCACCGAGATCGGTGAGCGGATACCGTGCGATGTCGACGATTTCGTCAAGCCCCCGCGTCCCTGTCATGGCTTCAGTTTGCGGTAACTTTCGCCGACACGCCCAGGGTTTCGGCAAATCCGGCCTATCCCGGGCAGATCACAGCGTCATGAAATCAACTGTGCGACAACAGTTTTCGAACAATCTCTGTCGATACCGGAATTATCACGGTAGGCTATTCGCCCTATCTCGCTGCGCTGCCGAAATGTTCGTCGCGCACCGCGAGCGCGGCCCCCAGATCGGCGGCCGACAAACCCACCAGTGACTCCCGGAATACCCGCCCCGGCGCCTCGGGAACCGCGATTTCGCACGGAATCACGATCAGGCCGCACCCGGCGCCCTGTGCCGCGAGTGCGCCGGTGGGCGAATCCTCGATCGCCACGCAGTCGGCCGGGTCGAGTCCGAGCAGGTCGGCGGCCTTGCGATAGATGGCCGGATCGGGTTTGCCGTGCGCCACTTCGTCACCGCAGACGGAGGTGTCGAAGAAATCGCGGCCCAGCGTGTCGAGACCGTATTCGGTGAGCGAGCGCTTGGTGTTGGTCACCAGCGCGCAGCGCAGTCCCGCCGCGCGCACCATGGCGAGCGCGTCCTTGGCACCGGGCCGCCACGGGATCGGCCCGAGCATCAGCTCGGTGACCCGCCGTTCGAGGAACTCCCCCGCCTCGGCGAGGACCCGCGGCGTCGCCTCGACGCCGATGCCGTCGAACAGCATGCGCAGCGCGTTCGGGCCGGAGGCGCCGATCAGCGCGTGGCGGATCTCGTCGGTGAGCTCACGGCCGTGTTCGCGAGCCAGTTCGCGCACCGCGATGTCCCACAGCTTCTCCGAGTCGAGCAGCGTGCCGTCCATGTCCCACAGCACCGCGGCCGGTCGCGCGCTCACCTGTTTCTCGCCTCGTTCTCTTCCGCGTCGGATCGGACCGGCGGACACCGGGCCGCGTTCAGGGTAGCCGGTGCGGATCAGACACCGGATCCGGCGATCTGCAGGCTGTTGCCGGTACCGCTCACCTGGATCCAGCGATTCTCCGAGGTCACGGTGCCGTTGGTGAGGTGGTAGGTGAGCGAGACGACCGCCCGGTTCTCCCCGTTCGGCGTGATCGAGCCGACAGTCACCGACCGCACCGTCGACCAGAACGAGGAGTACTGGCCGTACCCGCCGGTCTGCGCCTGATAGCCGGGGGCCAGCTGCGCCCAGGCGCCGCCGATATTGCCGGGCAGCATGCCGTAGTACCCGGCGATGAACTGGCCGATGCGGTCCGGGCTCGGCGGGCCGAACGGGGTGGTGGTGATCGTGGTGCTGGTCGGGCTCGGCGTGACGGTCGGCTTGCCCGAGGTGCTCGTGCCCGACGGAGCGGACGTGGCGCCGGGGGTCGTCGGCCCCGTCTGGGCCGGGCCCGGCGGCGCGGACACGGTGACCGTCTCCTGCTCGGGGACGATGACGACGGTGCTGACCTTGCCGTCGACCACCGTGGTGACGGTGACCGGGTCCAGCGCCTGCTGCGTGGGGTCCGCGCCCCGGTCCCGCGTCACGACCAGCACGACCAGCATCACCGTGAACGCGGCGACGGCGGCGGCGAGCAGCAGGATGGCCCGGCTGTTGTTCGGCCCGTCGGTGCGCGCGGGCGGGGTCGGGCCGACCGGCGGCGGTCCGGACGGGGTCCCGGCCCGTTCGGCGCCGGTGCCCGGCGTGGCGTCCTGTGGCCGGTCCTGTCGCGCGCCTGCCCAGCCCGCGTCGGCGCCCGCCGCCGCTGCCCCGCTATCCGGTCCCGACCGCGCCGCGGGCGAAACGCCCGCCGCTCCCCCCGTTCCCGTGGCGGGCGATCCACCGGTGATCGCGGACTTCGCCGCCTTCGCCAGCGCCAGTCCGCCGCCGAGCAGACCCGCGGCGCCGGACTTCGCCGTCGTCGGTGCGGTGGGCTGGGGCAGCAGCGTGGTGGCCGCCTCACTCAGCGGCAGCACCTTGGTCGCCGTGGCGGGCAGTGCCGGAACCCGGCCCGCCGCGACATCTTCGAGCGCCTTGCGCGCCTGCGCCATGGTCGGCCGGTCCTCGGCCGACGCGGTCAGCAGCCACATCAGCACCGGCCCGAGCGATCCCGCCCGCTGCGGTTCCGGCACCACGCCCCTGGCGACGGCGTGCAGCACCGCGAGCGGGTTGTCGCCCTCACCGAACGGCGGGGCGCCCTCCACGGCGGCGTACAGGGTCGACCCCAGCGCGAACACGTCGGCGGCGGGCTTCGGGTCGTCGCCGCGGGCGATCTCGGGCGCCAGGTAGGCGGGCGTGCCCGCCAGGAAGCCGGTGGCGGTGACGGTGACATCGCCGGTGGCGTGCGAGATCCCGAAGTCGGTGAGCTTGACGGTGCCGTCGTCGCCGACGAGCAGGTTGGCCGGCTTCACGTCGCGGTGCATGATCCCGGCGTCGTGCGCCGCCGACAGCGCGGCCGCAGCCTGGGCGCCGATCCCGGCCACCTCGAGCGGCGGCAGCGTCGCCCCGCCCGCCAGCTTCACCGCGAGGCTGGGCGCGTTCATGTACTCCATGACCAGCCAGGGCTGGCCGTCTTCCTCGGCGACGTCGAAGACGGTGATGGCGTTCGGGTGGTGCAGGCGGGCGGCGATGCGGCCCTCGCGCATGGCGCGCAGCTTCGCTTCCAGCGCTTGCGATCCGGTGAGTCCCGGTGCGAGCAGCAACTGCTTCACCGCGACGGTGCGGCGCAGCCGGACGTCGGTGGCACGCCACACGACCCCCATCGCGCCGGTGCCGATCGGGTCGGTGAGTCGATAGCGTCCCGCGATCAACCGATCCGATGTCATAACGTGTGCCCCTCCTGCAATACCGCCGAGTCGTCCAGCCCTCCGCGCCACAGCGGGATGAAACTTCCGAAAATCCTACGTGCTGAACTGCTTTGCCCTCGTCCCCGACGGCCCCGGTCCATGGACTCCCGGCCGCTTCGTGACCAGACTCACAACCGGCACAACGGCATCGGACCGGCCCCGCGGGGACCGGTCCGATCTGCCGTCGCCTGTCAGTGTCTCAGGCGTTGAAGTATTTCGCCTCCGGATGCAGCAGGACGAACGCGTCGGTCGACTGTTCCGGGTGCAGCTGCAGTTCCTCCGACAGCGTCACCCCGACCCGGCCCGCGTCGAGCAGGTCGACCAGCTTGGCCCGGTCCTCGAGCTCCGGGCAGGCGCCGTAGCCGAAGGAGTACCGCGCGCCGCGGTAGCCGAGCTTGAAGTAGTCGAGGATGTCGGCGGGATCGTCGTCGGCGACCGACTGGCCCTCCAGCGTCAGTTCCTCGCGCACCCGGCGGTGCCAGTACTCGGCCAGTGCCTCGGTGAGCTGCACGCCGATGCCGTGCACCTCGAGGTAGTCGCGGTAGTTGTCGGCCGCGAACAGCGCGTTGGCGAAGTCGGCGATCGGCTGGCCCATGGTGACCAGCTGGAACGGCAGCACGTCGACCTGGCCGGTCTCGCGCGCCCGCTCGCGGGAGCGGATGAAGTCGGCGATGCACAGGAAGCGGTCGCGCTGCTGGCGCGGGAAGGTGAACCGGTACCGCTCGGGCGCGTCGGCGTCGGGCTCGGTGAGCACGATGACGTCGTCGCCCTCCGACACCGCCGGGAAGTACCCGTACACCACCGCGGCGTGCTGCAGCACGCCCTCGGTCGCCAGCCGGTCGAGCCAGGCCCGCAGCCGCGGGCGGCCCTCGGTCTCCACCAGCTCCTCGTAGGACGGCCCGTCGCCGCTGCGCTGACCGCGCAGGCCCCACTGGCCCAGGAACAGCGCCCGCTCGTCGAGCAGGCCCGAATACTCCTGCAGCGGCAGGCCCTTCACCACGCGGGTGCCCCAGAACGGCGGGGTCGGCACAGGCAGGTCGGCGGCGACGTCGGACCGCTCCGGGACCTCGATCGGCACCTCGGCGGCCTTGCGCTCGGCGGCGATCCGCTTGGAGCGCTCGTGGCGGGCCTTGCGCTCGGCGGCCTTCTCCTTGGCCGCGATCGCCTCGGGGCTGTCGGGATCGAGGCCACCGCCGCGCTTGACGGTCATGATCTCGTCCATCAGCCGCAGGCCCTCGAACGCGTCGCGGGCGTAGTGCACGTCGCCCTCGTAGACGGCGGTGAGGTCGTTCTCCACGTAGGCGCGGGTCAGCGCGGCGCCGCCGAGCAGCACCGGGAACTGTTCGGCGACGCCCTTGGCGTTGAGCTCCTCGAGGTTCTCCTTCATCACCACGGTCGACTTCACCAGCAGCCCGGACATGCCGATCACGTCGGCCTTCTTGTCCTGCGCGGCGTCGAGGATGGTGGCGATCGGCTGCTTGATGCCGAGGTTGACCACCTCGTAGCCGTTGTTGGACAGGATGATGTCGACCAGGTTCTTGCCGATGTCGTGCACGTCGCCCTTGACGGTGGCGAGCACGATCCGGCCCTTGCCGGAGTCGTCGGTGGCCTCCATGTGCGGTTCCAGGTGCGCCACCGCGGTTTTCATCACCTCGGCCGACTGCAGCACGAACGGCAGCTGCATCTGGCCGGAACCGAACAGCTCACCGACGGTCTTCATGCCCGAGAGCAGGGTCTCGTTGATGATCTGCAGCGGCGGCACCGTCTGCATCGCCTCGTCCAGGTCGACGTCGAGGCCGTTGCGCTCGCCGTCGACGATGCGCCGCTCGAGCCGGTCGAACAGCGGCAGCGCGGCCAGCTCCTCGGCCCGCGAGGCCTTCGACGACGCGGTCGAGACGCCCTCGAACAGCGCCATCAGCTTCTGCAGCGGGTCGTAGTCCTCGGTGCGGCGGTCGTAGATCAGATCCAGCGCGGTCTGGCGCTGCTCGTCGGGGATCCGGCTCATCGGCAGGATCTTCGACGCGTGCACGATCGCCGAATCCAGTCCGGCTTCGACACATTCGTGCATGAACACCGAGTTCAGCACCTGCCGGGCGGCCGGGTTCAGGCCGAAGGAGATGTTGGACAGACCGAGGGTGGTCTGCACCTCCGGGTGCTTGCGCTTGAGCTCACGGATGGCCTTGATGGTCTCCTCGCCGTCCTTGCGCGACTCCTCCTGGCCAGTGCCGAGGGTGAAGGTCAGGGTGTCGACGATGATGTCGGACTCCAGCAGACCCCAGTTGGTCGTGATGTCGTCGATCAGCCGCTCGGCGATCGCGACCTTCGTCTCGGCGGTGCGGGCCTGGCCCTCCTCGTCGATGGTCAGCGCGACCACCGCGGCGCCGTGCTCGGACACCAGCCGCATGATCTGCTGGAAGCGCGAATCCGGGCCTGCGCCGTCCTCGTAGTTCACCGAGTTCACCGCGCAGCGGCCGCCCAGGTGCTGCAGACCGGCCTGCAGCACCGGCGGCTCGGTGGAGTCGAGCATGATCGGCAGGGTCGAGGACGTGGCCAGGCGCGAGGCCAGCTCGTTCATGTCCTTGGTGCCGTCGCGGCCGACGTAGTCGACGCACAGGTCGAGCATATGGGCGCCGTCGCGGGTCTGGTCCTTGGCGATCTCGAGGCAGCGCTGCCAGTCCTCGGCCAGCATCGCGTCGCGGAATGCCTTGGAGCCGTTGGCGTTCGTGCGCTCGCCGATCATCAGGATCGAGGCGTCCTGCTCGAACGGGACCGCGGTGTACATGCTCGACACGGCGGGCTCGTGCGCGGGCGTGCGGCGCGCCTCGATCGGCGGCAGCGTGGTCTCGACCGCGCGCACGGCCTCGGCGACCTGGCGGATGTGCTCGGGGGTGGTGCCACAGCAGCCACCCACCAGCGACAGGCCGAATTCGGAGACGAAGCCGCTCATCGCGACGGCCAGCTCCTCCGGGGTCAGCGGGTACTCCGCGCCGTTCGCGCCGAGCACCGGCAGGCCCGCGTTCGGCATCACCGAGACGGGGATCTGCGCGTGCCGCGACAGGTGCCGCAGGTGCTCGCTCATCTCGTCGGGGCCGGTCGCGCAGTTCAGGCCGATCATGTCGATGCCGAGCGGCTCCAGCGCGGTCAGCGCCGCGCCGATCTCGCTGCCGACCAGCATGGTGCCGGTGGTCTCCACGGTGACGTGGGTGATGATCGGGATCCGGCGGCCCGCGGCGAGCATGGCCCGCTTGCTGCCGGTGATCGCCGCCTTGACCTGCAGCAGGTCCTGGCAGGTCTCGATCAGGATGGCGTCGGCGCCGCCGTCGAGCATGCCGAGGGCGGCCTCGGTGTAGGCGTCGCGCAGGGACACGAACGGCGCGTGGCCCAGCGTCGGCAGCTTGGTGCCGGGACCCATCGAGCCGAGCACGTAGCGCGGGGTGCCGTCGGCGGACGGGCCCATCTCGTCGGCGACCTCACGCGCGATCCGGGTACCGCGCTCGGACAGATCACGAATCCGGTCCTGGATGTCGTAGTCGGCCAGGTTGGGCAGGTTGCAGCCGAAAGTGTTGGTCTCCACCGCATCCGCGCCCGCCGCGAAGTAGGCGCGGTGGATGTCGGCGAGGACATCGGGACGGGTGTCGTTGAGGATCTCGTTGCATCCCTCGAGGCCGCGGAAATCGTCGAGCGTCAGATCCGCGGCCTGCAACATCGTGCCCATCGCACCGTCGCCGATGACGACACGCCGTCGGAGCGTGTCGAGGAGCGTGGTATCGAACCCGGTGGGCAAGGACGCAGACATGATTCAAGACTAATGGGCGGCCCCGACGCGCAAGACCACTGCGGGTGATTCGAGTGGCGCCGGACACAGCCCGCACGGGAAACACGCAACAGCGCCGGTCACCGCAAAACAATTCGCCGAAGACACTAGGCTGACCGGGTGGATGCCAGTGAAACCCCCGAGACGGAACTGCCGACGTTGCGCAATCCCGTGCTGGTCGCGGCCTTCGAGGGCTGGAACGACGCCGGTGACGCCGCCAGTGGCGCGGTCGAACATCTGGAGTTGATCTGGGACGCCGAGCCGCTCGCCGAACTCGATTCCGAGGACTACTACGACTACCAGGTGAACCGCCCGACGGTGCGCCAGGTCGACGGGGTGACCAGGGAGATCCAGTGGCCCTCGACCATGCTGTCGGTGTGCTCGCCCCCCGGCAGCGACCGCGACGTCGTCCTGCTGCGCGGGATCGAGCCCAATATGCGCTGGCGCAGCTTCTGCAACGACCTGCTGGAGTTCATCGAGCAGCTCGGGGTGGAGACGGTGGTCATCCTCGGCGCGTTGCTGGCCGACACGCCGCACACGCGCCCGGTGCCGGTGACCGGTTCGGCCTACAGCCCCGAGGCCGCCGAGCGGTTCAGCCTGGAGCAGACCCGCTACGAGGGCCCGACCGGGATCACCGGGGTGCTGCAGGACCAGTGCGTCAAGGCCGGGGTGCCCGCGGTGTCGTTCTGGGCGGCCGTGCCGCACTATGTGTCGCAGCCGCCGAACCCGAAGGCCACGATCGCGCTGCTGCACCGAGTCGAGGACGTCCTCGACATCGAGGTTCCGCTCGGTGAGCTGCCCAAACAGGCCGAGGAATGGGAAGCCGCGGTCAACGAGATGACCGTCGGCGACGAGGAGATCAACGAGTACGTGCGCTCGCTCGAGGAGCGCGGCGACGCGGCGATCGACCTCAACGAGACGATGGCCAAGATCGACGGTGACGCCATCGCCGCGGAGTTCGAGAAGTACCTGCGCAGGCGGGGCCCGGGCAGTTTCGGGCTCTGACCCGCGTTCACCGGGAATTCGCCACGCGAGCACCTCCCGGAAATCGGCGGCACGCCACCTAGACTTTTTCGCGTGCCGAACCACCCGATCGTCGCTCATCTCCGGGGATTCGACGACCGGATCGCGGTGCTCCACCGGCACCCGACGGCGCCCGCCGACACCCTGTGCCGGGTCACCTATGCCCAGCTCGCCGATCGCGTCGCGGCGTTCTCGGCGCGGCTGGGCCCGGCGCGCCGGCTCGTCGCGCTGACCGCGGGCAACGACCTCGACTCCCTCGTCGCCTACCTCGGCGCGCTCGACGCGGGCTGCGTGGTGCTGCTGACCGGCGAACTCTCCGGTGAGCTCGCCGCGATCTACGATCCGGACGTCGTCCTCGACCACGGCCGGATCGTCACCGAGCGCGCGGAACCGGCGCACGAGCTGCATCCGGAGCTCGCGTTGCTGTTGAGCACGTCCGGGTCGACCGGCTCGCCGAAGCTGGTCCGGCTCTCGGCAGCGAACCTGCTCGCCAATGCCGACTCGATCGCCCGCTATCTCGAGATCGGGCCGCACGACCGCGCGGCGACCACGCTGCCGCTGTTCTACTGCTACGGGCTGTCGGTGGTGCACAGCCATCTGCTGCGCGGCGCGAGCCTGCTGCTCACCGAGCGGTCGGTCCTCGACCCCGAGTTCTGGGCGGAGTTCCGCGCGCACCGGGCGACCTCGTTCGCGGCGGTCCCGTACACGGTGGACCTGCTGGACCGGATCGGCTTCGCCGAGCTGTCCCTGCCCGACCTGCGGTACGTGACGCAGGCGGGCGGCAAGCTCGAACCCGCGCGGGTGCGGGCCTACGCGCGGCTCGGCGCGGCCGCGGGCTGGCGGTTCTTCGTGATGTACGGCCAGACCGAGGCGACGGCCCGGATGGCGTATCTGCCCCCTGACCTGGTGGCCGAGCATCCCGAATGCATCGGGATACCGGTGCCCGGTGGACATTTCACGCTCGAACCGGTCGACGACGGGGCCGCCGAGGAACTGGTCTATCACGGCCCGAACGTCATGTTCGGCTACGCGACCCACCCCGCCGAACTCGCGCTGGGCCGCACTGTCACCGCCCTGCGTACCGGTGACCTGGCCCGGCGCACCGCCGACGGCCTGTACCAGGTGATCGGCAGGCGCAGCCGCTTCGCCAAGCTGTTCGGTCTGCGGATCGATCTCGGCCGGATCGAATCCGAGCTGGCCACAGCCGGTTTCGGCGCGGCCTGCACCGACGACGGCGCCCGCCTGATCGCGGCCGTGACCGGCCGGGGCCGGGGCGATCCCGCCGCGCTGATCGCGCGCGTCGCGGGTCTGCCAGCGGCGGCGGTGGCCGTGACGGCCGTCGACGAGCTGCCCCGGCTGGCCAACGGCAAGATCGACTACCCGGCGATTCGGGCGCTGCCCCCGGCCGAGCAGGACCCCGGCGACGATGTGCGGTCGATCTACGCCGACGCGCTGGCCCTGCCCGTCGAGCAGGTTTCGCGCGAGCAGAGCTTCGTGGAGCTGGGCGGCAATTCGCTCAGCTATGTCACCACCGCCGCCCGGCTGGAACGGGTCATCGGCAGGCTGCCGAGCGACTGGCCGCAGCAGTCGATCGACCGGCTCGAGCGAACACCGCGGGCGCGCGGCGGTCTCGGGCGGGCACTGGACACCTCGACCGCGTTGCGCGCCATCAGCATCGTGCTGGTCCTCGGCTCGCACATCCAGCTGTTCGAGGTGTGGGGCGCGGCGCATGTGCTGCTCGCGGTGGCCGGCTACAACTTCGCGCGCTTCTCGGTGAGCTCGGCTCCCCCGGCGCGGCGGTTGCGGCACACCGCGCGGACGGTGGCGATGATCGCGGTGCCGACGGCGCTGTGGGTGCTGATCACGATGGTGTGGCAGCCCGGCTATTACAGCTGGCAGAATGTGTTGCTGCTCAACAAGATCCTCGGCCCGCGCAACGACACGGCGGGGCATCTGTGGTTCCTGGAGGTGCTGGTCTACTGCACGGTCGCGGCCGCGCTGCTGCTGCGGATCCCGTGGCTGGACCGCTGGGAGCGGCGGGGGCCGTTCTGGTTCGCCCTGGCCCTGCTCGGGCTCACGCTGGTACTGCGCTGGCACTCGTTCGGGCTCTATCCCGAGCGCGACATCCCGTTGTCACCGCTGGCCTGTTGGTACTTCGTTCTCGGCTGGGCCGGAGCGAAGGCGACGGCAGTCTGGCAGCGGCTGATCGTCAGCGCCGTGCTGCTGGCAAGTGTGCCCGGGTATTTCGGCGTCACCGATCGGGAACGCCTGGTGATGGCGGGCATCCTGCTGCTCGTGTGGTTGCCCGCGCTGCGCGTGCCCGCCGTCGTCGCCGTGGTGGCGGTGGCGGTGGCCGACAGCTCCCTGTTCGCGTACCTGCTGCACTGGCAGGTGTACCCGGCGTTCGGCGACCAGCGACTGCTCGCGTTGTTCGCCTCGCTCGCGGCCGGTGCGGCCGCTACCAGGATGGTGGTTCTGTGCCGGCGGAACCGGACACGGCTAGCGCTCCAGGGTCAGTACCTGGGCGGCCGCCTCGTGCGCCAGCTTCGCGATCAGCAGGTCACGCGGAATCGTCTGGCCGGCAAGGTGATCGAGTGACGGCACCACCACGTGGTGGGCGTCGGCCCGCTTCAATTCCTGAGTGAGCTCGGCGAACGCCGCACCGTCACCCGCGGTCGATTCATGGAACGTCGCGGCGAAACACATCCCCGCGGTGCGCGCGAGGCTGCGTAGCGCATCCTCCAATTGGTCGCCCCGGCCCTCGGCCAGGTCGTCCCGCAAGTATCCATAGATCAACGCTTCCACCCGAACCTCCGTTGGATTGGGATCGCTGTTCTGTTGTCGGATCCCCCCGCGCGACGCCGTGCGCCGCGCGGGGGTACTGCGTTGCCCTGCAAGCTCTCCTGCAAAGCGGGTGTCCGGTCTGCGGGCCGAGCACCTACTTACAGCATGCGTATTCGCGGCCCGGCGCAGCAGATGTCAAGCCGATGACATCTACATGCCCTATTCGGGACGCCGAACGTTAACTGGTGGGATACTACCGCCGTGACCGCAACTGATGATCGACCCGTCTGGGCTGTTCGGATGCGTTCGGAACGTGACGCGAGGGGTTGGTCGCAAGCCGATGCCGTCCGCGCGATGCGTGCCAAGTCCTCCCACAACCTGCCGACGGACAGTACCCTGCTGCGCAACTGGCGGCGCTGGGAGTCCGGGGAATCGCGCCCCGACGAGTTCTACGCGCCGATCATCGCGGCCGCGTTCGACACCGTCCCCGCCGCGTTCTTCCCCAAGTCCCGGCCCAACCGGGATGACGAGCTGTTATCGGCGACGGGTATGGACACCCTGGAGTTCATCGGCAGGCTCCGGATGTCCGACGTCAACAGCGCCACCCTGGACGCGGTGCGGATCACCGCCGAACGGCTGTGCTGCGAGTACGCCTACGCCGACCCGCACGCGCTGCACGCCGAGGGCACGGCGTGGCTGCGCCGGATCACCTCGCTGCTCGACGGCAGGCTCACCCTGAGCCAGCATCGGGAGATCCTCGTGCTGGCGGGCTGGGTGGCGTTGCTGGTCGGTTGCGTCGATTACGACCTCGGCCGCCGGGCGGGCGCCGAGGCCACCCGGCGGGCCGCGGATTCGCTGGGCCGCGAGGCGGGCAACGTCGAGATCGCCGCGTGGGCGGCCGAGATGTCGGCTTGGTTCGCGCTCACCCAGGGCAATTTCCGGGGGGCGATCGACGTCTCGGAGAAGGCCATGCCGGGCACCGCGTCGATGAGTGTCGGGGTGCAGCTGGCCGCGCAGCGGGCCAAGGGCTGGGCCCGCCTCGGTGATCGCCGGGCCGTGCAGACCGCGCTCGACGAGGGCAGGGCGATCCTGTCGCGGATGGGTCATCCGGCTGATCTGGACAACCACTTCGTCGTCGACGCGACGAAGTTCGACTTCTACGCCATGGACTGCTGCCGCGTCGCGGGCCAGGACCGGCTGGCCGAGCGCTACGCCCAGCAGGTGATCAGCGACTCGACCCGGCCCGACGGCTCGGTCCGCAATCCGATGCGGGTCTCCGAGGCCCGGCTGACGCTGGCCGTGGTCGCCGTCCGCGACCGCGATCTCGAGCGCGCGGTGGAGGAGGGTGTCGCCGCGTTCACGGCGGGCAGGCGCTCGCTGCCGTCGCTGGCCTGGATCGCCGGCGAGGCCGCCAGGGAGATCATCGAGCGCTATCCAGGAGACCCGCGCACCCAGTCGTTCCTCGAGCAGCTGCGCTCGCTCAACGTCGGGTGAGCGGGGCCTACCAGACGGCGGGGGCACGCCGATCCGGGACGGGTCCCCCGGTGGCGGGAGCGGCCACCACTACCCTTTCTACGGTGACCGACCTCGCCGACGGCCTGCCCAGCGCCGTACCCGCCCTGTGGGACGAGCGTCTGCGGTTGTTCTCGTTCGCGACCGCGGAGAAGCGCGCCGACTACCTGCGGGTGCTGCATGCCTTCGACAGCGCCAGGGCCGCCTACGTGGTGCTGCTGCACGCCGACGATGTCGCCGAGTGGATCGCCAGGGCCGAGACCGGCGCCAACGCCGGGCCCGCCGGGGTGCCGCTGCCCGCCGTCGAGATCGGCCCGCTGCTCGAGCAACTGCACCGCTGGGGCGTGCTGGAACGCAGCTACGACGGCACCCGCGCGGCCACTCTCGCGGAGTACCGCAACCGGCACTACGTCTACCAGTTCGCGCAGGCGGGCTTCCAGGCGTACCGGGCGGTGGCCGGCGTGCTGACGGCCAGGATGGACGACGCGTCACTGTCGAGGCTGGTGCTGCCCGAGCTCCTGACCGACCTGCGCACGCTCGCGGCGGCCAATCGCGACGGCGACGCCGAGCGGGTCTACACCACGCTGCGCAGGCTCGACGCCGCGCTCACCGACATGGCGGCGCGCGCGGCGCACTTCTACCTGTCGCTGGGCGACCTGGTGCGCACCACCGAGATCACCCCGGAATCCTTTCTCGCGCACAAGGACGCGCTGCTGGCGCACATGCGCGAGTTCAGCATGGACCTGGCCCGGTTCGCGCCCCGGCTGGCCGCGGCGATCGGCGAGGTGGAGGACACCGGCGTCGAGCAGCTGATCGGCCGCGCGGCGAGTTGTGACGAGCGGGTGCTGCTCAGCCCGGCCGAACGCGAGGCCGACTGGCGGTCGCGCTGGGACGGTCTGCGCACCTGGTTCGTGGCCGCGGGCAGCGGCGAGGCGAACGAGTCGTGTGAGGCCGACCGGCTGCGCGAGGCGACGATGAGCGCGATCGCGGCGGTGCTGTCGCTGCTGCGCCGGGTCACCGAGACCCGCCGCGGCGGGGTGAGCCGGGAATCGGCGCTGCGGCATCTGGCCGCCTGGTTCGTCGACGCCCCCACCACCGGCAGCGCGCACGCGCTCTACGACGCGGTGTTCGGCCTGGGCAGGCCCCGGCACCTGGCGCTCGAGCATCCCGACGCCGAGGTGATCCCGGCGGGCCGGTCCTGGTGGGAGGCACCGCCGCTGGAGATCTCGCGGACCCTCGCCGAGACCGGCCGCGCGCCCACCGCGGGCGCGCCCGCCCGGATCGCCCGCAACGACGCCGGTATCCGCAGGCTGCGCGAGGCCCAGCTGGCGGCCCAGCGCGAGCGCGCGGCGGCCGCGGCCTCGCTGGCCACCGGCGCCGTGCACGAGCGGGTGCTGGACCAGCGCGAGACCGAGGTGCTGCTGCGCCTGCTCGACGCCGCGTCGACGGCGTGGGTGCCGGTCAGCGGACGAGTCGACGGCACGACGGGTTCCGACAACGGCGTGACCCTGACCGTGCGCCCGTGCGACGGATCGACGGTCATCCGCACCGCCGCCGGCCTGCTGCACCTGAACAACCGCCGCCTCGAGGTCACCGCGACGACGCGACGGGGGACGCGAGGATGAGACAGCAGCGCCGCATCGACGCCCTCGCCCTGGACAGCTATCAGCGCGCCGCCCGCGTGATGCTCGCCAACCACCTGGTCACCCGGGTCTATCCCGACCGGATCGCGCTGCCGCTGATCCGGCGCTGGGCCACCGAACTGCGTGAGGACCTCGCCGAGCTGTTCGGCTACCGGCTCGAGGTCACCGAGACCACGGCCCGGCTCTATCCGGTGCACGACCGGCTCGACGACACCGTGCCCGCGCGCAGCGTCAACGACCGGGTCTTCGACCGGCGGCGCTACGCCTATCTCGCCCTGGCCCTGGCGGCGCTCGGCCGGGCGGGCGATCAGATCACCCTGTCCGAATTGGCCGAGCACGTGGCCGATTACGCGAGCCGGATCGACGGCCTCGAGCTGTCCACCGACCGGGCCGCCGATCGGGACGCGTTCGTCGACGCGGTCGGCTGGCTCGGCGCCAGGGGCGCGCTGACCCTGGCCGACGGCGACGCGGGCGGCTGGGCCAGCGACCCGGAGGCGGGCGAGGCCCTCTACGACATCGACCGGCCGGTGGTGTTCGCGCTGTTCCGCCCGCCGCGCGCGCTCCAGCATCTGCACAGCGTGCGCGGCCTGCTGGCCGAGGACACCGAGCACGCGCCCGCCGAACAGGCCCGCCGGGTGCGTCGCGCCCTGGTGGAACGTCCGGTCGTGTACCTCGAGGACCTCTCGCCCGCCGAGCGCGCCCTGCTCGGTCAGGACCGCGTGGTCGACGAGGTCGAGTACTGCACCGGCCTGCGCGCCGAGCGCCGCGCCGAAGGGGTCGCGCTCATCGACACCTCGGGCCGGCTCTCCGATACCCGCTTCCCCGGCACCGGCACGCTCGCCCAGGTGGCCCTGCTGCTCATCGGCGAGATCGCCGACGTGGTCCTCGACATCGACAATCCCGTCCCCGCGCGCCCGGCCCCGGCCGACGAGGACGCACTGCTCGACCAGCTCGACGCGGCCATCCCCGCGGCGGGGGTGTTCGCTCCGCTCGCCGAGGACGCCGAAACACTCGACGCCCCGGCGGATTCCGTCGACGACGAACTCGCCGAGACCGAACCGGTGACCTATCCGTTCCTCGACGACGCCTGGGTGCGCACCACGGTCACCGCCCTGACCGACCGCTACGGCGCGACCTTCGCCGCGCAGTGGCAGGCCGATGTCGGCGGGCTCACCACCGAGGTCGTCGCCCTGCTCGCCAAGCTGCGGCTGGTCCGGCCGGTCGAGGGCGGGCTGCTGATCCTGCCCGCGCTGGCCAGGTACCGGGGCGCGGTGGTCACCGTGCGGGTCCGCCAGGCCGAGGAATTGTTCGTCACCGCCGCCGACACCGACGGCAGCAGCACCGGAACGGGAGGGAACTGAGGAGATGTCGCTCATTCACGGCGGAGTGCGTTTCGTCCCGACCCGCGCGGGCATCGTCAACCTCTGGGACTACCGCGATCAGGAGTTCTGTTTCGCCGACGGCCGGCTCGTGCTGCGCGGGCCGAACGGATCGGGCAAGACCAAAGCACTCGAGGTGCTGTTCCCGTTCGTGCTCGACGGGCGGATCGAGCCGCGCAGGCTCAATCCGTTCGCCGGTGAAGAGCGCACCATGAAGTCGAATCTGCTGTACCGCAAGCAGGAATCGGCCTACTCGTATGTGTGGATGGAGTTCGCGCGCGGTAGCTGGGCGGACCCGGAGGTCGTCACCGTCGGCATCGGCATGCGCGCCACCCGGTCCTCGGACAAGGTGACGCGCTGGTACTTCGTCGCCGACGGACGCGCCGGCGTCGACTTCTCCCTGATCGGTCCCGACGACCGGCCGCTGACCCGCAAGCAGCTCGCCGAGCAGATCGGCAGCGACGCCATCGTCGACCGGCCGGTGGAGTACCGGGCCGCGATCGACGCCAGGATGTTCGGGCTCGGCGTACAGCGCTACGACCAGCTGATCAACCTCATCCTCACGCTGCGCAGGCCGCAGCTGGCCAAGAACCTCGATCCACGCGGCCTCTCGCAGGCACTCACCGACGGCCTGCGCCCGCTCGACGAGCAGCTGATCCTGGACGCGGCCCGGTCCTTCAGCGATATGGAGGAGGTCGGACGCACCCTCGACGGGCTCGTCCAGGCCGACACCGCCACCCGCCGCTTCGTCGACGTGTATCGCAAATACCTTGCCGTACAGGCGAAGACCGATGTCGACCAGGTCCGCACCCGCCTCGACGCGGTCACCAACGCCTCGACCGCCCTGTTCGCCGCCACCGCGCTGCGCACGCGGCGCGAGGCCGACCGCACCGAGGCCGAGACCAGGGCCGAAGAGGCCGACCGTGCCTACGAGCAGGCCATCGCCGACCGCGAGAACCTGCAGCGCTCCAGCGCCTACGAGGGAAAACAGCAGCTCGACGACCTCGCCGACGCGGTCCGCAGGCTGGAGACCTCCGCCGCCGTGCACCGCGACAAGGCCGCCGAGGCGGGCCAGACCCTGCAGCGCCGCGCCGAGGAGGCCGAGCGGGCCGCCGAGGCGGTGCGCACCGCCGCCGCCGCGCTGGTCCGCGGCGAGGACGCCCTGCGCGCCGCCGCCGAGGAAGCGGGCATCGAGTGGACGGCGCCGGGCGACGGCCGCGGCGATCAGATCACCGCCGCGGTCCGCGGGCACGCCGAGGAACGCGACGCCGATGTCCGCGCCGTGCGAAAAGCGTTGAGCCGCTGGGAATCCCTGGCCGCCGACCGCACCCGCGCCCAGCGCCTGGCCGAACGCGCCGTGGAACTGCGCGACGCGGCGGCCGCCGAGGTGGCCCACGCCGAAGCCGCCGTCGCGCTGGCGCGCACCGAATCCGCGGCCGCCCTGCGTACCTGGTGGCAGGCCAACGCGGCCGTGCTCGCTCCGATCGCCGCGGGCATGCCGACCGGGCCGGACACCGACCCGAGCGGTCATTCGGTCGACTCCGACCTCAGCTCAGGCACTGACTCCGGCTCCGGCCACGGCCACAGCTCCGAAGACGTACCGCGCATCGCCGATTCGAAGCGTCCCGCCCTGTTCGACGCCTTGGCATCGGCCGTCGCCGCGGCGGGCACCGAGGACGTCCCGTCCGTGCACGAGGTGCTGGCCGAGTATTGCGAGCCCCGGCAGGAACAGATCCGCACCCGCCGTCAGGAAGCCAAGGCGCGAGCGGCCGCAGCGACCGCACGCCGGGACACGCTGGTCGCCGAGCGCGCCGAGGTGGCCGCCGAACGGGACGACGCGCCCCCGGTACCTCCGACCGACGCCCGCGAGCCGAAAGACCTTCCCGGTGTGCCCTTCTGGCGCTCGGTGCGCTTCGCGGATTCGGTGACCCCGGCCGAAGCCGCCGGTATCGAGGCCGCCCTCCAGGCCGGCGGGCTCCTCGACGCCTGGATCTGCGACCCGGCACTCGTCCCCGAAGTCGACGGGGTCCGCTATCTGCTCCCGCTGCCCGCCGCCGATCGCCCGGTGGGTCGCTCCCTCGCCGACATCCTCGTCGTCGAGGACGACTCCTATGATCTGTCTGTCCCGACGGGCATCGTTGCCGATGTGCTGGCCTCGATCGCACTCGCCGACGCGACGGTGGGAGCCCCCGCGACAACCGAGTCGCGATCCGGCCGGCTCCACCCGCTGGTCTCGGTGGCCCACGCGGCCCCTGTCATCATCGGCACCTCCGGCGCCTATCGTCACGGCCTCCAGGCCGGACGCCACACCAAGCCCGAAGCCGAATTCCTCGGCGCGACCGCTCGCGCCCGCCGCCGGGAACTGCGGCAGGCCGAACTCGACGCGGCCATCGAGGCCGCCACGGCCGAGGCCGACGCGGCGAAGGCCGAAGAAGCCACGGCCACGGCCGAATTGGCGAGTATCAGCGCGGCCGTCAAGGTCCTCCCCCGCCCGTCCGCCATCACCGCCGCCCTGCGCGCGGTCGCGGAGACCGCCGGTCTCATGCGGTCCCGCTCCGAGGCCGTCACCCAGACCGAGCGCGATCTGGACCAGGCGGTCGGCGAGGCCACCGCGATGGAGAAGAAGCTGCGGGCCACCGCGCAGGCGCATCGCACCCCGACCGAGGCCCGCGAACTCGACGCCCTCGCCGCCGCGATCCGGCACTTCGAGAACACCGGCACCGGACTGCTGCGCCTGCGCGCCGAGCACGAGCGCGAACACGAGCGCGAACGCGAGGGCGCCGACCGGCACGACGAGGCGCGGGCGCTGGCCGAGGCCTTCGCCGAGGAGGCCGAGGCCGCCCGGCTCGGCTTCACCGAACAGCAGCGCAAGCTCGAGACGCTGCGGGAAGCGCTGGGCGCCAGTGCGGCCGACATCGATCGGGAACTCGACGCCGCGCGCGCCGCCATCGAAGCGGCCAAGGCCGAGCAGCGGGCCGCGCGCAAGGCCGCCAATGCCGCGATCGAGGCGGTCGGCGACGCCGAGGCCGCCTACCGCACCGCCAACGAGGCGCTGGCCACCGCGCTCACCGAGGTGCTGGCGGAGGTGCGGTCGCTGGCGCCGTACGCCCGGCCGGACCTGCTGAGCCTGCTCGGCGCCTCCGTCGAGCACCGGTGGCCGAGCACCGATGCCGCGTGGTCGACCCAGGAGCAGTTGCAGTACCGGATCGTCGCGGCCGGACCGGAGACCGACCCGGTCGTACTGCCCGACGAGGTCGCGGCCCTGTTCGCCGACCTGGACACCGCCACCACCCAGGTGCGGGCCACCGAGGCCGGACGCAAGTCCACCCGGTCGGCGGTGACCAGCGCGCTGCAGGAGTTCGACGCCGCGCTCACCGCCTCGGGGCGCGACTACCGCCTGCACTGGGACGCCGCCGACGGGCTCACCGTGGTGGCCGTGCACGACGAGAACGGCCAGGCCGCGCTCGCCGACTTCGCCGCGCGCATCGACGCCGCGCGCCGCGATCAGGAACTGCTGCTCACCGACGCCGAACGCCGCATTCTGGAAGACGCGCTGCTGACCGGCCTGGCCCAGCAGATCCACGAACGCACCAGCGACGCACGCGAACTCATCACCCGGATGGGCGCGGAGATGAAGCAGCGCCGGATGTCCTCGGGCAACACCATCGGCGTGCACTGGATCCTGGCCGACGGCCTGTCCGAGGCCGCCCGCGCCATGTGCAAACTGCTCGACCGCGACACCGCCGCGCTGAGCCCGGAGGATCTGGGCGCGGTCCGCGCCCACTTCGCCGCCGAGATCCGGGCGGCCCGCACCGCCCATCCGGAGCGCTCCTACCCCGAGATCCTCGGCGCCACCCTCGATTACCGCACCTGGCGGGTGTTCTCGTTCACCCTGATCAACGGTGACGGCAGCGAGGACAAGCTGACCGTGGCCCGGCACAGCGCGCTCTCCGGCGGTGAGCAGTCGGTCTCGCTGCACCTGCCGCTGTTCGCGGCCGCGCACGTGATGCTCGACTCCGCCGACCCGCAGGCCCCGCGCCTGCTCGCGCTGGACGAGGCGTTCGCCGGTGTCGACGACAACGGCCGCAGCGAATTGCTCGGCCTCAGTGTGCAATTCGACCTCGACCTGTTCATGACCGGTTACGACCTGTGGATCACCTACGGTCACGTCCCCGGCTGCGCGCACTACGACCTGGCGCACTCCACCGCCGAGAACACCGTCAGCGCCACCCTGCTGGTGTGGGACAGCGGTGAACTGCTCGCCGAACACGACGGCGGTGACCTGACCACCGCACTGGGCTCCCCCAACCGCCGCCGGGTCCCCAACACCATCGAGGGTGGACTCACCCTCGAGGGCATGCCGGGCGAACCGGCGCCGGTGGGCTGACAGCCCGTCGCGCCAACCGGTCTTGACGCCACCACGCCGCACCGGCGGCGTGGTGGCCAGGCAATTGCCGGAAGCCCTAGACCGACCAGTTTTCTTACTCGGAATTAACCGCATCGAATTTCGCGGAATCGGTTGCTCGAAATCCTCAGTGCTGCCAGGATTTTGCCCGTGACGGCGCAGGCCCCGGCCGGGTCGTCACGATCACGGTGCGGTCGATGCCGCACGTCGTCAGCAATTCTTCAGGGGATCGTCGTGCGATATCGACAGAATCAACACCTCCCACCGCGGGCATACCGGCAGTTTTCCGGCAGCGCTCCGGGCCGGGATGCCGTGCCCGGCGGCCCATCACGGCCGCCGCGCGCGCCGATGCGCTGAGTTCGCCGGAACTCGGCCGACCCAGCCCGATGAAGGTGCCGGACATATTCGCCGGAAATGGTCTGCGGCCGTTGCTGGCTCGCCTGCGCCGGGGTCGCCGTTCCACCGATCCGGCGCCGACCTTCCCCTGCCCACCGCGGGATGTGACCACCATGCAGCTCCCCGTCCCCCTGCGGGACACCACCCGTCCACTCGCGGCCGCGCTCACCGATGCCGACGCGAGCCGGTTCACCGGCATCCTGCGGGTCACCGGCGAACCGGGCGGCGACATCCGCCTCGTCGACGGCCGGATCGTGGCCGTGAGTACCGGTGGCGCACCGGGTTTCGACGAGCTCGACCCGAGCGACGAGGAGCAGCCGCTCGGCGCGGCCCGCACCCGGCTGCTGCGGATGACGGCGACCGTCGACGGGACGTTCGCGATCGCGGCGGGCTGGATCGATCGCTGCCACTGGATCGACGCGCACCCCCAGGTCTTCGCCGGCGACGATCCCGGCTACGACGCCGAGTGGCTGCTCGGCGAAACCGAGCGCAGGCTGGCCGCGCTCGCGCACGCCGGCTTCTCCCCGTACCGGAATCTGCTGGCGCTCACCGACTTCGGCCGCTCGATGCGCGCGGAGGGCGCCGAGCTGCTGCGCCTGGTCGACGGCACGAGGAGCTGCCGCGACCTGGCCTTCCTGCTCGGCCGTCCGCTCTACCCGGTGACCGTCGAGGTCGCGCGCCTGCTCGGTGGCGGCCAGCTGACGGTGCCGGCCCGGCACGCCGCCGACCAGCCGCCCGCCACCGTCGGGGCGGGCATGGTCGATCCGGCGCTACCGCGACGCCGCCGGGGCGCCAGCGGCATCAACGACACCCTGCGGCCGCGTCCACCGCAGGCCGCTCCCCCGTCCACGACCGCCGTGGACGTGCCCGACTCTTCGCCACGGCGGAGAACCGAGAGGATCCCATGAACACCAACGGCACCCCCGCCAGCATGAGCGAACGGCTGGCCGGCATGGTCAAGTCGCTGCGCGGCGAAGTTCCCGATTGCGTCGCGGCGGGCGTCATCGACATGTCGACCGGCATGCTGCTGTCGGTGGAGACCGTCGACAACCACCCGCCGGAGGTGCTCGACCTGCTCGCGGCTGCCACCCTGGACCTGTTCCAGGGCCGCAATGTGGTGATGATCGAGGACATCTGGAAGGAACGTCGCGGTATCCGCAGCGACGACCACTACTTCCAGGAGATCCTGGTCAACTCCAACAATCTCACCCACCTGTTCCTGCGCGCGGAGAGCCGCGACGATCTGGTGGTCGTCGTGGTGTGCCGCAAGACGGTCAATGTGGGCATGCTCTTCGCGCAGTCCCGCCGGGTCCTCAAGGACACCGGTCGGCTCTGAGCTCAGTCGAGCGCATGCGCGAGCCGGGACGCGCAGCCCCGCAGCCCCGCGCGCAATTCCGGTGATCCGTGTACCCGGAACGGCACGCCGAGGGTGATCAGCTGCGCGGCGAGCCATTCCGGATCGTCGTCGCGGGTCTCGGTGAACCGGCATCCGGTGGCGCCGTCGGCGACGATGCTGCCCGGCGTCGCGCCGAGCCTGCCCTCGACCCGATGCGGCGGCGCCTCGATCGTCACGTCGACCTCGTAACTCGGTGTGGCCCAGTCGGTTCGGCGACCCGCGACGTACTCGGCGGCGTCGGCGGCGGGCAGTGCCCTGGCGACGACGCGGGCGCCCGTCGGTTGCGGTCCCTCGATGCGGTCGGCGCGGAAGCTGCGCCAGGCGTCCCGGTCGAGGTCGTAGGCGACCAGGTACCAGCGTCGGCCCGCCGCCGCGACGCCGATCGGTTCGACGTGCCGCCGCGTCTCGGCGCCCGCCGCGTCCCGATAGCGCAGGCGCAGCCGTTCCCGGTTGCTCACCGCGGCGGCGAGCGTGGTGAGCACGTCCGGGTCGACCGTGGGGCCGCTGCCGGCGCCGACCGCCACCGCCGCGCCCACCACCCGCACCCGCCTGCGGAGTTTCGTCGGCAGCACCTGCTCGAGTTTGGTCAGCGCGCGCACCGACGCGTCCTCGATCCCGGTGACGGCCTGTCCGGCCGCGACCCGCAGACCCACCGCGACGGCCACCGCTTCGTCCTCGTCGAGCACCAGCGGCGGCAGCGCCGACCCGGCGGTGAGCCGGTAGCCGCCGGTCGCGCCCAGCGCCGCCACGACGGGATAGCCCAGCTCACGCAGCCGGTCGACGTCACGGCGGACCGTGCGGTCGGTGACGCCGAGCCGGTCGGCGAGTTCGCTGCCCGGCCACTCCCGGGGCAGCTGGAGCAGCGAGAGCAAACGGAGCAGCCGAGCGGCGGTATCGGTCATGTCCACATTCTGCCGCGCAACTAGGACCGAAACTGTCCTAGATGGCTTCTAGCGTGGTGTGTACACCGACCGAGGAGATCAGATGACGACCATTCGCCCCTTCCACCTCGACATCCCGCAGACCGACCTCGACGACCTGCGGGCGCGCCTGCGCCGGGCCCGCTGGGCCGCGCCGCTGCCGGGCGCGGGCTGGGAACGCGGCGTGCCGACCGACTACCTGCGCGAGCTGGCGCGGTACTGGGCCGAGGATTTCGATTGGCGCGCACAGGAATCCGCGCTCAACGAGTTCCCGCAGTTCGTCACCGAGATCGACGGCCTCGACGTGCATTTCCTGCACGTGCGCTCCCCCGAGCCGGACGCGGTGCCGCTGGTGCTCACCCACGGCTGGCCGAATTCGTTCGCCGAGTTCACCCGCACCATCGGCCCGCTGACCGATCCGCGGGCCCACGGCCTCGATCCGGCCCTGGCCTTCCATGTCGTGGTGCCGTCGGTGCCCGGGTTCGCCTTCTCGGCGGCACCGCGCGAGACCGGGATGAGCACGGCGCGGGTGGCCCGGATGTGGGCGACGCTGATGGACCGGCTCGGCTACGACCGCTACGGCGCCCAGGGCGGTGATCTCGGTGCCTATGTCGCGCCGGAGCTGGCGCTGGCCGCGCCGGAGCACGTGATCGGCGTCCACCTCGACGGCGGCATCGGCATGCCGACCGAGGCCGACGTGCCGAGCATGTCGCCGGAGGACCTGAGCCAGTGGGCGGAGATGCAGCAGTGGATGACCGGCGGCGTCGATCACCACACGCTGCTGCGCGCGGCGCCGCAGACCTTCGCGCTGGGCTGGAACGATTCCCCGGTGGCGCTGCTGGCCTGGCTGATGCAGAAGTTCCAGGAGTTCACCCCGACGGCCGACCTCGCCGAGGACGTCATCGACCGCGACCACCTGCTCACCAACGCCGCGATCTACTGGTTCACCCAGACCGCGGGCACCTCCTCGTGGCCGATGTACGACGGCCTGCGCGACGGCGGCTTCGGCTGGCCCCCCGGCCAGAACCTGGTGCCGACCGGCGTCTACGGCGGCGGCTCACCGCTGATGCGCAAGCTGGCCGACCGCGACCACAAGATCACCCACTGGCCCTCGGGCAACCCGGGCAATCACTTCGTCGCCATGGAGGAGCCGCTGGCCCACGTCACCGACATCCGGACCTTCTTCACCGACCTGCGCTGAACCGGGCCCGGACAGCACACCGGGCAGGGCGCGCACCCCGCACCCTGCCCGGCCGTTCGTCTCGTGGACTACCGCATGCTGGCGTCCGGGACCCGGGGCGGGCACGCGGCGCCGGGCGCGGTGACCAGCTCGAAATGCCACCATTCGTTGTCGAAGGTCCGGCACAGGCCCCAGCGGTTGCCGTTGGCCTCGAGCCACTGCGCGCCCTGCTGCGGGCCGACGTCGACCGCGTGGCCGGAGACATGGGTCGACTCGGCGGGCGGCAGCACCCAGCGGCGAGCCTCGTCGGGGGTGCCGTAGGTGGCCAGGCCGTCCTGCCACAGCATTTCCTGCTGCTCGTGGGTGCGGTAGCCGGAGGTGATCGACAGCGGGACGCCCTCGGCGTGCGCCTGCTGCTCGGCGAGGGTGTAGGCCAGGGCCAGCGCCGGGTCCAGGCCCTCGGTCCCGGCGGCCGACTGGAACTGTTCACGCTGGTCGGTCGGCTGGGCGCCGGCGATGCCGAGGCCGACGGCGGTCACGGCCGCGGTGGCCGTCATCGTCACCAGCATCCGGTCGGCCACCCGGCCGAGCACAGTAGTCATGCCGGGAGTCTATCGACCGGCCTGGGCCCGAGCCGACCACCGGGGTCGGCCCGAGCCGGAGCCATGACTTGATTACCGCAGGTCGAGCGGCTTTTTCACGGTGCTCGGGTCAGCTCGCCCGCGGACTCGTGAGCCGACCGGATCGGCCATCGACCCGGCGCCGCGGTGTAGGCGGGCAGCGCGCCGGACTGCCGGTGCCTGCCCGGGCCCTGCCGGATCACCCGATGCACCGCGAGCGCGGTCAGCAGGCCGATCAGGGTCAGCCCGACCCACACCAGCCGGTCGGCGCCGGCCGCGCGGGCGACATCGAGGACCGCGCCGGTGCCCAGATTGCCCGCCAGGATGGCCACCCCGACGATGGTGTTGTAGAACCCGTAGTGGGTCGCCACCAGCCTGTTGTCGCTCAGCGAGACCACGGTGTCCATCTCGAACGGGAAGACCGCCGCCGTCCCGACCGCCAGCACCGCCGCCGACAGCAGCAGCGCCCCCGCCGCAGCGGCCGTCCCGAACGACGCCGCGCCGGGGACCAGCGCGAGCGGGACGAAGGCCGCGGCCAGCACCCCGACCCCGAGGACGAGACCGCGCCCGATCCCCCACCGCGCGCGCAACCACGCGGTGATCCGCACCTGCCCCGCGACGGCGACCACCCCGGACACCACGAACACCAGCGCGGTCAGTTCCTGCGCGCCCGCACCCGAGACGGTGCCCGCGTGCAGCGGCAATGCCAGATACACCTGGAACGACAGCACATACGTGCCGCCCATCGCCACCGCGAACGCCACGAAGCGCCGGTTACCGGCGATGGTGCGCCAGTCGCTCCACACCGACGCCGTGGTACTCACCCCGGAGCGCTGCGGCAGCGCGCACAGCTGCGCCACCGAGAGCACCGCGAACACGGCCGCCGCCGCGGCCGCGGTCCAACGGAAATCCACACCGAGCAGGGCGATCCCGACGAGCGGGCCCGCCAGGATGCCCGCCTGGTAGAACACGTTGAACACCGCGAACGCCTCGACCCGCCGCTCACCGGCCTCGGCGGCCAGGTAGGCGCGCACGGCCGGATTGAACAGGGCACCAGCGAATCCCGTCGCGGCCGAGGCGAGCAGCAGCATCGGCAGCGAGGTGGCGAAGATCAGCGCGGCGAATCCCGCGGTGCGCAGCACACATCCGGCCACGATGAGCGGTTTGTAGCCGAGCCGGTCGGCCAATGTGCCGCCGATCAGGAACATCCCCTGCTGGGAGAAGTTCCGGACGCCGAGCACCAGCCCGACCGCCCACGCGGCCAGGCCGAGCGGGCCGGACAGGTACCCGGCCAGGTACGGCATCAGCATGTAGAAGCCGAGATTGATGCCGAACTGGTTGATCATGAGCAGTCGCGCCGGGGTGTCGAAACCGGCGAAGGTCCGCAGCGTCGTCATGCGCGCACCGGTCCCGGCCCGACGGCGAGTGCGCCGGGATCGAGCACTGTCGTGCAGCGCGTCCAGGACTCGACCACCCGCTCGGCCGGGTGCGCGATCGTGGCGGGATCGGTGGCGGGCGGCCCCGTCAGCAGGCCGTGTTCGCGGCAGTAGCCGTCGTTGTAGACCGTGTCGAAGTAGCGGTGCGGTCCGTCGGGGAAGACGGCGACGATCCTGGTCTCCGCGTCGGCGTTGCGGGCGGCCCAGCCCGCGACGAGGGCGACCGCGCCCACGCTCCACCCGCCGGTGGCGTAGTGCGTCGCGGCCAGGGTCCGGCACGCCCACACCGCTTCCGCCGGTGCGACCCAATGGATTTCGTCGAAGGCGCGGTAGTCGACATTGGCCGGGTGGATGTTCGAGCCGAGGCCGCGCATCAGCCGCGGCCCCGCGGGCTGGCCGAAGATCGTGGAGGCCACCGTGTCGACGCCGATCAGGCGCAGTCCGGGATACCGGCGGCGCAGCTCCCTGGCCACGCCCGCGGAATGCCCGCCCGTGCCCACCGCGCAGACCAGCACGTCGACCCGCCCGACCTGGTCGATGAGTTCGTGCGCGAGCCCGGCGTAGCCGTCGGCGGCATCGGGATTGCTGTACTGGTCCGGGCACCACGCGGTGGGCTCGGCGGCGAGCAGTTCGGCGACCCGGTCCCGGCGCGCCTGCTGCCAGCCACCGGTGGGATGAGCGCGGTCGACCAAGTCGACCTCGGCGCCGAAGGCGGTGAGCATGCGCGCGACGATCGGTTCCAGCCCGGGATCGGTGACCACGGTGACCGGATGACCGTGCACCAACCCGGCCAGCGCGAGCCCGAGTCCGAGAGTGCCGCTGCTGGATTCGACGATCCGCGCGCCGGGGACGAGATCACCGCGCTGCTCGGCCCTGCGCACCATGTGCAGGGCGGGGCGATCCTTCATCCCGCCCGGGTTGAACCCTTCCAGCTTGGCCCAGAACCCCCGGTCGGCGGTGGCCAGCGGCGCCCCCACCCACATCACCGGGGTATTGCCGACGAGGCCCTGTGGGCGCTCGGCGATCGCGGCAACGGTCCGGTCGAGCACGTATTCCTGCATGTCTGTCGCTTCCTGTGTCGGCCGCCGGGGACGACGGCGCGGACGAGAACGGGCACGCGAACACCGGCCCTGCCACGGGTGTGGCGGGCCTGGCGCTGACCGATCAGCGTCGACAGATGCAGAACTGGGTGAGGATGTCGCGGCCCTGGCGGTACCGCAGGGACGCGCGCGGCGGGGCGCGCGGGACCGCGGCCGGATGACCGAGGCTCGCGAGGAGAACGACGACCAGCGCGCCGAGCAGACCGAGCAGCGGGAGCACGAGGCCGGTGTCGGGCGCCGCGGTGCCGACCAGGCAGTGGTCGGGCAGCGGATGATCGGGAACGGCGAGCCCCGCCCCGTCGACGAACGCGGCGGCGACCACGTCGAGCGGCGCGTCCACGCGGTGGTGGTCGTCGTGATGCACCGTGGTGCAGTCGATCACGAGCGCGCACACGGCGGCCACGATCATGACGAACGCGCACAGCGCCCCCGCCCGGCGCGGCGAGCGACGGTCCGTCGGATGACCCACCGCGCCTCCTTCCGCTCGTCGCCGGTGACCTCCGCCGACCAAGCTACTACGTCATTGCGTAGACGCAGGTCAGCACCATGGAGCCAGGCGATTCGGTCGCGGTGGCGGCTACCGGTCCGCCCGCCAGCGGGCGATCGCGCGACCGATCTCGGTGGCGGGCGGCTCGCCGTAGAGCCATTCGCGGGCCAGCCGATGCCAGTTGGCGCGCACCCGCAACTGGCCGAGGGTGGCGAAGGTGAACAGGTCGGCGCGGCGGGAGAAGACGTGTTCGGGCGGGAGCAGTTGCCTGCGCATGCCCTGGAATTCGACCGAGCGCGGGTCGACGGCGAGCAGGACGGCGCTGGTGGCCAGTTCGGGCGTGATGGTCACCTCCTCGTCGAGCAGGTGCCACCCGCAGGCCGCCCACACATAGGCCAGGCACTCCTCGACGGTGACGCCGGCGTCCGGGTCGATGATGCCGCGCCCGACCCAGGCCGCGTACAGGTCCTCGGGCCGGTCCTCGGCGGCGGCCCGCAGGCAGGAGCGCTCGAAATCGACGTGCTCGGGGTCCATCCGGTTGTAGAGCCCGAAGTCGACGAAGGCGAGCCTGCCGTCCTCGGCGAGCAGCACATTGCCCGGATGCGGATCGCCGCAGAACTCGTTGTCGGCGAACAGAGTGCCCAGGTAGAAGCGGTAGATCAGTTCGCCGTAGTGGTCCCGCTGGGCCGACGGCAGCGTCTGCAGGTGCGAGAACCCGTGGCCCGCCACGTATTCGGTCACCAGCACGTTGTGCGAGCAGTACTCCTCGATCGCGTCGGGCACGGTGATGTAGGGGTGGCCGCGGTAGCGCTGGGCGACCAGATGCTGGGTCCTGGCCTCGCGCAGATAGTCCAGTTCGCTGCGCAGATTGGCGGCGATCTCCTCCAGCACCCCGGTGTCGGCCATGCTCGGCAGCACGGATCTGGCCATCTTGCTGAGGAATTCGAGGTTGCCGATATCGGCGTGCACGGCGCGCTCCACGCCGGGATACTTCACCTTGACCGCGACCACGCGCCCGTCGTGCAAGGTCGCCCGGTGCACCTGGCCGATCGAGGCCGCGGCGATCGCGGTCTCGTCGAAGTCGGCGAAGATCCCCGACAGCGGGCCGAGGTCCTCCTCGATCACCGTGCGCATGGTGGGGAACGCGACGGCGGGCGCGCGATCACGCAGCGCCGCGAGCTGGCGGGTGAACTGCGCGCGGTGCGATTCGGGGACGAAGTCGAGGTCGAGCACCGACAGCATCTGCCCGAGCTTCATCGCCGAGCCCTTCATGCTGCCGAGCACCGCGACGATCTGCTGCGCGGTCTTCATCGCCGACCGCTCGGCCAGCACCTGCCTGGCCTCCTCGGTGCGCCCGATCATCGACAGCCGCGTCCCGACCCCGCGCACGGTCTGCTCGGCGGCCAGCCTGCCCAGCTTCCCGCCGCGCGCCACTCGGCCGGAGGGAACTCCGGAGGTCGCCATATCCACCCCCGTCGAGCCGGTCCAGCGCATGTCGCGTCACACTACACCGCACCGCGACCGCGCAGGGCCGGACGAACGAAGACCCCGGATCGCACCGTGGCGAGGCCGGGGTCTTCGGGATTCGCGACCGTTTACACGCGTTCCTTGGAGCGGGTGCGCACGCGCAGGGCGATCGGCTTGGAGGTCTCGGCGAAGAAGTCGTTGCCCTTGTCGTCGACGACGATGAAGGCGGGGAAGTCCTCGACGTCGATCTTCCAGACGGCTTCCATGCCGAGCTCGGGGTACTCGAGTACCTCGACGTTCTTGATGCAGTCCAGCGCCAAGCGCGCGGCCGGGCCACCGATGGAGCCCAGGTAGAAGCCGCCGTGCTCGTTGCAGGCCTTGGTCACCTGGGCCGAGCGGTTGCCCTTGGCCAGCATCACCATGGAGCCGCCCGCGGCCTGGAACTGGTCGACGTAGGAGTCCATCCGGCCCGCGGTGGTGGGGCCGAAGGAGCCGGAGGCGTAGCCCTCGGGGGTCTTGGCCGGGCCCGCGTAGTAGACGGCCATGTCGCGCAGGTACTCCGGCATCGGCTCGCCCGCGTCGAGGCGCTCCTTGATCTTGGCGTGCGCGATGTCGCGGGCCACGACCAGCGGGCCGGTGAGCGAGAGCCGGGTCTTCACCGGGTACTTCGACAGCTCGGCGCGGATCTCGTCCATCGGGCGGTTGAGGTCGATCTTCACCACGTCGCCACCGAGGATGTCCTCGGTCTGCTCCGGCAGGTACTGGGCCGGTTCGGTTTCCAGCTGCTCCAGGAAGATGCCGTCCTTGGTGATCTTGGCCAGCGCCTGGCGGTCGGCCGAGCAGGACACCGCGATGGCGACCGGGCAGGAGGCGCCGTGCCGGGGCAGGCGCACCACGCGCACGTCGTGGCAGAAGTACTTGCCGCCGAACTGCGCGCCGATGCCGAACTCGCGGGTGAGCTGGAAGACCTCTTCCTCGAGCTCGAGATCACGGAACGCGTGGCCGGTGATCGAACCCTCGGTGGGCAGGTTGTCCAGGTAGTGCGCGGAGGCGTACTTCGCTGTCTTCAAGGCGAATTCGGCGCTGGTGCCGCCGATGACAACGGCGAGGTGGTAGGGCGGGCAGGCCGCGGTGCCGAGCGAGCGGATCTTCTCGTCGAGGAACTCGAGCATGCGCTCGGGGTTCAGGACGGCCTTGGTCTCCTGGTACAGGAACGACTTGTTGGCCGAGCCGCCGCCCTTGGCCATGAACAGGAACTTGTAGACCGGGTTGTCGGGGGTGCCCTCGGTCGAGTACAGCTCGATCTGCGCGGGCAGGTTGGAGCCGGTGTTCTTCTCGTCCCACATGGTGATCGGGGCGAGCTGGGAGTAACGCAGGTTCAGCCTGGAGTAGGCGTCGAACACGCCGCGGCTGATCCACTCGGCGTCGTCGACGCCGGTCAGCACGCCCTCGCTCTTCTTGCCCATCACGATCGCGGTGCCGGTGTCCTGACACATCGGCAGCACGCCGCCCGCGGAGATGTTGAGGTTCTTGAGCAGGTCCAGCGCGACGAAGCGGTCGTTCCCCGAGGACTCGGGATCGTCGATGATCTTGCGCAGCTGGCGCAGGTGCGCGGGGCGCAGGTAGTGGCTGATGTCGTGGATCGCCGTCTCGGTGAGCAGCCGCAGCGCTTCGGGCTCGACCTGCAGGAAGGTGCGCCCGTTGTGCTCGACGGTGCTGACCCCCTCGGTGGTGAGCAAGCGGTACGGCGTGTCGTCGGCGCCGATCGGCAGCAGATCGGAATAGCGGAACTCCGGCGCGGTCACGAATCGCACTCCTCGGGTGGCTGGTCACAAAGCACTCGGAAGCCTATCGACCACCCGCGCCCACCTGCTGGTTAGGCAACCCTATGTGACGTAAGACAAACGCCTGAACCAAGATCGAGGTTGCACGTTCAACCCAAACGGTGCTACCCATTCACCCGAACGGTGGCGGGGCGTGCACCGTTCCAATCCGAAGCCTGCACCGGAGAATCTGGAGCTCGATCGTGACCGATCCACAGTGGCTCGATGATGTCGAAATGCGCGCCTGGCTGGGCTACGTGCGGACCCGCGACCTGATCGCCGCGGCGATCGGACGTGACGCGGGCCGGGCGGCCGACCTCAGCTGGGTCGAGTACTCGGTGCTCGTGTACCTGGCCGACGCGCCGGGACAGCGCCTGACCTTCGCCGATCTGGCCGGCGCGCTGGAATGGTCGCAGAGCAGGCTCTCGCACCAGATCACCCGCATGCAGAAGCGCGGGCTGGTGATCAGGGAGACGATGCCGCACGACCAGCGCCGCACCGTCGCCCGGCTGACGACCGCGGGTGGGCAATTGCTCACCACGGCCGCGCCGGCGCACGTGCGCAGCGTGCGACGGCACATGATCGACGTGCTCGACCGCGGCCAGCTGGCCGCCCTGGCCGAGATCTACGACGTGCTGATCAACCACCATCGCAGCGCGGCAGGCGGATTCGATCCGACCGGACGGGGCAGCGCCGCCACCAGGGCCGCCGAGCCCGCCCCGGATCCGGCCTGAGCGCTACGAGCCGGAGCTGCCGCCGGAGTCGGGGCGGCTGGTGCCGAGTCCGCCGCGCTGGACCGTGCCGCCCGCCTCCGGCACGCCACGGTCGTAGACGCCGCTGCCGGACGGCCGGAGGAAGCTGCCCGCGGCCAGCGCCACGGCGGCCCCGATCGCGGGGTAGACCAGCGTATCGGTGTGCTGGTACCAGAAATTGGCGTAGCGGCTGTCGGTGGTGTCGCACTGCCCGTCGGCCACCCGGGTCGAGGAGGTGGTGTCCACGCAGATGCCCACCGCGGTCGGCTGCGCGGAGGCGCTGGTGGTGGGCCGAGCCGAGGTCGTCGTGGTCGGCCGCGCGGTCGTGGTCGGCCGGACCGTGCTGGTCACCGTCGGTTTCACCGAGGTGGTCGCCGCGCGATGCGCGGGCGCGTCGGTGCCACATCCCGCCGACACCAGCGCCATCGCGACCACGGCGGGCAGGGTGCAGGACACGCTGCGCGACTTCATGATTCGGGCACGCCGACCCTCGCCCGGTACTCCCCCACGCACGAATTCCCCCTCGATTCCGACGACTCGGCCGATCCTAACGGCGCACCGGGAGCCCCGTCCCGTGAACGACACCGGCGGCGGACCTCGCCGATCGCCGAGGTCCGCCGCCGGTGGTGCTCGCTATTGCTGGACGAGATCCGCTGTGGTGAGCGGTCGTTCGAGGTCGGCGGGCACACCGAGGGCTCGTTCGAACCCGGCGGGCACGATGATGTCGCCGCGGTCGAGCTCGGCGATCGAGGTCTTGCGCAGGCCGAGCAGCGCCGAATCGATGCCGCCGCGCAGGATGTCGAGCACGTTCTCCACGCCCGCCTGGCCGTTGGCGGCCAGGCCCCACAGGTAGGCACGGCCGATCAGCACCGCGCGGGCGCCGAGGGCCACGGCCTTGACCACATCGCTGCCGCGGCGGATGCCGCCGTCGAGGACGACCTCGATCTGGTCGCCGACCGCGTCCGCGAGCACCGGCAGCGCCCGGATGGCGGCCGGGGTGCCGTCGAGGTTGTTGCCGCCGTGGTTGGACACCGAGATGCCGGCCACGCCCGCGTCGACCGCGCGCAGCGCGTCGTCGACCCGCATGACGCCCTTGAGCAGCACCGGGCCGTCCCAGTTCGCGCAGATCCAGGCGACGTCGTCCCAGTCGGGCGCCGGGGTCTGCATCCATTCGCCGTAGGCGCCGAAGAAGCCCGGCGCCGCGCCGCCGCCGACGGCCATGTTGGGCGCGGTGAGGTCGGGAATCGAACCGGAGCGCAGGTAGGTGGCGAGCCAGCGCGGGCGCGCCAGGGTCTGCGGCGCGAACTTCATCATCGTGCGCAGGTTCAGCGACTCCGGGATCACCGGGCTGCCCCAGTCGCGACCGTGCGAGAACGACCAGTCCAGGGTCAGGATGAGCCCGACCGCGCCGGCCGCCTTCGCCCTGGCCATCCGCTCCAGGATCTGGTCCTTGTTGCCACACCAGTACAGCTGGAACAGCGTCGACGGGTTGGCCGCGACGACCTCTTCGATCGGCTTGCTCGCGAACGAGCTCAGGCCCATGGCGATGCCGCGCGCGGCCGCCGCCCTGGCCACGGCGACCTCACCGTCGGGGTGCACCGCCTGCACGCCGGTGGGCGAGATCAGCACCGGCATCGAGACCTGCTGGCCGAGCACGGTGGTCGACTGGTCGCGCTCGCCGATCGGGCCGGCGCAGTGCGGGGCGAAGCCGAGTTCGGTGAACGCGGTCTGGTTGTCCTCGATGGTCTGGCCGCGTTCGGAGCCCGCGATCAGCGCGCCGTACACCGATTTCGGCAGGCGCTTGCGGGCGCGGCGCTGCGCCTCGGCGACGGTCTCGAACCAGGGATTCATCGACGTGATCCTTCCTCAGGAACCTGGGGCCACCAGCGGCCCAGGTCGGTCAGCAGTGCGGTGGTTGCCGCGTTCAGCAGCGCGGCGCCTTCGCCTGCGCTCGACCCGGTGGGGTCACCGAGAATTCCGTTGGGGCTCACCGCCCGCACACCGCCGGCGCGCAGCAGCGGCAGCAGCTCGGCCAGCGGGCGCCGGTCCCCCGGTTCGGCCAGCTCGGCGCGCACCAGGTCGGGCGCCAGCGCGAGCTGGATCGAGGTCTCGGCGCGGCCCGCGTGCGGGTCGCCGCCGTACCCGGGCGAGAACAGGCGCACGTCGCGCGACTCCGCGCGCAGCAGGGTGACCGCGCGCCGCAGCGCCTCGACATTGCCGCCGTGCCCGTTGACCAGCACGATCCGGTCGAAGGTGTCGGTGGCCGACCGGCACAACTCGACGACGAGCAGTTCCAGCGCGGCCTGCCCGATCGACAGGGTGCCCGCGAAGCCCGCGTGCTCGCCGCTGGCGCCGTAGGGCACCGGCGGGGCGACCAGCACGTCGGCCCGCTCGGCTGCGACCCGCGCGCAGACGGCGGCGGCGATGTCGGTATCGGTGGACAGGGGCAGGTGGGGGCCGTGTTGCTCGGTGGCACCGAGCGGGATGACCAGGATCACCCCCGCGGCGGCACATGTGCCCGCCTCGGGCCATGTGAGGTGGGCCACGAACATGATCCCGAGATTAACGACAGTCACTGACATAATCAAGGGCCCGGGATTCCCTACTCTGTATCCATGTCCGCCCCGTCTCCGCGCGCTCATCGCGGTCGCCCGCCGCGCACCACGCGCCGCGAACTCGAAGTCATCGCGATGAAGTTGTTCGCCGAGCACGGCTTCGACGACATCACCGTCGAGCGCATCGCGGCCGAGGCCGGCGTCAGCGAACGCACGTTCTTCCGGTATTTCCCCAGCAAGGGCGAGGTGCTCTGGCACCAATTCGACAACGAGGTCGCCGATCTGCGCGACGCGTTCGCCGCGGTCCCCGACGACGAGCCGATGATGGCGGCGGTGCGCCGAATCGTGGTGGCGGCCAACAGATATCGCGCCGAGGACATCCCCGAGCTGCGCACCAGGATGCGGCTGGTCTCCGGGGTGCCCGCGCTCTCGGCGGGCGCGGGCGCGCACTACGACGCCTGGGAACGCGCGGTCGGTGAGTTCGCCGCCCGCCGCCTCGGCACCACCGCCGGTGACCTGGTCCCGCTGGCCGTCGGCCGCACCACCCTCGCGGCCGCGCGGGCCGCGTTCGACGCCTGGCTCGAACGCGGTGACACCGATCTGACGAGCTACCTGGACCGCGCGCTGCGGGCGCTGGAACGAGGGTTCGCCCCGGAGTAGCCAGCGCCCGCCGAGCAACCCACACGTTTGGGCGGCATCCGGGATGGGGTATGAGTAGGCTCGAGCCAAGCGCGCGGTGCGCACCAGAGAAAGCCCGTCGAAAGGGGCAGGAGTTTCCATGTCCGAGGTGTCCATGAGTCTTTCGGCGGATTCGCTGCCGGCGCGCCCGGTAGACAACTTGCTGCCGCAACTGGTCGAGCACCTCCGGCAGAACCGCACCGGACTGCGCGAGGAGTGGGCACGCCGCATCACCGAGGCCGAGCTGCTGACGGCCATGACCCCGGAGGAGATCTTCTCCGAGGCCACGTCGATGTACGACAACTACGTCGAGGTGCTCGTCACCGGTAGCGTCGAGGCCCTGCAGGCCTACGCGCGCGACCTGTCCGAGCGCATCATTCCGCGAGGCGTCGAGACCGACGAGGTCCTCGGTATCGTGCTGCTGCTGCGCGACGTGCTGGCCCGCTCACTGTTCGAGAAGTACCAGGCCGATTTCGACCTGCTCAACCAGGTCCTCGACGCCTACGAACCGGCCGCCAACCGCATCGCCAGCACCGTGGCCATCTCGTTCGTGCAGGAGCGCGAGCGCGTCATCCGCCAGCAGCAGGAAGCCATCCGCGAGCTGTCCACCCCGGTGCTCCAGGTGCGCGAGCAGCTGCTCATCCTGCCGATCATCGGTGTGCTCGACTCCCAGCGCGCCCGCCAGCTCACCGAGCAGCTGCTGCGCGCCATCCGCGCCAACCGCGCCAAGGTCGTCGTCATCGACATCACCGGTGTGCCCGCGATCGACTCCGTGGTGGCCAACCACCTCGTGCAGACCGTCGACGCCTCGGGCCTGATGGGCGCCAACGTCATCATCACCGGCCTGTCCTCGGAGATCGCGCTCACGCTGGTGACCATCGGCCTCGACCTGTCGAAGATGAACGCGGTCGGCGACCTGCAGGGCGGTATCGAAGAGGCCGAGCGCCTGCTCGGGTACGAGGTCTCCCGGGTCACCGAGCGCCTGAGCGAACGAGACGGACGCTGAGCTAGCCACCATGCCGGTACCCATTCTCAAACAGGGCACGTTCCTGATCGCTTCGGTGCAGTCGGCCCTGACCGACAGCGACACCGAGCGGCTCCAGGACGACCTCATGAAGCAGGTCAGCCGCTATCGGGCTACCGGCATCGTCGTCGATGTCACCGCGATCGACGTGATGGACTCCTTCGCCGCGCGCTCGCTGCGCACCATCGCGCACATGACCCAGCTGCGCGGGGCCGAAACCGTCATCGTCGGGCTCCAGCCCGAAGTCGCGTTCGCGATGGTCCAGCTGGGCCTGACCTTCGAGGACATGCACACCGCGCTGGACCTGGAGGAAGGCCTGGCCTGGCTGAACCGTCTGCCGAGCAGGCGACGAGACGGTCGTGACAGTGGCCGCTGAGCAGGTGGCCATCGCGGTCAAAGTCTCCGAAGACATCGTCACCGCACGCCAGGCCGGACACGAGCTGGCCGCGGCCCTGGGTTTCACCCTCACCGACCGGACCATGATCTCCACCGCGATCTCGGAGATCGCGCGCAACATCACCAGCTACGCGGGCAGCGGCGAGATCCGGTTGCTCGTCGACCTGCGCGACGGCCGACGTTCCCTCGTCGTACAGGCGGAAGACCAGGGACCGGGCATCCGCGATATCGCGCGCGCCCTGGAGGACGGCTATTCCACCGGCCGCGGACTCGGGCTGGGCCTGCCCGGCGCGCGCAGGCTGATGGACGGCCTCACCATCGATTCCGCCCCCGGCCGCGGGACGTTGATCGAGATGTGGAAGTGGGTACCCGACGGTGCATGAAGACGGGATCATCGGCCGCACGGAATGGTCGACGGCCGGTCGGGCACTGCCCGGGCAGGACGTCTCCGGCGATCGCGCGGTCATCCTCGACACCGGTGACGGCGGTGCCCTGTTCGGTGTCCTCGACGGCCTCGGGCACGGCGCGGCCGCGGCCGACGCCGCCGATCGCGCGATGGTCATCCTGTCCGAGAACCGCGGCGAACCGCTGGACGTGCTGATGGTGCTGTGTCATCGCGCGATGGTCGAAACCCGCGGCGCCGCGGTCTCGCTGGCACTGATGGGTCCGGGCGAGACCCTCCAGTGGCTCGGCGTCGGCAATGTCGAGTCGCGCCTGCTGACGCTCGGCCCGGCCGGTCCGGAGCTACGCGCGACGATGCTGCTCACCGGCGGCATCGTCGGCTACCGGCTGCCCTCGCACCTGCAACCCCAGACCCTGCCGATCCGGCCGGGTGACCTGCTGCTGATGGCCACCGACGGGATCGTCGCGGTGGGCCCGGAGTCGATCGATCTGGCCCGTCCGGCCACCCAGATCGCGGGCGACCTGCTCGCGCGCGACGCCAAGGACACCGACGACGCCCTGGTCCTCGCCGCCCGTTTCCGCGGAGCCTGTCCATGAGAGGTTGCCGATGAGCGCTGTCCTGGCCGCATTTCTCGACGACTACTCGGCTGCCCTGCGCCGCCACGTCGCCGCGCCCGGCCAGGCGGGCCTCACCGAGGGCTACGACCTCGGCAGGCGGGCCCTCGTCGAGGGCATCAGCCTGCTCGACCTCACCGAGAACCACTTCCGCGCGGTCGCCGCGTTCACCGACGAGGCGGCGGATTCGCGCAGCGCCGAGGTGGCGCTGGAGTTCCTGCTGCAGACGATGGCCGCGCTCGACATCGCCACCCGCGGCTATCTCGACGGCACCCGCCGCTACGAGCAACAGCGTTCGCGCGCCGAGGATCTCGCCGGTCGCGACGCGTTTCGCACCGCGCTGGTCGAGTCGCTGCAGGACGGGTTCTTCGTCGCCGACGACCACGGCACCATCGTCGAGGTGAACTCCGCCTTCGGCGTGCTCACCGGCTACGGCGCGGACGCGGTCCCCTATCCGGTGCCGCATCCGTGGGCCCTGCCGGATCGGGCGGGCTACCCCCAGATCGGTACGGAGGCATCCCGTTTCGTGATGCCGGTGCGGCATCGCGACGGTCGCGAACGCTGGCTGGCGGTGAGCGCGAGCTCGCTGGTGAAGCAGGAGGACAACGAGGAGATCTTCGTCGGCACCGTGCGCGACGTGACCGCCGAACACGACGCGCAGGCCCGCGATCAGGCGGCCTCGCGGCTGGCGACCGCCGTCGGCGCGGCCACCAGCATGGTGGAGGTGCTCGAGGTCGGGCTCGACGAGTTGCGCCGGACGATGGGCGCGCGGACCGCGCTGGTCGCGGTCTGGCCGAGCCGGACCGGGCAGCCGGACGTGTACTCCTGTGGCGAACCGCCCGCCGGCGCGCCGGAAACCAGCGCGGGCGCACCGCAGTTCGTCGCCGCGCCGGTCGCGGGACCGACCGGCCGGGTCGTCCTCGACGAGGAGGTCCGCGCCCTGGTCGACCGGGCCCGCAGGCAGCCCGCCCGCGGCCTGTCCGCCATCACCGGCGAGGACGGCGGCGTCGACGCCGTGGTCGCGCCGCTCGGCGAGACCGGCGACGCGGCCCTGTGGGTGCGCTTCGGCGCGCCGCGCGCGATCAGCGCCGCGGACTGGGCACTGTATTCGCTGCTGGTCGGCCATCTCAGCGTCGCGCTGCAGCGCGCCCGCAACTTCGACCAGGCCCGCGCGACCTCGCTCACCCTGCAGCGCGCGATGCTCGGCCCGATCGAGCTGCCGCCGCGGTTCTCGGTGCACTACGAGCCGGCGCTGCCACCGCTCGAGATCGGTGGCGACTGGTACGACGTGGTGCCGCTGCGCGACGGCACCATCGGCGTCGTGGTCGGCGACTGTGTCGGCCGTGGCCTCTCGGCCGCCGTCGTGATGGGCCAATTGCGCACGGCCGCACGGGCATTGCTGCTGCGCGGCGCGGGCCCGGCGCAGCTGCTGGCCGAGCTCGACGCCGTCGCCGCCCGGATTCCCGGCGCCATGTGCACCACGGTGTGCGCGGCGGTCCTCGATCCCGAGCGCGGCATGGTCCGCTACTCCAACGCCGGTCACATGCCGCCCATCCTGGCACCGCCCGGGGGCACCGGCCGGGTGCTCGAAGGCGGAAGGGCGGTGCCGCTGGCCACCTTCGACACCCCGCGCAGGCCGGAGGCCACCACGGCACTGCCGCCGGGCGCGACGCTGGTGCTGTTCACCGACGGCCTGGTCGAACAGCGCGGGTACGACATCGAAGAGGGCTTCGTCAAGATCGCCGGGGTGCTCAGCGAGACCGGCGCCGCGCTGCCCCGTGACGTCGCCGACGCCGTGCTGTCGCGCCTGTGTCCGCCCGCGGGCTACGACGACGACGTCGCCATGGTCGTCTACCGCCAGCCGCCGGAACCGCTGCACCTCGACATCCCCGCCGCCGCAGCGGAATTGACCGGGCTGCGGCGCAACCTCTACCGCTGGTTCGCCACCGCCGCGGTCCCGCACGATCTGGCCGCCGACCTCGTCGCGGCCGCCAACGAGGCGTGCAGCAACAGCGTCGAGCACGCCTACCGCGATGCCGAGCCCGGCCGGGTCACGCTCACCGCCACGTGCGAGGGCGACCGGGTGGTCATCGAGGTCACCGATTCGGGCCGCTGGGTCCCCACCCCGACCGACCCCGGCTTCCGCGGGCGCGGCGTGGAGATGATGCGCGTGCTCACCGAGGACCTGGAATTCGGCCACGACGAGAAGGGGACGCGCGTCCGCATGTGGGTCACGCTCCCGTCGATCACCTTTCCCACCGCGAATCCGCTGCGCGGATCCACCCGGCCAGCGGGGCAGGCGGCCAACAATACATTCCGATAACGGCCCGCGGACGCGCCGTGTCGGCCGCCGTCGCGGTCACTCGGGCAGCCACGGAGAACGGCGGGCGAATTCCTTCCCCCGACACCACCGAATAGCCGCGAATACCCGCCGTGACCTGGTGGTTCGAAACCCCTATAACGATTCTTCCGTGCGCCGACAAATCCTTGTCCGCACAAATCCTGGTTTGCTACGGTGTGGATGCATTTCCACACCGCGCCTGGTGTGATCCCGGATATTCCAGCGATCTTCCCGCAGTCCGGAGTACGGGCCTACCGCCCATTCTGCACAACATCGATGAAGCCGCGCGCTGCGCCGCTTTGTGTTCTCCTGCGGGCCGATCATCCGACGGAAGGGAGAGATTCATGTTTTCCGGTTTTCTCGGTGACCTCCTCGACATCTTCATCACGCTGATCGAGACGCTGTCGGGCTAGCACAGCAGCGATCCCGGGACGCCCCCAACCTCGTCCCGGGATCAGCTGTGCGCCGCGAGTCCTACATCCGCGCGGTCGTGTCGTAGGCCTCGACATCGAAGGTCTTCAGCATCCGCTCGAAGCGGAAGCTGAAGTCCGGCCAGAGCCGGGAGTGCCGCCCGAGCTCGTCGACGAACCAGCTGGTGCAGTCCCCCGCGTTCCACACGGTGCCGGCGAATTTCGTCTGTAGCTCCCGGTTGTACTCGGTCTGTGCCTGCGCGCGCACCTCCACCGTGCGCAGCCCGGCCGCGTCCATCGTCGTGATCGCGTCGACGATGTAGTTGATCTGCGATTCGATGGTGAACACCGCCGAGGTGTAGCTCAGTGCCGCGTTCGGGCCGATCATCAGGAACATGTTCGGGAAGTTCGCGATGGTGGTGCCCTTGTACACGCTGAGCCCGTCCGCGCCGAACACCTCCGCCAGCGTGCGCCCGTCCCGGCCGGTGATCAGGTCGTAGGTCGGCGAATCGGTGATCTCGAAACCGGTCGCCAGCACGATCGCGTCGACCTCGCGTTCGGTGCCGTCGTTCGCGACGATCGACCCCTCCCTGATCTCCTTGATCCCGTCGGTGACCACGTCGACGTTCGGGCGCTCCAGGGCCGGGTAGTACTCGTTGGAGATCAGCATCCGCTTGCAGCCGAGCCGGTAGTCCGGTGTCACCTTGCGGCGCAACGCCGCGTCCCGGATCACCCACCACAGCTTCAGCCGGGCACCGGCGGCGAAGATGTCGGCCAGCGGCGGGTACTTCGACTGCCAGAGCACGAACGACTCACGCAGCCAGTACACCCCCGCGCGGGCCAGCCGCTGCGACCCCGGAACGTGGCGGTACCAGAGGCGTTCGGGCAGCGTGTAGCGATGACCGAGGCGCGGGAGCACCCACGGCGCGCTGCGCTGGTACACCTCGAGCCGGTCCACCCGCTCCGCGATCGAGGGCACGATCTGGATGGCCGAGGCGCCGGTCCCGACGACCGCCACCCGCTTGCCGGTCAGGTCGACGTCGTGATCCCAGCGCGCGGAGTGGAACATCGCGCCGCGAAACGTGCTGATGCCCTTGATGTCGGGCGGTTTCGGCGCACTGAGCGGACCCGCCGCCGACACCATGATGTCGGCGGTGAACGCGCCCCGGGCGGTCTGGATGTCCCAGCGCGCCGCCGCCGGGTTCCAGCGCGCGTCGGTCACCTCGCAGTCGAGCAGGATCGCCTCGCGCACCCCTTCCCGGTCGACCGTGTCCTGGACGTACCGCTGGATCTGCGGCTGGGTCGAGAACGAGTGCGTCCAGTCCGGATTCGGCGCGAACGAGTACGAATACAGCTGCGACGGCACGTCACAACCCGCGCCGGGATAGGTGTTGTCCCGCCAGGTGCCGCCGATGTCGCCCGCGCGCTCGAAGACGACGAAGTCGGTGATCCCGAGCCGGCGCAGCCGCATGGCCACGCCGAGCCCGGCGAACCCGGCCCCGATGATCGCCACCCGCACGTGGCGCCGAGGCGTGTCGGTCACCGCGTCGACGCCGTGGTGTCGTAGGCCTCGATGTCGAAGTGGCGCACCATCTTCCGGTACCGGAAGCTGAAGTCCGGCCACAGCGCGGAGTTGTTGCCGTGCTTGTCGAGGAACCAGCTGGTGCAGCCACCGTTGACCCACACGGTGCGGGCCATCTTCGGCTCGAGCGCCTTGTTGTAGGCGCGCTGGGTGTCCACCTTCACCTCGAACGACTGCAGACCGCGCGCTCGCATGGTGCTGATCGCGTCGACGATGTAGTTGATCTGCGACTCGATGATGTAGATCAGCGAGGTGTAGTTCAGCCCGGAGTTGGCGCCGAGCATGAAGAACATGTTCGGGAAGTTGGCGACGGTGGTGCCCTTGTACATCTGGTAGCCCTCGGCGTCGGCCGCCTCCGACACCGTCCGGCCGTCGCGACCGGTGTACAGGTTGAACGTCGGCGAATCCGCCACGTGGAACCCGGTGGCCAGGACGATGGCGTCGACCTCGCGTTCGGTGCCGTCCTCGGTGACGATCGAGCGCGCACGCACCTCGGCGATGCCGTCGGTGACCAGATCCACGTTGTCGCGGTCGAGCGCGCCGTAGAACTTGTTCGAGACCAGCATCCGCTTGCAGCCGACGCGGTGCGTGGGCAGCACCTTGCGCCGCTTCTCCGGATCGCGGATCTCGAGCCGCATCTTGACCCGCCCGACGGCCTCGAGCAGCAGGCCGGTCCACGGGTACTTCACCTGGGTGATCACGAACAGTTCGCGGGTGGTGTAGATCAGCGCGCGGATCAGCCGTTGCAGGCCGGGCACGTGCTTGAAGGCGAAGCGTTCCGGCGCCAGGTAGGGCCGGTTCAGCTGCGGCATCACCCAGGTCGCGGTGCGCTGGTACACATCCAGCCGTTCCACCTCGGGCGCGATCGACGGGACGATCTGCACGGCGGAGGACCCGGTGCCGATGACGGCGACCTTCTTGCCCGCCAGGCTCGCGTCGTGATTCCACCGCGCCGAGTGGAAGATCTCGCCCTCGAAGCTCGAGATCCCCTTGATGTCGGGCAGATTCGGCTCGGCGAGCACGCCCGCCGCCGACACGACGAAGTCGGCGGTGAAGGCACCGTCGCTGGTGTCGACCTCCCACCGGCCGTCGGCGTCGATCCAGCGCGCCGCGGTCATCGCGCAGTCGAACTTGTGCTTGTCGCGCACGCCGTACCGGTCGGCCACCTCGCGCAGGTACCGCTCGATCTCGGCCTGCGGCGAGAACGACCGGGACCAGCCCGGATTCAGCGCGAACGAGTACGAGTACAGGTGCGAGGGCACATCGCAGCCCGCGCCCGGATAGGTATTGTCGCGCCAGGTGCCGCCCACATCGGGGCCGCGCTCGATGACCAGGTAGTCGGTCACCCCGTGCTGGCTGAGCCGGATCGCCGTGCCGAGCCCGGACAGGCCGCTCCCGACGATGAGGACCTGCACGTGCCTGCGGGTGGTGTCGCCGGCGGGCCGGTCGTCCACGGTCGTGGAAGTGTCGTTACTGCTCATGGGGCGACCTCAGCGGGATTCGTAGATGCGTTTGTGGCCGGAGACGGCGGCGAGCCGGTACGGACGGCGGGTCTCCTCCGGCATGGCGTGGTAGGCGCCGTCGCTGGGCGAGGTGGCCTCGTGCAACTCGCGGTAGTGCTCGTAGCCGATCAGTTCGCGCGAGTCGATCGCGGCGCGGTTCGCCTCGGTCCGCAGGTGCTCGCGGTAGCCGGGTTGCACGGTGCCGCTGAAGAATTCGGCGACGCTGCCCGAGCCGTAGCTGATCATGGCCAGTGGCCGTCCGGTCAGGTCGTCGGCGTAGTCGAGCAGCGCGGCCAGGCCCAGGTAGAGCGAGGCGGTGTAGCTGTTGCCGACCGTGCGGTTGTAGCGGGTGGTGTCGCCGATGGCGGCCTCGATCTCGGCGGCGTCGGCGGTGTGGCCCTGGCTCTCCAGCAGGTGGCGGTGCGCCTTGTAGGCCATCTTGGTGAAGGGCTGGTGGTAGCAGAACGCGGCGAACTCCGACAGCTCGCGGCCGCCCTGGCGCCGGTAGTCGGTCCAGGCTTCCTGCGCGGCCTTCTGGTAGGCGTTGACCGAGGTCTTGCCGTCCACGATGGCGGCGCTGCGGTAGTTCGGGCGCCAGAAGTCCATGATGTCGGCGCTGTAGAGCCCGGAATGCGGATCCAGTTGCAGGATGGCCGGATTCGCCGTGATCAGCATCGCCACCGCGGCCGCGCCCTGGGTCGGCTCGCCCGGGGAGTCCAGGTCGTACTTGGCGATGTCGGCGGCGATGACCAGCACCCGCTGGGCCGGATCACGCGCGATCAGGCCCGCGGCGAACTGCAGGCCCGCGGTGCCGCCGTAGCAGGCCTGCTTGAGCTCGACCACCCGCGCGGCGTTGGGCAGCCCGATCAGCGAATGCAGGTACAGCGCGGCGGCTTTGGACTGGTCGACACCGGTCTCGGTGGCCAGCAGCACGGTGCGGATGTTGTCGGTGCCGTGCCGCTCGAGGATGGGCTTGGCCGCGGCCGCGGCGATGGTGACGATGTCCTCGTCGGCCGCGGCGACACTCATCTTCTCCTGGCCGATGCCCAGGTAGAACTTGTCACGGTCGACGCCGAGCCGCTCGGCGAGCACGGCGTGGTCGAGGGCGTAGTGGGTGGTCGCGAAGGACAGGTCGTGGATGCCGACCGAGGATGTGTTCATCGTTGTGTTCCGTTGCTCGTGGTGGACCGCTCGAATTGGGTGTGGGCGCGCATCAATTCACCGCGATTGGTCTGCGCGGCCATCAGCGACAGCTCGCCGCACAGCACGGTCGCCGCCGCGATGACGGCGAGTCTGCGGGCGTTCTCGCCGGGCTCCCGGTCTTCCCGGCAGCCCAGACGTTCGAGGTTCTCGTCCACGAAGCTCGCGTGCTTGCCGTTGCCGACGGTGCCGACGATGAGGTTGGGCAGCGTGCACGAGAAGTACAGGTCACCGTCGCGGTCCTCGGCGTGGGTGACGCCCTGGGAGCCCTCGACGATGTTCGCGGCGTCCTGCCCGGTGGCCAGGTAGAACGCCAGCAGCATGTTCGCGTAATGCGCGTTGGCGGAACGGATTCCACCCGCGAGCAGGGTGCCGATCAGGTTCTTGCGGATATTGAGTTCCACCACCTGCCGCGCGGTGGTGTGCAGGCGCTGCTGCACCACCTCGCGCGGGATCAGCAGTTCGGTCACCACGTTCTTGCCGCGGCCGAGGATGCCGTTGACCGCGGTGGCCTTCTTGTCGGTGCAGAAGTTGCCCGAGATGGAGCCGTAGCGCACGCCGGCGACCGTGGTCAGGATGTGGTCCATCAGGTGGTCGCTGGCCAGGGTGGCCATGTTGTGGCCCGACGCGTCGCCGGTGCTGAACTCGAACCGCAGGAACAGCAGGTTGCCGTTGATCTGGTGGTGCAGGTCGATCAGGCGGGCGAAGCGGCTGCTGCCGGTGACGACCTCCTGCAGCTCGGCGAAGCGGTCCTTCAGCTGCCGGACCGCGGTGAGCGCGGTGTAGGCGTCGTCGGCCTCGAGCAGGATCGAGCGGGTCATCCGCTCGTCGACGAGCGTGGAGACGATGCCGCGCTCGGTGAGGGTGGAGATCCGCGCGCCACGACCGACCGAGGGCCACAGAGGCGTTTCGTAGGTGGCCAGGGGCACGTCGACGGCATCGTCGACGACATTGCCCGTGATGCGCAAGGGCCCCACCCACTGCAGCGGGACCGCTGCGTACGACATGTCATTCATCGATGACTCCTCCTCGATCTTTCGATTCGCGCCACCAGGGACTCCGGTGGGCAAGGGACGCCGCGTCGATGCCGCGCAGTGCGCAGAACGCCGCCACGTCCCCGGTGATCAGCAGGTCGCAGCCGGCCAGGTCGGCCGGGGTGCGGGCGCCGAGCACGGTCAGGATCTGGCGCAACTGGTCGAGCCAGGTACGGATCTGCTCGACGAGCGCGTCGGTGTCCTGACGCACGACGGTGTCCAGGAAGGCGCCGGCGACCCCGGTCGCGGCGGCGCCGAGCGCGAGCGCCCTGGCGATGTCGAGCGGGGACCGGATACCGCCGGACGCGGCGATATCGATGCCGTCGATCCCGGCGCAGTCGAGCAGGCAGGTGGGGGTGGACTGCCCCCAGCTCTCGATGAAGGCGAAGTCGGCGGCGGGGCGCCGCTCGTTCTCGATGCGGGCGAAGTTGGTGCCGCCCCGGCCGCCGACATCGGCCACCGAGACACCGGCATCGCGCAGCCAGGCCACGGTCTGCCTGCTGAGCCCGAAGCCCACCTCTTTCACGATCACCGGGACCGGGACATGGGCGGTGATGTGCTCGATCTGCCGGGGCCACGCGCCGAAGGACCGATCGCCCTCGGGCATCACGACTTCCTGGACGGTGTTGAGGTGGATCTGCAGCGCGTCGGCCTCGAGCAGGTCGATCGCGCGGCGCACCTGATCCAGCGAGGCGGTCGCGTTGACGTTGGCCATCACGAAGCCGTGCGGGTTCTCCTCGCGCAGCACGCGATAGGTGCCCGCGACCTCGGGGTCGCGGAAGTAGGCGCTCATCGACCCGGTGGCGATGGGCAGGCCGGTCTCGCGGGCGGCGATGGCCAGCTTGCGGTTGATCTCGCCGGTGTTGACGCTGCCGCCGGTCATCGCGTTGACGTAGAGCGGTGTGTCCCACTGCTTTCCGGCGATGTCGACGGCCAGCGAGACGTCCTGGCTGTCGATCCCGGCCAGCGCGTGGTGGACGAAGGTGACGTCGTCGAAGTCGTTGGCGCCGGTGTCGGCGCGGCGCTGGTTCACCGCGTGGCGAACGTGGTCGTCCTTGCGATCGGCGATCATGCGGTCTCCCCTTCGAACGGGTGGGTCCGCAACGGCAGCGGCCGGATGCCGGCGGCGACCCAACGGTCGGTCAGTTCGGTGCTCGCGGCCGGGTGGGCGCGGTCGACGAGTGCGATCCCGCAGTCGCCACCGCCCGCGCCGGACGGTTTGGCGGCCGCGCCGACGGCGGCGCCCGCCGCGCACAGCGCGCGCAGGCGCGGCGTCATGATGCCGAGCCCGGCGCTCGCGTCGAGGTCGAGCAGGAGTTCCCTGGCGTGGTCGATCTCGCTGCCGACGCCGGCCGAGTCGTCGGCTTCGATCGCGGTGCGCAGGCGGGTCACGCACTCGTTGCTGCGCGCGTTGAAGACGGTGCGGTCGCCCTTCGTCCGGCTCGCCGCACCGACCAGTGCCGGTGTGGAGGCGGGGTTTCCGGTCCAGCCGACCCGCAGGTCGAGTCCGGTCGGGGTCGGCAGCGGGCGGATCGACAGGCCGGGCCAGGTGGCGCGCAGGGCGGCGTCGATGCCGTCGGCGGCGGCCGTCGCGGCGACCACCGCGCGGTCGGGCGAGCCGTAGGCCAGCCAGCCACCCCACGTGCTCACGGCGACATCGCCGCAGGAGGCGCGGGGGTTGACCGCGATCGTGGCGAGCACGGCCAGCCGGTACCTGTCCATCGCGGTGAGCTCGAGCCCGTGGAAGCGGCCGAGGGCGGCGACGGTCGCGACCGTCACTGCCGCGCTCGACCCGAGGCCGTACTTGCGACCGTCGGCGTCACCGAGATCGGCGGAAACCGTCAATGTGTAAGCACCGGAATCGATTCCACGCTCGGCGCGGAGCCGGTCGAGGACCGACGCGGCCGCGAAGACATACGCGAACGCGGCGGGCACGGTGGCGTCGGGCGTCGCCGGGACCAGACGGTCACCGTCGCGGCCCAGGGTGAGCGAGACACCGCCGTCCAGGTCCGAGTGCAGCGTCGTGGCCGTCCCGGCGGACACCCCGGTCACTGTGGCGGTCGCGTAGCGGTCGACGGCCGTGAGCACCGCGAGATGCCCTGGCTCGACGACGGCGTACTCCCCCGCGATGAAGAGTTTGCCCGGAGCGCGACAACTGATCACCGGTCGTCGCCCCCGATCAGCCGGGCACCCGGACCGATGTGCGCGGTCCGGGTGGTGACGAAGTCACCGAGTCCTTCGAGGGTGGCCGCGACGACGGGCGCGTCGGCGCGGGTGCAGAGCACCTTCACATTCGGGCCCGCGTCGATCGTCGCGTAGGCGGCGATGCCGTCGGCGCGCAGCGCGAGCACCGCGTCCAGGATGGCGACCGAATGCGGTGACAGATAGCGAATCCCGGGTCGCGCGGTGAGCATGGTGGCGTGCATGCCGAGGGCGTTGCGCTCGGCGATCTCCCCGATCGCCGGGAGATCCCGGCGCGCGACCGCGTCGCGCATCTGGGCGAGATCGAGGACCGAGGACTCGGTCCACGGGCGGTAGAACGGCGAGGTCTCGGTGGTCTGCCGCATGGCCACCCGGCTCGACACCGCCTTGGCGCCCGCCTCGACGACGCCGACGACCAGCGCCGGGTCGAGGTCGTCGCCGCCGATCGGCTCGGCGTAGGAGCTCAGGTCGCCCGCCTCGCCGTCGCCTTCGCCCGCGTGCCACACGACGAAGCCGCCGAAGATCGAGCGCGAGGCCGATCCGGAACCGCGGCGGGCCAGCCGGGACAGGGCGCGACCGTCCAGGTCGAGTCCGTAGGCGGCGGCCGCGGCGGTGGCCAGCGCGGCGAACCCACTCGCCGAGGAGGCCAGGCCGGCGCCGGTGGGGCCGGCGTTGCCGGTCACCACCGCGGCGCGCTCGTCGCGGCCGGCCAGCGCGCGGACCAGGTCGAGGAAGGTCTCGACGCGGGACAGGGCGGTGCCGGTGGCGGCGGCCTCGTTGAGCTCGACCGTGTCGGCCGGACCGTCGATCAGCCGCACCGAGGTGGTCGTCGGGAAGATGTCCAGCGTCATCGACAGGCTCCCCGTGACGGGGAGGAACAGCGTCTCGTCGCGCTTGCCCCAGTACTTGACCAGGGCGATGTTCGGGTACGCGACCGCGACGGCCGCGCCATCGCGGACGGGCTCGCCCGGCCCTGCGGCGGCGACGGGGACTGCGGAAGTGGGTGTCATCGGTGGGTTTCGCGTTCCGGTCTCGAGGCGGATAGGGACAGGGCGTCCGAGCGCAGGCTCGCGGTGGGGACCGTCCAGGTCCGCACCGCGCCCGCCCGGCGCAGCGCGGTGCCGACCGCGGGCGCGAGATCGGTCGCGGTGAGGGCGAGGACGCAGCCGCCGAGGCCCGCGCCGGTGAGTTTGGCGCCGTACGCGCCCGCGTCCAGCGCCGCGGTCACCAGGGTGTCGATATGCGGTGTGCTGACCCCGAGTTCGGTGAGCAGACGCTGGAACGCCAGCATCGTCGTGCCCAGCGCGGCGGCGTGTCCGCCCGACAGGTCGGTCGCGGCCGCCGTGATCAGATCGGTGGCCTCGGCCAGCAGCCGATCGGCGGCCGCACGGTCTCGGTCCAGGACCCGGCGCACGCCCGCGACGGCGTGCTGGGTCGACCCCGGCACCCCGGTGTCGGCGATCACCAGCGCGGCGTCCAGTCCGACCGTCATCGGCCGGGCCGTGCCCTCGTGGAACCAGATCGGCCCGCTCGCCAGCACGGCGCTGGCGTCGATGCCACTGGCCCGGCCGTGCGCGACCTGCTCGCCACACTGCACCAACTCGTAGAGCGTGCCGGGAGCGACCGCGCGGCCGTACAGCTCGGCGACCGCGCGCACTGCGGCGCCCGCGCACGCGGCACTGGAACCCAGGCCGCGGGCCAGCGGAATGTCGCACTCGACAACGACATCGACGATGTCGTCGCCGAGTCCCCAGCGCCGCAGCGCTTCCTCGACCGCGACGCGCGGTCCGGACGCGGACCCCGCTTCACCGGTGCGGAAACGGAAGTGGCCCGCAGCGAGAACATCGGCTTCGGTACCCGCGAACGCGGGCCGGGCGACGGCGCGCACCGGCAGCGCGGGCAGGGGGAACGCGATGGCGGGAGTGCCGTGGACGACGGTGTGCTCGCCGAGCAGGATCGCCTTGGCGTAGGAGTGGCCGACGCCGGCGACGGGGCCCGGGTCGGTGGAGTTGTGTCTGATGCGCTCTCGAACAGGATGACCGTTCACGTCGATTCCTCTCCCGAACTCGGGCCGGACTCGCCCAGCACGTCACCCCGAGGGGAAACGCGCTGGGCGGCCTGCCGTTACGGCTGCCGAGTCGATCGGCCGAAGATGCGGAGCACGGACGGGAAGAACGCGGGGACCTGCGCGGCGTAGGCGCGGTAGGACGCACCGAAGCGCGCGATCAGATCGCGTTCCTCCAGGTAGGTGCCCAGCAGGATGTAGCAGGTCAGCCCGAGTGCCCACACCAGGTGCCCGACGGTGAACGTGCTCGCGAACCAGAACGAGATCAGCAGACCGGTCATCAGCGGGTGGCGGACGAGCTTGTAGACCCCGTTCACCTGCAACCGGTCGACGGTCGCGTCCGGCACCTGGATGACGTACTCGCGGTAGGCCTGGCTGATGCCGAGCAGATGGAAGTGGTTCAGCAGCAACGTCGCCGCGTAGACGAGCACGAAACCGAGCCAGAACCCGGCGTCGAGCACCAGGCCCACCGTGCCCTCGGCCGACCAGAGCTCGGCCGGGATCGGCTGCCACGCCAGCATGATCACCCACATGACCAGGCACACCATGACGATGTAGACCGAGCGTTCGAGGGCCTCGGGCACCCAGCGGGTGATGAACGCCTTGAACGCGGGCCGGGCCATGCCCGAGTGCTGCAGGCCGAACAGGGCCAGCAGCGCCACATCGATGACGAGCGCCGGGACGGTCGACAGGTGCGGGCCCTTGTCGATCGTCTTCGGCAGGAACCAGCCGCCGGCGAAGAGCAGCATCAGCGGCACGGTGATGCCGGCGACGCCGTAGACGGCGAAGGAGAACAGGAACGGGACGAGCCGCGAACGGCTCGTCAGCACGTCCCGTGCCTGGGTGGGCGTCGGGGTGATCAGATCCATGCGAACCACGGCAGGTACCGGTTGCGCACGGTCCCCTCTTCGATCCGCTTTTCCAGCCGGGCCTTCCACTTGGTGCCGTAGCCCTCGTTGAGGAAGCCACCCGGCCAGAACAGGCGCCACCCCGACTGCGCGACCATCCAATACGGCACGATGACGCCGGGGTTGACATCACGCATGTAGTCGAGCTTGTCCGGGATCTGGCTCCAGTGGATACCGGGGTAACGGTGATGCACGCTGTGGTAGCCCTGGTTGAAGATCAGGAAGTTGAGGATGTTGCCCGCGTTGTTCAGCGAGGTGCTCGGGTCGTCCTCGAAGCCCTTGGCCGGCGCGTGGCTCAGCCAGGCGAAGTAGCCCGCGTTGACCTGGGTGATGAGGAACGGCACCCAGTAGAACAGGACGAACTTCTCCATGCCCGCGGCGTACCAGACGCCGCCGATCACGAGCGCGTACACCGCGATGTCGAACAGGAACTGGTGGCGGGTGCGGCGGCGGCGCGGCGCCGGATCGGCGGCGAAGATCATCCGCATGGTGTGGATCTTGACGATCACGCCGTAGCGGACCCAGTACCAGATGGCACCGAGGCCCTTCTCCATGCCGGTGGTCGCGGTGACGTCGCCGGGGCCGTCGTTGAACCGGTGATGGTTGAGGACGTGCACCTCACGCATCTCGGCCGCGGTCAGGTTGCCCGGCAGGCAGCACAGGATGTCGACGACCCGGTTCGGGAGCGACGACACGAACAGCGGCCGGTGGGTGTGCATGTGCATGACGCCGATGGTCAGCGACAGGTTCAGCAGCGCCAGCACGATGATCAGCGGCACGGCCACGTACCAGTTCGAGGCGAACGGCACGAACAGGCCGAAGGCCGTCATGCCCATCCACAGCGCGATGTGGACGAGCGGGCCGACATTGGAAGCGTGCTCGAGCTTGAGCACCCGTTTGCTGAACGGGGCCTGTTCGGGCGCGACGGGAGTTCCGGTGCTCATAGTCGAGCTCCTTCGCTAGTGGTGTCCAGGACGGTGAGCGCGGGTCTGGTGCGGATGCTCATGGGCGGCTCCCTTGGGTGCTGGTGTCGAGGGCAGCGAGTTGGAGTCTCGTGGCGAGCGCTTGCAGCGCTTCGGGTTCGTGCGGTGGCACCCGCTCCATCGCGCCGAAGGCGAGATGGTCGGCGATCATCATCGTGCGCACCTCGGCGTCGGGCAGTTCGCCGGTCAGCGGGGCTTCCGGCAGGGTCTGCACCAGCGCGAAGGTGGTGTCGACGATCAGCGGGACCAGCGAGGTCGGCATCGTGGCCGGATCACCGGCGCCGAGCACTTCGCGGGTGCCGCTGCCGCCCTCGGCGAAATCCGGTGAGGCGTCGAGCATCCGGTGGATCGCCAGGTCGGCGGTGTGCCGGACGCGGTCGATCATCCTGGTCCAGTACCGCGCCGAGGACGCGGCCAGCAGCGCGGCGCCGACCTTACGCCGGTACGGCGACGGCGCGTCGACGACCGAGCACAGGAACGCGGAGGTGGTGATGGTCATGTACGCCATCGCCGCGCGCGCACCGCGACTTGGCGTGCCGGGGCCCAGCCGCGCCAGCAGGGCGAACCCACCGAGCGCGGGCGCCAGCAGCTGGAGCATCACCATCCGCTTCAGTTCTTCGCGGTCGGCGACGCCGTAGATCTCGAACTCGTTGTCGCGCAGGTCGTTCGCCGATTGGGCGATCACCGCGACGCAACCGGTCAGTTCGCGCAGATCCGCTTCCGAGAGCACGTCCTCGGCGACCAGGGCGCACGCGTAGTGGGTGACCCGGCCGAGCACGCCCTCGCTGTAGGCCACGCGCGAGAGCGGTCCGTCGATATTGCGGGCCATCACCCCGGCGACGTCGGTGATCACCTCGCCGACCCGCTTCTGGCCTTCGGCCGACAGCGCCGACAGCAGCGCCCTGATGTCACCGATGCGCTCGGCCAGCAGCCGGTCGACGGCCTCGCTGTCGCGGGCCTCGGCGGTCACCGCAGGCAGGGCGGGTGGCGGCGTGTCGGAGGTGCTGTTGAGGTAGTCGGCCGCGGCCAGCACGGCACCGCTGGCCACCGCGCGGTCGCTGAGATCCTCGAAGGCGTCGAGCACGCGACACGCGAGCAGCGCCGCGGTCGCCTCCGCGCGCAGGTGCGCGGGCAGGAAACTCACCGAGATGCCGAGGTTGCGGCCCGCGGGGATCAGGGCCAGCCGGGCCAGTTCGTCCGGGGTGGCCGCGGCCCGCAGCGCGGCCATGTCGGGCGCGCGCCGCAGATGCCGCAGCCCGTAGGCCAGCGAGCCGATTCTGGTCTGTCTCATCGGTTGATCACCTGCTGCAAGAGTTCGCGGAGATCGTCGCGGGCCGGCGACGACGGGAAGATGTCCAAGGCCGCGCTCGCGGTCTCGGTGGCCTGCAGCGCGACGGCACGCGCGGCCTGGGTGGCGCCGCTGTCGACCAGGTCGGCCTGCAGGGTCGCGCTGGCGGTCTCGGTCGACAGCCACATCTCCCTGGCGCCGGGACGCACCGCGAGCCACTCGATCACCGGCCAGGTCGGCACCCGCCGGTCCAGGTCGCCGCAGGCGTCCTTGCCCAGTTCGGGGCCGCCCTCGATGTCGCGGACGTCGTCCATGATCTGGAAGGCCAGCGCGAGCTGGTCGGCGTACTCCATCAGGGCCTGCAGGCGATCGTGATCGGCGCCGCCCGCCGTGCCGCCGTAGGAGCACGAGAGCCGGAACAGCGTGCCGGTCTTCGCGCCGGCCACGAGTTCGTAGTGCCTGCGCAGCGCGGTCGCGTCCACCGCGGGCGGCAGGGTTTCGATGAGCTGGCCGAAGGACAGGTCGGAGAGCCGGTCGGCGTAGGTGACGCCCGGCGCCTCGCCGATGCCGCCGAACACGTTCTGATTCTCGGCCAGGACCTGGGCGACCACCTGCATGGCGGCGCCCGCCATGTGGAAGCCGGCCCTGGCGGCGACGCGCACCCCGAACGCGGCGGGCACCGAGGGCGCGCCGCGGCGCAACAGGGACCCGTCACAGATGTCGTCGTGCAGCAGCGAGGACTCGTGCAGCATCTCCATGGCGCAGGCCAGGTCGATCGCGGCGGGTCGCGGGGCGGCCGCGCCGTCGGGCAGCAGTCGCGCGCACGCGAGCACGAGGCGGGCCCGCACGCGTTTGCCTGGCGCGGCCAGAACGTGCCGGTAGATGTCGTCGAAATCGCCACCGGTGATGAGGATTTCCCGCAATCGGTCGGTGACCAGCGGAAGCAGTTCGACCGGGCCCACGGTCCTGACGTCGTCGGCGACGGTGGACGGCGTGCTGACCGACGGTCTGGGCAGGACCGCCACCTGATCACCCGAGTGCTCCGGGTGCACTGCCGGATGAGCATCCTGACGGTGCGCTGAGGGTAGCGCGGGATTGTCCATAGCGCTGAACTCCTTTGGTGATGGTCACGGTGGCGGTGAGGTTCACCCCGACTGGTGCACAGGGGTTCACGGGGGTTCAGGCGGTGGCATCGTCGGCGGTGACTTGTCACAACTACCGGGCCCGAGCTTCCCGATCGTCGGCTACCGACGGGTAGTTTTGTAGAGACCCCGCCGAATTGTCAAGCACTACAACAAGTTCCAGTTCGATATGTCGGAATCGATAGTGCCGCAAAGTAACTCGTGCGCACGAGCGCACCGAAGATGGTGGACGAACCCCGCTCGCCCGATCGGACTTGCGTCGTAAGCGTCAGTGCCCCAACAGATTTCGTGACCCTAGCCCATGCGTGGCCGGGAACGTGTTGCGTGAACGTAAAAATCGTGGGCTGACGCGACGCTGCGGCAGAGATGATTCGGCGTGACGGCCCCCTTGTAGGGTCACGCCGACTACGAGGCCGGTCCCTGGGATGCCGGGAACGGCCTGACCGGACCGTTCGCCGAGGACATCATCGTCCGGCGAGCGGCCACCGAGGGAGCACGCGAACACTGCTCGTGCGACGACTCTACGACCACACCGTCGATGCCGCGAATCGGGTCGAGCGCTTGGTGAGATCTCGCCGACTCGGGCGACGAACTTTTGGGGCTTTTCCCAAACCGCCCCAGGCCCGGCTCGAGATATGCAGGCGCCCTTGACAATTCACCACCAGATGTCAAAGAGGAACACTCGCGGTTTTCGGATCGATGCGGGCGTCGAGCCCGGGGTAGGATCGAAATCCCTGCTCACACAGGCGCCGTCGGCGCACACCAGGAACGGGGCAGCATGACCGGAGATCAGGTCGGCACCGCCGACGACGACTGGCGCCGCGATCGCGCGGGGACGGCGGCCGCGGGGACGAATCCGACGGCACTGTGCCGTCTCACGACCGGATGGGCCGTGATCGGCGACACCCAGCACCTCCCCGGGTACTGCGTGCTGATCTACGACGGCACGGCCGATCAGCTCACCGATCTGCCACGGCCGCAACGGATCGCGTTCATGACCGACCTCGTCGTGCTGGGCGAGGCGGTCGAACGGGCCTGCCGCGCAGCCGATCCCGCGTTCCGGCGGATCAACTACGAGGTGCTCGGCAACACCTGGACGCACCTGCACGGGCACGTGCACGCGCGGTACGAGTGGGAGCCTGCCGACCTCCGCGCCGGACCGGTGTACCTGTACGGCGCCGAACGCACGGCGCCCGAGCATGCGCTCGACGCCCGGCACGACGACTTGCGCGCGGCGATCACCGCCGCCCTCGGCGAGATTCTCGCCGAGGGGTGATCAGCGGGCCGCGGTACTGCTGCCGAGAACGAGCAGTTCCGGCAGTGGATGGTCGACGATCGGAGCGGACGGGCGGACCGCCGGGCCGCGCCGCAGCACCGAGCAGCGCCGGGCCAGAACGGCGCCGCAGGACAGGATCGTCGTGGTGATCAGATCCTCCGCCAGGGGCAGATCGTCCTCGCGGCAGGCGAAGACCGAGAAGCGCACGGCGCGTGGATCGTGGCGCGGATCCGACTGCAGGACCACCTCGGCCGGGCAGCTCGCCAGCAGCATGATCGCGGCGGCGAACTCGGCGTACGGGTCCGCCGCGCCGATCTCCGCGCCGGCGGCGACCGCGGCGAACAACGCGGGCAGGCTGGGCCGGTCGGGAACTTCCCCCGCGCTCTCGATGCGCGACCACCGGCGCACCGCAGGCTGATCGGCGATATCGGTGCGGGTGCGCCAGCGGCGGCGACCGCACTCGAGCAGTCGCGTCGCGGCCGCCTGCCAGACGACGGCGTCGTCGATCCGGGCGACGATGCGCAAGCGGCGACACTCCTCGACGACGTCCGGGGTACTGATCGGCTCGATCGCGGGGACGACAGCGCCCCCGGTGGGTCGGTACGTCTGCATGGCGATCTCCTACCGCGCTAAGGAACCCAACGAGGGCCGACCGGCCGGACCGCGTCGCCACGCCTGCCGGAACGCCCAGCACGCGGCGAGCACCGCGACCGCGACCACGCCGGCGAGCACCGCCAGCACCACCACCCCCGACCGGCCGACCCCGGCGTAGCGGGCGATCATCGCCGACGCGAGGATCGGTCCCGCGGTGGCGAGAACCGGGATCAACAAGATCAACCCGACCGTCACCAGCGTCGACGGCGACAGCGTGGATTTCACTGCGGAAAAGCTCTGCCGGGCACTCACCCTGTGCGGCCCCGACTGCCGCGCGACTGTAGCCATTTCCGCCCTCCGTTACCCGAATGGAACCCAGCGAGCCATGGGCCACTAAACGTACAGCCCGAATCCGGCATGTCGCGTAGTTCGTCACGAAAGAGTGATAACCCGAAACCGGCCCCCACCCATCTGTTGGGCAGATAGCCTGGTCAAGCCCATCTTTGCGATTAGCGGAAGATTTGCTATCGCTCCAGGATATTCAGATCGCATAACAATTCCGGGGACCACCGCGGGGCGAGTCACATCTTTCACCGGACAGTGCGCACACTGCGGAGAATGGCGTGGCGAGTTACCCGCCTGAGCCGAGACCTCTTATTCGGCGTCATTCGCCGCGGAACCGAAGCTGCCCTCCAGCCGGTTGCGCGATCCCGGATGGATCAACCGGGCCGCGCTGACCAAGCCGCCCGAGGACCAGGTGCGGCGGCGAATCAGCAGACACGGCTCGTCGCGATCGATGTCGAGCAGCGCGCACTCCTCGCGACTGGCCCGCACCGCCTCGACCACATGCTCGCCGCGGATCAGCGGAGCCACCTCACTGAGGTAGGTGTTCGGCGTGACGGTGGTGAAGTCCTGCGCCAGATAGTCGGGCGCCTGCGCCGGGTTGACGTAGCGGTCCTCCACCTGGATCGGGATGTCGTCCTCGCGGTGCACCAGCAGCGAGTGGAACACCCTGCCGCTCATGGCGTTCCCGAGCACCGGATGCCGATCGCCCGCCTCCTCGGCGCGCACGAACACCACCTCGGTGCGATGCCGGTGACCGCGCCGGGAGATCTCGTCGGCGATATTCCTGACCTCGAACAGCGGCGAGGCGGCCTTGGTCGGGGCGACGAAGGTGCCCACGCCCATCACCCGGTTGAGCGCGCCGTCGGCGGTGAGGTCGCGCAGGGCGCGGTTGATCGTCATCCGGGACAGACCCAGCGCGTTGACCAGCTGGTTCTCCGAGGGGATCTGCTCACCCTCGGTCCAGCGGCCGCCCTTGATCTGCGCCATGATCAGCTGCTTGACGCGTTCGTACGCCGCGAACTCGGTGCCCAGTTCGCCGTACAGCGCGGCCAGGTCCGCATCGACCACTTCGATCGCCACCACGGTATCCGTTCCCTCAGTTTGCCCAGAGAATACGTTGCGCCCGAACGACACAGCACGCTTGACAGCTACTTGTATATACAGGACTATACCACTAGTCTGGATTCCAGTGACCCAGGACACAGCCGTCATTTCCGAGGAGTGAACCGATGACCGACGCCGCCACCCAGCCCGAACCCGGCCCCCGGCCCGTGTCCGCCCCGCGCGGCTCGCGGCTGCACACGCTGGGCTGGCAGCAGGAGGGCGCCCTGCGGATGCTGATGAACAACCTCGATCCCGAGGTCGCCGAGCGTCCCGACGACCTCGTTGTCTACGGCGGCACCGGTCGCGCGGTCCGCAGCTGGGCGGCCTTCGACGCGATCGTGCGAACCCTCGAGACCCTCGCCGACGACGAGACGCTGCTGGTGCAGTCCGGCAAGCCGGTCGGTGTGTTCCGCACCAACGAGTGGGCACCGCGCGTGCTGCTCGCCAACTCCAACCTGGTCGGCGACTGGGCGAACTGGGCGGACTTCCGCAAGCTCGAGCAGCTCGGCCTGATGATGTACGGCCAGATGACGGCCGGTTCGTGGATCTACATCGGCAGCCAGGGCATCCTCCAGGGCACCTACGAGACCTTCGGCGCGGTGGCGCGCAAGCGGTTCGGCGGCACCCTGGCAGGCACCATCACCCTCACGGCGGGCGTCGGTGGCATGGGTGGCGCGCAGCCGCTGGCGGTGACGATGAACGAGGGCGTCGCGCTCTGCGTCGACTGCGATCCGGCCCGCATCGATCGGCGCATCGCCCACGGGTACCTCGACACCAAGGCCGAGACCCTCCAGGATGCGCTCACACTCGCGATCACGGCCCGTGACGAGCGGCGGGCGCTGTCGATCGGCCTGGTCGGCAACGCGGCCGAGGTGTTCCCGCAGCTGCTGGCCATGGACGCGCCGATCGACATCGTGACCGACCAGACCTCGGCCCACGATCCGCTGTCGTACCTGCCGATCGGTGTCGCGCTCGAGGACTGGCACACCCTCGCGGAGAAGGACCCGGAGTGGTTCACCACCGAGGCGCAGGCGTCGATGGCCAAGCACGTCGAGGCGATGGTCGGGTTCCTGGACAAGGGCGCCGAGGTGTTCGACTACGGCAACTCGATTCGCGACGAGGCCCGCAAGGGCGGCTACGACCGGGCCTTCGCGTTCCCCGGCTTCGTGCCCGCCTACATCCGGCCGCTGTTCGAGGAGGGCCTCGGTCCGTTCCGCTGGGCCGCGCTGTCGGGCGATCCGAAGGACATCGCCGCCACCGATCGCGCCATCATGGAGCTGTTCCCCGAGAACGAGCACCTGAAGCGCTGGATCACCATGGCCGGGGAGAAGGTGCAGTTCGAGGGCCTGCCCGCGCGGATCTGCTGGCTCGGCTACGGCGAGCGCCACCGCGCCGGCCTGAAGTTCAACGAGATGGTCGCCTCCGGTGAGCTGTCCGCGCCGCTGGCCATCGGCCGCGACCACCTCGACTCCGGCTCGGTGGCCTCCCCCTACCGCGAAACCGAGGCCATGGCCGACGGTTCCGACGCCATCGCCGACTGGCCGCTGCTCAACGCCCTGCTCAACACCGCCTCCGGCGCCTCCTGGGTCTCGATCCACCACGGCGGCGGCGTCGGCATGGGCCGCTCCATCCACGCCGGCCAGGTGTGCATCGCCGACGGCACGCCGCTGGCCGCCCAGAAGCTCGAGCGGGTGCTCACCAACGACCCGGGCATGGGCGTCATCCGCCACGTCGACGCCGGCTACGAACACGCCGCCGACGTCGCCCGCGAGCGCGGGGTGCGTATTCCGATGCGGGAGAGCTGATCCGGCGCACCGCCGCCCGCGCCGTTTCCCGGTGCGGGCGGCGGTGTCGGCTCACTCCGGCTGTGCCGCCCGGAACTTCGCTTCCATCTCCGCGGCGAGGTGCGGCTGATCCGCCTCCATCTTCTGGACGTAGGCGACCGCGTCGCCGACGGTCCTCAGGCTCGCCAGGTCTTCGTCGGGGATCTTGACGTTGTACTTGTCCTCGAGCTGGACCGCGATCTCGACCAGTGAGAGCGAGTCGATCTCCAGTTCTTCGACGAAGGACTTCTCCGGTGTCACCTCCGCGGCGTCGATACCGGTCACCTCCTCGACGATCTCGGCGATGCCTGCGACGATCTCTTCCTGCGTGGTAGCCACGAATCTCCTTGTCCGGTGGGTGATACCGGTACGGTAAAAGCTTCACCGGGGTGGAGGTTCAAGGGATTGTGACGGACGACACAGGCTTGCTGATCAGCATCGGGGAACTGGCCCGCGCCACCGGATTCCCGGTGCGCACGATCCGGTTCTATTGCGACGAGGGCATTCTCGACGCCCGGCGCAGCCCGGGCGGGCATCGGTTGTTCGAGGCCGACGGCGCGACCGAGCGCTTGCTGCTGATCCGGCGACTGCGTGCGTTCGGGCTCGGGTTGGAGTCGATCACGGCGGTGCTGCGCGGGGAACGATCGATCGACGAGGCCGTCGCCGCCGAAAGTGCGCGGGTCGAGGGCGAATTCCGGTCGGTGGCATGGCGGCGGGCCTCGCTGCGGGCGGTCGGGGCGGCCGACCCGGCGCAGCGGGCCGACCGGCTGGCCCTCTTGGCCGCCGCCCAGGACGGCGGTGCGCTCCACGACGATCTCGTGCGGTTCTGGCGGCGGATCCTCGCCCCGATCGACCGGCACGAGGTCGACCGCTATGTGGGCTGGAATGTCCCGGAGCCGCCCGCCGACCCGACCGTCGACGAGGTCGTCGCCTATGCCGAACTGGCCGCCCTCGTGGCCGATCGCACGATGAGCGACGCGGTGCGACAACACCTCTGGTGGCACCAGCCGGACCTGATCCGCGACCCGCGGGGCCTGTACGCCGACGTGGCGGACGCCTTGACGGACGTGGTGGCACGGGTCGCGGACGACGTCCGGCCACGACGCGGCAGCGAACTCGACCGTTTCGTCGAGGCCCACGCCGATGCCCGAGGACTCCGCGATTCCCCGGCCTTCCGCGAGCAACTGCTGACCGACACCCCCGACCACCGCATCGACCGCTACTGGACACTGACTGCCCAGCTGGTCGGCGAGCGGATCACCGTCGGCCACGCGATCGACTGGGTGCGTGGCGCGCTGGTCGACTCGGCGGGCGCGGCGACCTGCTAGGCGTCGAGGGTGATCGGTTCGGCGGGTGGGCCTTTCAGCAGGAGGTCCGCCAGGCGGGTGGGTAGGTCACCGGGGACGACGCGGTCGGGGTTGGCGGCGAGGTCGGCCAGGGTCCACCAGCGGTGGCCGGTGACGGTGGCGCGTTCGACCTCGGTGAAGCCGGAGGTGTCGATGTCGAACGCGGGGACGCGGGGACGCGGGCGAGGAAGTAACGTTCGCGGCAGTCGTAGGTGGTGCCGCCCCAGGTGGCGTAGGCGCGGCGGCGCCAGACTTCGGGACCGACGACGAGGTCGGTGAGACCGGTTTCCTCGTGTGCTTCTCGGGCCGCGGTCTGCTGTGGTGTCTCGCCGTCTTCGGTGCCGCCGCCGATCGGATACCAGAAGGTGCGGCCGTCGGCTTCGTCGGTGCCGGAGAACAGCAGGAGCCGGTCGTGCTCGTCGAGCAGGACCAGCCGGATGGAGTGCCGGACAGTCGGTTCGCGGCGATCGGTCGTCGGAGGCACGGTGATTCCTGTTCTGTCGACGAGCGGGATCACCTCCAGCATGCCCGATCGCGAGTGGGCTATCGGCTCGCGGCGATCGGGGCGAGGTTCAGGGTCCAGTCCTGGCCGAGGACGTCGTGGCCGAAGCCGGGGTGGGGGTCTTCGGTGGTCAGGGTGAAGCCGGCGGATTCGTAGATGCGGCGGGCCGCGGACTGGGCGTCGGTGGTCCACAAGGTGATTCGCCGGTAGCCGGATTCTTTCGCGAAGGCGATGACCGTGTCGACCAGGTCGGTGCCGACGCCGAGGCCGCGGGCGGCCGGGGTGACGAGGAGGGTGCGCAGTCTGGCCACTCCCGGCTCGGTGCCGCGCACGCAGAAGACGCAGCCGGCGCGGCGGCCGTCGACCTCGGCGATCCAGGCGGCTTCGACGGCCGGGTCGTGCGCGGTCGCGTAGTCGCCGACGATGCCGGCGACCATGGCCTCGAAGTCGGTGTTCCAGCCGAACTGCTCGGCGTAGATCTCGCCGTGGGCCATCACCACCCAGCCCAGGTCGCCCGGCTGGTCGGCCGAGCGGATCAGGACTCGCGCATCGTCGGACATCGGTCACCTCCACGGTTCACTGAAACGATTGTTTCAGTAGCTGTAAGCTACCGCCATGGGCACCGCCGCGACAACCCCCTCCGCCCGCGAGACCGAACTGCTGGAGGCCGCCTACCGGTACGTCCTCCAGCACGGGCTCGCCGACCTCTCCCTGCGCCCGCTCGCGACCGCCATCGGGTCCAGCCCCCGGGTCCTGATGTTCCTGTTCGGCAACAAGGACGGCCTGGTCCGGGCCCTCCTCGCCCGGGCAAGGGCCGACGAGCTGACCTTCCTCGACGCCCTGACCGACCACCCCACTCCCCCGGACCTCGCCGCCGCCGTCGACCAGGTCTGGCGCTGGCTGTCCGCGCCCGAGCACCACCCGCTCCTGCGCCTGTGGACCGAGGCCTACGCCCGCTCCCTGGTCGACCCCGACGGCCCCTGGACCGGCTTCGCCCGCACCACCGTCGACGACTGGCTCGACCTCCTCGCCCGCTTCCAACCCCCGGCCCACCGCGACACCCCCACCGCCCGCACCACCCGCACCCTCGCCCTGGCAGTCCTGCGCGGCGCCCTCCTCGACCTCCTCGCCACCGGCGACGAACCCCGCGCGACCGCCGCCGTCCAGCACCACATCACCACGCTCCGCAGCACCCCCGGCTGACCGCACCGGCCGGCTCGACATCACCGTGCTCGCGGCCTGCGGCCAGAAACGTCACGCTCGGCGCCGCGCGGTGTCCTGGCCTACGGGCCCGATCCGTCACAGTCACGACACGACTTCCACACGTACTCGGTAGGCGCGAGTTCGACCGACTGCAGCAGCGACCAGTCGAACCTTGCCCAATAGGTGCAGGTGCGGCCCGACTCCGGATCGGTCGCGACGAAGGCGTCGATGTCCCGCGTCGAACGCATCCCGTCGAAGTAGTGGACATGCCAGCGCCCACTGTCGACGAATTCGTCGTAGGTACACGACCACGGCCGCAGGTCGGCCACCGTCTCCAGCACCGGCGGCGGACAATCGCCATGACGAACCAGCCGCCGACCGACGAACCACTCGACCGGGCTGGTCAGTTCGATGCGAAGGCCAGGCCAGAACGACAGGTCCCACCGCGCTTTCCGCCATTCCGTACCCACACCGAGAATCTCGACGGCCGCCGAATCCGGTGCGCCCCACGCCGCGAGATAGTCGTCGAAACGCTGTCGAGGCGCACGCCGGAGCCGCTGCTCGGCCAGTGCTGTCTCCACTCGCGTCGCACCGAGGGAATGGAGCAGAGCCGCGGCCTCGATGGGCGCGCTGTCACGCATCACATGCAGCATCGCCAATTGATAGTCGTACAGCGACAACATGATCGAACCCCCGGGCGACTCGGCGTAGTCGGAGACGAACGTACCAGTCTCGGCGAGGAGCGATTCGGGACCGCGCACCAGGCGGAGGTATTCCGATCTGCTCGGAAACCGCCTGGGCCCCGCGAATCCGCTGGGCCCAGGCGGTGCGTTGGTCAGCCCAGGGGGCCGGTGACGGATTCGGCGGCGGTGAGGAGAGTGCCGGAGGTGGCGAGGTGGTAGGCGGCGTCGATGTCGGGGGCGAGGTAGCGGTCGGGGCCGGGGCCGGGGACCTGGGTGCGGAGGGCGTCGCGGACGGCGGCGGTGGCGGGGGCCGGGGTGAGGGGGGCGCGCAGGTCCAGGGCGCGGGCGGCGGTGAGGGCCTCGATGGCGAGGACGCGGGTGAGGCCGTCGATGGCGCGGCGGAGTTTGCGGGCGGCCGACCAGCCCATGGAGACGTGGTCCTCCTGCATGGCCGAGGACGGGATCGAGTCGACCGAGGCGGGGGCCGCCAGGCGCTTGAGTTCGGAGACGATGGCGGCCTGGGTGTACTGGGCGATCATGTGACCGCTGTCGACGCCGGGATCGTCGGCCAGGAACGGGGGCAGGCCGTGGTTGCGGGCCTTGTCCAGGAACCGGTCGGTGCGGCGTTCGCTGATACTGGCGACATCGGCGACGACGATCGCCAGGAAGTCCAGGACATAGGCGACGGGGGCGCCGTGGAAGTTGCCGTTGGATTCGACGCGGCCGTCGAGGGTGACGACGGGATTGTCCACGGCACTGGCCAATTCGTAGCCGGCGACGCGTTCGGCATGGGCCAGGGTGTCGCGCGCGCCGCCGGCCACCTGCGGGGCGCAGCGCAGCGAGTAGGCGTCCTGGACCACCGTGCAGTCGGGGGTCGCGTGGCTGGCGACGATCGCCGAATCGGCCAGCAGGCGGGTCATATTGGCCGCGGCGACGGCCTGCCCGGGCTGGGGACGCAGCGCCTGGAGGTCGGCGGCGAAGACCTTGTCGGTGCCGAGCAGGCCCTCCACGCTCATGGCCGCGGTGACATCGGCCAGGCGCAACAGCTGCCGCAGGTCGTGGCAGGCGAGCACCAGCATGCCGAGCATGCCGTCGGTGCCGTTGATCAGCGCCAGCCCCTCCTTCTCCTCCAGTTCGACCGGCTCGATGCCCGCGGCGGCCAACGCCTCGGCGGCGGGGAGCAATTCGCCGTCGGCGTCGCGCACCGTGCCCTCGCCGAGGACGGCCAGCGCCACGTGCGCCAGCGGCGCGAGATCGCCGGAACAGCCGAGGCTGCCGTACTCGTAGACCACCGGGGTGATCCCCGCCGACAGCAGCGCGGCGTAAGTCTCGGCGACCACCGGACGCACGCCGGTCCGGCCGGTGGCCAACGTGGACAGCCGCAGCAGCATCAGCGCGCGCACCACCTCCCGCTCCACCTCGGCGCCCGAGCCGGCCGCGTGCGAGCGGACCAGGCTGCGCTGCAACTGTTTACGCAGCTCGAGCGGGATGTGCCGGACGGCGAGGGCGCCGAAGCCGGTCGACACGCCGTAGACCGGCTTGGGGTCGGCCGCCAGCGCCTCGATCCGCCTGCGGCTCGTGCCGATCGCGGCGAGTGCCTCCGTCGACAGCCGCACCGCGGCGCCGTCCCTGGCGACCCGCACCACGTCCAGGGGCGCCACCGGCCCCGTCCCGACGACGACCGGTTCCACCGCGACCGGTGCGGTCCGGTCCGAGTCGATGCTCACTATGTTTTCTCCATTCCGAACGATGTGCGGGACCAGGTTTCTCAGGCGATATCGGCGACGGGATCCGGCGCCGCGACCGGTTCGGGCACCTCCGGCGCCGGGGCCGGACGGACCCATAGCCGGTAGGCCACCCACAGCAGGACCAGCCAGACCGCGCCGACGACCAGGGCCACCCGGCTGTCGGCGTCGAAGGCGATCACCGCGATCACGAACACCAGGAAGCCGATGGTGATCAGCTGGCCGTAGGGCCACAGCGGCACCGGGAACTTCAGCGCGGCGACCTCGGCGGCCGACATCCGCTGCCGCGAGCGGTAGTGCGAGAACAGGATCATCAACCAGACGAAGATGGTCGCGAAGGTGGCGATCGAGGCGATCACCAGGAACACCTTGTCCGGGATCAGGTAGTTGAGCAGCACGCCGACCAGCAGGGTGACGGTCATGATGACCACCGTCATCCACGGCACCCCGTTGCGCGAGACCCGCCGCATGACCGCGGGCGCCTGACCGCGCTGGGCCATGCCGTACATCATCCGGCCCGCGCCGAAGATGTCGCTGTTGATGGCCGAGAGCGCCGCGGTGATCACCACGACGTTCAGCACGGCCGCCGCGGGGCCGAGGCCCAGGCTCTGGAAGATCTGCACGAACGGGCTGCCCTCGTCGCCGATGGTCTGCCACGGATTGATCGCCATGATCACCGCGAGGGTGAGGACGTAGAACAGGATGATCCGGACCGGCACGGTGTTGATCGCGCGCGGGATGGTGCGCTGCGGGTCCTCGGCCTCGCCCGCGGTGATGCCGATGATCTCGGTGCCGCCGAAGGCGAACATGACGATCGCGAAGCAGGCGACGAAGCCGCCGAAGCCGGTCGGGAAGAAGCCGCCGTCGGCCCACAGGTTCTGCACGCCGCCGCTGGTGTCGTGGATGCCGAAGCCGAAGATCAGGATGGCGATGCCGCCGGCGATCATGGCCACGATGGCGACGATCTTGACCAGGCTGAACCAGAACTCGACCTCGCCGAACACCTTCACGCTGAGCAGGTTGATCGCGCCGATGAAGAAGATGATCGACAGCACCCAGATCCACCGGGGCACGTCGGGGAACCAGAAGCCCATGTAGACGCCGAACGCGGTGACGTCGGCCAGACACACGATGAGCATCTCGAAGGTGTAGGTCCAGCCGGTCACGAAGCCGGCCAGCGGGCCGAGGTGCTTGCTGGCGTACTCGCCGAACGAACCGGAGACCGGGTTGCTCACCGCCATCTCGCCGAGGGCGCGCAGCACGATGTAGATCGCGGCGCCGCCGATCAGGTAGGCGAGCAGCACCGACGGGCCCGCCCGGTGGATGGCCTCCGCCGAGCCGTAGAACAGGCCGGTGCCGATGGCCGAGCCGAGCGCGATGAAACGGATGTGACGCGCGGTGAGTCCGCGCGTCAGCACAGCAACGGGCTTGTTCAAACCATTCTCCCGGGATCGGAAAGGCGCACGGATCGGGTGATACCCGGCGGATTCGCCTGTGGGGCCGGTCACAACGACCGCTACATGTATAAACCTGTATATACAGCTATGTCAACGCACGGCCGGTCGCCGGGCAGCCTAGCGCTTGACGTACCTGTCTATACAGGCATATACATATCGGACGTGATCCAGCGCACACGCGCCGGTCCCACGCTCGACGGCGTCACCGCAGAAAGACAGGCCGCTATGACCAGCTCCGGCAGTTCCGAGGACCTCCTCACCCCCGAACGCCGCACCATCGACGTCGTCCCCGACAGCGAACGGCACGGCACGCCGCGCAGCCAGTTCACCCTCTGGTTCGGGGCGAACATGCAGATCACGGCGGTCGTCGACGGCGCGCTGGCGGTGGTGTTCGGCGCCGACGCGCTGTGGGCGATCGTCGGGCTGCTGCTCGGCAACGTCTTCGGCGGCGTGGTGATGGCGCTGCACTCGGCGCAGGGCCCGCGGATGGGGTTGCCGCAGATGATCTCGAGCCGGGCCCAGTTCGGGGTCAAGGGCGCGGTCGTGCCGCTGGTGCTGGTGATCCTGATGTACCTGGGCTTCGCGGCGACCGGCACCGTGCTGGCCGGGCAGGCGGTGAACAACATGCTGCACGTGGACAACCCCGTGATCGGCATCGTGATCTTCGGCGCGCTGACGGCGTTCGTCGCGGTCACCGGGTATCGGCTGATCCACGTCGTCGGGCGGATCGCGACCGTGATCGGGATCGTCGGCTTCACCTATCTGACGGTGCGGCTGTTCGCCGAGTACCCGGTCGGCGACTTCGTCGGGGTGATCGGCTTCGACATCGTCACCTTCCTGCTCGCCATCTCGCTCGGCGCGGGCTGGCAGCTGACCTTCGGCCCGTACGTCGCCGACTACTCCCGCTACCTGCCGCGCAGCACCAGCGAGCGCACCACCTTCTGGTCGACGTTCCTGGGCAGCGTGCTCGGTTCGCAGTGGGCGATGACCTTCGGCGCGCTGGTGGCCGCGGTCGCGGGCAAGGCCTTCCTCGCCGACCAGGTCGGGTTCCTCGGGCACCTGGCCGGGCCCGCCGTGCTCGCGTTCTGCGTGTACCTGGTGATCGTGGTGGGCAAGCTGACGGTCAATGTGCTCAACGCCTACGGCGGGTTCATGTCCATCCTGACCACCGTCACCGCGTTCGACGGGCGCTCGCAGATCTCCACCCGTGCCCGCACGCTCTACATCGTCGGGTTCGTCGGAGTGTCGATGGTGATCGCGATCGCCGCCAGCGCGGACTTCCTGAACAATTTCAAGAACTTCGTGCTCGTGCTGCTGATGGTGTTCACGCCGTGGAGCGCGATCAACCTGATCGACTACTACCTGATCTCGAAGGAACGGGTCGACCTGCCCGCGCTCTACGACCCGCACGGCCGCTACGGCGCCTGGAACGTGCCCGCGCTGGCCTGCTACGGCCTCGGCGTGATGGCCCAGATCCCGTTCCTGGCGCAGAAGCTCTACACCGGTCCGATCACGGATCTGCTCGGCGGCGCCGACATCTCCTGGATCGTCGGCATCGTGTTCACCGCGGCGATCTACTACCCGGTCGCGCGCCGCACCGCCCACCCGCCCGCGCGGATGATCTACCCCGCGCACACCGACATGGTCGACACCCGCACCTAGGAGGACTCCCCCAGTGCCCACCACCGCACTGACCGGCATCGGCACCCTGGTCACCAACGACCCCGCCCTGGGTGACGGCCCGCTCGGCCTGCGCCGCGACGCCGCCGTCGTCTTCGACGACGCGACGGTGGTGTGGGTCGGCGACAGCGCCGCCGCGCCCGCCGCCGACACCGGCGTCGACCTCGGCGGGCGCGCCGTGCTGCCCGGCTTCGTCGAGACCCATTCGCACCTGGTGTTCGCGGGCGAGCGCGCCGAGGAGTTCGCGGCCAGGATGGCCGGGCGCCCGTACGGCGCGGGCGGCATCCGCACCACCATCGCGGCCACCCGCGCCGCGACCGACGAGCAGCTCGCCGCGAATGTGGCGCGGCTGATGGACGAGTCGCTGCGCGCGGGCAGCACCACCGTCGAATGCAAGAGCGGTTACGGCCAGACCGTGGCCGACGAACTGCGCAGCGTGCGGATCGCGGGCCGGTTCACCGACGAGGTGACCCTGCTCGCCGCGCACGTGCCGCCGCCGGAGTACGCCGGTCGCGCCGACGACTACGTCGCGATGGTGTGCGCCGAGATGATCCCGGCGTGCGCGCCGCACGCCCGGTGGATCGATGTGTTCTGCGAACAGGGCGCGTTCGACCGCGACCAGGCGCACGCCGTGCTCTCGGCGGGCATCGCGCACGGCCTGGTGCCGCGGGTGCACGGCAACCAGCTGCACCAGGGTCCCGGTGTGCGGCTGGCGGTGGAACTCGGTGCCGCGTCGGTGGATCACGTGACGCATGTGAACGCCGCCGATATCGACGCCCTGGCGGGCAGCGACACCGTGGCCACGCTGCTGCCGGGCGCCGACTTCTGCACTCGCAACAGCTATCCCGACGCGCGGGCCCTGCTCGACGCGGGCGTCACCGTGGCGCTGGGCGCGGACTGCAATCCCGGCACGAGCTATACGACGAGCCTGCCGTTCTGTATCGCCCTGGCCGTGCGTGACCTGCGCATGACGCCCGACGAAGCCGTCTGGGCGGCGACCGCGGGCGGCGCGCGGGCGTTGCGCCGCACCGATATCGGCACGCTGACGCCCGGTGCGCGCGCCGACGCGATCGCGCTGGACGCACCCTCCCACCTGCACCTGGCCTATCGTCCCGGTGTCCCGCTGATCGACCGGGTGTGGCGCGCGGGCGCGCTCGCCGCGACGAAATGAGGTCTGCCCGATGACATCCGCATGGACCGGCCGGATCGACGGCGCCACGCCCGAACACCTGCGCTGGCATCAGGCCGTGGCTCCCTACGCGCCGGGCGCCGATCCCGGCGCGTGCGTGTTCGTCGGCTTCGCCAGTGACGAAGGGGTGCGGCGCAACAAGGGCAGGACGGGCGCGGCCCGGGGCCCGGAGGCATTGCGCCGCGCGCTGTCGCCGATGGCACTCGGCGCACCGCTGCGCGCCTACGACGCGGGCACCGTCGCGGTCACCGACGGCCGGCTCGAAGACGGCCAGCGCCTGCTCGGCGCGACCGTGTCGGACCTGCTGGACGCCGGTGCCTTCCCGATCGTGCTCGGCGGCGGACACGAAGTCGCCTACGGCACCTATCTCGGGGTGGCCGGCGCGGCGCGGCGCACACCCGACACCGTCGTCGGAATCCTCAACCTGGACGCGCATTTCGACCTGCGCCCCGATCCCGTGCCCAGCTCGGGGACGCCGTTCCGGCAGATCCTCGACCAGGATCCCGACGTGCGGTACGCGGTGCTCGGGATCAGCCAGCCCAGCAACACCACGATCCTGTTCGACACCGCCGATCGGTTCGGTGTGCGGTACCTGCTCGACGACGACTGCGCGCCGGACCGCGCCGCCGCGTTCGTGGCGGAGTTCCTGGCGGGGATCGATCTGCTCTACCTGACCATCGATCTCGACGTCCTGCCCGCCGCGGTCGCGCCGGGAGTCAGCGCGCCCGCCGCGTTCGGCGTGCCGCTGCCGACGATCCAGGCCGTCTGCGACCAGGTCACCGCCAGTGGCAAACTCGCCGTCGCCGATGTCGCCGAACTCAATCCGGATCTCGATATCGACCAGCGCACCGCGCGGACCGCGGCCCGGCTGCTGCACCGTCTGGTCACCCGGCATGTCCGCGGCTGAGATCGACGATCTTGCACATTAAGGCTTGCCTACCCTAAAGTCTGCCGCGATCCGGTTCGCAACCTTCGCATCTCGGCGGTGGTGACGACCGCGCCGTCGTCCCGCACCCGCCCGCCGACCGATCCGCATGCACCACAGCGTCTTCCGCCTGCCCGACGGCCAGGCGCGCTCGGTCGTGCGCGATGAGGAATGCCCACCGTGTCCACTCCCGCTCTGCGCAGTCCGGCGCTGCGCCGTCTCGCACTCTTCGCGCTCGGTGCCGCCGCGCTGGCGCTGTGCGTCGTGCTGAGCCTCGCGCTCGGCTCGCGGTCGGTGCCCGTCGGCACCGTCGTCGACGCGATCCTCGGCCACGGCGCCGATCGAGACGCGGCGGTGGTCACCGGAATGCGGTGGCCGCGAACGGTGGTCGGACTGGTGGTCGGGGCGGCCTTGGGACTGGCGGGCGCCATCGTGCAGGGGGTCAGCCGCAACCCGCTGGCCGCGCCGACGACGCTCGGTATCAACGCGGGCGCGGCGCTCGCGGTGGTCACCGCCATCTACGCGCTGGGCCTGAGCCAGCCGGGACAGTACGTCTGGTTCGCCTTCGCCGGTGCCGCCGTCGCGGCGGCGACCACCCTCGCGCTCGGTCGCCGGGCCGGTGACCTGGACCCGATCCGGCTGGTGCTGGGCGGCACCGTCGTGCAGCTGGTGCTGGCCTCGTGGACCTCGGCGGTCCTGCTGTTCAGCGAGCGCACCCTCGACGAGGCCCGGTTCTGGCTGGTCGGTTCGATCGCGGGACGCGAACTGTCGGTGCTGGTTCCGCTGCTGCCGCTGTTCACGGTCGGCGCCGTCGTCGGGCTGGCGATCACCACCGGGCTCAACGCGCTGGCCCTCGGTGACGAGGCGGCCGAGGCACTGGGCGTGCCGGTCACCCGGATCCGGGTCGCGGGCATGGTCGCGGTGGTCCTGCTGGCCGGTACCGCGGTGGCGGTGGCCGGGCCGATCGCGTTCGTCGGGCTCGCCGCGCCGCACCTGGTGCGCCTGGTCGCGGGCACCGATCACCGGGTGCTGGTGCCCGGATGCCTGCTGGCCGGGCCGTTGTTGCTGCTGAGCGCCGACATCGTCGGCCGGATGATCATGCGCCCGACCGAGGTCGAAGTCGGCATCGTCACGGCGTTCCTCGGCGCCCCGCTGCTGGCGGTGCTCGCGACGCGGAAGGTGCGCCGATGACCACCCTGATGACCTCGACGACCGCGCGGGTCCGGCTGCTCGCCGCGGTCCTGGCCGTCGCGCTGCTCGCGCTCGTGACCATCGCGCTGGCCACCGGCGAAGTGCCGATGGACGCGATCACCGCCCTGCGGGCCGCGGTCGGCCTCGGCGATCGCGGTGACGTCTATGTGGTGCAGGAGTTCCGGGCGCCCCGGATCGCGGCCGGGGTCGTCGCGGGCGCGGGCCTGGCCGTCGCGGGCGGCGTGCTGCAACGGCTGTTCCGCAATCCGCTCGCCTCCCCCGACGTGATCGGCGTGACCGGCGGCGCCTCGCTCGGCGCGGTGGTCGTGCTGGCCGCGGGCGCCAGCCAGTACTCGATTCCGCTCGCCGCGCTGGCGGGCGGCATGGTGGCCGCGGTCGCCCTCGGCGCGATCGGCTGGCGCTCGCAACTGTCCACGGCCCGGCTGGTGCTGGTCGGCCTGGCGATCCAGGCCGGGCTCGCCGCCGCGGTGAATCTGGTGATCGTGCGCTTCCCCCGGGAACTGGCGGGTTCGGCGATGCATTGGACCGCCGGGTCGCTCTACGGCCGGACCTGGCCGGAGGTCACCGGCGCTGCCCTCGGCTCCGTCGTCGTGCTGGTCGCGCTGGTCGTGCAGTACCGCACCCTGGCGGTGCTCGATCTCGGGGACGACTCGGCGGGCGGACTCGGGGTCGGCGTCTCCGGCGCGCGGCTGCGGCTGCTGTGCACCGCCGTGGCGCTGGCCGCGCTGGCGGTGGCCATCTCCGGGCCGATCGTGTTCGTCGCGCTGGCGGTCCCGCAGCTGGTGCGGCTGCTGTGCGGGCCGCCGACGGCGGCGACCCTCGCCGTGACCGGACTGGCGGGCGCGACCCTGCTCACCGCCGCCGACTTCGTCGCGCAGAACCTGCTGCCGGTGCGGGGACTGCCGGTCGGCGTCGTCACCACGACCGTCGGCGCACCGTGGCTGCTGTGGCTGCTCGTGCGCGACAGCAACCCGGCGAATCGGAGGAACGCATGACCGAGCGACCGAGCAACGAACTCGCCACCCGCGCACTGGCTCTGCGCTACGGCGAGCGCACCGTGATCGACGGCCTCGACCTGGTGCTGCCCGGGCACGCCGTCACCGCGATCGTCGGCCCCAACGCCTGCGGCAAGTCGACGCTGCTGCGCGGCCTGACCCGGTTGCTGCGTCCGGCGGGCGGCACCGTCACCCTCGACGGCGCCGACATCCACCGGATGTCGGCGCGCACTCTGGCCCTGCGGCTGGGCCTGCTCCCCCAGCAGCCGATCACCCCCGAGGCGATCACCGTCGAAGCACTGGTGCGCCTGGGCCGCTACCCGCACCAGAAGATGCTGCGCCCCTGGTCGGCGAGTGATCAGGCGGCGGTCGAGGAGGCCATGGCGCGCACCGGCACCACGGCGCTGCGCGACCTGCCCGTCGACCAACTGTCCGGCGGCCAGCGCCAGCGGGCCTGGATCGCCCTGGCACTCGCCCAGGACACCGATCTGCTGCTGCTCGACGAGCCGACCACCTTCCTGGATCTGCGCCATCAACTCGACGTGCTCGATCTGGTCGCCGACCTCAACGCCGACGCGGGCCGCACGGTGATCATGGTGCTGCACGATCTCGGCCAAGCCGCCCGCTACGCCGACCACCTGGTGGTCCTGCGCGACGGCGCGCTGGCCGCGGCCGGGCCGCCCGCCGAGGTCCTCGACGCCGACCTCGTGCGCACCGTCTTCGACGTCGAGTGCCGGGTGATCCCCGATCCGGAAACCGGGACCCCCCTGGTGGTTCCGCTGGGCCGCGCCGCCCGCGCCCGCGTCTGACCTCCCGCCCCGGCGACCCCGTTCCGGGTCGCCCTGTCCCCCACCAGAAATGAGGACCGTCATGTCCCTTCGACGTCTCCGCGCCCGCGGAGTCCGCCGGGCAGGCACCGTGGCCGCGGGCGCGCTGCTCGCGCTCGGCACGCTCGTCGGCTGCGGCACCGACACCGCCACCACCGGCGGCGCGAACACCGCCGCCGACGCCGCGAGCTTCCCGCGCACCCTCGACACCGTCATGGGCCAGGTGACCATCCCGCGAGTCCCGCAGCGCGTCGTCGTCCTCGACACCGCCGAACTCGACTCGACCACGCTGCTCGGCGTGACCCCGGTCGGCGCGGTCATCCCGCACACCAAGACCGCGGGCGGCTTCCCCGACTACCTGAAGGCGGGCCTGGACGGCGTCACCGATGTCGGCCCACTGCTGGAGCCGAACCTCGAGCGCATCGCCTCGCTGAAGCCCGATCTGATCCTGTCCTCGAAGATCCGGCACGAGAAGATCTACGACAAGCTCAGCGGCATCGCGCCGACGGTGTTCACCGAGACCACCGGTGGCCCGTGGAAGGCCAACCTGGCCGTGCACGGCAAGGCCCTCGGCCTCGACCAGCCCGCCGCCGACGCGCTGCGCAAGTACGAGGCCCGCGCGCGGTCACTGGGCGCGGCGATCACGGCGAAGAACAACGGGACCGCGCCGTCGGCCTCGGTGGTCCGCTTCCTGGCCGGCCCGACCCGGCTGTACCTGACGCAGTCGTTCAGCGGTGTCGTGCTGACCGATGTCGGCCTGAACCGCCCGGCCAACCAGGTCTCGACCGACGCCAAGAAGACCATGCTCGAGGTGAGCCCGGAACAGATCGACGGCGCCGACGCCGACCTGATCTTCGTCGCCACCATCGACGACCCGGGCAAGACCCCCAAGAACGCCGTCACCAGCGGCCCGGTGTGGCGCGATCTGGCCGCGGTGAAGAACGGCAAGGTGTTCGAGGTGCCGGACGAGACCTGGATGTCGGGCATCGGCGTGCAGGCGGCCCAGCGGATGCTGGCCGACATCGCCCAGGCCACCGGCGTGCCGCTGCCCGCCGAGTGAGCGCGCGGGATCAGAAGTAGCGCACCCAGACATAGATCCAGGCCATCGTCGTGCTGAGCAGGGTGACCAGGATGCCGTATCGGGTGAACTGCCAGAAGGAGATGCGCTGGCCGGCGCGGGCGGCGATGCCGAGGGCGACGACGTTCGCGCTGGCCGCGACGGCGGTGCCGTTGCCGCCGAAGTCGGCGCCGAGGGCGAAGGCCCACCACAGTGATCGCCCGGTCTCGGGGTCGGGGGCACCGGCGACGATGTCCTCGACCACCGGCGCCATGGTGGCGGTATAGGGGATGTTGTCGACGAAGGCCCCGAGCAGCGCCGACCCGAAGACCAGGGCGGTCGCGGCCAGGAAATAGTCGTCACCGACCAGGTCGATCGCGGCGGCGCCGATGGCCGCGATCACGCCGGTGTGCACCAGCCCGGCGACCATCACGAACAGGCCCATGAAGAACACCAGCGTCGGCCATTCCACCTCGTGCAGGATCTCGCCGATGTCCAGGCCCGAGACCAGCACCATGGTGCCCGCGCCGACCAGCGCGATCACCGAGGGCGCGACGTGCACGACGCTGTGCAGGCAGAATCCGACGATCACCCCGGCCAGCACGATCAGCGACCGGACCAGCAGTTTCGGGTCGCGGATCGCGCGGCGTTCCCGCAGGGCCATCACCGCGTCGACCGAACCGGGATCGGTGCGCAGCGCCGAGCGGAACAGCAGCCGGGTGAGCGCGACGAACACCACGAAGGTGAGCACGACGATCGGGGCCATGTGCACCAGGAAGTCGTTGAAGCTCAGCCCGGCCCGGCTGGCGATGATGATGTTGGGCGGGTCGCCGATCAGCGTCGCCGCGCCACCGATGTTCGCGGCCAGCACCTCGGCGATGAGGAACGGCTGCGCGGCGATGCCGAGCCTGCGGCACACCACCAGCGTCACCGGCGCCACCAGCATGATGATGGTGACGTTGTCGAGGAACGGCGAGGCCACCGCGGTGATCAGCATGAGCATCACCATCAGCCGGTAGGGGTTGCCGCGCGAGCGCTTGGCCGACCAGATCGCCAGGTAGTCGAACAGCCCGGTCTGCTTGACCACCCCGACGATGATCATCATCCCGAGCAGCAGGAAGATGACGTTCCAGTCGATGCCCTCGTGCGGCGAGAAGAACACCTCCTCGCCGGGGATCAGCCCGATCACCGCCATCAGGCCCGCCGCGATGAGCACGGTCTTGACCTTGTCGGCCTTCTCGGTGGCGATGAAGAAGAAGGCGACCACGAAGATCAGCACGGCGAGGGCGGCGGCCATCGTCGCGCCTCAGTCGCCGGGGCCGACGACGGCCAGGCTGGTCAGCAGCCGCTCCAGCGTGATCGCCCCGCACAGGGTGCGCGAGCGGTCGACCACGGCCAGCAGCGGACTGTGCTTGCGCGCCATCAGGATCGCGATCTCGAGCAGGGTCGCGTCCGGGGTGACGGTCGCCGGGGTCACCGCGCCGTCGGGCAGGCAGTCACCGACGGTGAGGCTGCCGGGTTCCTGCCAGAAGAGGTCGGCGTGCACCTCGTCGATCGTGCGGACCAGCGACGGATCGCTCTGGTACGAGCCGGGGATCACCAGGCGCAGCACCTGGGTGCCGGGCAGCACGGCGACGGGCCGGTCGGCCGCGTCGACGACGATCAGACCGGGCAGCCGGTTGACCACCATCAGCCGTACCGCCCGCGCGACCGGGTCGCTGGGCCGCACGGTCGGCAGGTTCATCGCGATGTCCCTGGCGCGCACGGCGGATCACTCCCGGTCCGTGCTCAGGTGGTCGAGGCGCCGTTCGAGCCGGGCGAGCCGGTCGCGGACCGAACTGCTGTGCAGCAGTTCGGCGACCTGGTCGGCCTCGTCGGGCGCCAGCGCGATATCGGCGGCGGGCTCGTCGCTGCCTGGGGCGTAGGTGAGCAGGTGCCGGGTGCCGGTCGGCTCCGTCAGCAACGCGAAGCGGGTGCCGCGCCGAGTGCGGAAGCCGTACAGCACGCCGGTGCCGGGGATCGTCGTGCGATCGGTGTCCATCGGCGAGCGAGTCCTTCCTGACCTGGTGGAATGCGTCCACCACCGAGTCTCGGGCGCCGGGCCGGCCGCCACCATCGGCCGTGACACCCATTTCCGGCGCCGCGGTATCGACCAGCCGGGCCGGGAATGGGTGCCGGACCCCATGGACAACAGCGCGGGCGCGCCAGCATGCTGGGTCGTATGAGCCGTTCAGCAGCCCGAACTCCGGTGACGGCCCTGTTCTGGCGGGTGTGCCTGCTCAACGGGGTCGTCTTCACCCTCGGCACGCTGGTCCTGGCGTTCTCCCCCGCCACCGTCTCGGCGCGGGTCCGGCTGACCGAGATCCCGGTGCTGCTGATCGGGCTGGCGGTGATCCTCACCGCCAACGCGATCGCGCTGCGCCGGAGCTTCGCCCCGCTCGACGAACTCGTCGCCTCGATGCGCCGGGTCGATCCGCCGCATCGCAGCGACCGGCTGGACCGGCACGCGAGCGGCGACTTCCACCACCTGATCGAGACGTTCAACGCCATGCTCGACCGGCTCGAGGCCGAGCGTTCGGTCGCCGGGGCCACTGCGCTGGCCGCCCAGGAGGGCGAGCGTCAGCGCATCGCCCGTGAGCTGCACGACGAGATCGGGCAGAGCCTGACCGTGGCGCTGCTGCGGCTCAAACGGGTGCTCGACCGGGCGCCGGCGGAGTTGCGCGAGGAGGTCGAGGAGGCGCAGGAGACGGTGCGCGGGTGCCTGGACGAGGTCCGCGGGATCGCCTCGCGGCTGCGCCCCGACGTGCTCGAGGACCTGGGACTGCACAGCGCGATCAACGCGCTCTGTCACGAATTCACCCGCACCGCGGCCATTCCCGTGCACCGGCAGCTGGACCCGGACATCTCCCGGCTGGACCCGAACGTCGAGCTGGTCTGCTATCGGATCGCCCAGGAGAGCCTGACCAATGTGCTGCGGCACGCGGGCGCCGACGAGGTCCATCTGCGGCTGACCCCACGCGCGGGCACCGTGCTGCTGTCGGTCTCCGACAACGGGCGCGGCGGCGTCGTCCAGGACGGGGCGGGCATCCGCGGCATGCGCGAGCGCGCCATGCTGATCGACGCGACGCTGACCATCACGTCCCCGGTCGCCGGGGGTACTGCCGTCGAACTCGCCGTTCCCGTGCGGCGGAACGGAGCATCGACATGACCGCGCCGACCCGGATCCTGCTGGCCGACGACCACGCCCTGGTCCGCAGCGGCCTGCGGATGATCCTGGACAACGAACCGGACCTGCGGGTGGTCGCGGAGGCGGCCAACGGGTTCGACGCGGTGACCGCGCTCGCGCAGGACGGGATCGACCTGGTGATCCTCGACATCGCCATGCCGCGGATGACCGGCATCCAGGCCGCCCGCGAGATCGCCCGCACCCGGCCGGGCGTGCGGATCCTGATGCTGTCGATGTACGACAACGAGCAGTACTTCTTCGAATCGCTGAAGGCGGGCGCGTCCGGCTACGTGCTCAAGTCGGTGGCCGACCGCGACCTGATCGAGGCGTGCCGGGCCACCATGCGCGGCGAGTCCTTCCTCTACCCGGGCGCGATCACCGCCCTGGTGCGCGACTACCTCCAGCTGGCCCGGCAGGGCGCGACGCTGCCGGACACGATCCTGACCCCGCGCGAGGAGGAGGTGCTCAAGCTCATCGCCGAGGGGCACTCGGCCCGCGACATCGCCGCCACGCTGGTGATCAGCGCGAAGACCGTCGACCGGCACCGGGCCAACATCCTGCAGAAACTGGGGCTGCGCGACCGGCTCGAGCTCACCAGATACGCGATCCGGGCCGGGCTGATCGAGCCGTGAGAACGCCGACGGCCCCCGCGCCGGACAGACGCGAGGGCCGACGACAGCGCTCACTCGGTGACCGGGTCCGCCCGCAGCGTCTGCTTGCGCGAGACGGTGACCCGCATGACCGGTTCCACGATGCGCGCCGCGATCGGGCCGATGATCGCCATCAGCAGCACGTAGGTCGTCGCCAGCGCGGCGAACTCGTCGGGCACCGCGCCCGCCGCCACGGCCAGACCGGCGATGACGATCGAGAACTCACCGCGCGCGACCAGCGCGGTACCGGCCCGCGCCCGGCCCAGCTGCGAGGCGCCCGCGCGTTTGGCCGCCCACCAGCCGGTGGCGATCTTGGTCGCGGTCGTCACCACGGCCAGCAGCACCGCCCAGCCGAGCACCGGCGGAATCGTCCGCGGATCGGTGCTCAGACCGAACAGCACGAAGAACATGGCCGCGAACAGATCGCGCAGCGGCTCGAGGATCTTGGTGGCGTCGTGGGCGGTGGAATCGGAGATCGCGATACCGAGCAGGAACGCCCCGACCGCGGCCGACACCTGCACCGCCGAGGCCACCCCGGCCACCAGCAGCGCCGAACCGAGCAGCTTGAGCAGGAAGATCTCCCGATCCTCGCTGGCCACGATCGCGGAGACGTACTTGCCGTAGCGCAGCGCGACGACGAGCACCACCGTCACCGCGACCAGCGCGATCCCCACCGTGGTCAGGCCGGCCACGAAGCCGACACCGGCCAGCACCGCGGTCAGCACCGGCAGGTAGATCGCCATCGCCAGATCCTCGAACACCAGGATCGACAGGATCGTCGGCGTCTCGCGGTTGCCCAGCCTGCCCAGGTCGTTGAGCACCTTGGCGACGATGCCGGACGAGGAGATGTAGGTGACGCCCGCCATCGCGATCGCCCCGGTCGGACCCAATCCGAGCATGAGCGCGACGATCACCCCCGGCGTCGCGTTGAGCACCAGATCGAGCAGACCCGCCGTCCACGATTTGCGCATGCCCGTGACGAGTTCACCGGCGGTGTACTCCAAGCCGAGCAGCAGAAGCAGCAGGACGACACCGATCTCGCTGGCGAGATGGATGAAGTCCTCCACCTCGTGCAATTCGATCAGGCCGCCGGTGCCGAAGACCAGACCGCCGAGCAGATAGAGCGGAATCGGCGAGAGGCCGACCTTCGCCGCGATCCGCCCGAGTACCCCCAACCCGAAGAACACCGCCCCCAACTGGATCAAAGCCAGCGCGGTTCCCGTGAGCTGCACCGCGCTCAGCCGTCGGAGAGAATCGCGGCGGCGGCGTCGAGCCCGGCGTTGGTGCCGACCACGACGACCATGTCCCCACCGACGAACCCGAATTCGGGTCCGGGCGAGGCGTGTACCTGACCCGCCCGCAGGACCGCGACGATCGAGGCGAGGGTTCTGGTCCGCATCTCGGTCTCGCCCAGTCGCCGCCCGGCGTAGGGCGAGTTCGGCGGCACTGGCAGCGACCGGGTGCTCACGCCGTCGAGCTCGCGGTGCTCCTCGCGCAGTTGCGCCACCAGCTGGGGCGCGCCGAGCAGGCTCGCCAGCGTGCGCGCCTCGGTCTCGGACAGGGGCACCTGCACGGTCGTGTCCGGGTCGCCGACCTTGGTGAAGATCAGGTCGGTTCCGCCGTCCCGGTGGTCGACGACGCCGATCCGGCGGTCCACCTTCGTCAGCGAAAACTCTTTCCGGACACCGATTCCCGGCAGGGAAGTCACATCTACATTCATTGGATCACCTAACCTCAGCTAGGCGATACCTTACCTTCTCTTTACCATTCGCACGGGGGCTCAGCCCTGGTCGAGCAACCTTCCAGCGGCGTCGAGGCCCTCGTCGGTGCCGACCACGACCACCAGATCACCGGCGATGAAGGTGAAATCCGTTCCGGGCGATGGGGTCACGTCACCGGCGCGCACCACCGCGACGACCGAGGCCTTGGTGCGGGTGCGCATCGCGGTGTCGCGCAACGGACGACCGTCGAACGGGCTGCCCCGATCGATCGCGAACTGCCTGGTCGAGAGCTCACCGACGACGGGGACGTCCCGGCTCTTCTGCACCACCTGCGGCGCTCCGAGCAGCCCGGCCAGGACACCGATCTCGGTGCCGGACAGCGGAATCGAGGTGGTGGTGTCGTAGTCACCCGGCCGCGAGACCACCAGGTCGACCGAACCGTCGCGGTGCTCGATCACGCCGATCCGCCGGCGCGCCTCGACCAGCGGAAAGTCCTTGCACACGCCGATCCCCGGGAGAGGCGTCACATCGATGTTCACGCCCTCACAGTACGACGACTTCCGAATAACACCAGCCCTACCCCGTTACCCGGCGTTCACCCCGTGAGCCGGTCGATGGCGATCGCCACCACGGCCGCATGGAAGAAGAAGCTGAGCACGCTGTGCGCGGTGACCCACCGGTTCCCGGCAGCGACACGGCCGACCCGCACCGTGAGAGAATTCGGTCCGTTGACCGAATTCGAGGAGTCGAGATGGTGTATGTCGAGGCGTCGGTCCGGCGCACCCAGCTGGTGAGCGCGGCCCGCAGCGCGCTGGAGCGCCACGGTGTGGCCGGGACGTCACTGCGCGCGGTCGCCACCGAGGCCGAGGTGCCGCTCGGCACCCTGCAGTACGTGTTCCCGTCGAAGGAACAGCTGCTGCGCGCGGTGATCGAGGACGTCGTCGACGAGATCGCGGCGGTGCTGGCCGAGACCACCGATCTGGAGCACGGCCTGGCGCACGCGATCCGCTCCGGCTTCACCCAGTTCTGGGAGCGCCTGGTGGTCGACCGGTCGGGCCTGCAGCTCATGCAGTACGAACTGGTCACCTACGCCCTGCGCACGCCCGGCCAGGAAGCCCTCGCGCGCTGGCAGTACGAGCGCTACGGCAGCGTCGTGGCCGACTGGTGCCAGCAGGCCGCGCACCGCGCCGGCGAGACCTGCGCCGTGCCGTTCGCCCGGCTCGCCAGGGTCATGCTGGCGACCGTGGACGGGCTGATCGTGCAGTACGTGGCCGACCCCCATCAGGCCAGGGCCAGGGCAGACCTCGACGTCGCCATCGACATGTTCATCGCGCTGACCGGCGCGCGGGAGACCACCACGCCCACCGATTGAAATTTTCCGGTCGCTTGTATGAATTAGGGGTTGCACGCCCCTCTGCCCGGCAGTAACCTCTGTCACAACAGTCATACAACCGACCGACTTTTAATCGAGGGCAGAGAAATGCAGCAGGTCGATGTCGCCGTGATCGGCGCCGGGCTCGCGGGCTTGAGCGCGGCGCGCACGCTGGTCGCCGCGGGCAAGACCGTGGCCGTGCTGGAGGCACGCGATCGCGTGGGCGGACGGACCATGGGCGGTGCGCTGCGCAACGGGGTGCCGGTGGAGCTGGGCGGTCAGTGGATCGGCCCGACCCAGGACGTCGTCGCCGAACTCGTCGCCGAGCTTGGCCTGTCGACCTTCGCGACCTTCGACGAGGGCGCGGGGCTGACCGTCGTCGACGGCGCCGTCATCCGGTACACCGACGAGACGTTCGGCCTCCCCGACGAGACGGCCGCCGAAGTCGGCCGGTTGTGGGTGGAGCTGGAGACCCTCGCCGCCTCGATCACCACCGACACACCGTGGGAGACCGACGGCGCCGAGGAATTCGACCGGCAGACGCTCGACACCTGGCTGTGCGCGAACACCGAGGACACCCTCGCCCGGCGCTTCTTCCGGCTGCTGGTACCCGCGCTGTTCTCAGCGGAGTCGCCCGAGATGTCGCTGCTGCACTTCCTGTTCTACCTCCGGTCGGGCACCAGCCTCGCCACCCTGGTCGCGACCACCGGCGGCGCCCAGGAACGCCGGGTGACCGGCGGTACCCATCTGATCAGCGAGCGGATCGCCGCCGAGCTGGGCGACGCGGTCCGGCTCGGCACGGTCGTGCGGACGATCCGGCAGGACGCCGACGGCGTCGTCGTCGAGTACGAGGGCGGCAGCGTCACGGCCGATCGGGTGATCGTCGCGGTGCCGCCGACGCTGGCGGGCCGGCTGCGCTACGTGCCGCCCCTGCCCGCCCTGCGCGACGGGCTCACCCAGCAGATGCCCGCCGGTTCGGTGATCAAGTTCCAGGTCGGCTACGAGACGCCGTTCTGGCGGGCCGACGGGCTCAACGGGTTCGCGCTCAGCGTCGACGACGCCTTCGGACTTGTGCTGGACAACTCGCCGCAGGACGGTTCCTGTGGCGTGCTGGTCGGCTTCATCGAGGGCGCGCACGCCCGCACCGCCGCACTGCTGACCGCCGAGGAACGGCGCGCACTCGTCGTCTCGGCGCTGGTGAAGTACTTCGGCCCGCAGGCCGCCGAGCCGTTCGACCTGGTCGAACAGGATTGGAACGCCGAGGAATTCACCCGCGGCTGTTACGGCGGGCGCCTCGGCGCCGGCGTCTGGACCCAGTACGGCACGGCCCTGGCCGCACCGATCGACCGGATCCACTGGGCCGGCGCGGAGACCGCCACGGTCTGGAACGGCTACATGGACGGCGCCGTCCGCTCCGGCTATCGCGCAGCCGACGAAGTGCTCACCGCGCACTCCCGAACCGAGGGTCGCAGCGCATGACGAACGACAACAGCACCGCCGCGTCGACCGGCATCGACGAGATCGTCCGCAGGCTCGGTGCGGGCGAGAAGACCTGGGCCGCGCTCCCCCTGGTGGCGCGCCGCGACCTGCTCCTGGAGGTCGGCGAGGCCGCGGCGGCGCAGGCCGCGGAGTGGGTCCGCGTCGCCGCCGCCGTCAAGCAGCTCGACCCGTCCTCGCCGCTGGTCGGCGAGGAATGGATCAGCGGACCGTACGCCCTGATCGGCTACACCCAGGCCCTCCAGGACACCCTGCGCCGGCTGGCCCGGGGCTCGGACGTCCTGGCGGGTTACCGCCTCGGGACCGCGCCCGGCGATCGGCTCACCGTCCGCGTGCTGCCGGGCGGCCTCGCCGACCAGCTGCTGCTCAACGGCTACCGGGCCGAGGTGTGGACCACCCCCGGCACCACCGAAACGCGGCTGCGCGCGGGCATCGGGCTCGGACAGCGCACACCGGAAGCCACCGACGGCGTGGCCCTGGTGCTGGGCGCGGGCAATATCTTCTCGATCGCGCCCCTGGACGTGCTGCACCAGCTCTTCGCCGAGAACCGCACCGCCGTCCTGAAACTCAATCCGACGACCGACGCGCTGGCACCGGTGTTCCGGGCGATCTTCGCCCCGCTGATCGAGCGCGACCTGGTGGAGATCGTCACCGGCGGACCCGAGGTCGGTGCCGCCCTGGCGTATCACCCGGGCATCACCGCCGTGCACATGACCGGCAGCGAGGCGACCCACGACGCCGTCGTCTGGGGCACCGGCGCGGCCGGGGTGGCGGCGAAGGCCGCGGGCACCCCGATCCTCGACAAGCCGATGACCAGCGAGCTCGGCGGTGTCGCCCCCATCATCGTCGTGCCGGGCGACTGGTCGGCGGCCGATCTGCGCTTCCAGGCCGAACACCTCGCCACCCAGCGCCTGCACAACAGCGGCAGCAACTGTATCGCCGGACAGATCGTGCTGCTCAGCGCGGACTGGGCGCAGAAGGACGAATTCCTCGCCGCCCTGCGCCGGGCACTGGCGGCCGCGCCCGCCCGGCCCGCCTGGTACCCGGGCAGCGCCGACCGGGTGCGCTCCGCACGGGAGCTGCATCCCACCGCCGAAAAAGTCGGCGGCACACCGGAACGCACCCTACTGACCGGGCTCGACCTCAGCGATCCCGACGAATCCGCTTTCACCGCCGAGTATTTCGGCCCGGTGCTCGGGGTGGCGGAGCTGCCGGGGACCGGCGCCGCTTTCCTCGACGCCGCTGTCGCCGCCGCCAACGACCGGCTGCACGGCACCCTGGGCGCCAACATCATCGCGCACCCCGGCACCATCAGGGCCCTCGGCGACCGGCTGCACCGGGCGGTGGCCACCCTGCGCTACGGCACCATCGGCATCAACGCGTGGACCGGTGTCGGCTACCTGACCCCGCGCGCCACCTGGGGCGCCTTCCCCGGGCACACCCTCGACGACGTGCGCAGCGGCATCGGGGTGGTCCACAACGCCCTGCTCCTCGACGGCGCCGAACGCACCGTCGTCACCGGGCCGTTCCGCCCGGCGCCGCGCTCGCTGCTGCACGGCGAGCTGTCACTGTCGCCGGTGCCGCCGTGGTTCGTCACGAACCGGACCGCCGCGACCACCGGCCGCCTGCTCACCGGCTTCGTCGCCCGGCCGCGGTGGCGCAAGCTGCCCGCGCTGTTCGCCTCGGCCCTGCGCGGGTGAATCGGCTAGCGCTGATCGAACCGCCAGCGGGTGGCGCCGTGCGGATCGGTCAGCGCGACACCCACCGCGGCGTGGGTGGTGAACCGGTACAGGTACCACGGCGCCGGGCCTGCACTCTGGGCGCTGAACGGCGCGGTGATCGCGTCGCCGTCGCGTTCGGCGGGCCAGCCGGTGTCGCGGTAGGCGGCGGTGACGCGGTCGATCTCGGCGTGGTCGACGGTGCGCGCCGCGGTGCCCTCGACGACGAGGTCGACGTCGTCGGGAAACCGGAACGACAGGGTGCACGCGGGATTGGCGGCGAGGTAGCGCGACTTGTGCGTGCCGGGGCCGCTGGTGAAGTAGAAGTACTCGCCGACCAGCGTCGCGCCGATCCCCGCCGAGTGCGGCCTGCCGTCGGGGCCGACGGTGCCGAGGAACTGGGCGGTCTCGAGGGCGGCGAGACCCTGCTCGATGGCGGTGGCCACCCGGCTCCACGGCAGCTGGTCGTTGCCGTAGATGTTCAGATCGGTGGCGTCGACGGGATCGGGCAGCATCGGCACTCCTTCGTCGTGGCCCGCCGGGGCCCGTGGAGGACACGCAACTGGTGCCCGAGTATAGGCGCGAGCCCGGTCGCGCCGGGCCGCCCGAATCCGAACGGCTTGCGTATTCGGGCGAAGTTGTGTGTTGTTGAGTCGTGACCAACTCATCCGGAGACGCGTATCCACTCACGGACACGATGACCACCACGACGGCGGTACAGGACGGCGTCACGGTGCTCACGGTGACCGGCGAGGTCGATCTGGCGACGGCGCCCGCGCTGGACGCCGCGATCGAGGCGATCCTGGCCGACCGCCCGGCGGCGCTGGTGATCGACCTGACCGCGGTCGGGTTCCTGGCGTCGGCGGGCATGGCGACCCTGGTCGCCGCGCACCAGCGGGCAGGGGAGAACACCGCGATCGCGGTCGTCGCCGACGGGCCCGCCACCAGTCGTCAGCTCAAGATGACGAGCCTGGATCAGGTGTTCGCCATGCACACCACGCTGGCCGCCGCCCTGGCGTCGTTCACGTCCTGACCACACGACAAACGCGCCGCCGCCCGGAGAATCCCTCCGGGCGGCGGCGCGTTTCGTCGTCTACGCGGTCAGCAGAGGCCGCGCAGCTGCTCGATCAGCTTGATCCGGCCCGCGGCGTCCTCGGCCAGCGGCGTGACATTGAGCGTGGTGACACCCGCCGCCGCCATGGCCGCGATGCGCTCCTTGACGAAGCTCTCCGGGCCGATCAGCGACACGTCGCGGACGAGGTCGTCCGGCACGGCCTGCGCGGCGGCCTGCTTGTCACCGGCCAGGTACAGCTCCTGGATGCGGTCGGCGGCGGCGCCGTAGCCGTACTTGGTGGCCAGCGTGTGATAAAAGTTCTTGCCCTTGGCGCCCATGCCGCCGATGTAGAGCGCCAGGTGCGGCTTGATGAACTCCAGCAGCGGGGTGACGTTCTCCCCGATCGCCAGCGGCGGACCCGCGAAGATCTCCAGGTCGCCCAGCGCCGGGTCGCGCTTGGCCTTGCCCGCGGCCAGCGCGTCGCCCCAGACGTCCTGCGCCTTCTCCGGCAGGAAGAAGATCGGCTGCCAGCCCTCGGCGACCTCGGCGGCCAGCTCCACGTTCTTCGGGCCCAACGCGGCCAGCAGCACCGGGATGCGCTCGCGCACCGGACGATTGATCAGCTTGAGCTCTTTGCCCAGGCCGGTGCCGCGGTCGGCGGGCAGCGGGATCTGGTAGTACTTGCCCTGGTAGTTGAGCTTCTCGCGGCGCCAGACCTGGCGGCAGATCTCGACGAGTTCGCGGGTGCGGCCGATGGGGGCGTCGTAGGGCACACCGTGGAAGCCCTCGATGACCTGCGGGCCGGACGCGCCGATGCCCAGGATGAAACGTCCGTCGGAGACGAAGTCCAGACCGGCGGCGGTCATCGCGGTGAGGCTGGGGGTCCGGGTGTAGAGCTGCAGGATGCCCGAGGCCAGCTGCACGCGCTCGGTGCGGGCCGCTAGGAAACCCAGGGCGCTGACCGCGTCGAACGAGTACGCCTCCGGCACGAAGACGATGTCGAGTCCGGCGCGTTCCAGGTCGGCGACCTCGGCCGCGACCTCCTTGAACCCGCCCGAGTAGTTGATGCTCAATCCGATCCGCATGCCACCCAACATAGCCCCGCCGTCCCCGGCCACCCCGACCGGTCGGTCTGTCGTCGCAGGTGCTGGTCGGGCGGGGTAGGCGAGCGGGCACCCGGTAGCGTTGACAACGATTCCCACGCAGTTCTCGCCGCATCGAAAGGCCACCTCGTCGTGTCGCAGCCCACCGCCTCGCCGCAGCAGCTCGTCCCCTCCTTCGGTGCGGTGACCCTCGAGCACTATCTGTCGGAGCTGGGCGCGAAGGTCCCCGCACCGGGCGGCGGCGCCGTCGCCGCGCTGCACGCCGCCCAGGCCGCGGCGCTGGTCGCGATGGTCGCGCGCTACACCACCCGGGCCAAGGACGCCGTGCACCAGCCGATCGTCGAGCGGATCATCGAGGCCGCCGACGCCGCGCGCGCCAGGTCGCTGGCGCTGGCCGACGCCGACGCCGCCGCCTTCACCGCGGTCGGCGCCGCCTACAAGCTGCCCAAGGACACCGACGCCGAGGTCGCCGCCCGCACCGAGGCGATCAACGCCGCGCTGGTGGAGGCGGCCCGGGTGCCCGCCGCCGTGGTCGACGAGGCCGACGAGATCCTCTCGCTGGCCGCCGAACTGCTGCCGATCGGCAACCCCAATGTGGTCACCGACATCGGCGCCGCCGCTGACGCGGCCCGCGCCGCGGCGATGAGCTCGCAGCTCAATATCGAGATCAATGTCGGCTCGCTGCCCGCCGCCCTGGGCGACGGCTTCGCCGCGGCGCTGCTGCGCGTCGACACGATCGCCGCGCGCGCCGACGCCCTGCACGCCGACGTGCTGCACGCCGTGCGCGGCTGACTCAGACCGCGGTGAGCACGATCTTGCCGCGGACTCCACCGGCCTCGCCGAGCCGATGCGCGGCGGCGAGTTCGGTGAGCGACAGGACCGTCGCGATGCGCACGTCGAGCTCGGCCCGGTCGACGGCGGCGGCCAGCTCGGTCAGCGCGGCCGTCGTCGGGTCGACGTGGAACCGGCTGACCCGCGAATCCGGGTGCGTCTGCGGGCCTTCCGCCGCGATCACCCGGCCGCCGGGGCCGAGCACCCGCAGTGATCGGTCGGTGGTGTCGCCCCCGACCAGATCGAGCACCAGATCGACGGCCTGGGTCGCGGTGGTGAAATCCGTCGTGCGGTAGTCGATCGGCTCGTCGACGCCGAGTTCGCGCAGGTACTCGTGATTGGCGGCCCGCGCGGTGCCAACGACCCGCGCACCGCGGCGCGCGGCGAGCTGCACCGCCAGATGCCCGACGCCACCGGCGGCCGCGTGCACCAGAACCCGCTCCCCCGCCCGCACCGAGACCAGCGCCTGCCAGGCGGTGAGCCCGGCGACCGGCAGGGCCGCCGCGCGCACCGGATCGAGCGAGGACGGCACCGCCGCCAGCCGATCCTGGTGCGCCACCACGTATTCGGCGTTCGCCCCGCCGAACACCATGCCGAACACGGTGTCTCCCGGCGCGAATCGCGTCGCGTCGTCGCCGCGCTCGACGACGACACCGGCGACGTCGAGGCCGAGCACCAGCGGCGGCTCCCCGAGGGCGCGGATCAGGCCGCCGCGCAGCTTCCAGTCCGCGGCGTTCACGCTCGTGGCCACCAGCCGGACCAGGACCTCTCCCGGCCCCGGCGCAGGCCGCGGCACCTCCACCCGCTCGAAAACGTCCGGTCCACCGAAGCTGCGCTGCGTCATCTGCCACATGCGGGCAAGTCTGCGCCGAGTGGTATCTCCACGGAAGTAGGCACCTTTCGGATACCGTGGTACCTCATGGATACCACCCGCGCGGCCGACGATCGCGCGAGCTCGGTCGAGGCGTTCCTACGCGACTGCCCGGCGCGGCAACTGCTGTCCGTGCTGGCCGACAAATGGGTGCTGCTGGTGCTGGGCGCGCTGCGCGCGGCCGACGGCCCGGTGCGGTTCAACGAGCTGCGCAGGCGCCTGGACGGCATCACCCAGAAGATGCTCACCAAAACCCTGCGCGACCTGGAACGCGACGGTCTCGTGCGGCGCGCGGTCTACCCGACGGTGCCGCCCCGGGTCGAGTACGCGATCACCGCGCTCGGGGCCGACCTGGGCCGGATCAGTCACGCCATGGGCACCTGGGTGGTCGAGCACCAGCACGAGATCACCGCCGCCCGAGCCGAATTCGACGCCGCCCAGGCGATCGAGCCCACGCCGCTGCCGCGCCTCGGCACTGTCCACTGAACCGGTATCGATGTGGGATCGATTCCCCGTGGCGCTCACCTGCGCGAACACAAGCCGACACTCCGGCAGACCCGTCGGCCGTTACCACTTCGATAGGTCTAGTTGATCATGGCGGCCTAGACTTGGAATCCGCCTACGAGTGACCGAAGGGGTGGCGTTTATGAAGAACGCACTTCGTTTCCTGTTCGTCGCGACCATGGCGGCACTGCTCGCCGCGTTCTGGTCCGGAGCCGCGTCCGCGGCCCTGATCGGAGGATCTCCGACCGCGACGGTCACCGCGATCTCCCCGGCGAACGGACAGGTCGTCGGCGTCGCCGCGCCGGTCACGTTCACCTTCGCGGCCCCGGTCACCGACCGGGCCGGCGCCGAACGCGCCGCCGCGATCCGCGCCACCGAGGCGCTGCCCGGCGCGTTCAGCTGGGTCGACAGCACCCACCTGCAGTGGACGCCGAGTACGCACCTGCCCACGAACTCACCGATCTCGGTCCGGTTCGGCGACCAGCGCACCGAGTTCCAGACCAACGGCGGCGTCTACGCCGAGGCGAATCTCTCGGCGCACACGTTCACCGTCAGCATCGGCGGACAGGTCGTCCGGAACATGCCCGCGTCCATGGGCAAGCCCGGCTTCGAGACCCCCACCGGCAACTTCACGGTGCTGGAGAAGTTCCGCTCGGTGGTGTTCGACTCGCGCACCATCGGCATCCCGCTCGACGACCCCGAGGGCTACATCATCGACGGCGAATGGGCCGAACGCCTCACCTGGGGTGGCGTGTTCGTGCACTCGGCGCCGTGGTCGGTGGACTCGCAGGGGTACGCCAACGTCAGCCACGGCTGCATCAACCTCTCCCCCGACGACGCGGCCTGGTACTACGAAAACGTCGGCATCGGTGACCCGGTCTACATTCACTGGTGAGTAATTCCCTCGTGGCATTCGGCGTTCCCACCGTCAGCGCAGTATCGTGCCCGTAACGAAATCGTTGCGAGACGAACCTGACGGCGACAGCCTGATGAAGGTGGGGCGATGGATCGACCGGATGCACACAGACCGACCGGGGCTCGGCAGCACGACCCGGGGTCGGCTGGTGATCCGTTCACCCCGCCCCCGCGGTGGCGGCCCCATCGCGATCCGAGTGCGCCGCGCCCCCGCCGGCTGACCGAGGACGCGGATCCGCAGCCCCGCACCGGAGCCCGGCATCGCGTCGAGGGCGGGCCGACGACACCGGCCGGTATCCCGGTCATCTCGCTCTCGGCCGCGCACGCCGCACCGGATCGGTCGTCCGGGCGCGTCGTACCGACCGACAGCTACGCCACCGACCGGCTACCCATCGTCGGCGGACCGTTCGATCCCGGTGCGCGCCATGCCCTTCCGGACGTGCCGTTCACCCCGCCGGAGCCCGACAACGGCCCGGCGACCGACCGGCTGCCGATCATCACCCCCGACACCCCGGCTCCCGACGGCGTCGACGCCCAGCCCGAATGGGTCACCGCCGCACCGGTTTCGCTACCACCGCGCCCGACGCCCGACTACGGCGGCGACGACGAGGTGTTCGCGCGGATGATCGATCGCTCCCGGCGCAAGCGCGTGCCGCGCTGGGTCGGACCGCTCGCGGCCTCGGTGGCCGGTGCGGTGCTGATCGGCGGCGGCTATCTCCAGTTGCGCGGTCCCGTCCCGGAATCCGCGGCGGCCAGCAGTCCCATCGAGCCCGCGCCCGCCGGTGCGGTCCCGGTCGCCGGGACCTGCCCCGCCGAGCTCGTCGGCAGCAAGATCCAGGGCAACGGTCCGGGCGGCACCGACAGCGGCGTCGCGGCGATCCTGGCGTTCCAGCACGCGTATTACGTCGCGCGGTCCGGTGATCAGGCGCGGACCCTGGTGTCCGGCGACGCCGCACTCCCCTCCGGCGCCGACATCCAGGCGGGCATCGACACGATCCCGGTGGGCACCACGCACTGCCTGAGCATCACGCCGGCGGCATTCGCGGGCCAGTACTTCGTGGTGATCACCGAATTCCGGCCGGACGCGGTGCCGATCATCTACAACCCGCAGCTGGTCGGGACCGCCAAGATCGGCACCAAGTACCTGATCACCTCGATCGGGCCGGTCCGCTAGACCCGATCGAGGACGCGAAAGCCGGTCAGGCGCGGGCCTTCTCGGCCGCCACGACCACGTGGCGCATCAGCAGCGCGGTGGTCACCGGGCCGACGCCGCCGGGGACCGGGCTCAGCCCTGCCGCCTTGCCGTCGACCGTGGCCGCGTCGACGTCGCCGACGATGCCGCCGTCGGCGGATTCGTTGGTGCCCACGTCGATCACCACGGCGCCGTCGCCGATGTGCTTGCCGGTGACCAGCCCGATCCGGCCCGCGGCGGCGACCACGATGTCGGCGGGGGTGGTGACCGCGGCCAGGTCGGCGGTGCGCGAGTGCGCGACGGTGACGGTGGCGTTCTCGGCCAGCAGCAGCTGCGCCAGCGGCTTGCCGACGATGTTGGACCGGCCGACGACGGTCACCACGCGGCCCTGCAGCGCGATGCCGTGATGCTTCAGCAGCTCGACCACGGCCTCGGAGGTCGCGGGGACGAAACCGTCCAGGCCGGAGGCGAGCAGGCCCAGCGACAGCGGGCTGACGCCGTCGACGTCCTTGCTCGCGGCGATCGAGGAGCTCACGTCGTCGAGGCTGACCCCGGCGGGCAGCGGGGTCTGCAGCATGATCGCGTCGGTGGCCGGGTCGGCGCTGCGCGCGGCCAGCTCGGCGCGGATCGTCTCCGCGCTCGCGTCGGCACCGAGATCGATACGCTCGCAGGCGATCCCGAGACGCTCGGCGGCCTTGCGCAGGGAGTTCACGTACCAGGCGCTGGCCGGGTCGTCGTTGGCCACGATCAGCGCCAGCGTCGGCGCGGTGCCCGCGGCGGTGAGCGCGGCGGCGCGCTCCTTCGTGTCGGCGTTGATGGCGGCGGCGAGTTCCTTGCCGGTCAGCGAAGCGGTATCCACGGTGCATCAGCTTATCCGCCGCTACCCGCGGGACCGACCACCGGGCGGCGACGCGCGGAACATCGTCGGGATCCGTGGCGGGCGCCGCACCCGGCCGTAGGGTGTCCGCAGCTCTGCCACAGCTCTGCCAGCACGTGCCGAACCGTTCGCGGGAAGGGTGTCGACTGTCGTGAAGATCTCGAGGCATTGGAAACAGCTGGCTGCCGCCGTCGCCGCGGCCGCCGCGATCACGAGCGCTGCCGTTCCCCCGGCCGGCGCCGAGGCCGACGTGACCGCGCTCTACAACTCCGCGCAGCGGCATTTCACCGACGGTGACGACAACGCGGGCCGCGCCGACCTGCGCGCGCTCATCGCCGCAGACCCGAACGACGTCGAGGCGCTGGCCCTGCAGGCGATCTGGTCGCACTACGCCGGTGACCACGCCGCGGTCGGCGAGGCGATGGCCCGCCTCGGCGCGATCGACGGTGGCATGGCGGCGGGCACCTCCAACGTGCTGCGCGCGGTGAGCGCGGCGGCCGCGACCCTGCCCAATCCGCTGCCCGCGCTGGTCGGCCCGCAGACCGGCATCGTGGTGCTCGGCTACGGTCTGCTGCCCGACGGCGCGCTGCGGCCCGAGCTGGAGAATCGGCTCACCGCGGCGTGGCTGCAGGCGGTCGCCGCGCCGTTCTCGCCGGTGGTCGTCACCGGCGGCAACCCGCAGAACGGGATCTCCGAGGCGGAGGCGATGCGCCACTGGCTGGTGGGCCGCGGCCTGCCGAACGAGCGGATCCACGTCGAGGACCGGGCCGGGTCGACGGTGCAGAACGCGCTGTTCAGCACCCGCCTGCTACGCGATCTCGGCGCGACCAGCGCCGTGGTGGTGACCTCGCCGAACCACATCCGCCGGGCGGTCGCCGACTTCCTGGTGGCGGGCACCAACGTCGTCGGCGCGATGACCTCGCTCGAACAGCTCGTCTCGCAGCTGCCGCCGCCCGCCCGGGCCGCACAGCGCGGGATCTACCTCGACGCGACCCGCACATTCGAGCTCGACAGCGCGCGCTGATCCGGGGGCGCGAAAAACCGGTTGTCGGGCACGCGACAATCGCTGCATGACTGTTTCCCCCCTCGACGACATCGTCGTCGTGCTGCGCTCGGCGGGCTGCGTGTTCGCCGAGGACGAGGCCGCGCTGCTGCTCGAGGCCGCCGACGGTGACGCCGGCCGCCTCGACGATCTCGTGGCGCGGCGGGTCGCGGGGACACCGCTCGAGTACCTGCTCGGCTGGGTGGCATTCCGCGGCCTGCGGGTCGGCGTGCGGCCGGGAGTCTTCGTGCCGCGCCAGCGCACCGCGTTCCTGGTCGAGCGGGCGGTGGCGGGCGTGGCGCCGGGGACGACGCGGGCGTGCGTGGTCGATCTGTGCTGCGGCTGTGGGGCGCTCGGGCTGTCCGCGGCCACCGAGCTCACCGCGCGCGGCTGCGAGGTCGAGCTCGTCGCCGCCGATATCGACCCGGTGGCGGTGGCGTGTGCCAGGGAGAATCTCGCGCCGCTGAGCGCGCCGGTGTTCGGCGGGGATCTGTTCGACGCGCTGCCCGCCGATCTGCGCGGACGCGTCGACGTACTGCTGGCGAACACGCCGTACGTGCCGACCGAACGGGTCGCGGACATGCCGCCGGAGGCCCGTGAGCACGAACCGTTCGTCGCCCTGGACGGCGGGGCGGACGGGCTCGCTGTCTTCCGCCGGGTCGCCGAGGGCGCGGCGAGCTGGCTCGCGCCGGGCGGCACGGTACTGGTGGAAACCTCGACGGGACAGGTCGATACCGCGTGCGCGGTACTGACCGCGCACGGCCTCACGCCACGCGTCGAGCACTCCGAGGAGTACTACGCCACGGTCGTGCTGGGCACCCGCGCGGCCTGACCGACCGGCAGCGCACACCGTGCCCGGACACCGCGATGCCCCCGTCCGACACTCGCGTCGGACGGGGGCATCGCGGTCCAGCGGCTACTTGCGGCCGGTGAACTGATCCATCGAGTGGTACACGCCGACGGCGTTGAGGTAGAAGTCGCGCACCTTGATCGGCAGCAGACCGGTCAGCGCGCGGTTCATCCGCGAGGTCCACGGCAGCACCACCAGGGCGCCACCGTTCTTCATCTCCCGCCACGAGGTCTCGACGACGTCGTTCTGCTCGAGCATCGGCGTGAACAGGATGCCCTTGGCGCCGTCGAACATGCCGGTGTTGATGTAGGTCGGGCAGACCGTGGTGACCTTCACGTGGTCGTGGCCCGCCTGCTCGAGCTCCAGGCGCACCGAGTCCGACCAGCCCAGCGCCGCCCACTTGGACGCCGCGTAGACGGCCATGCGCGGGTTGGCCACCAGACCGGCCGAGGACGCGATGTTGAGGATGCGCGCCTGACCGGCACCGGCGACCATGCCCGGCAGGAACTCGAGGGTGACGTACATCGGGGCCAGCGAGTTGATCGCCATGGTCTTGTCGATGTCGGCGCGGTTCTCGGTTTCCCAGAAGTAGGTGTTGCCCCGCACGATCCCGGCGTTGTTGACCAGGATGTCGATCCCGCCGATCTCCTTGCGCACCGCCTCGGCGGCCTCGCGGATCGAATCCTGCGAGGACACGTCGACGACGTGCTGGTGCACCTTGCCGCCCAGGGCGGTCAGCTGCGCCGCGGTCTCGCGCAGCGTCAGCTCGTTGACGTCCCACAGCACGACCGCGTCGGCGCCCTCGCGGACCGCCGTCTCGGCGAACAGCCTGCCCAGGCCCATAGCGGCGCCGGTGACCAGCACCCGCTTGCCCGCGACCGAATCGAGTTTCATGAAATGCCTACCCCTGCTTCGTTTTCCGTACGCGTCACTTCTGGCGAAGTGTCTTCATGACGCCGAAGACCAGCGTCATGGTCTTGGCCCACATCTGCTCGGACATGCCCGGCAGCGGCGCGATCGGCAGCACCCGCTGGACCGCGATGGTCTGGGTGTCGACGTACTTCAGCAGTCCCTCGGGACCGTGGCGACGGCCCTGACCGGAGATGCCGAGACCACCGGACGGCGCGTCGACGCTGCCCCAGGCCGCGATGAAACCTTCGTTGACGTTCACCGAGCCGGCGTTGATCCGGGCGGCGACGGCCTTGCCGCGCTCGGCGTCCTTGCTCCACACGCTGGCGTTGAGGCCGTAGGCGGTGTCGTTGGCGGCCTCGATGGCGGCCTCGTCGGAGTCGACCTTGTACACCGACACGACCGGACCGAAGGTCTCCTCGCGGTAGACCGTCATGCCGGGCGCCACATCGGCGAGCACGGTGGGCTCGTAGAAGTACGGACCCAGGTCGGGACGGGCGCGGCCACCGGCGAGCACCTTGGCGCCCTTGGCGACGGCGTCGTCGACGTGCGCGGTGACGGTGTCGAGCTGACGCTGGAAGGTCAGCGAGCCCATGTCGCGGCTGTAGTCGAGCTCGCCGCCGAGGGACATGTTCTTGACGTTGCCGACGAACTCGGCGACGAACTGGTCGTAGACCGCGGCGTCGACGTAGATGCGCTCCATCGACTCGCACAGCTGGCCGGCCGAGGAGAAGCAGGCGCGCACGGCCAGCTTGGCCGCCTTGGAGACGTCGGCGTCGGCGAGCACGAGCAGCGGGTTCTTGCCGCCGAGCTCGAGCGAGTAGCCGATCAGGCGCTCACCGGCCTGCTGGGCGATGGTGCGGCCGGTGGCGCTGGAACCGGTGTAGTCGACGTAGTCGGCGCGGGCGATCACGTCGCCACCGATCTCGCGGCCACGGCCGAGGACCGCCTGCCACAACCCGCGCGGCAGGCCCGCGCGCTCGGCGGCGTCGATGGCCCACAGCGCCGACAGCGCGGTCTGGTTGTCCGGCCGGGCGATCACGGCGTTGCCCGCGACCAGGGCGGGCAGGGCGTCGGAGGCCGACAGCGCGAGCGGGTAGTTCCACGGCGAGATCACCGCGACGACACCCTTGGGCCGGTTGCGCACCTCGACCGAGGTGAGCACCGGCAGCACGCCGCGCGGCTTGCGGTCGGCGAGCAGCTTGGGCGCGACGGCGGCGTAGTAGCGCGAGTTCAGCGCGACATCGCCGACCTCGTCGAACGCGTGCGGGCGGGACTTGCCGGTCTCGGTCTGCACGATGTCGAGAATGGTGTCCTGCTCGGCCAGGACGATGTCGTGGAAGCGGCGCAGGATCTCCACCCGCTGCTTGACCGGCACCTTGGCCCAGTCGCGCTGCGCGTGGCGGGCCACGGCGAAGGCGCGGTCGATGTCCTCGATCGAGGACTGCGGCAGGTCACCGATCTTGTGTCCGGTGGCGGGCGCGAAGATCGGCACCGACGGCGCGCCACCCGCGACGCCACGGTCGAACAGGGGCTTGACCAGCGCGGTCGGCAGCGCGGTTGGTTCGGCGGTCAGCTCGGGGGCTGTCGTCATTGTCGGCCCTTCTCCTCAACAGATGGGTCGCGCGGAGCGATCGCGCAGGTTCGGCTATTTGCTGAACACTAGTGTTAGATTAATGGTTCGAGCCGGTGCCGTGTCAAGCTTTCCGTGGACGTCTCGCGGTTGTGAGGAGGTGCGATGTCCGGTGATTCCGCCACGGTGCGCCGTGGGCGTCCGCCGCAGACCCGGGAGCAGGCCGACGAGGTCCGCGCCCGGATCGTCGAGGCGACGGCAGCCGTGTTCGCCCGCAACGGGTCGCGCGGGCTCAGCGTCGCCCAGATCATCGAGCAGGCCGGGCTGGCCAGGCCGACCTTCTACCGCTATTTCGGCAATGCCGCCGAGCCGCTGCACGTGGTCCTCACCGCGTCCAACGACGGCCTGGTCGGCGCGATCCGCGACGCACTGTCGGGCACCGACGAGCCGGTCCAGCTGGGCATCCGGCTGATCGACGCCTTCATCGACTGGGCGCGCGGCCACGGCCCGATGCTGCGGCCGCTCTTCGCCGAGCTGCACGACCCCGCCTCCCTGGTGTCGGCCTACCGCGAACGCGCCCTCGACGACATCCGCGCCCTGGTCCGCAAGACCTTCGTCGAGCTGGGCCGCCCGGTGCCCACACCCCTGGACATGGACACGGCGCTGCACGTGTGCGAATACGTCGTCTATCGCCTCACGATGGGCACCGAGCCCGGCAGCGACCCCGATCCGGTGCTGGATTCCGAAGCGCGGATCACGATGATCCGCGTCCTGCTGGTCACCCTCGGCACCCGCGACGACCTCGCCTACGCCATGGAACTGCCCGGCCTGTTCCCCGAGCCCTGAGGCTCGTCCCGGCGGCCTCGCGCACCGAGCTGCGCGCCGGCCGACGTGCCACCGGCCCCTGGCTATCCGGCGGAAGCCGATTGCTCGCGATCGGCGGTGGTAGCCGTCAGAACCAGCGCGAGCGCGAGCAGGGCCGCGCCGGTCCAGGCGACGGGCGTGAGTCGTTCGCCGAGGAGGACGACAGCGAGCAGGGTGGCAGTCAGGGGCTCGAGCAGGGTGAGGACCGCGGCGGTGGCGGCGCCCGCGGCGGGCAGACCGTGGAAGAACAGGGCGTAGGCGACGGCGGTGGGTGCCAGGCCGAGGACGGTGACGGCCAGCAGGTTCGCCGGGGTCGGGGTGATGGCGAGGCCGGTCGTCGCGGCCGGGACGGCGAGAAGCGCCGCGCCGCCGAGGAATCCGTAGCCGGTCGCGGTCACCGCGTCGAGGCCGGGAACGGGGTGGGCGGTGACGAGGGTGACCGCGGCGAAGGCGGTGGCGGCGACCAGGGCCAGCGCGACGCCCGCGACCATGCCCGACGTGTCCTCGGCCGGAACGCCGACCAGGATCGTCAGGCCGGTGATCGCCAGCGCGAGGATCGCGCCGCGCCCGCCGTCGAGCCGACGGCGGCCGGTCACGTGGTCGGCCAGCGCGACGACGACGGGGGCCGCGCCGATGGTGACCAGCGTCGCCAGCACGACCGAGGACGCGGCGATCGCGGCGAAATAGCAGGCCTGGAATATCGCGGCCAGCGCGCCGACGGCGCCGATCCGCCGCACGGCCGCCCGCCCCCGCGGGACACCGCGGCACCCGAGCAGCGAGACGACAACCAGGATCGCGCCGCCGACGCCGAGCCGATAGGTGGCGACCGCGATCGGGGCGAGGCCGGTGCGCTGCTGGACGAGGGATCCGAGCAGGCCGCCGGTACCCCACAGCACACCGGCGGCGACGAGCGGGAACAATCCACGCCGGGCGGGCGCGGACACGGAAAGGGAAACAGACATCAGGGAATTCGCTCCTGCGACAGAGGGATGAGGTCGCGGAAACGAGGTGCGAACAGCGGCCATGCGGGCACGCGCCATCGACGCCCGAGCGGTGAACGGCGCCGCGCCTACCCGGTGGGTGGCACGCGCCCTCGGGGCACCTCGCTCAGGAGGCGGGCGGCGGCGTGGAGCGGAAACGCTGGTGCACGTGGTCATCGTACCCGGCGCGCTGCACACAGAATCTCCACATTTGACGACGCAACCCTCCACACCCGCTCGCTAGGGTCTGTCCATGGACATCAGTGGGGGCGGGACCGGAGCGCCGGCGCGGCGCATCCTCGTCGTGGACGACGAGGTGACGATCGCCGAGTCGGTCGCGGCGCGATTACGCGCGGAGGGCTTCACCGTGGAGGTGGCCCACGACGGTCCGGGCGCCGTGGCCGCGGCCGCCACGGCGGAACCGGACCTGGTGGTGCTCGATGTGATGCTGCCCGGTTTCGACGGGCTCGAGGTGTGCCGGCGCATCCAGGCCGACCGGCACGTCCCGGTGCTCATGCTCACCGCCCGCACCGACGAGACCGACCAGCTCGTCGGCCTCGGGGTCGGCGCCGACGACTACCTGACCAAGCCGTTCTCGATGCGAGTGCTGGCCGCCCGCGTGCACGCCCTGCTACGGCGGGTCGACCGGGCCGCCGAGCGCGGCGAGAGCGCCATCGTCGTCGGCGATCTGCGGATCGACCTCGACGAGCGGCGGGTCTGGCGCGGCGCGACCGAGGCCAAGCTGACCCCGCTGGAATTCGACCTGCTGGCCCGCCTCGCCCAGCGCCCCCGCGCGGTCCTGGCGAGGGAGCGACTGCTCGAGGACATCTGGGACTGGTCGGACGCCTCGGGCACCCGCGCGGTCGACAGCCACATCAAGGCCCTGCGCCGTAAGCTCGGCGCCGATCTGATCCGCACCGTGCACGGTGTCGGCTACGCCCTGGACGCGCGATGAGCGAGCTGTCCGCGGACGCCCCGCGCACCTTCCTCGACCGGGTGGCCGACCGGATGCCCCGGCCGCTGGATCCGCTGCGCTCGATCAAGATGAAGCTGGCCGTGCTCATGGTGTGTTCGGGTGCCGTCGCGTTCGCCTACTTCTGGTTGCGGATCGGCTGGCTGCCGACGTTCACCACGCTCACCGCCATGATCATCGCGCTGGTCACCTCGCAGTTCCTCGCGCACGGCATCACCCGTCCGCTGCGCGAGATGACCGCGGCCGCGCGGCGGATGGCGCACGGCGACTACAGCTTCCGGGTGCGCGCCAGTTCCCGCGACGAGGTGGGTCAGCTCGCGACCGCGTTCAATCAGATGGCGGCCGACCTCGCTGCGGCCGATCGCCAGCGCCGTGACCTCATCGCCAATGTCTCGCACGAACTGCGCACGCCGGTGACGGCCTTGCACGCGGTGCTGGAGAACATCGTCGACGGGGTGAGCGAACCCGATCCGGCGACGCTGCGGACCGCGCTGGCCCAGACCGAACGCCTCGGCCTGCTCGTCTCCGAACTGCTCGACCTGTCCAGCATCGAGGCGGGCGCGTTCACCCTCGATCGGGAGAACCTGCCGCTGGCACCGCTGCTGGCGGAGGTGATCGCCGAAGCCGAGGTGATGACAGCCGCGCTCGGCCGCGGTGTCCGCTTCACCACCTCGATCGTGCCCGCCGAGGCGACCGTGCGCGCCGACCGGGCCCGCCTGCACCAGGTGCTGTTCAACCTGCTCGACAACGCGGCCAGGCACGGGCCGGCGGGCGGCGAGGTCCGCGTGTCCGCGCTGGCCGTGCCCGGCGCGACCGTGCTCGAGATCCAGGACGACGGTCCCGGCATCCCGGAAGCCGACCGCGCCACCGTCTTCGACCGGTTCACCCGCGGCGGGCGCACCGACGGCGGCGGCACCGGCCTCGGTCTGGCCATCGCCCGCTGGGTGATCGACCTGCACGGCGGCACCATCGCCGTCGCCGACCCCGGCTCCCGTATCCGCGTCGTCCTGCCCACGGACTGACCCGACCACATCCCGACCCACCATCCCGGACGCCACGTCCTGGGACGATCCCGCACACCCATCGGAGGGGACATGACCGACGAATCCGCCACCCCGCGAACACCGGACCAGCTCATGGCAGGCGCCACGGCGACAGAGACCGACCCCGCGGCCGCCACCACGGCGACGAAGACCGGATCCGCGCCGGGTCCGGGCACCTCGGCGCCACCGAAGGGCGACCCGCCGCCGTGGACCGAGGGCTGGCAGGCGGCGGCCGTCATGCCGCCGATGCCGAAGGCGCCCGCGCTGCCACCGCCCCCACCACCGATCTACCGGCGCCGGTTCCACGTCGCCCGCCCGGCCGGCGTCCTGCCCGCCGCCGCCGTCGCCGGAATCGTCGGCGCGACAGTCATTCCCCTCGACCGCCCGGGCCTCGGCTGGGTCCTCGCCGGTGGCGTCATCGCCAGCGCGCTGGGCATCGTCGACCACCGTGCCCGCACCCGCACCTCGACCGCGCCGAGCCCGGCCCCCGATGCCGCGACACCGAACGATTCGACCGCCGCACCGGCCCGCACTGCCGCACCGGACACTGCACCCAATTCGCCTGCCGCCATGGCGGATTCCCCGAGCGATCCAGCCCCGGCGAACGCGGACACCGCCCCTGCGGTCTCGGAGTCGGCCCCGGCCGCTCCCACACAGCCGGGCCCGCCCGATCCGGCGAACGGCGAATCCGCGCCGACCACCACCGGCACCCCCGCGCCGGGCGACCTGTCCGCCGCCCCGACAGCATCCGGTCGTTCGGCCATCGAGACCACACCGGGAGTGCCGACCTCGGGCCGCACCGGGATGCCGCCGACCCCGGCCGGTTCCACTCCCGCACCGAACACGACATCGCCGCAGACCGTCCCCGACCGGTCCGCGGCCGCTGCGGAGAACATCGAGCCCGGGTCGGGCACCTCAGCCGACAAGCCCGCCGCAGCACCGGAGAACGCAGCTGCCGCGACAGCAGAGACGCCCGGCCCCGCACAGCCGGGCCTGCCCGCTCCGGCGAACGGTGAATCCGCTCCGGCCGCGACCGGCACCCCCGCGCCGGGTGACAAGTCCGCCGCCCCGGCAGCACCCGGTCGTTCGGCCATCGAGGTCACACCGGGAGTGCCGACCTCGGGCCGCACGGGCGCGCAGCCGACCCCGGCCGACCCGGAGCCGGCCGGCACGACGCCGATCCCGACAGGTCACCCACAGCTATCCGGTGCGACCTCGACCGCGACAGACCACCCGGACCCATCCGATGCGACCCCGACCGCGACCGCGACAGACCACCCAGACCCATCCGTTGCGATCCCGACCGCGAGCATCGATTCCGCGGTAGCGGCCGGGCAGGCGGCGGGTGAGGCGTCGTCGAGTACGCCGACACCGCCGAGCGCGAGCTCCTCGGAGCCGGTCGGCGCGACCAAGCCCTCGGCGGCTTCCCCGGAAGCGTCCCGTGCGGCCCCGATCGCCGCGACGGTGGCGCCGGCCGGGACCTCTGCGGCGTTCGAACCCGTGGTCGCCCGGCATCGGCTGTGGTGGACTGCCGCGGCGCTCGCGCTGCTCGGGGTCGGGACGTTCCGGGCGGCGGGATGGTTGTTCGTGCTGTGTGTGCTGGCGGCGGGTGTCGCGGGCTCGCTGGCGGTGCTGGGGCGCAGGACCGGTCGCGGGATCGCGCACGACATGGTGGCGGTGCCGCTGGCCTCGTTCGAGGCGGTGCCGTGGGCGTTCTCGGGGTTGCGGGACACGCGGCCGGCGGAGCTGTCGAATCTGCGGCGCTACGGTGCGTCGGTCGCGGTGACGGCCGCGCTGCTGGTGGTGTTCGTGCCGCTGCTGGGCGGCGCGGACGCGACCTTCGCCGAATTGCTCAGCGGGCTGGTGCCGTCGATCGACGCGGCCACGGCGTGGCAGTGGATCCTGCTGTTCGCGGTGATCGGGATGGGCGCGCTCGGCGGGCTGTACCTGCTCGCCGGACCGCTCGCGCCGGGCACCGAGACGCGCCCGGTCCGGTTGTGGTCGCGCAGTGAATGGGTGCTGCCGGTCGGCGCGCTGACCGTGCTGTTCGCCGCGTTCCTCGGTGCCCAGTTCGTCGCGCTGTTCGGTGGTGACGACTACGTGCAGCGCACCGCCGGTCTCACCTACGCCGAGTACGCGCGCAGCGGCTTCTGGCAGCTCTCGGCGGTGAGCATCCTGACCCTGGCGGTGATCCTGGCGGTCCTGCACTGGGCGTCGCAGGAGACGGCCGCCGACCGGCGCTGGCTGCGGATCCTGCTCAGCGCGGTGAGCGTGCTGGCGCTGGTGATCGTCGGCTCGGCGCTCGCGCGGATGTGGACCTATCAGCAGGCCTACGGCTTCACGGTGCTGCGCCTGCTGGTGGAGGTGTGCGAGCTGTGGGTCGGCCTGGTCTATGTGCTCGTGCTGGTCGCGATCGCCCGGTTGCGCTGGCGCTGGGTGCCGCGCGCCGCGGTCGGCACCGCGCTGGCCACCCTCATCGCGCTCGCCGTCCTGGACCCGGAACAGTTTGTCGCCGAACGCAATATCGCCCGCTGGGAGGACGGCAAGCGGCTCGACTCCGAGTATCTGAGCACCCTGTCCCCGGACATCCTGCCCGCGCTGACCGAACTGCCCGCCGGGCTGCGCGCCGACATCGAGGACCCGATCCGCGCCGATCTCGACGACGACCACTGGTGGTCGTGGAACCTGTCGCGCAGCTCGGCGCGCTGACGCTACGGCTGGGTGCTCCGGGACAGTCCGCTGGCCCGGAGCACCCGTCGTCCGATGGCGGCGCGAATGGATTCCTCGGTGCCGATGATGCGCACATGGGTGCGGGCGCGGGTGATCGCGGTGTAGAGCAGTTCCCTGGTGAGCAGCGTGGATTCCGGTTCGGGCAGGACGACCGAGACGGTGTCGTACTGGCTGCCCTGACTGCGGTGGATCGTCATCGCGAACACCGTGACCACGGCCGGGAACTGGGTCGGATGGACGAGATAGGGGTCGCTGCCGCGTTGCAGCGCCGCCCGCAGCGATCCGTCGGGCCGCCGGATGATGACGCCGGTGTCACCGTTGTAGATGCGGGCCTCGTGATCGTTCGCGGTGACCAGCAGCGGCTGCCCGGGATACCAGACCGCCTGCGGCCCTTCGGGTCCCGTGCCCCCGGCCGCGGCCCATTCGGCGGCCATCCGGTCCCACCGCTCCACCCCGAACGGCCCCTGCCGATGCGCGCAGAGCAGGCGATGCGATTCCAGTGCGGTCAGCGCGCCCACCGCGTCGCCGGCGTTCGCGGCCGCGGTGACGGCCAGTGCCGCGCTGGTCACGTCGGCCCGCACCGCCGCGGTCTCCTCGGGCGCGCACAGCGACACGTCCGCGTCGCCCGCCCGCAGGATGGCCAGCGCGGCATCCGCGTCCCCCGCGCGCACCGCGACGGCCAGGTCCGCGATCCGGCCGCCGAAGCGCCGACCGCGCGTCAACCGCACGATGCCGCCCCGCAACCGGCGCTGTTCCAGCGCGCTCAGCGACTCCGGATCCGGTTGCGTCCCAGCATGATCGGCGACCTCCGCCGCGTCCGCTGTCCCGGGGGCCGAATCGGATCGCAGCAGCTCCGGCAGGGCGGGGTTCGGCGCACCGCTGATCGGCCCCGCGACCAGATCCGCGAGCACCGCGCCGGCATCGACGGAGGCGAGCTGGTCCGGGTCGCCGACCAGGACGAGGCGGGTGTCGGGGCGCAGGGCCGAGAACAGGTGGCTCATCATCGTCAGGGAGACCATCGACGTCTCGTCGACGACGACCACGTCGTAGGGCAGCCGGTTGTGTTCGTGGTGGCGGAATCGCGTGGTGCGGCCGCGCTGCCAGCCGAGGAGGCGGTGCAGGGTGGCGGCGGTCAGTTCGGGAAGTCCCAGTTCGGCGGCTTGTTCGCGCACCGCTTCCTGCAAACGCGCGGCGGCCTTGCCGGTCGGCGCGGCGAGCGCGATCCGCAGGGCGGGGAGTTTCGGGGTGGCCCGGCGGTGCGCGGTGAGCAGCGCGAGGATGCGGGCGATGGTGTGGGTCTTGCCCGTGCCGGGGCCGCCCGCGACGACGGTGGTCCAGTGGGTGGCGGCGAGCGCGGCGGCCAGTCGCTGCCGGTCGGGCCCGGCGCCGAGGGGGTCGGCGAACAGGCGATCCAGTTCGGCGCGCACGAGGACGGAGTCGATCTCCGGATGGTCGGCGCTGCGTTCGGTGAGTACCCGCCGCAACGTCTGTTCCTGCTGGTAGTACCGGTCGAGGTAGAGCAGCGCGCCGCCCTCGGCGTCGGCTTCGACCAGGCGCAACGGGCGCAGCGGTCCGGCCTGCCCACCGCGGATGAGCGGACTGCGGCGCAGCGCGGCGAGCACCCGATCGGTGTCGGGCCAGGGCAGCGTCGCCGGATCGATTCCCGCTGCGGTGTCGCGGCTTTCGTCGGCGTCGATCCCGATCTCGCGCATGCGGGCCAGTTCCAGGCACACCGAACCCGACCGCACCGCGCGCACGGCCAGCGCCGCCGCGAACAGCACGTCCTCGCTGTCCTCCCGGCCCATCCGCCCCAGCCGCACCGCGACATGCACATCCGCGGCGGACAGCACCCCGGCCTCGTTGAACACCCGCAGCAGCCCGGTGCCCCGCTGCGCCACCTGAATCGACGTCATCGGACGACCTCCCCCGAGCACACCCGGTCCACGGGTGGCGTCGCCCATCGCCGAGCCGGCGACACAGCGACCGGACGACGCGGGCACCGCCCGCGAGCCCTCATCGCGGTTCTCCCGCGAGCAGATCCGACAGTGCGACAACGAGTTCCGCGGGCGGCTGCCAGTCGAACACACCGTGACCCGCCGGAGTGGCGGCACCGATCATGCCGCGCACGAACAGATACCGCGCGCCACCGAGATGCCGGGCCGGGTCGTACCCGGGCAGCCGCCAGCGCAGGTAGCGGTGCAGCGCCACCGCGTACAGCAGCGCCTGGAGTGGGTAGTGCGAGCGGATCATCTCCGTGACCATGTGCTCGCGCCGGTAGTGCTCGACGGTGAGATCACCGGTGCCGAGCCGGTTCGTCTTGTAGTCGACGATCAGATAGCGGTGCCCGCCCGCGTCGTCGGGCACCCGCAGCACGGCGTCGATGCTGCCGGTGAGGTAGCCGCGCAGCACCGTGTCGGGCAGCGCCGCCAGCTGGTCGGCGTACCCGGCCAGCACATCGTTTCCGGGTAGATGGCGGCGCAGCAGGTCAGCGATGCCGTGCATCCCCGAAGACCGCGCACCGGGGGTGTCGCCCCCACCGAGTGGCAGTTCGAATTCCAGCTCGCACAGGCGATCCCGGGTCGCTATCGCGGCGAGCGAACCGAAATCGGCAGGGGTCCGCAGAACTTCGAGCAGCGCGGTGGCCAGCAGGTCGACGTCGAGTTCGGCCATGGTGTGCTCGACCGCCTCCGCGCAGCGGGCGGCGACCTCGGCGGCGAGATCCGGCGCCGAGGTGTCGACGGCTTCCAGGATGCCGTGCACGAGGGTGCCGAACTCCGCGCCGTAGGGCAGCGCGTTCATCAGTGACGGCGCACCGGTGCCGCCGGCGGGGGCGTCGAGCGGCGCCTCGGCCGGTTCGTCGTCGGGTCCCGGCCCGTCCTCGGGCTCCTCCTCGCCGACCCCCGCGAGATCGTGCGCGCCCGCGGTGAGCGCGGAATACGATGTCCGCCGCCACTGCTGGTCGAGGACCCGGGTGAATCCCGCGACGGCCAGCTCACCGCTCGGCAGCTCGGTCCTGACCCGGCGCGGCTCGACGTCGTCGGGCCGGTGCACCGCGGTCACCGAGATCACCTCGGCCGCGGGCTCCGCCCACTCCGTGAGGCGTTGCACCGCCGCGGTATCCGCGGGGATGTCGGCACGGCGCGGCACCTGGGCCGAACCAGGGCGCCGCCCCAGGATCATCCGGTGCAGCGGTGCGGCCGCGGTGGTGACGGCGGGCGCCCACCAGGCCACCACCTGGCACATGGCCCGGGTCAGCGCAACATAGAGCAGCCGCAGCTCCTCCCCCGATTCCTCGGCCTCGCAGCGCAATTGGCGCTCGCCGTAGCCGGGCGCCTCCTTGCCGCCGATGTCGAGCACCCTGGTGCCGTTGTCGTCGTGGAACAGCAGCGTCGCCGGGTACGGGTTCTTGGCGCTGTCCCACGCGAAAGGCAGGTACACGAGCGGGAATTCGAGCCCCTTGCTGGCGTGCACGGTGGCGATCTGCACGGCCGCGGCGTCCCGGTCGAGCCGCCTGCTGCGGCCGCTGACGCTGCCCGCCTCCGGATCCCGGACCCGATCGGCCAGCCAGCGGGTCAGCGCGGTCAGCCCGAGCCCTTCGGCGAGGGCCACCTCGTCGAGCAGTTGCGCGAGGTGGCGCAGGTCGGTGAGTTCGCGTTCGCCGTTCTCCACCGCGAGCAGCCGCGGCGCGAGATCGGTCTCGGTGGCGAGCTTGTCGAAGACGGCCGCGAACCCCGCGCGGGCGAACAGCCGCGCCGCCTCCCGCAGCTGGGTGGACACCCGGCCGACGAGATCGGCTCCGCCCGCGTCGATCTCGGCCACGGTGACGCCCAGGATCGGCGTGCAGGCGGCCAGCCGGACCCGGTCGCCGCGATGCGGTTGCTCCAGCGCGCGCAGCACCCACAGCCAGTCGGTGGCGGCCACGGTGGCGAAAACGCTGGTGCCACCGGCCAGCACGGACGCGACCCCGACCCGGTCCAGCGCGGCCCGCACCACATCGATCTGGGTCCGGGTGCGGACCAGCACCGCGATGTCACCGGGCCCGATCGGCCTGCGCACCCGGCCGTCGCCCACCTCGGTGAGCGAATGATCCACGCCCCGTTCCGGTTTGGCCTCGATGGTGGCACCGGACTCGAGCAATGTGACGATGTCGGCGGCCAGGTCGTCGGCCACCTTCGCCCGCTGCCTGCCGACCGAGGGAAACCCCGACCGATTGCGCGGACCGGCACCGGTCCGCGGCAGCACCCGCAGCCGCAGCGGAGTGATCACCGCCGGATCGCCGTGCAGGCGGGTCGCCGGGCGGGTCGGTGTCACGGGATAGACGCTGATCTCCGGGTGCCCCAGTTCCGCACCGCCGCACAGGTGGTCCAGCGCGCGCAGCAGTCCGGCGTCGCTGCGCCAGTTGCGGGTCAGTTCGCTGCGCCGTTCGGCCAGCGCGACCGCGTCCAGGTAGCTGAGCACCTCCGCGCCGCGGAAGGCGTAGATGGCCTGCTTCGGGTCGCCGACCAGGACCAGAGTGGCGTGTTCGTGGAAGGCCAGGCGCAGGATGTCCCATTGCAGCGGATCGGTGTCCTGGAACTCATCGACCAGCGCCACCCGGTACCGCTGCCGGATCCGCGCGCAGGCCCGCGGCCCGTGCTCCGGATCGGCGAGCACCTCGTGCAGCAGCACCAGCAGATCGTCGAAATCACGCAGTCCCGCACGGCGTTTGCGGCGCTCGGTCTCCGCACGCACCGCCGTCGCGAAGGCCACCCGCTCGCCCGCGGCACCGTCGGTGCGCGGTGCGAGGTCGGCGTGGCGGTCGTGCACGGCGGCCAGCGCGAGGGTGTGCGCCTCACGCAGCGTGAACGGCGCGCGGTCGCGGGCGTAACGGGCCAGGTAGAGGTCGTCGGCGACAGTGGCGACCAGGTCGTCGACCGATTCCACCAGCCGCGCGCCCAGATCGTGTTCCCCCGCCAAGCCCAGTTCGTCGAGCATCCGCTGGCAGAACGAGTGGGTGGTGGCGATGGTGCCCGCGTCGAAATCGGCCAGGGCGGTGAGCAATCGGTGCCTGCGCAGCCGCAGCGTCGCCGGATCGGTGTCGGCCAGCCCGCGCACCAGCTCATCGGGGTGGGCCCGCGCGACGCCCGGATCGGCGAGCGCGGCCGCGACCGTCACGAAGCGGTCCCTGGTGCGTTCCCGCAGTTCCTGGGTGGCGGCGCGGCTGAAGGTCACCAGCAGCAGCTCGGTGATGCCGACGCCGGCCTCGGCGACGTAGCGCACCGCGAGACCGACGATGGCGTGGGTCTTCCCGGTCCCCGCGCTCGCCTCGAGCACCGTGGTCCCCACCGGCAACGGCCCGGCCGCGTCGAAGGCGGCGGGCGCCGACATCGTTCCCGTCACGGTTGCCCCTGACTCTCGGCCGCCAGCAGCGGCGCCCACCAGCGACGCGCGATCGCGCCGAACCGCGTGCTCTCGGGTTCGCCCGCCCGGGCGGGGGCGGCGGCGAAGCGGTCGAAGCGCGGCGCGCGGCCCCACACGTAGCGCAGGTAGCGGTCGGTGTGGTCGCCGAACTTGTCGGGTCCGTTGGGGCCGCCGTCGAAGGCGTGCTCGGCGGCGAGCAGGGCGTCGGCGACACCGTCGCCCCGGAAGCGGCGTTCGGCGTAGGCGGCGGTGGCGGCGGGCGCGACCGGGAGCGGTTCGCACAGCCCCTCGTCGCGCAGCCGAACCAGGTCGCGCAGGACCGCCAGGGCGGCGGGGGCCTCGGGCGCCACGATCACCGACCGGGCGACCGGCCTGCTGCGGAACTGACCGCGGCCGGTGCTGATCGCGCGCCACGACCGGTCCTCGGTCGCGGCCAGCGCGAGCAGCGAAACCCACGCGGCCAGGCGGTGTTTCGGCGCCAGCCGGGAGTAGGTGGTGCGCACCAGGGTCTCGCCGCGGACCTCGGGCACGGTGCCTGCCAGGGTACGGCCGTTGCCGAGGTCGATGGCGATGTCGACCGCGCGCGGGCTCGCCTCGTAGTCGGGCTCGGCGGTGCGCACGAGGGTGTCGACGGTGCCCTCCACCTCGTCGAGGACCGCGCCGCCGAACGCGAAGGGCGGCAGCGTGCCGCGCCGCCATTCGGCCGCGCGCAGGCCGGCGGGGTCGGCGCCGGTGAGCCGCGCCGACAGCATCCGCTCGCCCAGATCCCATTTCGCCAGGCCGTCGAGTTCGATGGGCAGTTGCTCGGCGATGTCCTCGGCTTCCTCGGGCACCCGCAGCCCGAGCCGCTGCCACAGGAACGCGCGCACCGGATGCTCGGCGAACGCGATCAGCTCCGCCAAGGCCACATCGGCCTGCGGGACCGGCGGCAGCGGCTCGGTCAGCAGCGGCGGACGCGGCCGCGCGGGCCGGGCGGCGGCACGGGCACCCGCCAGCGCGACGGTGTCGAAACTGCGCGGCCGCTCGGGCGCGAAATTGCGGCGATCGAAGGCTTGCAGCGGATGGCGGACGCGCACCGCGTCCAGCGCGTCCGGACCGACGTGCGCGGCGAGGACGTCGAGCAGCTCGGCTACCGGCACCGCGGGCGGGCGCGCGGCGCCGGTCACCGGATCGGCGCCGGTGTGCAGGATGAGCAGCCGCTCGCCCGCCGCCATGATCGCGTCGAGCAGCAGCTGACGGTCCTCGCTGCGGGGATCGCGTTCGCCGACGAGTGGGTCGCGGGCCAGCAGGTCGTCCCCGTCGACGGTGCCGGGGCGCGGGAAGACGTCGTCGTCGAGGCCGAGCAGGATCACCACCCGGTGCGGCACCGACCGCATGGGGACCAGCGTGCACACCGTGAGCTCACCGGTGCGGAAGTTCGCCCGGCCGGGCCCACCCGCCAGGCGACCGGTCAGCAGCACCGCGACATCGGCCAGCCGCAGCGGCGTCTCGCCCGCGTGCTCGGTGGCGGCGACGATCTCGCGGCGCGCCTCGGTGCGGATCCAGGAGTGCGCGTCGGGCACGTCGGTGAGCAGGTCGACCGCGCGCAGCAGCACCGTCGTCCACTCGGCGGCAGGCCGGGGGCCGCGCAGATCGCGCAGACAGACCGCGAGCCGGTCGACGAACTCGGCGAAGCGACCCGCCAGGTCGACGTCGTTGGAGTCGACGTCGTCGAGCGGCAGGGCCAGATCCAGCCAGTCGTCGCCGGACTCGTCGGCGGTGACCCCGAGCAGGATCCGGTCGACCGCGGCGTTGAGGGTGTTCTGCGCGAAGTCGGCCAGGCCGAACGCCTCGCGCTGGCGCTGCCCGATCCCCCACCGGGCACCGGACTCGGCGGCCCACTCGCGCAGCCGCTCGATGTCGTCGTCGTCGAAACCACAGCGCCTGCGGACGGTCTCGCTCGCCGCCAGGTCCAGCACCTGCGTCACCGTGACGCGACCGTCGGCGAGCTCGAGCAGCTCGATGACCACCGCGAGCATCGGGTTGGTGACCGCCCGGCCACGGTCGGCCAGACGCACCCGCAGCTGGTGGGCCGGGTGCTCGCCCTCGACGGGCAGGTCGACGGCACCGGCACCGCGATGGCCGAAGGCCGCGCGGACCAGCGGCGCGTAGGCCTCCACGTCCGGGCACATGATCAGCACGTCGCGCGGTTGCAGGTCGGGGTCGGCGCCGAAGGCGGTCAGCAGCAGATCCCGCAGCACCTCGACCTGGCGGGCGGGGCCGTGGCAGGCGTGCAGCTCGACGGTGCCATCCGCTGTCGCGCCCGGCGCGGGGACCAGGTCGGCGCGGATCGCGGCCTGCACGGTGCCGAGCAGGGTGGTGTCGGCGGGTTCGCCGGGAAGGTGGATCGTGCTGTGCAGCACCGGGTTCAGCCGCAGCTGGAGTTCCCGCACGTCCCGTGCCAGGCCGGACAGGAGAGGGTGGCGGACGAGATCGGCCGTGTCGTCGGCCGCGCGCGGAGGCACCGGCGCGCCCGCGCCCGCCGCCGACAACGCCGTCCACATCGCCGGACTCGGATGGGCCAGCCAGAGGTGGACGTCGCGGCGCTCGGCCAGGGCGACGAGGACCGCGAGCTGATCGGCGGGCAGCCGGGTGAGGCCGAACACGGAGATCCGCGCGGGCAGGTCGACCGTGTCGGGGTCGGCCCGCAGCCGCGCGCAGGCCGCGGCGAGCCGTTCGGCCGGGCTCGGCGAGCCGACGGCCGCGCGCAGGGCCCGCCACAGCCGCGGTTGCCAGGTGAGGAGGTCGTCGGGGACCGGGCCGCCCGCGCCGTCGGTGTCGGCGCCCGCGGCCCAGTCGAGAATCAGCTGCGGACGTTGCGCGGCGTAGGAGTCGAACAGGGCGGCCAGGTGCGCGGCCGTCGCGTAGCGCCTGCCCACCCGATGCCCCGTGCCGGGCAGGCCGAGGTGCCGGGCGAGCACCGCCGCCCACGGCTCGCCTGCGACCTCGTCGATCACCCCGAGCAGGGTCCACACCAGTCGCTGCCCCACCCACGGATCGTCGGCGGGCGCGACCCCGCTCGCCGCGGACAGCACCTCCGCCACCAGCGCCGTCGGCGCGGGGAAGGCGATATTGGCGGCCACGCCGTCCCCGGCGCCCGCCACGCCGAGCGCGCCGGAGAGCCGCTGGGCCAGCCAGCGCTCCACCCCCTTCGCCGGGACCGCGACCACCTCGGTGGTGAACGGGTCGGCCGGTGCGTCACCGAGCACCCGCCCCAGTCCGTCGGCCAGCGCGTCGGCGCGTTCGGCGCGATGGAGGTGCAACGGCATCCGTCGTTTATACGCCCAGCGACCGACCCGCAATCGTGCGGCCCCGCCGTCACCACCGCGCAGGGCAAGTGAAATAGGCCACACCGCAACGCGTTCCCGGCCGCGCCTGCGCCACCCTGGTTACCCGCCGTGGGATCGTCGACCTTCGGGTGGGACAGTTCGGCCGCAGGCGAAAGGCTGGTCCGGTTCATGATCGCGCAGGTGATTCCCCTGGTTCCCGGTGGCGGTTTCATCGTCCGTCGTGCGGGCGACCGCTGGGAGCTGATCAATTCCCGGCGCTACGGGCCGGACAAGGTGCTGCACACCTGGCCGCTGGATCAGCACGGCGAAGCGTTCGAGCACTGCCATCGGCTCAACGGCTGCACCATCGCGACCCCGCACGCCGCGCACCACTGAGCGGAAAACCGAAGCGGCGCAACGGCGCTGTAACACACTCGGGTGCGCACCTCAAGTAGTGCACAACGGCGTCAGGTGTGCGAATGTGGTCCCTCGTGCGTGACCGTTCCCCCGCCACCCGCGTCGTTCCCCGGGTCGCAGCAACCGCCTGTCTCCTCGCCGCCGCGGCCGTCCTCACTCCGGGCGTCCCCGTGCTGGCCCCGTCGGCCCATGCCGTGCCGCCTGCGCTCACGCAGGTGTCGCAGCCCGGCTTCGACAGCGATATGAGTTCGCGGATCGCGCGGGTGAACGCCTATCTAGCCGGGCGTCCCGGCGTCACCGGGTACGTGCTGCGCGACCGCCAGACCGGCGGCGTCTACGCCAACGAGCACGCCGAGAACCAGGTGTGGACCGCCTCGACGATCAAGCTGGCCATCGCCGCCGACCTGCTCAACCGGGCCAGGGTCGGCGCCATCGGCCTGTCCCCCGAGGACCGGACCAACATGGAGTCCATGCTGGCCACCTCCAACGATCACGCCGCCGACGTGCTGTGGAACAAGTACATCGGCTTCGACCGGATGGCCTACAACAACGCGTTCCGCGCCTACGGCATGGTCAGCCTGATCCCGCAGCCGACCGCGTCGGCGATGTTCCCCGACTGGTCGTTCCAGAAGTGCACCGCCGCCGACCTGGACCGGCTGATGAACACCATCCTCGACACCATGCACCCCGACGACCTCGCCTACCTGCTGGACCGGATGCGCTCGGTCGACTCCAACCAGCACTGGGGCGTGTGGGGCGCGGGCGCGCGGATGCGGCCCGGCCTGAAGAACGGCTGGTCGGCCGAGGCCGACGGCTGGGTGGTCAACTCGGTCGGCGTCGCGGGCAACGGTGAGCGCTACACCCTGGCCATCATGAACGCCCTCGGCAGCGACGGCGGATACACCGAGGGCTCGGAGACCGACACCAAGGTCGCCGAACTCCTGCTTGCCGGTCGCTGACCTTCCCGGTCCCGTATTCTCGATCTTGTCCGACCGGTCCGCGTGCCACGGTGTCGCTCACCGCGGCACGCGGCTCCCGGTGAGCGAACGCACCACAGCAAGATCGGAACCGGGATCTCGTGGCGACGCTGCCTCCGGAGCCGACTACGGTTAACCCTGTCACCACCATTGCGGGGCCCACCCCAGTCTGTCGAGGAGCAGGACGATGAGCACTCAGTCTGTCGGGAACCAGCGGCACCGTGTGGTGGTGATCGGTTCCGGATTCGGCGGCTTGTTCGGCACCAGGCACCTGCGCAAGGCCGATGTCGACATCACCCTGATCTCCAAGACCTCCACCCACCTGTTCCAGCCGCTGCTGTACCAGGTGGCCACCGGCATCCTCTCGACCGGCGAGATCGCGCCCGCCACCCGGCTGGTGCTGCGCAAGCAGAAGAACGCGCAGGTACTGCTCGGCGACGTCCACGACATCGACCTGGTCAACAACACGGTCACCTCGCGACTACTCAACCGCGACACCGTCACCCCCTTCGACAGCCTCATCGTCGCCACCGGCGCGCAGCAGTCGTACTTCGGCAACGACCACTTCGCCACCTTCGCGCCCGGCATGAAGACCATCGACGACGCCCTCGAGCTGCGCGCCCGCATCCTGGGCGCCTTCGAGCAGGCCGAGCTCGCGACCACGCAGGAGGAGCGCGACCGGCTGCTCACCTTCATCGTCGTCGGCGCCGGCCCGACCGGCGTGGAGCTGGCGGGCCAGATCGCCGAGCTCGCCGACCGCACCCTCGACGGCACCTTCCGCACCATCGACCCGCGCGACGCGCGCGTCATCCTGCTCGAGGGCGCGGGCGCGGTGCTCGGCCCGATGGGTCCCAAGCTGGGCGCCAAGGCGGCCAAGCGGCTCGAGAAGATGGGCGTGGAGATCCAGCTCAACGCCATGGTGACCGATGTCGACGCGCACGGCGTCGTCGTCAAGGACGCCGACGGCAGCACCCGCCGGATCGAATCCGCCTGCAAGGTGTGGTCGGCCGGTGTGCAGGCCAGCCCGCTGGGCAAGATGATCGCCGATCGCTCCGAGGGCACCGAGGTCGACCGGGCCGGGCGCGTCATCGTGGAGCCCGACCTCACGGTCAAGGGCCACCCGAACATCTTCGTGGTCGGCGACCTCATGTCGGTGCCCGGTGTGCCCGGTCAGGCGCAGGGCGCGATCCAGGGCTCGACCTACGCGGCCAAGGCGATCAAGGCCGGGCTCAAGGGGCAGGCCCCCGAGGAGCGCGCGCCGTTCAAGTACTTCAACAAGGGCTCGATGGCGACGATCTCGCGTTTCGACGCCGTCTGCCAGATCGGCAAGATCGAGTTCAGCGGCTTCCTCGCCTGGCTGGCCTGGCTGGCGCTGCACCTGTACTACCTGGTCGGCTACCGCAGCCGGATCGTCACCGTGATCGGCTGGTTCGTCTCCTTCCTCGGCCGCAACCGCGGCCAGATGGCCGCGACCGAGCAGTGGGTCTTCGCCCGGTTGGCGATCGAGGAGGTCAAGTCCGACCGGGCCGACGCCAACGAGCTCGCGGCCGCGCTGGGCGCGCCGCCGGTCGGCAACAGCAAGCCCGCGCAGGTGCGCGAGCAGCGCGAAGTCGGCTAGGTCCGTTCGTTCCGAAGGCCGGGTGGTGTCCGCACCGCCCGGCCTTCGGCGTATTCCGGGTTGCCATCGTTTCGGACCCATCCGTCGCCGAGCCGGGTCCGAATGCCGGACGTCATATGTGTGACCAATCCCCCGGACGAAAGGTGATCTATGGCGACGGGGAAACACAGGGCGCCGAGCCCGCAGCGACAGAAGGTGGGTTCGGTCGTCGCGGCTGGAGCGGTCCCCCTGGTCATGGCCCTGATCGGCACGGGCACCGCGAACGCCGATCCCGCGCAGACGGCGGTGACCCAGACCGAACATCCGGCCGGGCCGGAGTTCGACGCGGTGGCGCCCAACGCCACCCCGTACGTGGGCCAGCAGATGCCGGAGAACACGCGCAGTTCGCTGGCGTGGTCGCGGTCGGGCCCGGAGACCGACTACCTGTCCCCGGTGGGCACGCTGCACGCGCCGACCGCGGTCGCGCCGGTGCCGCCGATCCTGCCGCCGCCGGGACAGTTCCGCTTCGGTGATCAGCTGGTCCCGGTGCCGGACTTCGTCCCGGTCGACACGTCGATCCAGATCAACGACGCGGCGGCCAACACCGAGGCCAACCTCGCGACCTTCCTCGACTCGGTCGGCCTCGAGCGCAGCCGCTCGGACCGGATCGCCTCGGAGACCCTGGGCTCCGCCGCCCGTGGCGCGGCGGTCGGGTCGATGGTGGCCACCCCGTTCGCCATGATGGCGAGCACGGGCGGTGCGGTGGCCGGGCTCGTCGCCGGTATCCCGTTCGTCCCGATCGGTCTGGTCGCCGGTCCGATCCTCGGCGGGATGGCCGCCTACATGGCGGTGTCGGTGCCGTTCACGGTCGTCGGCGCCGGTGTCGGCGCGGCGGTGGGCGCGGCGGGCGGTTTCCTCGCGCCGCCGCGCGCGGCGGCGCCGGAAGCGATCGCCGACGACGCGGTGCTGGTCAGCGCCTGATCGTCGCTCGTGTGCGAGGGGAGCCGGGGTTCGCCCCGGCTCCCTTCGTCGTTCTAGACCGGGACCGGATCCTCCGCGCCGACCGGACTGCCCGCGCGCAGGCGGGCACCGGTCCGGGTCGCCAGCGATCCCCCCGCGGCCAGCGGCAACCGGACGGCGTCGAGACCGCCGGACCAGGCGGGCCGGTCGTCCGGGTAGCGCAGTTCGCTGTCGAGCGCGCGCGCCGCGCTCAACCGGTCGTCGGTGGCCGTGCCCGCACCGAGCGCGAGGCGATGCCGGATCAGCGGGAGGTCGTCGAGATCGGCGATCAGATCACCGCGCCACTCGCCGTCGTCCTCGCCGCTGCGTCCCAGCTGCACCCGCTCGCGCAGCCGCAGCCGCGCGTCGGCGGCCACCCGCACGGTTGTCGTCGTGTGATGGCGGGCGCCACCGGCGACGATCGTCGGTTCCGGATCGAAGTCCAGTTCCGCGCCCGCGCCGACCTCGAAGCTCCAGTGCCCCACCGACATCGGCGTGCGCGCGCTCGGCAACGCGATCGTCGCCGCCACCGACCGGACGATCAACCGCGCACCCGGCAGCACGACGATGCGGATATCGAGCTCGTCGCCACCGAGCGGGGTCGCGGCGGTGCCGATCAGGTGCACGGTGTCCGCGCCGGTGTACCGCCCGGCCAGCCCGCCGACCGCGTCGATGCGGGGCAGCCTGCCCGGGGCGGCCACGATGCTCAGCTCAGTGCGCAACGCCGGTGGCCGTGTCCTGTTCGGCGGCCGCGCGCAGCTGCTCGCGCACCCACGCCAGCACCGGCGTGGCGGCCGGATCGTCGGTCAGCGACACCAGGGCGGTGGGGCGGCCCTCGCGCACCTTGGCCGCGTCGCGTTCCATCACGCCCAGATCGGCGCCGACCAGCGGAGCCAGGTCGGTCTTGTTCACCACCAGCAGGTCGGAGAAGGTGACGCCGGGGCCGCCCTTGCGCGGCACCTTGTCGCCGCCCGCCACGTCGACCACGAAGATCTGCGCGTCGATCAGGCCGGAGGAGAACGTCGCGGTGAGGTTGTCGCCGCCGGATTCCACCAGGATCAGGTCCAGCGGCGGATTGGCCGCGACCAGGTCGTCGATGGCGTCGAGGTTGGCGGTGATGTCGTCGCGGATGGCGGTGTGCGGGCAGCCGCCGGTCTGCACGGCGGTGATCCGCTCGTCGGGCAGCACCGCGTGGCGGCGCAGGAAGTCGGCGTCCTCGGTGGTGTAGATGTCGTTGGTCAGCACCGCGAGGGACAGTTCGTCACGCAGCTGCCTGCACAGCGCCGCGACCAGCGCGGTCTTGCCGGAGCCGACGGGGCCGCCGATGCCGATCCGCACCGCCTCGCCCGGCGCGCGGTGCCGCTTGGGGCGGTCGTGGCTGTGATCGTGCGGTTCGCCGTCGATCAGATGGGGCGGCATGGGAACTCCTTCTCGGGGGACGGGGATGTCGGGCGGCTACGAAGCGAACAGTGGCATATCGCGATCCAGGTGACGTTCGGCCAGCGCGTCCTGGAGCGGGTCGGACAGCGCGGCCGGGCCGGTGGCCGCCTCGGCGGCGATCCGGTCGCAGAGCGGGGCCAGCCGCATCGTGCCCGCGGCGATGGCGGCGGGATCGAGGGCGAGCAGGCGCTGCGCGGCGGTGGCCGCGCCGGTGAGCGTGGTGTAGACGACGACGCCGGCGAGTTGTTCGGGGCTCGCGCCGCAGGCGGCGCCGACCATCCCGAACACCGTCGACAGATGCGGCCGCACCCCGGCCCTGGCCCAGTCCTGTTCCGGCCACAGCTGTTTGGCCAGCCGCAACAGGCCACGCCCCTGCGCCCGTGAGGCCGCCCGCGCGGCGGGCGACGGCGTCCTGGCGTCGGCCTCCAGCTCGGCGCGTTCGGGAGTCAGCGTCGCCCCGCAGACGGCGGCCGCGAGCGAGGCGGCAACGAGCCCGGAGGTGACGATCCGCCTGCGCAGGTACAGCTCGACACTCGCGTTGTCGCGCAACAGCCCTGACGACACCGCCTCCTCGACGCCGCCGGAGTGCACGTGCCCGCCGATCGGCAGGCGCGAGTCGGCCAGGGCGAGCAATGTCGCCAGGCCCGCCGCACCCTCGTTTCGCATCCGCCGATCCTATGCAACAGACCTGGACATCCGCCCGGTGAGGGCGGCCAATGTCGCCGGTCACCCCGGCGGCCGGTCGTCGGTCAGCGGGCGGCGCGCGCCGACCGCCAGGCCAGCGCCGCCATCGCGATCAGCAGCAGCGCACCACCCGCGGTCGCGACATGCATGCCGCTGACGAAGGATTCGCGCGCCGCGTCGATCAGGCCCGCGTCACCGTGCGCCTGGGCGATGGTCTCCCCGAGGGTGTCGCCGAAGTCGCCTCCCGACCGGAACACCAGCGCCGCGACCGAACCGAGCAGGGCCAGGCCGAGCGCGTTGCCGAGCTCGAAGCTGGTCTCGGAGATGCCGACCGCCGACCCCGCCCGCTCGGCGGGCACGGCCGAGACCGCCACATCCGAGACCAGCGTGAACGAGATGCCGTAGCCGATACCGGCGATCACCGAACCGAGGACGTACCAGGGCAGTCCGCCGTCGACACCGACGCCGAGCAGCATCAGGTTGCCGACCGCCGACATCGCCAGCGCCAGGGTGAAGGTCGCCCGGACACCGAGCGCGCGCCCGACCCGGGCGCCGCTCATCGAGAACACGAATACCGCGATCGCCATCGGAATGCCGAGCAGCGCCGCCTGCAGCGGGTCCCGCCCGGTGACCGATTGCAGGTAGATGCTGGTCAGGTAGCTCATCGCGGCCAGCGACATCATGCCGACCAGGCTCGCGCCGATCGCGACCCGGAACAGCGGCCGGGTGAACAGGCTCAGGTCGAGCAGCGGCTCACTCAGCCTGCGCTGCCTGCGGACGAAGGCCACCAGGACCAGCACGCCGATCGCCGCGATCCCCAGCGACGCGAGATCGAAACCCTCGGCGGCGAGGTGCTTGATCCCGTAGACGACCGGCAGGATGCCACCGATCGAGAGCACCACGCTGGGCAGATCGAGCGGCCCGAGCGCGGTCGAGCGGTGTTCGGGCAGCAGCATCGGCCCGAACACCAGCAGGATCGCCAGCACCGGGATGTTGATCAGGAACACCGAGCCCCACCAGAAGTGATGCAGCAGCAGTCCGCCGATGATCGGACCGACGGCCGAGCCGCCGGCGAAGAACGCCGTCCAGATGCCGATCGCGGTCGCACGCTGCCTGGCGTCGGGGAACAGGCTGGAGATCAGCGCGAGGCTCGACGGCAGCAGGGTCGCGCCGCCGATGCCCATCAGCACGCGCGCGGCGATGAGGACGGGGGCGCTGGGCGCGAACGCGGCGAGCACCGAGGCGAGACCGAAGATGGTGGCGCCGACGAGCAGGATGTTGCGGCGGCCGATCCGGTCGCCGAGGTTGCCCATCGTGATGAGCAGACCGGCCAGCATGAACCCGTAGATGTCGAGGATCCAGAGTTGCTGGGAGGCACTGGGATCCAGGTCGGCGGTGAGTGTCGGCATGGCGAGGAACAGCACCGAGATGTCCATCGACACCAGCAGTACCGGCAGCAGCAGCACGCCCAAGCCGAGCCATGCGCGGCGTCCACCGGCGACCGCGGTGGGCACCGCCGGGTCCAGCTTCGTCATTCCGACATCCTTCCAGGGGTTTGCGTACACCGTACGCGGGGAACGGGTACAGTGTACGCACCGAAAAGGAAAACGGAAAGCGAGTCATGGGATGACTGACGCGAAGCTCACACGCACCGCGATCGTCGACGCCGCGATCACCCTCGCCGACGCCGACGGACTCGACGCGGTGTCGATGCGCCGCATCGCCGATCGGCTCGACGTCGGCACCATGTCGCTGTATCGCCACGTGGCGAACAAGGACGAACTGATCGCGGCCATGACCGACGAGATCGCCGCCCGCCACCCGTACCCGGACCCGACCGGCCGGGGCTGGACCTGGCGCGACCGGGTGCGCATCGCCGCCGAGATCGATTGGCAGCTCTACCAGCAGCATCCCTGGGTCCTGCTGACGTTCGCGGTCCCCCGCTACAGCTTCGGCCCGCAGGGCCTGACCAGCCTCGCCTGGCTGGTCGAGGGCCTGCGCGCGCTCGACGTCTCGGCCCGCGAGGCCACCACCATGGCGTTCACCGTCTGGAACTACATCTCCGGTGCGAGCCTGCCGGTGGTCGGCGGCGCGCTGCTGGCGGAGAAGCGCACCGCCACCGACGACGCGAACGGCCTGCGCGACCTCCTCGACGGCACCCCGTCGTTCCCCGTGCCCCCCGCGCTCGCCGAACTGAACGGCGCCGGGGTGAGCGACCTGACCTCCGAGGACCTGCTGTTCCTCGGCCTCGACGCCCTCTGTGACGGTTTCGCCGCCCGCGTCGACCGCCGCGCCGCCGCGGACAGCTGACTAGCGCGCGCACCGATACGTCCCGATCGTCAGCTCCGCGCCGACGGTCCGGACATCGGCCAAGCGCAGGGTTTTCGGAGCGCCGGTCACGCCGAACAGCCGCTCACCCGCGCCGAGGACGCACGGAAAGGTCGTGAGGCGCAGTTCGTCGACGAGGTCGTGGTCGATGAGCGTGTGCACGAGCAGGCGGCTCGCGTACACCACGATGTCCCCGTCGACGGTCGCCCGCAGCCGCGCCACCGCGCGGACCGGATCGCCGTGCAATCGGGTCGCGACACCCCAGCCGAGGTCGTCGACGGCCGACCCGACGACGTACTTCGGCAACGCGCGCAGCCGGTCCGCCCAGTCGCCGGGCCTGCTCGCCCAGCGCCGCGCGAACCACTCGTAGCTGCGCCGCCCGAGCAGCAGCGCGGACGCGCTCCGCGCCTCCTCGTCTTCGATCTCCGCCCATGCTCGTCTGGTCGCGTCGTCCATCCGCTCGAACCAGCCGCCGCGCGCGAAGCCCTCCTCGCCGGTGGGGTCCCGCACGACGCCGTCGAGGGAGAGATTCTCGCTGACCACGATGTGTCCCATGACGTTCTCCTGTGTTGTCGGCTACCACTGAGGCAGACGCCACGAGAGCGCGGAAGGGGGCGCGCCCCTTTCCGGCGGGCACCGACGTCGGTACAGGATGACCACCACACGAGAGGCGGGACCGGTGCAGGCAGATCTGCTCTCGCGGGCGCGAGCGGGCGACGGCGCGGCGTTCCGCGCGCTGACCGAACCACACCGCCGCGAACTGCTCGTGCACTGCTATCGCATGCTCGGCTCGTACCAGGACGCCGAGGACGCCCTCCAGGACATCCTGCTCGCGGCCTGGCGCGGACTCGGCGGCTTCGACGGTCGCGCCTCGCTGCGCACCTGGCTCTACCGGATCGCCACCAACCGCTGCCTGAGCGTGCTCCGTACGGCCGCCCGGCGCGGGGCGAAGGAGTGGGACATTCCCGGTGTCCGGCCGCCGGCACCGACCCGGCGCGGCGAGGTCGTCTGGCTCGAGCCGTTCCCGGACGCGCTCTGCGACGCCGCGCCCCCGCCGGGCCCCGAGGTCCGCGTCGAGCAGGCCGAGTCGATGTCGCTGGCGTTCGTGACCGCGCTGCAGGTCCTGCCGCCGCGTCAGCTGGCCGTGCTGGTGCTGCGCGATGTGCTCGGTTTCCCGGCCCGGGAGGTCGCCGATCTGCTCGACACCACGGTCGAGGCGGTCAAGAGCGCGCTCAAACGGGCGCGTGCGGGCGTGCCGCGCCGACCGGACACCCCGGTCGCGGGCTCGCCGGACGAGAACGCGGTGGTCGCGCGGTTCGTCCGCGCCTACGAGGCCGCCGATATCGACGCGGTGGTCGCGCTGCTCACCGACGACGTGTTCCTGTCGATGCCGCCGCTGCCGTTCGAGTACGAGGGTGCCGAGGCGGCCGGAGAGTTCCTCGGCGCGCTGTTCGGCGCGGGCCGCCGCTACGACCTGGTCCCGACCCGGGCGAACGGCCAGCCCGCCTTCGGCGCCTATCTGCGGTCGCCGTCGGGCCACAGTCAGGCCACCGGCCTGTACGTCCTCGGCCTCGCCGGTGACCGGATCCGGGCGCTGACCCGCTTCGAGAACACCGTCCTGCCCTGGTTCGGCCTGCCGCGCACCGTGCCGAAACGCTGACTTGACCTCGAGTGCTGTTCAGGTTGAACAGTGGTGGCATGCACGCAATCCGATTGCACGAATTCGGTCCGGCCACCAACCTCCGCTACGAGTCCGTCCCCGATCCGGAGCCGGCGCCCGGTCAGGTGCGCATCGCGGTGGCGGCCAGTGGGGTCCACCTGGTCGACACCGCGCTGCGCCGCGGTGAACCCGGCCCGTTCCCCGTCCCGTCGCTGCCGACGGTGCCGGGTCGCGAGGTCGCGGGCACCGTCGACCGGGTCGGTGCCGGTGTCGACCCGGGTCTGCTCGGCACGCCCGTGGTCGCCCACCTGGGCGCCGCCCCCGGCGGTTACGCGGAGTTCGCGACGGCCGACGCCGACCGCCTGCTGACCATTCCCGACGGCGTCGATCCCAGCACGGCGGTGGCGATGCTCGGGACCGGGCGCACGACGCTGGGCATCCTGCTGTTCACCGAGCTGGACGCCGAGAGCGTGGCGGTGATCCCCGCCGCGGCAGGCGGCATCGGCACCCTGCTCGTGCAGTACGCCGCGGCGGCGGGCGCGACCGTGGTCGGCCTGGCGGGCGGCCCGGACAAGGTGCGTGACGTCGCGGCGAACGGCGCCGATATCGCGGTCGACTACACGGCCGCGGACTGGCAGGCGAAGGTGCGGGCCCAGCTGGGTGGCCGGACCGCGACCGACGTGTTCGACGGCGTCGGTGGTGACATCGGTACCGCCGCCGTCGAACTGCTGGGCCCCGGCGGCAGGCACCTGATCTTCGGCTGGTCCAGCGGCGCGCCGACCGCCGTCGATCCGGCCACACTGGCCGCCCGGGGAATCACCTCCCGATCCGTGCTCGGTCCGGCGATGCTGGAACGCGCGGGCGGTGACCTGCTGCCGCTGTCGCAGCGGGCGCTGACCGCCGCGGCCGACGGGCTGTTCCGGCCCGCGATCACCGAGTTCCCCCTCGCAGAGGCCGCGCGGGCGCACGAATCCCTCGAAAACCGGTCGACCACAGGAAAAGTCGTGCTGATTCCCTGATTCACCGAATCCTTTCCCGGGGCTCGCCGAATGTCGTGCGGCGGTCTCGCGCGCGGTGGTGGAGACTGGAACCATGACCGACGCGCAGCCGTCCGCCGACCGTCGTCTCGCCGCCCAGGCGCTGGCGGCCGACGATCCGACCGGCTGGTTCGAACCGCTCTACGCCGAGGCCGCGGCGGGAACCTCGGTCGTTCCGTGGGACCGCGACGAACCCAATCCACTGCTGGTCGACTGGGTCACCACCACCTCGACGCCCCTGGGCGGCCGCGCCCTCGTCATCGGCTGCGGATACGGCGTCGACGCCGAATTCGTTGCTGCCCAGGGCATCCGGACCACCGCGTTCGACATCTCCCCCACCGCCATCCGCGGCGCCCGCACCCGCTTCCCGCAGTCCCCGGTCACCTACAAGGTCGCCGACCTGCTGCACCCGCCCGCCGCCTGGCTCGCTGCCTTCGACCTGGTGATCGAGTCGATCACCATCCAATCCCTGCCCCCCGCCGTCCGGGAAGCCTCGATCGCCGCCATCCGCGGCTTCCTCGCCCCCGACGCCACCCTCCTGGTCATCGCCGACATCGCCACCACCCCGGCCCCCGGCCCACCCTGGCCCCTCACCCCCGCCGACATGAACGCGATAGCGACTCCCGACCTCACCCCGATCCGCGTCGAACGCCTCCCCCGCCCCGACGTCCCCGGCCGCCACCGCTGGCGCGCCGAATTCCATCGCCCGGCAGCCCAGGAAACCCGCGCCTGACCGAAGACGTCGACCTTTCGCCCGCGACGGACCACGGAACCCGGCGATCACCCGACCTGTGCGGCAGGGGTTTCGGCGGGCCGACGCCACGCCGGGATCGTCAGGTAGGTCGCCGCGCGCAGCACCCATTCGACCGGTCCGTAGGGGTGACCGCGCAGCCACCACGAGCTCAGAACCAACTGGGCGGCGAAAGTGAGCAGGCCGAGGCCGACGACGCCCAGCGGCGGGATGTCGTCGGCGAGGGCGAAGCCGTAGCCGGTGTAGACGACCATGAGCACGATCGACTGGCCGATGTAGTTCGACGCCGCCATCCGGCCCGCCGGCGCCAGGAAACCGGCGAAGCGACCGGTGCGGGCCGACTGGGCGAGGCGCACCACGACGGCGACGTAGGCGAAGGTCATGGCGGGGCCGACGAGATATTGCAGCCCGTGGATCAGGGCGGGGGCGTTCCACCAGCCCATGACGTCGGCGAAGGTCAGCGCCGAGATCGGCAGGCCGAGGCCGAACCCGAGCACCAGCGCGCGGCCCGACCAGCGACGCAGCGTGTCCGGATCCTCGAACAGGTTCCGCTTGCCCGCCGCCATCCCGAGCAGGAACATGGCCAGGCTCGGGACACCCTGGGCGAACCAGATCAGCAGCAGGAACACCGGCGCGAGCGCGGTTTGCGCCGCGAACGTGCTCGCGAAGCTGCCGGTGTAGTCGGCGGCGAGTTTCGGCAGGTCGAAGAACTCACCGAGGGCGAGAATGCTCGTCTCACCGGGCAGGAAGCTCCACACCGACCACACCGTGTAGAGCACCACCCCGGTGATGACGGCGGTCCGCGGCCGCAGTTTCCGCAGCAGGATCAGATGCAGGCACAGGAACGCGTACAGGGTGAGGATGTCGCCGATCCACAGCAGGTACACGTGCACGAGCCCGATCGCCATGAGCGCGGCGCACCGGCGCAGCAATCGCCGGGCCGGCGCGGCGCCCGCGCGTTCGGCGGCCGCGATCTGCAGGGTGAACGAGTACCCGAACAGGAACGCGAACAGCAGATAGAACCGGCCGGTGAACAGCGCGTCGACGGTGGCGCGCACCAGCTGGTCGGCGGTGCCGTCGAACAGCGACACGGGTTTGTCGCGAGGTCCGGTCGCCGACCACAGCGTGGTCGCCACGATCAGGTTGGTGATCAGGATGCCGAACAGGGCGAACCCGCGCAGGATGTCGACCTCGGCGATCCGTCGACCGGAAGATACTGCGGGCGAACGCGTTCCGAGTGCCTCAGCCATGGGGTGAGCGTAGGCGTCCGGGCGGGTCGGCTTCGTCCACCGAGCGGGCTATTTCCGCACGCGACCGGCGCCGCACCCGATCCACCCTGCGGCGTATTGACTTCCCGCACCGGACCTGTCACACGGCCCACCTAGACTGCGGGCGTGTCGCACCCCACCCCGGCCGGCCCCGAACTGGCGGCCGCCGTCGAAGCCCTGCACGCCGACCTCGCCCGCTGGCTGGGCAGCGCCGCCCCGGTCGAGGTCTTCGACCGTTTCGCGGCCGCCCAGCACCCGGATTTCACGATGGTCACCACCACGGGCGCGGTGCTCGCCAGGGACGACCTGCTCACCGGCCTGCGCGGGGCCCGCGACGCGCAGCCCGGCCTGCGGATCGCGATCACCGAGCTCGAATGCCTGCTCGACGACGGCCGCACGGTGGTGATCCGCTTCCTCGAACGCCATCTGCTCGGCGACGCCGCCACCGCCCGCCGGGTCACGGCGGTCCTGACCACCGGCGACCCGACCGGGCCGCCGCGCTGGCTGACCGTCCACGAGACGCCCCTGGCCTGACCGGCTCGCCGCGACCGCGGTGCCACAATGGGACACGACCAGGCTCGTGCAGGGACTCGCAACCACCACGGAGGCGGACATGCAGGCAGTTGTGATCGACCGGTTCGGCGACCCGAAGGACGTGCTCACCGCGCAGGAGGTACCGCCGCCGGAGCCGGGACCGGGCGAGGCGCGGATCGCGATGACGCTGTCCCCGATCCACAACCACGACCTGGCGATCATTCGCGGTGTCTACGGCTACCGGCCGCCGCTGCCCGCGATCCCCGGCACCGAGGCGGTCGGCGTCGTCGACGCGGTGGGTCCCGGCGCGGGTGGGGTGGCGGTGGGCACGCGGGTCGCCGTCGCGGGTGCGCGCGCGGCCTGGGCCGATTTCGTCGTCGTCCGGGCCGACCAGGTCGTCCCGATCCCGCCCGAGGTCCCCGACGAGACCGCCTGCCAGCTGCTGGCCATGCCGCTGAGCGCGCTGATGCTGCTCGACGATCTGCACGTACAGCCCGGCCAGTGGATCACCGTCAACGCCGCCAACGGCGCGGTCGGCCGCCTGCTCAACCTGTTCGCCCAGCAGCGCGGCGTGCGGGTGCTCAGCCTGGTGCGCGGGCCGGACTCGGTGCGGGCGCTGGAGCAGTTCGGCTACGGCCCGGTGATCGACACCGAGACCGAGGGCTGGGCGGCCCGCGCGGCCGAGGTCACCAACGGCGAACCGATCGTGCGGGCGGTGGACCAGGTCAGCGGGCCCGCGGCGGGCGCGCTGATGTCGCTGCTGGCGCCGCGGGGTGAGCTGATCTCCTTCGGCGCGCTGTCGGGTCAGCCGCTGATCATCGACACCGGCGCGGTCATCTTCAAACAGGCCGTGGTGAAAGGCTTCTGGGGCCAGCAGCGCGGCGGCGAGATCGATCGCGCCGACTACGTGCGCCTGATCACCGAACTCGTCGGCCTGGCCGCCGCGGGCACCCTGCGGCTGGACGTGCAGGCCGAGTTCCCGCTCGATCGGGCGGGCGAGGCGGCGGTCGCGTCCGAGACCCCCGGCCGCAACGGCAAGGTGGTGCTGCGCGCGGGCGCCCGCTGACCCCGCTATCCGCAAGTCCGATCCCACGATCGAAGCCCACGGCGACACCGGCCCGTGGGCTTCGCCCGTTGTTACGGTCCGACCATGACGCGAGAAGACACCTCGCCGCGGAAGAAGACGATCAGCAACCCCTACATCCACCGCTTGCAGCGCAGGCACTTCCTGCTCTTCGATGTCGCGCCGATCGTGGGCACCGTTGCCGCGCTGGGCTTCCTGTTCGTGCGGCCGTTCGGCGGCATGGAGCTCGCGCTGCTGTTCGGGATGTGGCTGCTGACCGGACTCGGCATCACCGTCGGCTATCACCGCCTGTTCACCCACCGCACCTTCCGCACCACGCCCACGGTCGCGGCCGTGCTGGCGGTGTTCGGGTCGATGGCCGGTCAGGGTCCGGTGGTGTCGTGGGTCGCGCTGCACCGGCGCCACCACGAGTACAGCGACCGCGAGGGAGATCCGCACTCCCCCAACCTCTCCGGTGACGGCCTGCGCGGGGCGCTGCGCGGGCTGGCGCACTCGCACTTCCTGTGGATGCGCCGCCACGAGTACCCGAACATCGTCCACTACGCGCCCGACCTGATCAAGGACCGGTCGCTGGTGCGGGTGGCGCGGCTCTACTACTGGTGGGTGGGGCTGGGCTTGCTGCTCCCGACCGTGCTGGGTGGACTGCTCACGCTGAGCTGGACCGGTGCCGTCAGCGGTCTGCTGTGGGGTGGTTTCGTGCGGATCTTCCTGCTCGAGCACATCGTCTGGGCGATCAACTCGTTCCTGCACATGGTCGGCACCCGGCCGTACCGGTCCAGGGAGAACAGCCGCAACGGCGGGGTGTTCGCGCTGATCACCCTCGGCGAGTCCTGGCACAACAATCATCACGCCTTCCCCGAGTCACCCTCGTTCGGATTGCACTGGTACCGGCTCGATCCCGGCTACTGGCTGATCTGGACGCTCGAAACCTTCGGTCTGGCCTGGGATCTGAAGATCCCGACGGCCGACCGCCTGGCCGCCAAACGCGCATGAGGAGCCGTCGTGGACACCAGTAGAGAAGCCATCGTCACGTGGTGCCAGGAGTATCTCGCGCAGCTGCTCGAGGTCCCGGCCGCCACCATCGACCCGCTCGCCGACTTCGACCGGCTCGGTGTCGATTCCGCGCTGGCGGTCGCCCTGCTCATCGAGGTGGAGGAGAAGTTCGGCGTCGACCTGTCGCCCGACGACCTCTACGAGAACCCGACCCTGGACGCGGTCGCCGGCCACCTGCACGAGCAGCTGACCGCGAACGCGGGCCGCCCGTGACCGAGGTGGCCGATGCCGCGCGCGCCGACGCGGCGGCCGCGGCCATCCGGCACCACTACGACATCGGCAATGCCTTCTACCGCCTGTGGCTCGACGAGTCGCTCAGTTACTCGTGCGCGATGCCCGAATCCCCCGGCGACACGCTCGAATCCGCGCAGGACCGCAAGCTCCGCCACCACCTGAGCGCGGTCGGCGCCGACCAGGCGGAGTCGGTGCTCGACATCGGCTGCGGCTGGGGCGCGGTCCTCGCGCGCGGCAGCCGCACCCACGGTGTTCCGCGGCTGGTCGGCCTGACGCTCAGCGACGAACAGGCCGAGCACGTCCGGTCGCTGGCCCTGCCCGGTGTCGAGGTGCGCACCGAGAGCTGGGTGCACTACCGGCCGGAGTCGACCTTCGACGGCATCATCTCGATCGGCGCGTTCGAGCACTTCGCGCGCCCCGACGACACCCCGGCCGCGAAGATCGCGGTGTACCGGGAGTTCTTCACCCGCTGCCGGGACTGGCTCACCGCCGACGGCACCCTGTCGCTGCAGACGATCGCCTACGGCAACATGCGCCGCGAGCAGGCCAGCACGTTCATGCAGCAGGAGATCTTCCCCGACGCCGACCTGCCGACCCTCGCCGAGATCACCGCGGCCGCCGACGGGATCTTCGAGATCACCGCCCTCACCGACGATCGGCTCGACTACGCCTGGACCTGCGAGCAGTGGGCGCGGCGGCTGCGCGAGCACCGGGCCGAGGCCGTCACGCTGGTCGGCGCGGAGACCGTCGCCCGGTACGAGCGGTATCTGAAGCTGTCGGCGCTGGGCTTCCGGATGGGCAAGCTGGGCCTGCTGCGCATCGTCGCCCGCCCCTACCCCGACACCTTCTTCCAGCGCCGGAGCCGAGGATGACGCTGTCCGCGGCCCGCCCGGCGATCCGGTTCAACCCGTTCAGCGCCGAGTTCCGGCGCGATCCGTACCCGGTGTACCGGGCGCTGCGGGAAGCACGGCCGGTACACAAGACGCTCGGCATGTGGGTGCTGACCCGCCACGCCGACGCGCGCACCGTCCTGCACGACAAGTCCTTCAGCGCGGGCCTGATCCCCCGGCTGGTGACCGAGCAGGCCCGCAGGCTCGGTCAGCCGGAGGTCGAGCGGATCGAACGGCTCGGCCGGACCTCCCTGGTGTTCACCGACAATCCCGAGCACGCCCGGCTGCGCGGCCTGGTGAACAAGGTGTTCACCGCGCGCACCATCGCGACCCTCGAACCCCTGGTGGCCGCGATCGCCGACCGGCTGCTGCGCCCGGCGGTCGCCGCGGGCGAGGCCGACGTGATCGCCGAGCTGGCCGGACCGCTCCCGGTCGCGGTGCTGTGCGAGTGGATGGCGCTGCCGCCCGCCCTGCACGCCTGGGTCGGTGGCTGGACGCACGACATCCGCTTCCTGCTCGAGCCCGGCCTGATGAAAGCCGAGGACCTGACCCGGGTGCGCACGGTCGTCGAGTTGTTCGCCGACGCGCTGGCCGAGGTGCTCGCCGAACGTCGGGCCGCGCCCGGTGACGACCTGATCAGCCGCTTGCTCGCGGCGCGCACCGCCAACGGTGACCACCTCACCGACGAGGAGCTGATCTTCGTCTGCATCATGTGTTTCGTCGCGGGCACCGAGACCACCAAGTCGCTCATCGGCACCGCCACCCTGGCCCTGCTGCGCCACCCCGACCAGGCCGCGATGGTGCGCCGGTCGCCCGACCGGCTCGGCGCCGCGGTCGCGGAGGCGCTGCGCTACGACGCACCGTTGCAGCTGACCAAGCGGCTGGCGACCCGGGACGCGGCGATCGGCGGGGAGACGATCCGCGCCGGCGATCACGTCCTGGTGTGCCTGGGCGCGGCGAACCGGGACCCCGAGATCTTCCCGCGCCCCGACGAATTCGACATCACCCGCACGCCCGGCGATCACCTGGCCTTCGGGCACGGCATGCACGGCTGCCTCGGCGGCGCACTCGCCGAGCTCCAGACCAGGATCGCCCTGGACGCGCTGCTGCGCAGGCACCCGCGCCTGTCCGCGCCGGAGGGCGAATTCGCCTGGCAGGAACACAGTTTCCTGCTCCGCGGACTCGACAGCCTGCCGGTGTCGTTCGGAGCGCGCGGATGAGCACGCCCCTGCTGCCCGAGGTCCTGCGCGAGCGCGCGCACGCCACCCCGGACCGCGTCGCCTACCGCTTCCTCGACGACACCGGCGCCGAGGCCGACCACCTCACCTACGCCGAGCTGCACGCCAGGGCCATGACGGTCGCCGCACGGCTGCGCGCGGTGTGCGCGCCGGGCGAGCGGGCGCTGCTGGTCTTCCCGCCCGGACTCGACTTCCTCGCCGCCTATTTCGGCTGCCTGTACGCGCGGGTGATCGCGGTCCCGGTGAATCCGCCGCGCCGCGCGCACGTCCAGCACGCGACCGGCTCCATCGTGCGGGACTGCGCGCCCGCCGCCGTCCTCACCGTCACCGGAGCGCTCGAGCCGCTGCGCACCGCGCTGACCCCGCTGCTGCCGCAGGCGTACTGGCTGACCGTCGACACCATGGCGCGCGCCGAGTTCCCCGCCGAGCCGATCGAGCCCGGTGCGGTGGCGTTCCTGCAGTACACCTCCGGCTCCACCTCGGCGCCCAAGGGCGTCATGGTCTCGCACCGCAATCTGGCCGCCAACCAGGAGATGATCAAGCACGCCTTCGGGCACGACAGCGGATCGACGGTGGTCGGCTGGGCGCCGCTGTTCCACGACCAGGGCCTGATCGGCAATGTGCTGCAACCACTCTGGGTGGGCGCGACCAGCGTGCTGATGTCGCCTGCCGCCTTCGTCCGCAGGCCACTGCTGTGGCTGACGGCGATCAGCGAGTACCGCGCGCATTCCAGCGGCGGCCCGAACTTCGCCTTCGACGCGTGCGTCGCCCGGGCGGCGGCCGAGCCGCTGCCCGAGCTCGATCTCACCAGCTGGCAGGTCGCGTTCAACGGCGCCGAACCGATCCGGCCGACCACGCTCGCCCGATTCGCCGAGACCTTCGCCCCGCACGGCTTCCGGGCCACCTCGCTCTACCCGTGCTACGGCCTGGCCGAGGCGACCCTGCTGGTCAGCGGCAGCGACAAGGGCCGCGGCCCGCGCACGCTGACCGTGGACACCGAGGCGCTCGGCGCGGGCCGCTACCAGCCCGCCCGGCCGGGCAAGGCGCGCACGCTGGTCAGTTCCGGCCGGGCACTGCCCGGGGAGCGCGTCCGCATCGTCGACACCGCCACGCTGCGGCCGTGCCCCGCCGGCCGGACCGGGGAGATCTGGGTGGCCGGTGACCATGTGGCGCAAGGCTATTGGCAGCGGCCCGAGGCGACCGAGGAGCTGTTGCGGGCGCGCGCCGCCGACGATCCGCGCACCGGCTGGCTGCGCACCGGCGATGTCGGGCTGATGGTGGACGGCGAACTGTACGTCGTCGGCCGGACCAAGGACATGGTGATCATCCGGGGCCGCAACCACTATCCGCACGACATCGAGGACACCGTGCAGTCCGCGCATCCCGCGCTGCGGCACGGCGGATCGGCGGCCTTCGCCTACCCCGGCGACGCGGGCGAGCGGCTGGTGGTCGTGCAGGAGCTGCGCCGCGACCGGCTCGACGCCGATCCCGCCGAGGTCATCGGGGCGATCCGCGCTGCGGTGATCCGGGAGCACGAACTCGCCGTCGGCGACCTGGTGCTGACGCTGCCGGACCAGCTGGCCAAGACGAGCAGTGGCAAGATCATGCGCACGGCGGCCCGTGCGCGGTACGCGGCAGCGGGATTCGAGGCGTGGCCGCACACCCCCGAGCAGAGGAGCCCGACCCGATGACGACCCAGGCCCCGAACCCCGATTACGCCCAGCTGGTCCCCGCCGCGGTGCTGTCCATGCCCGCCGCCGCCCATCTGGGTTTCCATTTCGGGCGGATCGAACCCGGCGAGGTCGAGATCGTGCAGCCGCACCGTCGCGAACTCACCCAGCACGACGGCTATTTCCAGGGTGGCGTGCTCGGCTCGCTCGCCGATTTCGCGGCGGGGTCGGCGGCGGGCACGCTGCTGCCGGTCGGCTGGATCAATATGACCGTCGACTACACGGTGAAGATCCTCGCCCCGGCCAAGGGCGCGACGGTGATCGCGCGCGGCCGGGTGATCAAGCCCGGCGCCCTGCTCACGATCGCCGCGGCCGAGGTGTTCTCCGTCGAGGACACCGGCGAAACCCTGTGCGCGACAGCGCTGGTCACGATGCGCAACGTGCGCGTCGCCACACCATGACCGAGAGGCTGTGATCCCGATGCCCTTCGTCGTCGTCGACCGTGTACCCCTCGCCTACACCGACACCGGCACCCCGGCGGGCAGGCCCGACGCGTCCACGGTCGTCTTCGGCCACGGATTGCTGTTCGGCGGCTGGATGTTCCGCGCCCAGCTGGCAGCCCTGCAGCGCGACTACCGCTGCGTCACCCTCGACTGGCGCGGCCAGGGCAGCACCCCGCCCACCGCCGACGGCTACGACATAGACACCCTCACCGCCGACGCCGTCGGCCTGCTCAGCGCCCTCGACACCGGCCCGGTGCACTGGGTCGGCCTGTCCATGGGCGGGTTCGTCGGCCTCCGCCTCGCCGCCCGCCACCCCGAGCTCCTGCGCTCGCTCACCCTGCTCGACACCAGCGCCGACGCCGAAGATCCCGCGAAGATCGCCGAATACCACCGCCTGGCCTGGGCCCTGCGCTGGTTCGGCCACCGCCCCGTCCTCGGCCGCGTCGCCCCGCACCTGTTCGGCCCCGCCTTCCTCGCCTCCTCTACGGGCCGGGCCACCGTCCGTGAGTGGTCGCGCCGTCTGGCCGCCACCCAGCGCGTCGCGCTCCGCGACGCCGTCCACGGCGTCACCGCCCGCCCCACGATCGCCCCCGAACTCCCGTCGATCACCGCCCCTACCCTCGTGCTCGTCGGCGCCGACGACACTGCCACCCCACCCGCCCGCTCCGACCGCATCGCCACCCTGATCCCGCACGCCGACCACCACGTGCTCCCCGCCTGCGGCCACTCCAGCTCCCTCGAACAGCCGGATCTGGTAACCGATCACCTCCGCCGGTTCCTCACCGACGTCGATTCCCCGGCCGTGCACTGACATCGACTACGAGCCGCCACACCACGATGCGGCACCGGCGAGGACCACGCCGGTGCCGCGGCCGAGTCAGCGGTTCGGCTCATCCGCTCGTCACCGAACCGCACACCGGTGACGAACTGTTCTCGGGCGAAGGAGGTTTCACGGTCGTGATCGGCTTGTCGGGGAGCTGGCCCGCCACGATCGCCGCCAGCGCGAGACCGAAGCCGACGAGCTGGATCGGGCCGAGCCATTGGCCGAGCAGAGCGGCGCCGAGGACGGCCGCGACCAATGGCGACAGCAACAGCAGGACCGCGACCGAGGTGACCGGCAGCGTCCCGAGGCCACGGAACCAGACGACATAGGCGAGCAGCCCGCCGCACAGGCCCAGCCAGAGGTAGCCGAGCGCCGCGGGCCCGTCGATGGCCGGTGGGGCGCCTTCGACCAGAGCCGTCACCGGGAGCAGGATCAGTCCGCCCGCCGTGAGCTGCCACCCGGCGAAGGCGGTGGGGCCGACGCCGGACGGCCTGCCCCAGCGCGTGGCCAGCGTGAGCCCCAGCGCCATCGCGGCCGCGCTCGCCAGCCCGGCCGCGACCCCGGCGACATCCAGCGCGGCGGCGGGTCCGAGCACGACCAGCCCCACTCCGGCGACGCCGATCGCACCCCACACCAGCCGCCGCACCGACGGTCGCTCCCCCAGTACCGGCAGCGCCAGCACCGCGACGAGCAGCGGTTGCGCCGCCGCCAGGGTCGCCGCGACCCCGCCGGGCAGGTGCTCGGCGGCCACGAACAGCAGCGGGAACGGCACCCCGATGAGGAGCACCCCGAGCACCGCGACCTTCGCCCACCACGCGCCGTGCGGCAGGGTCCGGGTGAGCGCGAGCGCGATCAGCCCGGCGGGCAGTGCCCGCAGCACCCCGGCGAAGAGCGGGTGACCGGGCGGCAGGAGTTCGGTGGTCACCACATAGGTCGTGCCCCAGGCCGCGGGCGCGAGCGCGGTGATCGCGGTGCGCGACACCCGTCCCGTACCGAGTCCGCCGGAATTCCGCTGAGCCACCGAATCTTTCACGGACTCCATCGAACCGCGCGACGATCAATGAATCCAATACATGTTTGTCACCACACCGATCGTGATTCACGATGGATGTATGGAGCTCCAGCAACTGCGCTACGTCCTCGCCGTGGCCGAGACCAACAGCTTCACCCGGGCCGCCGAGCAGTGCCTGGTCGTGCAATCGGCGCTGAGCCACCAGATCGCCCGGCTGGAGCGCGAACTGGGCGCCAAGCTGTTCGAACGGACCAGCCGCCGGGTCCGGCTGACCCAGGCGGGCGCGGCCTTCCTACCCGCGGCCCGCCAGTGTCTCGACGCCGCCGAGCGGGCGGCGGCCGAGGTGGCGGCGGCGGTCGGCGAGGTGCGGGGCAGGCTCGCGGTGGGGCTGATCCCGACCGTCGCCGCGGTCGACCTGCCCGCCGCGCTGGGCGAGTTCCGGGCCGCGTACCCGCACGTGCGGATCAGCCTGCGGGTCGGCGCCAGCGAGGATCTGGCCGCGCAGGTCGAGCAGGGCGTCCTCGACATCGCCTTCCTCGGCCTGCCGACCACGAGCAGGCCGCGCGGAGTCGCGGTCCACGAACTCGCGCGCGGCAAGCTGGTCGCGGTGGTCGCGCCGGGGCACCCGCTCGCCGGCGGACCGGCCGTCGACCTGCGCAGGCTCGCGACCGAGGTGTTCGTCGACCTGCCCGCGGGCACGGCGGGCCGGAGCCAATCGGATCTGGCGTTCGCGGCGGCGGGCCTGACCCGCGACGTCGCCTTCGAGGTGACCACCGCGGACTACATCGCGCGCCTGGTCGGCGCGGATCTGTGCGTGGCGATGATGCCCGCCGCGCACGCCCCGCAGCTCACCGGCGTGTGCGTGGTCGAGGTCACCGACGCGCCGTCCCGCGTCGAGTACGTCGTGTGGAACCGGACCGGTCGCAGCCCGGCGGCGACGGCCTTCCTCGCGGCACTGGACATCCCGACGGCACAGCCCTGACGGCACACCGCCCCGCCGGACGGACCGGCGGGGCGGTGACCGGGCGGTGGATCAGGCCGGGGTGACCGCGACCGTCAGCGATTCCAGACCGCGGATGACGACGTTCGGCTTGAACGGCGGGTTCTCCGACCGCAATTCGAGCGTCCGGACCTTGCGCAGCAGCACGTCGAGCAGGATCTCCATCTCGAGCAGCGCCAGCGGGGCACCGAGGCAGTAGTGGATGCCCAGGCTGAACCCGAGGTGCTTCTTGGCCGGGTTCATCGGGTCGGAGAAGCGGGTCATGTCGACCCGGTCGGGGTCGGCGTAGGCGGCCGGATCGTGGTTGGCCGAATTGATCAGCACCACCACGCCTTCGCCCTGCTCGAACTCGTGGCCCGCGACGGTGATCGGGCGGGTCGCGGCGCGCGTGGTGATCTGCACCGACGGGTCGAGGCGCAGCAGTTCGTCGGGGGCGACGGGCAGCAGTTCGGGCCGGTCGCGCAGCAGCTGGATCTGATCGGGGTTGCGCAGCAGGCGCAGCATGCCGGTGCCGATCAGATTGGCGGTGGTCTCGTGCCCGGCGACGAAGGTGGTGATGCAGGTGGCCAGCAGCTCCTGCTCGGTGAGCACGTCACCGCGGTCCTCGACCTGCGACAGCACGCTGAGCAGATCGTCGCGCGGGTCGGCGCGGCGTTCGTTGAGCAGCTCGCGGAAGTAGCCCATGAACCCGCGCGAGGCGGCGCTGCGGGCGGTCAGGCATTCCTCGGGCAGCGTGTAGTCGTGGTCGAAGCCGCGCGCCAGATCCTGCGACCACCGGTGCACCTGGTCGTAGGCCTCCTCGGGCACCCCGATCAGCTCGCAGGCGATGACCAGCGGCAGCGGGTAGGCGATCTTCTCGACGAGGTCGAATTCGCCCGCGGCCAGGGCGTCGTCGACGAGCTGCTCGCACAGCTGCTCGATCCGCGGCCGCAGCCGGGTCACCATGCGCGGGGTGAAGCCCTTGGTGACCAGGTTGCGCAGGCGGGTGTGGTCCGGCGGCTCCATCCACAGGAACGAGGTGGGCAATTCCTCGGCGGCGTTCTCCGGCGACACCGTCGGGTGCATCATCGCCGCTTCCTCGGCGTGGCTCCACGCCGTGGTGGACAGCACGGCCGCGCAGTCCTCGTAGCGGGTCAGCACATGGTGGCCGAGCGGGGTCTGGTGGATAGGGCCCGCCTCGCGCAGGACGCGGGCGGGGGCGTACGGATCGGCGCGGCCGTCCGGCCCGAACAGCTGGACCAGCGCGGTCTGGACCGCCTGGGCGTCGATCGGGGAAGTCGTGGAGGTCATGGGTGGGTCTCCTGGTTCTCCGGTGGGTGGTCAGGGAAGGAGGATGCGGCGCAGCGTGCCCGGCGCGGTGAGCGCGGCGGGCGGGTCGACCAGGTGGGCGACCCGCAGGAAGGTCCTGGCCACGCGCGGATCGTGGTGCGCGACGTGCTGCACCCGGCTGACGAAGACATTGGTGAGCCGGGTCCGGACCGTGCGCCTGCCCTCGACGCCGGGATGCCGCAGATCCGAGCCGGCGGCCAGCTGCCAGGCCACCTCGACCGAACCAGCGGCGGCCGCGTAGTACCGCGCGGGCAGGTCGGCCTCCCCGGCGGCGAGGCACTCGCGCAGCGCCGCGGCCTGCAGCGCGGCGACCGTCATGCCCTGGGCGTAGAGGGGATTGAAGGCGCACAGCGCGTCGCCGAGCACGAGCAGCCCGTCGGGCGGGGCGCTCTGGCGGTCGAAACGGCGCCGCACCGCGGTCCGGAACCGGTAGGGCACCGCCTCGCCGAGCGGCTCGGAGCCGAGGACGATGGTGTGGATGTCGGGGGCCGACAGCGAGGCCGCGTACTCCCGGAACCCCGCGTCGTCGACGGGCGGGTGGTCACCGAGCATCCCGGCCAGGGTGACGTGCCACCGATCGCCCTCCACCCGGACCGCACCGCCGCCGCGCCCGTTGGCGCCGGTCGAGACGATGACCGAGGCCTGTCCGCTGAGCTGGCCGGGCCGGTGCCGGAAGAAGCGCGACGCGTAGCCGAGGTCGACGTCGAGCCGTTCCTCCTCGGGCGTCTCGGCACCGATCGCGGTGAGCCACTGCGTGATCCGCGATCCGCGACCGCCCGCGTCGACGACCAGGTCCGCGACCAGGGTCTGCTCCCCCGCCGGTCCGAGGACGGTCACCGCGCGCACCCGCCGGGCATCGCCGACCAGGCCCTGCACCGTGGTGCGGGTCAGCAGTTCGATGCCGCGCAGCCGCAGCGTCCGCCTGCGCAGCACGGTCTCGAGCAGGGAGCGGGTCGCGATCACCGAGGTGAGTCCGGTCGAACCCGCCGCGAGCCGGGCACCGCCGACATACCAGCGGGTGCCGACCAGCACCTCGGCCACGGTTGCGCCGTCCGAGACCGCCTGCTCGGTGAAGCCGGGGTAGAGCTCCTCCATGACGCGCCGGCCGCGGTCGAGCAGCCCGTGCAGGTGCCAGGCCTGCGGAACACCGCGGCGCACGGTCGCTTTCGCGTCCAGCTCGTCGCGTTCGACCAGGGTGACCCGCTCGTAGGTGTCGGCCAGCACACGCGCCGCCAGGAGTCCGGCGACCCCGGCGCCGATGACGATCGCGTGCCCGCGGCGCGCGGTCACAGCGTCACCGGGAGGTGCAGGATGCCGCGGTGGATCAGGCTGGGGCGGTACACGATCGGCGCGTCGGCCAGGGCCAGCTCGGGCGCGCGGTCCAGCAGGGTGAGGATCGCGGCTTCGGCCTCGAGCCGGGCCAGCGGCGCGCCGACACAGTAGTGGATGCCCAGGCTGAAGCCGAGATGCTTGCGCGGCGGCCGGTTTCCGGTGAACCGGGTGATGTCGAAGGTGTCGGCGTCGCGGTAGACCCGCTCGTCGCGGTTGGCCGAGCCGGTGAGCACGACGACACCGTCGCCACGGCGGAAGGTGTGCCCGCCCACCTCGGTGTCGTCGAGCGCGACCCGGATCGTGAACTGGGTCGGCGCGTCGTAGCGCAGCATCTCGTCGATCGCGGGACCGATCAGCTCGGGGTGCGCGCGCAGCAGCGCCAGCTGGCCGGGGTGGCGCAGCAGGGCGAGCAGGCCGTTGCCGATCAGGTTGATCGAGGTCTCCATGCCCGCGACGAGCAGCAGCAGCGACATCCCGATCACCTCGGGCTCGGTGGGGAAACCGCCGTCCTGGCTCGCCGTGACCAGTTCGCTGAGCAGGTCGGGGCCCGGCTGCTGCTTCTTCTCGGCGATGAGCCGCGCGAAGTGCCCCATGCAGGCGATCGCGGCGTCGGTGCGGGCGCTGATGTCGTCGGGGCCGAGCAGCGAGTCGGGGTCGCTGCCCCGCGCGATCGCCAGCTGCCAGGCGCGGAAGCTGGGTCCGTCGGCGGCGTCGGCGCCGAGCAGGCGCACCGCGACCATGGCGACGGCCAGCGGCACCGCCAGATCGTCGAGCACGTCGAGCTCACCGCGGTCGAGGGCGGCGTCGACCAGCCCGTCGACCACGCGGCCCGCCAGCGGTGCCAGCTCGCCGATCGTCGCGGGGGTGAACGCTTTCGCCACGAGCTTGCGGTAGCGGCCGTGCTCCGGCGGGTCCATCCGGACGAACGAGCCGGGGATGGCGGCGGCGGTGTCACGGAACGGGCTGATCCCCGCCGCGTAGCCGTGGCCCCAGTCGGTGCCGGTGAGCACCTCGGCGCATTCCTCGTAGCGGGTCACCAGTGTCAGCGGGACATCGCCGAGGGCAAAGGGGAACAGCGGGGTCGCCTCCCGCACGCGGTGGTAGGCGGAGTACGGATCGGCGCGGTGCTCGGGGGCGAACGCGTCGAAGGTGAGGTCGGCGGGGACAGCGGTACTCATCGGCCCTCCAGGCTGATTCGCAGTTCGGACATGCCGCGCACGACCACGTTCGGGCGGTACGGCGGTTCGGCCAGCAGACGCATCCGCTCGACCCGGGTGGACACGGCGCGCAGCACGGCCTGCATCTCCAGGCGGGCCAGCGGCGCGCCGAGGCAGTAGTGCAGGCCGAGACCGAACGAGAGATGACGCTCGGGCCGCTGACCGGGCCGGTAGCGGCCGACGTCGAACCGGTCGGCGTCCGGGAAGGCCTCGGGATCGCGCGCCGCCGACCCGATCAGCACGATCACCGCGTCACCGGGCGCGAAAGTCCGTCCGGCGAGCTCGATCTCGTGCCGCGCGGTCCGGGTGGTCAGGTGCACGGGCGGGTCGTAGCGCAGGATCTCGTCGACCGCGGGCCCGCACAGCGCCGGGTCCGCGCGCAGCCGCTGGAACTGGTCGGGGTGGCGGATCAGGGCGAGCAGGCCGTTGCCGATCAGGTTCACGGTGGTCTCGTGCCCGGCAACCACGAGGATCAGCAGGGTGCCGATCAGTTCGGTGCGGGTCAGCCGCACCCGGGCGTCCTCGGCCTGCACGAGGGCGGTGATCAGGTCGTCGCGCGGGTCGCGGCGGCGCTGGGCGATCAGGTCGCCGAAGAAGTCGGTGAACGCGTGCACGGCGGAGGTGCGGGCGGCCAGTTCGACCGGGCTGAGCAGGGTGTCCGGGTCGAGGCCGCGGGCGATGTGCGCGGAGATCTCGCGGATGTGGGCGTGCGATTCGGCGGGGACGCCGAGCAATTCGCAGATCAGCGTCAGCGGCACCGGATAGGCCAGCGCTTCCAGGGCATCGGTCTCACCCTCGGCCAGCATCGCGGTGAGCAGCCCGTCGACCAGGCGCTCGGCCCGCTCGTGCAGCCCCGCCACGGTGCGCGCGGTGAACGCCTTGCCGACCAGGCCGCGCAGCCGGGTGTGGTCCGGCGGCTCCATCCACAGGAAGGAGCCGGGCAGTTCCACCTCGCTGTCACCGTGCAGCAGCTGCGGCTCCTCCGCGTGACTCCAGCGCGGGTCGCTCAGGATGGCCTGGGCCTCGGCGTGCCGGGGGACGAAGTGGACCTCGTGCGGGCCGGGGACGAACGGACCCGCGGTCCGCAGCGTCGTATAACTGCGATACGGGTCGTGGCGGCAGTGCGGGGCGACGCTCTCCAGCACCGCGATCTGCACCGGGGTCGGGTCGTCGACCGCGACATGATCGGAAGTCACCGGCAGCTCCTACGCGTCTGTGTGCGGGGATTTCGCCGCTCATCGTCACCGCCGGGGCGCCGCAAATTCGTGCGCTATTGCCTGCTCCGATCGGGCGATAGCCGAATATCTTTATCGGGCAGCGCAATTGGCCGATCGACGGTGATTATCGGCGCGTGTATTTCGGTATTCGTTCAACGCGATTTCATATGGCACTGTTGTCGTTTCCGGCATGAATTCCTCGCGTTCGGGCGAAACGCTCACCACGCTGCTGGCCGGCGTCGCCGCGGCGCATCCGCGGGTACCCGCGACATTCTGGTCGGTGTCGGAACGGGTCGACTACGCCGAGCTGTCGCTGCGCGCGCAGACCGCGGCGACGGCACTGGTCCGGCGCGGGATCGGGCACGGCGAGCCGGTCGGTGTGCTGTGCCCCAACGCGCCGGAATTCCTGGTCTCGCTCTTCGGTATCGCCGCGGCGGGTGGGGCGGCCACACCACTGCCGCTACCCGCCGGCGCCCGTGCCACGGCCGCCTACCCGGCCAAGCTCGCGGCGATCACCGCGGCCGCCGGGATGCGCACCGTGCTGGTGTCGCCGCGGTTCGCCTCGATGATCCCGTTGATCGGCGACATCGGCGTCGAGTTCGTCGACACCACCGATCTGGTCACCGAGGTCGTCGCCGACCCGGACGCGCTGCCCGACCACGGCCCCGACGACCTGGCGATCGTGCAGTTCACCTCCGGCAGCACCGCGCTCCCCAAGGGCGTGCTGCTCACCCACGCCAATGTGGTGAGCGGGTTGGCCGCGATCCGCACCGGCATCGACCTGAGCCTCGACGACCAGGGTGGCTTCTGGCTACCGCTGTTCCACGACATGGGCCTGTTCGGCACCTTGTCGGCGGTGCTGCGCGGGATTCCCGCCCACGTCTGGTCGCCATTGGCGTTCGTCAAGGACCCGGCGCGCTGGCTGAGCGAGTTCGCCTCGACCGCGACCACGATCACCGCCATGCCGAACTTCGGCTACGAGGCACTGCTCGGCGCCATCGCCCCCGAGCAGGTCACCGACTACGACCTCAGCCACTGGCGGATCGCGTTCAACGGCGCCGAACCGATCGCGGAATCGGTGGTCAGCGCGTTCTGCGAGCGGTTCGCGCCCGCCGGCTTCGCGCCGTCGACGATGTTCGGGGTGTACGGCATGGCCGAGGCCACCCTCGCCGTCGCGTTCCCGCCGCTGCTGCGCGCCCCGCGCTTCGAGTGGGTCGACCGCGCCCGGCTCGCCGATGCCGCTGTCGCCGAACCGGTCTCGCGCACCGAGGACGGCGCGCGGGCGGTCGCCTCGGTCGGCTCCGCGGTCGAGGGGATCGCGATCCGGATCGTCGATCTCGGCACCGGCGCCGACCTGCCCGACGGCCGCGTCGGCGAGATCCTGATCCAGGGCGCGCCGGTCACCGGCGGCTATCTCACCGTCGATCCGGACGCGGTCGCCGACCGCTTCGCCGACGGCTGGTTGCGCACCGGCGATCTCGGCTACCGCCGCGACGGCGAACTGTTCGTCACCGGACGCTGCAAGGACATGATCACCGTGCGCGGCGTGAACTACTACGCCCAGGACGTCGAGGCCGCCGTGCGCGATCTCGACGGCATCCACAAGGGCCGCTGCACCGCGGCCGTCGACCCCGACGGTGACGACGTGATCGCCCTGATCGCCGAGACCGAACGCACCGGCGCCGAGGCCGACGCGCTCGCCACGGCCATCGCCGCCGCCGTCACCGCCCAGCTCGGGCTCTCCGCCGTGCAGGTGCATCTCGTCGCGCCGCGCAGCATCCCCCGGACCAGCAGCGGCAAGCTCCAGCGGCTGGCCGCCCGCGACCTGATCGGCCGCCGATGACGCCGCGCCGCTCACCCCTGCGATCGAATGGGAGTGCCTAGTGCACAGCTTCGACATCTTCCGCCACTACGAACGTCTGCACTGGAAACTGAGCGACCTCGACCTGGCCGCCGTCGACCCGACCCTGGTCCGCCCGGAGTACATCACCCTCGCCAAGAGCGCGGCGATGGGCGAGTCCAATGTCATCGCGGCCGTGCACGGTTTCCTGAACGAGTTCGTCGACGACTACGACTTCTCCACCTTCGCGGTGGTGTGGGGCTACCAGGAAGTGCAGCACCACTACGCCTTCCGCTCCTGGCTGGGCGCCATCGGCGAGGACGTCGAGGACCGCGCGGTCGACGCGATGCGTGAGCCGTACGCGCCGGGCAGCACGCCCTCGGCGACGCTGGCCACCAACATCATCTCCGAGCTCACCGTCAACCACGTGTACCGCGCGGTGTCGAGCTGGGTGGCCGAGCCGGTGCTGAAGACGCTGCTGCTCAACGCCAGTCGCGACGAGGCCGGGCACGCGCGCGAGTTCATCCACTACACCACCGAGCGGCTGAAGAAGCGGCCCGAGGAGCTGCCCTCGGTGCTCGAGACGCTCTACGTCTACAGCTCCGAGGCCAAGATCAAGCACCCGGTGAGCACCTTCAAGGCGGGGATCGCCGAGCTCGGCGACCACGAGACCATCGACACCGGTTTCGAGCTGTTCCTCGAACAGGTCGCCGCCGAGGGCGAGCTGGAGGTGCTGCACGACAAGGTGCGCCGGACCTTCGCCGGCATCACCGGCCTCGACCTGTCCAGCAACGCGAAGGTGCGCCGCGCCCTCGCCGACGCCATCGCCTGATGACCGGCGGCGAGCGGCCCGGCGCGGTCGAGGTGCCGTGGTCGGTGATCCCCGACTACCACTGCTTCGGCTGTTCCCCGCACAACGCGACCGGGTTGCGCCTGACCTTCACCCCGCGCGCGGACGGCGCGCTGGTGGCCACGTTCCGGCTCGGGCGCGCGTTCGAGTCCTATCCCGGGGTGGTGCACGGCGGCCTGATCGGCGTCGTGTGCGACGAGGTGATGGGCAATCTGATCGTGCTGGCCCGCCACGTCCCCGCCTTCACCGTCTCCCAGCGCACCCGTTTCCTCACGCCCCTGCTGATCGACCGCGAATACCGCTGTGTGGCGACGCTGCCGCCCGAGCGGGCCGCCGGGCCGATCCCCGCGCACGCCGAGATCCTCGACGCGAACGACGCGGTGTGCGCGACGTCGACGGCCACCTACCAGCCGTTCGACCTGCATGCCGTCCGCGACCAGCTCACCCTCGACGACGACGAAGTCACCCTGCTCGACCACGCCCTGTCCACGTCGAACACCCTCTCCCCGAACGGAGCCCGGCCATGACCACCACCTCTGCCGACACCATCCTGCGCACGGTCACCGAGATCGCGATCGCCGAGACCGGCCTGAGCGCCGCCGACCTCACCCCCGACGCCGACCTGCGCGCCATGGCGGGCGTGGACTCGGTACGGGTGCTGCGAATGATCGCCCGCATCGAGCGCACCTTCGACATCGAACTCGAGGACGCCGACGTCTTCGGGATGTCGACCCTGGCCGAGGTCACCGCGGTCGTCGAACGGTCCGTGGCCGAGGCGTCCGCATGATCGCGTCAGGGCACGGAGGCGGCAGCACGCGTAACCACGTAGTGCCCCGCGGTCATGCGCAGGAGGATGCAGCATGACCGTCGTCGCCGATACCAATCAGCACTACGATCTCGACCCCGACATCTTCGGGCAGTTCCTCGATCCGCTGCGCAAGTACAGCTCGGCGCTCTACGCATCCGACAGTGACACACTGGAACTGGCGCAGCGCAACAAGTTGCGTTTCGTCGCCGAGCGGCTCGGGCTGCGCGGCGGCGAGCAGCTGCTCGATGTTGGCTGCGGCTGGGGTTCGCTGATCCTGTACATGGCGAGCGAGCTGGGCTGCCGGACGCTCGGGATCAGCCCGGCGCCGCGTCAGCACGACTACATCGCCGAGCAGGCGGCGGCGCGCGGCGTCGCCGATCTGGTGAGTACCCGGGTCGGGCACTTCGAACAGCTCGACCTGCCCGCCCGTGGCTTCGACGCCGTGACGCTGCTGGGATCGATCGTGCACATGCCCGACCCCGACGAGGTGTTCCGCCGGGCGCGGGGCGTGCTGCGGCGCGGCGGCACGCTGTACGTGTCGGAGAGCTGCTTCCGTAATGTGGCCACCCGCAGCGCTTTCGACGATCGCGACGGCACCGGCTTCGTCCGCGAGGACATCTTCGGCTTCGGCGAGCTGCGGCCGCTGTCGGAACTGATCGCCGCCGCCGAGAACGCCGGCTTCTCGGTGATCTCGGTCGACGATCTGACCGACCACTACCGGCGCACCATCGAGGACTGGATCGGCAATGTCGACGCCGCCGCCGAGCGCATCGACGCGCACGGCCCCGGCCTGGCCGCCAAGCTGCGCCATTATCTCGAGATCGCCAACGCGGGCTGGGGTTACACCACCAAGCACTACGCGCTGGTCTGCCGGAATGCCAGGTAGGACATGAGCACCACACCGGGGCTGTTGCCCGTGCGGGACCTGGTCGCCGCGGTGGACGGCTTTCTGGCCGCCTCCCCGGCGACCCGGGCCTGGGATGTGGAGACCGCCTTCGACTGGGCCGCCGCCGACGCGGGCAGGCTCACCGAGGGACAGCGCTCCGCGGTCCAGTTCGTCACCCTGATCGAGGACCATCTGCCCGGCTACTTCGACGTCTACCACCGGCATTTCCCGGTCGACGACACCGTGGATCTGCCCACCTTCGAACACAATCGGGAGCTGTACCACTTCACCGTGCGCTGGGCGCTCGAGGAGGACACCCACGCCAGGGCGCTGGCCCGCTACCAGGAGACGGCGGGCATCGCCGACCGCGACACCCTGCGGTCGGACCTGGCGATCGAGGGCCACAAGCCGTTCGATCTGCCCTACGACCATCCGGTCCAGTTCTTCGCCTACGCCCTGGTGCAGGAGAAGGCGACGCAGATGTACTACCAGCAGCTGCGCGACGTGGTCGCCGACCCGGTGCTGGCCGCGGTGCTCACCCGCTTGGCGCGCGACGAGGCGCGGCATTTCAGCTTCATGGCCGACGTGGTGACCCGGTATCTGCGCCACGACGGCGACGCGGTGGTGGCGCCGATCCGCGACGTCGTCGCGAATTTCCGGATGCCGCTGTCGGATACGCTGCGCGGCTACTGGCGGTGGGCGCTGCGGATCGCCGATGTCGCCGACTACGACCACACCGCCGCCTACGAACACCTGGTGAAGGTGATCGACCGCGCGGTCGACGCCCGCACCGAACCGGTCGACGAACTCATCGCCTTCGTCGAGGGCTGCCGCACCCTGGCCTGACCCACGACGTCACCGGCCCCCGCTCCCGATGGCCACGGAGCGGGGGCCGGTGTCGTCGGCTCAGTTGCCCTGGGCCAGCACCAGAATCGTGGTGGTGCCGTGGGCGATCAGCTTGCCCGCCGCGTCGGTGATGCGGCCTTCGGCGGTCGCGGTGCGCCTGCCGACGTGGACGGCGGTGGCGTCGCAGGTGAGCCTGCTGCCGTCGAGGGTCACCGCGCGGATGAAGTTCACCTTCAGCTCGAGCGTGGTGTAGGCGACGCCGTCACCGAGTTCGGTGAACACCGCGCTGCCCATGGCGGTGTCCATCAGCGTGGCCAGCACGCCGCCGTGCACCGTGAACATCGCGTTGATGGTCGCCGGATTCGGGTCCAGGTAGTACCGGGTACGGCCCTTCGACGCGCTCTCCAGCCGAATTCCCAGCGAATCGCCGACGCCCAGTTTCTCCTGCAGCCCGCGCTCGAATACCGCGGTCAATTCGGCGACCCGCCGTTCGGCGGTCGCGTCGATTTCGGTGGTGGTCATGGTTTTCCTCCCTGCGGACGATTCCTCCGCCATTCGATCAGCGCCCGGTGAATTCCGTCTTGCCACACGACATTCCATTTCGAGCTCCGATCGGCTGATCGGGATCACGCGCGGCCGATGCGCCGTCGCCCGGCCGCGCGTACCGTCGGGCAGATGGCCGACACCACCGCTGCCGCCCGCGTCGAGTCCATCGAGGCCGACTTCTTCGCCGACCCGCACGCGCACTACCGGCGCTGGCGCGCCGACGGCCCGGTCCATCGGGTCCGCTTCCCCGACGACGTCGTGCGCTGGGTGGTGATCGGCTACGCCGAAGCCCGGGTGGCCCTGGCCGATCCGCGGTTGCGCAAGGACATCGCCCACATCGACGGGATCGTGCACGCCAAGCGGGGGTCGACCCCGAGTGATCCGAATGTGGTCGCGCTGCTGAGCCATATGCTGAGCACCGATCCGCCCGCGCACACGCGGCTGCGCAAACTGGTCAACAAGGCGTTCACCGCCAAGCGGGTCGCCGCGCTGCGGCCACGGATCGAGCAGATCACCGCGTCGCTGCTGGACGCGATGGCCGAGCGCGACCAGGTCGATCTGATGGACGAGTTCGCCAACCCGCTGCCGGTCACGGTGATCTGCGAGCTGCTCGGGGTCCCCTACGCCGACCGCGACGACTTCCAGACCTGGACCAGGGCGCTGGTCACCGTCGCCGGTGAGGGCGAGGACGACGAACGCCCGGCGGCCTCGGCGGCGATGGTCGCCTACCTGGCGAACCTGGTGCGTGCCAAGCAGTCCGAGCCCGCCGACGACCTGCTCTCGCAGCTGGTCCTGGCCGACGACGACGGCGACCGCCTCACCGATCGCGAACTGGTGTCGATGGCGTTCCTGCTGCTGGTCGCCGGCCACGAGACCACCGTCAATCTCATCGGCAACGGCGTCAACGCCCTGCTGCGCCGCCCCGAGCAGTGGCGGGCCCTGTGCGCCGACCCGGCGGGGGTGCCCGCCGCGATCGAGGAGTTCCTGCGCTTCGACGGCCCGGTCGACATGGCCACCGTCCGCTACACCGCCGAACCGATCACCCTGGGCGGCACCGAGATTCCGGCCGGCGAACTCGTCTATGTGGCGCTGGCCGCCGCCAATCGCGACCCCGCCCGCTTCGCCGATGCCGACACCCTCGCCGTCGACGGCCAACCCACCGGCCACCTGGCCTTCGGCCACGGCATCCACTTCTGCGTCGGCGCGCCCCTGGCCCGTCTCGAAGCCGAGATCGCCTACACCGCCCTGCTCCACCGCTTCCCGGACCTGTGCCTGGCCGATGCCGCCGCCACCGGCCACTGGCAGACCAGCACCCTCATCCGCGGCCTCCTCGAACTCCCCGTCCGCGTGCGCTGAACGACGGCCCAGGTCAGAACAGGCTGGTCTGGGCCGGTGCGGTCACGGCGGTGATGGTGGGGTCGAGTTCGATGCGGCGGCCGATGAGCCGGGAGTCGTTGACCAGGACCAGTTCGCCGTCCCCCGCGTCGTCGGCGCAGGCGATGGTGTGGCCGTGGGCGGTGACGGCGTCGAGGACGTATTCGCCCGAGTCCTCGGTGAACTCGACGGCGTCCGCGTAGCGCCCGCGCGCGAGGATCGTGGCGTAGAAGTCCCGGCCACCGGACCACGCGGTGTCGGTGCGGGTGATGTCGTCGGGCAGGGTGCTCGCCGCGTGCGCGGCCGCGTCGGCGACGGCGGCTTCCAGCGCCGACCACGGGCGCAGCGGTTTGGTGAGGATGCGGGTCTTGGTGACACCGGCGACCGCCTGCCGCAGCCCCGCCCGCTCCGAGACGACCCGCTCCAGCTCGCGCACGTGCAGGCCGTCCGGGGAGTCGGTGATGAAGCGAGCCACCAGCGCGCCCTGCTCGAACAGCCGCCGCTGCCGCCGCACCGCCGACGCGGTCCCGACCTTGGTCATCCCGTCACCGAAATAGGCGATGTAGAGATGATGCGGCTGCGCGACGTACCCCTGCACCTGCTCGGGCAACGCCGTGATCGGCCCCCGATGACTGTGCACCACCGACCAGCCCTCGGTGATCCGGCACTGCGCACACTGCTTGCCGCTGTCCACCCGAGCCCGGCTCGGACACGCCTGCCGCCCCCGGCGCCCGGCGCCGAACCCGTGGTATCCGAGACAGAACCGACCGCCGCCGGTGAGCCGGAAGGCCAACCGGGTCCCGATCCCGGGCAGCAGCTCGGTGCCGCCGTCCTCGCGGATCAGCTCGTAGAACCACCGGCCCTGCTCGTCCCAGTGCGTCCCGCAATAGAGGGCGGTGGAGATCGCGGTCATCGGTCGAATCTACTGAACGCGCAGAGCGTTCCGCCGACCGGACGACAAACGCGGGATCGGCCGAGGACGTGCACTCAGAGGTCGAGGACCAGCACGTCGGAGGTGGCGCGGGAGACGCACAGCATCATCGTCTTGCCGCTTTCGCGTTCTTCGGCGGTGAGCAGGGAGTCGCGGTGCTCCACCTCGCCGTCGAGGACGGGGGTCTCGCAGCTGCCGCAGGTTCCTTCGCGGCACGAGGTGATGACCGCGACGCCCGCCGATTCCAGGACGTCGACGATGGAGCGGTCGGCGGCGACCCGCAGCGTCCGCCCGGACTGGGCCAGCTGGATCTCGAAGGCCTGGTCGGGGCCGGTGGACTCGACCGCGCGGGGGACGAAGCGTTCCGTCCGTACCGTGACGCTCTGTCGTTGCCCCTCGGCCTCGACCGCGGCGAGCAGCGGCTCCGGGCCGCAGCAGTACACGGTCGCGCCGGGTCGCTCGGCCACGATGTCGGCCACCGGCAGCAGGCCGGACTCGTCCTGGGGCAGCAGCCGCACCGCCGGATACCGCGCGGTGAGCGCCTCGGCGAAGGCCATGTGGGTGCGCGAGCGCGCGCCGTAGTGCAGCGTCCAGCGCGCACCGGCGCGCTCGGCGGCGGCGATCATCGGCAGGATCGGGGTGATCCCGATGCCACCGGCGACGAAGGTGTACTCGGTGGACTCGGCCAGCTCGAAGTTGTTGCGGGGCATCGAGACCGACAGGGTGGTGCCGGGCACCGCCGTCCGGAACAGGTGCGCCGAACCGCCGCGGCCGTTCGGTTCGTGCAGGATCGCGATCCGCCACCGGTCCCGTTCGGCCGGGTCGCCGCACAGCGAGTACTGGCGGACACCGGCCGCCCCCGCCGCCACGTCGATGTGCGCGCCCGGCGCCCACGCTGGCAGTTCCCCGCCGTCGACCGCGGCCAGCACCAGGGCGAATACCGCGTCGGCTTCGTCGGTGCGCTCGATCACCCGCACGCTCACGTCGGTCATGGCCATCCCCTCGCCCGCATGGTTGTCGAGTCTCACCGTGCGTGAGATCCGGCACGGTCGCCCGAGGGGCGCGGCGAGTCGATTGGACCGATCGACATTCACTATCGCCCCGCCGCCGCACCGGTGGGCCGCCCGACACTGACGGCATGACTCCAGTGGTGGAACTGGTCGCCAAGACCAGGCAGTTCGTGCAAGACCACGTCATCCCGGTGGAACGCGAGGTCGTCGTCGGTGGCCGGGTCACCGACGACGCCCTGCGCCTCGACCTGCAGAAGAAGGCCAAGGAGGCCGGTGTCTTCGGCCCGCTCTCCGATCCCGCCTACGGCGGCCTCGGCCTGGACACCAGGGCCCAGGCCGAGGTGCTCGAGGCGGCGGGCGCCAGCCTGCTCGGCCCGCTCGCGGTCAACGCCTGGGCGCCCGACGACGGCAACATCCACCTGCTCGCCGAGGTCGCGAACCCCGAACAGCGCGAACGGTATCTGGCCCCGCTGGCCTCCGGCGAGGTCCGCTCCGCCATCGCCATGACCGAGCCGGCGCCGGGCGCAGGCTCGGACCCGCGGATGCTGGCGACCGTCGCCGAGGAGACCGATTCCGGCTGGGTCATCAACGGCCGCAAGCACTTCACCACCGGCGCGCAGGGCGCGGCGTTCACCATCTGTGTCGCCGCCACCACCGACGGCCCGACCATGTTCCTGGTCGACCAGGACAATCCCGGACTGAAGATCGGCCGCCGGATGCCCACGCTGGACCACACCAGCGCGCCGGGCGGGCACTGCGAGATCGAGTTCGCCGACTGCGAGGTCCCCGAGTCCGCGATCCTGGGCGCGGTGGGCCGCGGCCTCGACCTGGCCGCGGTCCGGCTGGCGCCCTCGCGGCTGGTGTTCTGCATGAACTGGCTCGGCCTGGCCGTGCGCGCCCAGCAGCTCACCGCCGAGCACATCAGCGGCCGGTACTCGTTCGGGGTGCCGATCGCCGACCACGGTCTCGCCCAGGGCCTCATCGCCGACAACGAGATCGACATCGCCGCCTCCCGCAGCCTGATCCGGTCCACCGCCGCCACCATCGACGAGCACGGCGCCGCCTCCGCGCAGGCCCGGCACGAGGCCTCGATCACCAAGACCTTCGTCTCCGAGGCGGTCTGGCGGGTACTAGACCGCGCGGTGCAGCTGCACGGCGGTCTCGGTGTCTGCGAGGACCACCTGGTGGCCCGATTCCTGGTGGAAGCCAGGGCCTTCCGCATCTACGAGGGTCCGTCGGAGGTGCTGCGCGGGTCGATCGCGCGGCGCGTCCTGCGCGGACCGCGCTGAGAGGACACCCCCATGACCACCCGCAGCATCGCCGGATTCGGCGCCGCCTACCCCGCCCTCGACTTCGACGCCGTCGACTACGACTACCTGCGCGACGCCTCGCAGGCCCTGGTGCCGTTCGGCGCGCACGTCGGCACCAGGATCACCGAGATCTCCCCCACCCGGTCGGTCGTCGAGATCCCGGCCGAACCGGTGATGTGCAACCACATGGGCACCGTGCACGCAGGCGCGCTGTTCACCGCCGCCGACATCGCGGGCGCCGCGGCCTTCGTCGGCGCGGCGGCGCACCGGCTGTTCACCGTCGACCGGCTGGTCCTGCGCGGCGGCACCGCCGCCTACCGCAAGCCCGCCCGTGGCCGCATCCGCGCCGTCGCCACCGTCGACGCCGACGGCCTGGCCGCTGTCCTGGCCGCGACCGAGTCCACCCGGTTCGAGCTGTCCGGCCGCGCCGAGCTGCTCGACGACAACGACGTGCTCACCGCCGAATTCACCTTCGACTACGTGTGCGATGTGCGCATCGCCGGAACGGACGCGTCATGACCACGACCACGCCCGACGCCACCACGATCGAGACCGCCGACGGGGTCCGCTTCACCGTGCGCTGGCTGGCCGCCGACGACCCCACCGCCTTGGTGGTGCTGATCCTGCCCGCCATGGCGATGAAGGCGCGCAACTACCAGTCGCTGGCCAAGGCCCTGCACGCCACCGGCCTCTCGGTGGCGACCTGCGATCTGCGCGCGCACGGCGAGGCCGAGCCCGCGCTCGGAGAGCACACCGACTTCGGTTACCGCGAGATGCTCGAAATCGACCTGCCCGCCATCGTTTCCGCGGTCAACGGGCGGTTCCCGCAGGCGCCGCTGCACCTGTTCGGGCACAGCCTGGGCGGTCAGCTCGCGCTGCTGTTCGCCGCCGCCGAACCCGAGCGCGTCGCCGGGGTCACCGTGATCGGCACCGGCACCGTGTTCTGGTGGGCGTTCGGCCCGCGCCGCTGGTTCGAGGCGCTGAGCCAGATCCAGTGGATCGGCCTGGTCTCGCGGGTGAAGGGGCATTGGCCCGGTGGCGTGCTGATCCCGGCGCCGATGCCGGGCGGGGTGATGGTCGACTGGTCGATCCACTCGCTCACCAGCTACTACCGCCCCAGCGGCAGCAAGCGCCGCTACAACACGCTGCTGGCGAACATGACCCTGCCCGTGCTGGCGATCTCGCTGTCGCAGGACGTGCTCGGCCCCAAGTCCAATGTCGACTTCCTGGTCTCGCGGATGCCGTCCGCCGCGGTCACGCAGTGGCACCTCGACGAGAACTCCGCGGTCGCGCACCTGGACCACTTCACCTGGCTCAAGGACGCGCCCGCGATCGCGGCCGGCGTGTCGCAGTGGATCACCGCCGGCACCGCGCCGGCCTGAAGGAGAGACGTGGCACGACTGCAGATCGAAGCGGTGTCGAAGAAGTTCGACACCGACTACGCGGTGCGCGAGGTGAGCCTCGACATCGCCGACGGCGAATTCATGGTCCTGCTCGGCCCCAGCGGCTGCGGCAAGTCCACCCTGCTGCGGATGATCGCCGGGCTGGAGGAGCCGAGCGAGGGCCGGATCCTGGTCGGCGGCAACGATGTCACCGACGCGGCGCCGCAGCGTCGCGACCTGGCGATGGTGTTCCAGAGCTACGCGCTCTACCCGCACCTGTCGGTCGCCAAGAACATCGGGTTCCCGCTGCGGGCCCGGCGCACGCCGCGCGCCGAGATCGCCCAGCGGGTCGCCGAGGTGTCGGCCACCCTGGAGTTGTCCGCGCTGCTCGACCGCAAACCGGTCGCGCTCTCCGGTGGCCAGCGCCAGCGCGTGGCCCTGGCCCGCGCGATGGTGCGCGACCCCGGCGCGTTCCTGATGGACGAGCCGCTGTCGAACCTGGACGCCAAGCTGCGCAGCGCGACCCGCGCCGAACTGATCGCCCTGCACCAGCGACTGGGCGCGACATTCCTCTACGTCACCCACGACCAGGTCGAGGCGATGACGATGGCCTCGCGCATCGCACTGCTCAACGAGGGCCGGGTCGAACAGTGCGGCACTCCCGCCGAGCTCTACGACCAGCCACGCTCCACCTTCGTCGCCGGGTTCCTCGGATCACCGCCGATGAACCTGTTCCCCGCGGTCGTCTCATCGCGCGGCGGTGCCCTGCGGGTGACGGCCGACGGTGTCGACGCCGCGCTCGGCATCACCGACGAACTCGACACCGCCACCGCCGTGATCGCCGGCATCCGCCCCGAGCGCCTGCGCATCGACGCCACGGCGGGCGCGGTGCGCGGCCGGGTGCGGATGGTCGAGAACCTCGGCAGCGAGGAGTTGGTGCACCTCGACGCGGGCACGACCAGCCTGTGCGTGCGCGCGCCGCGCCCGGCCGGGGTGCACGTCGGCGAGGACATCGCCGTGCGGGTCGACCCCGCCGACATCCACCTGTTCGATCCCGACACCGGCCTGCGCCTGACCTGGCAAGCGCCGCAACCGGAGTCGATCCCCAGCCAGGACGCGGCTGCCGTGCCCGTCCCCTGAGTCACCGCACGAACCGTTGATGAGGAGAACCACCATGAAACGCACCCTGCCCATCCTGGGCGTGGTGTTCACCACCGCCGTCGCCCTGAGCGGCTGCGGTCTGGGCGGCACCGTGTCCTCGGACACCACGACGACCGCGCAGATTCCGGAGCTCGCGGCCGACCAGCAGGTCTCGATCGTGTTCGAGTCCTACAACTACGGTCTCGCCGGCGCCTGGACCGACACGTTCAACGCGCTGATCGCCGACTTCGGCAAGAAGTACCCCAACATCAAGGTCACCGCGCAGAAGCCGCAGGGCAACAGCCCGAACCCGGCCACCGACACCATCTCCAGCATCCAGAACCAGATGGTCGCGGGCACCCCGCCCGACGTGGCCCAGCTCGGCTTCTCCGACCTGGACTTCACCGTGCACCAGCTGCAGGCCAAGCCGCTCGACACCCTGGTCGGCAAGCAGGAGGTGGCCCGCAACTTCGACGGCAAGCACGCCTACGCCCCGCGCGCCCGCGTCCTCGACGACTGGGACGGCCACACCTACGGCGTGCCCTTCGTCTTCTCCACCCCCGTGCTGTACCTGAACGCGTCGCTGTTCACCGAGGCCGGGCTGGATCCGGCCAAGCCGCCCGCCACCTGGGCCGACGTCGCGACCGCGTCGAAGCAGATCGTCGACCGCACCGGGAAGGGCGGCGTGTACATCGACTGCCTCACCAAGACCGCCAAGGACTGGTGCTTCCAGTCGCTGGTGCGGTCCAACGGCGGCCGGGTCATCTCCGAGGATCGCCGCACCCTCACCTACGCGGCCGCTCCGGTCGTCGAGGTGACCAAGATGGCGCAGGACCTGGTGACCACGGGCAGCATGCCCAAGCTGAACCAGAAGCAGGGCTACGAGGCCTTCGCGCGCGGCGAGATCGGCATGATCCTCGAGACCAGCGCCATCCAGGGCACCTTCGTCACCGGCGCCAAGGACAAGTGGGACCTGCAGTCGGCGCCGATGCCGTCCTTCGCAGGCAAGCCCACCGTGCCCACGAATTCCGGTGCGGGCCTGCACATCCTGTCCAACGATCCGGCCAAGCAGCGCGCCTCCTGGGAGCTGATCAAGTTCCTCACCAGCGAGGAGTCCTACATCAAGATCTCGCAGAACATCGGCTACCTGCCGCTGCGCACCGGACTGCTCGACCAGCCCGACGGTCTCAAGGACTGGGCCGCCAAGAACCCGCTGCTGAAGCCGAACGTCGCCCAGCTGGGCAGCATGGAGCCCTGGGTCTCCATGCCCGGCAACAACTACCTGCAGATGCGCGACGGCATGATGGACGCCGTCGAGGCCGTCGTGTTCCAGGGCAAGGACCCCCAGTCCACGCTGACCGCTGCGCAGGCAGAGGGCACCAAACTCCTGCCGGTCGCATGAGCGATCTGACCATCGTCCAGCTCACCGATACCCACCTGCGCCCGGCCGGTGAGCTCGTCCACGGTGTCGTCGACACCGACGCGAACCTCACCCGGGTGCTCACCCACCTGCGCGAGGCCGGGCAGCACGTCGACGCCCTGGTGCTCTCGGGTGACCTGTCCGACAACGGGTCACCCGAGGCGTACCGGCGGCTGCGGGCGGCCGTCGAACCGGTCGCGGCCGAGATCGGCGCCGAGATCGTGTACGTCATGGGCAATCACGACGAACGCGCCGCCTTCGGCGAGGAGCTGCTGGATCTGGCTCCCGGCTCGGTGGACACCTCGCTGCCGCACGATCGCACCGTCGAGGTCGCCGGCCTGCGCATCATCGCGCTCGACAGCACCACGCCGATGCGGCACGAGGGCAGGCTCGAACTAGAGCAGCTGGCCTGGCTGAGTGTGCAGCTGCGCACGCCAGCCCCGCGGGGCACCGTGCTGGTGCTGCACCATCCGCCGCTGCCCTCCCCCGTCGCCACCGCCGACTTCCTCAAGCTCGAGGACGCCGACCGGCTGGCGGAGGTACTCGCGGGGTCCGATGTCCGGATGATCCTGTGCGGGCACAACCATCTGACGGCCGCCGCGTCGGTCGCGGGCATCCCGGTGTGGATCGGGCCCGCGCTGTCGTACCGGATCGATCCGATGCCCCCGGCGGGCAGGCACCGCGGATTCACCGGATTCGGCTACAGCCGGATCGATGTGGTCGGCACGACCGTGCTGGCCACCGCGATCGAGGCGACCCCGGCCACCGCGGTCTACGACCGGCCGGAGGCCGAGGTGCTCGAGCAGCTCGCGGCGATCGCCGCGCGGACGCGGTGACATGTTCGTCATCGACGACAGGCAGGACCCGGCGCAGGCGGCGTTCATCGCCCCTGCGGCGGGTCCGCGCCGGTTCACCCGGCGCAAGGCGCTGCGCCTGATCGCGCCCTATCTGTATCTGGCGCCCGCGGTGGTGCTGCTGGTGGTATTCACCTACCAGCCGCTGGTGCAGGCGGTGCAGCTGTCCACGGTGTCGTGGAACCTGCTACCGACCGCTCCGATGAAGGCGGTCGGCACCGCCAATTACTCGCGGCTGCTGGATCTTCCGGCGTTCTGGGGCTCGCTGGGCCGGACCGCGACGCTGATCCTGGGCCTGCTGCCGTTCACGGTGGTGCTGCCGGTACTGATCGCGCTGGCCAGCCGGAAGGTGCAGGGCCGGGCCCGCACCGTCTATCAGGCGCTGGTCTTCGCGCCGTTCCTGGTCGCGCCGGTCGCGGCGGCGGCGGTGTGGCGCTGGCTGCTGCATCCCGGGTCCGGATTCGTCGACCAGCTGGTCGATTCCGGCCGCAACTGGGTCTACGACGCGTCCACCGCGCAGGCGGTGATCGTGCTGATCACCGGCTGGCAGCTGCTCGGTTTCGCGGTGCTGGTGGTGTGGGCCGGTCTGGCGGGCATCAGTGGCGACTACGGCGAGGCCGCGCAGGTCGACGGCGCGACGCCGGGACAGATCCGGCGCTGGATCACGCTGCCGCTGCTGTCGCCGACGCTGCTGTTCCTGGTGCTCACGACCGTGCTGCTCAGCCCGACGCTGTCGTTCCCGCTCATCGACTCGATGACCCAGGGCGGGCCGTCGCAGGCCACGACCAACATCTACTACCTGCTCTGGGACTACGCGTTCCACAGCTTCGACGCCGGCCTGAGCGCGGCGGCGGGTGTGCTGTTGTTCGTCGGGTTCGGCGCGCTGGCGGCCGTGCTGGTCTGGATCTCGGAAAAGGTTGCCGTTCATGATGATTGATCGTCTCCGCCAGGCGGGCAGCCACCTGCTGCTCGCCGGGACGGCGCTGGTGTGCGTGTTCCCCATCTACTGGTTGTTCGCCACCGCGCTGCGCAGGCCGCAGGACGTCACCTCGCTGTCGCCGCTGCCGTGGCCGCTGTCGATCGACAACTACCTCGACGCGGCGCACAAGGTCGATGTCACCGGCTTGATCGTCAACACGTTCGTGGTGGCGATCCTGTCCGCGGCGGGCCAGCTGCTGATCGCGCTGCTGGCGTCCTACGCGTTCGCGATGTACACCTTCCCGCTGCAGCGGCTGATGTACCTGGCGTTCGTGGGCGTCTGGCTGGTGCCGTTCCAGGTCACCATGCTGCCCAACTACATCCTGCTCAACCGGTTGGGGCTGATCAACACGCTGATCGGCTGCGTGCTGCCGACGCTGTGCTCGGCGCTGGCGGTCCTGCTGTTGCGCCAGCACATGAACGCGTTCCCGAAGGAGCTCGTCGCCGCCGCCAAGATCGACGGCCGGTCCTCCTGGGCGATCCTGTGGACGGTGGTGGTGCCGAATCTGCGTCCCGCCCTCGCCGCGCTGGGCATCCTGCTGTTCATCAACGCCTGGAACGAGTACTTCTGGCCCGCGGTCGTGCTGCGTCAGTCCAACGATGTGCTCCAGCTCGGTCTGCGCAGTTTCATGGGCACCGAGGGCGACCAGTGGGGGCCGATGATGGCGCTGGCGAGCCTGGCGTGCCTGCCGGTTCTGCTGCTGTACCTGGTGTTGCAGCGCCACATCGTCAACGCCTTCGTCCGGTCGGGTCTCAAGTGAGGCGGCGGAAGGGCGCGATCAGCTGGTCGAGGTAGCCGACCGGATAGTCGGGGTGTGCTGCCATGCCGAGCTGGTCGGAGCTGAACCGGCGGCCCGGATCGTAGCTGTAGGTGCGCAGCAGGTGGTCCCAGAGCAGGGTGAACAGGCCGAAGTTGACGTCGCCGACCCCGGCCCATTTGAGGTGATGGAAGCGGTGTCCCTCGTTGAGGGCGAGCACGTACTTCAGCGGCCCGACGCGGTAGTCGGCGTTGGAGTGCTGGAGCAGCAGCTGGACGGCCACGGCCAGGGCCAGCGCGGCGGCGACGTCGACCGGCAGGCCCAGCAGGATCAGCGGGGCCACGCCGGCGGCCATCTCGGCGGTCTGGTGCAGCGGGTGCTTCATCAGGCCGTTGAGCCCGTAGAACCGGGTGACGCTGTGGTGCACGGCGTGGAAGCGCCACAGCACCCCGATCTTGTGACTGGCCAGGTGCACCAGGGTGATTCCCGCGTCCGCGATCAGGACGGCGAGGACCACCTGGAGCACGAACGGCCAACTACCCGGCCACACGCCCGGCGCGGGCACGATCGCGGCGAGCAGCGGGATCACCGCGACGCTCACCAGGATCAGCGTCTCGTTCACCACGGCGTGCACCCGGTCGCGGACGCTGTCGGCCTGGGTCCCGTTCCAGTCCGGTTCGTACGGGATCACCCGTTCGACCGCGAACGAGGTGGCGATCGCCACCGCGAGCACGAGCAGCAGCCAGGGTTTCGGGGCGTTGGCGGCGGCGAGGGCGATGCCGATGCCGTTGAGCCCCACCAGCATCCACGGGACGTATCCGTAGCGGGCGAGGCGGCGCACAGTGAGCTTCATGCCCTCAGCCTGGGCGCCGGTCCCCGGTCGGCGCTTGAACGATTCGGCTGCCGCCGATCTCCCTGACCAGCGCGCCGGTCAGGGCCGACGGCGGCAGGCCGAAGATCTCCCGGCAGGTCCGGGTGAGGTGCGCGCTGTCGGCGAAACCGGTCGCGTGCGCGATCGTGGTCAGATCCCGCCCGGCCCGCGCGAGCTCGGCGGCGTTCATCAGCCGCAGCCACAGGATGTAGCGGCGCAGCGGCAGCCCGACCTGGGCGGTGAACAGGTGGGTGAGCCGGCTCGCCGACAGGCCGACGACGGCGGCGACCTCCCCGGTGCGCACCGGTCCGCGCGCCACCATCGCGGGCAGCGCGGCCACCGCGGCCACGACCGCCGGATGTCGCGCGCGGGCGGCGCCACCGCCCGCCGCCGCGAAGGTGGTCAGCAGGTCGTCGACGAAGGCCGCCGTCGAGGCGATCCGCCGGGCGGGGTCGCGCAGGGCGGGGCCGCCGCACCAGCCCGAGGTCGCGACCCGCAGCACCGCCCCGCGACCGGCCGGGGAATCGGGGTCGAGGAACACGACGATCCCGGTCGCACCGCCGGTGTCGATGCGGTGCTCGGTGTCGGGCGGGATCACGATCTCGGCCCCGGTGTGTGCCCGGCCGTCGCCGTCGACCACGGTCACCGGCGCGTCGGCCACGACGATCTGCACGGCGTGATGGGCATGGCTCCGGGTCCCGCCGATCGTTCCGGTGAAGGCGAGCACGCCGGGACGGAGCACCGCCCCGGCACCGTGCCAGGCCACCTCGCTCCCGGCACCTGGCACCCGAGGTGTCACTGCCGGTAGGTCGCCAGGAAGCGGCCGATGCGCTCGATGATGGCCTCGAGCTCGTCGGCGTGCGGCAGGGTGACGATCCGGAAGTGGTCGGGCCGCGGCCAGTTGAAGCCGGTGCCCTGGACGATGTGCAGCTTCTCCTGCAGGAGCAGATCGAGGACGAACTTCTCGTCGTCGTGGATGCGGTACATGTCCAGATCGATCCGCGGGAAGGCGTAGAGCGCGCCCTTCGGCTTCACGCACGAGACACCGGGGATGGCGTTGAGGGCTTCCCAGGCGCGGTCGCGCTGCTCGCGCAGGCGCCCGCCGGGCAGGGTGAGGTCGTAGATGCTCTGATGCCCACCGAGCGCGGCCTGGATCGCCTGCTGCGCCGGCACATTCGCGCACAGCCGCAGTCCGGCGAGCATGGTCAGGCCCTCGAGATAGCTCGCGGCGTGCTGGGTGGGCCCGGAGACCACCAGCCAGCCCGAACGCAGGCCGGCGGCGCGGTAGTTCTTCGACAGGCCCGAGAAGGTCAGGCACAGCAGGTCGGGGGCGAGCGAGGCGACGGCGGTGTGCTCGAGATCGTCGTAGTAGATCTTGTCGTAGATCTCGTCGGCGAACACGACCAGGTTGTGCCTGCGGGCGATCTCGAGGATCTCGCGCAGTACCTCCGGCGGGTACACCGCGCCGGTGGGGTTGTTCGGGTTGATCAGCACGATGGCGCGGGTGCGGTCGGTGATCTTGGCGGTGATGTCGGCCAGGTCGGGGTACCAGTCGGCGCCCTCGTCGCACAGGTAGTGCACCGGGGTGCCGCCGTTGAGGGCGGTCGCGGCGGTCCACAGCGGGAAGTCCGGGGCGGGGACCAGGACCTCGTCGCCGTTCTCGAGCAGCGCGGTCATCGCCATCATGATCAGCTCGGAGACGCCGTTGCCGAGGAAGACCTCCTCGACGCTCACGTCGTCGACGCCCAGCGTCTGGTAGTACTGCACCACCGCGCGCCGGGCCGAGAGCAGGCCCTTCGACGAGCTGTAGCCGGTGGAGGTGGGCAGCGTCCGGACCATGTCCTGCAACAGATCCGGGGGCGCGTCGAAGCCGAAGAGCAGCGGGTTGCCGGTGTTGAGCTTGACGACGTGATGCCCCTCGGCCTCGAGCCGAGCCGCCTCCTCGGCGACCGGGCCGCGGATCTCGTACGACACTCCCGACAGCTTGCTGGACTGTTTGACCTGCATGAACATCCCTCCGAGGCGTGGTTGCCGCACACACTACTTGGTATTTCCAAGATTTCACTTGGTTTTTCCAAGCCCATGGTTAAGGTAGTACATGTGCCACGCCGAAGCTACGCCCACTACTGTTCGGTCAGCCGCGCCCTGGATCTCGTCGGCGACCGCTGGACCCTGCTCGTGGTCCGCGAACTGACCGCGGGCCCGCGCCGCTACAGCGATCTGCTCGCCGATCTCCCCGGGATCAGCACCGACATGCTGGCCACCCGGCTCAAGGACCTGGAGCGCGACGGCATCCTCGTCCATCATCGCAACGGGATGCGGTCCAGCTACGAGCTGACCGACTCGGGCCGCGCCCTGCGCCCGGTCCTCGACGCCCTGTCCGCCTGGGGCGCTCCCCTGCTCGGCGATCGCGCCCCGACCGATGCCGTGCGCGCGCACTGGCTGGCGCTGCCGCTGGGCCACGCCGTCGCCGAGCTGGTCCCCGCGGGCACGGTCACCGTGCACATCGGCGAGACCGTGCTGCACTACGTGATCACCGCCGACGGCGTCACCCACCACGACGGTCCCGCGTCGGCCCCGGACCGCGAACTGCGGCTGGAGCTGGCCGAGGCCACCGAGATCGCCACCGGCGCCCGCTCGCTGACCGGCTGACGGCGGTTCCGGTCAGTCCCCGGCGACCGAGAGTTCGGCGCAGGTCGCCGCATCCGGTGCGGTCTCGGCCAGGAAGACCGTCTGCGCGGTCATCCGGAACCCGGACATCCGCTCCCGGAAGACCTCGATCGACTCCTCCGGGTGCACCGAGTCGATCACCGCGTGCGGCCCGAAGGCGTTGAACTGGTGGCTCACTCCGCGCGGGATCTGCATGTCCACGAACGAGCACGGCGGCACGATGAGGTTGTAGCGGGTCCGGTGCTGCCCCGGCGGCAGGTCGGGCAGGTCGTCGGTGAACTGGTCGGGCCGGAACGGGGTCACGCCCTCGACGTGGGTGACCTCGAACGGGGACAGGCTGCTGACCCGGATGTAGGTGCCGGGTCCGGTCATCATCCGCACGAAGCGCAGGCCGGTGTGCAGGTGCATCCGCGAGCACATCCCCCGCTCGGTGACGTCGTAGAAGTCCATCAGGTACCGGTCGGCGAAGAAGCCGTCGAAGGGCTTCTCGATCATGTAGACGTCGCCCTCCTCGAAGGTCTGCGCGCGGACGACGCCGTCGGCGTCGGGGGTGGTCGCGGCGTGGACGGTCGTGGCCGTGCGGACGATCTCGGCGAAGGTCCGCACCACTACCAGCGCGACCTCGGCGGGCAGACTCGCCACCGGGGTCACCGTGTTGCGGCCCGCGTCGGCGAAGTTCGCCACGTCGTGGATCTCGTTCTCGTCGTCCGCGGCGTGCTTGATCCTCGGTGCGGCCATACGGTGGTGACTCCTCGCGCTCAGGTGACCTCGAAGGCACGCAACCACAGTTCCAGCGACAGCACCAACCACAATTTGCCGCCCTGGCGGGGCAGCAGCGCGCCGTCGCCACGCAACCAGGCGCGGATGGTGTCCTCGCGGAAGAGCCCGCGCGCCCGGGCGGACCGGCCGAGCAGCAGCTCGTGCCCGAGATCGCGCAGCGGACCGGCCAGCCACTGCTGCACCGGTACCCGCATGCCGCTCTTGGGCCGGTCGACGATGGTGGCGGGCAGCAGGTCCCGGACGGCTTCCTTGAGAATCCATTTCTCGGTGGCGCCGGCGAGTTTGAGCCGCGGCGGGACCCGGAAGGCATGGTCGATGACGGCGCGGTCGAACAGCGGCGCCCTGCCCTCCACACCCGCCGCGGCGGTGAGCCGTTCGACCTTGGTGAGAATGTGGTGGGCACCCTTGGTACGCAGGTTCGTGTGCAGCAGCTGGTTGAGCAGGCTCGTCATCGGCCCCTGGGTGAGCAGGGGCGTGAGCAGGTCGGTGAGCGGCGGAGCGCCGTCGAGTGCGGCGAGCGCGTCACGGCTGAGCAGGACCGGCAGGTCACCGAGGCATTTGCGGTAGCTGTCGAGGTAGGCGGCGGCGCGGGCCACCGGGTTCGGATCGTCGCGGGTGAGTTCGAAGATCAGCATCGGCAGGTTCTTGGGGCCGCCGAAGACCGGGTCACCGCCCTCGCCGTTGAGGACCACGCGCGCGCCGTCGGCCGCGGCGGCCTCGGCCAGCAGCAGATTGGGGACGGTCAGCGGATCGCCGACGGGACAGTCGAGCAGGGCCACGGTGTCGGCGAGGCGAGCCGCGACGGTCTCCCCCGGCACGGTCAGCACCCGGTGCTCGGTGTGACAGTGCGCCGCGACCAAGCCGGAATAGGCGAGCTCGTTGGGCGTGGTGCCGGTGAAGGCGATGGAGTAGGTCCGGACCGGCTGGTCGTGGCGCTTGGCGGCCAACGCGGTGACCAGGCTGCTGTCGATCCCGCCCGAGAGCAGCACGCCGACCGGCTCGCCCGCGGGCAGACGCCGCGCGGTCGCGTCGTCGAGCAGGGCGCGCAGGGTCAGCGCGTGCTCGGCGGCGGGCAGGTCGTCGACGGATTCGGCGGGCTCCCAATAGGTTTCCTCGACCGAGGTACCGTCCGGGCGCAGGCGCAGGCAGCGGCCGGGCAGCGCCTCGTGCACGTCGCGGAAGAAGGTCTCCCGGCCGGGCAGGTAGGCGAAGGTGAGGAAGGAGCGCACGGCGGGCAGGTGCAGTCCGGTGCGCAACGCGGGCCAGTTCGCCACGGCGCGAATCGATCCCGAGGCCGCCCACGCGTCACCGGCGCGGGCGTAGAACAGGGTGCGGGTGCCCACGTGGTCGCGGACCAGGACCAGCTCGGGGCCGTCGGTGATCGCCAGCGCGAACATGCCGTCCGCCCTGGCGATGCCCGCGGTGCCGAACTTCGCGTAGAGGCGCAGCAGCAGGTCGCCGTCGGCGCAGTCCGGTGGCGGCGCGTCGGCACCGAGCGCGGTGCGCAGCCCCCGCGCGTTGAACAGGGTGACCGCGCCGACGGCGTGATACTCCCCTGCGGTGAAATGCCCTGCCGCCGCACCGGATCCGGCGAGCAGGCCGAGGGCGCTTCCGGTGCCCACCGCGACCGGGTCGCCGCCGACGGCGCGGACGGCACCGGCCGGATCGGCGGGGGTCAGGAAGGCGCACCAGCGCGACATCAGTACTCCCTCATCCGAAGTCGCCGCCGTCGTCGCCGGAGTCGTCGCTCCAGGTGCCGTAGTCGTCGGAACCGCCGCCGCCGGAATCGCTCGACGAGGACGCCGCCGCCTGCCTGCGCAGTTCCTCTTCCTCGGCCGCGGAGAGGAACTCGGGCGGCATCACCAGCGCGCCGAGCAGCGCGCCACCGGCGACCGCGGCGAGGATGGTGCCGACCCGGCCGCCGAAGGAGGAGCGGTTCACGGTGAGGACGCCGTCACCCCACAGGGTGCGGCCGTAGCCGGATTCCCGGCCGTAGAGCACCCGGCCGTCGGCATAGGTCCGCTTCACCAGGGTGCGCCCCAGCGGTTCGTCGCGGCCGGAGCCACCGCGGTCGTCCCGCCACGATACGAAACCCGCTCCGCGCGTGCGCCATTCGCGGTGGCCGTCGGAGTAGTGCCGGTGCACGGTGCCGTCGGCGAGGAGTTCATCGGTGTAGGTGACGTGCTGTCGCACCGACATGGTCCGGTCCTTTCATGCGGTGGGCCAGGTGAGGAAACCGGTGGTGCGCAGGCGATTCCACTGCGTCGCGGTGTCGCGGATCCGCACCTCGCGGACCAGCCGGTGCACGGTGCGCAGCAGGGCGGCGGGTCGCACCGCCGCGAGCTCGACGCCGCGGCCGTGGCGCAGCCAGTCCTGTTCCCACGGATCGACCACGGCGTCGATGGCGCGGGGCGCGTGTGCCGACCGGTGGGTGGCGTGCAGGGTGCCCGCCTGCCGGGGACGCAATCCCAGGGGAACCACCCGGACGCCGTCCGGGATCGGGGTCAGCGCGCGCACGCGATCGGGAAAGGTCAGTCCGTGCGGGGTCGCGTCGTGGAGCAGGAACACCGCCGACCGCTCGACCAGCGTCAGCATGCCCGCCACGCGCGGGTCCAGCGGCAGTTCGTCGGCGCCGACCACCGGGCAGGCGGATTCCATCGGAATGCCGTTGGCGCGCAGCATCTGGGCGATCTCGGTGGATTCGCACACCAGCAGCCGGGGCAGGCCGTAGTCGAACAGGTCCGGTTCGGTGGTGTGCCGACCGGCGGGCCGGGTCCGGGGCGGTTCGGGTGCGAGCAGGCCGGGTACCGGACCGTGCGCGGCCAGCGCGGCGCGAAAGTCCGGGTAGCGCACGGGAGCCGGGACGGTGAAGGCGGGGCGGCGGAGCCCGCGCGGCAGCGGCAGCAGGACGCGGCAGACCTCGTAGTAGAGCTGGCGCTCGGTGAATCGCAGGTCGCCGGGCGCACCGGCCCGTCGCACCGCGATCCGCACCGCCCGGCGCAGGACCGCCGAGGTCACCGGGTCGGCCACGTCAGGAACCCCACCGCCGCGGCGCGCCGCCGATCCGGATCCAGCGCCCGCTCGACCCGATCCACCGCGCTGCCCAGCGCCGCGAGGAGGGCGGCGGGTGGCACCGACGCCAGGGGCGTCTGCCAGCCGTCGGCCAGCCAGGCGCGTTCCTCCGCCGTCAGTCGCTCGCCGCCGATCCGGGCCAGGTCGTCGGCGGTGGGCCTGCCCTCGCGCAACCGTATCGCCTTCGCCTTGCCGAGCACCGCGCGCGGGGCGAGCCCGACCGGGACCACCCGGGCGCCGAGGGCGGCGCGCGCGGCGGCGACGTAGGTGATACCGGGGACGCTGGCGTCGTGCAGGACCAGCACGGGGACACCCGGCGGCAGCTGATCGATCCGGCCCACCGGCGCCATACCCCAGAGTCCGGCGACGTTGTTGGCCGAAAGACAGGTCAGCACAGTGCTGTCCGGGCACAGCACCGCGAATCGCGGGCGGGCGGGCACGGGCGGCAGCGGGGTCCGGCCATCGACCGAACCCGCGGGCGGCGCACCGTAGACCTGGATCCACCGGGCGACCACGAACTGCTCGAATCGGGCGTAGGTGACCGGCATCGGTACCAGGGTGGTCGCCAGATACCGGGGCCGCAATGCGGTCAACAGGACGTTCACCCCCACCAGTGCGGCCACGCCCGCGCCGAGCGCGAGGGCCCAGTAGACGAGCCCGGTGACGGCGAGCGCGAAGATCACGATGCCGAGCGCGATCGAGATTCCCATCCGAATGCCGAAGAACGTCTGCCCTGGGTCGCGGAGGCGGCCCCGCGCCGCGGCGTACCAGAGTTGCGGCAGCGTGTAGCGCAGGTTCCGCCCGTCCCCGAGCCGGTCGATCAGCCTGCGCATCCGGAGGTCGTGCAGCCGGAACGGGCTCTCCTTCGGTTCGAGCGCGAACAGCCGGCCGCATTTCGCGCAGGTACGCTTTCCGCGTTCGCGGTGCAGCACGTTCTTGCCGCAGTGCGGGCAGATCATCGCGCGTCGACCTGTCCGCCGACGCCACGACCCGGCCCCGCGGCCCGCTCGATCCTCACAGGTACGGCATACCGGATCCACCGGAATTCCGCGACCGCACCACACGAACCGCCGGTGACGTCCCGGCCAATTCGGACGATGCCACCGAATGCCTTCGATCCCGGCCGGATCGGTCCGGCCGTGCTGGCAGGGCTTCAGGCGGGCTCGAGCACCGGCCCGGCCTCGGTGGCGGTGGCCGCCGGTTCGCGGCCGGGCAGCCCAGCGGCGACGAGGGCGCCGAGCCCGAGCACCGCGACCACCAGGACCCACACGGCGGTGGCCGAGGCGTGCGCCGCGAGCACGCCCGCCGCCAGCGCGCCGACACTGCCGCAGATCCGCAGGGCGAGCGACTGGACCGACAGGACGGTGGCGCGTTCCCCGGCCGTCGCGGCGCGGTGGGTCAGCGTGTCCAGCAACGGTTCCGGCGCTCCGAGCGCGAGGTAGACGCCCACATAGCCGGCGGCGACCACCAGCAGCAGCGGGGTGCCCAGCGCGGCGACGGCGACCGCGGTCAGCACCAGCGCGAGGACCACCGTGCGCCGGACGGACCCGAGCAGCCGCGTCAGCGTGGGCGAGGCCGCCGAACCGGCCGCCATCGCGAAGCCGCCGAGCGCGGTGAAGACGGCGAAGGCGCCGACGGCCCGGCTGTCCCCGCCGAGGCTCGCCGCGATCTGCAACGGCGCGAGCAATTCGACCGCCGCCAGCACGACACCGATGACCCCGCACAGCACCGTGATGCGGCGCAGCACACCGACGCGGGCACAGGTGCCGATGCCGACCCGCACCGTGCGCGGGATATCGGCGAGCACGGCGCGGAGATCGGCGCGCGGACGGCGGACGGTCTCCCCGACCCAGGCCAGCTGGACCACGATCCGGACCACGATGACGCCCGCGGCCGCGAGATAGGGCAGGGAGAGCGCGAGCACCGGCCCGGCCCCGGCCGACGGCAGCGGGGCCAACGCCGCCAGCGCGCCACCGGCCAGCGCACCGACGGCGAGGGCGATCGACCCGGCGGTGCGGCCGTGCGCGAACGCGGACGTGAGATCCACGTCCTCGTCCACGGCGTGCACGGCGTCGACGTACCAGGCCTGCAGTGGCCCGGAGTCGAGCGCCCGGCCTGCGGCCTCGAGCAGGATCCCGGCCCCGAGGACGAGCACACCGGTGCCGATCCCGAGCGAGACCGTCGACACCAGGAACAGCAGGGAGGCGGCGATCAGCACCGGGCGCCTGCCGACGACATCGGCGAGCCCGCCGGTCGGCAGTTCGAGGGCGGCGGCGGTCAGACCGTAGGCCGCGAGGAGAGCGCCCATCGTCGCCATGTCGATCCCGCGCGCGGCCAGCAGCAGGATGAGCACCGGGGCGCAGAGCCCGGTCGGCAGCCAGCCGAGGACGTTCAGCACCACGTAGCGACGGGTGAGGGTCGGGATGGTCGCGCTCACGCGATGGCCTCCGGGCGGGAGTCGAGGACGGTGGTCGGGAGCGCACCGGGGCGCTTGCTGAAGCGATTGCGGTGCCAGCGCACCTCGGTGACGGGAACGGCGAGCCGCAGCTCGGACAGGCGCGGGAGCAGGACCCCGAGCAGGACCTGCGCCTGCTTGCGGGCCAGGGTGGCGCCGGGGCAGTAGTGCGGGCCGTGTCCGAAGGCCAGATGCTTGGTGTCGGCGCGGGTCGGATCGAGGCGATCGGGATGGTCGAAGCGGTCCGGGTCGCGATTGGCGGCGACCAGATCCACCACGACGGCGCTGCCCGCCGGGATGACGATGTCACCGATCGGCACATCGTCCAGGGCGAACCTGGTCCAGGTGCCCTGGGTGGGGGTGAGGTAGCGGAACAGCTCCTCGACGGCCGTCGGCAGCGATTCCGGCCGCCGGGCCAGCGCGCACTGGAGCCGGGGCGCCATCAGGAGGGTGAAGACGGACATGCTGACGAAGCTGACCGTCGTCTCGTAGCCCGCGACGATCATCAGCGCGGCCGTGCCGACGGCTTCGGCGTCCGAGAGCAGGCCCGCGGCTCTGGACGCGGCGAGCTCACTGCTCAGGTCATCGGTGGGCTGCTCGCCCTTGGTGGCCAGCAGTGCGGCCAGGTAGGTGTCCAGGGCGGCGGTGCCCGGCTCGCTGACCTCGGGATCGGGCATGGTCGACGCCTCGGCCCACGCGAGTACTCGGTCACGGTCGGCGTCCGGGACCCCGAGCAGGTCGCAGATCACGGAGAACACCAGCGGAAGCACGAACTCGGCGACCAGGTCGCCGCCGCCGCGCGCGAGCAGCGCGTCGAGCAGGCCGGTGGCCCGCCCCCGCATGCGCTCGACGGGGTCGTCGTAGCGGCGCGGCGTGAGCGTGGGCGCCACCGCGCGCCGGAGCCGGGTGTGCCGCGCCCCGTCGCACATCTGCATGCTCGTGCTGTGGCGCTGCGTCGCCGCGGGCTGCGCGGCGATATCCGCGTGCCGGTCCGCCCCGTTGGCCGGATCATTCGACATCCGCCGGTCCGCGAGCAGCTGGAGCGCGGCGTCGTATCCCGTGACGAGATATCGGTTGTCCGCCAGCGCGCGGACAGATTCGATATGTCTGACGCTCAAAGGAATTCCTGCCTTCACGGTCTGGGGGCGAAGCCGAGTGCCTCGCCCCCGGCGACGGCCGAACGGGCGATCAGTACCGGTAGGCGTAGATGTGAGAGGACCGATCGGCATCGTCCGCGGGGAGCGCGAAGAGTGCCTCGAGCGCGTCCAGCTCGCGAGCGATTTCGGTGTCGAGGAGTTCGATGGTGGTGTGCATTTCTTTGTTCCCTTTCTTCGTTTCCGTCGCCGTGTGCGTCGGTAGTTAAAGTCTCGGGAATTACGGCGCATCCGAATAGAAACCCTGGGGTGCGGAATTCATCACCCCCTTTCGGGCACTGGATTGACGGAATGCGTTAACCCGGCGGCGACAGGCCACGATCGCGCCGGTGGCCGTGCGGGTACCGACGCCCTACGATCGGAATCCGGAACAGGAAGGCCGCGAATCAGCATGCCCGCTCTGCAGCCCGCCGGGCCCGGCGATCGGCCCGAAACGGCCGTCCTCGCGCCCGCTCCCCCGCCGCCCGATCGCCCCGGCCCGGTCCTGCTCGTCGCCGGTGCGGTCGCGCTGGTGGTGGTGCTCCTCGCCGGGGTGGCGATCGGCGTGGTCATCGGCCGTCACAGCACCCCCACGGCCGGTCCGGCGGCGGCACCGCCGGGACCCGCGAGCTACTCGACGGACACCGTGCGCGATGCGTGCGCGCTGGTGGACACCGCGCCGTTGATCCGGTGGGCGTCCGCGCCACGGCGCGCACCCACCCACGAGGAGGTCCGCGAGCCTACGGGTCAGGGCTACGACACGCTGGATTGCCGTGTCTACTACGGGCATTCGATCAGCGCCGGGTCGCCCACGAACACCGCGGACCTCTGGATCCGGGTCGAGACGACCGACGGCACCACCGTCGACGACCTGGCCGCCAGGAAGGTCGTCGACGCCCGGCTGCTCGGCGAGTCCGAGCTGGCGGATCTGACGTCCGGGGAGTCCACGGGGATCGGCACTTACAGCTACTGGCGGCACGCCGCCGACAAACATGGTCCCAGCATCGACGACGAATACCTCTTCGACGTACTGGACGGAAATCTCTCGGTGCTGGTCGTGCTCAGCCGTACCGGGCCACCGGAATCGCGCGTCGGCAGAACGGAATTCGACGCTGTCGCCCGGTCCCAGGTTCAGCGGATTCTCGACAGCCTCCGACGGAAATAGTGGCGAAATGCTCCGCCCCCGACGCTCCCGTGCGGCTCGCCGGGGGCGGCACCGACCGCCCGGTCGTCAGCGGGCGCCGGCGGTGGCCGGGGCCGTGAAGGTGCCGATGAGGGCGGTGTCGTGGGTGGCGGCGCGGAAGCGCGGGTGGTCGAGGATGTCGTGCAGGAAGTCGGTGGTGGTGGCGACACCGGTACCGGTGATGGTGGTCTCGGCGAGGGCGCGGCGCATCCGGGCGATGGCGGCGGGGCGGTCGGGAGCCCAGACGACGACCTTGGCGAGCAGCGAATCGTAGTGCGGGGGAATCGCATAGCCCGGCCGGACATGGGTGTCGACCCGCACGAACTGACCGCCGGGCAGCGCGCACTCGACGAGCGTGCCCGCCGCCGGGGCGAATTCGCGTTCCGGGTCCTCGGCGTTGATCCGGCACTCGATCGAGACCCCACGCGGGCGCAGGTCGGCGGGCAGGGCCAGCGGTTCGCCCGCCGCGATGCGCAGCTGCTCGGCGACCAGGTCGACGCCGGTGACCATCTCGGTGACCGGATGCTCCACCTGCAACCGGCAGTTGACCTCCATGAAGTAGAACTGCTCGTCGGGGCCGAGCAGGAACTCCACGGTGCCCGCGCCGACGTAGCCCGCCGCCGCGCAGCCGCGCACAGCCGCGGCGCCGATCCGCTCGGCGAGCTCGGCGGACAGGCCGGGGGCCGGGGATTCCTCCACCAGTTTCTGGTGCCTGCGCTGCAGCGAGCAGTCGCGCAGGCCCAGGTGCGCGACGGTGCCGTGGGTGTCGGCCAGGATCTGCACCTCGACGTGCCTGGCCGATTCCAGATAGCGCTCCAGATAGAGCCTGCCGTCGCCGAAGACCGCGGCGGCCGATGCCCTGGTGTGCTGCCAGGCGGCGCCGAAGTCGTCGCCGTCGCGCACCACCCGCATGCCGCGGCCACCGCCACCGGCGACGGCCTTGATGATCACCGGGTAGCCGATCTCCTCGGCCAGCGCCCTGGCCGCGTCGGCGTCGTCGATCGGGTCGCGGCTGCCGGGCAGCAGCGGCAGACCCGCGTCGGCCATCAGCGCCCTGGCCGTGGACTTGTCGCCCAGCCGCGCCATGACGGCGGGCGGCGCGCCGATGAACACGAAGCCCTCCGCCTCGCACACCTCGGCGAAATCCGGGTCCTCGGAAAGGAATCCGTAGCCGGGGTGGATGGCGTCGGCGCCGGTGGCGCGGGCGGCCTCGATGATCGCGGGGATCGACAGGTAGCTGCGTTTGGCCGGGGCGGGGCCGATCTGCACACGCTCGTCGGCCAGTCGCACCGCCGTCGAGTCCCGGTCGGCGGCCGAGTGCACCGCCACCGTCGCGATGCCGAGTTCCCGGCAGGTGCGGATCACCCGGACCGCGATCTCGCCGCGATTGGCGATCAGCACCTTGCGCAGCGCGCGGGTCACCGCAGCGCCTCGAACACGATCAGCGGCTGGCCGTGCTCCACGGCGTCACCGTTGTCGACGAGCAGTTCGACGACGACGCCCTCCTTGGTCGCGGTGACCGGGATCATCAGCTTCATCGCCTCGATGATGCCGACCTGCTGACCGGCCCGGACCGGGTCACCGGCCGAGACAAAGGGCGCCGCACCGGGTTCCGGGGACCGGTAGAACACGCCGACGGTCTCCGCGGTCAGGCTGAAGGTGTTCGCGGCCGCGGCGGCGTCGGCGCGCACGGCCGGGGCGGGAGCGGGCGCCACGGCGACCGGGGTGACGAGCGAGAGGTGGCCCGCCGTGTCGGTGCCGCCGTCGTGGCCGGCGGCGGGCGCCGAGGCCGGGCGGTCGTCCCAGGTGATGCGCAACAGCACGGGGCCGTTGGCGACGGTCACCGAGGTCGGGGCCGACGCGGTGGCGCGCACGGACATCGCGTGCCGGGTGAGCACCGCGAGGCTGTGATCGGCGTCGGTGGCGCTCACCGCGCGCTGGGTGGTTTCGCTGGTCGCGGACTCGGACATCGGGTCTCCTGGCTCTCGGTGCGGGCGAGTCGAAGGGTCGGGCCGGGCGGTGCCGACCGGGAACTGCAGGCCGTGCCGCAGCACCGACAGCGGGTTGCGGATCAGGAAGTCGGCCATCGGTTCTCCCGGGAGGCTGGTAGGGCGAGCGGGGTCATCGGGTCGCCGGACTCTCCGGACGAGCCAGTCCGTAGGCCCGGAACCGGCTGTGGCGCTGGGCCAGCAGGTCGGCGGTCGGCCAGGCGCGCAGCTCGTGTACGGCCTGGCGCACCGCGCGCCGCAACAGCGCGGCGGCGCCGACGGGGTCGCGGTCGGCCCCGCCCTGCGGCTCGGGAACGACCGCGTCGGCGATGCCCAGTTCCAGCAGCGCGGCCGCCTCCACGCGCAGGGCCGCGGCCGCGCGTGGTGCGGCGGCCGGGTCCTTCCAGAGGATGGCGGCGCAGCCTTCGGGGCTGATCACCGAGTAGACCGCGTTCTCGCACACCAGCACCCGGTCGGCCAGCGCGAGCGCGAGCGCTCCCCCGCTGCCGCCCTCGCCGGTGATCACGGTGACCACCGGAACGGGCAGGCCCGCCAGCAGTTTCAGCGATTCGGCGATGGCGACGGCCTGGCCCTGCTCCTCGGCCTCGATGCCGGGATAGGCGCCCGCGGTGTCGACCAGCGCGACGACCGGACGGCCGAGCTTGGCGGCCAGCCGCAGCACCCGGGCGGCCTTGCGGTATCCTGCGGGCGTCGGCATGCCGTAGTTGCGTTCGGTCAGCTCGGCGCCGGTGTGGCCCTTCTGGGTCCCGAGCACCACGACCGGCAGGCCGTCGAGCCGGGCCAGGCCCGCGATCATGGCCGGGCAGTCCGCCGACATCCGGTCGCCGTGCAGCTCGACGAAATCGTCGAAGGCCGACGCCAGGTAGTCCAGGGTGGTCGGCCTGCCGAGCTGGCGGGCCGCGCGCACGCAATCCCAGGAACCGCGCGCGGCGAGCACGGCCGGGTCGGTGATGACGGCGTCGTCGTCACCGGGTTCGGTGCGGCGCAGCGGGCGGGTGGTCATCGCGACCAAGCGCGACAGCCGGGCGCGCAACGCCGAACGGTGGCAGATCATGTCCACGATGCCGTGCTCGAGCAGGAACTCGGCGGTCTGGAAGCCCTCGGGCAGGGTCTGGCCGATGGTCTGCGCGATCACTCGCGGGCCCGCGAAGCCGAGGCGCGCACCGGGTTCGGCGATGATGATGTCGGTGGAGGTGGCGAAGGAGGCGGCCACGCCGCCGTAGGTCGGGTCGGTGATGATCGAGACGGTCAGCACGCCCGCGTCGTCGAGGCGGCGCAACGCGCGGCTGGTCTTGGCCATCTGCATGAGCGCGAGAATGCCCTCCTGCATCCGCGCGCCACCGGAGGCGGTGACTATCACCAGCGGCGCGCGGTCGGCCAGCGCCGCTTCGGCGGCGGCGGTGACCGCCTCGCCGACCGCGCTGCCGAGACTGCCGCCGAGGAAGCGGAAGTCCATGACCGCCAGCACGATCGGCGTCCCGTCGACGGTGCCGCGTACACACCGGATCGCCTCGGGCAGACCGGTCGCCCGGCGCGCCTGCTCGGCCCGTTCCGGGTAGGGCTTGGTGTCGACGAAGCCGAGCGGGTCGGTGACGGTCGCCGCGGTGGCGATCGGCCGGGCCGAATCCTCGTCCAGGAGCAGGTCGATGCGCTGATCGGCGGTGAGCATGCCGTGGTCGTCGCATTCGGGGCAGACCCGTTCGGCGCGGTCGTAGCGTTTGACGTAGATCACCGCCTGGCAGGCCGGGCACAGCATCCAGGCGGTGCCGGTGGTGGCGGTTCCGGTCTCGACGATGGTCATCGGTCCTCCAGCGGGCGTGGGACGTAGCGGGCACTGGCAGCGGGCAGCCGGACCCCCGCGGTCCGCAACTGGGCGACGCGGGTCAGGTAGGCGGCGCCGTACATGAGCTGGCCCGCGATATCGGCGACGGCGCGGTTCTCCGGCGCGGCCAGGTAGGTGCCCGCCGCCCAGGTGTTGAAGGCGCCCATCGCGGGTCCGCACCAGATCTGGTAGTCGGCGACCCGGTCGGCCTCGCCGCGAATGCTCCAGCCCGAGGACAGGCCGAGGTACCAGCGGAACACCAGCGCCATCTTCGCCTTCGGGTCCTGTTCGGCGCCGGTGAGCTGGGCCGGGTCGCGTTCGGTGAAGTACCGCACGCACTCCTGCCACACCTCGTCGAGCGGCCTGCGGAACAGCGTGGACTCGAGCTCGGCGCGCAGCGTCGCGGGCAGGGCGTCGAGGCCGTCGTAGGCGCGGTAGGTGTCGTAGAGCCGCTGGGCTCTAGCGGCGAACATGGTGCCGCGCCGCAGCACCTGGACCTGCACGCCGAGCTCGAACATGTCCGAGGACGGCGACATGGCGCAGTCGGCGAATTCGGCCCGCGCCAGCAGGGTCTTGGTGGCGCCGCACTGCGCCGCCTCGACGGCCGACTGATTGACCGAGCCGGTCACCACGTAGGCGGCGCCGAGCCCGAAGGCCGCCGCGACGGCGTCGGGGGTGCCGATGCCGCCCGCAGCGCCGATGCGCACCCGGTCGGCCCCGACGACGGTGGCGGCCAGACGATCTTGGGCCGCGATCAGTTCGGGCAGCAGGACCGTGAGCGGCCTGCGGTCGGTGTGACCGCCGGAATCGGCCTCGGCGGTGATGTCGTCGGCCATCGGCACCCGCTCGGCCAGGCGGGTCTGTTCGGCGGTGATCCGGCCCGCGGCGACGAGCTCGCTCAGCAGTCGGGCGGGCGCGGGCCGCAGGAATAGCTCGGCCACCTCGACCCGGGACACCTTGGCGATCACCCGGTGCCCGATCACGATGCCGCCCTGCCGGTCGACCGCGAGCCCGGCGGCGCGGTAGCGCACCACCTCGGCGGTGAGATCCATGAAGGCCGAGGCCTCCACGCAGCGCACACCGTGGCGCAGGCAGGCGTCGATGATGGCGCGTTCCAGCGCGGGTTCGCTGGGACTGTGGATGAGGTTGCAGGCGAACGGTGCTCCGCCCAGGTCCCCGGCCAGCTCGCCCAGCGCCGCGTCGACCGCGGCGGGCGGGACACCCGCCGCGCCGTAGGCGGCCAGATACCCGTTGCGCGCCATGGCCTTCACCAGGGCGGGCGAGGCGATGCCGTTGGCCATCGCCCCCGCGGCGTAGGCCGCGCGGACACCGTGGGCCGCGCGGAACGCACTGTCGCCGAGGCGTTCCGGCGGCAGCGGGGCGACGGCGGCGAGCACCTGGGACCCGGCCGCCACGGCCTGGTCGGCGGTGGCGCCGACCAGGCCGTCGGCCCGGACGATCCAGACGGGGGCGTCCAGATCGAGCAGCAGCGCGGTGATCTCCGCGGCGGTGCTCGCCACCGCGGCGGTGCGCATCGTGGTCATCACGCTCCCCGATCGACGAGTTCGACGGCCAGATCGGTGACTTCGTAGATCCGCAGGCCCGGCTTCCACAGCGAGCCCTCGACCACCGCGGTCACGCCGTGCGGACCACGGCGCAGCTCCTTGATGTGCGCTTCGAGTTCGACGGTGCCGTCGGTGGGCAGGAACTGGCCGCGGTAGCGCCAGCTGAACGCGATGTCGGCCGGGATGCGGAACACCGGGTCGGTCATGCCCGCGGTGTGGCCCGCGTCGACGAGCCATTCCTGGACGGCGTGGATCACCGACTCCACCCCGAGCGAGCCGGGGATGACCGGGTCGAGGTGGAAGTGGCGGGCGAAGAACCAGTCGTCGGGGTCGATGGCGCGCAGCGAATGCAGGTAGCCCGCACCGTGTTTGCCGCCGCCGTCGACGACCTCGACGCGGTCGATCAGGGTCAGGGCGCGACGCGAGCACAGCGGCGCGGAGGGGTCGGCGCGGCGGGCGGCCACGTCGATCGTCCGGACCCGGGCCCCCGGGTTCTCGGCCAGCCAGGACGGGGCGGGACGGCCCGCGTCCAGGCCGGTCTGGTTGGCCAGGGCCTCGTCGCTGAAGTAGCCGAACATGGTCTCGCCGGCGTAGAACGGCTCGCCGTCGACGCTGAGCGTGTAATCGAAGGTCTGCAGCGAGGATCCGGGCAGGATCGTCGTCGACAGCATCCGCGAGGCCTGCTCGATCGTGCGGTCGCGCAGGTCGACCTGCCGCAGCACGGTGGCCGTGCCGCCGAGATTGCGCAGGCTCAGGGTCACGCCCGGCTGGGTCAGGGTGGGCCCGGCGTAGTAGCCCATGAGCAGCGCGGCCTGGAGCGAGGTCTCCATGTAGACGAAGTGCGGCATGGAGTCGTTGGCCGTGTCGGCGTAGTACCAGGAGTCGGCGGGCGAGTCGTACTCGGTGGTGTAGGACGCGGCGTCGAGAGTGCCACGGGCACCGTCGAAATCGCGGACCCGGTCGACCAGGAGCAGGCCGCCGGTGGGCAGGCGGGTCGCGCGCACGCCGGTGTACTCCGCGAACTCCGGGCCCATCGCGATCGCCTGGTCACCGCGGGCCAGGTGCGTCATGTGGAACTCGTTGAGCAGCAGGCTCGGAACCGCCTGCCCGGGGCCGACGCCCGCACCCGCGGGCTCGGCCACGGTGACCCGCACGGCCACGCTCGGCTCGCCGCCGGCGAAGCTCGCGGTGGCGGCGACGTGCGGGCGGGGCACGAGATCCAGGGCGGTGACGACGAGCTCCACCGTGCCCCGGTTCGCGCCGGACACGGCCGGGGTCGCCCCGGTCAGCGTGCTGCCCGACAGGCCGAGGTGCATGCCGGTGAACAGGGCGAACACCTCGGCCGCCTGGCGCGCGGCCGCGCCGGGCGCGCCCTCGTAGCGGGCGACGACACGTCCGTCGCCGGTCCCGCCGTAGAGCTCGATCGACTCGATCTCGGTGAGTACCAGTGGTTCTCCGGCGGCCAGTCGTGCGGCCTGCACGACGCCGTCACGCTGGTGGCCGGGCCCGAAGACCTCGGCGACCGCACCCTGCGCCAGCAATTCCAGTGCCGCGCGGTCGAGCTGGGTCCGCCCGGTGCGCGCCAACGGCTTGAACGCGCCCTCCCTGGCGACAATCCCCGCGACGGCCGAGGTCATCGGCAGGTGGTCGCCGGCCGTCCCCGTGGCGCGCTCCCACAGTGCCCGCTGGAGCGCGACCTGCGCGCCGAGCGCCGCTCGGTGGGCGGCGACGAGGCCGGTGCGCAGCTCGCCGATCGGGCCGAGGCCCGAATCGGTGACCGGCGCAGCGGAGTACCGCACGATCTCGGAGGTGGGCGCGGGCGGCGCTGCCTGCGCGGTGGGCGTCGGGGCCTGCGGGACCTGGCGGGCGTCTACCGTGCCGACCGGGTCGAAGGCGATGCCGTCGAAATCGAGGACTGTCATCGGGTCCACTCCCTCACCGAGGTCTGGAACTTCTCCGTCAGATCGGGCGTCGTGAGGACGGTGACGTCCGAGAACCGCTGCAGCACTGTGCCGTCGGTGGCCAGCGCGGTCGCGTCGATGCGGGCTTCGAGCCGCCCGGCGCGCGGGTTGTCGACCACCAGGACGAACGGATCGGTGGTCGGCAGCGGGTGGTGATAGTCGATCCGGCCGACACCCAGCGGCAGGCAGGCCGCGCCGAGCAGTCGGTGGCCGAGCACCGGCGGGCCCTGCAGGATCAGGTCGGCGGCGACCGGATCGTGCAGGCGACCCGCGTAGGCGCCGTCGGCGACGGGGCCGGTGGGCAGGAAACACTCCAGCACGATCGCGGTGTCGCTCTCGGACCGGAGGGCGCGCAGGCCCTGCAACGCCGGTGCGTGGAACTGCACGGCGTCGGTGTAGATCCGCTGGGCATCGGTGCCGGGACCGGCCACGATCGCCTGGTTGCCCGCCGCCTCAGGTCCCGCCGCGAGCAGCAGGGTCGCCCGGAAGTGGGCGGCCTTGTCGCCGAAGACGGTGGCGCGCACCGCGGTACGGCCGTCGACATCTGCGACTGGTTCGAGCTCGAGTTCCAGCGCGGTGACCGGATGATCGAACACCAGGCCCTTGAGCACCTGGTAGTCGCGGACCCCGATCACGGTGCGGCCCGGCCTGGTCCGCTCCGCGAGATTGATCATCGCGCCGAGCCCGAAGGTCGCGGGCAGCACGATGTGCTCCCCGATCCGGTGCGCGGCGATCACGGGTTCGTCGACGAGCCCGGTGACGTCGCGGCGGGCCCGTACCGGCGCCGCCGGGCGTTCGCCCGTCGACAGCGCGGTGGCCGCGCCGACCAGCAGGACCGGTTCGGGCCTGCGCGCGGTGGTGAACTGCGTGGTGAACGCGGCGGCGCCGGCGGCGGGGGCCAGCAGCGGGATTCCGCGCGCGCGGAAGTACTCACGCAGGTCGTCGGTCACCATGCCGCCGTCCCAGGCGCCCCAGTCCAGCGCGGTGACGCGATGGCCGGGATGCCTGCGCCGCCAGCTCACCGCGAAGCGGCACAGCGCCTCGTTCGCGGCGGCGTAGTCGGCCTGCCCGGTGTTGCCGAACAGCCCGGCCACCGAGGTGAACAGCACCAGGTCCCGCGGCTCGCCCACCGCGGCCAGCACGGCGGCGAGGCCACCGAGCTTGGGGCGCAGCACGCGGCCGATCGAGTCCGCCGTCTTGTCCGGGATCAGGGAGTCGGCCAGCACGCCCGCTCCGTGCACGACACCGGTGACGGTGTCGCGCCACGGTGCGATTGCCGCGGCCAGCGCGGTCGCGTCGGTGGCGTCGACCGCGAGGTACTCGGCCCGGTCGCCGAGGGTGGCCAGGGTCGCGCGGATCTCGCGGATCGCGCGGATCTCCCCGCACGCCCGGTCGATGTCCTTCGGCGTGACCCCGGTCCCGGCCAGCGCGCGCACCGCGGCGGGCTTGAGATCGCCGTCGGCGATCCCGGTGGCCCAGGCCGGCTCGTCGGTGAGCTGGGTGCGGCCGAGCAGGACGAACCGCGCGGCGCTGTGCTCGGCGAGGGCGAGCACGCAGGTGGCGGTGACGCCCCTGGCCCCGCCGGTGACCAGCAGGACGTCGTCGGCGGTCAGCACCGACGGCGCGAACTCCGCTGCGGCGCTGACGATCTCGGTGGTGGTGGCACCCCGGTGCCCGCTCGGCACCGGGGTGCGGCGGCGGCCGGAGCTGTCGACGCCCACCTCGACGGTGTCGATCGCCGCGTCGCACAGTTCCTCGAGCACGATCTGCGCCACCCGTCCCGGCGTCGCCGCGGGGGCGATGTCGAGCGCCCGGCAGAACAGGCCGGGTTCCTCGGCGGCCAGGGTCTTCACCAGACCGCCGAGGCCGCCGAGCAGCGCGGGCACCGGTTCGGCGTCACCGAGCAGACCCAGGTGCCCGTCGAGCCGGGTGACGGTGACATAGCCCGCCCTGGCCGTCGCCCCGCGCAGCGCGGGCAGCACCCGGCCGCTGACCAGGATCGCCTCGGTCAGGATGCGTTCGGCCTGCGCCCATTCCGAGGCCACGCCTGCCACGACCACGCACACGTCCGCCGGTCCGGTCACGGCGTCGGCCGCGCCGACCCGCTGGACGGTCCAGCTGCGTTCGCGCAGTGCCTCTTCGATCGCCTCGCCGTCGGTTTCGGCGGAGTCGTCCAGGCAGACCACCAGTGCGCGACCCGCCGGGCGATACGGGTCGACCGCGAGATCGACCGGCGCCAGCTCGACGAGTTCGACGACGTGCCGCGGCGTTTCGGCCGCGGCCTCAGCTTTTGGGTGGACATCACCCCCGGCCAGCTCGGCCACGATCTGATCCAATGAACGGAGGGTGCCGAGTTGCTCGGGGCCGAGACTGGGCAGGTTCGGAAACCGTTCCTGCAGTGCGCCGATCACCTGGACCCGCTTGATCGAGTCCACGCCCAGATCCGCTTCCAGGTCCATGGTCGGATCGACCATCTCGACCGGGTAGCCGGTTTTGTCGGCGACGACTTCCCGCAGCGCCTGCCGCAGGGTGTCGGCGGTGGCGGCACCGGCGGCCGGGGCGGCCTCGGCGCCGGCGGGCGCGGCGGTGGCGGGCACAGCGGGAGCGCTGTCCGCGGTGGGGGCACTGTCCGCGGTGGCGAGCAGGTCCGCGATCTGATCCAGCGTGCGCAGGGTGCCCAGCTGCTCGGGGCCGAGGCTGGGTAGCGACGGGAAGCGCTCCTGCAGCGCGCCGATGACCTGCACGCGCTTGATCGAGTCGACGCCGAGGTCCGCCTCGAGATCCATGGTGGGGTCGACCATCTCGACCGGGTAGCCGGTCTTGTCGGCCACGACCTCGCGCAGCGCGGCGCGCACGGCGTCACCGGTGATCGCACCGGCGGGCACGGCAGCGGGCTGGGCGACGACCGCGGCGGGCTGGGCGACGACCTGCGGCGCGGCAGCCGGAACCGCCTGGGGAGCACCACCATTCGTCACCGGAGCGGCCGGGGAGGCGTGCCCGTTGGTCGGCGCGGGAGCCGGCGCCGCGATCGCGGGCACGGCGGGCGCGGCGGTGATCGCCCGCGGGGCAGGACGGGTGGCGGCCACGGTGCGGGTGCCGGAGACCGGCGCGCCGCCCTCGAGCTCGGCCAGCTGCGCGAGCACGTCACTGGCCCGCGAGTGGCTTTCGCTGATGGCGATGCCGTGGTCCTTCACCGCCTCGATGGCGCGCAGGGTGTTCTCGTCGAGCGTGCCGTTGCTCAGCGCGCCCGCGAGGCCGCGGGCCAGGTCGAGCTGCCCGTCCAGGTACTGCCGGTGCGTGTCGAGGTGCTGCACCAGGGCGGTGTCGAGCGAGTCGGCCGTCCGGTACTCGGACGGGCCGGGGGCGGGGATGGTCACGAGCTGTTCCTCCACGATCGGTGGCACCACAGGCTGGTGCGGGGATGCGGGCACCTCGAGGTGCACGCGGTAGCCGTCGGACAGGGCCGCGGCGTAGGCCTCGCGACGGCTGTCGGGCACGTATTCGGGGGCCGACAGGGTGACGGTCATGCGATTGCCCGCGGCGGCGGGCCGCTGGTCCTCGGTCGCGGCATAGCGGTTGATGCCGGTGATCTCGACGCCGAGGACGGCCAGGCGCACCGCGGCGCGCTTGAGGGCGACGTCACCGTTGCCGATGGGGCCGGTGTCGGTGGCGAAGGCGATCACGTCGTCGCCGAGGGTGCGGCGCACCAGCGAGGTGAGCACCTGCTTGGGGCCGCATTCGACGAAGACGGTGCAGCCGTCGGCGTGCATGGCGCGCAGCGCGTCGACGAACTCGACCGGCTGGCTGAGCTGGGCGGTGAGCGTCGCCCGGTTGGCGGCCACGTCGGCGCCGTAGGACGCGCCCGCGGTGTCGGCGTAGACCGGAGCGTCGGGCTCGGTGATGTCGACCTCGGCCACGGCGGCACCGAATTCGGTGACCGCGTGCGCGACGTAGGGCGTGTGGAACGCGGCGGCCACCGGCAGATCGCGGGTGGCCCAGCCCTTCTCGGCGCTGCGCGCGGTGAAGGCGGCGATCCCCTCGGGCCCGCCGCCGACCACGATCTGGTCGGGGGCGTTGTGGTTGCAGATCCACACGTCGTCGAGATCGGCGAGCACCGCGGCGATGTCCTCGCGCGGTGCGTTGACGGCCACCATGGTGCCCGCCTCGGCATCGTCGGCGACGGTCATCGCCTCGCCCCTGGCCCGGGCCAGGGCGAAGAAATCCTCGGTGCTCAGCGCGCCCGAGGCCCACAGCGCGGTCAGTTCACCGAAGCTGTGGCCGAGGTAACCGTGCGCCCGCAGACCGAACTCGGTCAGCACGCGGAACTGGCCCGCGGCGAGCGCACCGATCGCGGGCTGCGCGAATTCGGTACGGCGCAGGGCGGTTTCCTGGTCGGCGCGCGCCTGCTCGGTGAACGCGGGCGGCGGGAAGACCACCGCGCCCACGCGCCGCGCGGCACCGGCGAAGGCGGCGTTGGCGGCGTCGAAGGCCGCGCCGACGGGCGGGTTGTTGAGCGCGGTGTCCAGGCCCATGTCCACGTACTGGCTGCCCTGGCCGGCGAACAGCACGCCGACCTTCGGTGCGGGCAGCGCGGCGGCACGGAAGTACACGCCCTCGGGGTGATCCCAGTGCGCCGCTTCGGGATTGCGCACCATCTCGTCGACGGCCAGCGCGCGCAGATCGGCGGCGGTGTCGGCGTCGACGGAGACGAAACCGATCCGGGCGTGGCCGGCGGGGATGTCGCCGCCGTCGGTGCCGGGGGTGCTGCGCACCACGTCGATCAGGCCCGCCACGTCCGGCGCGTGCCACAGGTGGGCCCGCGGCACGCGGTGCAGCACCGGGCCGCGCTCGCCGTCGGCCTCTTCGAGCACGAGGTGGAAGTTGGTGCCGCCGAAGCCCATCGCCGAGGCGGCCGCCCGGCGCACCGGACGCTGCGGGTCGCGCACCCACGGCCGGGTCCTGGTGTTGACGTAGAACGGGGTCGCCGTCGCGTCGACCTCGCTGTTGGGCGCGTCGACATTGATCGTCGAGGGCAGGACCTTCTGGTGCAGGGCGAGCGCGAGTTTCATCACGCCCGCGGTGCCCGCGGCGCCCTTGGTGTGCCCGATCTGCGACTTCACGCTGCCCAGCGCGGCGAACCCGGTCTCCGAACTGGCATCGGCGAGCAGGCCTTTGAGCGCGGTCAGCTCGGTCTTGTCGCCGACCGCGGTGCCGGTGGCGTGCGCCTCGATCAGCTCCACGTCGGCGGGCGAGCACTCGGCGTCGGCGTAGGCGCGCTCCAGCGCCACCCGCTGACCGGCGGCGACCGGGGCGTAGATGCTCTTGGCCCGGCCGTCGCTGGAGGAACCCAGACCGCGGATCACCGCGTAGATCCGGTTGCCGTCGCGGCGGGCGTCGGCGAGCCTGCGCAGCGCCAGCATGGTGATGCCCTCACCCAGCAGGGTGCCGTCGGCCTCGGCGGAGAACGGGCTGATCCGGCCGCTCGGCGACAGCGCGCCGACCTTGCTGAAGCACAGGTAGATGAAGATCGAGTTCTCGGTGTCGACGCCACCGGTGATCATCATGTCGGCGCGGCCGTCCTGCAGCTCGGCGATCGCGGTGCGGATGGCGGCCAGCGAGGCCGCGCACGCCGCGTCGACGGTGCAGTTGATGCCGCCCAGGCCGAGCCGGTTGGCCACCCGGCCCGCCACCACATTGGCGAGCAGGCCGGGGAAGGAGTTCTCCTCCCACGGTGCGAAGGCGGCCACGAAACGGCGCGAGATCTCCGAGACGTCGCTGTCGGACAGGCCGACCGACCGGGCCGCCTCCTCGAGCACAGGGGTGGACAGGCGCGCGGCCAGCGGATGCATCAGCGGCACCGGGCCGGTGGTGCCCAGCACCACGCCGGTGCGCGCCGGGTCGTACCACTGCGAGCCGGTCGCGCCCGCGTCGACGAGCAGATCCCGCGCCACTCCCAGGCTCAGGGTCTGCATGGTGCTGGTGACCTCGAGCTGGTTCGGCGGCATGCCGAACTCCAGCGGGTCGAACTCCACCTCGGGCAGGAACGCGCCGCGGCGCGAATAGGTCTTGTCTGGCACCGAGCGATCGGCGTCGTAGTAGTCGTCCAGGCTCCAGCGCGACGCGGGCACCTCGGAGGTGCAGTCGACGCCGTCGATGATGTTCTGCCAGTACTCGCGGTGGGTATGTGCCTTGGGCAGCAGACCCGACATCCCGACGATGGCGATCGGGTCGCGGGCCAGACGTCGTTCGTCCGTCACGTAATTTCCTCTCGAAAACGGGCAGTCGCGAAACTCAAGCGGCGACAGTGGTGGCGGTGGTCGACGAGATCAGTTCGGCCGCGGTGGCGGCGAAGAGGCGGTGACCCGCCGGACTGGGGTGCAGACCGTCGGCGGTCCACACCTCCGGCCGGGCCCAGTCGGGGTGCGCCGCGATATCCAGCAGCAGGGTGCCGGTGTCGGCGGTGACGCGGGCGAGTACCTCGTTGGCGACGGCGAACCGCTCGCGCAGCAGCGCGCGGAAGCCGTCGGGCACGGGCAGCCGGGCGGGGATGTCGGGGTAGGTCGCGGTGAACACGGTGGCCTTGCCCGCCCGCAGGGTGGTGAAGATGGTGTGCAGGTTGTCGGCGAAACGGGCCTCGTCGTACGCGCTGACCAGGTCGTTCACGCCGACAACCACACCGTAGAGGCCGGCCCGGGCGCTCGTCGCCGCCGCCAGCTGACCCGCGACGACATCACCGGTGGTGGCGCCGTGGGTGCCGAAGTTGCGAATCGTGGCGGGGCGCAGGCCGAGCTGGCCGCCCAGCCGCGACACCCAGCCCCGGTAGCCGCCCGCCGCGGCCGGGTCGCCCCGGCCCTCCACGAAGCTGTCGCCGAGCGCCGTCAGGCCGGCCGCGATCACGCCGAAACTCCGGTATTCACCACATGCCGGTCGGCGACGGGGAAGTTCACCTCTTCGTAGAGCGCGGCCAGCTCCTCCTCGCCGAAGAACTTGTCCGGCGGGTACAGCCCGGCGATCAGACCGAAGAACTTCTTCGAGTAGTGCTCGCTGCGGCTCGCCGCGCGGAACACCGAGTCGTAGTACGGCGTCAGCGTGAGGTCGGAGATCGACTGGGTCAGCTCGTAGGTGCTGGCGCTCTGCGCGTCGCGCTCGCGCTGGTACTCCGGCATGGTCTCCTCGAACGGACGGACCCCCGAGAGGCTTTCGTGCACCAGGTCGGCCAGCAGCTGGCTGTACTTGAAGGCGTCGGTGATGCCCCAGCCGGTGAACGGGTCCTTGTGGTAGCCGGCGTCGCCGACCAGGGTCCAGCCGGGACCGAAGGACTGGCGCCGGTAGTTGTCCGGGTACAGCATCGGCCGGAACGGCTCGACCCGCTTGCCGGTGTCGCGCAGGCGCGCGCCGATCTCCGGGTCGACCTGGTCGACGATCTCCTGCAGGCCGGCGTCGGGATCGGTGCGGAAGTCGCGGAAGCGGTCGCGCTTGCGCATCACCGCGACCAGGGCCAGGCCGTCGTTGGTCGGCCAGGAGGCGAACTGCTGCTCACCGAAACCGGTGCGGTGGTGCATGCCCCAGTCCACGCCCTCGTAGTACGAGTAGTAGACGAAGCAGGCCGCGGGCGAGCCCTCGTAGGTGGCCGCGCCGACCTCCTTGGCGACGATCGAGTTCGAACCGTCCGCGCCGACAACCAGTTTCGCGCGGAACTCCTGCTCGGGGCCCTCGCCGACACGGCCGCGGATGCCGGCGACTCGGTCGCCGTCACGCAGCAGCCCGGTGACGGTGAAGCCCTCGATCAGCTCGGCGCCGGACTCCCCCGCCGCGTCGACCAGGATCTTGTCGAGCACAGTGCGGCGCGGGCAGTACACGGCGTCGATGCCGTCGGCCGACGGGTCGGCCATGCCCGGGATCTCGATGTCGGTGTAGGTGAAGTTGAGGTGGCGGATCGGCGGGCAGCCGGTGGCCACGACGGTGTCGAGCAGACCCCAGGACTTCAGAAAGCCGAGGCCGGCCTGGTGGATGTAGTGCGTGGACGGGGTGTCGCTGGGAAAGGTCGCGCGATCCACGGCGAGCACCCGGTAACCCTGACGGGCCAGCAGCATGGCCAGGGGCGAGCCCGCGACCCGGGTTCCGACGACGATGACGTCATACATGATGTGATCACTTTCGGTGGTCGAATTCCGATTTCGAGTCTGTCGCCGGTGTATTGCGGAAACCACTGCGGGCCACCGCAATTCATCGGCCGATCGGTCCCGGCTATCGTCGGCGGGACGGCGGGGGAAATTTCGCGTCGCGTTACCCGCGCGACACGTACAGCTGATTTATGTCCGCGGAATAGGTGTCGGCGATCGCGGCTCTGCGCAATTTCAGCGACGAGGTGAGCAGGCCGGCGTCGACGGTGAAATCGCCGTCGACGACGCGGAATGCGCGAATGGATTCCGCGCGCGACACCAGGGAATTGGCGTCGTCGACGGCGGCCTGGATCTCGGTGGCGGGGTCGGTGTCGGGGTGGTCGATCTGCCACTTGGCGGCGCGGTCGGCGTCGAGGGTGACCAGCGCGGTCACGAACGGACGCCCGTCACCGACGACCATGCAGTTGCTGACCAGCGGGTGCAGCCGGATCCGGTCCTCGAGCAAGGTCGGGGCGACGTTCTTGCCGCCCGAGGTCACCAGGATCTCCTTCTTGCGCCCGGTGATCCGCAGGTGACCGTCGTCGAGTTCACCGATGTCGCCGGTGTGCAGCCAGCCCTCCTCGTCGACGGGCCGCTGATCGGCCGCCCCGCCCCAGTACCCCGGCGAGACGTGCGGCCCGCGGACCAGCACCTCGCCGTCGTCACCGATGCCGACCTCGGTACCGGGAATCGGGCGCCCGACGGTGCCGAGCCGGTTGGTCTCCGGCGCGCTGACGGTGACCGCGGTGGCCGCCTCGGTCAGGCCGTAGCAGTTCAGGATCACCACGCCGACCCCGGCGTAGAAGCCCGCCGTGGTGTCGTCCAGCGACGCGCCGCCGGAGATCACATGGCGCAACTGCCCACCGAAGGCGGCCGCCACGGCATCGTCCGCCGGGGTCGGCGCCGACCCCTCGGCCAGCAGCGCGAGTCCGCGTTCGACCGCCGCCGCCTCCTGCTCCTCGGTGAGCAGGGCGCGGGTGTGCTTGCGGATCTTCTCCAGCGCGTAGGGCACCAGCGCCAGGAAGGTGGGACGCAGCCGGGACAGGGCGGGCACCAGGTCGGGGACGCCGGGCAGCAGGTGGGTGCGGCTGCCGCCGTAGAGGCAGGCGAACAGGATGGTCTGGCCGAACACGTGCGAGAGCGGCAGCGCCAGCGCGGTCGTACCGTCGAACAGCGTGCCGGTCTGGCGGGCGGTGTTCGCCGCGGTGACGTACATGTTGCGGTGGCTGATCATGCAGCCCTTGGCCAGACCGGTGGTGCCGCTGGTGTAGACGATCATCGCCAGGTCGCCTGCGCCGACCGCGGCGAGCCGCGCGTCGAGCTCGGGGTGCTCGGCGCCCAGGGTGGACCACGCGCCGAGCTCGTCGAACGACCAGACCTCGCCGTCGGCGCCCGCCGAGGTCAGCCGGACCGCGTCGTCGGCGGTCTCGGCCGCGAAGAAGCGGCTGCCGCTGTCGCGCAGGATGTGTTCGATCTGGGCCGGCGAGGAGGTCGGGTACACCGGCACGATCACCGCGCCGATCGCGACGGCGGCGCAGTCGAGCAGCGCCCACTCCAGGCTCGTGCGGCCGAGCACGGCCACGCGGTCACCCGCGGCCACCGCTCGGTCGAGCAGGGCCGAGGCGAGCGCGCGGACGCGGGTGTCGAGGTCGCCGGTGGTCAGCTGGGTTCCGTCGACGGCACACAGGGAATGGCGCGCGGGGTCACGCCGTGCCGCTTCGGAAACAATCTCATACAGACTGGAACTATCGGATGGAACGAATCCGTTCGCGGTGACAGACACTGTGTTCACGATTTGAATTCTTCACGGCGGCAACCATTCCCGTCGCCGCCGCCATCGCTGTTCCTACCGTGCGAGAGTCATGTCCTATCGACGGGTTCACGCCGACAATGCCCGGACATCATCTATCTGTGCCGATTCGATGCATTCCAGGAACAGCGACACGGCGGGGTTCGGCTCGTCGGCACGCCACACCGCGTGCAAATCCAGTGTCGGCACCGGATCGAACAATTTCACCGCCACCGAGCTGCTGCCCGCCACACCCATTCCCATCGAAATCGCCCGTGGTAGCGAGGCGAACCCGACCAGTGGACGGACCGAGACCATGTGCGCGGTCGCGCCGGGGTCGTCGGCCGAATGCGTGACATTGAGCGAGATCCTGGTCTCGGCGGCCGAGCGCAGGATCGTGTCGTACATCGCGGGACACTGCTCGCGCGCGAACAGCACACAGTCCTGACTCTGCAATTCGGCGAACGGCACTCCCGGCCGGTCCGCCCACCGATGTCGGCGGCCGACGACGGCCACCAACGGAACCCGGTGCAGCAGACGGCGATACCGGAAGTCCGCGGTACTGGGATGACCGTAGACCAGGGCCAGATCGAGTGATCCGTCGGCGAGGCCGGCCAGCTGGGGCCCGGTCCGCTTCTCCCACAGCGACACCACGATGTCGGGGTGTCGTTCGGTCATCCTGGTCAGCGCCTCCGGCAGCACGTGTCTGCTGGCTGGCAGGTTGTAGCCGATATTGAGGCTACCAGCGCGACCTTCGGCGGTCGCCTTGGCCGCCTGGGCGGCACGGTCGAGCTGGGCGACGATCTGGCGGGCCTGGAGTTCGAACTCCCGCCCCGCCGGGGTCAGCCGCACCTCATGGGAGTTGCGGGCGACCAGTTGGACGCCGAGCGATTTCTCCAGCTTCTGCAGCTGGGCACTGAGACTTGGTTGGGTCAGATGGAGGCGCTGCGCTGCGCGACCGAAATGCAACTCTTCGGCGATGGTGATGAACGAAACGAGGTGTCGGAATTCCATGACGCCGGGCTCCTTCCGAGTACCACCACGCTATCGAGGCCGGATAACCCGTGATGAATACCGATCGCCCAGAAGTCGCCGTGCGCGTTGCCGGTGGGTGAACCCGCCCCGGACACGGCGTGGCCGACCCGGCGCGCCGCGGACCGGCACCGAAACACCAGGCGCGCCAAGGCCTGCCACGGAACCGCTCACTCTACCGCGCCGCGGCGGCCTTGCGGAAGGTGTGCACCCGGCCCAGTACTCAGGACTCCGGCCCGTTGACGACCGCGTAGGCGAAGCCGTCCCAGCCCTTCGAGCCGACCGTCTGCAACACCGTCGCGTCCAGGCTCGGCTCGGCGGCGAGCAGTTCGACCAGTTCGCGGCTGGCGCGCACGTTGGGATCCTCGGACTGCTCGTCGGCCAGCCCGCCGCGGCGCACCACATTGTCGACGATGATCACCGAGCCGGGGCGGGTCAGCCGCAACGCCCACTGCACGTAGTTGGCGTTGTTGATCTTGTCGGCGTCGATGAACACCAGGTCGAACGGTTCGGTCACGTCCTCAGCGACCTCGGGCAGCGTGTCCAGCGCTGCGCCGACCCGGATGTCCACCCTGGCCCCGACCCCGGCCCGGTCGAGGTTCTCCCGCGCGACCTTGGCGTGGCGCGGCTCGAACTCGAGGGTGACCACGGTGCCGTCGTCGCCGACCGCCCTGGCCAGCCATTCGGTGCTGTACCCGCCGAGGGTGCCGATCTCGAGGATCCGGCGCGCGCCCGCCGACCGGGCCAGCAGGTGCAGGAACTTGCCCTGCGGGGGCGAGACGTCGATCGCGGGCAGTCCGGCCTCCGCGTTCGCGGCGAGGGCGGGCGCGCCGTCGTCGCCCACCAGCGCGTCCACGATATAGCGGTCGACATCGGCCCAGTCGTTGTCCGTCATGGGCGCCAGTGTGCCACCCTCGGCGGTCCTCGGCGCGGACTCGACCGCGTGGGGAGCTGGATGTCCCGCTCCCACAGGCCCACTCGGCGCCCGGCCCGGGTCACCGTCCGCGGGTCGGCGCAGATCCCGCCGTTTGGGCCGACCCGAGGTTTCCGGCGTGCGGTAACAGTGTTACCGTTCGGTTGGTCGCCGCGGCGTGACGTGCGTCATGATCTACCTCCGCCGCGACTCAGGACACAGCCGCAGCGGTGCGGCGGTGGCATCGATGGGAGTGGTATGCAGCAAGCACGATCGCTGGCGCGCCGGGCGGCGGTGACCGCACTGGCCTGCCTGGCCGCGGTGGCCGGATCCGGGGTGGTCGGCACGCAGGTGGCGGCGGAGCCGGTCAGCGCGTTCTACGTGCCGCCCGCGGAGATCCCGCAGACCCCGGGCGCGATCGTGAAGACCCAGCCGATGACGATCCTGGCGACCCCGCCGACCGCGGCGGGCTGGCCGACCCAGGCCCAGCACGTGATGTACACCAGCCGGTTGCAGGACGGCTCCCCCGTCGCCGTCTCCGGCACCTACATCGAGCCGAAGAACCCGTGGCAGGGCGCGGGCCCGCGGCCGACCGTGGTCATCGGCCCCGGCACCTCCGGCCAGGGCGACCGGTGCGCGATGTCGGTGGCCTTCTCGACCGGTGTCTCGGTGACCGCCGACCCGCTGGGGCTCTCGGCGAACCAGGAGCTGCCGTCCTCGGCGGTGTGGAGCGCGCTCGGCGCGCGGGTGCTGATCACCGACTACATCGGCCTCGGCACCCCCGGCATCCACACCTACGCCAACCGGTTCGAAAGCGGCCACGCGATCCTCGACGGCGCCCGCGCCGCCAACGCGCTCGCCGGGGTCGGCCCCGAGACGCCGCTGGTGCTGTGGGGCTACTCGCAGGGTGGCGGTGCCACCGCCGCGGCCGCGGAGATGGCGCCCAGCTACGCGCCGGAGCTGAATCTCAAGGGGACCTGGGCCGGTGGACCGGTCGCCGACCTGTCGGCCATCCTGACCCGCATCGACGGCGCCCTGATCGGCGGCGCGATCGGCTTCGCGGTCAACGGCATGCTCGCCCGCTACCCCGAACTCCAGCAGGCCGTCGATCGGGTGACCAGCCCGCAGGGCCGGGCGAAGCTCGCGACCCTGAGCGACTCGTGCGTCGCCGACCTGATCACCTATCACCCGTTCATGAAGACGAATTCACTGACCGTGGACGGGCGTTCGCTCACCGAACACCTCGCCGAGCTGCCCGAGGCCGCACCGGTGCTCGCGGAACTGCGCATCGGCAGCACCGCGCCCACCACCCCGGTGCTGATCACCAGCGGCCGCAACGACGACACGGTCCCCTACGGCCAGGCCCGCCGCCTCGCCGAGGACTGGTGCGGCCAGGGCGCCACGGTCACCTTCCGCACCAACGAACTGCCGCCGATCCTGCCCGGCACGACCATCCCGAACCACTTCGGTCCGGAACTGATCGACGGCTTCGGTCCCGACAACGCGGTGACCTACCTGCTCGACCGGCTTGCCGACAAGCCGGTCGGCGGCTGCTCGTTCGACTGAGCGCCGCACGGCACCGGGGGCCCGCAACGGCGCGGGCCCCCGGTGTCGTCTCCGGACTCAGAACAGGAAGTAGCGCTGGGCCATCGGCAGTTCGGTGGCCGGTTCCTCGGTCCACACCTCGCCGTCGACGCGGACGGTGAAGGTGTCGGGGTCGACCTCGATCCGCGGCATCGCGTCGTTGCGCGGCATGTCGGCCTTGGTGACCCGGCGGACGTTCTTGACCGGCGCCAGCTTCCGCCGCACGTCGAGCCGGTTCGCCAGCCCGTCGTCGATGGCCTGCTCGGAGACGAAGTGCAGCGAGGTGGCCGCCGCGGCGGGGGCGGCGGCCCCGAACATCGGGCGTGGCAGCACCGGCTGCGGGGTGGGGATGGAGGCGTTGGCGTCGCCCATCGCGGCCCAGGCGATCATGCCGCCCTTGAGGACCGCGTGCGGGCGCACCCCGAAGAACGCGGGCTCCCACAGCACCAGATCGGCCAGTTTGCCGACCTCCACCGAGCCGATCTCGTCGTCGAGCCCGTGCGCGACCGCCGGGCAGATGGTGTACTTCGCGATGTAGCGCTGCACGCGGGCGTTGTCGGCCGCGCCGTCGCCGGACAGGGCACCGCGGCGGCGTTTCATCACGTGCGCGGTCTGCCAGGTACGCATGACCACCTCGCCGATGCGGCCCATGGCCTGGGAGTCCGAGCCGATCATCGAGATGGCGCCCAGGTCGTGCAGCAGGTCCTCGGCGGCGATGGTGGACGGGCGGATCCGCGATTCGGCGAAGGCCAGGTCCTCGGGGATCGACGGGCTCAGATGGTGACAGACCATGAGCATGTCGAGGTGCTCGTCGAGGGTGTTGACGGTGTGCGGCCGGGTCGGGTTGGTGGAACTGGGCAGCACGTTGAGATACGAAGCGACGGTGATGATGTCGGGCGCGTGCCCGCCGCCCGCGCCCTCGGTGTGGTAGGCGTGGATGCCACGCCCGGCGATGGCGGCCAGGGTGTCCTCGACGAAACCGGCCTCGTTCAGGGTGTCCGAGTGCAGCGCCACCTGCACGCCCGCGGCGTCGGCGACGGTGAGGCAGGCATCGATGGCGGCGGGCGTGGAACCCCAGTCCTCGTGCAGCTTGAAACCCGAAGCGCCGGCGCGCAACTGCTCCCACATGGATTCCTGGCTGACCGTGTTGCCCTTGCCGAGCAGCACGATGTTCATCGGCCAGTGGTCGAGCGCCTCCAGCATCCGGGCCAGGTGCCAGGAGCCGGGGGTGACGGTGGTGGCCTTGGATCCCTCGGCCGGGCCGGTGCCGCCGCCGATGAGCGTGGTGATGCCACCGCCGAGCGCCTCGTCGAGCAGCTGCGGACAGATGAAGTGCACGTGACAGTCGATGGCGCCCGCGGTGAGGATGCGGCCGTTGCCCGCGATGATCTCCGTCGACGGGCCGACGACCAGGTCCGGGTGCACACCCGACATGGTGTCGGGGTTGCCCGCCTTGCCGATACCGCAGACGCGGCCGTCGCGGATGCCGACGTCGGCCTTGATGATGCCCCAGTGGTCGATGATCACCACACCGGTGATGACGGTGTCGGGAGCGCCGTCGGCGCGGGTGGCGCGGGACTGGCCCATCGATTCGCGCAGCACCTTGCCGCCGCCGAAGACGGCTTCCTCACCGGCGAGACCCGGTCCGCCGCTGCGGTCCTCGGTGATCTCGATGATCAGGTCGGTGTCGGCGAGCCGGATGCGGTCGCCGGTGGTCGGCCCGAACAGTTCGGCGTAGCGGGCGCGGCTCAGTTCGGTCATCGGTTCTCTCCCGAAGAGGTCGTGGACTCACGCATCGAGACGGCCCGGCGGGTTCGCGCTGATCCCGTACACCTCGCGGGTGCCGGCGATCGGCACCAGCGAGACACGTTGCGGCAGACCGGGTTCGAAGCGGACCGCGGTGCCGGCGGGGATGTCGAGGCGGTGGCCGTGCGCGGCCGCGCGGTCGAAGTCGAGGGCGGCGTTGGCCTGCGGGAAGTGCACGTGGCTGCCGACCTGGACGGGGCGGTCGCCGGTGTTGACGACGTCGAGTTCGACGCGCACGGCGCCCGCGTTGAGTTCGATCGTGCCCTCGGCACAGAGGTATTCACCGGGAATCATGGGCGTCGCCTATCCGATCGGGTGGTGCACGGTGACGAGTTTGGTGCCGTCGGGGAAGGTCGCCTCGACCTGCACGTCGTGGATCATCTCCGGAACGCCGGCCATGACGTCGTCACGAGTGAGCACCGAGCGCCCCGAGGACATCAGCTCGGCCACGGTCCGCCCGTCCCTGGCGCCTTCGAGCACGTGATCGGTGATCAGCGCGACCGCCTCGGGGTGGTTGAGCTTGAGTCCCCGCGCCTGCCTGCGGCGGGCCAGTTCGGCCGCGTAGCTCAGCAGCAGCCGTTCCTGCTCGTGCGGCGACAGGCGCATCGGGTCTCCTCACGGATCGTGGTCAGGTGTCCGACATTCTGACACGCCCGACGCGCCCCTGCCCGTCCACCCGACACGGTTCCCGACCACCCGGTCTCCTCCGCGCGCGAACCCGCCGAGCCGGGCGTTATCCCCGGCATTCATGACTATGGGGGGTCAGGCGGCGAGGTTCTGCAGGCGGACCTGACCGCGGGCGACGGTGCGGCCCTCGGCGTCGGTGATCACCACGACCCAGAGCTGCTGGCTGCGGCCCCGGTGGATGGGGGTGGCCTCGCCGGTGAGCACGCCCTCGCGGACCGCGCGCAGGAAGTCGGTGTTGTTGTTGACGCCGACGACGGAGCCGCGCTCGCCGAACCAGACGCCGGCGCCCACGCTGGCCAGGGTCTCGATCACGGTGCAGTAGACGCCGCCGTTCTGGATGCCCGCGGGCTGGTGCAGCTGCGGACGCACCTCCCATTCGCCGCACACCCGGTCGGGGCCCACCTCCGTGTAGCGCAACCCGATCAGATCGGTGAAGGTGCCTTCGCTGGCCTTGGTCATCAGCTCCGGGGTGATCGCGGCCAGGGACAGGGTGTTGTCGGTCATACGCTCCGGTCTACACCATCGGATTCCGCGGCCGACACCCCGGGAGACGAAGCGGCGGACCCCGTCACAGGGACGGAGCCCGCCGCGGCAGGAATGAGGGGGTCGACCGCAGCCCTCGGGACCACCGGCTCATCCATACGCCGAGATGAGCATAGGTCAGGCTTACCTAAGTGGTCAAGCGCCTCGCCGATTCGTCTCATTCGTCTCAAAAATAGTCTCATAATTTCCTATTTGAGATACCGATACACCGTCGCGCGCGAGACGCCGAGCACGGCGGCGATCTCGGTGGCGCTGCGCTGCTCGACCTCGCTCATCCGGCGCGCGGCCGCGATGCGCTCCGCGTCGAGCGCCGCGGGCCGCCCGCGCGGCGCGGCCACCGGAACCACGGCCTCGGGATAGAGCAATTCGACCCCGGCCAGCACTTCCGCCCGCAGGTCGGCGGGCGATTCCTCGGCGAACAACACCACCGGGTCGCTGAGCGCGCCCAGCGCCTGCGCCGCCCGCACCCGCTCGGCCAGCGCCGGACTCGGGCCCGCGACGAGCCGGTTCGCCGCCAGCATCGTGGTACGGAACCGCTCGAAGATCGCGCCGGGCGCGGCGAGCGCCAGGTCGTTCACATTGAGCCGCAACAGATACCGGTACTCCAGGAACACCTCGAGCAGCCCTTCCAGGACCTGCCGCCTGGCCGTGCGCGGATCGGGATGGGCGGCGTCGGCGACCGCCCCGGCCATCGCGACGAGCAGCGGCTCGGCGAGCCCGGCGAGGATGTCGTATTTGCTCGGGAAGTGGTAGAGCACACCGGCCTTGGAGATGTTCAGCTGATCGGCGATCGCGCGGACCGTGGTGCGGTGGTACCCGTGCGCGCCGAACAGCTCCATGGCGACGGCCAGGATGCGCTCGCGCGTGCCCGGCGTCTGCTCGTCCGTCATCGGAACATCCTAGCGCCTTGACTGACCGGGGGTCAGGAATCTACCGTGAGGACTGACCGCAGGTCAGTTCTACGAGGAGAGTCGCCATGCCGACCAGTCCACGCATTCTCGTTTCCGGTGCCGGTATCGCCGGTCCCACCCTCGCCTGGTGGCTCGCCCGGCACGGCGTCGCACCCACCGTCGTCGAGCTCGCCCCCGCGCCGCGTCCCGGCGGCAACGGTGTCGACCTGCGCGGTGCCGCCGTGCGCATCGCCGACGCCATGGGCGTGCTGCCCGCGGTGCGCGAGCTCGCCACCGACATCCGGCAGCTCACCTTCGTCGACGCCGACGGCAGGCGGGTCGCGGGCATGCCGACCAGCACGTTCAACGGCCCCGACGACCTCGAGGTGATGCGCGGCGACCTCGCCCGCGTCCTCCACGAGGCCACCGCCGACGACGCCGACTACCGGTTCGGCGACGCCGTCGCCTCGATCACCCAGGACGAGGCGGCCGTCCAGGTCGAGTTCACGAGCGGGACCAGCGCGGAGTTCGACCTGGTCATCGGCGCGGACGGGTTGCACTCGCGGGTGCGCGAGCTCGCGGTGCGCCCGGAATCGGAGGCCGCCTATCCCCTGGGCCTGTGCTTCGCCACCGCCGCCGTCGACCCGGACTTCGGCACCGCGCGGGAGGTGACGCTGCACAACGCACCGGGCCGGGTCGCCGGGGTCTACCGGTCCGGCAGACACGCGAGCGCCCAGGCGTTCTTCGCCTTCCGTACCCCGCGCGAGCTCGCCGTGCCGCGGGACCAGCAGGCACAGAAGGAGCTGTTGCGCAGCCACTTCGACACCGATGCCTGGCGGGTCGGCGCCCTGGTCGACGCGGCGACCGCCGATCCGGGCTTCTACCTCGACGCGATCACCCAGATCCGGATGCCCGGCTGGTCGCGCGGGCGGGTCGGCCTGGTCGGCGACGCCGCCTACTGTGCGACGCTGCTGTCCGGCGCCGGCGCGTCACTGGCGATCGAGGGCGCGCACCGGCTGGCCACCGAACTCGCCGTCGGCGACGGGCATCGGGCCGCGTTCGCCCGCTACGAGCGGGTCTTGCGGGCCACCGTGCGCGCCCGGCAGCGGTCGGTCGGGGCGAGCAGCGCGATGCTGATCCCCAGCTCGCGCACCGCCATCCGGCTGCGCGACCAGTTCACCCGGCTGATGGTGTTGCCGCCGTTGGCCGCCCGGGTGTTCCGGCCGGAGCGCGCGCGGGCCGCGTGACGGCGCGCCGGAGACGGCCGCCTGGGCTTGCTCAACACGATCGCAATACTCCATGATCACACGTACCTCTATGTTTCCGAGGCTTGTGTCGATGTTGAAAGCTCATGTTCTGGGCGCACGACGGCCAGGGGTGGGCGCGGCGAGAGAGGCAAGATTTCGTGAGTAGTAGTCGTATCCCCCGCTGGGCCGCGCAGGCGGCCCTGTGCGCGGCCGTCGCCGGAGCCGCCGTCGCGGCGCCGGTGCAGGCCGAGCCGCTGTGGCCCGGCGGTCCCGATGTTCCCGGTGTTCCGGCGATCATTCCCGCGCCGCCGCCGGAGCCGGTGGTCGCGCCGTGTAGCGAGAAGGCGCGCGCCTGCCTGCAGCTGTCCACCAACAACGCCTGGCTGATGGACAACGGCAAGGTGACCTTCGGGCCGAGCCCGATGTCGCACGGCCGTCCCGGCTACGAGACCCCGCCCGGGGTCTTCAAGGTGGCGTTCAAGAAGCCGTTCCACTGGAGCACCCTGCACAACGCGCCGATGGAGTACGCGGTCTTCTTCAACGGCGACATCGCCTATCACATCGGGCCCACCGAGGAGCAGTCCCACGGCTGCATCCGGCTGACGCCCGAAGGCGCGAAGGCGCACTACGAGTGGCTGGAACCGGGCGACATCGTCGAAGTGGTTCCCTGAGCCGTCGTGACCCGAAGGGGAGGCCGGATCATCGGCCTCCCCTTTGTCATGCCACGGCGACGGTGAGCGCGTCGAAGAGCCAGAGGTGGGCCGCGCCGGAGGTCACCGTGTCGCCGGCGAGGGCGGCGGTGAGCTGCCAGTACCGACGGACGTCGGCGGTGTCGGCGGTGTCGGCCAGCAGCCGGCGCCGGAAGGCCGGGGTGTCGGCCAGGCCGCGCGCACCCGCGTGGATGTCGACGTAGTGGTCGAGTTCGGCGCCGGGCGCGGGCGCGCGGCCCGCGGCGACCGCCGGTGCCGCGGTCAGGCAGGCGTCGGCCACGTCGAGGAGCAGGCGGCGCTCGTCGCGGACCCCCGGGGTGCCGCGGTGGCGGATGGTGTCCGACATCGCCATCGACAGTGCCGGATTCGCCACGAGCGCAACGAGTTCCGCGTAGGCGAGCAGGTGCTCGGGTGGGGCGTCGAGAGTGGGTTCGGGGACGTTCATGTCGAGGAAGTCCTCGATCAGCGGGCGCGGTAGCGGTGCCAGCTGACGGCGCCAGAAGGTGCCAAGGGTGGCCCGGGCCGTCGACGGATCCGCCACGGCGGCAAGCAGATCCAGCGCCGCGGGGGCGGCGTGCTCGACAGCGGCGAGAAGCGCGCGACGGTGGCTCAACGCCGCGAACTCGGCGTCGACGGCGGCACGTTCGGTGGCGATCACCTCCGCGATCGACCGGGTGCCCGAGAGAACGTCGGCGATGGCGGTCAGCCCGATGCCGAAGGCGCGCAACCGGCGCAGCAGTCGCAGGCGATCGACCGCGGCCCGGTCGAACACCCGATGCCCGGCCGCGGTGCGACGCACCTCGAGCAGGCCCTCGTCGCAGTAGAACCGGATCGTGCGGACCGCGACGCCGGTCCGGGTCGCGAGTTCGCCGATCGTCATCGGTGTGCTGTCGGTCACAGTCACTGGCACCTCCACCTCGGTGGAGTTCCTACGGTACCGACGACACCCCAGCGAAGGAGGACCCATGACCACCCGAACTTCCCGTACCGACGACGCGATCTGGGCGGCGGTCGCCGTCGAACGCGCCACCCTCGCCGACCTGCTGGCCGACCTGCCCGAATCCGCATGGGACACCCCCTCGTTGTGCACGGGCTGGCGGATCCGGGATGTGGTGGCGCACCTCGTGCTGACCACCCGGGTGACGATCGGCTCGCTCCTGGTGAACCTGATCCGGGCCCGCGGGAATCTCGACCGGCTCATCCACGACACCGCCGTCCGCCTCGCCGACCGGATGTCGACCGCCGAACTGCTCGACGCGCTGCGGTCCACCGTCGACTCACGAATCACCCCGATCGGGACGACACCGACCGACCGGCTGATGGATCTGCTGGTCCACGGACAGGACATCGCGGTCCCCCTCGGCGTCGACCGCGTGATGCCGACCGCGGCGGCACAGTGGTCCTTGGAACGCGTATGGGCGATGGGCACCCCGTTCCACGCACGCACCCGCCTGGCCGGCTACGCCCTCACCGCAACGGATACCGGGTGGCACACGGGCACCGGCACACCGGTCACCGGGACTGCCGCCGAGCTGCTGATGATCGTCACCGGCCGGACATCACCGGATCACTGACGACGCGGCGATCCGCGATGCCGAACTGCTCGGCACCGCGGATCGTTGTGTGGTGGTGGCATGGTGGGCCGACGGTCGGCTCGACCACGAACGCGCCGGGCTACGCCGCCACCACGTCCCGGTCGCTCGCGGCGGGATCATCCTCCACCGCACCAGAATCCGGCACGGACGTGGCACCTGCCGGGATCCGGCGCAGCAGCGCGACGGCCAGGACCGCACCGGCGGCGGACAGGACGGCCGCGGTCCACGCGGCGGCGTTGAGGCCGTTGGTGAACGCCTCGCGTGCGGCGGCGACGACCGACTCGGCGACGTCGGCGGGCAGGGAGTCGGCCGACTTCAGTGCCCCGGGCAGGGTTTCCGCGGCCTCGCCCGTCGACTCCGACATCCCGGCGCGGTACACCGCGGCACCGACGCTGCCGAGCAGTGCCACACCGAGCGCGACACCCAGGTCGCTGGCCGTGCTGTTCACCGCCGAGGCGGCGCCCGCCTTCTCCGCCGGGGCGGCACCGATGACCAGGCCGGGGATCAGCGCCATGGCCGGGGCGATACCCGGGTACAGGACGTAGAAGCCGACGATGAGCAGCGGCAGACCCGCGACGCTCTCGACCTGGGTCAGCACCAGGTAGCCGACCGTCGACACCGCCAGACCCGCGGCGATCAGGTACGCGGGCCGGACCCGACGGGCGAGCGCGGGAGTGACCGTCGAGACGATCACCAGGCCGATCGCGGCGGGCAGGATCCACAGCCCGGCCGCCAGCGGCGACTGGGCGGCGACCAGCTGCAGATACTGCGTGAACAGCAGGTACACCCCGCCCAGCGCGATGGCCGCGAGCATGTACACGCCCAGCGATCCGCTGAAGGTCCGGTTGGCGAACAGCCGCACGTCGAGCAGCGGGTCGGCCAAGCGCAGCTGCCTGCGGACGAAGACCACCGCGAACAGCACCCCGGCGAGCAGGGTCGGCACCGACGTGGCGGTGGGTCCGGCCTCGGCGAGCTTCTTCACGCCGTAGACGAACGGCAGCAGCGCGGCCAGCGACAGCGCGACACTGATCGGATCGAGCCTGCCCGCCGCGGGCGCCCGGTACTCGGGCACCAGCACCGGCACCGCGAGCACGACCAGCAGCATCACCGGCACGCCGATCAGCATGGACGCGCCCCACCACAGCGAGGCCAGCATCAGTCCGCCGAGCAGCGGGCCGAGCGCCACCCCGGCCGACACCGACGCCGCCCACAGACCGATGGCGGTGGCCCGCTGGCGATCGTCGCGGAACATGGTGGTGATCAGCGACAGGGTGGCCGGCATGACGGCGGCGGCGCCCAGCCCCATCAGCGCCCGCGACGCGATGAGCAGTTCGGGACCGGGCGCGAAGGCCGCGAGCACCGAGGCGACGCCGAACAACGCGGCGCCGGCCAGCAGCAGCCTGCGGCGGCCGAGCCGGTCACCCAGCGTGCCCATGGTGACGAGGAACCCGGCCATCACGAAGCCGTAGATGTCGTTGATCCACAACAGCTGTCCGCTGCTCGGTGCCAGATCGGCGGCGATGTAGGGGGTGGCCAGGAACAGGACGGTCATGGTGAGGAACAGCAGCACCGTCGGCAGGAGCAGGACCGCCAGTCCCAGCCACTGGCGGGTGCCTGCCCGCTCGGGGATTTCGGTGAACGCGGACATCAGGAGGATTCCCTTCGAGGAGGAGGCGAACGAGACCCACCGTGCCGAGCGGCCCTTCGGGAACCCTTCGGATCGACTCCGGATCGCCTCGAGGCCGCCGCGTCCGCCCCGCCGTTTAGGGTGGGTGACATGCGTTTCGGGGTGCTCGGGCCGGTGGCGGTGTGGACCGACGACGGGCAGCCGGTCCGGGTGCCCGAGCTCAAGGTGCGGGTCCTGCTGGCCGCACTGCTGGTGGAACCGGGCCGGATCGTGCCCGCCGACCGGCTCGTCGAGGACCTGTGGGGCGGCGCGGCGCTGCCCACCCATCCGGCGGGATCGTTGCAGACCCGCGCGTCCCAGCTGCGCCGGGTGCTCGGCGACGCCGAGGACGGCGGCCGCGACCTGCTGGTCTCGCGCTCCCCCGGCTATCTCCTCGACGTTCCCCCCGGCGCGGTCGACACGCAGGTGTTCCAGGACCTGCTGCGCCGGGCGCGCACCGCCGACGACGCTACCCGCGCGCCCCTGCTGGCCGAGGCGCTGGCGCTGTGGCGCGGCCCCGCCCTGGCCGACCTCGCCGACCACGACTTCGCCCGGATCCCGGTGCTACGCCTCGAGGAACAGCGCCTCACCGCGACGGAGGACTATGCGCGAGCCAGGATCGCGCTCGGCGACCACGAGCAGGTGGCCGACGAACTGGGCGCGCTCACCGAGGAACATCCGCTGCGGGAACGGCTGCGGGCCGCGCACATGCTCGCGCTGTACCGCTCGGGCCGCCACGGCGAGGCGCTGGACTCGTTCCGGCGCCTGCGCGAGCACCTCGCCGAGGATCTCGGCCTGGATCCCAGTCCCGAGCTCACCGCGCTGCATCGTGCTGTGCTGGAACAGGATCCGGCGCTCGGCGCGCCGACCCGGCCGCCGCGGGCGACTCCGGTCACGCCCCGGCCCACGCTACCGGTTCCCGCCACCGCGTTGATCGGGCGTGCGGACGATCGCGCCGGGATCGAGGCCCTGCTCCGGGCCGAACGACTCGTGACGCTCACCGGTCCGGGCGGCGTCGGCAAGACCCGCCTCGCGCTGGCGGTCGGCGCCGATCATCCGGCCCGCGACGGCGTGCTGTTCGTCGAGCTGGCCGGGCTGTGCCTCGGCGCCGAGCCGGACAGCGCGCTGACCGCCCTCACCGAGGTGGTCGCCGCGGCCTTCGAGGTGCGCGACGACTCCGCGGGGACCAGCCCGTTCCCGGTGCCCGACAGCGGAACCCAGCTCGCCCGGCTCGCCGAGGCGGTGCGGGCCAAGCGGGCACTGCTGGTGCTGGACAACGGCGAGCACGTCGCCGACGCCGCCGCGGCACTGGTCGCGCGGCTGCTCGGCGCGGCCCCCGACCTGCGGGTGCTGGTGACCAGTCAGGTCCCGCTGAACATCGCGGGCGAGCACCTGTGGCCGGTCGCGCCGCTGCCGGTGCCCGCCGCGGAGGGAACCACGGCCGAGATCGAGAAGTCGCCTGCTGTCAGGCTTTTCACCGATCGGGCCCGCGCCACCACCCCCGGTTTCGCCGTCACCGACGCCAATGCCGCCGTAGTCGCGACCATCGTCGGCCATCTCGACGGCCTGCCGCTGGCATTGGAGCTGGCGGCGACCCGGGTCCGCGCGCTGGGCGTGCACACCCTGGCCGAGCGGATCGAGGACCGGTTCACGCTGCTCTCCGCCGGGTACCGGGATGCCCCCGATCGGCAGCGCACGCTGCGCGCGGTGATCGACTGGAGCTGGGAACTGCTCGACGAGCCCGAACGCGCGGTGCTGCGCAGACTCGCGGCCCACGCCGACGGCGCCACCCTGGAATCGGCCGAGACCGTCTGCGCGGGCGGCCATGTCGACAGCATCGACGTCGCGGAACTGCTCGCCCGCCTGGTCGACCGCTCGCTGGTCATCGCGCCCGCCGCCGACGCCAGGCCCCGCTATCGGCTGCTGAAGTCGGTCGCCGCCTATGGCGTCGACCGCCTGCGCGACAGCGGCGAGGAGACCGAGACCCGCCTGCGTCATCTCGCCTACTACCGCGCGCTGGCCGAACGCGCCGACGAGCACCTGCGCACCGGCGACCAGCGGCGGTGGCTGGCCCGGCTCGACGCCGAATCGGCCGACCTGCGCCGCGCGCTCGAGACCGCCAGGGCCGCGGGCAGATCCGACGACGCGCTCGGTCTCGTGAACGCGCTGGCCTGGTATTGGGTGCTGCGCGGGCGGCTCGCGGAGGGCATCCGGTCGATCGGTATCGCGCTGGCGGTGCCGGGCGAACCCGGTCCGGCCGCACGGCGGATCGCGCTGCTGTGGCGCGGCGCGCTCGAGCTCGGGCGCGGCCGCACCGTCGAGACGCTGCCCGCCCTCGGCGAGCGGCCCGCGCCGGCGGAGCTGCGGGCCCGCTGGTATCTCGCGCACGTCCACACCGGGTTCGCCGCGCGCCACGACATGGACAGCGCCGCCGAGCTGCGCACCGCCTTCGCCGACGCCGGTCAGGACTGGGGTGTCGCGGCGGCCTCGGCGTCGCTGGCCAGGGACGCGTTCGCACGCGGTGAGCTGACCGAGATGCGCGGGCACGCCGAACGCAGCCGGGATCTGTTCACGCGGGTCGGCGACCGCTGGGGGCAGGGCATCGCGGGCTTCCTGCTCGGCAATCACGCCGAGGTCGTCGGCGATCTCGACACCGCGCGCGCCGAGCACCGGGCCGCGCTGACGACCGCCGAGGAGCTCGGGCTGTGGACCGAGGTGGGTGAGCGGCTCACCTCGCTCGGCCGGATCGCGCTGCTGCGCGGGGACTTCGAGCACAGTGCCGAACTGCACGAACGAGCGCGCCGGATCGCCGTCGACCAGGGGCATCTGGTCGGGGAGGAATCCGCGGAGCTCGGACTCGGCCTGGTCGCGCGGCGCCGCGGCGATCTCGCCGCCGCCCGCACGCACCTCGGCGCCTGGCTGGATTGGCATCTGCGCGCGGGCTCCCAGTTCGGCGCGGCACTGATCCTCGCCGAACTGGGCTTCACCGCCGAACTCGCGGGCGACGCCGCCGAGGCCGAACAGCTGCACCGTCGCGGCCTGGACGCGGCGCTGCGCACCGGCGATCCCCGCGCCCACGCGCTCGCTCTGGAGGGACTGGCAGGCGCCCGCGCGCTGGCGGGCGACGCCGAGCAGGCCGCTCAGCTGCTCGGCGCCGCCGAGTCCCTGCGTCGCGCCACCGGAGCGCCCCTGCCCGAGGCCGAACGCGGCGATGTCGACCGGATCGCGGCGCGCGTCCGGGCCGAGCTGGGCGCCGACGGACTGGCGGCCGCGGTCGCGCACGGCCGGACCGCCGACCCGGCGACCCTCGTCGCGGGGGCGACCTCGAGCCGATCCTGAGTCGGTCCGAAGTCCGCCCGGCCACGGTGGACCCATGAGTACCAACAGTCGCACCAGGTCGACAGTCCAGAGCTTCGCCGATATCAAGGCCGATTTCGACGCCATCGTCGGCTCGATCAACTACGCCACGATGACCACCGTCGACGCCGCCGGGCGCCCCCGGTCCCGGGTGCTGATCCCGGTCTGGGAAACCGGCGGCGAGGTGCCGACCGGGTGGCTCGGGACCTATCGCACGCCGGTGAAAGCCGCGCACATCGCGGGGAATCCGCATGTGACGTTCTCGTATTGGAGTCCGGCGCAGAACACCGTCGCCGTGGATACCGTCGCCGGCTGGACCGACGATCCGGACGAGCGCGCGCACGTGTGGGACCTGTACCGGCACGGGAGCCCGCCCGGCGCCGGCTATGACCCCGGCCAGTTCTGGCAGGGCCCGGACGACCCGGCGTTCCAGGTGCTTCGCCTGACGCCGTGGCGGATACAGGTGCTGCGCGGCCGCGATCTGGTCAGCGGGATTCCGGCCCGCATCTGGCGCGGTTCACTCCAGGGGGATTGACGGCACCGACGGCGAACGCGGCCGTTCGCCGTCGGAGCTGACGGGACTGGACGTCGGTACAGGTCACGGCGCGATCCGTTGTGACGGACACCAAGACACTCCCGGTAGTTCCACCAGGAAGGATGTGGGGTCGAATTTCGCGAATCGGGCGATTTCCTTGCCGAGGGAAATGAGCGGGGCTACGTTACCCACATCACAGCAGAGGAGATCTGATTGTGATCCACATCCCGGCCGACGGGTCCTCCATTTTCCGGCGGGATGCTCACCAATCATGCAAGGAGATTCACCATGGGTTCGCTGACCGAGATAATGATGGCCGCCATTGCGGGATTGGGTTCCATGGTCGAGGGTGATGGGCTCCTGGCGGTCTTCCTCGGCTCCGTCGAGGCATTCTTCCCGTAAAACGACCTCGCCCCGACACCCCCGTCCGGCTCACTGACGAGTCCGGTATCCATCTCACCGAAGGACAATGCACATGGGATCTCTCTACGAATTGATGCAGACCGGCGCAGGCAGCCTGAGCGACGCTGTTCTGCCTTTCATCCAGGCCCTGATCACCGTCAGCGGCGGTACGCCGACGCCAGGTAAGTAACACTCGGCCCGACAGCGCGGGGGTGGACCGTTCACGGTCCACCCCCGCGACAGATATATAGCCAGACAGAATGATCAACCACCACTGCACAGGGTGAAACAAGAGGATACCCAGACACGATGGAACCCCCGAAAAATGGGGGCTGGCGAACAATTCGACAGGGAGATAGTCGCTGCAACCGCAGGTCAAGGCACACATGGCAACGCCCGCGGCAATCGCCGAGCAGCTTCCAGAAGGAAAGAAATAAATGAACGAATCAGCGCGAGTGAAACAGTGGGTTGCCACACTTCGGAACCAGAGCTAGGTTACCGGCATCACATCGACCACAGATTGTGATGACCACCCGCGGAGAGGGATCTCCCTCTCTTCGGGCATGACAACAGCGCAAGGAGATACTTCATGGGCTCGTTCGATGAGCTGCTACTCGGTGTACTGGGCGGAATGGCTTCCGCGAACCAGGGTGACCTTCTGCTCGAGACCTTCCTGGGCTCCGTCGAAGCTCTCTTCCCGTAATCCGATAACACCCGCAGGAGTAAGACATGGGTTCCCTCTACGAAATGTTCGCCACCGGCATGGCCAGTCTCGGCGATACCACCCTGCCCCTCGTCCAGGCGCTGATCTCCCTGAGCGGTGGCACGCCCATCGGCGGCTGACCCACCCCTGACCTCAGGTTTCTCGACAATCAAGCAAGGAAGCCTTCTTCCCGTAGCCCGATCAACCGCCGCACCAGCGGGGGCCGGCCGTCGTCCGGCCCCCGCACCGCCCGAGAAGTCAGCAGGCCCGCATCACCATGAACAACGACATGCTCCGCGCCCTCCTGTCGGCCGCCTGTGTCGTGGCGCTCGCCGCGACACCCGTGTTCGCCGACACCGGGCAGGCCGCGGCCGCCACCGGCGCCCGCCTGGTGAGCCGGACCCAGTCCGGCCAGGTCGCCGACATCAGCGTCTACTCCCCCGCCATGGACCGCACGATCGCCCTGCGCGTGCTGCGGCCGGCCGACACCTCGACCCCGGCACCGACGTTGTACCTGCTCAACGGCGCGGGCGGCGGCGAGGATTCGGCCAACTGGCCGGGGCAGACCGACGCGGGCGGGTTCTTCGCCGACAAGCACGTCAACGTCGTCATCCCGATGGAGGGCGCGTTCAGCTACTACACCGACTGGCTGCGCCCCGACGAGAAGCTCGGGAAGAACCTCGAGAACAACGGCCGCAACATGTGGACGACCTTCCTCACCCAGGAGCTGCCACCGGTCGTCGACGCGACCTTCGGCACCACCGGCGTCAACTCGCTGGCGGGCATCTCGATGGCGGGCACCTCGGTCCTCGACCTCGCCATCCAGGCCCCCGACCTGTACCGCAGCGTGTCCGCCTACAGCGGCTGCGCGATGACCAGCGACCCGATCGGCCGGGGCTTCGTCTCGCTGGTGGTGCGGATGGGCGGCGGCGACGTGGAGAACATGTGGGGCCCGGTCACCGACGCCGCCTGGCGCGAACACGACCCCTTCGTCCAGGCCCACCGCCTACCGGATATCCCGATGTACATTTCCGCCGGAACGGGTTTGCCCGGAATTCACGACACGCTGCAGAATCCGCGAGTTCATATCAACGGAAAGAATCCGACTTCCATTCTGACGAATCAAATGCTCGTCGGCGGCGGCATCGAAGCGGCGACCATGTATTGCACAGCGAATTTGGCCCAGCGCACCCAGCAGCTCGGCCGCACGAATATCACCTACAACCTCCGGCCGACCGGAACTCACTCGTGGGGCTATTGGGAAGACGACCTGCACGCGTCGTGGCCGATGATGGCGACGGCGCTGGGCCTGTGAGCGCCGAACTCCGGGTCGGCACCGAGCAGCTGCGCCCGCGCGACGCGGTGTTCGTCTACGACGAGACCGACCGGCACCTGTCGAACGTCGTCGGGGTGTATCTCGCCGACTCCGCGGGCCGGGCACCGCTGACCATCGGCGAGGTCTTGGACTGGGTGCGCGCGAGCATCGGGCACGCGGCGCTGTTCCACCGTCGGCTGCACCGCGTGCCGATGGACCTGGATCTGCCGTACTGGGTGCCCGATCCGGCCATGTCGGTGCGCGACCACGTCTCGCTGGAGCGGCCGGGCACCTGGGACGACGCGCGCGCCCGGATCGCCGAGATCACCGCCACGCGGATGGATCTGACGCGGCCACCGTGGCGCATCCATGTGCTCGACCGCGTCGACGGGGTCCCGGCGATGCCGGGCCCGACCACCATCGTGGTGCTCGCGTTCCATCACAGTGCCGGCGACGGCGTCGCCACCCGCGTGCTCGAGCAGCGGCTGTTCGGCGCCGACCCGGCGCCGGCGATCCGGCTCGACGAGCCGCGCCCACTGATCCGGGCGATCCGCACGAGCGCCGCGCTTCCGCTGCGGCCCGCGCGGTTCGTCGGCGGATTGCGGCGCGCCCGCGCGGCGCAGGACGAACTCCGCGCACTGGTCGACGCGGGCGCGATCCACGAACCGGTGGCCGAACGCCCCGCGACCCGCTTCAACCGGGATATCCACGCGGAGCTCACCTTCCACCTGATCGCGCTGCCGATGCCGGAGGTGTTCGCCGCGAAAGCCGCGGCGCCACAGCGGGTCACGATCAACGACCTGATGCTGACGACGATCGCCGGCGCGCTGGCCGCCTATCTCGCCGAGCACGACGAGACGCCCGACGGCTCGCTCGCCGCGATGGTGCCGATGTCGATGCGCGGTGTGGCCGACTGGGATTCGGCGAATCAGCTCAGCCAGATGATCGTCGACCTGCACACCGACCTCACCGATCCGCTCGCCCGGCTGGCCGCGGTCCGGCGGTCGGCGGGCCTGGCCAAGCAGCGGACCACCGACCCGGTGGTGCGGCGCGGTGACCGCCGGGTGGAGACCGCGCCCGCGCTGCTGCTGCGCGCGGCCGGATGGGCCAGGGCGCAACGGCGTTTCGACAACGCGGCGACGGTGCCGCTGTGCAACACCACCATCAGCAATGTGCCGCCGGTGACCGACAGCCTGGTCTTCTGCGGGCGGCCGATCCGCCGGGTGGTCGGCGCGCTGCCGATCCTCGACGGCGACGGCCTGCGGCACCTGATCACCTCGCAGGGTGACGACATCGTCATCGCGGTCACCACGAATCCGGGGATGATGCCGGACCCGGAGCACTACGGCGAACTCGTGCTGCGGTCGTTCCGTGAACTCGCCGCGGCGGTCCGCACCGCGACCGGCCCTTAGCGTTGCAGGCAGCTGGTCCGGCGCACCGGCAGACCCCGGTCCTCGAGCGCGCCGAGCAGCAGCTGGCCACGCCGGGCGCCCGCGGTGGCGTCGGTGCGGGCCAGGTCGGGCACGTAGGTCGCCGCGCCGATGACGGATTCGCCGACCAGCGACCAGAACCGGCGCGCGGGCAGGCCGGAGCAGCGGGTGAGCACCGACTGCAGCGGAATCAGCGAGGACGCGCACCGCTGGGCCAGCCAGACCGCCATCGCCGCCTCGCAGGGCAGCGCGACGGCGTCGCGCTCGTCGACCTCGGGGTCACCGGCGACGACCCGAATCGTGGTGTCGGACAATCCCGCCCAGTCGATGCCACCATCGTTGTCATGATGGATCCAGAGATTGTCCCGGCCGGGATCCCAGGCCCGGCCCGCCATCACGAACAGCGCCGTCACCCGGCCGACGACCGCGTGGATGAGGGCGGTCGCCACCACCTCGGCGGCGATGTCGTCGTTGATCATCTCGGCGGCGTGCCTGCGGTACATGAGCTCGACGCGGCCCTCCGACAGCCCGTTCGGCACATGCCACCAGCGGCGCTTTCCCTGACCGGCCATCGCCGCCACGGCATAGACCCGCGGATGTTCGGGTTGCAGCGATTGCAACCGGGCACACGCGCGATCGAACGCGGCGGTGCTGCGGGACGTGGCGGTGGTGACGGGCTCGGGCATCGAACCTCCTCGAACAGTGGGTTCCCGTGACGATGATGTCTCGGAACATAGGTTAGGCTTACCAGACTTCACAAGTCGTGTCCGGATTCGAGTCAGGAGAAGTTCGTCGCCGTGATCCACCCTGGCACCGTCAGACGTCGTCGTCTGACCGGGCTTCTTCTGCTCGTCTTGCTGCTCACCGTCGCGGTGGTGGCGAGCATCGCCATCGGTACCCGCTCGCTCGCACCGGCCACGGTGTTCGACGCCGTCACACACGCTCTCGGCTGCGACGGCGGCCCGTTCCGATGCCCGGCCCGCTCCACCGCCGAGGAAATCGTGCGTGAGCTACGTCTGCCGCGCACCGCGTTGGCCCTGGTCGCCGGGATGGCGCTGGGCATCGCGGGCGCGCTCATCCAGGGGTATACCCGGAATCCGCTCGCTGATGCCGGTTTGTTGGGACTGAATGCCGGCGCGGGATTCCTGGCCGCGCTCAGCATCTATCTGTTCGGCTTCACCGCGCCGAGCCAGTACATCTGGTTCGCCTTCGCCGGGTCCGCGATGGCGGGCATCATCGTGTTCGGGGTGTCCTCGATCGGCGGCGGCAAGGCGAGTCCGCTGAGCCTGGTGCTCGCGGGCGCGGCGGTCACCGCGTTCCTGCAGGCGATGACCAATGCCGTGATCGTGCTCGACAACGCCGCGCTCGACACCTACCGGTTCTGGGTGGTCGGCACGGTGAACGGGCGCGAAGGCGGGGTGTTCTGGCAGGTGCTGCCGTTCCTCGTGGTCGGGATGGCGATGGCGGTCGCGGCGGCGCCCAGCCTGAACCTGCTCAGCCTCGGTGACGACGTCGCGCGTGGGCTCGGCGTCGATGTCGGCCGGGCGCGGGCGTTCGGCCTGTTCGCGGTGGTGCTGCTCAGCGGCGCCGCCACCGCGGCCATCGGGCCGATCGCCTTTCTCGGGCTGGTGGTGCCGCATATCGCGCGCACGATCACCGGGCCCGACAACCGCTGGCTGATCCCCTACTCGGGACTGATCGGCGGACTGCTGCTGCTGGTCGCCGACATCGCGGGCCGGGTGGTCGCCCGGCCGGGCGAACTCCAGGTCGGCGTGATGCTCGCCGCGATCGGCGCGCCGTTCTTCATCGCGCTGGTGCGCCGCAAGAAGTTGGTGACGCTGTGAGCACACTCGAGACGGACACACCCACCGACGCGGGCGCCGCGCTGCGCAAGGTGCGGCCCGCGCTGCGGATCGGGCCGGTGTCGCTGGTGTGGCGACCGGTGCTGCTGGGTGCCGTGCTGGCCCTCGCGGCGCTGGTCTTCGCGCTGTTCTGTCTGGATATCGCCGTCGGCGAGACCAACATCCCGCTGAGCCGGGTCCTCGACGTCCTCGGCGGCGGTGGCACCCGATCGCAGCGGTTCATCATCATCGAGTCGCGGCTGCCGCGGGCGCTGACGGCCGTGGTGGTCGGCGCCGCCCTCGGCCTGTCCGGCGCGCTCATGCAGTCGATCCTGCACAACCCGCTGGCCGGGCCCGATGTCCTCGGAATCACCACCGGTGCCAGTGTCGGCGCCGTCGCGGTGCTGGTCGGCAGCGGCGGCGCGACCACCGGGCTGATCGCCACGGTCGGCGCGCCGCTGGCCGCGCTCACCGGCGGCCTGCTCACCGCGATCGTGATCTATCTGCTCGCCTGGGGGCGGGGCCGGGCCGGGGAACGCGGGGTCACCGGCTTCCGCCTGGTCCTCATCGGCATCGGCGTCAACGCGGTGCTGATGTCGGTGATCAGCTGGCTGCTCACCCGGGCCAGCCTCACCGACGCCGCGCGGGCCCAGCTGTGGCTCACCGGCTCGCTCAACGCCGCGGACCTGGCCAGGGTCGTGCCCGCGGTGCTCGCGCTGGCCGTGGTGACCGTGATCGCGCTGATCTCGGCGCGGACACTGGCCGCGCTGCGCCTGGGCGAGGAGTCGACCCGGGTGCTCGGCGTGCGCATCCAGGCCCAGCAGGCGCTGCTCATCGGCGCCGCGGTGGTGGCGGCGTCGGTGGCCACGGCGGCCGTGGGGCCGGTCGGCTTCGTCGCGCTCGCGGCGCCGCAGATCGCCAGGATGGCGCTGCGCACGCCGGGTGAACCGCTCATCGCCTCGGCGCTGACCGGCGCCGGGCTGGTCGCCGCGGCCGATATCATCTCGCGCACACTGCTTCCCGTAGAACTGCCCGTCGGCATCGTGACCGCCGCGCTCGGCGGGCCGTTCCTGCTCTACCTGCTCGTCCGCATGAACCGGAAGGCCACGCTCTGATGACCAGCCCCGCCCATCGCCTCGCCGCCGACGGCGTCTCCCTCGGCTACGGCGAGCGGGTGATCGTCGACGAGCTGAGCCTCGACATCGCGCCCGGCGTGGTCACCACGGTCATCGGGCCCAACGGGTGCGGCAAGTCGACGCTGCTCAAGTCGCTGGGCAGGCTGCTGCGCCCCCGCGACGGGCAGGTCGTGCTCGACGGCAAGGCCATCTCGACGATGAAGACCAAGGACGTCGCCCGGGTGATCGGCATGCTGCCGCAGACCCCGGTCGCCCCCGAGGGCCTCACCGTCGCGGATCTGGTCGCCCGCGGCAGGCACCCGCACCAGTCCTGGCTGCGGCAGTGGTCGGCCGACGACGAGACCGAGGTCGCCGCCGCGCTGGCCCAGACCGGCATCGCCGACCTGGCCGAGCGCACCCTCGACGAGCTCTCCGGCGGCCAGCGCCAGCGCGCCTGGATCTCGATGGCCCTGGCCCAGGGCACCGACATCCTGCTGCTCGACGAGCCGACCACCTACCTCGACCTCGCGCACTCGCTCGAGGTGCTCGACCTCGTCGACCGGCTGCACGCCGAGTACGGGCGCACCGTGGTCATGGTGCTGCACGATCTCAACCTCGCCATCCGCTACAGCGACGAGCTCGTGGTGATGTCGGCGGGGCGCATCGTGGCGCGGGGCAAGCCCGCCGACATCGTCACCGCCGAGCTGCTCGCCGAGGTGTTCGGGCTCGAGGCGACCGTCCTCACCGATCCGGTCTCCGGGCGGCCGATGATCGTCCCGATCGGCACCCGGCACGTGCACGGCGCCGACGGGTATGACGAATGACACACCAGCAAACCCCCCGTTACGACAATCTGTAGTACGCATCTTTGTCGTTGAGTCCGTAAAATTGTGGGATGGCAGGACTCGGCGAACTCGAAAAAGCGGTCATGGACCAGTTGTGGTCGGCCGACGAACCGCAGACGGTGCGGCAGGTCCACGAAGCACTGGCCGCACGGCGCGAGCTCGCGTACACGACAGTGATGACCGTGCTGCAGCGGCTGGCGAAGAAGGATCTGGTGGTGCAGCGGCGCGATGATCGCGCCCATCGATACGCACCGGTACACAGCCGCGACGAGCTCGTCGCGAGCCTGATGGTCGACGCGTTGCAGCAGGCCGACGCGGCGGGCAGCCGCGCCGCCGCGCTGGTGCACTTCGTGGAACAGGTGGGCAAGGACGAGGCCGATGCCCTCAGGGAGGCGCTCGCCAAGCTCGAATCCGACGAGAAGAGCAGCTAGACTCCCTGGCGGCTCTCACAACGACGTGAGCGCCCCTGGTCCCACAACGCAGTGAGCAGAGTCGATGAACGCAACCGCGGCAGTCTTCGCCGGTCTCGCCTTGCTTCTCGCAGGGCCGGTACCAGCGCTGCTCAGTCGCGCGACCTGGGTGCATCGATCGCCGCGCGCGGCCCTGGTGCTGTGGCAGGCCATCGCGCTGGCCGCCGTGCTCAGCGCCTTCGGTTCCGGGCTGGCCATCGCCAGCCTGCTGCTCGTCCCCGGCCCCGACGGTAGGCCGACCACCTCCCCCACCAAGGAGATCGACGCGCTCGGTCTGCCACTGTGGACGATCTACGTGCTGGTCTTCGCGCTGACCCTGATGATCGGCGCCCGGCTCATCTTCTCCATCGTGCGCGTCGGCGTGCACACCCGTCGCCGCAGGTCCCGGCATCGCATGCTGGTCGATCTGCTGGATCAGAGCGGGCCGGTCCGCCGCGCCGCCGATATCCGCGTGCTCGCCGCGACCGAACCCATCGCCTACTGCCTGCCCGGGCTGCGGCAGCGGGTGGTGCTCAGCGAAGGCACGCTGACCAGCCTCGACGACGCCGAGGTCACCGCGATCGTCAGCCACGAACGCTCGCATCTGCGGGCCCGCCACGACCTGGTGCTCGAGGCGTTCACCGCGGTCCACGAGGCGTTCCCCCGGGTGGTCCGCAGCAAGGCCGCGCTCGGCTCGGTGAAACTGCTGATCGAACTGCTCGCCGACGACTCCGCGGTCAAGGTCACCGGCCCCAAGCCGCTGGCCCGCGCGCTGGTCGCGTGTGCGAAGTCGACTGCGCCGCAGGGCGCGCTGGCCGCGGGCGGACCGACCACGCTGATCCGCATCCAGCGGCTCGCGGGCCGCACCGGCGACGTGAGAGTCGCCACCGCCGCGTACCTCGGGTCGGCGGCCATCCTGGTCGTGCCGACGCTCGCCGTCGCGGTGCCGTGGTTGCAGGAGCTGAACCGGCTCTTCCGCGGCTGACCTGGCGATTCGCCGCCCTTGTCCGCGCCGGGACGGCATCCGGCCCGGCCGCCCGAGCCGCCACCCGACCCCCTCGCACAATCATCGCTACAAACGGTCGTCTGACCAGCGCGTTTACCCACGTGCCACCGATCCCGCCTATCCTGGGAGATCGGTCCTTCCTGCTGGGCCGCACCCCGTGCACGCCCTCGGCGTATCCGGGTCATCGGCGCCGGTCATCTTCCAGCGCGATGCGCAGCCCAACGAAAGGCCATTTTGTCTTCCTCTTCGCGTCCCGACGCCACCTTCGCCGACCTCGGTCTGCCCGTCGCACTGGTGCAGACCCTGCGCAACGCGGGCATCGAGAAGCCCTTCCCCATCCAGGCCGCCACCATCGGTGACGCCCTCGCCGGCCGTGACGTGCTCGGCCGCGGCCCGACCGGCTCGGGCAAGACCCTCGCCTTCGGCCTGCCGATGCTGGCCCGCCTCACCGGCGCGTCCGCCAAGCCGGGCCGCCCGCGCGGCCTGGTGCTGGTCCCGACCCGCGAACTCGCCTCGCAGATCGAGCGCGCGCTCGACGAGGCCGCGCTCTCGCTCGGCCTGCGCGTGGCCTCCGTCGTCGGCGGTGCGCCGATCAAGCGCCAGGCCGACCGGCTCGCGCGCGGCGTCGACCTGCTCATCGCCACTCCCGGCCGCCTCGACGACCTGATCAAGCAGCGCGCCGCCGACCTGTCCGACGTGACGATCACCGCGCTCGACGAGGCCGACCACATGGCCGACATGGGCTTCCTGCCCCAGGTCACCCGGCTGCTCGACCGCACGCCGAAGGACGGTCAGCGCCTGCTGTTCTCGGCCACCCTCGACGGTGACGTGGACAAGCTGGTCAAGCGGTACATGCACCAGCCGGTCACCCACTCCACCGCGCCGCCGGAGGCGTCGGTGACCACCATGTCGCACCACCTGCTCTACGTGCGCGACAAGAACGTCAAGCGCTCGGTCGCCACCGAGATCGCCGCCCGCGAGGGCCTGACCATCATGTTCGTGCGCACCAAGCACGGCGCGGACCGGCTGGCCAAGCAGCTGCGCGGCGCCGGTGTCGCGGCGGGCTCGCTGCACGGCGGCAAGGCGCAGAACAACCGCACCCGCACCCTGGCGGCGTTCGCCGACGGCTCGGTGCCGGTGCTGGTCACCACCGATGTCGCCGCGCGCGGCATCCACATCGACGGCGTCTCGCTGGTCGTGCACTTCGACCCGCCCGCCGAGCACAAGGCCTACCTGCACCGGGCCGGGCGCACCGCGCGCGCCGGCGAGGAGGGTGTCGTGGTCACCCTCGTCACCGACGAGGAGCGCAAGGACGTCGCCGCGATGACCCGCAAGGCCGGTGTGCAGACCGACGGCGTCGAGGTCCGCCCCGGCGACCGGAAGCTGGTGGAGATCACCGGTGCCCGGAAGCCCAGCGGCATCGCGCTGGCCGCGCCCGCCGCACCGGCTCAGGCCGCCGCGCCCAAGTCGGCGACCGGTGGCCGCTCGCGCCGTCCCCGCTCCGGTGGCGCACCGGCGGGCGAGGCCGCGCAGGGCCACAGCCGTGGCGCGGGCGCACCGCGCCGGGAGCGTCCGGCGGGCGAGTCGCGCGGCCGCAAGCCCGCGGGCACCGGCGGACACGCCCGCAGCGGCGACACGCCGACGAATTCGCGTCGTCGAGCCGCGCGTCCGGCGGCTCCGGCCACCCGCCGCAACCGCACGGCAAACTGAATCACCGCGTGGCCGAACCGATTACGGTTCGGCCACGCTGCCGTCCTGGCGCCTCCCGCCGACATCGGGTTCCGGCTGCCACACTGACCTGGTGACGAACCGTTCGATCGCCGCGATCGTGTGCGCCGTCGTCGCCGCGATGCTGTTCGCGGTGTCGTCGGTGGCGCAGCAGCGGGCGGCGGCCGCGGTCCCGGGGAACGCGTCGCTGGTGGGCTCGCTGCTGCGGAACAAGCGGTGGTGGGCGGCGATCGTCGGCGATATCGGCGGGTACGGCATGCAGGTGCTCGCGCTCGCCTTCGGCGCGGTGCTGGTGGTCCAGCCGATCCTGGTCAGCTCGCTGGTCTTCGCACTGCCGCTGTCCGCGCGCTTGAACCATCAGCGGATCACCGGGCGGGCCGCCGTGACGGCGCTCGTCCTGGTGACCGCGCTCGTCCTGTTCCTCGTCATCGGTGATCCGACCGCGGGCGAGCAGACCGCGCCGCTGCGAGAGTGGCTGGTGCCCTTGGTGATTCTGCTGGGCATCGTCGCGGTCGCGACGCTGGCGGGGTTCCTGGTCCGCAGCCCGGCCGAGCGGGCGCTGGCCCTCGGACTCGCCGGCGGCGCGCTGTTCGGCCTGGCCGCCGCGCTCACCGACCGCGTGGTGACCCTGTTCGGTGACGGGCCGGGCAGCGTGCTCACCGGCTGGCAGACCTGGGCACTGGTCGGGGCCGGGCTGCTCGGCTTCTATCTCCAGCAGCGGGCCTACCAGGCCGGACCGCTGTCCGCCTCGCTCCCCGCGGCGGCGGTGGCCGAACCACTGGCCGCCGCGTTCCTCGGCCTGACCGCTCTGAACGAGCAGCTGCGCACCGACGGCCTCGGCCTGGTGGCCGTCGTGACCTGCGTCGTCGTGATGTGCGTGGCCACCGTCGTACTGTGCCGGTCGCAGGCGGCGCCGCTCACGGGGGCGGCCGACACCGCGCACTGAGGTGCCGCCCACGACCCACCTCACACGGCTATCATCGAACGAGTGCGATTTCTTCCGGGACCCCAGCCGCCGTATGACCTGACCTACGACGACATCTTCCTCGTCCCGAACCGGACGGATGTCGCGTCCCGGTTCGATGTGGACCTGGCCAGCGTCGACGGGTCCGGCACCACCATCCCCCTCGTGGTCGCGAACATGACCGCCGTCGCGGGCAAGCGGATGGCCGAGACCGTCGCCCGCCGAGGCGGACTCGTCGTGCTCCCCCAGGATCTGCCGATCCCCGCGGCCGCCGACACCATCGCGTTCGTGAAGAGCCGCTCGCTCACCGCCGACACCCCCGTCACCCTCGACCCCGACCACTCGGTGTCCGACGCGGTGGCGCTGATGCACAAGCGCGCGCACGGCGCGGTCGTGATCGTCGAGGACGGCAAGCCGGTCGGGGTGGTCACCGAGGCCGCCTGCGCCGATGTCGACCGGTTCGCACGGCTGCGCGAGGTGGCGTTCACCGATTTCGTGCAGGCCCCCGTCGACGAGTCGCCGCGCGATATCTTCGACCGCCTCGCCGAGGCGCACGCCCAGCTCGCCGTGCTCACCCACACCGACGGCACCCTGGCCGGCGTGATGACCCGCACCGGCGCGATCCGGGCTGGCATCTACACCCCCGCGGTCGACGCGAACGGCAAGCTGCGGGTCGCCGCCGCGGTCGGCATCAACGGTGACGTGGCCGCCAAGGCGAAGGCGCTGGCCGAGGCGGGCGCGGACGTGCTCGTCATCGACACCGCGCACGGCCACCAGGCCAAGATGCTCGAATCGCTGCGCGCCGTCGCCGATCTCGGGCTCGGCGTGCCGCTCGCGGCGGGCAACGTCGTGTCCGCCGAGGGCACCCGAGACCTGGCCGCGGCGGGCGCGAACATCATCAAGGTCGGTGTCGGCCCCGGCGCCATGTGCACCACCCGCATGATGACCGGCGTCGGCCGCCCGCAGTTCTCGGCGGTGGCCGAATGCGCCGCGGCGGCCGCGGAACTCGGCGTGCACGTGTGGGCCGACGGTGGCGTGCGGCACCCGCGCGACGTCGCCCTGGCGCTGGCCGCCGGCGCGTCGAACGTGATGATCGGCTCCTGGTTCGCCGGCACCTACGAATCGCCCGGCGACCTGCGCGTCGACCGCGACGGCAATGCCTACAAGGAGAGCTTCGGCATGGCTTCCAAGCGGGCCGTCGCCGCGCGCACCGCCGCCGACAGCGGCTTCGACCGGGCCCGCAAGGCGCTGTTCGAGGAGGGCATCTCCAGCTCGCGGATGCGCCTTGACCCCGAGCGGCCCGGCGTCGAGGATCTCATCGACCACATCTGCTCCGGCGTGCGCAGCTCCTGCACCTACGCCGGCGCCCGCTCGCTGCCGGAGTTCCACGAGCGCGCCGTGCTCGGTGTGCAGTCCGCGGCCGGATTCGCGGAGGGGCGCCCGCTGCCCAGCGGCTGGTGACCACCGACAGACAGCGGCCGATCGGGACTCCGGTTCCGGTCGGCCGCCGTCGCTTCGCCCCGCGCCGCTGACACATCATCGATGCGGACCGATTACTATGGAGTTGCCGATCTCGGCAGCGCTTTTCTTCCCCACCCCGAAAGGATCCAGTTGTCACCCGCGTCCAAGGGCGCCACACAGGAGGGTTCCTCTACGGAGCCGGGTGACCAACCCGGCGTCCTCCTTTCCGCAGCGTCCGTTCGATCTCTCGATCTCCCCACGGCATCACCCGGGTGGTGCTGAGGATGTCCATCGTTCTGACCGTGCTCAGCCTGCTCGGCTTCATCGCTCTCACCCTCGGCACCGCGCTCTTCGTCGCCGCCGAGTTCTCCCTCACCGCACTGGAACGCAGCACCGTCGAGGCCGCGGCCCGCGAAGGTGATGTCCGCTCCCGGCTGGTCAAGCAGGCCCACCACACCCTGTCCTTCCAGCTCTCCGGCGCGCAGCTCGGCATCACCATCACCACCCTGATCACCGGCTTCATCGCCGAACCCGTGCTGGCCCGGCTGCTCGATCCGGTGCTGGACGCGGCGGGCCTGAGCCCGAACGCCGCGCACGGCGTCGCCCTGGTGGTGGCGCTGGTCCTGGCGACCTCGCTGTCGATGATCTACGGCGAACTCGTGCCGAAGAACATCGCCATCGCCAAGCCGATGGCCACCGCCCGGCTCACGGCGGGCCCGATGATCTGGTTCTCGGCCATGTTCAAGTGGCTGATCCGGTTCCTCAACGGCGCCGCCAACTGGATCGTGCGCAGGCTGGGCATCGAGCCCGCCGAGGAACTGCGCTCGGCCCGCTCACCGCAGGAGCTGGGTTCGCTGGTGCGCACCTCCGCGCTGCGCGGCGCGATGGACCAGCGCACCGCGCAGGTCATGGATCGTTCGCTGGAATTCGGTGAGCGCAGCGCCGAGGACCTGATGACACCCCGGGTGAAGGTCGAGTCGCTCAACCGCGACGACACCATCGCCGACCTCATCGCCGCCTCCGCCCGCACCGGCTACTCCCGGTTCCCGGTCATCGACGGCGATCTGGACAACGCGCTCGGCGTCGTGCACGTCAAACAGGCGTTCACCCACCCGGCGCATCTGCGCAAGCAGATCCCGTTGAGCAAGCTGGCCGTCGCGGTGCCGATCGTGCCGGCCAGTCTCGACGGTGACGACGTGATGGAACGGGTCCGCGCCGACGGCATGCAGGTCGCGCTGGTCGTCGACGAGTACGGCGGCACCGCGGGCATGGTGACCATGGAGGACCTCATCGAGGAGATCCTGGGCGACGTGCGCGACGAGCACGACGAGGAGGAACGCGATGTCCGCCGGGTCTCCGACGGCTGGGACTGCTCGGGTCTGATGCGCATCGACGAGGTGTCGCGCGCGACCGGATACGAAGCGCCGGAAGGCGAATACGAAACGCTGGGCGGTCTCGTGCTGACCCAGCTCGGCCGGATCCCGGCCACCGGCGACGAGGTGGTGCTGCCCGAATCCCGCGGTTCCGGCGGCGGCTGGATCGCCAGGGTGGAACGGATGGACGGGCGGCGCATCGACCGGGTGCGCTTGATCCCGGTCGACGCGGCGCACCTGGCGGCACGGGAGCACAACCATGGGTGACCTGTTCGGAATCGTGCTCACCGTGGTCCTGCTGGCGGCCAACGCGTTCTTCGTCGCCGCCGAGTTCGCGCTCATCTCCGCACGCCGCGACCGGCTGGAAGCGCTTGTCGCACAAGGCAAGAAGAACGCGAAGACGGTCATCGAGGCGGGTGAGAACCTGTCGATCATGCTGGCCGCGGCCCAGCTCGGCATCACCATCTGTTCGATCCTGCTCGGCCGGGTCGGCGAACCCGCGGTGGCGCATCTGCTCGAGGGCCCCTTCGAGTTGCTCGGCATGCCCGATCAGCTGCTGCACCCGATCTCGTTCACGCTCGCGCTGTCGCTGGTGGTGATCCTGCACATCCTGCTGGGCGAGATGGTGCCGAAGAACATCGCGCTGGCCGGGCCGGAACGCTCGGCCCTGCTGCTGGTACCGATCCACCTGGTGTGGTTGCGGATCGCGCGCCCGCTCATCGCGCTGTACAACTACCTCGCCAACCTCTCGCTGCGCATGCTGCGGGTGGAACCGAAGGACGAGCTCGACGCGACGGTCTCCACGGTGGAGCTGGCCGAGATGATCGGCGAGTCCCGCTCGGAGGGGCTGCTCGACGAGGAGGAGCACCGCAGGCTCACCCAGGCGCTGGGGACCTCGGAGCGGATCGTCGGCGATGTGATGGTGCCGCTGGCGCAGGCGCGCTCGGTGCCGTTGCGCGGTAACGGCACCACCCTCGGCGATATCGAGGCCGCGGTCGGCGAGACCGGGTTCTCGCGGTATCCGGTGCGCGCCACCGACGGGTCGCTGGTCGGCTATCTGCACGTCAAGGACGTGCTGGACAAGGTCGCCGACGACACCGCCGGACCGGAGACGCAGATCCCGCGGACCGATATCCGCCCGCTGCCCACGGTCAGCTCCGGCACCACGCTGTACGAGGCGCTGGCCCGCCTGCGCCGCACCAACAGCCACCTGGGCCGGGTGGTGGACAGCCGGGGCAATACGGTCGGCGTCGTGGCGCTCGAGGATCTGATCGAGGAGTTCGTCGGTACCGTGCGCGACGGTACCCACCGCCTCGCCGAATGAGTTCCGTGACAACGGATCTCGCGCACAAGTAGGCCACTCGGACACGGCTCGACCATTCGGTCGGGCCGTTTTCCGTTCCACCACCGGACCTCGTGCACCCTTGACTAATTGGTAACCCATGAGTTACCAATTAGGAGTGGATGTGTTCGAGGCTCTGGCCGACCCGGTACGCCGCGACCTGCTCGTGCGGCTCGCCGATTCCCCGGCGCGCGTCGTCGACCTCGCCGCGGACCACCCCATCAGCAGGCCCGCGATCAGCAAGCACCTGCGTGCCCTGACCGAGGCGGGCCTGGTCGAGGCCGAGCCACACGGCCGCGAACGTCACTACCGCCTGGCCCCGGCGGGACTCACCCCGCTGTGGACCTACCTGGAGCAGCTGCGCCCGGCCCGCCCGCCGATCCCGGAGCACGCGCTCGACGGCCTGGACCTCGAGGTCCGCCGCACCACCCGCGAGCGCAGGGCCACCCCCGGCGCCGCTACCGACAAGGAGCAGACAGCATGACCATTCCCACCGCGACCGGCCACCGCCGCGACTACGCCGACGGCACCTACTGCGAATGGACGCGCACCTTCCGCGCCCCGATCGAGGACGTCTGGGCGGCCGTCACCGAGCCGGAACGGCTCGCGCGCTGGCTCGGCACCTGGACCGGCGACCCGGCCGACGGCGAGGTGAAGTTCCAGATGCTCTTCGAGGGCGAGATGCCCGCCGAACGCTTCCACATCGACGAGTGCGACGCCCCGCGCCGACTGCGGATCACCACCTCCATGCCCTACGACGGCGAGAACCCCGAACACTGGCAACTGCGCCTCGACCTCACCGAGGACGCGGGCGTCACCACGCTCACCTTCGCCCAGAACGTCCCCGACCCCACCATGGCCGAGGGCGTCGGCCCCGGCTGGGACTACTACCTCGACCGCCTGGTCGCCGCCGAGACTGACCGCGATCCGGCCACCGTCGTTTTCGACGAATACTTCCCGGCCCTGTCCGAGCACTACCGCAAGGAATTCGGCCTCACCGCCTGATCACCGGCTCCCAGGTCACCGGCGACCCCGGCGTCTCCTGTCCGATCGCCGGGCAGGAGGCGGGCCAGCGCCGACGTCGCGATGCGGTAGACGAACACCGCGGGCACGACGACCAGGAGCACCACCCGGAGCCCTACGGCGAGGGCGGCGAGGACCACGAAGCCCGGGCCGAGGCCGTCCGGTGAGCCGAAGCCCTGTCGCGCGGACAGGGCTGTCACCACCCAGCGCAGGGCGAGGTAGGCCACGAGCAGGACGGCCGCGATGCCGAGCAGCCTCAGGTCGGCGCGTCGCCTCATCGGGCCAGCTCCGGTCCGGAGGTCAGGAAGGCGAGCAGCAGGGCGTTGCCGATCACGCCGCCGGTCGCGAAGCGCGAGCGGGTGCCGCTGCGCACCGGCAGACCGAAGAGGTCGGTGGTGCGATAGAGGCGGGTGAACAGGTCGCGGTGGCCGAAGGCCCGGGCCGGAGCGAGGGCGAAACCGGTGGCGGCCACCGAGATGCCGAGGACCAGCGGGCCGCTGTCCATGTCGCCCGAGCCGCTGTAGCCGTCGCCGTATTCGTCGATGGCGCCGAAACCGAGGACGCCGCGTTCCTGGCGGAACAGCCCGCTCGCCAGCTCGGCGGCGAGCGCCCGATCCGCGAAACCGGCGAAGTACGCCGCGAGTCCGGTTCCCGACGCGCGGGGGGCGTCGTGGGCTCGCCCGTCGACGCCCATGCGCTGGATCACCAGTCCGGTGGCTCGGTCGAGCTGGACCGCGCGGACCCGATCGGCCCAGTGCGCGATGACCGCGGCGTGGTCGGCGCCGGTCACCCGGCCGTGGACGGCGATCGCGGCGGCGACGGCGGCCACATCGGTCGGGTAGGCCTCGCCGGGAAAGGTGTCGAGCAGCCCGGTCGGCGAGGCGAGCAGCCGCCGTTCGAGCGCGGCGATCACCGCGTCGTGCTGGACCGCGAGGTCGGCGGGGAACGCCGGATCGACCAGCCGCGCCAGCCCGAGCGCGAGCGCGGGATAGGACAGGTAGGCGTGGCCGTCGGCGCTGTCGAGCTCGGCCAGCCCGTCACGGCCGTACCAGGCCGAGGTGAACTCCGCCCGCATCTGGGGCAGCAGACTCTTGACCGCCGCGCGGGTGATCACCGGGGCGTAGCGCTCCCGCCAGTCGGGATGGGCCAGGCACAGCTGCGCCAGTCCCTGCGCGGTCATCTGGTGGACGAGCAGCCCCCACATGCCCGCGATCCCGTCTCCCCCGCCGGTGGCCCGCCGATGATCGTCGGCGGCCTCGAACGCGACCAGCTCCTCGGCGAGCGCGCGCGCCGGTCCCTGATCACCGCGATACCAGGCGTCGGCGTCGCGACCACACCACCACCGCGGCAGCAGACACCCGACGACCACCGCCATCAGCAGCGCGATCACCACGATGAGCGGACCGCGATACCGCTCCCCTCGGCGCACCCCGCCGCCCGAACTCCCCATATCCCCGAAGGTACCTGCGCGGCAGGGGTTCCCACCGTGGTCTACCGTAGCCGTATCGACCGGACGGGGAGCCGGAGCTCCGGCGAGAAGCGCCGTCGCCGACGTGGGGTTCGGGGTGGATCAGGCACGCCGGGCCGGTGCGGGAGAATAGCCGGGTGAGCGCGCACGACAACCCAGACCGAGCGCTCGACCTGCGGATTGTGCCCGCGGTCGAGTGGCGGGAACGCGCGCGGGCACATCGGGACCGCCTCGACGAGCTGGTCGGGCCCTACCTCGAACGTCGCGCGGCGGGCACCACCCACCCGGTCGTGGATTTCCTCTTCACGTACTACGGCAACAAGCCCGCGCAGTTGCGGCGCTGGCATCCGGGCTTCGGCATCGCGCTGAGAGACGCGCGCGATTACGCGGGGGCCCGGGGCTATCACCAGGTGGACGCCGATACCTATACCGCCGATCCGGCGTACCTGGCGAAACGACGCGACACGATCGTCTTCGTCGACCGGCTGCTCGGCGCCACCGCGCAGCGCCCCACCCACCTGTCGTGCTTCGGACTCCACGAGTGGGCGATGGTCTACCGCACCGACGACGTCCGCCATCAGCAGGTGCCGCTGCGCCTGGGGCACGCGGGCACCGACGAGGTGGTCGAGTCGATGTCGTTGCGGTGCACCCACTTCGACGCGTTCCGCTTCTTCACCCCCGACGCCGTCGGCCGTAACGCCGAACCCCTCACCCGGGCCGACCAGGTGCAGCGGGAACAACCCGGCTGCCTGCACGCCAACATGGACCTCTACAAGTGGAGCTTCAAGCTAGCTCCGCTGATTCCCTCCGATCTCCTGCTGGACTGCTTCGAACTCGCCTGCACCGCACGCGAACTCGATATGCGCGCCAGCCCGTACGATCTGCGCGCGTTCGGCTACGAGCCGGTGCGCATCGAAACACCCAGCGGCCGCGCCGACTACGTGCGGGCGCAGGCCGCGGTGGCCGAGGCGGCCGACCTCCTGCGCACCCGGCTGCGGCGCGCCTGCGCCGAGCTGTCGACCGCGCTGGAGACGCGCACGCCGCACTGATCGTCGGCGCCGCGTGGCCGTCGCGGGCAATGCCGGTGTACTACATTCTTTCTCGGTCGCGGCGTGGCGTGGCGGGGACGGCGATCGAAGGAGTGGGACGTGCCGTTGGCAGCGGGGGCGGTATTCGCCGGATACACCATCGAGCGCATGCTGGGCGCGGGCGGCATGGGCGTCGTGTACCTGGCGCGGCATCCCCGGCTCGACCGCCGGGTCGCGTTGAAGGTACTCAACGACTCGTTCGCCGCCGACCCGCACGCCAGGGCCGCCTTCGACCGCGAGGCCGCGGTGGCGGCGGGCCTCGATCACCCGAACATCGTGGCGGTGCACGACCGCAGCGCCCCGGACGATGCCGCGCTGTGGCTGGCCATCCGCTATGTCGACGGTGGCGACGTCGCCGCGGTGATCGACGCCGCGCCGAGCGGCATCGCCGTCGACCGGGCGGTGCGGCTGCTCACCGACGCCGCCCACGCCCTCGATTTCGCGCACCGCAACGGGGTGCTGCACCGTGACGTCAAACCGGCGAACCTGCTGGTCGAAAACGATCCGCGGCACGGGGAACGCGCCCTGCTCACCGATTTCGGCATCGCCAGGTCGCTCGACGGGACCCAGACCCGATCGGGGGTGTCGGCGACCCTCGCCTATGTCGCACCGGAACGGTTCTCCGCCGAGCCGACCGACCATCGCGCCGACATCTATTCGCTCGGCTGCACCCTCTACGAGCTCCTCACCGGGAAGAAGCCGTTCGACGGCCGAGACGACTACGCGCTCATCGGGGCCCATCTCAACGAGCAGCCCACGCCACCCCGCGACCGTCGCGGCGACCTCCCGGCCGGGTTGGACGCCGTCCTGACCACGGCATTGGCGAAGCGGCCCGCCGATCGATTCCCGACCTGCCTCGCCTTCGCCGACGCGGTGGCGCGGGCGGTGGCTCCGGCGGCGCCGACCGTTGTCCGCGGCGAGGCCCGGCCCACACCGCGGCCACCGGCCCGCACCGCGCGCCGCGGCACCGCGAGCACCGCCCGACCGGTCGCGACCACCCGGACAGCGCCCATCGTCGTCGCCCGGCCACGCCCCGGGCTCAGCGCTCCGGTGAACGCGGTCGCGTTCAGCCCCGACAGCGCCGTGCTCGCCACCACCGCCGACGGGCCGGACGGCGACGGTCACCTCCAGCTCTCCGACGCCCGCACCGGCGCGCCGATCGGTGCGCTGCTGCGCGACACCGACATCCCGATCCAGGCACTGGCTTTCAGCCCGCAGGGCACGTTGCTCGCCGCCGGCGGCGACGGTGTTCAGCTGTGGGATCCGCGCGCCGGGCACGTCGTGCAGCGACCGGTGCTGCACCGCCCCGACCTGGTCACCGCACTCGCGTTCGGACCCGAGGGCACCGTGCTCGCGATCGGAACCTGCCGTGGGCGCGTCGAGCTGTGGAACACCCGGACGGCGAGCCCGATCGGGCCGCCGATCACCGGGCGGATCACCGAGGTGAACTCCGTGGCGTTCGGTCCCGACGCCGCGCTGCTCGCGATCGGGGGCACCTCCCCGGTGTGGAAACGCAGGCCGGTGCAGGTGTGGCGACCGGCGATCGGCGAACCGGACAGCCGGGCCCTACCCGGGCTCCCGTCCAAGGTCACCTCGGTGGCCTTCAGCCCCGACGGAGCGCTGCTCGCCGTCGGCGGCGGCGACGGCACCGTCTGCCTCCTCCACCTCGACCCCTCGGCCCGCGCAATCCAGCAGACCTGGATCCACTCGCACACCGACACGGTGCAATCGGTGGCCTTCAGCCCGGACGGCGCCCTGCTGGCGGTCGGCGGCGACGACGCGCTGGTCCGGCTCTGGGACGTCCGGACGGCGCAGCCGTACCGCGCGCCCCTGCTGTGTCCGGCCGACACGCTCGCGTTCAGCCCCGACGGCACCCTCCTCGCGACCGGTGGCGCCGGGCCTACCCACCTGTGGCAGGTCGGCAACCTGCCGGACTGATCGGGTCAGCGCGCGGCCACGCCGCCCTGCTCGTCGTCCTCAGTGGGCTCGGTGACCAGGGCGAAGTCGCCGTCGTGCTGTTCGGTGCCCTTGTCCACGGCGATCTCGACGAGTTCGATGCCACGGTCGGCGCGGACGATCAGCGGGTCTTCGCGCAGGTCCTTGTAGAGCGAGACGCACATCGCGGCCATCACCACCAGGAACGGCAGCGAGACCACGGTGGTGAGCGCTTGGAGACCGGTGAGCGCGCCCCCGAGGTCGTCGGAATCAGCGATGACCAGCATGATCGCGGCGACGGCGCCGGTCGCGGCGCCCCAGAAGATGACGATCGGGCGGGACGGTTCGATGCTGCCGCGTTCGGACAGGGTGCCCATCACGATCGAGGCCGCGTCGGCGCCGGAGACGAAGAAGATGCCGACCAGGATCATCACGACCACCGTGGTGACCGAGGTGAGCGGGTACTGGTCGAGCAGGTGGAACAGCGCGAAGTCCGAATCGACGGTGCCGTTGGGTTCGGTGAGATCGCCGTGCTCGGCCTGTTCGGCGATGCCGGCGCCGCCGAAGATCGCGAACCACAGCAGGCTGACCGCGCTCGGTACCAGCAGCACGCCGGTGACGAACTGGCGGATGGTGCGGCCGCGGCTGATCCGCGCGATGAACATGCCGACGAACGGGGTCCACGAGATCCACCAGGCCCAGTAGAAGATCGTCCAGCTCGACAGCCACTGCTGCATCGCCTCGTCACCGGCGCCGGTGCGCGACGCCATCGTCGGCAGCATTTCCACGTAGTCGCCGATGGAGGTCGGCACCATGTTCAGGACGAACAGCGTCGGCCCGGCGACGAAGACGAACGCCGCGATCGCCAGCGCCAGCACCATATTGATGTTGGACAGCCACTGGATGCCGCGTTCCACCCCCGAGACCGCCGACAGCACGAACGCGACGGTCAGGCCGGAGATGATGGCGACCAGGCCGACCTTGCCGATGCCGTCGATCCAGCCGTTGAACTCCATGCCCGCACCGATCTGCAGGGCGCCGAGACCGAGCGAGGCCGCCGACCCGAACAGGGTCGCGAAGATCGCCATCATGTCGATGGCGCGCCCGCCGATCCCGTCGGCGTGGCGGCCGAGCAGCGGCCGGAACACCGCGGAGATCAACTGCGAGCGGCCTTTCCGGAAGGTGCCGTAGGCGATGGCCAGGCCCGCCACCGCGTAGATCGCCCACGGGTGCAGCGTCCAGTGGAACAGCGTGGTGGCCATGGCGACCTCGGCGGCCGCCGGAGAACCGGGTTCCGCAGTGTGCGGTGGCGGAGTCACGAAGTGCGACAACGGTTCCGCCACGCCCCAGAACATCAAGCCGATGCCCATGCCCGCGCTGAACATCATCGCGATCCAGGAGACGGTGCGGAATTCGGGCTTCTCGTCGTCGGCGCCGAGCGGGATCCGGCCGTATCGGCTGACCGCCAGCCAGATCACGAAGACGACGAAGGTCGTGGCCACCAGGACGAACAACCAGCCGGTATTGGTGATGACCCATTTCTGCGCGGTGCCCGCCGCCGAGGCCAGGCTCTCGTCGTCGAGCACGCCCCAGGCGACGAAGGCGAGGGCGCCGATCGCGGTGGCACAGAAGACGAACAGATCGATCCGGGACTTCCCCGGCGATCGACCGGCTATCGGGCTCCCATCCGCGTCCGCGTCACCGGACCTGCCTACGACATCGTTCGACATGGAATCCGAGTCCTTTCCGGTCGCGGAAGACGGCCCTGACAGACACGCAGTCGTAACGCAGGCAACCGTACAGCGTTCCTCCGCCCGGATGGGGGACCCGACTCGCCGGTCGAGCGGCCGTTCGGCGAAATCGCCCCCGCGGCGGGGTCGCCCGACTTACCATCCAAAGCAGCGGACTGCTGTCTGAGTCAGTTCGGGTCGCGGGGCATGATCGGGAGGCAAGGATGCGCGCACGGTCGGGACGGTCGGTCCTGCGATTCACGGCGTCGGCCGCGGTCGCGGTGCTGGTGGCGATGGGGGTGCCCGCGGGTTCGGCGGCGGACCCGTTCGCCGATCTCACCGGTGCGGTGCAGGAATTCCTCGATGTCGGACGAACCTCGGTGCCGCGCGCCGACTGTGGGCCGGGCTCGCTGCCCGAAACCGGGATGCAGGGCGACGTGCCCGCCGGTGACCGAGACAGTGGGCGCAGCACGCAGGGGTACCGCTGCAATATGTCGATGGTCGGCAACTATCAGGGGCGCGGCGCGGGCATCACCTCGACCAGTTTCGAGCACTGCGCCTATATGGGCACGTTCTTCCCCGGCAATATGCTCAGCGAGCAGCAGGGCGTGCAGGTGCTCGACGTGTCCGATCCGGCGAATCCGCGGCGTACCGCGACGCTGACCGAACCCGCCATGCTGGCCGGGACCTGGGAGACGTTGAAGGTCAACACCACTCGCAAGTTGCTGGTCGGTACCGGCGTCCCGGTCGGGATCGGCGCGGGCTATCTGTCGGTCTACGACATCTCCGACTGCGCGCACCCGCGACTGCTCAATCCCGGCACCGGCTCGAATCTGCTGATGCCGCTGCCGATCACGACACACGAGGGCGGCTTCTCCCCCGACGGGCGCACCTACTGGGCCTCCGGGATCGCGCCGGGATTCCTGAGCGCGATCGATCTCACCGACCCCGCGCAGCCGCGGGTGGTCTGGCAGGGGCTGACCGGCATCGAGGCGCACGGCCTCGGCGTGAGCCCGGACGGGAACCGGCTCTACATCTCCGCGCTCGGCGGTTTCACCGTGCTCGACGTGAGCGCGGTGCAGCGGCGCGACCCGAATCCGCAGGTGCCGCACCTGGGCCGGACGTTCTGGACCGACGGATGGGCCACCCAGCACAGCGTGCCGGTGACCTACGACGGCGTGCCGCACGTCTTCACCGTCGACGAAGGCGGTTCCGGCGGCGTGAAGCTCATCGACGTGTCCGTCGACGGTGACCCCACCATCAGGGCGAAGATCAAGCTGGAGATCAACCTCCCGCACAACATCGACTCCAATGTCGGGTCGTCCATGGGCGGTTCGGCGTTCTCCTACGAATCGCACTACTGCGCGGCCGATCGGCCCGACGATCCGACCGCCCTCGCGTGCGGGTGGATCTCGTCGGGGATCAGGGTGTTCGACGTGCGCGATCCTGGCGCGATCCGGGAGATCGCGTATTTCAATCCGCCCGCCAGGACCGGCCGCAACCTGGAGGTCTGGAACTCGCCGCACGCGCTGGCCTCGATCGTCGGCGTTCCGGTGATGAGCGCGCCCGCGGCGCTGCGGGCGATGGCCGAGGGGCTGTTCGATCCCGCGCAGGTGCTCACCTCGCGCGCGGGCGATATCGCCTTCGGCGACATGTCGAGCGACTGGTGCTTCTCGCCACCGGAGTGGCGGGGCGATCAGCTCTATGTCGCCTGCTCCGACAACGGGTTCATGGTGTTGCAGCTCGACAACGCGGTGTATTCGCCGCCGGCGGATCAGCAGTCCACGGTGGGGTCGTGAGGACGGGTCGCGTGCTGCGGGTCGCCGCGCTCGGCTCGGCCGCGCTGTTCCTGCTGGTGCTCGGCGCGGCCCTGCGGCCGCTGCTGATCGCCGAGAGCGCCACGCCCGCACCGGTGCTCGACGCGGTCGAGCTGGGTTTCGTCCAGGACATGACCGCCCACCATCAGCAGGCGCTGATCCTGGTCGAACGGCTCGACCCCGCCGCCGATCCGTCCGTGCGCAAGATGGCCGACCAGATCGCCGACGTCCAGCGGGTGGAGATCGGCACCCTGCTCGGCTGGACCCAGCTCGCGGGCGCGGCCCCGACCTCCGCGCGACCGATGGCCTGGATGGCGAATTCCAACGGGCACCACCATGATTCGACGGCGGGGATGCCGGGCATGGCCACCACCGCCGACCTCGACGCCCTGTCCGCCGCGCGCGGCGCCGACGCCGAAACCCTGTTCCTGCAACTGATGTATCGCCACCACTCGGGCGGCGTCACCATGGCCCGCGCCGCCGACGCCCTGCTCACCTCCGGTCCGGTGAAACAGGCCGCCCGCGCCATGGCGCAGTCCCAGAGCCAGGAGATGGGCTACCTCGGGATGCTCCTGGACGCCCGGGGAGTCCGCCCCTGAACCACCCGGCGCCGTCGGCGTCCCGTCGCTACGATGCGCTCGGGCCCGGCCACGGAGCGTCCGGGTCGATGGCGGTCCGTCCGACGGTGATGTGTCCGAATCCGCACGAGCGCGGCCCGGACCGGGTGAGCACAACGTCATCGTGGGGCAACTGCCCAGAAAATCGCAGGCAATGGCTGATGCGGACGATGTGTCGGATTGCCGGTGAATTGTGGGCGGAGGCTGGACGTGGTGGTGAGCGCGCGAGCGGGCGTGGTTGTTCCGGCCGTGGGATGTGGGCTGGCCGAGGTGCGGGCCCGGATCGCCGCGCGCCTGCTGCCGATCGGCGTGCGCGAGCTACCCGTGGCCGACGCGATCGGCGCCACCCTGGCCACCGCGCTGACGACCGGCGGCCCGCTCCCCCGGGTGGACAGCGCGGCGATGGACGGCTACGCCGTCGCGGGCCCTGGGCCGTGGTGGAGCCTCCACCAGCAGGTCAGGTACGCCGGACGCAACTGCTCGGTGGTGCTCGCGCCCGGTGAGGCGGTGCGCATCGCCACCGGCGCCGCCACCCCACTCGGCACCACCGCCACCCTGCGCGACGAACACGTGGTGACGACCACCGTCTCCGGCAAGCCGGTGGTCATGCGCGCGCCCGGCGCCCCCGTCCGTGACGACACCCGCCGCCAGGGCGAGCACTGGGACAGCGGGGTCCAGCTGGCGAGCGCGGGCACGCGGGTCTCGGCCGCGCTGGCCTCCGCGGCGCTGAGTGCCGAAGCCGAGACCGTCACGGTGCGTGGTCCGCTGCGCGCCGACGTGGTGATGACCGGCGACGAGATCCGCGCCGTCGGCCCGCTCGGCGCGAACGAGACCAGGGACTCGCTCGGCCCGGTGCTGCCCCAGTTCCTGCGCTGCTGCGATATCGAGAGCACCGGGCTGTGGCATCTCGCCGACGGCGAAGACCTGCTGCGCTCCTGGCTGACCCTGAAATCCCACGCCGACCTGGTGGTGATGGTCGGGGCGACCGGGCGCGGCGCGGCCGACCACCTGCGCGCCCTGCTGGCCGACCTGGGCGCCCGGATCGTGGTCGAGCGCGCCGCCATCCGGCCGGGCGGTTCGACCCTGGTGGCCCAGCTCCCCGACGGCCGGGTGCTGCTCGGCCTGCCCGGCAACCCGTTCGCCGCGATCGCGGCCCTGCTCGCCATCGGCCCCGCCGTCGTCGACGCCCTCACCCAGCGCACCCCCGGACCCACCATGTGGGGCAGGCTCTCGGACGCGGGCGTGCTCGAGGGCGCCTCGACCCGGCTGGTCCCCATCCAGCAGCAGACCGGGGGCGTGTGGCGCAGTACCGGTCCCGCGCACACCCCCCACCTGGCCGGGCTCATCGGCTGCCAGGCGCTCGCCGTCCTCCCGCCCGGCACCGGCCGGGGCACGCTGGTCGAACTGCTGCCGCTCCCCTACTGATCCCCTAGTGCCAGCGGCCGTACCGGGGAAAGACCGCCCGCGCGGCCTCGTCGGCGACCTCGACGAGAATGCGCGCCAACCGGCTCGTCCCGGGCGCGCGCGCCCCACCGAGCCGGCCCGACAGGGACAGCGCGGCGACCGCGCCGGGCACCCGGCCCCGGATCGGCACCGCCACGCACGCCACCCCGACGACCGACTCCTCGCGATCGACGGCGATCCCCTGATGAGTCCGGACGCGATCGAGTTCCCGATGCAGCTCGGCACGGCTGCTGATCGTGCGCGGTGTCCGCTGCGGCAGCCGCTCCCGGAACGCCAGTTCCACGACGCTCGGTTCCAGCGTCGCGAGCAGCGCCTTCCCGACGGCGGTGCAGTGCGCGGGCATCCGGCCGCCGAGCCGGGTGGGGATGCTGTCGCAGGACCGGCCCGTCGCCTTGTCCAGGTAGAGGACTTCGGGGCCGTCGAGCACGCCGAGGTGGCCGACCATCCCGGTCCGCTGACACACCTCGTGCAGCAGCGGGCTCACCGCGTCCCTGATCTCGTTGTGCTCGACGGCGAGCCCGCCGACCTCGAGCGCCCGCGTCCCGAGCCGGTACCCGCCCGGCGCGTGCGCCAGCCAGCGCAGCCGGACCATCTGATCGATGATGCGGTGCACGCTCGAGCGCGGCAGCCCGGTCCGGTCGGCCACGTCGAGCAGCGTGCGGACCGGATCCGGCCCGTCGAACGCGTCCAGGATCAAGGTCATCCGATCGATCATGGAGGACGGCGGCGGACCGCTCTGCTGCGCGGACCGGGGCTGGACGAGCACGTCGACCGTCATGGGTCACCTCATTTGCCTAGCGATGGTGTCCCCCATCACACTGCCGCCCCGGCGACGCGCGGGAATCGCGGAAACTACGGAGATCCCCCGTCGACTACGGATATTTCCGCGCCCGCCGGGATCCGGTCCCACTCAGTGGTCCGCCGGGGCCGCCCAGCGGGATGGTCCGGCCCTGGTCACCGCGGAGATGCCACCGTCAGAGGGTGTTCCGGCTGACCCAGGCGGCGACCTGGGTGCGCGAGGTGAAGCCGAGTTTGGTGAGGATGTGGTCGACGTGGCTCTCGGCGGTACGGATCGAGATCACCAGCTCCTGCGCGATCCGGCGATTGCCGTAGCCCTTCGCGATCAGGCGCGCGACATCGCGTTCCCGCCGGGTCAGCACGTCCAGCCCGCCGGGCGCGGCCGCCGGGACCGGGGGCGGCGCGGTGTCCATCGCGTAGTCGACGGCGTCGTCGAGACTCAGCGCGGCGCCGGCGTCGAAGCACGCGGCGAACTCCTGTTCCCCCAGCGCGGCGAGGACCTGATCGCGCACCCGTTGCCCGATGAGCTGGGTCATCGCGTGCGCCAGCCGTTGCGAACTCCCCTGGCGGACAGTCGATGCCGCCCCCATCAGGCGGGCGGCGCGCACCGGGTCGCCGTCGGCGGCGGCCGCCCAGGCCAGGCCGTCCACACTGGTGGCGAGCCACGCGCACCGATCGAAGAGCCGGAACAACTCGATCGACCGGCGCAGCGACGTGACGGCGCCGCGCTGGTCACCGTCGCGCCACTGCTGGGTGCCGACCGCCCAGTACGCGAGACCGCCGAGCAGGTGCGAGCCGTGTTCGGTGGTCAGCGCCAGCAGCCGCTCGGCCATGGCACCGGCGAGCGGGTCGTCCAGGGCCAGCGCGCAGACGGCGGCGAACGCCAGGCTCTCCATCTCCACCCGGGGGTGCGCGCACTCGTGCGCGCTCACCGACGCCGCCACCGAGATGTCGAGCGCGTCGCGCAGCTCGCCCGCGCCGAAGGCCAGGACCGCCCCCGCCATCGCGGCCTCGGCCCGCACGTCGGCCGACCCGGATTCGGCCGCGATCTCGGTCCCGGCCCTGGCGAACTCCGCCGCCGTCTCGGTGTCGGACAGCATCGCCGCCATCACCGAGCTCACGGTCAGCGCCCTGGCCCGGTCGACCGTGCGCTCGGTGTCCTTGGCCAGCGCCTCGGACAGCCAGCGATACCCCTCCAGGAGGAAATGACAGTGCTCCCAGAACGGCCACAGCTCGGTCGCGATCTCCAGCGCGCGCCGGGCACCGGCCGGATCGCCGAGTGAGAATTGCAGTGCCGCACGGAGATTCGCGTGCTCCCGGCTGAGGTCGCGGAACCAGTCGACGTCGGTGCCGCTCCAGTAGTCGGTGCGCCCGCGGCACGCGAGCCGGTAGTAGTACTCGCGGTGACCGACCCGGACCGCGTATTCGGCACCCCGGGCCCGCAACCGGTCACCGGCGAACTGCCGCAACGGCTCGAGCATCGAATACCGCCCCGCCCCGTCGACCCCGGGACCGTAGGCCAGCACCGACTTCTCCACCAGCCCGGTCAGCGCGGCCAGCAGCGCGTGTGGCGCGTCGAGCAGGCAGACCGCTTCGGCGGCGTCGAGGTCGAAGCCGCCGGCGAAGACCGACAGCTGCTCCCACAGCAGTTGCTCGTCGGGCGTGCACAGGTCATAGCTCCAGCGAATCGCCGAGGCCAGGGTCTGCTGGCGGTGCGGGGCGGTCCGCAATCCGGTGGTGAGCAGGCCCATCGCGTCGTCGAGCCGGGTGAGGACCTGCTCGGGGGTGAACATCCGCATCCGCAGCGCCGCCAGTTCCAGCGCGAGCGGGATGCCGTCGAGCCGCAGGCAGATGGCGGCGAGGGTCGCCGCGTTGGCCGGGGTCCGCCGGAAGGCCGGGTCCGCCGCGGTCGCGCGGTCGACGAGCAGCCGGGCCGCGGGACTGTCGAGGTCGCCGGAGGCGGGATCGGGCACCGACAGCGGCGCGACCGGCAGGACCTGCTCGCCCGGCACACCGAGCGGCTCACGGCTGGTGGCGAGGATGCGCAGTCCGGTCGTCGCGGGAATGATCCGGTCCGCGAGCGCCGCGCACGCGCCGATCACGTGCTCGCAGTTGTCGAGGATCAGCAGCAGGTCCCGGTCGGCCAGGAAATCGGTGAGGACGGCCAGCGGCGCGCTGGTGTCGTCACGCAGGCCGAGCTCCCGTGCCACGGTCGAGGCGACCAGGTTCTGATCGCTGACGTGGGCCAGTTCGACCAGCCACACCCCGTCGGGGAAGGCACGCTGCACGGTCTCGCCGACCCGCCTGCTCAGCCGGGTCTTGCCGACCCCACCCACCCCGGTCAGCGTGAGCAATCGGGTACCGGCGAGCAACTGCTTGGCCGCCGCGACATCGTCATCGCGGCCGACGAAGCTGGTCACTTCCGCCGGGAGGTTCCCGGACACACGCCTGCCCACGCCCGCTACTTTCGCACGCGCGCCGAGCCCGGTGGCGGCTTTCGGCACACTCGCGGACAGGCGGTCCCCGACCTCAGCTGTGCTGCGGCGGCTGCCAGGGGCGACCGTACGGATCGTCCGGGCGCGGCGCGGGCGGCTGCTGCGGGGGTACGTTCGGCGGCGGGGTCGGCAGCGACGGGGGTTCTACCGGCGCAACGGTTTTCGGCCGCGGCGGCTCGAAACCCTCGACGGGGGTGCGGGCCGTGGCCTCCGCGGCGCGCACGGCCTGCTCGATCTTCGGGTCCGAGGCCGTCTCGAACCAGTCGGCGACATCGGAGTCGTCCTCGATCTTGACCGGCGGGTGTTCCTCGGTGGACGGCTCGTAGCGGAACACCCCGTCCTCGCCCTTGGTGGCGAAGTTCTGGGCAAAGCCCTCGAGCGCCTTGCCGAAATCGCTGGGCACCAGCCACACCTTGTTGGCGTCGCCGCGCGCCACCATCGGCAGCGTCTGCATGTACTGGTAGGCCAGCAGCTCCGGCGTCGGCTTGCCGTTCTTGATGGCCGCGAACACCTTCTCGATGGCCTTGGCCTGACCCTGCGCCTGCAGGTACGAGGCGGCCCGTTCACCCTGCGCGCGCAGGATGCGGCTCTGCCGCTCACCCTCGGCCGACAGGATCGCCGACTGCTTGCCGCCCTCGGCGGCCAGGATCTGGGCCTGCTTGGCGCCCTCGGCCGTCTTGATCTGCGATTCGCGGGTGCCCTCCGCGGTGAGGATCATCGCCCGCTTCTCGCGGTCGGCCTTCATCTGCTTCTCCATCGATTCCTGGATCGACGGCGGCGGATCGATGGACTTGAGCTCGACCCGGGCCACGCGCAGGCCCCAGCGGCCGGTCGCCTCGTCGAGGACGCCGCGCAGCTGGTTGTTGATCTGGTCGCGGGAGGTCAGCGTCTCCTCCAACGTCATGCCGCCGACCACGTTGCGCAGCGTGGTGACGGTGAGCTGCTCGACCGCGGCGATGTAGTTGCTGATCTCGTAGACGGCCGCCTGCGGGCTGGTGACCTGGAAATACACCACCGAGTCGATCTGCAGGGTGAGGTTGTCCTGGGTGATCACCGGCTGCGGCGGGAAGGACACGACCCGCTCCCGCAGGTCCACCTTGGCGCGGACGCGGTCGGCGAACGGGACGAGGAAGGTGAGCTGACCGGACACGGTGCGCGAATAGCGCCCGAGCCGTTCGATCACCGCCGCCTCGGCCTGCGGGACGAGAGCGATCGATTTGAAGACCACCACCACGACCAGCAGGACGAGGACAGCGGCCACGATCAAGGCAACCATTACTAGGGACCCTTCCAGACGACGGCGGTCGCGCCGTCGATCTTCATCACGTAGACGGTCACGCCGGCGTCGTACACTTCACTCGGGTCCAGCGGCCGCGCGGTCCAGACCTCACCGCCGAGCTTCACCTGACCCGAATGCGCCGCGACCTGTTCGAGGACGAGCGCCGACTTTCCCGGCAGCGCATCGACATTCGTCGGAATCGGGGGCGGGGAACCGAACTTGCGCCGCAGCACCGGGCGCACCCCGAGGAACAGCACGCCCGCGACCGCGCCGAACACCAGCGCGTCGCCCCACAGGGGTAGGTCGGCCGCGGCGCTGACGCCGGCGGTACCCAGCGCGGCGACACCGAGCATGAGCAGCGTGAGATCCCCGGTGAGCATTTCCGCCGCCGCGAGGACGATGCCCGCGATCAGCCAGACTATTGCGGCCACCATCCCAGACTAGCCGCGATCACGGCTTTCCGGGCGGGCTCGCCGACCCTGGGGGCGATCATGGCGTTCAACCGCTTTCGCGCGCCGCTGCCGCCGTCACAGGGCCCGCGCCTCTAAGCTCGGCCTGGTGAGTGGGCGTGACATGTACGGCGGCGATATCTATTCCGGGCACCAGCGAACCAGGAAGACCCCGGTGCCGAAGGTGAGCGCCGACCGCGATCTGGTCGTGGAGGACGCGGCGAGCGGATTCTGCGGCGCGGTAGTCGGTTTCGACCGCAGCTACGACGGCGACTTCGTGAAACTCGAGGACGGGCGCGGCGCGGTCCGGCTGTTCGCGCTGCGCGAGGCGGCGTTCCTGATCGACGGCAAACCGGTCACCCTGGTGCGGCCCACCGCGACCGCGCCCCAGCAGCCGACCCGGTCGGCCTCCGGGTCGACGCGGGTCGAGGGACTGCGCGCCCGGGTGGCTCGGACCAGCCGGATCTGGGTGGAGGGCGTGCACGACGCGGCCCTCGTCGAGCGTGTGTGGGGCCACGATCTGCGGGTGGAGGGCGTCGTCGTCGAGCATCTGGAGGGCCTCGACAATCTCGGCGCGAAACTGACCGAGTTCGCGCCCGGCCCCGGCGCCCGGGTGGGCGTGCTCGTCGACCACCTCGTGACCGGGTCCAAGGAGACCCAGCTGACCACCGGGCTCGGCCCGCATGTGCTGGTGACCGGGCACCCGTTCATCGATGTGTGGCAGGCGGTGCGGCCCGCCGCGGTCGGGATCGGGGCCTGGCCGACAGTGCCGCGCGGCGAGGACTGGAAGACCGGGATCTGCGCGCGGCTGGGCTGGGGAACACCGCAGGAGGGCTGGCGCCGCGTCTACAACGCGGTCGACTCGTTCCGCGATCTGGAGGCGCCGCTGATCGGCGCTGTCGAACGGCTCATCGACTTCGTCACCGAGCCCGAGTAAGTCCACCCGCAGGTCAGACAGGCCCTCAGTGCCCGCACACGATTCCGAGCAAACCTTTATGCTCGATGATTATGTGCTCTCCCAGTGCCACGCTGACGCTGTGGGCCGGCTCCTGGCTGGCCGGTACCAGCGCGCCCGACGACCTCCTGGAGGCACTGCACGCCTGGGCGGCGCGGCACACGCTGGCCGCGGGCGACCCGGTCACCGGCGGGCGCACGGATCTGCCGTGGACCTCGCGTGGCGAGGCCGCCGGCACCGGAGTCATGCCGCTGCTCAAGGTGATCCGCGAAGCGATGGCGCCCGAGGGCGCGCAGCTGCGCCTGGTGCTGCCCGCCCCCGGTGACGTGCGCGGCCTGCCGGTCGGCACCGCCTTCGCCGCCGACGCGATCGACGCCGAGGAGGGCCTGCTGCTCGGGGTGCCCGGCGAGCAGGGCACCGGCCTGATCCCGCAGTGGGACGACGACGAGACGCTCCAGTGGACCGTGTACAGCGTCGACGTCCCGCACGTCAGCGGGCCCGACATGTCGCTGGGGGAAGCCGAATACACGATGCGCGAGGCCGTCCGCGACGCCGCCGACGCGCTGATGCAGCTACACACCACCGCTGTCGGCACCGGCGACGCCGACCCGCGCGAACAGATCGAAGCGCAGCTGGCGGCGTACTCCCGGCACGCCTACCCCGACTCGATCCCGTTGCGCGCCAAGCGCATTCTCGACACCGCCGACCATGTGGCGGCGATCCTCACCGTCGCCCAGCACGAACCAGCCTCCGCGCCGACCTCGGCCAGCGCGATCGGCGCGCACGAGTCGCTGCTGCGGCCGCTGTGGAACACGATCAGGGAGGCCCGGCTGGTGGCGGTGCACGCCGCCGCCGGTCCCCCGCGCTAGCCGCCGGTCAGCGCCGGTAGGGCTGCTGGTACTGCGGCTGGCCCTGGTAGGGCGCGTACTGCTGCGGATACGGCATCGGCTGCTGGGCCGGATACGGCTGCGGGTACTGCGCCTGCGGGTACTGCGGTGGATACGGCTGCGGGTATCCGTGCGGCTGCTGGTACTGCTGCTGCGGATACGGCTGGGGCGGGTACGGCTGCTGGTACTGCTGAGGCGGCAGTTGCTGCGGCGCACCGGTATTCGAGCCGCTGCTGAGCTTGCGGATCACCACGATCGCGACGATCACCACGACGATGATCAGGATCGTGATCCACAACCAATCGGGCAGGCCGATGCCGACGCTGGTTCCCCCGCCGCCGCGGCGGGCCAGCACCGCGACCGGCGCGGACGCGAGCGTTGGTGCGGTCGCCGGCATTGCGGCATGAATCATCGGGCCTCCCCGTCTCGAACACCACCTTCCCTCGAAGGTCTGCGCGCAGATGCTAGCGCAGCGGCAGGCCGAAGTGGCAAGCGCCGGTTCGGAATCCGCGCACCCCGTGCTCAGCGGCAATCGTGGGCGGGCGGGACGGCTCCGGGCGGGAAGAAATCGATCCGGTTGGCATCCGATCGCGGCAGCAGGAAGGCCACCCCGCCGTCCCGATTCCACGACTCCGGCAGCAGCAGGTACTGGTTCCCCGACTGCAGAACGAGTTTGAGACCGTCGTAGCGGAAGGGATAGGCGGCGTCGGACGCCGGGCACGTGAGTTCGGTGACGCCGGGCGCCGCCAGGCCGAGACGTTTGTCCGCGTACACCGAGACACTCGGCTGATCCGCGAACTGCTCGACCTGCTCGATCGCCCGGCCGGTACCGACCGCCGCCGAATAGTCGGCGACCGCCCAGAACAAGCCGACCCCCACCAGTACAAACACCGCGCCCCACTCCCCCGCCGTGAGCACATCGGCGGCCGGTTCACCACCACCCTGATCATTGCGCCGCACCCGCACCGCGGCGACGACCAGCACGACACCGCCGACCAGGCACAGCCCCGGCGCGCCGACGATCGACCGCAACGGCGACGAGACGACGATGCTGACCAGGCCAGCGACGACCAGCACACTCCCGACGACCAGGGTCGCGAGCACCAGCAGCCGACGCTGCGCCGCGCTCATCCGCGGCACCACGAACTCCCCGAACACCCTGCGGCCCAGCAGATACACCAGGAACAGGCACGCCCCGGCCGCGAGCGGAATGAACAGCGAATCCTGACTGCGCATCAGATAGTCCTGCGTCGTCAGCCCGATCGTCGTCGAGTTCACCCCGAAGTAGTCGAAGAACCAGTAGGCGTGCGACCACCCGAAGAAGAACAGCAGCGCGGTCACCAGCGTGGTCGGCGCGGCGAAGTTGCGGATCATGGGCCCGAGGCGGGACAGACCGGTCTCGCCGGAAGGCGCGGCGGAGGACGCGCCCGGTGCCGGGGCGGCAGACGGCGCGTTCGATCCCGGCGCGGTCGCTGCCGTCGCGACGGACGGTACGTCCGATCCCGACGCGGTCGCTGCCGTCGCGACGGACGGTACGTCCGATCCCGACGCGGTCGCTGCCGTCGCGACGGACGGTACGTCCGATCCCGACGTGGCCGCTGCCGTCGCGACGGACGGTACGTCCGATCCCGGCGCGGTCGCTGCCGTCGCGACGGACGGTACGTCCGATCCCGGCGCGGTCGCTGCCGTCGCGACGGACGGTACGTCCGATCCCGACGTGGCCGCTGCCGTCGCGACGGACGGTGCCGCCGCGGCCGGGGTGGGTCGCGGCGTGCCGTTGTGTGGGTGGGTGGCGCCGGAACCGGTGGAGCCGGTGTTTGTGCTCATGTCGTCGTCCTTCGCCTCACCGGTCAACCGCCGGATGTTCCCGGCGGGGCATCGGTGCCGCTGGTGTCCGCGCCGCCGTTCGTGGTGTTGCCGCCAGGGGCGGTGTTTCCGGCGGTCCCGCCGCTGGACGGTCCTGTCCGCGTTCCGCCCGTCGTTCCCTGACCGGGGACCGCTGTCTCGCCGCCGGTCGCACCGCCGGCACTGCCACCGGTCGAACCGTCGCCGCCCCCGCTGCTTCCGCCCGTGGTTCCGCCGCTGCCGGACGTTCCGTCGCCACCGGTCTCGCCGCCCGCGCCACCGCCGGTCGTTCCGCCGCCGGGTGTGCCTTCGCCACCCGTTCCGCCTCCCGCGCCACCGCCGGTCGTTCCGCCGCCGGGTGTGCCCTCGCCACCCGTTCCACCCGCGCCACCGCCGGATGTGCCCTCGCCACCCGTTCCACCCGGGCCACCGCCGGTCGCGCCACCGCTGCCTGCGGTGCCTCCACCTGTGCCACCGCCGCCGGTCCCGGAGCCGCCGTTGTCATCGGTGGTGGGGCACGGCTCGGTGCCGGACAAATTCACTGTGAGCGTGGTGCCGGGCTCGGCGGTTCCGCCGGAGGGCGAGAGGCCGCTGAAGGTGCAGACGCGCTCGTCCGGCGTGGTCAGGGCGAAGGAGAGAGTGAGGCAGTTCGCGTCGTTTCCGGCGTCCTGGCAGGCTGCCGCCGACGCGGCTTCGATGCGCCCCTTCAGCTCCGGGGTGAACGGGCTGCCGATCTCGGTGAAGGACGGGATCTTGACCGGGGAGCCCTTGGCCTGGTTCCCGCTCCCGGGCTTCTTCGCGGGCGCCGGGCCGCCGCCCGCGGGCGGTCGCGCACCGGGGCCGACCGGGCCGCCCGGCGCGCTCCCGCCGCCACCGGCCTCGCCGATCGGTCCACCCGGCGCCGCGCCGCTGTCGGGTCTGTTCCCTGGTGCCGCACCGGAATCGGGGCTGCCACCCGGCGCCGTCCCGGCAGAACCGCTGTCGGATCCTGACCGGTCCCCCGGCTCCGTGGCCGACTGCTGACCGGCGGTCGCCGAGACACCGGGGTCCGCGGGCGCCGGTGCGAGCGAATCGGCGGCGGGCCGTACGCAGCCCGCCGACAGCATCGCGACGGCCGCCACCGCGGCGAGTGCGAGCATCCGGTGGGTGCGCGCAGCGTCCGACAGGTGCCGGTCCGGTGGCCGCCGGGCGCCGGATCAGGTCGAACGGGATCGCATCGCATCGTCCTCTCCTGTCGTGCAGGTGGGACGAGAATGCGCCGGAGAGGTACGGGGGCACGCGCGTACCCGACTACTCGACTACGCGGGAGCGGTCTATGTGCGACGCGGCGTGGCGCAGGGCTGTGGTCGCGGTTCAGAAACCGCCGAGGGCTGCCTTCAGGTCGGGAACGTCGAGGACGACCAGTGTGTCGTCACGGACGACGGGACAGGTCTCGGTGGTGACGGTGTCGACGATGTGGCGATTCCAGGAGATCGCGGCGTTCGCCACGGTGTCCTGCACCGTCCACAGTTTCATCGCGCCGGTGAACGCCACGCGGGCGACCTGGGGGCCCAGCGCCTTCCACGTGCCCTTCTGGCCGTCGAGAATGCCACAGAGTTCGTCCACCGAGTCCTGGGAGATGGTGGGTTCGGTGGGAACCGGGCCAGCGTCCTCGTAACTGGAGTCGTTCCCGCAACCGCTGAGGCCGGAGGCGGTCACGGCCAGGAGGAGCAGGGCGACGGCTGGTCGGCCGCGGCGGGGCAGAGTCGAACGCATCGGAAGTCCTCCGATCAGTCGAGCACAACTCCGCAAAGCCTACTCCCCGGACCCGGTCGACCCGGCGAATGTTTATCCGGTTGTGTTCAGGGTCTGGCCGGGCGCGCCGCCGGTGCACAGCAGCCGGGCGCGCAGAGGGCGCCGTCGACGGTGCAGCCGTAGCCGGGCACCTCGCCGAGTTCACGCACCGGGCCACCGGCGATCCGCTCCTGGACCAGTTCGACGACCATGCGCGAGAACCGCGGGTCGGTCCCCGGCGTCGCGGCGCGGGCGAAGGCCATGCCGAGCTCGGCCGCCTTCTGCGCGGCCTCGTTGTCGAGATCCCAGATCACCTCGAGGTGATCGGAGACGAAGCCGACCGGGCAGACCACGACGGCGTCGATCCCCTTGCCGTGCAGCACCTCCAGGTGATCGACGATGTCGGGTTCCAGCCACGGCACCTGCGGCGGGCCGGAGCGCGACTGCCACACCAGGTCGAAGTCGGCGAAACCGGTTGCGGCGGCGCACAATCGGGCCGCCTCGGCGACCTGCCTGCTGTAGAGGCGGCCGCCGTCGGCGGGTGGGCCCGCGGCGATGTCGGCCGAGACCGGGATGGAGTGCGCGGTGAACACCAGGCGCGCACCGTCGCGGCGATCGGCCGGAATCCGGGCGAGGGCGGCGGTGATCGCGTCGGCGAACGCGGCGATCAGCAGCGGATGGTCGAAATACTGGCGCAGCTTCACCAGTTCCGGCGCACCGTCGCCGACCGCGGCGCGGGCGCGGGCGATGTCCTCGTCGTACTGGCGACAGCCCGAGTAGCCACCCCACGCCGAGGTCGGGAAGACCAGGGCCGAGCGCACGCCGTCGGCGGTCATCCGGGCGACGGTGTCCTCCACCTGGGGGTGCCAGTTGCGGTTGCCGAAATACACCGGCAGCTCGATCCCGGCGTCGGCGAGATCGGTTTCCACCGCGGCGATGATGTCGCGGTTGAGCGCGTTGATCGGCGAGACACCACCGAAATGCAGGTAGTGCTGGGCGACTTCGTCGAGCCGCGCACGCGGTACCCCGCGGCCCCGAGTGACGTTCTCCAGAAACGGGATCACGTCCTCGGGGCCCTCGGGGCCACCGAAGGACAGCAGCAGGAGGCCGTCGGTCATCAGTTGGCGGTGAAGCCCTCGGGGAACCACATGTTGTGGCTGGCGCCGCCGTCGACGTAGATGATCGAGCCGGTGGTGGCGGGCAGCCAGTCCGAGAGCAGCGCGACGATCGACTTGCCGACCGCGCGCGCGTCGGCGCCGTCCCAGCCGATCGGCGACGCGCCGTCCCAGTACTCGTCCAGCTGACGCAGCTGCTTGGCGTCGTCGGTGGCGGTACCGGCGATGGCCTTCGCCGCGAGGGTCTTCACCGGACCGGCGGCGATCAGGTTGGAGCGGATCTTCTTGGCGTAGCCCACTTCCCGGGCCACGTACCGGTTCACCGACTCCAGCGCAGCCTTGGAGACGCCCATCCAGTTGTAGTACGGCATCGCCACGCGCGGGTCGAAGTCCATACCGACGATGGAGCCGCCCTCGTTCATCACCGGCAGCACGGCGCGAGCCAGCGAGGCGTAGCTCCAGGCGGAGATCTCGAAGGACTTCGCCACATCGGGGCCGGGGCCCTCCAGGAACGGCACCGCGTCCGGACCCATCAGGGTCTTGGGCGCGAAGGCGATCGAGTGCAGGACACCGTCGATGCCCTCGGGGGCCAGCTCGCGCAGCGCGTCGGCCAGGGCGCCCAGGTTCTCCTCGTTGGTGACGTCCAGCGGGATGGCGGGCGGCACCTCCTGCGGCAGGCGCTTGGCGATGCGGTCGATCAGCCGCAGCCGTTCCGGGATGCCGGTGATGATCACCTTCGCGCCCTGCTCCTGCGCGACCGCCGCCGCGCTGAACGCGATCGACGAATCGGTGATGATGCCGGTGACCAGGATGGTCTTGCCTTCGAGCAGTCCGCCCATGAGTTTTCGGTTCTCCTGAAATCTGGTGGTCGTTTCATGCGCCACCGGATTGTCGGCGGCGCGGTGCGATCCGTTAGCGGGTCAGTGACCCATGCCCATGCCGCCGTCGACCGGGATGACGGCACCGGTGACGTAGCGCGAGTCCTCCGACGCCAGGAAGCTGACCACGGCGGCGACGTCCTCGGCCTGGCCAAGACGCCCCAGCGGGATGAACTTCTTCGCGGTTTCCTTCAGATCCTCGGGCAGCTCGGCGGTCATGTCGGTCTCGATGAAACCGGGCGCGACCACGTTCGCGGTGATCGAGCGCGAGCCCAGTTCGCGAGTGATGGAGCGCGCCATACCGATCACGCCCGCCTTCGAGGAGGCGTAGTTGATCTGACCGGGGCCACCGCCGAGGCCGACGACGGAGCCGAGGAAGATCATCCGGCCCCAGCGCGCGCGGAGCATGGCCCGGTTGGCGCGCTTGGCACAGCGGAAGGCGCCGGTGAGGTTGGCGTCGATGACCCGCTCGAACTGCTCTTCGGTCATGCGCATCAGCAGGGTGTCGTCGGTGATGCCCGCGTTGGCCACCAGCACCTCGACCGGACCCTGGTGCTCCTCGACCTCGGTGAACGCCCGGTCGACCGACTCGCTGTCGGTGACATCGCACTTCACTCCGAACAGACCCTCCGGCACCCCCGATCCGCGGTGCGTGACGGCGACCTTGTGGCCGTCGGCGAGCAGGCGCTGGGCGACCGCGAGACCGATTCCGCGGTTACCACCGGTCACCAGGACCGAGCGGGATGTGACGTTCGACATAGGGTCCAACCTATCTGTTCCGGTTCGTGTGCCCCGCGTCAGGGTCGCGGCACTGCGACGGCTCACAACGCGGGGCGAGGCGTGCTAGGGCAGGCGTTGACGATAGAGCAAACTGACCACGACGCCGGCGGCGACGAACAACATACCGAGCAGCAGCCACGGCCTGCTCGCGTCGCCACGGGTGGTCTCGTAGCCGATCTGTTCCTCGAGGGTGTCGTAGACGGCGCGCAGTTCGGCCAGCGAGGAGGCGGTGTAGAACTCGCCGCCGGACAGCTTGGCGATCTCCTGGAGCGAGGCGTTGTCCACGGGCACCTTCACCCGCTGCGAGCCCTTGCCGTCGGAATCCGGGATCTCGACGGTGCCCCATTCGGTGCCGAAGGAGATCGTGGAGACCGGGATGTTCTTGTTCTTGGCCAGCCGGGCCGCGGTGAAGCCGTGCCGCGGGTTGTCGACGTCCTTGTCGTCGGGCACGGTCTGCTTGCCGTCCGACATCAGCACGATGCGGGCGGGCGGCGGGGTCTCGGCGCCGCCGAGCACGGCGGCCAGGGTGTCGATCGACTGCAGGGCGGTCAGGATGCCCTCGCCGGTGGCGGTGCGCTCGGCCAGCTTGATGTTGTCGATCGAATGCTTGACGGCCTCGCGGTTGGTCGTCGGCGACACCATCACCGACGCGGTACCGGCGAAGGTGACGAAACCGAGGTTGATGCCCGGGGTCAGGCCGTCGACGAATTCCTTACCGGCCTTCTGCGCGACCTGCAGCCGGTTCGGCTCCACGTCGGTCGCCTCCATCGACAGCGACACGTCCATCACCAGCACGACGGTCGCGCGGTTGCGCGGCACCTTCTGCACGGCGGTGGGTCCGGCGGCGGCGACGGTCAGCAGCACCAGGCCGGCGAGGATCAGCGCGATCGGCACGTGCCGCATCGGGCTGGGTCGCGACGGGGCGACCCGCTCGAGCACGGACATGTTGCCGAACTGCAGCATCCGCTTGTGCCGGGCCCGCTGGACCAGCACATAGCCGAGCACCAGCAGGGCGACGACGACCAGGAAACCGAGCCAGACGACGGCCGTGAAATGCGAAATACTCACTGGCGAGGCACCCGCCCGCTAGGGGCGCCGAGGCTGTGGCGCCGGGTGGACACGAACCGGACCACGTCGGCGATCCAGTCCCGATCGGTCTGCAGCGACAGCACCGGCGCGCCGCAGCTGCGCAGCGCCTGCTGCACCTGCGCGCGCTGGGCCTGCGCGGCGGCCGCGAAATCGGCCCGCAGCGTGGGGGTGACGCTGAACTCGCGGGTGCGACCCGATTCCGGATCGTGCAGCACCACGTCACCGCCGTCGGGCAGCGCGACATCGAGGGGGTCGAGCACCTCGACCGCGAGCAGGTCGTGGCGCGCCGAGATCGCGCGCAGCGAGCGCTGCCAGTCGACGTCACCGAGGAAGTCGCTGATCACCACGGCCAGACCGCGTTTGCGTTGCGGACGGCGCAGCGACTCGATGCCGGCCTTGAGGTCACCGCGCACACCGTCGCGGGCGTGCGGGGTGGTCGCGATGCCGCGCAGCATGGTCTGGGCGTGCAGGCGACCGCTGCGCGCGGGGATGCGCACCAGGTCCTGGCCCGTGGCGACGACGGCGCCGATGCGATTGCCGCCGCCGGAGGTGAGATGGGTGATCGCCGCGGCGGCCGCGATCGCGAGATCGCGCTTCTGCACCCGGCCGGTGCCGAAGTCCAGGCTCGACGACAGGTCGACGACGAGCCAGGTCTCGAGCTCGCGGTCGGCGATCATCTGCCGCACGTGCGGATGGGTGGTGCGGGCGGTGACCGACCAGTCCATCTGCCGCACATCGTCACCCGGCTGGTACAGGCGCGCCTCGCCCGGCTCCGAGCCAGGACCGGGGATGAGGCCCTGGTGGTCGCCGTGCAGGACACCGTCGAGGCGGCGCCGCACCGTCAGTTCGAGTGTCTTGAGCGCGGCGGACAGCTTCGGGTCGGTCAGTTCACCGGCCCGGAACGACGGCGGCGCGTGGGACGACATGGGCACGCGGACAACGGGTTCCGGCGCACTCACTGGGGCGCGACGTGGCCGGCGGGCTGGGACTGCTGCCCGTTCACCGGCTGCGGCACGGGCTGTTGCTGGGCGGGCGGCTGGGGCACCGCGGGCTGCTGCGGCGCGGCCTGGCCACCGACGGCCTGGGGCGCGACCTGCGGCAGGCCGACGGTCTGCAGCACGCGCTTGATCACGTCTTCGGGGGTGACCTCGTCGGCGAGCGCGTCGTAGGACAGCACCAGACGGTGCCGCAGCACGTCCGGGATCACCTCGACGACGTCCTGCGGAACGACATAGTCCCGGCCGCGGATCAGGGCGACGGCGCGCGCGGCGGCGATGATGCCGAGGCTGGCACGCGGCGAGGCGCCGTAGGAGATCCAGCTGGCGACATCGGGCATGCCGAACTCGGCGGGGGTGCGGGTCGCGGTGATCACCCGGACCACGTAGTCGACCAGCGCGTGGTGCACGAAGACGTTGGCGGCCAGCTTCTGCAGCCGGATGATGTCCTCGGGCGCGAGGACCTGCTTGGGCTCCGGCGGGGTCACGCCCATCCGGTAGATGATCTCGCGCTCTTCCTCGACCGAGGGGTAGTCGACGACGACCTTGAACAGGAAGCGGTCGCGCTGGGCCTCGGGCAGCGGGTACACGCCCTCGCTCTCGATCGGGTTCTGGGTCGCCATGACCAGGAACGGATCGGGCATCGGGTAGGTCTTGCCACCGATCGACAGCTTGCGCTCGGCCATCACCTCGAGCAGCGCGGACTGCACCTTGGCCGGGGCGCGGTTGATCTCGTCGGCGAGGACGAAGTTCGCGACGACCGGGCCGAGTTCGGTATCGAACTCCTCGCGGCCCTGACGGTAGATGCGGGTACCGATGAGGTCGGTGGGCACCAGGTCGGGCGTGAACTGCACGCGCGAGAACGAGCCGCCGACGACCTTGGCGAAGGTTTCCACGGCGAGCGTCTTCGCGACACCGGGCACACCCTCGAGCAGCACGTGGCCGCGCGACAGCACGCCGACGAGCAGCCGCTCGACCAGGCGATCCTGGCCGACGATGACCCGCTTGACCTCGTAGATCGCCTTCTCGAGAGTCTGGACGTCACGCTCCAGGGTGCTCGGCGTTGCCGTACCGGCGTCCTTCGCCAGCTTCGGCCCGCTCACACCTTCCGTCGAAGTCACCAACATCCCCGCTTTCGCTTTGGTCCTGTGCGTGCCGCCCCAACTATTCCAGGTAATCGCCCGGTATGCCGCAACCGGCCGGGAGTAGACCGGAATTCGTCATGACGGTGACGGGGCTCACGCGCGTCGGCCGATCGCGAGCCCGGGCGGCCTCACCGGCCACTACCAGTGACGATACCTGCTCATTCGGTGACGATGCGGACCGCGTACGGCATGATGCCGTCCTCGCGGACCGGCGAAATCTTCACGACATCACCGGATTCGGGAGCCTCGATCATCTTCCCGTTGCCGAGGTAGAGCGCGACGTGCGCGCTACCGCCCGGTCCCCAGAACAGCATGTCACCGCGTTCGCGGTCCTCGACGTCGACGCGGGTGCCGGCGTTGTACTGATAACCGCTGTAGTGCGGCAGGGAGACCCCGATTCCGGCGAAGGCGTAGAGCATCAGGCCCGAGCAGTCGAAGCCGACCTTGTTGTAGTCGCCGTGCGCGTCGGCGGTGCCGCCGTCGCGGATGCCGAGGGTGGGTCCGTCCTCGTCCCCGCCGCCCCAGGCGTAGGTGACGCCGAGTTGCGACATCGCCCGGTCGATCACCGTCTCGATCGCGGCCGATCCGGTGACCTGTGGTTTCGTCGGTTTGGGTTGGGTCTTGCGCGGCGCGGCCGGGGTGGATTCGAGCTCGGTGTGCGGGCGCTGGCCCTCGCCGAGTTTGGCGGCGCGGTCGCGGGCCGCCTGGTCGGCGGCCGCGCGCTGGGCGGCGGCGTTGGCGGCGGCGAGCAGCGCGGTCACCTCGGCCTTGCGCTGGTCGTCCCAGGCCAGGAACACCTCGCGCTGGCTCTGCAGGCCCGCGACGGTCTGCCGGGCGACGTCGAGCGCGGACTGCGCGGCGGCGCGATCGCGCTGCAGGTTGTCGCGGGTGACGGCCTGGCTGTCGTATTCGGATTTGGCAATGGCCACCGCGTTCTGGGCGACGTTCTTCTGCTGTTCGGCGGCATCGGCGGCACTGTCGGCGTCGGCCTTGGCCTGCCGGGCGGCGGCGTTCTGATTGGCCTGCGCGATCTGGGTGCGGCGCAGCTCGTCGAGGACCTGGCGCTGGTTCTTCGACACCATGCTCAGCACCTGCGCGCGGTCCATCGCGGCGTCGGGTGTCGAGGAGGCCAGATAGGTGACGACCGAGCTGTTCACCGGCCGCACGTAGGCCTGGGTCGCGAGCTGATCGAAATCCTGGCGGGCCACACCGACTTTCGCGCCCGCGTCGGCCAGCAGCGCCTGGGAATCGGTGACCGCGGCCGCGGCCGCGTCGGCGGCGTCGCGCGCGGTCTGCAGGTCGACCAGCGCCTGGTTGACCGCCTCGCGCTTGGCGGCGAGCACATCGTCGAGGGCCCGTAACTGCTGATCGGCCGCGGCGACTCTATTGATCAGCACGCCGATCTCGCCGACCCGCGCGTCGACCTGGGCGCCAGCGCCCGCGATCTCACCGTCGGAGGGATTCGGCGGCGGCGGTGGCACCGCCGCGACCGGTCCCGCACTCGCGAGGACGGCCAGCGCCATCAGCAATCCTGCCGCTACCCGTAATAGACCTGGTTCGTCCTGCCTGCCCGCACCGCGCACGGCACCTCCGAGTGACTCGACTCGACCTACGCCACCGGCGCATCAGCCCACCCATCGACCACAGGAGTCGACCAATGCCCCCTGTACCACTGCTTTCACGATCGCGATCACCGCAACCGTACGACACATAGTTCACAAAGGAAACATCAGCCACAGGATGACAGGGGTGTAATTTGCCGATAGCCCGGAGTTAGCCTTATCGACGACAGGATTGCACGCCAAAAACAGACCAGAGGTCTGGAAATGTGACGAAAGGGAAACCTGTTACTCGGGGGATCCCGCGCCGCGGGGTGCCGAGGCGACCGAATCCCGCGCGTCGGCATCGGGACCGCGACGGACCTTCACGAGGTACAGGCCGGCGATCACCAGCGCGGTGAGCACCAGCAGCACGGCCGTGATCAGCCCCCAGGACACGCCCTCGGGCTCCTCGAGCCGTCCGACGAAGGCCTGCAGGGCCTCCTCGGGATGGTTGCCCTTGTACTTGGCGGCGTCCTCGGCCCACTCCAGCCGCACCCGGCTGATGCCGTCGCTGTAGGTGCCGACCCAGTCGTCACTGAAGACCGCGACGGTGCCCTGCGTGCTTTTACCCACCTCGGTGGCCAGGTCACGTAGGCTCGAGTCGTGGCCGGGGTTACCGGGAACGACGACGACGCTCAGCGGGATCCCCTCGGATCGCGCCTCGGCGACGATCGCCGCCAGTTTCTCCTGGTTCACGCCCTTGGGAGCGGCGACATGATTGTCGGCGAGATCGGACCGGACACTGCTCAGCACGGTATTCGGCGGCAGTTCCGCGGCCATCGGCGCAAAGGTGTGCAAGACGGTCATCTTCCATCCGGTCTGTCGAGCCTCGGCCGCCTACGTTGCGACGGGCATCCAACACTGCAGGGTGAGCGTCAACGCGTCATTCCCCGACTCGCTCGACTGGCACAGTAGCCGACGGTGCGCGCGGACATGGTCGCACGGCACACCCAACCGCCCCCGCGTATTTCATAGGACAAGCGTACTGTTAGGCTCGTACGGCGAGGAAACCGGCATCTCACGGCGCCGGAACCCCCTCCGAAGACGCGAGTCGCCGGCACAGCCCCGCCGGCGGCACACCCTCACACATGAGTGGAGCTGACGTGACGAAGATTGATACCTTCGGCGCCAAGGGCACGCTCGAGGTCGGAAGCAACTCCTACGAGATCTTCCGTCTCTCGGCTGTTCCCGGCACCGAGAAGCTGCCCTACGCCCTGAAGGTGCTGGCGGAGAACCTGCTGCGCACCGAGGACGGCGCCAACATCACCGCCGATCACATCCGCGCGATCGCGAACTGGGACCCCTCGGCGCAGCCGAGCGTCGAGATCCAGTTCACCCCCGCGCGCGTGATCATGCAGGACTTCACCGGCGTGCCCTGCATCGTCGACCTCGCCACCATGCGTGAGGCCGTCACCACCCTCGGCGGCGACCCGAGCAAGGTCAACCCGCTCTCCCCCGCCGACATGGTCATCGACCACTCGGTGATCCTGGACGTCTTCGGTCGCGCCGACGCGCTGGAGCGCAACGTCGAGCTCGAGTACGAGCGCAACGGCGAGCGCTACCAGTTCCTGCGCTGGGGCCAGGGCGCCTTCGACGACTTCAAGGTCGTCCCCCCGGGCATGGGCATCGTCCACCAGGTCAACATCGAGTACCTGGCCCCCACCGTCATGGTCCGCAACGGCCAGGCCTACCCCGACACCTGTGTGGGCACCGACTCGCACACCACCATGGTCAACGGCCTGGGTGTGCTGGGCTGGGGCGTGGGTGGCATCGAGGCCGAGGCCGCGATGCTGGGCCAGCCGGTCTCCATGCTGATCCCGCGCGTCGTCGGCTTCAAGCTGACCGGTGAGATCAAGCCGGGCGTCACCGCCACCGACGTGGTGCTCACCGTCACCGACATGCTGCGCAAGCACGGCGTCGTCGGCAAGTTCGTCGAGTTCTACGGCGCCGGTGTGTCCGAGGTGCCGCTGGCCAACCGCGCCACCCTGGGCAACATGAGCCCCGAGTTCGGCTCCACCGCGGCGATCTTCCCGATCGACGAGGAGACCATCAACTACCTGCGCCTGACCGGCCGCACCGACGAGCAGCTCGCGCTCGTCGAGGCGTACGCCAAGGAACAGGGCATGTGGCACAACGCCGACAACGAGCCCGCGTACTCGGAGTACCTGGAGCTGGACCTGGGCACCGTCGTGCCGTCCATCGCCGGTCCGAAGCGCCCGCAGGACCGCATCCTGCTCAGCGACTCCAAGGCCGCCTTCCGCTCCGACATCGTCAACTACGTCGGCGAGGGCGAGCTCACCGCGCTGGACGAGGCCGGCGAGGAGTCCTTCCCGGCGTCGGATTCGGTCGCCGTGTCCGCGAACGCCGCCGACGACACCTACACCCCGGCCCACTCGGCCGCCAAGGGTGCCAACGGCCGTCCGTCCAAGCCGGTCGAGGTGCGCTCCGAGGAGCGCGGTGACTTCGTCCTCGATCACGGCGCCGTCGTGGTCGCGGGTATCACCTCCTGCACCAACACCTCCAACCCGTCGGTCATGCTGGGCGCCGCCCTGCTCGCCCGCAACGCGGTGGAGAAGGGCCTGTCGACCAAGCCGTGGGTGAAGACCAACATGGCGCCGGGCTCGCAGGTCGTCTCCGACTACTACGAGAAGGCCGGCCTGTGGCCCTACCTGGAGAAGCTGGGCTTCTTCGTCGGTGGCTACGGCTGCACCACCTGCATCGGTAACACCGGCCCGCTGCCCGAGGAGATCTCGGCCGCGATCAACGACAACGACCTCTCGGTCACCGCCGTGCTGTCGGGTAACCGCAACTTCGAGGGTCGCATCTCCCCCGACGTGAAGATGAACTACCTGGCCTCCCCGCCGCTGGTCATCGCGTACGCGCTCGCGGGCACCATGGACTTCGACTTCGAGACCGACGCCCTCGGCCAGGACACCGACGGCAACGACGTCTTCCTGAAGGACATCTGGCCCTCGGCCCAGGAGATCGACGACACCATCAAGGCGTCGATCAGCCAGGACATGTTCCGCAACTCCTACGCCACCGTCTTCGACGGCGACGCCCGCTGGCAGGGCCTGGCCACCCCGGAGGGCGACACCTTCGCGTGGGACGAGAAGTCGACCTACGTCCGCAAGGCGCCGTACTTCGACGGCATGTCGATGGAGCCGAGCCCGGTCACCGACATCAAGGGCGCCCGCGTCCTGGCGCTGCTGGGCGACTCGGTCACCACCGACCACATCTCCCCGGCGGGCCCGATCAAGCCCGGCACCCCCGCCGCGCAGTACCTCGACGCCAACGGTGTGGCCCGCAAGGACTACAACTCGCTGGGCTCGCGTCGTGGTAACCACGAGGTGATGATCCGCGGCACCTTCGCCAACATCCGGCTGCGCAACCAGCTGCTCGACGACGTCTCGGGTGGTTACACCCGCGACTTCACCCTCGAGGGCGGCCCGCAGGCGTTCATCTACGACGCCTCGCAGAACTACCAGGCCGCCGGCATCCCGCTGGTCGTGCTCGGTGGCAAGGAGTACGGTTCGGGCTCCTCGCGTGACTGGGCCGCCAAGGGCACCAGCCTGCTGGGTGTGAAGGCCGTCATCACCGAGTCGTTCGAGCGCATCCACCGCTCCAACCTCATCGGCATGGGCGTTGTGCCGCTGCAGTTCCCGGCCGGCCAGTCGGCCGCGTCGCTGGGCCTGACCGGCACCGAGACCTTCGACATCGAGGGCATCACCGCCCTCAACGAGGGTGTCACCCCGAAGACCGTCAAGGTCACCGCCACCGCGGAAGACGGCAAGGTCACCACGTTCGACGCGGTCGTCCGCATCGACACCCCCGGTGAGGCCGACTACTACCGCAACGGCGGCATCCTGCAGTACGTCCTGCGCAACATGATCCGCGGCTAACACCTCGGTGTCCGGTGGTGCAGTATCGAATGATGCTGCACCACACGGGCATCCGCTCATGGATGCCCTGTTCGCGACAGCCCCCGTCTCGGAGTTCCGGGGCGGGGGTCCGTGTATTCCCGTTGGAGGACTCATGCCCAAGGTCAGCGACGACCATCTCGCCGCCCGCCGCAGCCAGATCCTCGACGGCGCACGGCGCTGCTTCGCCGAATACGGCTACGACGGCGCCACGGTGCGCCGTCTGGAAGAGGCCATCGGCCTCTCGCGCGGCGCCATCTTCCATCACTTCCGAGACAAGGACGCGCTGTTCTTCGCCCTGGCCAAGGACGACGCCGAGCGCATGGCCGAGGTCGCGGCCAACCAGGGCATCGTGCAGGTCATGCGCGACATGCTCGCCCGCCCCGAGGAATTCAACTGGCTGGGCACCCGGCTCGAGATCGCCCGCCGGGTCCGCACCGACCCCGAGTTCCGCGCGGGCTGGACCCAGCGCTCGGCCGAGCTCACCGCGGCCACCCTGGCCCGCCTGGAACGCCGCAAGGCCGCGGGCGCGCTGCGGGACGACGTCCCCACCGACGTCCTGCTCGGCTACCTGGACCTCGTGCTGGACGGCTTGATCGCCCGGATCGCCTCCGGCCACACCGATGACAACCTCTCCGCCGTCCTCGATCTCGTCGAAGCCTCCGTCCGCCGCCGCGACTGACGCCGAAAGCCGAACCGCCGCACCGTTCTTCCGGGAACGATGCGGCGGTGGCACTGTGCAGTGGCAGGCAAAGGTATTCGGTCAGGCTCCCGGCCGTTTGCCGTGGTTGGCCTTCTTCTTGCGGCGGGCCCGCTTCTTGGATGCGCGCTTGGACATCAGGCGGTCACCAGCAGGCCGTTGGACCAGGCGGCCAGTCGCGTGCGAGCCCGCGAATTGCGGACCAGCCCGGCGGGTATGGCGGATTCGGTACCGACGTAGTAGCCGCCGTCGAGGACCGGGAACGCGGGATCGGCCAGTGTCGCGATGACCTCGGCGGCCTCCTCCATCGGCGCATCGATGTGGGAACGCAGGTAAGGCATATCGATCTCGAACTCGGCGGGGTGCACACTCACCGCGGTGAGGCCACCCGGCCCGGTCTCGGCGAGCGAGCGGGTGAACATGGTCAGCGCCAGCTTGGACTGCGCGTAGACCGCGGTGGGAGCGTAGATCCCGCGCTTGCGGTCCAGGTCGGAGTAGTCGATGTTCCCGCCGACGTGCATCCGCGACGTCACACTGACCACCCGGCCGCGGGCGGCGGCGAGCGCATCGACCAGCGCCATCGTGAGACGTTGCGGTGCCAGATAATTGACCTGCAGGGTCAGCTCGAAGCCGTCCTCGGTGTGGGTGCGGCCGGGCGCGCCGGGGACGGACGCGGCGTTCACCAGGACATCGAGCGCGGGCAGCTCGGCGCACAGCCGCGTGGCGAGCTCGTCGACCTCCCCGAGTCGCCGGAAGTCGGCGGTCACCATGCGGATGGAGCGCGGGTCGATCCCGTCGGCGACCAAGCGGTCGAGCGTGCGCTCGGCGTTGTGCCGATCGTGGGTGTGCAGGATCAGCGACGCGCCTTCGGCGGCGAACCGCAGGGCGGTCGAGTAGCCGAGGCGGCCGTCGGCACCGGTGACCAGGACCAGCCGGTCACCAGGTACGGATGCAGACATTGTTCTCCCATCGGAAAGGGGCGCAGGGCGGACGAAAGCCGCATGCGCACAGTGGAATTCGGCCACCGGCAGCACGCACGGCGACTCGGATGAAGATGCAGGGGACCGGGTACAGCCAACCGGACCGGCAGCACGCGGCGGGGAGCCGACGACTGCCACATGGCATCGGTGGTGCTCGGTGATGAACCGCGCCGACGGCGCGGTGGCGGTCAGGCCACCGGACTCGGGGGCTCGTCCTCACTGCCGAAGCCGACGAGCTCCAGCGCGGACGGCACGAGATGACCGCCACACCACGTGCAGCGCTGGAGCACTGCACCCGAAGTCGCGGTCATGCCAGTCATACAACCGGCGCGCACCACACCGGGCAAGATGTCGCACCCCGGTTTGACGTTTCCCTTGCACCCGGATTGCCCTCGGCGGGATGTGCGGGGCGAGACGTTGCGCCGGTCGGGATCGGCTAGTCGCCGAGGCTTCTCAGCATGATGCGTGCGATGCGATCCAGCGATTCCCGATCGGCGGGGTCGAGCACCGCCAGCATGCGTGTCTCGTTCTCGGTGTGCGCGGCGACCACCACGTCGACGAGCGCGCGCCCCTCCTCGGTGAGCGCGACCCGCACCGCCCTGCGGTCGGCCCGATCGGCGATCCGGCGCACCAGCCCGGCCGCTTCCAGCCGATCGATCCGCCCGGTCATCCCGGCGCGCGAGAGCATCAGGGTATCGGCGAGCACCGAGGGGTTGAGCTCGCACGGCGCGCCCGAACGACGCAGCGCCGCAAGCACGTCGAACTCGCCACGCTGCAGGCCGTGCGCGGTGAACACGGCCTCGATACGCGCCGTCGCCACGACCATCAGCCTGCCGAGCCGTCCGAAGACGGCCATCGCGGCCAGGTCGAGGTCGGGGCGCTCGCGGCGCCACTGGGCGGCGATGGCGTCGACGGCATCCGGATCATCCATGGACACGATTCTATTCGCTGCGATATAGTTTGGCAGCGAACTATCAACCAGCGAATGGAATGGCCATGACGAACGCTCGCGACATCGCCCTCTGCCTCCCCGAGGACGCGGAGACCCTCGGCACCGACGCCGTGCGGATGCGCCTGCTCACCGATGCCGACGCCAGCGACGGCACCGTCAGCACGCTGGAGGTCACCATGGTCCAGGGCGCCGACGGCGCGGCACCGCACTTCCACACCCGCTCCGACGAGCTGTTCTACGTCGCCGACGGCGAACTCCAGGTCCTGGCGGGCGACCGCATCCTCACCGTCGGCGCCGGCGGCTCCCTGGTGGTCCCCCGGCACATGCCGCACGCCTTCGGCGCCACTCCCGACAGCGGCGCCCGCATCCTCATCGCCCTGATGCCCGGCGTGCAGCGATTCGAGTACTTCCGCCTGCTCGACCGCCTGATCCGCGGCGAGGCGACGCACGACGAATTCCTCGCCGCCCAGGACGAATTCGACAACCACTTCATCGACGCCCCCGCCTGGCGGGCCGAACGCGCCGCGCAGCGCCGCTGACCGAGCGGCCATATCGAACCCGTCGGTCTGTGTCACAGATTGCAGGCGCGGCGGGAACAATCGCGGCGAAGCCATCGGTTATACGCCGTATGACGTTCTCCGTACCGGTCCTCGTCCGCGGCTACGAGCTCGATACCCAGGGTCATCTCAACCACGCCGTCTACCACCAGTACGGCGAACACGCCCGCTGGGAACTGATGCGGGCGGCGGGCATCCCGCAGGACAAGTTCCTCGCCACCGGGATCGGCGCGGTCGTGCTCGAGTCGACGATCAAGTACCGGCGCGAGCTGCGCGGCGGCGACGAGGTGACCGTGACGGCCGCCTGCGAGTGGGACGGCGGCAAGGTCTTCCGCTTCCAGCACCAGATCATCAAACTCGACGGCACGGTGTCCGCCGAGATCACCGTGGTGGCGGGCGCGATGGATCTGACCGCGCGCAAGCTGGTCCCCAACCCGGCCGAGCACTTCCGCGGGCTGGCCGAGCGCCCGGAGCTCCTCGGCCTCTGACGCCTCCCGACACGGCCCGGATCGCCGGCAATCTCGCGGCGATGCGGGCCGTCGCCGTCTCCACCATCGTTTGCTGATCGATTGCCGGTGCGACGGGGCGATCCGCGGCTGAGTTGCCCGAAATTCTCTCCCCGCTAGGCGATCACGCGCCGCTCGGCGGTTTGCCCGGGGCTCCGCAAATCTCGCGAACCGGCTCGGCGCAGCGCGCTCGCGCGCTATGATCCGTAGCACCTTCGGGGGTTCTGGCAAATCGCGAGCAGACGAGAAGATCGGAGTGAGTGCCCATGACCGACGCCATCCACCTCCCCGCTACCGCGTCGTCCCGAGATCGGGGCCCCGCCTTGCGCGGATTGCTGGTGGCCGAGTCCGATCGCGACATCTCGGTCCGGGTCGACGGTGGGACGTGGACCTTCGACCGGCGTGATGTCGTACGGCTCACCGAGGACCGCGCCACCGCCGGGGAACGGCAGGTGCGGGTCGACATCCGGCCCGGCGCGACCGCCGATTTCACCCGCCGGATGCGGGTGGAGCTGGTCGACCGCCCGATCACGCTGGCGCCCGATCCGTCCGAGGCACTCGGTGACGATCTGCTGGCCCAGGCCACCCGCACCTGGGCGACCAAACTGCGGATCGCGGAGCGCGGCGGCGTCACCGGCGCCACGTTCACCTTCCGCGACGGCCTCAACTGCGACAGCCTCGACTGAACGGCCCACGGTCATGGAACGCGCGACCGACGCGGTGCTCATCGTCTCCGAAACAGACGACCTGCACGCCGATGCGCTGGCCGCCACGTTGCGAGAACACCACGGGCTCGACCCGATCCGGCTCGATCTGCGCGACTTCCCCAGGGAGACAGGCAGTTTCCGGCTCGACAAGGCAGGCACCAACCGCGCGCTCGCCCATGTCCACGGGCTCGACGACGTGCGCGCGGTCTGGTGGCGCAGGCCGCATCCGTGCCAGGTGCCGCACGGCGTGCGCGCCGCCGACGACGAGTTCCGCCAGGCCGAGTGCGACGGGTTCCTGCAGGGCATGCTGTGGTCGATCCCGGCGTACTGGGTCAACGATCCGGCCGCCGAGCGCACCGCCAGCCGCAAGATCGTCCAGCTCGAGACCGCGCAGCGCGCCGGGTTCACCATCCCGGAGACCCTGATCACCAACGACCCGGACGAAGCCCGCAGTTTCGTCGAATCCCGTTCCGGCCCAGTGGTGTACAAGCGCACCGGCACCGGGCGCGGCGAGTTCTCCGAGACCAGGATCATCACCAGGCCGGAGCTGAGCAGGCTCGGCACGATCCGGTCGACCCCGACCACGTTCCAGGACTACGTCGAGGCCAGCTGCGATCTGCGGGTGGTGTGGGTCGACGGCATCGAGTGGTCGGTGCGCATCGATTCGCAGGCCGGCGTCGGCCGGGTCGATTCCCGGCTCGACACCTCGGTCGGCTTCGCCCGCGACCGGCTGCCCGCCCCGGTCAGCAAGTCGCTGGCCACCTTGATGGGCGCCCTCGGGCTGAGCTTCGGCGTCGTGGACCTGCGGCTGGGCACCGACGGGGAGTACTACTTCCTCGAGGTCAATCCGCAGGGGCAGTTCGCCTATCTCGAGATCAAGACGGGCCTGCCGCTGTTCGCCAGCCTGGCGAACCTGCTGGTGCGCGGGGACGGTGCCGTCCCCGGGTGGTGAGCGCGCCTCAGTCGGCCGGATTCTTGCGCCGGTTGGCGCCGCCGCGGCCGCGCAACTCGACGTGCGATTCGACCAGCACATTGTGAATGAAGCCGTACGAGCGGCCGGTGGCCCTGGCCAGTGAGCGGATGCTCGCGCCCGCCTCGTACTGCTTCTTCAGCTGGGACTGCAGCCGGTCGCGGGACTTGCCCGTGACCCGGGTGCCCTTTCCCAGCGCGGCCTTGCCGATCGTCGTCTTGCCCTTGGCCGACCTAGCGGCCTGTCTCGCACTGTCGCTCATGGCTTCCTCCGAGTCGCCGAGCAGCTGATTCCAGGCTAGACACTCCGGAGTCGGTGATCAACGAAAACAGTGATGAAACTCACGCGAGTGCCGCGAGTTCCCTCCCGACACAGCGTTTCACGCGCGACACACCGCCGTCACGGCCTCGGCGCGACCGCCGCACGCCCCCGACGGCTCAGGCGAGGTCGATCAGCTCGGCGTATTCCTTCGACCAGTGGTCCTCGGTACCGTCCGGCAGCAGGATGACGCGTTCGGGGTTGAGTGCCTCGGCCGCACCCGGGTCGTGGGTCACCAGGACGACGGCGCCCGCGTAGGTGCGCAGCGCCTCGAGCACCTGCTCACGCGAGATCGGGTCGAGGTTGTTGGTCGGCTCGTCGAGCAGCAGCACGTTGGCCGCCGAGGACACCAGCCCGGCCAGCGCCAGCCGGGTCTTCTCACCGCCCGACAGCGTGCCCGCGGGCTGCTCGAGCTGCGGGCCGGTGAACATGAAGGCACCGAGCAGACTGCGCAGCTCCTGCTCGCCCGCGTCCGGAGACGCGTGCCGGATGTTCTCCCACACCGTCGCCTGATCGTCGAGGGTGTCGTGCTCCTGGGCGAAGTAGCCGACCTTGAGGCCACGGCCCTGTTCGACACCGCCGGAGGTCGGCGTCTCGACGCCGGCCAGCAGCTTGAGCATGGTCGTCTTACCCGCGCCGTTGAGGCCGAGCACCACGACGCGGCTGCCCTTGTCGACGGCGAAGTTGACGCCGGTGAAGATCTCCAGCGACCCGTAGAGCTTGGTCAGGTTGTTCACCATGAGCGGGGTCTTGCTGCACGGCGCGGGCTCGGGGAAGCGGATGCGGGCGACCTTGTCGGCCACGCGCACGTCGTCGAGCTCGGCCATCAGCCGCTCGGCCCGGCGCACCATCTGGTGTGCCGCAGCGGCTTTGGTGGCTTTGGCGCCGAGTTTGGCGGCCTGCTGCCGCAGCGCGCTCGCCTTCTTCTCGGCGTTGGCGCGCTCGCGGACGCGTCGCTGTTCGTCGGTGGCGCGGGCGTCGAGGTACTTCTTCCAGCCCATGTTGTAGACGTCGGGCTCGCCGCGCACCGCGTCGAGGAACCACACCTTGTTGACCACGGCCTCGAGCAGTTCGACATCGTGGCTGATCACGATGAGTCCGCCGTCGTGGTTCTGCAGGAACCCGCGCAGCCAGGTGATGGAGTCGGCGTCGAGGTGGTTGGTCGGCTCGTCGAGCAGCAGGATGCGATCGGAGCGACCGCCCGAGCCGTCGGAGGCCGAGAACAGGATGCGGGCCAGCTCGATCCGGCGGCGCTGACCACCGGAGAGGGTGCGCAGCTGCTGGCCGAGGACCCGGTCGGGCAGACCGAGGCTGTTGCAGATGCGGGCGGCCTCGCTCTCGGCGACGTACCCGCCGAGCGAGGAGAACTGATCCTCGAGGCGGCCGTACTTGCGGATCGCCTTCTCGCGTTCCTTCTCGTCGACGACCTCGGCCATCAGCGCCTGCTGCTTCTCCATGTCCCGGATCAGCGTGTCCAGGCCGCGCGCGGAGAGCACCCGGTCGCGGGCGATCACGTCGAGATCGCCTTCCTTGGGGTCCTGCGGCAGGTAGCCGATCTCGGTGGAGCGCGTGATCTTGCCCGCGTACGGCTCGCCCTCCCCCGCGAGGATGCGCAGGGTGGTGGTCTTGCCGGCGCCGTTGCGGCCGACCAGTCCGATCCGGTCGCCGGACTGCACCCGCAGCGCCGGCCCGGGGGCCGCGAGCAGGGTGCGGACTCCGGCCCGGACCTCCAGGTCGGTCGCCGTGATCACAGGGCTTCTCCTCGTGTCGCACAGAATGGTGACGCCGAACCGACCCATCGTGCACCGTCGGCCTCGGCAAGAACCACCCATTTTACCGTCCGCCGACGCGGCGGCCGAACCGGCGCCGCCGGGTGTGAGCGTGGTTACTCTCGTCGCATGACTACCGATCTCCTTGGCAGGACCGCCCTCGTCACCGGAGCGAGCCGCGGCATCGGCCTCGCCACCGCCGCCGAACTCCTGCGCCGGGGGGCCAACGTGCTGATCACCGCGCGCAAGCCCGAGCCGCTGGAGGCCGCGGCGACCGAGCTGCGGGCGCTCGGGCACACGGGGCAGGTGAGCGCGCTCGCGAGCAACGCGGGCGACGCCGATGCCCGCGCCGAGGCCGTGGCCAGGGCGGTCGCGGAGTTCGGTTCGCTGGACATCCTGGTCAACAACACCGGCATCAACCCGGTCTACGGCGCGCTGATGGACGCCGACCTGGGCGCGGTCGGCAAGATCTTCGACGTCAATGTGGTGGCCTCGCTCGGCTACGTCCAGCAGGCCTACCGGGCGTGGATGGCCGAGCACGGCGGCGCCATCGTCAATGTGGCCAGCGTGGCCGGGATCCGGTCCTCGGGCGTCATCTCCGCCTACGGCGCCTCCAAGTCGGCGCTGATCCGGCTCACCGAGGAGCTGGCCTGGCAGCTCGGCCCGAACATCCGCGTCAACGCGGTGGCGCCGGGCGTGGTGAAGACCAAGTTCGCCGACGCCCTGTACTCCGCCGACGAGGACCGCGCCGCGAGCGCCTACCCGCTCAAGCGCCTCGGCGTCCCGGAGGACGTGGCGAGGCTGATCGCGTTCCTGGTCTCCGACGAGGCCGCCTGGATCACCGGCGACTGCGTCCGGGTCGACGGCGGTCTGCTCGCCACCGGCGGTATCTGAACCACCCCCGCACACGCCGAGGGCGGCATCGGTGTCGCACGGATACCGATGCCGCCCAGCGGAACTACGTCGCCGGGGTCAGTCCGTGGACTCCCGTCCGGCGGCGGCGAGGCCCTCCTCGGCGCGGGCCGCTTCGGCGCGCGCGAGCGGATCGTTGACCAGCGGTTCGGCGTCGGCCACCGGCCTGCCGGTGGTGACGCCCAGCGGATCACGCACGGGGACATCGTGACTCAGCGACCGGCCGGCGCCGCCCTCGTCCAGGCCCCACCGATCGTGCAAGCGGCGCAGGAATTCCGGCGCGTACCAGTTGGCGTCGCCGAGCACCTTCATCGCGGCGGGCAGCAGGAACCCGCGCACCAGGGTGGCGTCGACGATGACCGCCAGCGGCAGGCCGATGCCGAAGGCCTTCATGAAGGTGATGTCGGAGGCCAGGAAGCCGAGGAACACCACCGAGATCAGGACCGCGGCGGCGGAGACGATGCGGCCGACCCGTTCCAGGCCGAGGGCGACGGCGGTGTCGTTCTTACCGGTGCGGTCGTACTCCTCGCGGATGCGTGAGAGCAGGAACACCTGGTAGTCCATCGCCAGGCCGAACGCCGCGGCGAACAGCATCACCGGCACCGTCGCGGACAGATCGCCGGTGACGGTGAAGCCGAGCAGCCCGGACAGGTGCCCGTCCTGGAAGATCCACACCAGCGCGCCGAAGGTCGCGGTCAGGCTGAGCGCGCTCAGCACCACCGCGAGCACCGGCAGCACCACGCTGCCGGTGAGCGCGAACAGCACGATCAGCATCACGATCACCACGAAGCCGAGCGCCCAGGGCAGCGCGTCCTCGATGGCACCGATGGAGTCGACATTGGCGGCGGGTACGCCGCCGACCAGCAGCTCGCTGGGGGTCTCGACGGCCCGCACCTGCCCGACCAGGTCCGCCAGCGCCGCGCTCTCGGTGGTGGTGGGCACGATCGACAGGTAGACGGCCCGATCCGCCCGGAACCGGGCGTTGGCCGCGGTGGGACCGGCGAGCAGACCGCCCTGGGCGTAGCTGCCGGTCGCGGTGTCGACCCGGCGCACGTGCGCCAGATCCGACATCCGCCGGGCGATCGCGTCCACTCCGGCCGCGCTGTACGCGCTCTCGGGCAGCACGGCGACGAGGGGGTTCTGATCGCTCTCGCCGAAGTCGGCCTGCACGATCTCGGTGACCTGGCGCGACGGCATCGACGCGGGCAGGCTCCGCTCGTCGGGGAAGCCGAGCTGCACGCCGAGGAACGGCGCGCCCAGGATCAGCAGCAGCGCGGTCACGGCCAGGCCGATCGGGATCGGCCTGCGCATCACCGCGGTGGCCAGCTTGTGCCAGGCGCCCTCACCGGGGGCCGGGCGCGGCGCCCGCAGGAACCACCAGCCCATCTGGCCCTTGTCGATGCGGGTGCCGAGCAGCAGCAGGGTGGCGGGCAGCACGGTCAGCGAGACCGTCGCGGCCAGCGCCGCGACGACGATGCCCGCGTACCCCATCGACCGGATGGCGAGCAGCGGGAAGAACAGCAGGCCCGCGAGCGCGACGGCGACCGTCAGCGCCGAGAACGCGACGGTGCGGCCCGCGGTGCGCAGGGTGGTCGCCACCGCACCGGCCGGGGTGCGGCCCTCGGACAGTTCGTCGCGATAGCGGTTGACGATCAGCAGGCTGTAGTCGATGGCGAGACCGAGACCGAGCAACGTGGCCACATTGGTCGCGCTGACCGAGAGCGGGGTGAACAGGGTGAGCACCCACAGCGCGCCCATGGTCGTCACCACGGTGAGGAACGCGACCAGCAGCGGCAGGCTCGCGGCGACCAGTCCGCCGAAGACGAACAGCAGCGCGATCAGCGTGAGCGGGAAGGCGATCGCCTCACCCTTGGCGATGTCGGCCTTGCCCTGTTCGACGGTCTCGTGCATGAGCATGGCGAAGCCGCCCGCCCTGACCTGCAGGGTCCCGTGGGTGCCGCTGAGCTCGTCGGCGATCGTGGCGACGCGGTCGTCGATCTCGCGTTCGGTGCCGAGCACGCTGGCCACGATGAGGCCCTGCTTGCCGTCGACGCTGCGCAGCGCGGGCTGGTGGGTGGTCCAGTAGGAGGCCACGTCGGTGACGCCGGGCCGTTCCTGCAGGTTGGCCACCAGGGCCGTGGCGGCCGCGGTGGATTCGGGGTCCTCCACCGAGGACTCGGTCTCCACGAGCAGCAGCAGGTTCGGCGGTGACTGCCCGAACTCGTCGCGCAGTACCGTCAGCGCCCGGCTGGATTCGCTGTCCGGGTCGGTGTATCCGCCGCCCTCCACCCGCTCGAACAGCGTGGCGCCGAGTGCGCCGAGCACCACCGCGAGCACCGCGAACACGCCGAGCACCCAGCGGCTGCGCCGCTTGGTGAATTCGAACACCGATATTCCCCTAACTAGTCACGCAACTGGGCGGCACGCACGTCGACGCGCGGGGCTGGGGGAACTCCCGGCCGGTCCGCCTCGTCGGCCCGAATCTGTTGGCGGGTCGGCGCGTTCGCTCGGCGATGGTAGCAACTTCGTGGCGGCGCCGCCGGGCCTCGGGCCGACCCCGCGGACGCTAGGCGGTTGCTCGCCCGCCGACTCCGGCCACCGAGGTCGCGAGCGTGCGGCGCAGACGCGGTGGGAGCGCGGCGAACAGCCCCCGCATCGCCGCCGCGGTACCGCGCAGATCGGCGTTCCCGGACAGGTACGCGCGCTGCAGCGGGGCGGGGAGCGCGAAGAACGCCTCGAAGAAGATCGGCAGGTCACGGGGCGGGAGCGCGAGCAGCGCGCGCAGCCCGGCCCGGCGCAGGGCGGCGACGGCCCGAGCCTGTGCCGTCCAGGGCGTGCCGCCCACCGCGACGGTGTCGGCGGCGCGCAACGCGGCCGCCACGCTGTAGCCGGTGGCGGGGTGGATCATCCCGCCCGCCGCCCCGATCCGGCCCCGGCCGGGCGTACCGCCCTGCACCGGAAAACGCACCCGCTCGACCGGTTCCGTCCCGGCGAACGGGATGCCGCGGGCGCGCAGCCGACATTCCAGCCGCCCGCGCAGGACCGCGGGATCGAGCGCGGGTCTGCCCGCGAGGCAGGTCTCCTCGGCCAGGATCGTGTCCGGGCCGAGCGGGACCGCGTAGAGGAACGACGGCGGATCGTCGGGGCCGGTGCCGTTGTCGCGGCGCCAGTCCATGAACAGCGTCGGCTGATCGGGGGCGAGGGTGTCGCGGCGCAGGATCATCCCGTAGGCGGTCTGTTCGGCCCGGCGCGGTGATCGGGCCAGGCCGCGCGCGTCGAGCACCCGGCCGGTCAGTGTCCGTCCTGCGGCCGTGCGCACGGTGCGCGCGTCCAGGTCGACGACTCGGTCGGCGATCACCCGCGCGCCGTCGAGAGTCAGCGAGCGCTGCAACGCCGCGGTGTCGAACACCTGGTACGCGCGCTCGAGCCGGTGCTCCCCCACCGCCCAGGCCGTCGGCCGGTCGACGGTCGCGGCGACGACGGCGGGGTCCAGCCAGTCCGGGAGTTCGTCGGCCCAGGCCGCGTAGGTCGGCGTCCAGCCGCGCTCGGGGTGCGGGTCGATCACCGTCACCGGCAGGCCGTGGGCCAGGGTTCGATGGGCCACCGCCCGGCCCGCGGGGCCGAGTCCACAGATGATCACCTCGGCGTGCACCCGTCGATTGGATCAGACGCCGCTATTTCAAGCACCGCCGCGTCACGGCCGGGCACCGGTTCGGCGGCGTCGGCTCGCCCCCGCGCGATCTATCGGCCATCATGGGGAAATGAGATCGAAATGGAAGGATCTCAAAGGTTCCCGGAGCCCTCAAATCCGACGATTGGATAACCCGCAGGTCAGCGCCCTATTTCCGCCTCGTTC
>NZ_JBFAYK010000003.1:0-178050 GCF_040681225.1 Nocardia sp. NPDC051833
TGTGTGTAGGTGACTGGTACTAATAGGCCGAGGGCTTACTATCGAAGGTGTTACGCGTCCACTGTGCGGTATCTGAAACAACAGACACTGCAGCACACCAGCTGAGAGAGCAATTCTCGATGTTGGGAGCGCTGTCTAGTTTCATAGTGTTACGGCGGTTATAGCGGTGGGGAAACGCCCGGTCCCATTCCGAACCCGGAAGCTAAGGCCACCTGCGCCGATGGTACTGCACTCGACAGGGTGTGGGAGAGTAGGACACCGCCGGAACATCCTTCGCGATAGGGGACCCAGAATTGGGTCCCCTATCGGCGTTTGTGGGCCGTGACGGCCCCGGCACGCCGGGCGGACGATGCCCCGTCCTCCGCCCGTGGTTGAATTCTTGTAGGCGGGGCCACGACAACACTCCCCGAGGTCGGGGAATCTAGAAAGGGATCGCCGTGTCGGAACACAACGACGGACGGAAGCCTTTCCGCCGGGACGGTGACGCCCGCGGCTTCGGCCGGCGCGGCGAACCGACCGATCGCCCCCGTGGCGGACACGGTGACCACCGTGGCGAAGGCGGCGGATTCCGCCGCAACGACGACAATCGTGGTGGCCGAGGCGGTTCCGAGGGCCAGCGTGGCGGCTTCAACCGCGACGATCGTGGCGGTGACCGTGGCGGTTTCCGGCGCAGCGACAGCGGTGACCGTGGCGGTTACCAGCGTCGCGACGACGCCGGTCGCGGCGGCTCGGGTGACCGGGGCGGCTTCCGGCGCAGTGACGACGACCGCCCCCGTGGTGGTGGCGATCGCGGCGGTTACCAGCGTCGTGACGACGCGGGCCGTGGTGGCTACCAGCGTCGCGACGACAACGACCGGGGCGGTTTCCGGCGTGGCGACAGCGACCGTGGCGGGTACCAGCGTCGCGACGATGCTGGCCGCGGCGGCTCCGGCGATCGTGGTGGCTTCCGCCGCCGCGATGAATCCGACCGTCCCGCGGGTGGTTTCGACCGCGGCGGTGATCGCGGCGGATACCGGCGCAATGACGACGACCGCCCCCGGGGCGGGTCGGACCGTGGCGGCGATCGTGGCGGATTCCGGCGCAACGAGGGCGACGACCGCTCGCGCGGCGGTTACGACCGCGGCGATCGCGGCGGCTTCCGTCGTGACAACGATGATCGTCCCCGTGGTGGCTCCGGCTTCCGCAGGAACGAAGGCGACGACCGTTCGCGCGGTGGTTCCGACCGTGGTGGCGATCGCGGCGGTTTCCGGCGCAGCGACAGCGGTGACCGTGGTGGCTACCAGCGTCGCGACGACGCGGGCCGTGGCGGTTCCGGCGACCGGGGCGGCTTCCGCCGCGGTGACGACGACCGTTCGCGTGGCTCCTCCGATCGTGGTGGCTTCCGGCGCAACGAGGGCGACGACCGTTCGCGCGGTGGTTCCGATCGCGGTGGCTTCCGGCGCAACGAGGGCGACGACCGTTCGCGGGGCGGCTCGGACCGTGGTGGCTTCCGACGCAACGAAGGTGACGATCGTTCGCGTGGTGGTTCCGACCGTGGCGGGTTCCGGCGCAACGAGGGCGGTGGTTTCCGCCGCGACGACAGCGACGATCGTTCGCGTGGTTCCTCGGATCGTGGTGGCTTCCGCCGTGGCGAGGGCTCCGATCGCGGTGGATACCAGCGGCGTGACGACAACGCTCGCGGCCCCCGCCGTGACGACGATCGCGGACGCGGTGGATTCAAGCGTGGTGGCGATTCCGGTGGGAAGCGCTACGTCGGCGAGGACGGCGCACCGCTGGACGGCACATACCGCGAGAAGCGGCGCGAGCGTGAGGGCGATGTCCTCGGCGTCGTGTCGTCGGCCGCGAACGCCGATGCCGCAGAGAGCGATTCGGCCGACATCGATTCGACGGTGAGCGACGACAGCGCCGCGTCCACTGAGCAGTTCGACGACACCTCGTCGGCCGAGGATCGCGCCGCGGACGTGGCGGACAGCGATCGGGCGGAGTTCGCGGACGACGACGATCGCGCCGAAGCCATCGAGCGGGCCGAGTCCGCCGACGAGCGGACCGAGTCGGCGGCCGTCGAGTCCGGTGACCGCGACGACTCAGCGGACCGCTCGGATCGTCGCGGCGATTCCGGCTACGGCGCCCGTGGCGGCGACGATCGTGACGACCGGCGTCGTGGCGGCGAGGGTGCCAGGACCGCGGGCGGACGGTCGTCGGACCGGCGTGCCGCGCGTCCGGACGAGCCGGATCTGCCGGAAGACGTGCAGGCCTCCGATCTCGATCCCGCGGTGCGCCGCGATCTGCTCAGCCTGGACAAGAACAACGCCGAGACCGTCGCCCGGCACATGGTGATGGCTGTCGAGCTGCTCGAGGACGATCCCCGCCTCGCCTTGGCCCACGCGCGGGCCGCGCGGCAGCGTGCGGGCCGGATCGCCGTGGTCAGGGAGACCGCAGGCGTGGTGGCCTATCACGCCGAAGAATGGGCGGAAGCGCTCTCCGAGCTGCGTACCGCGCGCCGGATGTCCGGAGGTTCCGGGCTGCTGGCGGTGATGGCGGACTGCGAGCGTGGTCTGGGCAGGCCGGAACGGGCCATCGAGCTCGGCCGCAGTGACGAGGCGCAGGCGCTCACCGGTGACGAGGCCACCGAGCTGCGGATCGTGGTCGCCGGTGCGCGAATGGATCTGGGGCAGTTCGACCAGGCCGTCGTGACGCTGCAGACCCCCGATCTGGACCCGGCGCGCACCGGCTCGGCCGCCGCGCGCCTGTTCTACGCCTACGCCGACGCGCTGGTCGCGGCGGGTCGCACCGACGACGGTCTGCAGTGGTTCCTCAATGCCGCCGCCGCCGATCTCGACGGCGAGACCGACGCCGAGGACCGCGCCGCGGAACTCACCGGCGACGCGTAATCCGGTAGCCAAGGGCCGCCGGGCCGGGAACCCCCGCAGGTTCCCGGCCCGGCGGCCGTTTCGCGTTCGGGGGTCAGCAGTCGCCGAACAGCGGACCGGTCTCCTTCCGGAACGGGTGCTCGAACGGGCACGTCGGCACCAGGAAGGCGGCGAGCAGGAGGCGGGGTGACGGGAATCACCGCACCCGGCGACGCGCGCGAGGGCGGGCGCCGAAAAGCGGTACACCGTGCACGGACGGTTTCCGCATGCTCGATCATGAAGGGTGCGAGCGCGATTCGGCGGTTCCGTGGACGCGGACCTGTCGGTGGCCTCGCCTAGGGTCGGCGCAGGTGCTCGGCCCGGCATGACGACGGAGTGAGGGTGTGTGAACCGGCTACGCGATCAATACGACGCTTTGCTGCTCGACCTGGACGGAACGCTGTACCGCGGTCCCGAGGTGATCGACGGCGGCCCGAAAGCGCTCGCCCCGGACGGTGAATCGGCGCAGCGGCTGGTCTACGTCACCAACAACGCGGCCCGTGGGCCCGGTCCGGTGGCCGAGCACCTGGCGGAGCTGGGTTACCCGGCGACCACCGACGACGTGGTGACCAGCGCGCAGGCCGCGGCCGGGATGCTGGCGCATCGACTGGCTCCCGGTTCCCGGGTGCTCGTCGTCGGTACCGACGATCTGGCCGCCGAGATCACCGCGGTCGGGCTGGAGCCGATCCGGCGCTTCGGCGACACCCCGCCCGACGCCGTCGTGCAGGGCCATTCGCCCACCACGGCCTGGCCCGACCTCGCCGAAGCCGCCTACGCGCTGCGGGCGGGCGCGCTGTGGATCGCCGCCAACACCGATCGCACCCTGCCCAACGAGCGCGGGCTGGCACCGGGCAACGGCTCGATGGTCGCCGCGCTGCGTACCGCCTCCGATCGGGAGCCGCTGGTGGCGGGCAAGCCGTTCGCGCCGCTGATGGAAGACGCGCTGGAGCGCGCGGGCGCCCGGGCCGCGCTGGTCGTCGGCGATCGTCTCGACACCGATATCGAGGGCGCCAACGGGCTCGGGCTCGACTCGCTGCTCGTACTCACGGGTGTCAGCACGCTAGAGGATGTCCTGATCGCGCCGCCGGCCCAGATGCCCACCTTCATCGCCACCTCGCTCGACGCGCTCAACGACGACATCGTGCCCGAGGCGGTCGCGCCCGCAGCGGTCGCGGAACTGTTGCGACAGCACCCCGGCCGGGCGGTACGCGTGCGCGCAGTCGATTCGGAAATCCGATAGCGTTGACGACACGATGAGTACTCCGAGTTCACCGACGCCCGGCGCGCCGCAGCCACCCCGTCCCGGGATCCCCCTGCCCGGCAGTCACCTGCCCGGTGGTCAGGCGCGGCAGGAACCGGCCGACCCGCATCGGATCAAGGCCGAGGTCGACGCGCTGCTGGCCGAGCTCGGCCCGGTACCGGTCGCGACCGGACCGGCCGAGAACACCGAGACGGGAGCCGACATCACCCGGCGTGCGCGCATTCTCGAGCAGGCGCACGACGTACTGGTGGACGCCCTGGCGACAGTGGACAAGATCTGAGGTGGCCAGGCGAGCGCGTGTGGACGCCGAACTGGTTCGCCGGGGATTGGCGCGATCGCGAGAACACGCGGTCGAGCTGATCAGCGCGGGCCGCGTCCTGATTGCCGGCACCGTGGCCGTGAAACCGGCGACGGCGGTGGAGACCGGAACCCCGCTGATCGTGCGGGAGGAACCCGACGAGGTGTCGTGGGCGTCGCGCGGGGCGCACAAGCTGCTCGGCGCGCTCGATGCGTTCGAGCCGCAGGGCCTCAGCGTCGCGGGCAAGCGCTGTCTGGACGCGGGCGCGTCGACCGGTGGATTCACCGATGTGCTGCTCTCGCGCGGCGCGAAGGAGGTGGCCGCGGTCGACGTCGGGTACGGCCAGCTGATCTGGCGGTTGCAGAACGACGACCGGGTCCGGGTGTACGACCGCACCAACGTGCGCAACATCACCCCCGAGATCATCGGCGGCACAGTCGAATCCGTCGTCGGTGACCTGTCGTTCATCTCGCTGGGCCTGGTGCTGCCCGCGCTCGCCGCGTGTGCCGCCGACGGCGCCGATCTGCTGCCGATGGTGAAGCCGCAGTTCGAGGTCGGCAAGGAGCGGGTCGGTTCCGGCGGGGTGGTGCGCGATCCTGCCCTGCGCGCCGAGGTGGTGGGCGAGGTGGCCGCCGCGGCGGGCGCGCTCGGGCTGCGCACGCAGGGCGTCGTCGCCAGCCCGCTGCCCGGTCCGTCGGGCAATGTCGAGTACTTCCTGTGGCTGCGCAAGGTCGGCCCGTTCGACTACGACGCCGCGGCGGTGGCAGCGCTGGTCGCCCGCGCGGTCGAGGAAGGTCCCCAGTGAACACGCACGACGGCGGCAGGGAGATCCTGCTCGTCGCCCATCCCGGCCGCGCGGAGATCATCGAGACCGCGCACCGGGTGGCGAAGATCTTCGCCGAGGCGGGCATCTGCCTGCGGGTGCTGGCCGACGAGGCCGACAGCACCCGGTTCGAGAACGAGCCCGCCGGTTACCCGGTGCGGGTGGTGCCGCACAGCCCCTCCGCGGCGATCGGCTGCGAGATGGTGCTCGCGCTCGGCGGCGACGGCACCTTCCTGCGCGCCGCCGAACTCGGCCGCCCGTCCGGGGTGCCGGTCCTCGGCATCAACCTGGGCCGCATCGGTTTCCTCACCGAGGCCGAGGCCGAGCATCTCGACGAGGCGCTGGCCCAGGTGGTCGACCGCGACTACCGCGTGGAAGACCGGATGACCATCGACGTCACCGTTCGCGTCGACGACTCGATCGTCGAACGCGGGTGGGCGCTCAACGAGGCCAGCCTCGAGAATGCCCAGCGCATGGGCGTGCTCGAAGTAGTGCTCGAGGTCGACGGCAGGCCCGTGTCGTCGTTCGGCTGCGACGGCATCCTCATCTCCACCCCCACCGGGTCGACGGCCTACGCGTTCTCGGCGGGCGGGCCGGTGGTGTGGCCGGAACTCGAAGCGATGCTGGTCATCCCGAGCAACGCGCACGCGCTGTTCGCGCGGCCGTTGGTGACCAGCCCGGAATCGCTGATCGCGGTGGAGACGGTGGCGACCGGGCACGACGCGATCGTGTTCCTCGACGGCAGGCGCACCCTGGCGCTGCCGCGCGGCGGCCGCGCCGAAGTGGTCCGCGGCGAACGACCGGTGCGGTGGGTGCGGCTGGATTCCGCGCCGTTCGCCGACCGGATGGTGCGGAAGTTCCAGCTGCCGGTCACCGGCTGGCGGGGTAGACAGCGAACGGAGAACAGCCGCGATGCTGACAGAGATCAGGATTGACGGACTCGGCGTCATCTCGACGGCCACCGCGCAGTTCCATGCGGGCCTGACCGTCCTCACCGGTGAGACCGGTGCGGGCAAGACGATGGTGGTCACCAGCCTGCATCTGCTCAGCGGCGCCCGCGCCGACGCCGGGCGGGTGCGGCTCGGGGCGGCCAAGGCCGTGGTCGAGGGGCGATTCGTCATCGACGACGTCAACGACGCGGCCCGCACGGCCGTCGGCGAGGTGCTGGAATCGGCTGCCGCCGAGGCCGACGAGGACGGCAGCGTGATCGCGGTCCGCACCGTCAACAGTGACGGGCGCTCCCGCGCGCACCTGGGCGGCCGCGGCGTGCCCGCCGCGGTGCTCGGTGAGTTCACCTCCCGGCTGCTGACCGTGCACGGCCAGAACGACCAGTTGCGGTTGCAGCGGCCCGAGCAGCAGCTCGCCGCGCTCGACCAGTTCGCGGGCGACGGCGTCGCCGGGCTGCTGCGCAAGTACCAGGTGCATCGCCGGACGTGGCTCGACGCCCGCTCGGAACTGCTGGAGCGGACCGCGCGCAGCCGGGAGCTGGCGCTCGAGGCCGACCGGCTCAAGCATTCGCTGGCCGAGATCGACGGCATCGCACCGGAACCCGGTGAGGACACCCGGCTCGTCGCCGAGATCCGCAGGCTCAGCGATCTGGATTCACTGCGCGAGGCCGCGGTCGCCGCGCACGAGGCGCTGTCCGGTCCGGCCGACTCCGCCGCCGACGGTGGCGGCGTGCTCGATCTGCTCGGCGGTGCGCGGGCCCGGCTGGATTCCGCCGACGATCCGGGGCTGACCGCGCTCGCGCCGCGGCTGGGCGAGGCGATCGCGGTGGTCGTCGACGTGACCACCGAACTCAGCGGCTATCTCTCGGAACTGCCGTCGGACCCGGGCGCGCTCGACTCGATGCTCACCCGCCAGGCCGAACTGAAGTCGCTGACCCGCAAGTACGCCCCCGACATCGACGGCGTGATCGCCTGGGCCGACGAGTCCCGCGCACGCCTGGATTCGCTGGACGTGTCCGAGGACGCGCTGGCCAAACTCGCCGGCGAGGTGGAGACCGCGGCGGGCAAGGTGCGCGAGGCCGCGCGCAAACTCAGCGCGGCGCGCGCGAAGACCGCGGGCAAGCTGGCCTCGGCGGTGAGTACCGAACTCGGCGGGCTGGCGATGGGGAAGGCCCGGCTCGAGGTGCAGGTGCGGCAGCTGCCTGCGAACGCACAGGACTCGGCGCCGATCGAGATCGACGGCGCGCGGCTGCACGCCGGGTCGCACGGCGTGGACGAGGTGGAGTTCCGGCTCTCGGCCCATTCCGGCGCGCAATCGCTGCCGTTGAGCAAGAGCGCCTCCGGCGGTGAGCTCTCGCGGGTGATGCTCGCGCTCGAGGTGGTGCTGGCCGGTTCGGATCACGGCGCGACGATGGTGTTCGACGAGGTCGACGCGGGGGTCGGCGGCCGGGCGGCGGTCGAGATCGGAAAGCGGCTGGCGCGGCTGGCGCGCACCCATCAGGTGATCGTGGTGACCCACCTGCCGCAGGTGGCCGCTTTCGCCGACACCCACCTGGTGGTGAACAAGTCCGACGACGGAAAAGGCAAGGTGGACAGCGGAGTTCGCACGCTGACCGACGACGAGCGGGTGGTCGAACTGGCGCGCATGCTCGCGGGCCTCGACGACACCGAGACCGGCCGCGCGCACGCGGAGGAACTGCTGGAGACCGCGCGCGCGGAGCGCACGCCGGCCTGATCGCGCGGGTGGCGTCGCCCGCGCGAGACGCGGGCGACGTCGACGCGATCTACTTCAGGGCTTTGCGGACGCCGCCGATGAGCTGGTTGGTCAGCTGACGCAGGCCGAATTCGAGGACCGGCGCAGGCACGGGCAGCGACGGCTCGGACTCCATCGTGTAGACCACCCGGGTGCCGCCGGAGCTGGTGTCGGCGAAGGTGATGATGCCGACGTGGCGCTTGACCGGCGCGCCCTTGACGATCTTGTACTCCATGCGTTCGCCGGGGACCAGCGCGGTGATCTCCTCAGTGACGCCCGCCTTACCGAAGCCGAGCACGTGCTGTGCGCCGACGCCGGTGGCCGGGTCGCCCTGCTTGATCAGCTTGACCTGGATCGGCAGGTAGGGGCTGACGGCCTCACGCTCGGTGAAAAGGCGGTAGACGATGTCACGAGGTGCGTCGAAAACCGTCTCGACGGTGCTGCGGGGCATGGATGGTCTCCTGTCCGAGGTATCTGTGACCCGCAGCATACGGGTAGATCTCAGCCCCGCTCCGACCTGGCCGCCATCGCATCGAAGAACCAGTGGTATTTCGTGTTGTGGAACGCGGCGAAGCGCCACGCGCCGTCCTGACGCACCGCGACATAGATGTTGTCCTTGGTGTTGCGCCGGGTGCGCGTGCGCTTGCCCTTGACCACCGCGCCCCGGCCGTCGACGACCGCGACATCGGGGGTGAGGAAGCGCAGCCGGGTGATCTCGCCGTCGAGCCGGGTGTTCTTCAGGTACGTGGCGAACAGGTCGGCGTGACAGGCCTCGATGGCGTCGCGACCGGTGTAGTGGCGGCCGAACCAGGTGACGTAGTCGGCGTCGTCGGTGAACGCGGCGGCGAAGGCGCGCGCGTCACCGGCGGCCCAGGCCTCGCTCGTCGCCGTGAACAGGGCGCGGATCGCGCTGTCGTCGGATCGGGTCTCGGTCATGACATCCTCCGGAAACTAGGATCGATCGGTCAGAGGTCGATCCGGGAAGTAGTGTCTTCAGTAATTATCTTACTAAGGAAGATGATTACGGGCGGAGTGGAAGGTGTCAAGAGATGGCCGACAGGAGGGCCGAGCTCGCGGCCGCGTTGACGGTCGCCGCGCAGCGCAGCGCGACCGACGGCGTGATGCTGCACCTGGCCGTCGCCGACAAGCTCGGTCTGCACGTCACCGACCTGCGCTGCCTGAACATGCTGCGGCTGGGCGGGCCGGCGACCGCGGGGGAGCTGGCCGCGCAGACCGCGCTCACCACCGGCGCGGTCACCAAGATGGTCGACCGGCTGCTGGCCGCGGGATATGTGCGCCGGGAACACGATGTCGCGGATCGGCGGCGGGTGATCGTCACGGCGATCCCGGCGCGCATCGACGAGATCGCCCCGCACTACGAACTGCTCGCGCGCAGCTTCGCCGCCGCGCTCGACGACTACTCCGACGAGCAGCTCGCCCTGGTGCTCGACCTGTTCGATCGCCTGCACGCCACCTCGCTCGAGGTCGCCGGGAAGTTGCGGGAGAACGAGGAGGCGTAACCCTCGCGCGGCGGTGTCCGACATACTGACCGGAGATCGTTGGTTAGCCGAACTTTGTGGAATGTCCCCGCCCCGGCGGTGGGCCGACCGAGAGGAAGCGCGAGACGATGCGATGGATCAGCAGGATCGGCGGAACGGCCGCGGTCGCCGCGGCGGCAGTGCTCGGCGCGACCGGCCTCGCCGCCGCCGAGCCGGTGACCACCACGTTCCCCGGGGCCGCGGCCCTGTGGGGCTGGAGTATGAACGGACCCGGCACCGACCACGTCACCGTCACGGCGACGACGGGTGAGCAGCCGGGGCAGACGTCCTTCGGCGTCACCGCCGTGCTGCCCTACAAGGGCGACGGTTCCCCGTGGTTGCGGGCCCGTGTGCAGTGGCTCAACGTGACCACCGGCGAATCGGGGATCGCCGACGTTCCCTATATCCACCCGTGCACCGAGCCCGCGCAGTGCCCGGTCGGTCCCGTCGCAGTGCGCACCGGCGCGGGCCAGGTCGTCGCCGGTGTCTACTCGGTGTCCGTCGGCGGCAATATCGGTCCGAGCGTGACCGTGCTGCCCGGCTACGGCACCTTCCAGGCCCGCTGAATCCTCACTCGGCGACGATGCCGGCGGGTTGCTGTGTTCGCGGATCACAGTGACGAATGTGACCGGTGATTCGGCGCGCCTCCACCAAAGGTTGAGGGTTTGCCCGCATCATCGGCCACATGAAGATGCCGGCGTTGTTGTCGAGGAACACCGAAACGCTGCCCGGTGTCACCGGGATCGCCCGGGTGGATCGCAACACCCGGCGATTGCTGCGGCGCGTCGGTCCCGGGGATGTCGTGGTCCTCGACGAGACCGACCTGGACCGCCACACCGCCGACCGGCTGGTCGAGGCGGGCGTCGTCGCGGTGATCAACACCTCGCCGTCCATCTCCGGTCGCTATCCCAACCTGGGCCCGGAAGTGCTGGTGGCCAACGGGATCGTGCTGATGGACGCGGTGTCGGCCGACGCTTTCGGCAAGATCAAGGACGGCATGAAGGTCCGCATCGACGAAGGCATCGTCTACGCGGACAAGCTGACCAAGAAGGAACCCGAGGTCCTGGTCGAGGGTATCGAGTTCGACGAGTCGGCCATCGCCGACCGGATGATCGAGGCACGCAACGGCCTGGCCGATCACCTCGACGCGTTCGCCGGCAACACCACCGAGTTCGTCCGCACCGAGAGCGCGCTGCTCATCGACGGCATCGGTGTCCCCGATATCGAGCTGGAGCTGCGCAATCGGCACGTGGTCGTCGTCGCCGACGGGTCGGGGCACCAGGAGGAATTGCAGCGGCTCAAGCCGTTCATCAAGGAGTACGCGCCGATCCTGATCGGTGTCGGCCGGGGCGCCGACACCCTGCGCAAGCTCAAGTACAAGCCGGATCTGATCGTCGGCGATCCCGACGAGATCAGCACCGAGACCCTGCGATCCGGTGCCGAGATGATCCTGCCCGCCGACACCGACGGGCACGCCAAGGGCCTCGAGCGCATCCAGGACCTCGGCATCGGGGCGACCACATTCCCCTCGTCGGGCTCGCCGACCGATCTGGCGCTGATGCTGGCCGATCATCACGGCGCGTCGCTGATCGTGCTGGCCGGCGCGCCCGCCTCGCTGGAGGACTTCTTCGATCGCGGTCGCCGTGACAGCAATCCGGCGACCTTCCTGACCCGGCTCAAGGTCGGCGCGAAACTCGTCGACGCCAAGGCCGTCTCCACGCTGTACCGGCAGCGGTCCTCCGGCGCCGCGCTGGCGCTCGTGGTGCTGGCGGCACTGGTCGCGATCGTGGTGGTGATCCTGGCCTCGCACAACGGATCCGAGGTGCTGGACTGGGCCGTCGAGTACTGGAACCGCTTCGTCCTGTGGGTGCGTGGTCTGCTGTGATCTCGCTGCGTCACCATGCCATCTCGATCGCCGCGATCTTCCTCGCCCTGGCCGTCGGGGTGGTGCTCGGCTCGCAGACCCTGGCCTCGGACATGCTGTCCGGGCTGCGGTCGGACAAGGACGACCTGCGCGGCCAGGTCGACGCGCTGAGCGCGCAGAACGACCAGCTCACCGCCCGCCTCGACGCCGCCGACCGCTTCATCGCCGACTCCTCGGGCAGGCTGCTCGGCGGCACCCTGGCCGACCGCAGCGTGGTCGTGTTCACCACGCCCGACGCCGATCCCGGCGACATCGACGGGGTGAGTAGGGCGCTCGAGACCGCGGGCGCGCAGGTGACCGGCCGGATCGCGCTCACCGACGCCTTCGTCGACGCGGGGGAGGGCGACCGGATGCGCTCGGCCCTGACCAATATCGTCCCCGCAGGCGCGCAGCTGCGGACCGGCGCCGTCGACCAGGGCAGCATGGCGGGCGACCTGCTCGGCCTGACCCTGCTGCTCGACCCGGCGACCAACCAGCCGCGCAGCACCGCCCCCGAACTCGCCCTGGTCCTGGAGACCTTGCGCGGTGGCGGTTTCCTCGCCTACGGCGACACTCCCGTGCGACCCGCGCAACTCGCCGTCGTGGTCACCGGCAACGGTGTCGCATCCGACAGTGGGCAGGGCGCGACTATCGCCCGCTTCACCGGCGCGGTCCGTGCCAGGGCGGCGGGCACGGTGCTCGCCGGGCGCGCCGGAGCCGCCGAGGGCAACGCCGCCATCGCCCACGTCCGGGCGCAGGCTCCGCTGGCGACCACGGTCACCACGGTCGACAATGTCGACCGCGAAATCGGCAGGGTCACAACAGCTCTCGCCTTCACCGAGCAACTCTCCGGCGGCGCGGGCCGCTACGGCACCGGCCCGACGGCGACGTCGTTGACGATGGTCGCGATGCCTCGCTGAATCGCTGCTTCAGGCGACGGATCGGGACAGCTGATTTCGATGGGACATGGGTAACTCGCCGGGTACGCCCAGAGGTCCGCGACCGCTGAACCGCCGGCCCGACGCGCGACACGCCCCCTCGCAAACGGCACGCAAAATACTCGGGGAGGCGGACCTGTTACTCTGGAGTTCCGTGGGTCAAACACGGAATCAGGCTCGAAATGCCACCAAGCACATCTTCGTGAGCGGTGGCGTCGCCTCCTCTTTGGGTAAGGGTCTCACCGCCTCCAGCCTCGGTCAGTTGCTGACCGCGCGTGGCATGCGGGTGACGATGCAGAAACTCGACCCGTATCTGAACGTCGATCCGGGCACCATGAACCCGTTCCAGCACGGCGAGGTGTTCGTCACCGAAGACGGCGCCGAGACCGATCTGGATGTCGGCCACTACGAGCGGTTCCTCGATCGCGACCTATCCAAGGACGCGAACGTGACCACCGGGCAGATCTATTCGACGGTCATCGCCAAGGAGCGCCGCGGCGAGTACCTGGGCGACACGGTCCAGGTGATCCCGCACATCACCGACGAGATCAAGAACCGCATCATGGCGATGCAGGGTCCCGATCTCGAGGGTCAGGTGCCGGATGTGGTGATCACCGAGATCGGTGGCACCGTCGGTGACATCGAGTCGCAGCCGTTCCTCGAGGCGGCGCGCCAGATCCGCCACGACGTGGGCCGCGACAACGTGTTCTTCCTGCACGTGTCGCTGGTGCCGTACCTGGCGCCCTCGGGCGAGCTCAAGACCAAGCCGACGCAGCACTCGGTGGCCGCGCTGCGCAACATCGGCATCCAGCCCGACGCGCTGATCCTGCGCTGCGACCGCGAGGTGCCGCAGGGGCTCAAGAACAAGATCGCGCTGATGTGCGACGTCGACGTGGAGGCGTGCATCTCCACCCCGGACGCGCCGTCGATCTACGACATCCCGAAGGTGCTGCACAGCGAGGGCCTCGACGCCTACGTGGTGCGCAAGCTCGGCCTGCCGTTCCGCGACGTGGACTGGGCCGTGTGGGGCGACCTGCTCGACCGCGTGCACTCCCCGCGCGAGACCGTCGAGGTGGCGCTGGTCGGCAAGTACGTCGACCTGCCCGACGCCTACCTGTCGGTGACCGAGGCGCTGCGCGCCGGTGGCTTCGCGCACCGCTCGAAGGTGAACATCCGCTGGGTGCCCTCCGACGAGTGCGAGACCGAGGCGGGCGCCCAGGCTGCGCTGCGCGACGTCGACGCGGTGCTGATCCCCGGTGGTTTCGGTATCCGCGGCATCGAGGGCAAGCTCGGTGCCATCCGGTACGCCCGGCACCGCGGGATCCCGCTGCTCGGCCTGTGCCTCGGCCTGCAGTGCGTGGTCATCGAAGCGGCGCGCTCGGTCGGCATCGAAGACGCCAACTCGGCCGAGTTCGAGCCCGACACGAAGAACCCGGTCATCTCGACCATGGCCGACCAGGAAGACGTCGTCGCGGGCGAGGCCGATCTGGGCGGCACCATGCGCCTTGGCGCCTACCCGGCCACCCTGCAGAAGGGCTCGGTCGTCGCGCAGGCGTACGGCTCCGAGCACGTCTCCGAGCGGCACCGGCACCGGTTCGAGGTGAACAACGCCTACCGCGACGCCATCGCCAAGAGCGGGCTGGTGTTCTCGGGCACCTCGCCCGACGGGCACCTGGTGGAGTTCGTGGAGTACCCGGCCTCGGTGCATCCGTTCTTCGTCGCCACCCAGGCGCACCCGGAGCTCAAGAGCCGTCCGACCAGGCCGCATCCGCTGTTCGCCGCGCTGATCAACGCGGCGTTGAAATACAAACTGGCCGAACGCCTTCCCGTAGACTTCCCGGAGGAAGAGCTCGCGGAGCAGGCCGCGGATCTCTGAGAGAGAGCAGCGACGTGAGCCAGCCCGGTAGTCATGACTTCGAGACGGTCGCCAGCCGGGTGCTCTACAGCGGCGCGATCCTGGCCCTGCGCCAGGATCAGGTCGCGATGCCGGACGGGCGGGTCGCCGAGCGTGAGGTCATCGAGCACCACGGCGCGGTCGCGGTGCTCGCGCTCGACGCGGACGGCAATGTCGTCCTGATCCGCCAGTACCGGCATCCGATCGGTACCCGGCTGCTCGAACTGCCCGCCGGGCTGCTCGACATCGACGGCGAGGACCCGCTCACCGCGGCCAAGCGCGAGCTGGCCGAGGAGACGGGCCTGGCCGCCGCCGAGTGGTCGGTGCTGGTGGACGTCGCGTTGTCGCCGGGATTCACCGACGAGGCGCTGCGGGTGTTCTTCGCGACCGGGCTCTCCGCCACCGACCGGCCGGAGCCGGAGCACGAGGAGGCAGATCTCGAGCTGGTCCGGATGCCGGTCGCCGAGGCGGTCCGCGCGGCGCTGGCCGGGGAGATCGTGAACGCGACGGCGGTCGCCGGGGTGCTCGCCTACGCGGCGGCCGCGGCGGGCACCGTGCCGCTACGCCCGGCCGACGCGCCGTGGCCGGGTCAGCCGACCGCCTTCCTGCGGCGCAAGGCCGCCGAGGCACGCGCCGGAAGCGGATCGTGACAGTGGTCGGCGGGGACTAGGCGGCTCGGGCGTGCTCGCGCGGGAGATCGACGCCTACCTCGACCATCTGGCGGTCGAGCGCGGAGCCGCGCGCAACACCCTCGGCGCCTACCGGCGGGACCTGGCCCGCTACCGCGCCTTCCTCACCGGACGTGGCATCGCGAATCTCGCGGCCGTCGCGCAGGGCGATGTCGCTGAGTTCACCATGGCGTTGCGGTCCGGCGGCGAGGATCATCCGCCGCTGGCCGCCGGGTCGGTGGCCAGGGCCTTGATCGCGGTGCGTGGCCTGCACCGCTTCGCCGCGGCCGAAGGTCTCACCGACACCGATGTGGCGCACGCGGTGAAACCGCCGGCGCCGGGTCGGCGGCTGCCCAAGGCATTGCCCTACGACCAGGTGCTGCGGGTGCTCGAGGCCGCGGGTGGCGACGGTGATTCGGGTGGGGCCGACGGCGGACCGCGGGGATTGCGGGACCGCGCCCTGCTGGAACTGCTGTACTCCACCGGCGCGCGCATCTCGGAGATGGTCGGCCTCGACGTCGACGACCTCGACGCCGAACAGCGGTGCGTGGTGCTGCACGGCAAGGGCGGCAAGCAACGGCTCGTCCCCATCGGCAGGCCCGCGCTCGCCGCGGTCGATGCCTACCTGGTACGCGGTCGCCCGACCCTGGCCGCGGCCGGAAAGGGTTCCGGGGGAGCCCTTTTCCTCAACGCGCGCGGCGGCAGGCTGTCGCGGCAGAGCGCCTGGCAGGTATTGCAGACCGCCGCCGAGCGCGCCGGGATCGGGGCGACGGTGTCGCCGCACACCCTGCGGCACTCCTTCGCCACCCACCTGCTCGACGGCGGCGCCGATGTGCGCGTGGTGCAGGAACTGCTCGGGCATGCTTCGGTCACGACGACTCAGATCTACACCCTCGTGACGGTGAGCACGCTGCGCGAGGTGTGGGCGACCGCGCATCCGCGGGCCAGGTGAAAGCGGCGGTGCGCGGTCGCGTCCAGCGGGTATCGTGCGAACACGCCCGGCGTTGCCATGCTGTACCTCACCGGTCCGAGCGGTAGCGTCTACCCCCAAGAGCTGGACCGTACGAAAGCGAGTCCGGGCCCGAATCGGCCTCGCTACCCTCGACAGGGGTTACCGGTAGGACACGTATAAGGAGCAGCGGATCGTGACGACAGCGGAAACACCGTGGGACGGTGGACCGGACGAGGTCGCCGAGGCCGTCGAGATGGGCCCGACCGGGCGCCCGCTGCGACTGGTACCCGAGCCGCCGCAGGTGCAGCGTCACGGTGACGCGCTGGTGGTGGCCATGTGCAACCAGAAGGGCGGGGTCGGCAAGACCACCTCGACCATCAATCTCGGTGCGGCCCTGGCCGAATACGGCCGCCGCGTCCTGCTCGTCGACCTCGATCCGCAGGGCGCGCTCTCGGCCGGGCTCGGTGTGGCCCACCACGATCTCGACCTCACCGTGCACAACCTGCTGATCGGCGGGAAGGCCACCGTCGACGACGTCCTGCAGACCACCAAGGTCGACGGGATGGACCTGTTACCCAGCAACATCGACCTCTCCGCGGCCGAGATCCAGCTGGTCAACGAGGTGGGCAGGGAGCAGTCGCTGGGCCGGGCGCTGGCGGGCGTGCGCGACCGCTACGACTACATCCTCATCGACTGCCAGCCCTCGCTCGGTCTGCTCACCGTCAACGCGCTGGCCTGCTCGGACGGCGTGATCATCCCGATGGAGTGCGAGTACTTCTCGCTGCGCGGCCTCGCGCTGCTCAACGACACCGTGGAGAAGGTGCGCGACCGGCTCAACCCGCGCCTGAGCCTGTACGGCATCGTGGTCACCATGTTCGACGCCCGGTTGCTGCACTCCCGCCAGGTGATGTCGCGGGTGGTCGAGGTCTTCGGTGACCTGGTCTACGACACCGCGATCTCCCGCACCGTGCGGTTCCCCGACGCCAGCGTCGCCGGTGAACCGATCACCACCTGGGCCCCGAAATCGGCGGGCGCCGAGTCGTATCGGGCGATGGCACGCGAGGTCATCCACCGGTCGGGCCGGTGATCGACGCAACACCCGAGGTGCGTGAGGATCGGCAAGAAGCGGCACCCGCCGCCGAGAACACCGGGTTCCACCTGCGGCTGAAGAACTTCGAGGGGCCGTTCGACCTGCTGCTGACGCTGATCAGCTCGCGCAAACTCGACGTCACCGAGGTCGCGCTGCATCAGGTCACCGACGAGTTCATCGCCTACACCAAGGCGCTGACCGCCGAGCTCGCCGAGAACACCAAGCTGCGCGCGGACAAGATCCTCGACCAGACCACCGAATTCCTCGTCGTCGCTGCGACGCTGCTCGACCTGAAGGCGGCCCGGCTGCTGCCCTCGGGCGAGATGACCGACGCCGACGACCTCGAACTGCTCGACGCACGCGACCTGCTGTTCGCCCGCCTGCTCCAGTACCGGGCGTTCAAGCAGGTGGCCGAACTGCTCGCCGAGCTGGAAGCGGCCGCGCTGCGCCGGTATCCGCGCTCGGTGGCGCTGGAGGAGCAGTTCGAGGGGCTGCTGCCCGAGGTGACCCTCGGCGTCGACATCAGCGCGTTCGCCGAGATCGCGGCGGCGGCGTTCCGGCCGCGCCCGGTCCCGCAGGTCGGCCTCGCGCACCTGCACATGCACACCATCTCGGTCGCCGAGCAGGCCGAGCTCGTCCTGGCCCGGCTCAAGGAACGGGGGCCCGGCGGCTGGACGACCTTCGCCGAACTGGTGGCCGATTGCACGGTCCCGGTGGAAATCGTCGCCCGGTTCCTGGCGTTGCTGGAGCTGTACCGGGGCAAGACCATCGCGTTCGACCAGCCCGATCCGCTCGGCCCGCTGGCCGTGAGCTGGCTCGGCGAGCTGGATCCCGATGCCGAAGCGGCGGCGTTGACGTTCGAGGAGGACTACGGATGATCGAGGTAGTGGCGGAGTTCACTTCCGAGCCGCTCGACGAGGCGGAATTGCGTTCGGCGCTCGAGGCGATGTTGCTCGTCGTCGACGCTCCCGCGCCGGTAGAACAGCTGGCCGCGGCCCTGGACGACACCGCCGAGCGGGTCGAGACCACCCTGCGAACCATGTCGGCGGAGCTGACCGCGCGGGGCAGCGGCATCGACCTGCGTTTCGTCGGCGACGGCTGGCGCTTCTATACTCGACAGGAGTACGCGCCCTATGTCGAGCGTGTACTGCTCGACGGGGCTCGGACGAAGCTCACCCGGGCCGCCTTGGAGACCTTGGCGGTGATCGCCTACCGCCAGCCGGTGACCCGGACCAGGGTCAGCGCGGTTCGCGGGGTGAACGTCGACGGAGTGATGCGCACACTGCTGGCCAGGGGCTTGATCGCGGAAGCGGGTCAGGACCCGGAGACCAACGGCACGCTGTACCGCACCACCGAGTTGTTCCTCGAACGGATCGGGCTCGCCTCACTGGGCGACCTGCCACCGCTGGCGCCGCTGCTTCCCGGCGTCGACCTGATCGACGAGATCAGCGAGAGCCTGGAGACCGATCCACGGTTCACCAGGCTGCAGAAACCGGCCGAGTCCGACATGGACCTCGGCACCGACGATTGACAGGACAGATGAATACTTCCGCTCGCCGAGATGGCACACCGGACCGAAGAAAACGCAGCGACCAGCCCCGTAGCGGCGCGAACCGGACCGCGGGAACTCGCGGCGGCACCGCGCGCACCGGGCAGTCGGGCAGCCGCGGCACCGGCGGATACGAGCGTGGTGAGTCGACCGGCCGCCGCAGCTCCTCGGGTGGCTTCACCCGCGGCGCCGACGATCGGCGCGGATCGACGGGACGCGGCTACCAGCGCGGCGCGACCGACGATCGGCGTGGCGGCTACGACCGCGGTGGCGACGACCGTCGCGGCGGCTACGAGCGCGGCGGCGACGACCGTCGTGAGGGTGGCTACCAGCCGCGCGGCACGCAGCGCGCGGGCAGCACCGCCCGCCCCGCGACCTCGCAGGCGCCCGTGCGCAAGACCAAGTCGGCCAAGCCGCAGCGCAAGGTCGTCGCGCCGACGATCCTGAACAACGCCAAGCCGGCCCGCCACCAGCACGCCGAGAACACCGAGGGCCCGAAGAAGCTGCCCTGGGGCGAGGGCGAACGGTTGCAGAAGGTGCTCGCCAAGGCCGGGGTGGCCTCGCGCCGCGCGGCCGAGGACATGATCGCCGCCGGTCGCGTCGAGGTCGACGGCAAGATCGTGCGCGAGCAGGGTCTGCGCGTCGATCCGGAGAACGCGGTCGTGCGCGTCGACGGCACCCGCGTCGTGGTCCGCGACGAACTCGTGCACCTGGTGCTGAACAAGCCCAAGGGCTGGCAGTCCACGATGGCCGACGATCTGGGCCGCCCCTGCGTCGGCGACATCGTCGCCGAGCGGATCGCCGCCGGACAGCGCCTGTTCCACGTCGGCCGCCTCGACGCCGACACCGAGGGCCTGCTGCTGCTCACCAACGACGGTGAGATGGCGCATCGCCTGATGCACCCCTCCTTCGAGGTCCCCAAGACCTACCTGGCCACCGTCAACGGCGAGGTCAACTACCGCCTGGTGGGCAAGCGGCTGCGCGAGGGTGTCGAGCTCGAGGACGGCCCGGCCAAGGTCGACAAGTTCATGCTGCTCGAGGCCTACGAGGGCCGCTCGCTGGTCAAGCTCGTGTTGCACGAGGGCCGCAAGCACATCGTGCGTAGGCTGCTCGACGAGGTCGGCCACCCGGTGATCCGGCTGGTGCGCACCCACATCGGCCCGGTGGCGCTGGGCGACCAGCGTCCCGGCACGCTGCGCGTGCTCGGCCGCGACGAGATCGGCAAACTCTACGAGGCGGTGCAGCTGTGAACGGAGTGGATTTCCCGGTGGAGTTCGCCGGCGACCGGATGACCGGTGACGGCACGCTCGTCGTCGCGATGGACGGCCCGTCGGGCACCGGCAAGTCCAGTGTGTCGCGTCGGCTGGCCACCCGCCTGGGTGCCCGCTACCTCGACACCGGCGCCATGTACCGGGTCGCGACGCTGCGCGTGCTGCGCGCCGGGGTCGACCTGGCCGATGCCGACGCGATCGCGGAAACCGTTGCGGCGCTGCCGTTGTCGATCGGCACCGACCCCAGCCGCGAGGTGATCGAGCTCGACGGTGAGGACGTCTCCGCCGAGATCCGCGGCGACGCCGTCACCAAGGCCGTCTCCGCCGTGTCCGCGGTGGCGCAGGTGCGCGAGCAGCTCGTCGCCCTGCAGCGCGAGATCGCGGCCGTGTCCGGGCGCATCGTGGTGGAGGGCCGCGATATCGGCACCGTCGTGCTCACCGGCGCCGACGCCAAGATCTACCTCACCGCCTCCGCGGAGGCCCGCGCCCAGCGGCGCAACGCCCAGAACATCCGCGAGGGCCGCGGCGACGACTACACGGCCGTGCTGGCCGATGTGCAGCGCCGCGACACCCTCGACTCCACCCGCACGGTGTCGCCGCTGCGCCCCGCAGCCGACGCGGTGCTCGTCGACACCAGCGACCTGACGATGGACGAGACCATCGACGAGCTCTACCGCGTGGTGGCCCAGCAGCTTTCGGCCACGACAGGAGGGTCGCGATGATCGACGAAGAGGTTCTGGTCGGAGACGGCACCTGGTCCGACGAATCCGATTGGGAGATCGCCGATCTCGAAGGCGAGCACGAAGGCGACGAGCATCTCGCGATGCCGACGGTCGCCGTCGTCGGCCGCCCGAATGTGGGCAAGTCGACCCTGGTGAACCGCATCCTCGGCCGCCGCGAGGCCGTCGTCGAGGACATCCCCGGCGTCACCCGCGACCGCATCTCCTACGAGGCCAGCTGGGCCGGTCGCCGATTCCTGGTGCAGGACACCGGCGGCTGGGAGCCCGACGCCAAGGGCCTGCAGCAGCATGTGGCCCGGCAGGCCGAGGTCGCGATGGCGACCGCCGACGCGATCCTGCTCGTCGTCGACGCGACCGTCGGCGCCACCGCCACCGACGAGGCCGCGGTGCGCAAGCTGCGCCGCTCCAAGATCCCGGTGATCCTGGTGGCCAACAAGGTCGACGACCAGAAGGTCGAACTCGAGGCCGCCAGCCTGTGGTCGCTGGGCCTCGGTGAGCCGCGCATGGTTTCGGCCGCGCACGGCCGTGGCACCGGCGATCTGCTCGACGACGTGCTCGGCGCGCTGCCCGAGACCCCGCGCGAGGGCACCGGGACCGCCGGACCGCGGCGCGTTGCGCTGGTCGGCAAGCCGAACGTCGGCAAGTCCAGTCTGCTGAACAAGCTGTCGGGCGACGAGCGTTCGGTCGTCCACGATGTCGCGGGCACCACGGTCGACCCGGTCGACTCGCTGGTCGAATTGGGCGGCAAGGTCTGGAAGTTCGTCGACACCGCCGGTCTGCGCCGCAAGGTGTCCAACGCCTCGGGCACCGAGTTCTACGCCTCGCTGCGCACCAAGTCGGCGCTGGAGGCCTCCGAGGTCGCGATCATGCTGATCGACGCCTCGGTGCCGATCACCGAGCAGGACCTGCGCGTCATCAGCCTGGTCGCCGACTCCGGTCGCGCGCTGGTGCTGGCGTTCAACAAGTGGGACCTGGTCGACGAGGACCGCCGCTACATGCTCGAGCGCGAGATCGACCGCGATCTGGTGCGGGTGCCGTGGGCCCAGCGGGTCAACATCTCCGCCCACACCGGCCGCGCCGTGGCCAAGCTGGTGCCGCAGATGGAGACCGCGCTCGAGTCCTGGGACAAGCGCATCTCCACCGGCCGCCTGAACACCTGGCTCAAGGAAGTCATCGCGGCCACCCCGCCGCCGATGCGCGGCGGCCGCCAGCCCCGCGTCCTGTTCGCCACCCAGGCGGGCACCCGCCCGCCGACGTTCGTGCTGTTCACCACCGGCTTCCTGGAGGCGGGCTACCGCCGCTTCCTGGAGCGCCGCCTGCGCGAGGAGTTCGGTTTCGACGGTTCGCCCGTGCGCATCTCGGTGCGCGTGCGCGAGAAGAAGGAACGCAAGAAGTAGCGCGTCACCACGCGAGCCCCGGGTCGACCGACCCGGGGCTCGCGGCGTCTCCGGACCCGTGCCGTAGTCGACGAGTTGTGTGGCGACGAGGCGGACGCGCCTGCGCGCTCCGGTGCGGCGGAGGGCTGATAATCGGCTGAGAACCATCGGGGCGGGACACTTCGGCGCGGGCTGGCGCGTTGATCGGGGTACGAGGCCCTGTGCGGCTTCCTAAGGAGTGCGTCATGAGTCTCATCGGAACCGTGGTCGGCTACGCGCTGACGGTGTTCATGTTCGTGTTGCTCGCGCGCATGGTGCTGGACTGGCTGGCGGTGGCGGGGAAGGGTCCGGACTGGGTGGGGAAGGCGCGGCAGGTCACCCATGCCGCGACCGAACCGGTGATCGCGCCGGTGCGGCGGATCCTGCCGCCGGTCCGGATGGGCGGGCTCGGCATCGACCTGGCCTTCACCCTGGTGTTCATCGCCGTGCTGGTCCTGCGCGCGATCGCGTTCAGCCTGTAGCGGCCCTCGCCTCGGCGAGTCGAGCTCAGGCGTCGACCACCCGGTCGAGCAGGTGCTCGACGAGTTGTGGTGCGCGCGCGGCCATGCCGTGGTCGGTGAGCATGCCCTGGGCCAAACCGGCGATCGTGAGCAGCACGACCTCGGCATCCGCGCGGATCGTCGGCTCCGCCGCCGCGGGCCCACGGAGCTCCCGGAGCTGGGTGGCGACCGCGTCGATGATGTAGTTGGGCGTGTCGGCGGTGTCGGCGGATTCGAGATCGGGTCCGGTGAGCGTGGCCGCGTGGAAGATGCCGAGCAGGACGGCATCCTGCCTGCTGGCGTCGTCGAGCGGCAGCAGGCCCATCAGCACCGTGCGGACGATGTCGCGCGGGCCCGCTTCCGGGCCGAGTGCGGTCAGGGCCCGGTGCAGCCGGGCACCCGAGTCCGCGACGACCGCACGATGTGTCGCGAGCAGGAACTCCCTCTTGGTGCCGAAGTAGTACTGCACCGACCGCACCGAGACCCCGGCCTCGGCGGCGACCGATTGGAACGTCGCGGCATCGAGCCCGCCCCTGGCGATGACGCGCCGCGCTGCCCCGGTGATGGACCCGCGCCGTTCCTCGTGATCGGCCAACCGTGGCACACCCGCCTCCTTCTGCTCCAGCTCGTCCCCTCCGATTCTTGATGGTACGCCCATATCATCTTTGTGGTACGTTTATATCACCAACGAAGTAAAGGGGTGGTCATGGCCAAGATCGGGCGGTTCAAGAACGACAAGGCGCGCGAGGAGTACCTGCGGGCCTATCGGGAGCTGGAGAAGTCGCAGCCGATTCCGTCGATTACCGTCGACGTGCCGACGACCTTCGGCACCACCCGGGTCCGCACCTTCGGTCGCGGCGACGGCGTGCCGCTCGTGCTGCTGCACTCGCTCGGCGGAAACAGCCTGTCCTGGAACCACGTGATCGAGGATCTGGCGCGCGATCGGGTCGTCCACGCGCCCGAATTCCTGGGCACGCCCGGTCTCAGCGTCCAGACCGCGCCGATCGACGAAACACGGTTCGGCGCGTGGTTCACGGAGCTGCTCGACGGACTCGGCGTCGACCGGGTGCACCTGGTCGGGTATTCGCAAGGCGGCTGGGAGGCGATGGCGATCGCGGCGGGCGGCGCGCCACGGCTGGCGAGCCTGACGGTGATCGAACCCGGCGGCACCTTGGCGAAGATCCGCTGGGGCGTGCTGTGGAAGATGATCACCGTGGGCGCGCGCCCGACCGACAAGAACCTCCGCAAGCTGAACGCCTGGATGAACCCCGGCGTCACCCTGTCCGACGCCGAATTCGCCGGTGTGAAAGCCGCGTTGGGCTACATCCCCACCATCGGCTACCCCCGGTTGTTCACCGACGAGCGGCTGGCGACGATCACCGTCCCGACCCTCGGCCTGTTCGGCTCGGAATCGATCGCCGCCGACGCGACCATCGCCGCCGGACGCCTGCGCGACAACGTGCCCACCTGCGAAACCGAGATCTACCCCGGGGCGGGCCACGGCATCTTCCATCAGATCCCGAAGCAGGTCACCGCGAGCATTCTGGACTTCACCCGCCGCTACGAACCGACCGAGGCCCGGCGCGGGGAGTGATCGACCGCTGACCCGGAACACATTCGGCGACAGCGAATCTCACGGCTGTACCGCGGGCCCGATTCGCTGCCGCCGGTCGGTATCGAGCAGGCGGAGGCCTTCGCCGATGGCCGCGTCGATCCGGAGTTCGGCGGTCCACCAGGTCGCGGTTCGCAATGGCAGACCACGCGGCCGGTACTTGCGCATGATCTCGACGTGGTCCGGGAGCGAGACGAATCTCCGCAGCCCGGTGTCGTCGGTCCAGATCGACAGTGACCCGACCTGGCGACGGGCCGGGCGCAGATAGGTCATCACGCCGACGGCGCCGTCGATCTTCGCCAGTTGATCACCCAAACTCTCTGCGGCGAGCCAGATATCGGGAATGTCGGTCAGCCGCCGCGGCGTGTACTGGGTCACGCTGATCAGGTAGGGGCCGTGTGCCGAGTCCCGCGGTCCGCTCTTCCACGCCGAGCCGAGCGTGAAGTCGGCCGCGGGCGCGCCGGTCGTGAGATGCCGGCGCCCGCTGCGCAGCAGCAGGGCCGGGGCATGGACGATGTCGGTCCAGGGGATTCGTCTCGTCGTCATCGTTGCCCCAGGTGGTCGATGAGGGTGCCGTCGGCACCGAACAATTCGGTCGTCCAGTGGTCCAGGAGTGCGGTGTTGTCGGTGTCGTCGGGGTGGAAGCCGCGCTGGGTGTAGGCCCGCATCCTGGCGCGGACTTCACGCGTCAAGAACGGCGAGTGCCGAAGCGCGGCGAGGCTGCGGCCCAGCCGGATCGGGTGATAGGTGGCGCGATCGCCGAGGGCCGACAGCGTGGAGTAGGCGATGACGCTCGCGAAGAAGGAGACCATGATCCCGCGCATCGCCCAGATTCGTCTGCGCTCGGTTCCGCCGGCCGCGCGGTAGACATCGAAAGCGACCGCGCGGTGCTCGGATTCCTCGATCGCATGCCAGAGCAGCATCGATCGAACCTCGGTGGCGCCGAGCAGGGCCTGCGCCCGTTCGTCGCCGAGCAGTGTCTCCGCGAAAACGGCGGTGAAGTGCTCGAGCGCGGCGGTGATCGCCAGGCAGGTCAGTGGCGAGGTGAAGCGCTCGTACCGTCCGAGAACGCGGCGCGTCGCGCGATCCGCCCGTCCCATGGGGTAGCCCATCCGCTGCAGGCGTTCGTTGAGCGCGCGGTGCTCCCGGCCGTGGGTGACCTCCTGGCCGATGAAGCCCTGCACCCGCGACTTCAGCTCGGGATCGGTGATCTCGCCGGCGAAGCGGCGAACGGAACGGACGAAGAAGTCCTCGCCTTCCGGAAACGTCGCCGACAGGTGGGCGACGACGTGACTCATCACCAGATCGCCGTCGACGTAGTGGCGGTCGAGTGATCCGGACGGATAGTCGAAGTGGATGCGACGAGCGCGGATGAGACGTCTCGCCGGGTCGGTGGCGTTCATGGAAATCCCCCTCGGTGCGTTGCGGTATGCGGTTGTGCCGGAACAGATTCAGTCGGTGGTCGGTGGTTGTGCGGTAGCGCCCAGGGTGGCGCGGATCATCGTCTTGAAAGCGGCGAGGACGCTGTCGGCCCGCATCGGCTCGTAGCCGTCGATGGACCGCGCTGTCGCCAGGCCGGTGAGCAGCGCGTAGACGACGTGCAAGCCCACCGCCCGATCCGGCGCCGGGTCGGTGCCCGCGTCGACGGGGAACAATTCGGTGTAGAGCCGTTCGCTGGCCCGCATGAACTGCCGGTCGATCTCGACCACGGCGCAGGCCAGTTCCGGATCGGTCCGCGCGGCCACCCACAATTCGTGCCACGCGGTGAAGGTGGGGCGCGCGTACATCGACCACAGCAGGTCGATCGCCGCGTCGAGCCTGTCCGCCGACGGGTCGAGCGCCGCCATCAACTCCCCGTACTCCTCGATCCGGCGCGCGAACGAGTGCGTGACCGCGCCGGTCAGGAGATCGGCTTTGGTGGGGAAGTGGTGCAGCAGCGCCCCCAGTGACACACCGGCACGCTGGGCGACTTCGGTGGTCGTCGTCGCCTTGAAACCCACCTCCACCAAGGCGTCGAACGTCGCGTCGAGCAGTGCGCGTCGCGTTTCGGCTGTGCGCTCGGCTTGTGTTCGGCGGCCGCGAGGTGGCATGTGCCGAGTGTGACGCACAAACCATAAACCGTCAATGTTTCTTGTAAGTGCGAAAGATGCTCCGCACGTAGGGGTTCCGGCTCAGTCGTCGGTGCCCTCGATGCGCCAGCGGGTCGACACCGCGCGGACGCAGGGGGCGTCGGCGAGGGCGTCGATCGTGTCGGTGACGGCCGACTCGCGGGCGCGGTGGGTGAGGACGATCAGGTGGGCGTCGGGGCCCTGGTGCTCCTGGCGGACGCGCGCGATACTCACGCCGTTGTCGGCGAAGACGGCGGCCACCTGGGCCAGGGCGCCGGCGTGGTCGGTGACGCGCAGGTTGAGGTAGTAGCGGGTGGGGGTGTCGCCGAGGGGAGCGATGGGGAGCTGGGCGTAGTGCGAGGCGCGGGGGGCGCGGCCGCCGTGGACGCGGTTGCGGGCGGCGGTGATCAGGTCGCCGAGCAGGGCCGACGCGGTCGCGGTGGTGGCGGCGTCGCCGGAGAACATCAGCCTGCCCGCGCCCTCGGCGTCGACGGCGACCGCGCTCGACGGCGCCTCGACCCGGGCGAGCGGATCGGTCACCGGGAGCAGTGCGGGGTGGACGCGGACCGAGATCTGTTCCTTGCCACCGTCTTCGGCGATCCTGGTGCAGACGGTGAGGGTGCGTAGGCGCAGACCCAGCGCCGCGGCGGCGGCGAGGTCGGCGGCCGCCGCGGGCACGGACTCCTCGAAGTGCACGTCGCCGACCTCCACCCGGGTGTGGAAGGCCAGGGTCGCCAGGATCGCCGCCTGCGCGGCCGCGTGCCTGCTGTGCTCGGCGGGGAACACCCCCAGCACCTGGTTCACCCGGTCACCCGAGAGCGACTGGGTCAGCGGCCGGACCACCGGAACACCGCCCGCCACCGCCGCTTCGAAGCACAGATCGGCGCCGTGCTGCTCGGCGGCCGCGGCCAGCCGGTGCCCGTGCTCGGCGATCAGCGCGGTGTTCGCGGTGATCACCGACCGTCCCGCGCGCAGCGCGTCGAGCACCGCCGTCACCGCGCCGACATGCTCGGTCGCGTCCACCACCAGCTCCACGGGCCCGGCGAGCACCAGCTCCGCACCGGCGCGTTCCCGCAAGTCCCCGCCCGTGTCGCGGATGATCCGCACGACCTCGGCGGCGAGTGCGCCGGTGCCGAGAACGGCGACCCCGAACGAGCCGCGTGGGGAACGAAAGAGCTGATTGGTCATGGGAATTCGCCTCACCGCCGAGAACTGCCGAGCCGGGAACGAACGCCGTGGCCGCCGCCCCCGCCCAGCCAGTATCGCGGCCGGATCGACTCGGCGGCAGCCGTTTTCACCACGAAACAGGACAGCCGTGCCAGAAATGCCGGGATACTCGGAGGGGTCACCCGCGGGTCGCGCGCGGGCGAGCAGGGGAGAGGACGAGGAATGGCCCTGGTTGTGCAGAAATTCGGCGGATCGTCGGTGGCGAGCGCCGAGCGGATCCGGCGGGTCGCCGAGCGGATCGTGGAGACGAAGAAGCAGGGTCACGACGTGGTGGTGGTGTGCTCCGCCATGGGCGACACCACCGACGAACTGCTGGACCTGGCGGGCCAGGTGGCGCCCGCGCCGCCGCCGCGCGAGATGGACATGCTGCTCACCTCCGGTGAGCGCATCTCGAACGCGCTGGTGGCCATGGCGATTCACGCCCTCGGCGCGGAGGCCAGGTCGCTGACCGGCTCGCAGGCGGGGGTGATCACCACCGGCGCGCACGGTAACGCCAAGATCATCCAGGTCGACCCCGATCGGGTCCGGCGCGCCCTCGACGACGGCGAGGTGGTGCTCGTGGCCGGATTCCAGGGCGTCAGCCAGGACAGCCGCGACGTCACCACGCTCGGGCGCGGCGGGTCCGACACCACCGCCGTCGCCCTGGCCGCGGCACTGCACGCCGATGTCTGCGAGATCTACACCGACGTCGACGGCGTGTTCACCGCCGACCCGCGGATCGTGCCCGATGCGCAGAAACTCGACCAGATCTCCTACGAGGAGATGCTCGAGATGGCGGCCTGCGGCTCGAAGGTGCTGATGCTGCGCTGCGTGGAATACGCGCGCCGCTATCACGTTCCGGTGCACGTGCGCTCGTCCTACACCGACGCGATCGGCACCACGGTGTTCGGCTCGATGGCCGACATCCCCGCCGCTCAGGCGGTGCTCACCGGCGTCGCGCACGACCGCAGCGAGGCGAAGGTGACCGTCGTCGGCCTGCCCGACGAACCCGGCTACGCGGCCCAGGTGTTCCGCGCGGTCGCCGACGCCGAGATCCCCATCGACATGGTCGTGCAGAACACCGGCACCGGCCGCACCGACATCACCTTCACGCTGCCCGCCGCCGACGGCGCCCGCGCGGTGGCCCTGCTGCGGGAACGTCGCGCCGATATCGGGTTCACCGATGTGCGCTACGACGATCGTGTCGGCAAGGTGTCGCTGATCGGCGCGGGGATGAAGAACCATCCCGGGGTCACCGCGACGTTCTGTGAGGCGCTGGCCGAGGCGGGGATCAATCTCGATCTGATCGCCACCTCGCAGATCCGGATCTCGGTGCTGGTCCGCGACACCGACCTGGACGCGGCGGTGCGCGTGCTGCACCGGGCCTTCGACCTCGGCGGCACCGAAGTCGCCGTCGTGCACGGCGGCACCGGCCGCTGACCAGATGATTGACGGGCAACTGAACCACAGGTAATTTACCCATCAGTCAATTAGGCCGTCGATCGACCGGAGGGTCCCTTGAGCAACCGACTGACCTCCTACACCCGGGTGGGACTGCGCTTCGACGTGGTGGACTCCGGTCCGATCGACGGCCCGGTCGTCCTGGCGCTGCACGGTTTTCCGCAGACCGCGAGTTCGTTCGGGGAACTCGCCGCGCTGCTCGACGCCCGCGGCTACCGCACCATCGCCCCGAATCAGCGCGGCTACTCGCCGGGCGCCCGGCCGCGCGGTCGCTTCGCCTACCGGATCACCGAACTGGTCGACGACGTCCTCGCGCTGATCCGCGAGATCGACCGTGGGCCCGTCCATCTGGTCGGCCACGACTGGGGTGCGATGGTCGCCTGGTCGGTCGCCGCCGCGCGGCCGGACCTGGTGCGCTCCCTGGTGACGATGTCGGTGCCGCACCCCGCCGCGTTCCGCCGTTCACTGCTCGGCAGCGACCAGCTCGCCCGCTCGTACTACATGGGGTTGTTCCAGATCCCGGTGATCCCCGAGCGGTTGCTGCACGCGCGGCCCGGGATTCTCGACCGCGCGCTGGCCGGCACCGGCATGACGCCGGAGATGATCGCCCGGGTGCACCGCGAGATCGTCGACACCGGCGCGCTCACCGGCGGGTTGAACTGGTACCGGGCGATGATCCTGCTCGGCCAGCGGGCCATCTCGGCGCCGGTCCAGGTGCCGGTGACCCATGTCTGGAGCTCCGGGGATACGGCGCTGGCCCGCCGCGGCGCCGAGCTCACCGGGAACTATGTCACCGGCGACTACCGGCTGGTCGTGCTGGACGGCGCCTCGCACTGGCTGCCCGAGGAGCGTCCGCGAGAGCTGGCCGAGATCATCACCGAGCGGATCGAGTCCGTCCGGGTCTGAGCCGTCAGCCGATCGGAGAGGCCAAGGGCCGCAACGCCTCGGCGGTGGCCGGGATCAGCGGGGCCCGCGGCAGCATGGTGCGGGCGGCGAGCTGCTCGGTGATCCGCAGCCGCACGCCCGCCCACTCGTCGTGCAGGATCGAATAGAACGCGGTGTCGCGGACCGCGCCGTCGAGCCCGCGCGAATGTGCCCGGCGCACACCGTCGCTCACCGCGCCGAGCCGTTCGATCGCGGCGCGGGAGCGCAGGTTGCGGGCGTCGGCGCGCAGGGTCACCCGGCGCACGCCCCAGCCGTCGAAGGCGTGGGTCAGCATCAGCAGTTTGCACTCGAGGTTCACCACGCCGCCGCGCACCGCGGGCGTCAGCCAGGTGTTGCCGATCTCGACGGCGTCGGGGATCGCCCCGCCGGGCAGCGCGGTGACGGGCTCGGCGGCCAGCGGCCAGCTCAGCGGGCCCTGCCAGTAGTCGAGCCGGGTGAACCGGGTGGCTCCGACGACGCAGTCGTCGGCCACGGTGACGATGGCGAAGGCCAGGGTGGTGCCGGCCAGCTGGGCGGACTCGGCCTGGAAGACATAGGTGCGAGCCTCCTGCTCGCCCTGCGGGACGATGGTGAATCCGGCCGGACCGAGCGCGACCGAGGCCGCGGCCAAGCCGGGAACATGGTGGGGTGCCAGGGGTTCCAGCCGTGCGATGCGGCCGTGGAGGATAACGGGTGCGGGCATGGTGACCGGCGTCCTTCGTCTGATGAGGGTCGCCGAAAACACGAGGCGTGGATCTCACGCGGCACGTGATTGCGGCGAAGCGACACGAACGATCCAGCAGCATCGAGAAAACTAGATGCACAAGATAGCGGAACGTGACGCGTTCACCCGTGCGAACAGACGAGATGTCGTGGCCCGAATTTCACCCGGGTCACCGACCCGGACGAACCGCCCTAACGCTTGTCGGCGATGGCCGCGACGATGAGTTCCTCCCACACCGAGAGCTCCCGATCGGGCGAGCCGATGCGCGCCGAATCGTCGTCGTCGGCGGGCACGTTCTGGTGCCAGCGGGCGGCCGCGGCGACGCCGGGCTCCTGCAGTTGCAGATCGCCGAACAGCGCGACGATCTCCGCGTCGGTGCGCCAGCGGCCACGGCCGAAGGTGGATTGCAGCTTGGCTTCGGCCTCGATGGTCTCGGCGTTGTCGCCGGAGCGGAAGTGCGAGATGAACACGCTGCTGCCGACCGGGATCTGCTCGGTCCAGTACTGCACGACCGCGCGCGGGTCCTCGTCGTCGTTGAGGTGGTGCAGGATGGCGCTGAAGATCAGGGCGACCGGCTTGTCGAAATCGATGAGCCGGTTCACCTCCTCGTTGGCGCGAATGCCGACGGAATCGCGGACATCGGCGTGCACGACGGTGGTGTTCTCGTTGGTCGCCAGCAGCGCGCGGCCGTGGGCGAGCACGATCGGGTCGTTGTCGACATAGACCACGCGCGCGTCGGGGTTCACCCGCTGGGCGACCTGGTGCACGTTGTCGGCGGTGGGCAGGCCGCTGCCGAAGTCGAGGAACTGGGTCAGGCCCGCCTCGGCCATCTCGCGGACCGCGCGGGTGAGGGCTTGCCGGTTGGTGAACGCGATCGCCACCGAACCGGGCAGGTTGAGCTTGAAGTGGTCGCCGATCGCGCGGTCGACCTCGTAGTTGTCCTTGCCGCCGAGCAGATAGTCGTAGACCCGGGCGATGCTCGGACTCGACTGGTCGATCACATTCGCGTTGTCGCTCATCGTCGACGACCCCTCACGCTGTTACCGGTGTGTGCCGCCGCCCATCGTAGGAGAACGACGGCGGGTCGGCATGCTTTCCCGGTCGGTGATACCCGAAAACCGTTCCGGGCGTGTCGGTTCCGGTGCGCGCCGGGGTTCGGTCCGGTCGGTGCCCCGGCGAGGTCTCGATGCGGGTAGCGGTGGTGTCGCAGTTTGCTCACGGCGCGTTTTCGCACGTCAGGGCCGTAACGGTTCGGTAAATCACAGGCTTGTCGGCATATTGAGCAAATGTCCAGTTGTGCACGGGTTTTGCCAGTTCCGAGGGGTGTTTGCCGGATATGTAACGTGCGTTATCGACCCGTGTCGCACGTATGTTCTATGTGATGCAGATCACATCGCCTGTCATTCGGCTACCGGGAGTGGCACGCTCGTAATTGCTGAACGTTAACCGTTTGTGATCAACGGCGAGGTCGACGCAGACCTTCCGTCACATTCGCCCTGTCCGTCCGCTCCGGCGTAGCGGGCCTCGAAAGATCCGGTATGGATCAGCAACCGGCCGTGTCGGGACGGCCACCCGGAAGGGGGCTCATGCTGATGAGCAGCATGTACTTCGAATCGAACAGCAATCTGTCAGTTACCGGCCGTGATGGTCGCGTCACCGCGCCCAGGCCCACCGAATCGTCGCTCGGCCCGCTGGGAATGCCCGGCTTGATCCTCGGCCTGCTCCTGCTCGGCCTGGGTATCGTCGCGCTGCTGCGCCTGGGGGAGTGGGCGGGCAGCTACGGCCCCGAGCTGGTCGTGCTGGCCTATGTCCTCTACATGGCCGCCGCGGCGTGGCTGGCCCTGTGGGGCGCGGCGACGGTGCGATCTCTGCACCGCCACTAGGTCCACCCCCGGTCAGCCGTCGTGCAGGATTAGCGCGGCGGCTGTCAGGCTGTCCGCGGACCCGACCACGATGAGGACATCGCCCGCGACGAAGGCGAATTCCGGTCCGGGGGAGGCGAGTACCGCGCCGGCCCGCATCACCGCCACGATCGACGCCTTGGTGCGGGTGCGCATCCGGGTGTCACCGAGTGTGCGGCCGTCGTAGGGCGAGTGCGCCGCGAGCGGGAACTGCCGGGTGCGCACGCCGTCGAACTCGCGATGCTCGGCCTCGAGCTGGGCGACCACCCGTGGCGCGCCGAGCAGGCTGGCCAGGGCCGCCGCCTCCGCCGCCGACAACGCGATCTGCTCGGTGACATCGGGATTGCCCGGCTTGCCGACGATCAGATCGATCGCGCCGTCGCGGTGCTCGACCACGCCGATGCGGCGCCCGCTCTTGCGCACCGCGAAATCCTTGCGTACCCCGACCCCGGGCAGCGGCGTCACGTCGATCTGCACCCTCTCCACTGTAACCGGGCAAAAGGGACGCGGGCTGGTCACAATTCCGCCGCCGGACGGTGTCGAACAGCTATCGCCGATCGGCCACGGGTGTGTCGCTGGATCAGCGCACCGCGGTGGCGGCGAGCTGATCCAGCGCACGGTGTCAGGCCTGCGGCGGGTCGACGAAGATGTCGTACTCGAGGGTGCCCGAGCCGCCGTAGCCGGACAGGTCTGTGATGCCCTCGGCCGCCAGCACGTCGACGTCGAGGAAGGTGTTGCCGGTGGTGGTGCGCGCGTCGCGGCCGAGGATGGCGACGGCGGCGTCGGCCACGATCTCCGGGGTGCGGGCCTTGGCGATGGCCTCGTCGCCGCCGAGCAGGTTCTGTACCGCGGCGGTCGCGATCAGCGTCTGCGGCCACAGGCAGTTCGCGGCGACGCCGTGCTCGGCGTATTCGGCGGCCCAGCCGAGCGTGAGCAGCGACATCCCGTACTTGGCGACCATGTAGGCCGGATGCCCGCCGAGCCAGTGCGGGGCCATGTTCAGCGGCGGCGACAGGCTCAGGATGTGCGCGTTCTCGCTGTTGCGCAGGTGCGGCAGGCAGGCGCTGGAGAGCAGGTAGGTGCCGCGCAGCTGGATCTGCTGCATGAGATCGAAGCGCTTGATCGGCAGTTCCTCGGTGGACGCCAGCGCGATCGCCGAGGCGTTGTTGACGCAGTAGTCGATGCCGCCGAACCGCTCCACCGCCTGGCCGACCGCGTTGGCCACCGAGGCTTCGTCTCGGACATCGCCCACCACCGCCAGCGCCTGACCGCCCGCGGCCTCGATCTCGGCGGCCGCGGTGTGGATGGTGCCCGGCAGGCGCGGATCCGGGACATCGGTCTTGGCCAGCAGCACGATATTGGCGCCCTGGCGCGCGGCGGCGACCGCGATCGCCAGCCCGATGCCGCGGCTGCCGCCGGACATGATCATCGTGCGCCCGGCGAGCGGGTGGGTAGCGGTCATGGGCGAGGCTCCTTGTCGTCGGCGACGCCGGAGAGGCGGCTGATATCCGGCAACGTTACATATCTGCGATGGCCGTGGCAATAGTGAAATATGTAGACTCGATCCGTGCAACCCCCTGTGACCGGCCCCGATACCGAGGTCCGCCCGGTGTCGGCCCGCTCGGCGCTGGTCCGGATTCTCATCGCCGCCGATTCGCCGACGATGACCTCACGCGAGATCTGTGCCGCCACCACCACCGTCGGCTACCCCGAGGCGACCGTCCGCGTCGCCGTGTCCCGCATGGTCGCCGCCGGTGACCTGGTGCGGGAGAACCGTGCCTACACTCTCATCCCCGCGCTGCGCGCCCGCCGCACCGAGCTCGCCGCGCCGGCGACGCTCCCGTGGACGGGTGACTGGGAGCAGGTCGTCGTCACCGCCACCGGCCGCCCCGCCGCCGACCGCGCCGCGCTGCGCGCGCGCCTGCTGTCGCTGCGCCTGGCCGAACTGCGTGAGGGTGTCTGGATGCGCCCCGCCAACCTGGACCGCGCCTGGCCCGCGGACCTCGACGACACCACCTTCCGCCTGCGCACCCGCCCGGTCGAGGAGCCCGCCGACCTCGCCGCCCGCCTGTGGCCGCTGGCCGACTGGTCCGCCCGCGCCAACGCCCTGCTGGCCGCCATCGACACCACCGACCCCACCGCCAGATTCGCCGCCGTCTGCGCCGGTCTCGACCACCTCACCACCGACCCCGTCCTCCCGGCCGACCTCCATCCCGCCGACTGGCCGGTGACCCGCCTGCGCACCGTCACCGCCGACTACCTCGCCTGGTTCGCCGCCCTGCGCCCGGAACCGGTCGCGCCGTAGGCGATCGGGCTCCACGATGTTGTCCGCGGTCGTCCGGGTGTGGTTGCGGGAGAGATCAGCTCGTCCCGTCTACGATGGACCGTGCCGTGCGACGTGGCGGCGCCGCATGGTGCATGGGGAAGGGCCCGCCCCGAGAGTTTTCGGGGCGGGCCGCACCGTCAGCGGGGGATGCCCAGGACGCCGAGGGCGAAGTCGGCGTAGTCGGTGGCGATCTGTTCGGGTGTGGCCGGACCGTCGAGGCGGAACCACTGCGGCAGGGCCGTGCACATGGTCGCGATCGCGCGTCCGGCGGCGCGCGCGTGTTCGGTACTCCGCTGCTGCTCGGTGAGCGCGCTGTCGATGTCGGCGTCGAGCAGATACTGGATCTCGTTGCGGGAGGTCGTGATCCGGCGCCGGTCGGCCGGTTCGAGACTGCGCATCTCGCTGGCGCCGATGAAGGCGAGTTCGCGCCGGTGGGTGTGGAACAGCGCCAGCGCCTCGACGACCCGCGTGACCCGGTCGCGGCCGGTGCCCGCCTCGCGGCGGGCCGCGTCGACCCGCCAGTGCAGCTCGTCCATGGTCAGGTCGAGTGCGCGCACGAGCAGGGCCTGCTTGTCGCGGTAGTGGTGGTACACGCCGGGCACGCTCATGCCGGCGCGCTGCGCGATCGAGCGCATGGTGGCGCCGTGGTAGCCGGTCTCGACGAAGGAGTCGATCGCGGCCGCGAGCACGGGATCGATGTCCAGTGGCGGGAATTCGCGCCACGCGCGGGCGTCCTGGTCCGCCGGGGCGGTACCGCGCGGCCGGGGTTCGGGGGCCCGCGCCGTCGGCTCGCCGATCAGCCACTGGGTCGTGGTGCCGAGTTCGGTGGCCAGCGATCGCAGGCGCGGGACCGAGACGCCGGTCTTGCCGGTCTCGATCGCGCTGAGCGTGGCGGCGCTGACCTCGATCCGGCGGGCGGTCTCCCGCAACGACAGGCCCGCCGCGGTCCTCGCCGCACGCAGGCGGGCGCCGAGCCCACCGTTCGATGTGTTCATGGTGTTCAGAATAGCTGAACATAGCGGCCGGAGGGAATCTGTCGATTGACAGCAGTTATCGGGTCGTGTCACTGTCGTAGGCGTCCGATGCCGAGCGAACGTTCGGCCAAGTGAGTCGAGGAGTGGATCCGTGGCGATCGACCTGTCCCAGCCGCCCGAGGTGCAGCGTCTGGCCGAGCGCACCCGCGCCTTCATCCGCGACCGGGTCCTCCCGCTCGAGGACGCGCACGACGGCGACATCACCGCCGCCGGCGGCGAGGCACTGCGCGTCGACCTGCAGCGCGAGGCCCGCGCGGCCGGGGTGTTCGCGCCGCACGCGCCGATCGAATTCGGCGGCCACGGCCTCGGCATGTCCGACCGCGCCCCGGTCTTCGAGGAGGCGGGCTACTCCCTGTTCGGTCCGACGGCCCTGAACATCGCGGCCCCCGACGAGGGCAATGTGCACATGCTCGCCCACATCGCCGACCCGGAACAGAAGCAGCAGTACCTGGCGCCGCTCGCGCGCGGCGAGGTCCGCTCGGCGTTCGCGATGACCGAGCCGGCGCCCGGCGCAGGCTCGGATCCCTCGGCCCTGGCCACCCGCGCGGTGCGCGCCGAGGGCGGCTGGCGGATCACCGGCCACAAGTGGTTCATCACCGGCGCCGACGGCGCGGGCTTCTTCATCATCATGGCCCGGACCTCGGGTGAACCCGGTGATCGTGGCGGCGCGACGATGTTCCTCGCCCCCGCCGACACCCCCGGCCTCCGGGTCGGCAGGCATATCGACACCCTGGACCGGTCGATGCTCGGCGGCCACTGCGAGGTGTTCTTCGAGGACCTGCTCGTCCCGGATTCGGCGGTGCTCGGCGCGGTCGACCGTGGCTTCGAGTACGCCCAGGTGCGGCTCGGCCCGGCCCGGATGACGCACGTGATGCGCTGGCTCGGCGCCGCGCGCCGCGGCCACGACGTGGCGGTGGACCGGGTGGCGCAGCGGCGCGGATTCGGTTCGCGCCTGGGCGATCTCGGCATGATCCAGCAGATGATCGCCGACAACGAGATCGACATCGCGGCGACCCGCGCGCTGCTCACCCGTGCCTGCTGGGAGCTCGATCGCGGCGAGTCCGCGGCGAACGCGACCTCCATCGCGAAGACCTTCGCCGCCGAGGCGATCTTCCGGATCATCGACCGCAGCATGCAGATGTGTGGCGGTCTCGGTGTCGCGGCGGACCTGCCGCTGGCGCGGCTCTCGCGGGAGGTCCGGCCGTTCCGGATCTACGACGGTCCCTCCGAGGTGCACCGGTGGGCCATCGCCAAACGCGCGGTGAGCGCGGCCGAGCGAGCGCACCGGGACGCCGAATGAGCCTGCCCGGAATGGATGTCGCGGCGCTGACGCGATTCCTGCGCGACAGCGGCGTGCCGGTGCGCGGCGAACTGCGCGTGGAACTGATCAGCGGCGGGCGCTCGAACCTGACGTTCACGGCCGCCGACGACGTGTCGACCTGGGTGGTGCGGCGTCCGCCGGTCGCCGGGCTCACACCGTCCGCGCACGATATGGCACGCGAGTTCACCGTCACCGACGCGCTCCAGGATTCGGCGGTGCCGGTCGCGCGCACGGTCGCCTTCGACGAGCGGGGCACCGCCCTCGGCGCGCCGATGACCGTCGTCGAGTACATCGACGGCCGCGTGATCCGCGACCAGGACGACCTCGCCGCCCTCACCGACGAGCAGGTCGCCGCGAGCGCGACCGAACTGGTCGACGTGCTGGCCCGCCTGCACGCCGTCGACCCGGCGGCGGTGGGTCTCGGCACGTTCGGCAGGCCCACCGGTTTCGTCGAACGCCAGGTGAATCTGTGGGCCTCCCAATGGGATCGGGTGAAGACCCGCGAGCTCGCCGACGTGGCGGTGCTGCACGCGGCGCTCGCCGAGGCGGTGCCGAGTACCTCGGCGGCCTCGATCGTGCACGGCGACTTCCGCATCGACAACACCATCCTCGACGCCGCCGACCCGGGCCGGGTGCGTGCGGTCGTGGACTGGGAGATGTCGACCCTGGGCGACCCGCTCACCGATGTCGCGCTGATGTGCGTGTACCGGTCGCCGATCTTCGACCTGGTGCTCGGCTCGTCGGCCGCGTGGACCAGCGACCGCATGCCCACCGCCGACGCCCTCGCCCAGTCCTACGCGACCGCCTCCGGTCGCGACCTCGGCGACTGGGGCTTCTACCTGGCGCTGGCCAACTTCAAACTCGGCGTGATCGGCGAGGGCATCACCCACCGGGCACTGCGCGGCTCCGACGCGGGCGCCGCCGCCGAGCGCGCCGCGGAGGCCACCCCGGAGTTCATGGCCGCCGGGCTGCGCGCACTGAAAGGGCACCGGAAGTGACCGCGAGCAAGTCCGCCCTGATCACCGGCGCGTCCCGGGGCATCGGCCTCGGGATCGCGAACCGGCTTGCCCAGCAGGGGTATTCGCTGACCATCACCGCCAGGGACGCCGACCGGCTGACCGCGGTCGCCGCCGATCTGCGGGCGCTCGGCGCCCCCGAGGTGGTCGCCGTCGCCGCCGACATGGCCGACGAGGACGGCATCGCCCGCCTGCTCGCCGAGCACGCCGACCGGTACGCGACCCTGTCCGCGCTGATCCTCAACGCCGGTGTCGGCACCGCGGGCGCGCTCGCCGACTCCTCGATGAAGCGGTTCGACAAGACCGTCGCGGTGAACGTGCGCGCTCCGCTGCAACTCGTGCAGGGCGCGTTGCCGATGCTGCGCGCGGCGGCGGCCGCCGATCCGGCCCACGGCGCGAAGGTCGTCGCGCTGTCCTCGATCACGGGCGTGTACGCCGAGGCGGGCCTGGCGGTCTACGGCGCGGCCAAGGCGGCGATGATCTCGCTGCTCGCCACGCTCAACGCCGAGGAGTCCGGCAACGGCGTCACCGCCACCGCCATCGCGCCCGCCTACGTCGACACCGACATGAGCGCCTGGATCCACGACCGGATCCCGCCCGAGCGGATGCTCGCGGTGAACGACGTCGTCGAGATGGTCGACTCGCTGCTGCGGCTGTCCGCCCGCGCGGTGGTCCCGACGATCGTCATGTCCCGCGCCGGCACCGACGGCTACCGCGCTTAGGCGGTGCGGCGGTCGGGCTCGCTGCGGTAGCGAGCCTGGCCGCCGTCGATCTTCAGCAGCTTCCACAGCGGCCTGGTCACCGGGTTCAGCAGGCCGAGCTCGCCGGCCAGGGCGCGCATGTCGCCGAAGAATCCGCTGAGGATCTTGCGGGAGGCCGGGCTGCGCCAGAACGCGTCCTCGAATACCTCGTCCGGGATGTCGAACTTGGTGGCGAACGACTTCGACGGCTTGACCAGTTCGTCGGCCAGCCAGCGCATGGCGATCGGGAAGGCCACGGCGCAGACAGCGGTGCTCACCGGATTCATCCGCGCGAGGTGGTTGCGCAGGAACTCGTTGGCGAAGGAGATGTGCCGGGCTTCCTCGGCGATGTGGATCTCCATGATCCGCAGCAGCGTCGGCTGGGTCGCGTTGCCGGACCGGATCAGGGCCTTCTGATAGTGATCGATCGGCTCCTCGCCGCCGAGGATGCCGATGAACAGGATGGCCCAGAAGTAGCCGCCCGCGACGCCGATGAACGGCGAGGCGACCCGGAACAGCGGCCGCATGCCCGGCACGTCGTCGCCGATGCGGTTGACCAGTTCCTGGAACATCTGGATGTGGTTGCACTCCTCGGTCATCTCGTGGAGGCAGTACCGGAACTCGGGCGACCCGTTGGGCAGGGCCATCGCGTATTGCATCATCCCGCGGATGAGGATGGACTCGAAGGCCAGCCCGACCTTGGCGGCATTGGCCTGGCGCCAGCGGCCGATCTCGATGCGGCGCTCGAGCGGCAGCGACTGGTACCACGCGGTGGCGCCCAGCGGATCGAGCTCGGCCGAGAGCACCCAGCGCGGGTCGTCCCGGTCGATCGCGAATTCCGGTGCGTCCCAGTCGATATCGAGGAAGGGATCGAATCTGCGGTGGACCGACCCCTCCGACAGCGTGAGCAGGGTGTCGGCGTAGTCCGGATCGGCGGCAGCGGTCTTCGAGAACGTCATTGTTTCTCTCCATCGTCACAGGGATCGCCGTCGAGCCGACTCTCCCTGATTTGAATGTAACGCACTGTCTCACCTAAATCCAGGGCTGATTTCCCCGCTCAATCGGCCCGCGGAATCCGGCCGTCGACGTCGGTGAATCCGTACTCGACCGCGAGGTCGGCGACCTTCCACGCGCCGCCGCCGCGGGTCAGCCGAGCTGGGTCGGCGGCCAGCGCGACGACCGCGCGACCGGGGAAACGCGGGGTCTCGGCGGCGTTGAGGTCGAAGGTGCCCTCGCCGGGCAGGGTCACCTCGCGGCGCCCGTTCTCGTCGGCCGGAACCATCTGCAGCAGTTCGGTGTCGACGATGCCGGGCCAGATCGAGACCGCGGTCGCGCCGGTGCCGAGCAGGTCGTGGGCCAGGTCGGCGGTGAGCCGGTCCAGCGCGGTCTTGGCGACGCCGTAGACGGCGTTGTGCATGTACCGCTGGGAGCCGGGGGAGGAGACGTTGACGATCAGCCCCGCCGACTCGATCAGCAGCGGCGCGGCGAACACGCTGGCCACGTAGTGCGAGCGGACGCCGATGTCGAAGGTCTCGTCCCAGGCCTTCGGCGGGACGTCCCAGAACTTGCGGCCGAGCCAGCGCGCCGCGGCGGGGGAGTTGTAGACGTTGTTCACCAGCACATCGAGCCTGCCCTGCTCGTCGCGCACCTGGGCGAAGAGCTTCTCGACCGCCGCGTCGTCGGCGTGATCGCAGACCACGGCCACGCCGTGGCCGCCCAGTGCGGTGATCTCCTCGGCGGTCGCGTGCACGGTGCCGGGTAGCCTGCCCGCGGTGGTGGTGCGGCCGGTCACGTACACGGTGGCCCCGGCCGCGCCCAGTTCCTGGGCGATGCCCTTGCCGATGCCACGGCTGGCGCCGGTCACCACCGCGACCCGGCCGGCGAGAATCTTGGGTGTTCCGCTCATGGCCTCCAGACATTACCGTCAAAAGAGGAACACGTTCTAGAAACGGAGACGGTAGTGGAGCTGACCCAACGATTCCTGGACACCGGCGGCGTCCGGATGCACGTCACCGAGCGGGGGCAGGGGTATCCGGTCGTCTTCTGTCACGGATTCCCGCACACCGGCTTCGTGTGGCACCGCCAGCTCGCGGCGGTGGCGGGCGCGGGCTTCCGCGCCATCGCCCCGGATCTGCGCGGCTACGGCCGCACCGACGCCCCCGCCGATCCCGCCGCCTACACCAACGCGGCGGTGATCGGTGATCTGCTGGCGCTGCTCGACGACATCGGCGCGGAGAAGGCCGTCTTCGTCGGCCTCGACTTCGGCGCCCAGCTCGTGTGGGAGCTGGCACTGCGGGCGCCCGAGCGTGTGGATGCCGTTGCCGTCCTGAACAATCCGTTCTCGCCACGTCCGCCGCGCGCGCCGTCGGAGTACTGGACCAAGGCCGCACAGCGGCACTTCCTGCACCTGGCCTACTTCCAGGAGCCGGGCGTGGCCGACGCCGAACTGGCCGCGCGTTCCCGCGAATTCCTGGCCAGGGTCTACTACTCGCTCTCCGGCGACTACCACTACCTCGACACCTGGAAGAACCCGCCGGGCCTCGGCTACCTCGATGTCCTGCCGCAGGCCCCCGAGCTGCCCTGGTCCTGGCTGAGCGAGGCCGAATTCGACACCCTGGCAGCGGAGTTCGATCGCACCGGCTTCACCGGCGGCCTGAACTGGTACCGCAATCTCGACCGCAACTGGGCGCTCACCGAAGCCTTCGCCGGTGCCCGGGTGCCGGTGCCCACCTACTTCCTCTACGGCGAGAACGATCCGGACATGGAGGGGTTCAGCGGCCGTGACCCGCTGGCCGTGCTGCGCGCGAACGTCCCGGATCTGCGTGCGGTGGTGAAGGTTCCGGGTGCGGGTCACCTGGTGCAACTGGAACGCACCGACGCCGTCGACGAGTTCCTGATCGCGGCTCTGCGTGATCTCGGCGTCGGCGCGCTGCCGAGCGGTCAGCGCACTCGGTCGTAGACGAGCGCGACCTCGCCGAGTTCGCCCACCGCGTGGTGGGTGACGGTCCACCGGGTGGCGGGCAGGCCGTCGTCGAACAGCCGTGCTCCGCCACCGGCGATCTCGGGGCAGATCAGCAGGTACAGGCGGTCGATCAGGTCGGCCGCCAGCAGGTCCGCGATGACGCTCGGGCTGGAGTTGACCAGGATGTCGCCGGTGCCTGCGGTCTTCAGTTCGGCGATCACGTCGGCCGCGGGTGCGTTCACCAGCCGGGTCCGCTCCCACGGCGCGTCGGTGAGTGTGGTCGAGAAGACCACTTTGTCGGTGTCGGCCAGCCACTTCGCGTAGGCGCGATCACGCGGGTCGGCGGCATCGTCGGAGGCGACGGTGGGCCAGTAGGCGAGGAAGCCTTCGGCGTTGCGGCGGCCGAGCACCGCCGTCGTCGCGTCGGCCCAGAGGCGGGAGAGGTGCTCGCGCGCGACCTCGGTGGTCGCGTAGCGCACGATCGCCGCCGCGTCGGTGGGGCCGCCGGGTCCGTGATAGCGCCCGTCGAGGGTGAGGGCGAGATTGGCGGTCACGGTGCGTTCGGTCATGACTGTGCTTCCTTCGTCGTGGTGCCGCCGATCCGGGCGGCGAGATTGTCGAGAACCTGGCCCCAGCCGGTGCCGATTCCCGCGATGTACGGGACGGCCTCGACGGAGGTGTCGGTGATGGTCAGCCCGAGCCGCAGGCGGGTGCCGTCGCGGACGGGGTCGAGCGTCAGGTCGTAGCGGCCGGTGAACGACACCGCCCCGGACTCGTCGAGGACCGCGAGGTCGAAGGCGAGGTGCTCGGGTTCCGTTGCGGCGCCGACCTTTCCCGCCGAGCGGTAGTGGCGGCCTTCGGGGTCGCGATAGTCGAGGACGGCGCGACCGCCCGGCCTCGGTTCGAGCGCGCACTCGGTGATCGTCATCGAGGGCGGGGCCAGCCACGAGCCCAGCAGGTCGGCCTCGACCCAGTGCCGCCAGACGACCTCGCGGGGCGCGGCCAGGGTGCGATCGAAGGTGAAGGCGCGGCCGTCGGCCCACCGATCCCGTTCGGCGACCGCGGTTTCCGCGTCGATGGCCGCGCGGTAGCGCTCGACCACGTCACGCTCGTCGGCGTTCGCCTCGACGGTCTCGACGAGCAGGCGCAGCGCCCGTTCGAGCCCGGTGAGCGGCCCGGCCTCGAGCGCGTAGACGCGCCGCTGCCCGAGTGGGAACACGGTGACGAGACCCGCGCGGGCCAGCGTCTGGAGGTGCTTGGTGGTCTGCGGCTGCCGCAGGCCGGTCAGCTCGGCCAGTTCCCCCACCGAGCGGGGTCGTTCGGCGAGGAGTTCGACGATGCGCCACCGCGCGCCGTCGCCCAGTGCCGCGGCGATCTCGTCCATGTCCAGAAGTATTCCTTGATTGGAATATTCCTGTCAAGGAATACTTATCGGTGGTCGCCGATGATCTCCGGCGGGAGGAACATCGTGGCCAGCTGGGCGGCGATGGCGCTGGTGTGGTCGATGATGCGGTCGGCGTCGACGTCGAGGACGCCGGTGCGCCAGGCCGAGAGCAGTTCGATGAAACCGCCGATGCCGGTCAGGGTGCTCATTCGGATGTCGGTCTCGTCGACGCCGGGGCGCAGGTAGGGCCAGGCGGCGGCGATCAGCAGATCGGTGGCGTCGGTGAGCATGGTCTTGCGGCGCTGCTCGAGTACCGCGCTGCCCGCGTGATCCGCGAGCAGGATGCGGGCGCGACCGCGCGGATCGGCCTGCAACTCGACCGCGCGGGTGATCGCCGCGCGCATGACTTCGAGCGGCGTCCGATTCTCGGTCTCGGCGAGCACACAGGCCAGATCGGCGAAGACCTCGGCGCACACCTCGTCCCAGACCGCCGCCAGCAGTTCGTCGCGGTCGGCGAAATGCTCGTAGAAGTAGCGGTCGTTGAGGGAGGTCCGCTGGCAGACACCGCGCATCGTCACCGCGGCCCAGCCGTTCTCCAGCCAGATCGTCAGGGCGGCGTCGACCAGGCCGGCGCGTCGCTGCGCCCTGCGCTGGTCGGCGGTCAGCCCGCCCCAGGTTCGTGCCGGTGCGCGCACATCCATGGTTGACAAAGTACTCCGTCGCGAGCCTAATTGGTGTCAGGTGCGGCCAATGGTGGCAGATGCCACCAATTCGAGTCGTACCGGGTCGACCCGGGAGTTGCCATGCGACTGTTTCCCTTCGGCGGACGCCGCCGGACCACGAGCGCCGACGCCGTGGTGACCGGCGCGGGCAGCGGCATCGGGCGGGCCTTCGCCGTGGAACTGGGCAGGCGCGGCGGCCGCGTGGTCTGCTCCGACCTCGACCCCGACAGCGCGGCCGAGACCGCCGGACTCGTCGAGGCCGCGGGCGGGAAGGCGATCGGCACCGCCTGCGATGTCACCGCGATCGCCGAGGTCACCCGGCTCGCCGCCACCGCCGAGGACTGGTTCGGCGGCGCGCCCACCGTCGTGGTCAACAACGCGGGCATCGGCGCGGGCGGCCCGGTGATCGGGGAATTCGCCCTCGACGACTGGCAGCGCACGCTCGGCGTCAACCTGTGGGGCGTGATCCACGGCTGCCACGTCTTCGCGCCGATCCTGCGGGCGGCGGGACGCGGGGCCATCGTCAATGTCGCCTCGGCGGCCGCGTTCGGCGCCGCGCCGCGGATGGCGGCCTACAACGTCAGCAAGGCGGGCGTGCTCGCGCTCTCGGAGACCTTGTCGGCGGAGCTGGCAGGCACCGGCGTCGGCGTCACCGTGCTGTGCCCGACCGGCGTGAAAACCAATATCATGCAGGCGGATTCGCCGATGGACGAGACCGCCGAGCGGCTCGGCGGACTGCTTCTGCGCTGGACCGGCCGCGCGCCGTCGACCATCGCCCGCGCCGCCCTCGACGCCGTCGACCACGGCGAGCTGTACGTGGTGCCGCAACTCGAGGCCAAGGTGCTCTGGCAGGCCAAACGCTGGATGCCCGCGACCTACACCCGTTCGGCCGGCCTGCTGGAGCGGGTCGTGCGCTGATCCATCACCGAAGGAGATCGAACAATGACGTTCGCCTATCCCGACATGCTCGCCACGGTGCGCGCCAAGCAGTGGGCGCTGGCCGACATCGACTGGGACGCACCGGGTGCCGACACCATCACCGACGAGCAGCGCCCCCGGCTGGCCACCTTCATGGCCGATCTGGTGTGGATCGAACACGTAGGCGCGCGCGGGTTCGCCGCCCTGGTGCACCAGGCACCGCCGGGCCCGCTGCGCGAGATCTACCGGTACTTCCACGCCGAGGAACAGAAGCACGCCAACGCCGAACTCGCGCTGATGCGCCGGTGGGGGATGCTCGACGGCGACGCGATGCCGGTGCCCAACAAGAACATTCGCCTGGTGATCAGCTGGCTCGACCGCTACGCCGATCAGCTGAGCCTGCCGGTCCTCGGCACCGTCATCCCCTCGCTGGAGACGGCGCTGGACGGCGCGCTGGTGAAGTTCCTGCTCGACGAGGTCGACGACCCGGTGTGCCACGAGGTGTTCCGCCACATCAACAACGACGAATCCCGGCACCTGGCGGTCGGTTTCCAGGTGCTCGAACAGCTCGGGGCCGGTCCGATCCGCCGGATCGCCATCGAGACCGCCGGTTTCGCCGTGCGCCCGTCGTTCGTGCTCGGCGCGCTGCTGTACGCGCCGCTGCTGTCGCGGATGTCGACCAACATCATCGCCCTCGGGCTCGACGAGGAGAAGCTGTGGCAGGCGGTGCGCCGCTACGAGAACGTCGGCGAGCGCAGTCCCGCGATCCGGCGGGTGCCGCTGTATCACGTGGTGAAGACGCACGGTAAGGCCACGATTCACCGGCGCCAGCCGTTCCAGCTGCTGGCCGACGTGTCCAACGCCTGCATCGACCGGTTCCCGGTCCGGATGCTGGGCCGCAGGCCGTCCTGGTCCGACGAGCTCACCTACGAACCGGTGGCGAAATGACCACGCTCCGTTTCGCCGAGACCTTCACCGGCCGCCAGCTGCACCGCACCACCTTCGTCCCGCGCCACGAATTCACCGGCAGGCGGGTGGCGATCGTCGGTGGCGGGGCCGCGGCCGCGCGTCTGCTGCCCGGCATCGCCGCGGAGGCCGCCCGGGTGACGGTGTTCCAGACCGACGCGGTGTGGATCCTGCCGCGCGCGCCACTACCCGGCGCCACGGTCCTGCGCGGGCTGCCGGCGCCGGTGGTCCGCCTGGCCGCGCGGATCAATCTGCGTGTCCAGGTGCGTGATTCGTGGCTGCGGCATCGGCTCACCCCGGACGAGGACGCCGGCGTCGCCGTGCACAACAGCTACTACCGCACGCTGCGTCGACCCCACTGCGCCCTGGTGACCTGGCCGATCGCGCGGCTGGTCCCGCTGGGCGTGCGCACGGTCGACGGAATCGAGCACCGGGTCGACACCATCGTCTACGCCGAGGACACCGGACACGTGGTCCGCGTCCTCGCCCGGCGCGGCCGCACCCACTACTCGCCCGAATTCGCCGGCACGACGAAGGAGATCGCATGACCACCACCGGGATCGACCACGAGATCGTCATCGTCGGGGCCGGATTCTCCGGCATCGGCGCCGCGATCGCGTTGCGCAATGCCGGATTCGACGACTTCCTGATCGTCGACGAAGCCGACGGCGTCGGGGGAACCTGGCACTGGAACACCTATCCCGGTGTGGCCGTGGATATCCCGTCGTTCAGCTACCAGTTCTCGTTCGAGCAGCGCACCGACTGGTCACGGGTCTACGCGCCGGGCCGCGAACTCAAGGCCTACGCCGAATCCTGCGTGGACAAGTACGACCTGCGGCCCCACATCCGCTTCGGCACCACGGTGACCGGGGCCGACTTCGACGAGCGGGACCGGCGCTGGGTGCTGCGCACCGCCGACGGCACCGAGCTGACGGCGCGGTTCGTGATCAGCGCGACCGGTGTGCTCACCCGGCCCAAACTGCCCGATATCCCCGGTGTCGAGGACTTCGCCGGGGTCACGATGCACACCTCGCGCTGGGACCACCGCCAGGATCTGCGCGGCAAGCGGGTCGCGATCATCGGCACCGGCGCCTCGGCCGTGCAGGTCGTTCCCGAGATCGCCCCGGCGGTCGAGCGGCTGACGGTGTTCCAGCGCACGCCGATCTGGTGCCTGCCGCGACCCGATATGCCCCTGCCGCTCCCCGCCCGCCTGGCGCTGAAGGTGCCGGGCGGACGCACCCTGACGCGGCTGGTGAGCCAGACCTACGTCGAGTTCACCTTCCCCCTCGCCGCCCACTACCACCGCTCCCTGCCGACCGCCGCGATCGGCGAACGCGCCGGCCTGGCCCATCTGCGCAGACAGGTGAAGGACCCGGCGATCCGGGAGGCGCTGACCCCGAAATACGCGCTCGGCTGCAAGCGGCCCAGCTTCTCCAACGACTATCTGTCGACCTTCAACCGCCCGAACGTGACCTTGGAGACCACGGCGATCAGCGCGATCACGCCCACCGGGGTGCGCACCGAGGCGGGCGTCGAACACCCCGCCGACGTGCTGATCCTGGCGACCGGCTTCAAGGTGATGGAGTCGGGCAACATGCCGACCTACGACCTGCACGGCGTCGGCGGCCGCGATCTGGAGACCTGGTGGGACGAGAACCGCCTGCAGGCCTACGAGGGGGTCAGCGTGCCCGGCTTCCCCAATTTCTTCTCCATCATCGGCCCCTACGGCTACAACGGCGCGTCCTACTTCACCCTGATCGAGAATCAGACCCGCCACATCCTGCGCTGCCTGCACCACGCCCGCAGTACCGACGCCGAGCGCATCGAGGTCACCGAGGAGGCCAACGACCGCTACTTCCGGGAGATGCTCGCCCGCCGCGGCGGTCAGGTGTTCTGGCAGGACAGCTGCGCCACCGCCAACAGCTACTACTTCGACAAGCACGGCGACGTCCCGCTCCGGCCCGCCTCTACTCTCGAAGCCGCTTGGCGCAGCGGCCATTTCGCCCTCACCGACTACGTCTTCAGCTAGCGGACGGCGCCGCGGCCGCAGGCGGGGCCGCGGCGCCGTGCCGACGTATGCGATGCTCGGGGCGGATGACGCCGGGGGAGCGTCGGAACGGAAAGGGGTGCCCATGCCGATCCGCGGTGTGCTCTTCGACGTCGACGACACGCTGTTCGACTACTCGTCCTCGGAGGCGGCCGGGCTGCTCGCGCACCTGCGCCAGGACGGCTCGCTCGACCGGTTCGCCGACCCCGCGGCGGCGGTGGCGCTCTGGCGCGAGATCACCGAGCTCGAGTACACCCGGTTCGTCGTCGGGGAACTCTCCTTTCCCGAGCAGCAGCGGGCCCGCGCCCGCACGTTTCTGTCCCGGCTGCGCGGCGTCGCGCCCACGGCGGTGACCGATCCCGACGCGCTGGCCTGGTTCACCGGGTTCGCCGCCCATCGCCGGGCCGCCTGGTCGGCGTTCCCGGACGCCGAGCCGGTCCTGCGCCAGCTGGCGCCCGGCTACCGGCTCGGCATCGTCTCGAACGCCGCGGTGCCGCAGCAGCAGCGCAAGCTCGCGGCCGTGGGACTGCTCGACTACTTCGGGGACCGGGTGGTCTGCAGCGAGGAGCACGGCGCGCCGAAGCCGGAGCCCAGCATCTTCCTGGCCGGCTGCGCCGTGCTCGGGCTCGCGCCGGACGAGGTCGCCTACGTCGGCGACAAGTACGCGGTCGACGCCGTCGGCGCGCACGACGCGGGCCTGCGATCGTGCTGGCTCGACCGCGCGAACACCCACTCCCACACCGAGATCCGCGACGGCATCCACGTCATCGCCACCCTCGAACACCTCCCGCCCCTGCTGACGGGCTAGGTCCTCAGCTGCGGAAGTCCGCGAAGTCGAACCCCGGCGCGACAACACAGCTCACCAGGACCTCCTCGTCGGCGGCGGGTCGCGCGGCCTGCCAGTGACCGCCCGGGACCACGTACTGCACCTGCTGACCGGCGTCGACCAGCGGACCCAGGGTCACCACCGTCGCGGTGCCCGGCGCGTCGCCGTCACCACCCAGGCTGAGCTCGAGCGGCCCGCCCCGATGCCACAGCCACACCTCGTCGGAACGCACCGCGTGCCAGATCGAGTGTTCGCCGGGCGGGAGCAGAAACAGGATCCCGGTCGCGGCCGCCCGGGCGCCCGGATAGCCGGCGGGCGCGAAGGTGTGCGCGCTGCGCCAGGTCTCCCGATACCAGCCGCCTTCCGGATGCGGTCGCAGATCCAGTGCCGCCGCCGTCGACGGCCGACGCAGCACCTGGGTGTGGCGTCCGTCCGGTCCACGCCGCACCCAGCGCACGTCCTCGACGGCGTCGACCGGCACGCTCTCGGCGGCCGACCCGAGCCCGGGCACGGTCAGCACCAGCACCTGGGCGGTCGTTGGCAGGGTGTCGGCGGCGCGCAGCGCGGCCGCGTCGTCGGCGGCGTGGAGGACCTCCGCGCCGATCCGCAGCCGGTCATCGGCCGACTGCCACCTCTCGCGGGTCGTCACGATCATCAGAGCTGTCCTGCTGTAAAGAGTCGGGCTGTTTCCATGGTGCGCTCCGGCGCGTGTTCGTGCACGCCGGCGACCGGTCGGCTCGCCACGGCAGCCACCAGTTGGCGGGGCCCATCAGCTGCACGAGGGCGGGGACGAGGAGCATGCGGACCAGCGTGGCGTCCAGGACCAGGGCGATGATCATGCCGAGGCCGAGGAAGCGCATCGGCGTCAGCGGCGAGAGCGCGAAGGCTCCGGTGACCAGCACGAGCAGGACGGCGGCTGCGGTGATGACGCGGGCGGTCTTCACCGTGCCGACGCGCACGGCGGTCGCGGTGTCGGCGCCCGCGCGGTGCGCCTCGGCCATCCGGGAGAGCAGGAACACCTCGTAGTCGGTGGACAAGCCGAAGACGACCGCGATGATCAGCACCAGCATGCCCGCCGGGATCGGCCCGGCCGTGATACCGAGCGGTCCGGCGAGATGGCCGTGGTAGAAGATCATCGTCAGCACGCCGAAGGTGGCCGCCAGGCTGAGGAACGCCATCGCGACGGCCTTGAGCGGCAACATGATCGAGCGGAACGCGACCGTCAGCAGCACCATCGTGGCCAGCACCATCACCGCGATCATCAGCGGCATCCGCCCGACCGTCGATGCCACGGTGTCGACGGTCGACGCGGTATCGCCACCCACCGCCAGCGTCGTGCCCGCCGGTGGTTCCAGCGCCCGCAGGGCGTGGACGGTGGCGGTCGCGTCCGCGCTGCGGTCGGCGGCGGTGAGGAAGGCGTGCAGGACGACGACATCGTCGGCGCGCCCGACCTGCACGACATCGCCGACGCCGGGGACGGCGTCGACCTCGTCGAGCACGGTGGCGACCGCGGCCGACTGCGGCGGGCCGTCGATGCCGCGGAGCAGCACGGTCGCGCCGCTCGCCGCGGCCGGGAAGGTCGCGGTGAGCTCGTCGACCGTGCGGCGCATCTCGCTGTCGGGCGGCAGGGCGCGGTGGTCGATGTCACCGAGGCGGATGCCGGTCAGCGGTGCGGCCAGGGCGAGCAGGATCGCGCCGACGACGACGGTGACCACGCCGGGGCGCCGCAGCACGGCGTCGACCACCCTGGTCCAGAAGTGCTCGGTGCGGGTCGTCGGCCTGGCCCGTCCGATCCGGGTGCCGAACAGCGCCAGCAGGGCGGGCAGCACCGTCAGCGACAGGCCGGCGGCCATGGCCACCGCCGCGATGGACCCGATGCCCAGCGACCGCAGCACCGCCTGCGGGAACACGAAGGTGCCCGCGAACGCGCACATCAGCAGCAGCGCCGACAGTGCGACGGTGCGCCCGGCGGTCGCGTAGGTGCGGGCGATGGCCGCGGGCACGTCGCGGCTCTCGGCGTACTCCTCGCGGAATCGGTTGACCAGGAACAGCCCGTAGTCGATGGCCATGCCGAGGCCGAGCAGCGAGGCGATGTTCACCGCGAAGGTGGTCACCTCCGTGGTCTCGGTGAGCAGCCGGATCACCCCCAGGGACCCGGCGACCGCGAGCGCGCCCACCAGTACCGGCAGGGCACCGGCGAGCAGCCCGCCGAACACCAGCACCAGGATCAGCAAGGTCAGCGGCAGGGAGATCGACTCCGCCACCACGAGATCACGCTGCGAGCGCGCGACGATCTCGGAGTTGAGCGCGCTGTAGCCGGAGAGTCGGGTATCGACGCCGGGCACCCGGAGCGCGTCGGCGATCGCGGGAAAGGCGGCGATGCGCGCGGTGTCGTCGCCCGCGGCGAACACCACCGCCACGGCGTGGCGCCGATCCGGCGAGACCAGGAAGTTCCGCATCGGCGCGGCGGCCTGCCAGTAGCTCTGCGTCGGCCGCGCCAGCAGGGCCGGGTCGATCCGGTCCAGTGCCGCGGTGACCTGCGGCCCGATCTCGTCGACGGTCCGGCCGTCCGGCGCGGTGTAGAGCGCGATCACATCGGGACTCTGCGGACCGAACTGCGCCGTGACCACCCGGTCCACCAGCGCCGACTCGCTGCCCTGATCGGCGAAACCCCCGGCGCTGAGTCGCTGGGTGACATCGGCGCCGAAGGCCGCGCACAGCCCGACGACCACCACGACGACGGCCAGTACCGCGCGCGGCCGGGCGATGACCAGGCGGGCCAGCACCGTCACAGCGTTCGGTCCAGCCGGGCCGGTGCGGATTCGAGCATCGCCACGATCCGGTCGAGCAGTGCCTCGAGCCGGGCCTCCACCCCGTCGCCGTTGCGCGCCGACACCGTCAGATCGGTCCGGCCGTCGAATTCGGTGAGCCCGAACAGCAGTGGCATCGCGACACTGTGCTGGGGCAGTACATACAGCCCCGTCGGCCGGAAGCCGGGCACGGCCAGCTCGTCGGCGGTGAAGCGGCCCATGTGGGACACGGTGGCCGAGGCCAGGTTCCGGCCGAAGCGGGCACCGAGCCAGTTCGTCGTGTGCAGGACACCACGATTGATCGGGTCGGGCACCAGGGTGATCCGGGTATTCGCGAGCTGGTTCAGCTCGCGCCGTTCGCGCAGGCCGGTCGTGATCTGCTCCTTGATCGACGTCCAGTCGCTGCCGGACTCGATATCGAGGAACAGCGGCAGGGCCAGATTGGCGGTCGAGCGCAGCGCCGGATCGTGCCTGCGCAGGTCGACCGGCATCATGATGCGCGAGGTCCCCGGCGTCTCGGCGGCCAGCAGCGCGCAGACCCGGGCCAGCGCGCCGGGGGCCGCGGCGTCGATCCGCCGGTGCCGCAGCAGATGCCGCGCCACACCGCGTCGCTGCCTGCCCCGGCCGGTCGCGCTGCGGTAGCGCGGCACCATCGCCGCGGGCTTGCCCGGTGCCCCGACCCGATCCACGAGTTCCTGATCGGCCACCGGGTCGAGCTGGGGGATCGGATCCTCCCCGCGCAGCGCGCGCAGGACGTTGGTCACCCACAGCACCATGCCCATGCCGTCCATCACGCCGTGGAAGACCCGGAAGACCAGCGTCACCGGTGCGCCGGTCAGCAGCAGCACCTCGACCGTGGTCTCCGGCGTCGGTCCGATCGGGCTGGTGAGCACCGGGTCGGACTCGAGGACGGTCGCGGGGAGCACATGGCCCGGCACCACCCGGACCGCGGGCGCGGTACCGGCGTCGACCCAGTCGGTGCCGCGACGCACCAGTCGCGCGCCCGGGGTCACCGTCGCGGCCAGCGCCACCGCGCGGCGCAGCCGGTCGGGGTCGAGGTCACCGTCGCCGGGGACGACCAGCTGCATGAGGAACGGCGGCGCCAGGTCGCGCATGGGGAAGTACATGCGCTCGGTCGTCGAGATCGGGCGACGGAAGGTGCTGCTGCCGTTCATGATTGCCTCCGGTACGTCGGTCGTGCGGTGACTACCGCAGGTCCCTGGTGAGCGTTTCGATGCCACCCTGGGCATCGAGCCAGGTGAGGAATCCGGCCAGCCCGGTGTCGCGATCGATGACCGGCGTGTAGCCGAGATCGCGGCGGGCGGCGCCGGTGTCGTAGGTGGCACTGCGGGTCATCAGCGCGACGGCGTACCGCGACAGCGGCGGCGACCAGCGAGTGGCCACGGCCGGGATCCGCCACACGGCCTCGACGGCCGCCACGACGGCGGTGAGCACGCGACGGTTCGGCCTGCGCGAGGGCGGCGCGTAACCGAGCCGGGTCGCGACCGCGCCGAGAAACGCCCACACATCGGTCTTCTCGGCATCGGCCACGAAATACGCCCGGCCGCCGACGGATTCCGCCGTGAGCGCGAGCACGCACGCGCGCACGATGTTGTCCACGTGGCACAGCGACGCCTCGACCGTGCGGCCGTAGGACAGATCCGGCAGCGATCCGGTCGCGGTCCGGCCGAGCAGCCGCACGATCGGTCCCGAACGGTCACCCGCGCCCCAGATCGCCCGCGGCCGCAGCGCGACGGTGGTGAAGCTGTCGGTGTTCGCGGCGAGCACGGACCGTTCGGCGGCGGCCTTGGTCTCGGAGTAGAAGTTCAGGTAGCGGTGCGGGTAGGGCAGTGCTTCGTCGACGTCGAGCTGGTCGCCGCCGTCGCGGTCCATCAGCGCGCTCGGACTGGACACGAAGACGAACCGGGCCGCGCCACCGCGCCGGGCCGCGTCGAGCAGCGTCTCGGTGGCGGTCACGTTCTCCGCCCAGAAGCGGGCCCTGGTGCCGCGTTCGTCGACCCGGGCCGCGCTGTGCACCACGACGTCGATGCCCGCGGTCGCGCGGGCCAGCGAGGCCGGGTCGGCGAGGTCGCCGTACACGACCGTGACCCGCTCGCGGGCCGGGCCGAGATCGTCGAGCACGCTGGTGGGCCGCGCCAGGATCGATACGTCGTGGGCGCCCTCGGCGACCAGCGCGCGCACGAGCGCGCCACCGAGGAACCCGGACGCGCCGGTGACCAGGACCTTCATCGTCGTGACTCCTGTTTCTTCGCCGCCCACCTGGCGAGTTCCTCACGACCGATCTTGGCGTTGTGCCGGATGTCGACCGGGAACCCGGGATGGACGAGGAACTCGGTTACGGGCGCCGTGATCTCGAATTCCACGGCGCGGGTGCGCAATCGGGTCAGGGCGGCGGCCGGGTCGGCACCGGGTTCGAGCTCGACGCACAGCACCGGCCGCTGGATACCGCGCGCGCCGAGGCCGACGAGCGCGGTCCGCGCGACCCCGGGCACCACATTGAAGACCTGCTCGACCTGCACGGTGAACATCGGCCCGCGCGCGGTCTCGACGCGCTGACTCTTGCGCCCGCAGAACCAGATCCGGTCCTGCTCGTCGATCCAGCCCAGGTCGCCGGTGCGGTGCCAGGTGCGGTCGCCGTCGGCGATCTTGCCCGCCGCGTTGGCCGCCGCGGGCCAGTAGTACCGGGTGCTGACATTCGGGCCGGTGACGACGATCTCGCCCACCGCGCGTGGCCCGGCCGGGCGAACCGCCTCGTCCCAGTCGGTCACCGGATCGTCGGTGATGGCGAGCAAGCGCACCTCGACCCGATCGGCGGCGCGGCCGATGCAGGTGCCATCCCCCTGGTGGGCGCGCTCGACCAGTCCGTCGAGCAGTTCCCTGGACTCGATGGTCGACATCGGCAGCGCCTCGGTCGAGCCGTAGCCCGCGTAGATCTCGGCGTCGGGACTCAGGACTTCGCGCAGCCCCGCGACGCACCAATCCGGCACCGGCGCACCACCGGAGAACACGCTCGACAGCGTGCTCAGCTCGGCCGGGTGCGCGCGCAGGTGCTCGAGCAGCGGAATGAGCAGGGCGGGGGAGGCGAACATGGTGCGCACGTCGAAGCGGTCGATCGCGTCCACCACGTGCGCCGGATCGGTCGACCCGACCTTGCTCGGAATCAGCGGCGGCAGCACGCAGCGCGCGCCGAGCAGCAGATCGAGCACGCCCACCAGCGGCAGGGTGATCAGCGAGGTCCCCGGCGGGGTCCCGCCGCGGGCCGCGTGCACCTGCTCCACCATCGCGGCCAGGTTGCCGTGGGTCAGCTCCACCGCTTTGGCCGGACCCGTACTGCCGGTGGTGAATCCGATGATCAGCACGTCCTCGGGTGCGGCGGCCACCCGCTCGGGCAGCGGGCCCGACGGTGTCCGGCCCCAGGCCCGCAGCGTGGGTCCACGCCAGAACCAGCGGCGTCCCACCGTCAGCGTGGTGCGCACGCGACGGAAGCTGCGCGGGAACAGCACTCGCAGCGCGTGCGCCGGGGGAATCCCGATGAACGCCTCCGCCTCGACCGCGCGCAGGCAGTGCACCATCCGGCGCACCCCCATGCCCGGGTCGATCACCACCGGCACCGCGCCGATCTTCAACAGCGCGAACAGGATCGCGTACAGCTCCGCGCTCGGCAGCACCAGCACGATGGTCCTGGTCCCGCTGCCCACGCCCGAACCGAGGAGCTGCTCGGCGATCGCGTCCGACCACAGATCCAGCTCCTGATAGGTGATCCGCCGGTAGTCGGGCAGACCGGCGGCGGTCTGCCCGTCGGGGTAGATCACCGCGGCCCGATCGGGTTCGGCCTGCGCGAAAAGCCGGAAGTCGTCGATGGTCCGCCAGTAGGTCGCCGTCGTCACGCGGTGGTCTCCGCGGGTAGTCGGTACAGGGTGGCGGCCGCCGACGGACCCGCGCCCGCCGCGACGAACAGCACGTGGGTGCGGCCGGTCAGCGAGCGCTCGGCGATCGCGCGGTCGTAGGCCAGCGGCAGCGCGGCGGTGTGCGGGTCGCCGTCGGTGAGGTCGGGTGTGCGCACCGCGTCCTGGTCGATGCCGAGGGCATCGGCGAGCCGCTTCGGGAAGTGCGGGGTCGGCGTCGAGGCGATCAGGGCCAGGCCGGCCGGGTCGATCTCGGCGGTGGCGATGGCGGCGCGCGCCGCGTCGCAGGCGACGGCCAGGATCCGGTCCTCGAAATCGGCGTCGCGCTCGATGGTCATCAGGCTGCGGCCGATCGCGCCCATGGTCGCGGTGTCGACATAGGCGACCTCGGCGGGACTGCCCGTCGACCGCGCGGAGTGCACCGGCCCGAACCCCTCCGGGCCGTCGACCTGCTCGAGCAGCAGCGCGGCACCGGCGGTGGCATAGGGGAATTCGGCGTCGGCGGTGCCGCGGGTGAGCGAGGGATGGGTGTCGCCCGCGACGACGAGCACGTGCTCGGTGCTGCCGGTGGCGAGCACCGACTCGGCGACCCGGACGGCGTCGAGTACCCCGACGGCGCCGTTCATCAGGTCGAAGGAGAAGGTCCGCGGATCGTCCCTGGTGTAGTCGAGGCCGATGCCCGCCGCCTTCTGGATCAGCGCGGAGACCGCCGGTTCGACCGTGTTCGAGTCACGGAAGATCCCGGTGTTGATCAGCACGCCCACCTGCTCGGGCCGGATATCGGCTCGCTGCAGGCATTGCCGCGCGGCGCGGCCGCTGTGCTCGACGATGCTGTGGGTGTCGGCGGCCCTGCTGGCGCCGGTGGCTCGGATACGCACGCCCATGACGAACCTCAGACCTTCAGCGAAGAGATGGTGGTGGACAGGAACCCGGCGACGACGCCGGAGGCGGCCGGAACCATGAGGAGCTTGGACCCGGCCTCGATGCTCTGCTCCGACAGCTGGTCGTGCAGCACGATGAAATGCGAGGTGGTCGAGGTGTTTCCGTACTTCTCGATCACATTCAGGTCCGGCGGCATCGGGGTGCCGAACTCGCGGGCCGCGACGCCGTTGATGTACGGCACGGCCGCCGCGCCGAACTGGTGATGAATGATGTAGTCGAACTGCTCGTCGGCGAAGGTGCGGCCCCGCTGCTCGAGGAAGGTGCCCTGCGCGTCCGGCCACAGCATGAACCTGGCCTCGTTGTGCATCTTGCGATTGTCGGTGTAGAGCGCGACACCCGCCGACTTGTCACTGGGCATGCCCAGGCACAGGTGCGAATGCTCGGCGGCGGTGAACAACTCGACGTAGTGGATCATGTCCGCCTCGTCGACGGCCTGGTCGAGCACGACCGCGCACCCCGAGTCGCCCACCGACAGCGAGGCGAACTGCAGGTCGTACTTCTCGGAGATCTCGTTCACGGCGGTGTCGGCGATCGGGGTGATCGACTCACCACTGACGACCATGCCGTTGCGCACCACACCCGCCCGGATCATCCGGTCGAGAATGTAGGTGCCGGTGAGCATTCCGGCGCAGGCGTTGGACACGTCGAAGGTGATCGCCGCGTCGGCGCCGAGCGCCTGGGCGATCGTCGAGGCGAACGAGGGCTCCATGTACATGCGGGTGCCCTGATTGCTGCGGGTGATCGAACAGGAGATGATCACGTCCAGTTCGCTCGCGGCGTAGCGCGACCTGGTCAGGCAGTCCTGCGCGGCGTGCACGGCCAGCGCGAACGAGTCCTGCATGGCGTCGGGCGCGGTGTCGCGCACGCGCCGTTCCTTGATCCCGGTGATCCGCTCCAGGTCGAACGAGGGCGGTACTTTCAAACGGGAAATCAATTCGGCGGTGGAGACGATATTCGACGGAAGATATGCGCCGATCGACTCGAAACGTGAATGCAACACGTGAACTCCTCCAACGTCTGTAAGTGCGCCTGGGATCATTTCCGACCGTCGGTGGGACGGAACCCTACCGGAGAAAAAGCATTCGCCCGGAAGCGATCTGAACGGCCGTGGACGGACGCACGACCATCGATGCACCTATGTGTGACCGAAAGTCTTGGCTATGCGGCTATCGCTGGAGAAGTGATGTTGAGCAGCGGTGATGCAGTCGTTTACGGCGTATGGGCAGAGGGTGGCTATCGCTCCGGTGTGCAGTCGCGGGCGGGTCGGGTGCCGAGTCGGCGAGGGTTCGGAGTGAGGGACCTCACGAATGAACTCCGGACGGAATGTATCGCCGAGGCCACACCTTTTGTCACCGGGGCAAAATGGCCGCCGGGAAGTTTGTCGTGAGAGGAAAACCCGCCGCGCCGACAAACTCTGTGGCCCAGCACACCATCGGCGGCGTAGCCTCGTCGGCACCGTACGGGCGCGGCCCGGTGGCAGCTGTCCTGACCATCGGCCGCGCGATCAGGAAGGGGCTGCCGCGTGACCGGGTCGCTGCCACAGGTCATCGTTCTTCTCACCGGGATCCAGGCCGCGGGGAAGTCGACCATCGCGCAGATGCTGGCCGAGCGGCTACCCCGCTCGGTGCATGTGCGCGGGGATGTCTTCCGGCGCATGGTGATCAACGGGCGCGAGGAGATGGCGCCGGAACCGTCCGAGGAAGCCGTGCGGCAGTTGCGCCTACGGCACCGGCTGACGGCGGCGACCTGCGACGAGTACTTCCGGGAGGGCTTCACGGTGCTGGCCCAGGACGTCGTCCTCGGCGAGCACCTGCCGGAGATGATCGAGCTGATCCGGCATCGGCCGCTGCTGGTCGTGGTGCTCGCGCCCCGGCCGGACGCCATCGCGGCCAGGGAAACCGCCCGGGGCAAGGACGCGTATCACCGGTGGACCATCGACCTGCTCGACGATGGTCTGCGCAACCACACGCCCCGGCTCGGGCTCTGGCTCGACACCTCCGAGCAGACGCCGGAGCAGACCGTCGAGGAGATATTGGCGAGGGCGTGGACCGAGGCCGCGGTCGGCTGATCAGTGGGCGGCGGAACGCAACCCCGCCAACCGCGCCAGCCGCCGATGCGAATCCAGCCGTGCCGTCCGATCGAAAGTGCTCGTGTGGACGAGGATTTCCTCGGCGCCGGTCTGGGTAATCAGGTGTCCCAGCGAGTCGGCGACTTCGGCTTCGGAACCGTGGATCTGGTCGTCGAGTGCTCGCTCGAAGAGCTCACGCTGACGGGCGGTCATCGTCGTGGCGTCGATCTCCTCGGGGGAGAGCAACGCCGGGAACTCGCCCCGGGTGCGTGCGTACGCGCTCGACCACGCCTCGGGGAGCAGGAGCCGGTGTGCCAGCGCGGTCGTGTCGGCGATCATCACGGTCGCCGACACGATCACATAGGGCTGCTCGGCTCGTGCCGACGGCCGGAACTCGGCGCGGTAGCGCTCGATCGCCCGCACCATCGCCGCCCGGCCGCCGACCTGCGCGATGACCAGCGGCAGCCCGAACCTGGCCGCCCGCTCGGCGCCCGAACCGGTCGCCAGCAGAAAGGTCGGCAGGTGCGCGCCCTCGGCCGATCCGGCGTGCACGCCGAAGCGGCCCGCGTCGAAATAGTCGAGTAGTTCGCCCAGGTCGGCGTCGAAATCCTCGGCGTCGGCCCGATCGTGGGCGAGCGCCCGGCGCACGCCGTCGGTGAAGCCCACCGAGCGCCCCAGACCCATATCGATCCGCCCGGGGAACAACGATGCCAGCACACCGAACTGCTCGGCGACGACCAAGGGCTGATGATTGGGCAGCATGACACCGCCGGTCCCGACCCGGATCCGAGCGGTGGCCGCCGCGACCGCCGCGGCCAGCACCGTCGGTGCGGTGCCTGCGACACCGGGCACGCTGTGATGTTCGGCGACCCAGAACCGGTGATATCCCCACCGCTCGGCCAGCTGGGCGAACTCGACGGTGTCGCGCAGCGCGTCGGCGTGAGACTGGCCACGCCGGACACGCGAGCGATCCAGGATCGAGAGGCGGGTCGCCTCGGGTATCGGGGTCATTTCCCTGTCAACGCCGCGTGTCGCGGGGGATTCCCCGGCGGGTCGCGGCTTCGCAAGATTCGATCGGCACCAACGTTGGACCAACCTTGCCCACCCATAGTGTCTGGCGACCCCGACAACCGAGATCTTCCCGAGGAGCGCACCATGCCTTACCAAGCCGGGTCCGGACGCCGTGAGCGGCCTCCGTACGTTCATGCCGCGAACCACCGTCATCGAGCCATCGACACGACCGAGGACGCCCGTCACGTGCTGCAACTGCTGACCGCCATGCACGGACCCGTCGTCCTGTACCTCCCGCCCGACTCCGACGGTCACACCCCGATCTGTGTGCGCCGCACCGATTTCCACGCCGGCGCCGACGACGTCCTGGCGGGCCAGACCGCCTGGCACACGGAATTCTGGCTGGCCGAACGCTTCCACGTCGGGCTGGAGGACCTCGACGTCGGCATCGATGTCCGCACCGCGCCCGCCGCCGATCGCCGGAGCACCTCGCTGGAATCCTCCTGCGGCTTCCGCTTCACCCTGCGCATCGAGAGCGCACAGGCGACGACGGACCTCGTCGAGGAGGCCTCCTAGCACTGCGACGGCCGACGGGGGGTTGTCGGTGGGTGTGGTTACCCTGCCGGGATGGTCGGACTGGACCCGGCGTTGCGCCGGTTGACGCGGGATGTGGGAAAGCTGCTGCAGCCGTATGGTTTTCGTGGATCCGAAGCCAGATGGACGCAGGTGGCGGCGGGTGGGGTGGCGTCGGTCGGCCGCGGCCGGGTCCAGCGGAGCTGGACCGACGGTCAGCAGGAGGTCCGATTCGGGCTGGAGGTGAACGCGACGCCGACGGCGTGGTGGGAGTTCGGCGACTGGTGCGGGCAGCGGCTGGGTGGTCCGCCCACGACGCTCGCGGACGCGACCGGGCCCGGACTCGTCGAACTGCGGGGGATACCCGCCGAATGCACCGAACCGTGGTCGCTGCGCGTCGATCCCACGGTCGACGGACAGCAGGTACGGCAGTCCGACATCGAGGCGCTGCGCGCGGAACTGCCGCGCCGGGTCCACGTCTACGCGCGCCGGGCACTGCGCTTGCTGGAGCCGGACCGCTATCTGGACGAGTTGCTCGCCGACCCTGATCCGGGGCTGCGCACCTGGGAAGCGGTCGTGGTGTTGCTGGCCGAGCGCGGCCCGGGGGACCGGCTCGACGAGGCGCTGGCGCGGTACGAGACGTGTCTTCGGGCCGAGGACGCCCAGCTGGCGCCTGTGAATGCCCTTGCCTACGTGCGTGATCGCGTCGCCACCGCCTGAATGCCGCTGTCGCCGAGTCCCTGCGACCTGTCGGGCGTACCGGTAGCATCGCTAACCGAATCGGAAGGTTCAGTCCAGCAGTATGTTTCGATGCGATCGCCTGCATTGGGGTCCGGGAAACACCGGTGATCGAGAGGTTCATGGTGGAATCGGTAGCGAGTCGGTTGGTAATCGATACAACAGGGGAAGACATCCAGGGGGAGAGCGCGCGCATCCGGGAGCAGGGCCCGGCGGTGCTGGTCGAGCTGCCCGGCGGGGTGCCGGCGTGGTCGGTCACCGACCAGGCGCTGCTGGAGAAGCTGCTGACCGATTCGCGGGTCTCCAAGGACGCCTCGCAGCATTGGCCGTCGTTCGTCGCGGGCGAGATCCCGCCCGACTGGCCGCTGTTCCTGTGGGTCGCGGTGTCGAACATGTTCACCGCCTACGGCGCCGACCACCGCAGGCTGCGCAGGCTGGTGGCGCCCGCGTTCACCGCACGCCGCACCGAGGCCATGCGCGAACAGGTCGAGCGGATCACCACCGACCTGCTCGACGCGCTGGCCGAGACCCCGCCGGGCGAGGCCGTCGACCTGCGGGAGCACTTCGCCTATCCGCTGCCGATCCAGGTGATCTCGGAGCTGATGGGCGTGCCCGAATCGCTGAACCCGGGCCTGCGGACGTGTGTCGACGGCATCTTCGACACCACGCTCACCCCGGAGCAGTCCCAAGCCAACTACCTGGAGATGTACCGGATCCTCGGTGAGCTGGTGGCCTTCCGCCGCGAGCACCCCGGCGACGACATCACCAGCCTCCTCATCTCGCAGCGCGATGAGGACGAAGGCGGCGCGCTCACCGAGGAAGAACTGATCGGCACCCTGCTGCTGGTCATCTCGGCCGGTCACGAGACCACCGTCAACCTCCTCGATCAGGCGATCATCGCGCTGCTCACCCGGCCCGCGGTGCTCGCCGAGGTCACGGCGGGCACGATCACCTGGGCCGACGTCGTCGAGGAGACGTTGCGCTACGAGTCACCGGTCGCGCACCTGCCGTTGCGGTTCGCGGTGTCCGACATCGACATCGACGGCGTCCACATCGCCCAGGGCGAGGCGATCCTGGCGAGTTACGCGGGCGCGGGACGTGACCCCAAGCGGCACGGCGAGACCGCCGACGAGTTCGATCCGACCCGGGCCGACAAGTCCCACATGGCGTTCGGCTACGGCGTGCACCACTGCCTCGGCGCGCCACTGGCCCGGCTCGAGGCGCTGGTCTCGCTGCCCGCGCTGTTCGAGCGTTTCCCCGCGATGAGTCTGGCGGCGCCGGTCGGCGAACTCGGCACCGTGCCCAGCTTCATCTCCAACGGGCACAAGCACCTGCCGGTGCGCGTGCACGGCGAGTAGCCGGCGGTGGTCCCTGCTCGGACACCCGAGCAGGGACCACGTTCACCGCGTCGGCGTCGCGAGCGGCGGCGTCCTCGGGAATCGCACCGGCAGGGCGGCCAGCGCGCGGTGGAACGGCCCGGGACGCCAGACCAATTCGGCCTCGGGCACCGCCAGCTCCAGCTCGGGCAGCGCGTCGAGCAGCTGATCGATCGCCTCCTGCGCGATCAGGTAGGCCGGGGACTTGGCCGGGCAGCCGTGCGGGCCCGTGCTCCACGCCAGATGCGCCCGGTTGTCCAGGAAGTCACCGCTGCCGATCGAGGGATCGTTGTTGCACGCGGCCATGCTGATCACCACCGGCTGGTGGGCGGGCAGCCACACGTCGTCGACCAGAATGGGCTGGCGCGGGTAGGTGGTGCAGAAGTTGGCCATCGGCGGATCGGTGTAGAGCACCTCGTCGAGCGCGTCGCGGGTGGACAGGCTGCCACCGAGCAGGCTGCCCGCGAAGCGGTGATCGGTGAGCATCAGCCGGATCGTGTTGAGGACCAGGTTGAGCATCGGCTCGATCCCGGCGCCGTACATGGTCAGCAGCTGGTTCATCAGCTCTTCGTCGTTGAGCTGCTGCGGGTGCTGCACGAGCCGGGTGGTGATGTCGTCGCCGGGGGTGGCCTGTTTGAGCCGCACCAGGTCGTAGAGCGCGTCCTCGAGCATCTGCGCGCCGCGGACCGCGGTGTCGCCGCCCTCGAACATCTGGGCCATCCCGGTGGCGACCCGTCCGCCGATCTCCTCGGGGACGCCGAGCATGGCGTTGATCGTCGCGAAGACGACCGGGAACGCGTACTGGCTCAGCAGATCCGCCGTGCCGTCGGCGCAGAAGCCGTCGATCACCGGCATCGCGATCTGTTCCACGGTCCGGTGCAGCCGATACAGGTCGACGCCCGCCAGCCCGGCCACGGTCACCTGCCGGTACCGGACGTGTTCGGCGCCGCTGGTGCGAATCGCGTTGGGGCGGTAGCGCATCATCGGATACACCGGGCAGTCCACGGGGATCTCGCGCTGCCACATCCGCGGATCCGCCGGAAAATGGTCGGGATCGTTGAGAATCTGTACCGCCGTGCGATAGCCGATCACCAGGGTGGCCGGCACACCGGGCACGAGATCCACCGGCACCAGCGAGCCGTAGCGGTGCCGCATGGCGCGATAGGCGCTCTGCGGGTCGGCCGCGAATTCCGGCGAGTACAGCGGGACGCGATCCTGGCCGTCGCGCGAGTCCGGTGACACCGGGCAGCGGGCCGGGGCGAGGTCGAGCGGAACGTCGAGCGGCACCGCGGGTTCTCCTCTCGGTGGTACCAGGAAGGGCGTCGGGTCGGCCGTCACGCGGGCGACCGATCGCCACGCCGCGGTGCCGTGCCCAGTTCGCGGCCGACCCGGGCCGCTAGCTCGTTCATCCGGTGCGCGACCAGGGCTAGGTCGACGTCGCTGCTCGTCGCGACCCCGAGCAGGGTGCCGGCGCCACCGGCGGTGATCAGCACCATGCCCTCCTCGTACTCGGTCATGTTCTGGCGCACCGGATTTCCTGGCTTGCCGCAGAACTCGCCGAGCGCCTTGCCCAGGGACCGCAGTCCGGAGGCGGCGGCCGCGAAACGCTCGGCCTCGTCGCGGGTGACACCGGCGGAGTGGGCGATGCGCAGCCCGTCGTCGGACAGCAGCACCGCGAAGCGCACACCGTCGAGCTCGAGGTCGTCGAGTAACCAGGCGAGCCGGTTGGTGCTGTCTGCGAGGGGAGTGCTCATCGGATGTCCTGCCCTTCCGTCGATTGCGCGGCCGCGGCGCGGCCGTGTCGGGAACCGCTGTGCCAGGCGGCGGCGAGTTCGGGCCTGCCCGGGGTGTCGGCGGTGTTCGCGCGGTCGTCGAGCGGGGCGACGTCTCGACGCCTGCGTTTGGGGAGCCCGCCGGTGGTCCGGCTGTCGGCGAGATCGTCCGGCGCCGGCGCGGCGGGCAACGCTGCGGCGGGCCGGTGCCGACCGGTCGTCTCGGTCGCGGCGGCGAGCGCGGGCTGTTCGCGCACTACGGGTTCCGGGTCGATGGGGCGTGGCTCGGCGACGACGAGCAGCGCCGCCGGGATGAAGACCATCGCCCGCGTTCCGCCGTAGATGTTGGGCCCGTCGACATAGGCGGCGAAGCCGTAGCGTCGGGCCAGCGCGGCGACACCGGGGAACCCGACGCGGGGCGACGGACCGAGCGAGTTGATGTCGACGGCGCGCTCCCCGGAGAGCACCTGACGCGCCTCCTCCATCTGCTCCTGGCTCATCCGCACGCCCGCGTCGTCGATGATCAGCGTGACGCCGTGATGCCCCTCCTGGAAGGAGATGTCGACGAACGAGGACGGCGGCGAGTAGCGCAGCGCGTTGTCGAGCAGCGTGGCCACGGTGTGGACCAGCGGTTCGACGGCCCGGCTCACGATCACCTGATCGCAGTTGCCCGACCGGATCCGCAGGTAGTCCCGCACCCGGCTGGTCGCGCCGCCGATCACCTCGTCGACGGTCTGCTGCGGCCAGCGCCTGCCGGGCAGGCCGCCGGAGACGATGACATAGGACTGCGCCTGCCGGATCATCTGCTGCACGGTGTGGTCGATCCGGCTCAGGATCGCGTAGACCTCGTCGTTGCGGTTCTCCCGCAGCGCGTTGCTGACCACCTGGCCGACATCGGCGCCGAGGCTGACGACGGTGGTCCCGAACGAACGGACCGCGCTGTTGGTGGCCGCGCGCGCGTCGCCGGCGACCTGTGCGCGGGTCGCCGCCTCGGCCGCCTCGACCCGCGCGGTGGCCCGTTCCTCGGCGGCCGCTTCGACGGCGGCGGTGGTGTCGTGGCGGACCTGGCGCAGGTCGGCGGCATGACCGACCGCGATCCTGGCCACCTTCTGCGCGAACGGCGAATCCTGGAGCAGGGCGGGAACTTCCGCGGTGACGATCGGTTCGGTGTGCTGGCGGATCGCGTCGGTGATGCGCGGCAGGGTGAGCTCGGCCAGCCGCGTCATCGCCTCCTCGTGGGCGTAGAGCTCACGTTCGGCCGCGTCGAGGCGATGGCGGACGCGGCGTTCGTTGCGCAGCGCCAGGACCGCGACGGTCACCGCGCCCAGGAGCACCAGAGTGGCAAGAGAGAACAGGAGCACCGCGATTGTCGGAGTCATCGGTTCCTTCGTCGTCACCGACCGAAGAGCCCACGTGGCCGGCACCCCGCCGGTCTCTCCGGCGAGCCGCGTCGCCGACGTTCACTGTCCGAAGTGGTTGTACCGCTGCACCATTCGAGACGAACATGTGCGAACTCGGTTCCTGCCCGAGCTCGCTGCCCTGCGCTGTCCGGCGATCCCGGACACCCTAGCAGTGCTTTGTTGGACTATCGAAATATGTTGACGGCGGCCGGTATTCAGCGCACCGGCCAGATCGGCAGGCGCAATGCGGCAGCGGCCGTGGCGGGTACCACCGGACGCTCGGGTGCGATCGGCGCGATGCGCTGGTAGGGCGCTCCGGCCGGTGGGCGCGGGTCGGGCGCACCGTTGTTGGGCCACAGCGCGGCCGCGCGCTCGGCCTGGGCGGCGATCGTGAGCGAGGGGTTGACCCCGAGATTGGCCGAGATGGCCGACCCGTCGACGATGCTCAGGGTGGGATAGCCGTGCACGCGGTGGAACGGGTCGATGACGCCGGTCGCCGCGTCGGCCCCGATGACGCACCCGCCGAGGAAGTGCGCGGTGACCGGAACGCCGAACACGTCGGGCCAGGTGCTGCCCGGGGTGGCGCCGAGTTTGCCCGCGACGCGGCGGGTGGCCTCGTGGCCCGCCGGGATCCAGGACGGATTCGGTTCGCCGTAGCCCTGTTTCGAGGTGAAGCGGCGGCCGAACAGGCCGCGCCGGGTGTAGGTGGTGATCGAATTGTCCAGGCTCTGCATCACCAGCAGGATCAGGGTCCGCTCGCTCCACCGGCCGGTGCGCAGCAGACGCGGCGTCAGCAGCGGATGCCGCAGGGCGGTGAGCAGGACCCGGGCCCAGCGCGGTGCGCGATGACCGCCGTCGACGAGGTAGGTCTGCAACAGGCCCATCGCGTTGGACCCCTTGCCGTAGCGCACCGGCTCGACGTGGGTGTCCGGGGTCGGATGGAACGAGGAGGTGATCGCCACGCCCGTGGTGAGTTCGCGCTCCGGGTCGACGGTGGTCCGGCCCGCGCCGAGAATGGCCTCGGAGTTCGTCCGGGTCAGCACGCCGAGCCGGTCCGACAGGCCGGGCAGGACGGCTTGGTCGCGCATCCGGAACAGCAGGTTCTGGGTGCCCCAGGTGCCCGCCGCCAGCACCACCTGCCGCGCCGACAGCGTGCGGCGATGCTTGCGTACCCAGGCGCCGGTGCGCCGGGTGTCCACGCGCCAGCTGCCGTCGGGTCGCGGGCGGATCGCGTCGACGGTGGTCAGCGGAAGTACCTGCGCGCCCGCCTGTTCCGCCAGCCCGAGATAGTTCTTGACCAGGGTGTTCTTCGCGCCGTGGCGGCAGCCGGTCATACACTCGCCGCACTGGAGGCAGCCGGTGCGGTCGGGTCCGGCGCCGCCGAAGTAGGGATCGGCGACGGTGCGGCCCGGCTCGCCGAAGTACACGCCGACCGGCGTCGGGACGAAGGTCTCGCCCACGCCCATCTCCTCGGCCACCTCCCGGATGACGGTGTCGGCGGGAGTGAGATGCGGATTGGTGACGACCCCGAGCATCCGGCGGGCCTGGTCGTAGTGCGGGCTGAGCTCGTCGTCCCAGTCGGTGATGGCGGCCCACTGCCGGTCACCGAAGAACGCCGCTCCCGGCTTGTAGAGGGTGTTGGCGTAGTTGAGTGAACCACCGCCGACCCCGGCGCCCGCCAGAATGAAACAGTCGCGCAACCGATGCACGCGCTGGATGCCGAAACAGCCCAGCCGCGGGGCCCACAGGTAGCGGCGCATGTCCCAGTTCGTCGCGCCGAAATCGGCATCGGCGAAACGGCGGCCCGCCTCGACGATGCCGACCCGGTAGCCCTTCTCGACCAGCCGCAGCGCGGTGACGCTGCCGCCGAAGCCGGAACCGACGATCAGCACGTCGAAGTCGAACCCGGCCGCGGTGCCGTCGGTGGTCTGTTCCAACACCGTCCAGACACTAGGGCCCGGATGTCCGCGGAAAGGAAACGTCACAGGTCGTTGGACGAATTCACCATGGCGGGCCGGCCGATCTGTCACGTGGAACAGCGCGCGCGGCCACCGCGCGATGGAGGGTTCTCCTATTCTGGGGAGCGCTTCAGCTCCCGGGCGTGAAAGGTGGAGGTCGAGGAATGCCGCCCAAAGGAACCCACCGACGGAAGCAGCCCGGTCAGCTTCGCCGCCAGCCCTCGCAGGATCGCGCGAAGGAGACCCGGGATCTCATTCTCGACACCGCCGCGGAACTGTTCGGCTCGCTCGGTGTCGCGCAGACCTCGACCAATCGCATCGCGGCCGAGGCCGGGGTCAGCATCGGCACCCTGTACCGGTACTTCGCGGACCGCTCGGTCATCGTCGACGAACTGCTCGATCGCCTGCTGGCCGATCTCGAACAGGGCTTCACCGCCCGGGCTTTCGAGTTCTCCGGCTCGGGTGGCGACGCCACGGCCGAGTACTGCACGCGGATCGTCAGCGAGATCCTCGGCATCTTCAGCGACATCCTGGTCGCGAATTCCGCGTTGCTGCGGGCCTTGATCGGCGGCGTGCAGTTCTACAGCACCGGGCTGCCGCAGTTCGAACAGCGGCTGCGATTGCTCGTCAAGGTGGTGCTGATCCAGGGACTCGGGCCCGCCGACGACGGCTACCTCGACACGGTGACCTTCGTCTTCATCAATACCGGTTTCGCCGCCGTGGTGCGGGCCGCCGCGGTGGAGGTCTCCGCGCCGGAGCGCGCCGACGCCATCGCGATGACGGCGCGCATGATGGGCACCTGGCTGGCGGCCGAGGTCGCCGAGCGGGACCGGGCGGACGCTCAGGCCGCGCGCATGGCGCGATAGACGGCCGCGCCGACGAAGGCGCCCAGCTCGTCGGGCTCCCACCCGGATCCGTCGGTGAACAGGGTCCGCACCGCGCCCTCGCCTGCCGAGACCCACAGTTCCACCAGGGCGGGGAGCTTGTGCTCGGCGTCGGCGGTGCCCCAGGCGTGCAGCGTCGGGCGCAGGAGTTCGGTGCAGCGCGCGATCGCCAGGGTCCGGCCCCGGCCGAAGGACGCGGCGACCGCGGGATCGGGATTGCCGTAGAGCAGCCGCCACGCGGCGGGCCTGCTCGCCACCTTGTGCAGCAGCGCGCGGTAGCCCTCGACGAAGACGGTCTCGTCGGCGTCGGTCGTGCGTGGCGGCAGGACATCGAGCACACCGGAGACCAGGAACGCCTCCTCGCGCTCGATCAGCGCGTCGATCAGCTGGACCCGGTCGGGGAAGCAGGCGTAGACGACCGGCCTGGTCACGCCCATGTGTTCGGCGATCGCGCCCATGGTCACCGCGGCGATGCCCTCCTCGGCCGCGATCGCCAGCGCGGCGTCGAGGACCTGGGGGCGTCTGCGCTCGGGCCCGAGATGTGCCGCCCGTTCTCGCCGCTGAACGGCCGACTCACTTCCCATCGGTCCACGATAGCAACCGCCGACAGGTTCCTACACAGATGTAGAAAAATGCTACATTGATGAATGAAGCGCCCGACCACGCTGGACGCCCGCACGAGGAGCCGACGATGCCCCAGGTCCTGTTCAACCCGAAGAACTGCGATTTCGCCCAGTTCGACCCGGAGACCCGCAGGCTGCTGCACGCGGTCGTCGACTGGTTCGAGGCCCGCGGCAAGGCCCGGCTGCTCCAGGACGACAAGGAACAGGTCTGGCCCGCCGACTTCCTGGACTTCGTGAAGCGCGAGCGCCTGTTCGCGACGTTCCTCACCCCGGCGGCCGAGGCCGACGGCGATCCGGACAAGCGCTGGGACACCGGCCGCAATGCCGTGCTCAGCCAGATCTTCGGCTTCTACGGCATGACCTACTGGTATGTCTGGCAGGTCACCATCCTCGGGTTGGGCCCGATCTGGCAGAGCGGCAACGCCGCGGCCAAGAAGAAGGCGGCCGCGCAGCTCGATTCCGGCGAGATCTTCGCCTTCGGGCTCTCGGAGAAGGAGCACGGCGCCGACGTGTACTCCACCGACATGATCGTCGACCCGCAGCCCGACGGCGGGTACTCGGCCACCGGCGGCAAGCACTACATCGGCAACGGCAACCTGGCCTCGATGGTGTCGGTGTTCGGGCGCCGCTCCGACAAGCCCATCATCGACAGCGCGAAGGCGCTGACCAGCAAGCCGACCGAAGCGGATTACGAGGGGTATCTGTTCTTCGTCGCCGACAGCCAGCACCCGGCCTACAAGCTCCAGCGCAATGTGGTCAACAGCCAGATCTACGTCGCGGCCTTCGAGCTGGACAACTACCCGGTCGCCGAGGCCGACATCCTGCATCGCGGCGAGGACGCGTTCCACGCGGCGATGAACACGGTGAACGTGGGCAAGTTCAACCTCGGCTTCGGCGCCATCGGCGCGTGTGAGCACTCCTTCTACGAGGCGATCGACCACGCGGAGAACCGGATCCTGTTCGGGCACAAGGTGACCGAGTTCCCGCAGGTGCGTTCGCTGATCGCCGACTCCTACGCGCGCATCGTGGCGATGAAGCTCTACAGCGAGCGCGCGATCGACTACATGCGTTCGGCCTCGCCGCAGGATCGCCGCTACCTGCTGTTCAACGCCATCGAGAAGATGTCGGTCACCCGGCAGGGACAGCGCGTCATCGAGGATCTGGCCGACGTCATCGCCGCGCGCGGCTTCGAGAACGACATGTACTTCCCGGTCGCCATGACGGCGATGTTCGGCCTGCCGCGACTCGAGGGCACCGTGCACGTGAACATGGCGCTGTCGCTGAAGTTCATGGCCAACTACATGTTCCATCCGGCCGACGCGGGACTGGCCGCGCTGCAATCGATTCCCGGCGCCGCGGTGGCCCCCACCGGTGCCGCGCGGGCGGTCACCGGCGCGCTGAGCTGGTCGAGCCGCAAGCTGGCGCCGCGACTCGGCGCGGTGGTCAAGCCGCTGCGCGCCGAATTCGCCAGTGCCAGTTACGCTCCGGTGCCGACCCGGCGCGACACCGCCGACGACGAGTTCCTGTTCCGCCAGGGTCCGAGCAGCGGCCTTGGCCGGATCCGGTTCGCCGACTGGCGCCCGGTCTTCGAGAGTTTCCGTGCCGTGCCCAACGTGGCGGTGTTCCTCGAGCAGGTGCTCGCGCTCCAGGGCCTGCTGGCCGCCGCGGCGCCGACCGCCGCCCAGCAGCAGGACGTCGACTTCCTCTTCGCGCTCGGCGAGCTGTTCACCGCGGTGCCCTACGCGCAGCTGATCCTGGAACAGGCGCGCATCGACGGCACCGACCCCGCCGTGCTCGATCAGATCTTCGACGGCTTCGTGCGCGCCTTCTCCGCGAACGCGGTGACCCTGCACAACAAGCCGACCGCGACCCCCGCCCAGCAGCGCCGCGCCCTCGACCTCGTCCGCAGGCCCGTCCACGACGGGACGCGCTTCGACCGAGTGCTCACCGAGGCCCGCGCACTGGCGGGCACCTACCGGATGAACCCCTAGCCGGAAGGCGCTGTCCGCGAACGTGAATTATGTTGCTGTGCAACATTATTGCTAGGGTTCGTGGCGGTGGTGTGGCCGATGGATCCCGCAGACCCGTTGCGCCGCACCACCTCTGGGGAGACAGGGATCAGGAGCCGGTGGGGACCGGGTCCCAGTGCCGCAGGATCCAGCGGTTCTTGCCGAGTGCCTTGGCGGTGTAGAGGCAGTTGTCGGCGGCGGTCATCAGGTCGCGGGGCTCGGCGCCGGCGATCCGGGAGACGATCGCGCCCAGGCTGATGGTGATCTCGATCTCGTGATCGGCGACGACGAAGGGTTCGTCGACGGCGGCATGGAGCAGGTCGACGGTGCGCTGGATGCGCGCCGCGTCGGCCGGCGGCGGCAGCACCGCGATGAACTCGTCGCCACCGATGCGCGCGAGCAGATCGGTCTCGGGATCGAGGCAGGCCTGCAGGCGGGCGGCGACCTCGATGAGCAGGCTGTCGCCGACGGTGTGGCCGAAGGCGTCGTTGATCTCCTTGAAGCCGTCCATGTCCAGCGCGCACACCGCGGCGACGTCGTCCGGCGCCGCCGCGGTGATCAGCGTGTCGAGGTGGGCGAGCAGGTGCCTGCGGTTGGCCAGCGCGGTGAGCGGGTCGTGGTGGGCCTGCCAGTGCAGGCGCTCGGTGGTGGTGCGCCGCTCGGTGGTGTCCTCGCCGAAGCCGAGCAGATAGAGGCCGCCGGAGGCGGACACGCACCGGGTCACCGTCCAGCTGGCCCAGCCCTCGGTGCCGTCGGGGCGCTCGTACTCGCCTTCGATCCGGATGGTGCCGGTCTCGGAACGCTCGAGTTCGCCGTGGACGCGTTCCCTGGCGTGGTGTACCTCCTCCTCGGCCAGGTCGAAGCCCGAGGTGCCCTGGAGTTCGGCCAGCGTCTTGCCGGTCAGCCGTTCGAAGGCGGGATTGGCGTTGATGATGTTGCCGTGCGCGTCGCCGATGGAGATGGCGATGGACGCGTGCCGGAACGCCGTCTCCAGGCCCTCGGTGGCCGGGGCGGCCGCCTCGGCCAGTGTGTGGGCGAAGCCCTGCCCGAATCCGCCCGCGACGATGCCGAACGCGGCCGGACCCGCGCCCGCGGCCTCGCTCATGGCCTGCAGGACCGGCATCGACCGGGCGATGGCCACCGGGTCGGCACAGCCGAGGTCGTGTACGGCGGCGCCGGCCCGCTGGGCGACGACGGGGTCGGGATGTCCGGTGGCGAGGGTGGTCAGCAGCCGCTCGGTCCAGGTCTCGAGCTCGGTCACGAGGCACTCCGGCGGTGCGGCGTCGTCGACAGTGGCGGTCAGCTGCGCGGCCCAGCGCGCGGCGAATGCGCGGGACATGTCGGCTGACCACCTCCTGGCCGAGTGGGGATCGCTACCAGCTATGGGCTGGCAATCGAACCTACCACCTGCGGAAAGTGTCGAGGCCGAGGTTGGCGAACTCCAGGTCGATCGTCCGATAAGTTCGCCCGGACGGCCGGTCGACCGCCGGTCGGCGGAGTGCCCGGTACCGGTCGGATCGGTATCCGATCAACCCAACCGGCGCAGGGCGCGCTCGGCCGCGTTGACGCCACACATGCCGTGCGCGCCCGGACCGGGCGGGGTCGCCGCCGAGCACAGGTAGTGGCCGGGAATGCCGATGTCATACGGCTGCAGGGTCTTTCGTGGGCCGAAGAGCAGCTGGGGGATGTCCTTGGCGCCGGTCATGATGTTGCCGCCGACATAGTTGGCGTTGTAGTCGGCGAACTCCGTCGTGGTGCGGGTGGTCGAGCCGACCACGCGGTCCCGGAACCCGGGCGCGAAGCGTTCGATCTGGGCGATGATCGCCGCGGTGGCGTCGCCGGTGTAGCCGCGCGGGACGTGGGCGTAGGTCCACACGGGGTGCACCGAGCCCACCGACCGCTGCGGATCGGCGAGATACTGCTGACCCACCAGGACGAACGGGCGCCGGGGCAGCCGACCCGCGTGGATGTCGCGTTCGCCCGCGGCGATCTCGGCGAACGAGCCGCCCAGATGCACCGTGCCCGCGCGCCGGGCCGCCTCGGCGGTCCACGGGACGCCGCCCTCGACCGCGAAGTCGACCTTGAACGCGCCGGGCCCGTAGCGGAAGCGCCGATAGGCGCGGGCGATCCGGGGCGGGAGGCGGTCGCCGACGATCTCGGCCACCGCCGTCGGCGCGACGTCCCAGACGGTGATGTCGGCGATCGGCAGATCGGCGAGCGAGCGCACCCGCACGCCGGTCTCGATCTTGCCGCCGTGGTCGGCCAGCGCCGCCGCCATGCTGTCGGCGATCCGCTGTGAGCCGCCGACGGCCACCGCCCAGCCGTAGCGGTGACCCGCGGTCAGGATGCCCAGCCCGATACTGGCGCTCAGCGGCCGCTCGAGCGGATGGAACGCGTGCGCGGCGACCCCGCCGAACAGCGCCCGTCCCGGCTCGGTGCGGAAGGCCCTCGCCAGCAGCGTGGCGGGCGCCGTGGCGGGAATGCCGAAGCGCGCCAAGCGGAGTGGATGCCGGGGTAGTCGCAGCAGCGGCCGCATGATGTCGGTGCCGGTCTCGTCGTAGCCCGCGACCGTCCGCTCGAACAGGGTGCGCCACAGCCGTTCGTCCGCGCCGAGGCCCGCGGCGGTCGCGGTGACCGACCGGTGCAGCACGCCCGCGCTGCCGTCGTCGAGCGGATGCACGCAGTCGAGGTCGGCCCACGCCCAGCGCAATCCGTATCGCTCGAGGTCGACGCGTCGCAGGAACGGCGACCCCACGGCCATCGGATGGATGGCCGAGCAGTGGTCGTGCAGCAGGCCGGGCACGATCGCCTCGCTCGAGCGGGTGCCACCGCCGATCGTGTCGGCGGCCTCGAGTACCGTCACCGTCACGCCGGCCATGGCCAGGGTGACGGCCGCGGCCAGGCCGTTGGGGCCGCTTCCGACCACTGTCGCCGTTGTCATCGACTCGTCCTCTCCTACTCGGCCGACTGGGCCACGGTGTCGTGCTGCGGGGCGATCGTGGTGACGTCGTCGCGTCGCCAGGTCACCCGGTGCGGGATGGGCCCGTCGGGCAGCCACGGCAGCGCCGCCACCGCGTCGGCGACCTCCCAGGTGCCGCGTTCGAGGACGCCGAGCGCGGCGTCGACCACCAGGTACCGCTGGGTGCCGCGGTGGATCGGCTGCGACTCCACCCACACTACGATCCATTCTCCCGGCGCGAACCCGACCCGGGCCTGCACCGCGGCGATCAGGTCGAGACCGTGCAGGTGACCGTCGCCGAAGTTGAACCCGATCAGCGAGTTGCAGGCGAACTCGGCCTCGCGCACCGTCCAGCTGTCCAGCGCCGGAATGTGCTTGTACAGCAGGGAGAACAGGCCGCGGCCCTGACTGTGCATCGACCGCCAGGCGATGGTCTGCTGCATGGTGATCTCGGCGACCGCCGGCGGGTAGCCCATGGCCAGCAGCTGGTCGATCTGGTTGTCGGCGGGCCGGTGCGCGATGGTGTTCAGCTTCGCCTCCGCGCCTGGGGCGAAGGCCCACAGCGCCGAGGCCCAGTTGCCCGCGTACTGGCGCATGGACGGCAGGAACGAGACCAGATCCGGGCGCAGATTGCCCAGCACCGGGAAGAACGCGAGACCCGCCGCGATCGCCACCGTCAGCCACGGGGAGGACATGTCGAACACGCCGTAGCCCTCGGCGTTCGGGAACCCGAGGAACAGGAACACGGTGAGATAGGCGAACAGGATGTTCCACTCCAGCGGCACCGCCAGCGGGAAGGTGGAGGTGATGAACAGGTGGAAGACCACCATCATGGCGACACCGGCCAGGTTGAGCCAGTGATTGTTGGTGAACAGCAGCACGATCGGGGTGACCACCTCGACGGTGGTGCCGCCGACGTGGGCCATGAACGAGGCCAGCCCCGACGGGCGGATGTCGTGCGGGAAGTCGCGGTAGTGCGCGCGCTTGATCGACCGGAACGGCATCGCCGGGCTGTTGGACACCATCGGCGGCACCACATTGGTGAAGTGCTTGCCGAACTTGGACACCCCGGCGCCGACCCACACGATCACGATCAGCAGCTTGGCCGCGATGATCATGTCGGTGAACGGCAGCACCGCGAAGAACAGCAGCGCGGGCAGGTACTGCTCGCCCCGGGCCGCCAGGAAGATCGTCTTGTCACGCAGGCCGCACAGCACGTACAGCACGATCGGCGCGACCAGCAGGGCGGGAGCGACCAGCCCGGACGTGTTGTCCGGCAACGCCGCCAGCAGCGAGGCGGTGGTCTTGCCCGGTGCCAGCAGCGCGACCAGCAGGGACGCGAGGAAGCCGAGGTAGAGGGCCACGTCCAGCAGGGTGCGCGAGTCACCGTCGGTGAACGGCACCCGATGCCACGGTCGCAGGCGGATGGCGCCGCGCCGGGCGAAATACAGCGCGCCGCCGGTCATCGGCTTGAACTTGCCTGCCAGCGGCCCCCACGAGCCCGCGACGCCGATGGCCTCGAGCAGGACCGTCCACAGCACCAGCTTCTGGTAGACGATCGGCTGGTTCCACCACTGCGCGACATCCCAGAACGGCCCGGTGCCCGAGGTCGCGGTCGCCAGCACGACGCCGCCGAGGACATAGACCACCAGCAATTTCAGGATGTAGATGGTGTGGATCATCTTCGGCGTGCCGAAGCCGTATTCCGCCCAGTGCAAGGCCAGCGTCCGAACACGGTCGCGCAGTGGCAGATCCAGAAATGTCTCCGTATCCACCGGCGGGAAATCTCCCGTCTTGAAGCCCATGGCCCGATTCCTTTCTTCCCGCTCGCGGACGCGGCGGACCGCGACCGAAAGTCCGACTTTCGTTCGAATTGATGTGTGGCGCAGTAGTGTTCAGACGTGCGTGGCGAGTGCCCGCAATTGTTTCTTGTCGATCTTGCCGACCGGATTGCGCGGCATCTCGGCCGTGAGCAGGATCGCGACGGGCACCTTGAACGCGGCCAGTTCCGCCCGGCAGTGCTCGGTCAGCTCCGCGGCGGTGATCCTGGCCCGCGGCGCGGCCACCACATGGGCCACCGGTACCTCGCCGAGCACGGCGTCGGGTACCCCGACCACCGCGGCCTCGTGGACCGCCGGGTGCCGGTAGAGCGCGTTCTCGATCTCCTTGGGGTACAGGTTCTCCCCGCCGCGGATGATCATGTCCTTGATCCGGTCGACCAGCACCAGGTAGCCGTCGGTGTCGAAGTAGCCGACGTCGCCGGTGTGCAGCCAGCCGTCCACCACGGTGGCGGCGGTCTCGGCGGGTTTGCCGAGATAGCCGCGCATGACATTCGGTCCGCGGACGACGACCTCCCCGGGTTCACCGGGCGCCACCAGCGCGCCGTCGGGGTCCATGATCGCCACCGCCTGGCCGGGCAGCGGCAGCCCGACCGTGCCCGGTTTGCGCTGTCCCGCCACCGGATTCAGGGTCGAAGCGCAGGTGCCCTCGGACAGGCCGTAGCCCTCCACGATCGGCACGCCGTAGCGCTGCTGGAAGCGGTCGATGAGCTCGGCGGGGGTGGGCGCCGCGCCGCAGATCGCCAGTCGCAGCGAGGACGCGTCGGGGTGCTCGCCCTCGGGCTGGGCCACCAGCATCGCGTAGATCGCGGGCACCGCCGAGAAATAGGTGGGCCGGATCCGCGCCACGGCGTCGAAGAATCCCGACGCGGAGAACTTGCCGGCGATGGTGGTGCGGCCGCCCGCCAGCAGCGGCGACAGCACGCTGACCACGATGCCGTTGACGTGGAACAGCGGCAGGATCAGCAGGCTGTGGTCGCTCGCGTCCAGGCCGAGCGCGCCGATGATCATCGTGCACATGGCGGCCAGGTTCTCGTGCCCGAGCAGCACGCCCTTGGGCCTGCCCGTGGTGCCGCTGGTGTAGATGATCAGCGCCAGGTTGTCGACGGGCGCCGCGGCGGCGACCGGGCCCGCGGACCGCGCGAGGTCGTCGACCGCGAGGGTGACCCCCGCGCGCCCGGGTTCGCCGATCACCACCCCGGCGCCCGAATCCTCGATCTGGTACCGGATGTCGTCGTCGGTCAGGCCGGGGTTCACGGGCGTGACCGCGGCGCCGAGCCGCCAGGCGGCGAACAGGACCACCACGAGCTCCACCCGGTTGGGCAGCACGACGGCGACGACATCGTCGGCCCGGACACCCGCCCGGTGCAGGATCGACGCGGCGGCCTCGACCCGCGCGTGGAACTGCGCGTTGGACAGCGTGGTCGAGTCGTCGGCCAGCGCGGGTCCGTGCGGGTCGGCGGTGGCTCTGACCTCGGGCAATTCGGCGATGTGTCGCATGATTCCTCACCGGAGACTGATGTGATCTGGATTACATGTCTCAAGGTAGGGCGCGGATCCGGCGCCGCCTACGGGCCCGCAGCCCAGCAATGCGACGCGGTGTTGTGCCCCGGGCACAAACCGCGCCGTCGGCCCCGGCACCGGGGGTACTGTCTGCGCCCATGGCCCCTGACAACGACCCCCTCGTGCGGACGGTGGCGGGCCGGATCAAGGCGGACCTGGACCGGCTGGCCCCGACGATGACCTCGATGTTCACCGAGGTCATCCCCGAATTCCGGCACGACGACGAGGTGCGCAGGCTGATGGTGGCCAGCACCGAGTCCAACCTCGCCGCCATGCTGGACATGCTCACCCTGGCCATCGGCATCGACGACATCACCGTGCCGCCCGCCGCCGCCGAATACGCCCGCCGCTTCGCCCAGCACGATCTGTCGCTGGAGGCGCTGCTGCGGGCCTACCGGCTCGGCGAGCACATGTTCGTGCAGTGGACGATGACGCTGCTGGCCGAACTGAACCCGCCCACCGACGTCGCCCTGGCCGCGGCCGCCCGCATCGCCGACATGGTCAACAGCTATATCGACCAGGTGATCGAGGGCCTGATCGACATCTACGAGAGCGAACGTCGGCGCTGGGACGCGCGCACCGACGCCGCCCGCGCCGCCCAGGTCCGCGCGGTGCTCGACGCCGACGATCTGGACCTGGCCTCGGCCGAGCAGATGCTGGGGGTCTCACTGCGCGGCTGGCAGCAGTTCGCGGTGCTGTGGACGCCACCGGGCACCCGCGATCCCGGCGCGATCCTGCGGGCGGGCATCGCGCTGATGGCCGCCGCGACCGGCAAGACCCCGATGACCGTCGAGGTCGACGACTACAGCCGCTGGGTGTGGATCTCCTCGGCCGGGAAGCCGGTGCTCGACACCGAAGGGCTCGTTCGCGGTTTGCGCGGGCAGCCGAAACTGTCGGTGGCACTGGGGGATCCGGCCACCGGCCTGGACGGCTTCCGGCAGACCTGCCGCGACGCTCAGCGGGCCCGCACCGTCGCCCTGGCCACCCGGACGCACGGGCTCACCGGATACGCCGACGTGGCGCTGTCGGCGCTGTTCACCGACCGGGTGCCCGAGGTGCAGGAGTGGGCGAGCCGGGTGCTGGGCGGGCTGATGGGGGAGGACGAGACGGCCGCGCGGTTGCGCGAGACCGTAAGGGCGTTCCTCGACGCGCGCGGCAGCTACACCGATGCCGCCGCCCGGCTGCACGTGCACAAGAACACCGTGCACTACCGGGTGCGCAAAGCCGAAGAGCTGCTCGGTCATCCGCTCACCGAGCGCAGACTCGACCTCGAGGTGGCTCTGCGGGCCTGCGCTCAGCTGGGTCTGCCGAAGTCGTGATCCGGGCGTGATCCGCTGTGAATGCCCACAGCGTTGGGCCGATCCGCGGGCGGATTCGGTCAGGGGCGCCGATGGTGGAGGGATGGGAACGCGATTCCCATACCGAACGACGCACCACTGGGGTATCGGAATGAACGCACCGGACGACCATCGGAAAAGAACAGCGCGGGAATGCCTGCCGAGCACCACGCGCCGGAATATCGACTCCTATATCCGGTCGGAAGTCGCGAGAATTCACGAGAATTGGCTCGACGACGCCGAATTCACGACCTCGGCCGCCGATCGCGCCGCCCGCGTCGACGCCGAGGCGGCCGAGCTCACCGGCCGGGTCGCCGTCGCCGAAGCGGCCATCCTCGACGACCTGCGCGCCGACTGGCGCGCGATCCACGGCAGCGGGCTCCCCGCCGCCAGGACCGTCGCGGCCCTGCGCGGCACCGCGCGCGAGGACGCCCGCCATGCCGTGCTGTGTGAACACCTGTATCCACGGGTGTCGCAGGACATGCTCGCGGAGCGCCGCCGCGCCGAATACGCGGCGGCCGACCGTCGCCTCAACGCCGCGGTCCACACCGACCTGCACCGGTGGCGGCGCCGGGCGGTCCACCCGACCGCGCCGACCCGCGCGATCGTGGCCAGGACCTGGGGCACCATCCGGTCCGCGGAGTTCCTGGTCCTGGCGCACGCCCTCGTGCAGACGCGCGTCGAGGACGGGCTCCCGGTGCCGGTGACACCGCTGGATCCGCTGACCGAACAGCTCACCGAGGCCATTCGTGATCAGTTGATGTCCGACGGCCTGCTGCCGGTCTGAGGGTTCGCCGGGATCGGGCGGCGGGCTCGAGTTACCGTGACCACACCACGACGAGGTGGTGTGGGGAAAAGGAGGCATCGCGGATGCCACGTCTCGATATCGGTGGAACGTCGATCGCCTACGACGAGGCGGGATCGGGGCCGCCGGTCGTCTTCCTGCACAATCTCGGCGGCGATCGCACCATCTGGCGGGCGCAGTACGACGCGCTGCGGTCCGCGCACCGGGTCGTCGCCGTCGACCTGATCGGCTACGGCGAATCGGAGGCCCCCGACGCGGGGTACACCCTGGAGAACTACCTCGCCATGGTCGAGGCGGTCTTCGCCGAACTGGATCTGCGCGAGGTGACGCTGGTCGGGCACTGCTTCGGCAGCGCGCTGTCGCTGCTGTTCACGCAGGCGCGTCCGGACCTGGTGCGGTCGCTGGTGCTGAGCAGCCCGCTGACCCCTGCCACCGTGAAGCCGACCCGGACCGGCTGGGCCGCGCTGCTCGGCAAGCACGTGCGCCTGGACTCGCTGCTGTCGATGGTCCGCATCCCCGGTCCGCTCGCCGGGCTCATCGTCGCCGAGCAACTCGGCGCGGGTGGCGCCCACACCGACGCGACCGCCCGGCATCTGCGGTCGAGCTGGACCGAGCCGCGCAGGCTGATGGTGACCGCCGCGATCGCCCGCGAGATCCCGCGCCTGGCCACGCTCGACGAGTTCGTGCCGCCCGAGGATTTCCCGCCGATCACCACCGTCTGGGGCGCGCGCAATCGCGTGCTGTCGGCGCGCGCGGGCGCGCAGCTGAACCGGACGCTGCGGCCGGTGCGCGAGATCGTCGTCGACGACGCCGGGCACCTGGTCATGGTGGAGGCGCCCGAGACGGTCACCGCCGCGGTGCTGTCGGCGATCGAGCACGCCGACCGGCCGCACTGAGGAGTTCGCCGGTGGGCGGTGCCACCGGCGAAGACCCACTGACTCAGGCGATCTCGGCGGGCGCGGACAAGGCGGCCTGCATGGCGACGCCGTCCACGTAGGTGTGCTTCTCCTTCACCGCGCCGTCCTCGACGAGCACCATGTCCGCGATATCCACATCGACGACGCCGCCGGTGACGGAGGTGCCGGACAGCTTCCAGCGCACCACCCAGAAGTCGTCGCCGACGCGCAGATCGACCTGGGTGAAGGTCAGGTCGGGGACCAGGGCGAAGGTTTCCGCCGCGGCGACGCGGATCTCGTCGCGTCCGTGCGCTGGCGCGCCGCCGGAATGCAGGTGGAAGATCGAATCGGTGGTGTGCAGAGCGACGATGCGATCGGGGTCGCGGTCGGCCCAGCAGGCGTGGTAGCGCTCGAACAGATCCTTGGTGGCATCGGACATGTGGCCGGCCCCTTCCGAGATACAAACAGGATGACTGTATGTTCCCGGAGCGGGGGTGCCCGGTCAAGGGGGCGAAGGGCCTCGATCCGCCATGGCGGCGGTGCTGCCCTAGACTTCGACGTCGCCATGAACCCTGATCGCCGAACCCAAGCCGAGCGCTCGGCCGCCACCCGCGCCGCGGTCGTCCGCGCCGGACGAGAACTGTTCGGGCAGTTCGGATACGGTGCGGTGAGTACCATCGCGGTCGCCGAGGCGGCGGGGGTCAGCCGCGGCGCGCTCTATCACCAGTTCGCCGAGAAGAAGGATTTGTTCGAGGCGGTCTTCGAGGACCTCGAACGCAGCCTGGTGGAGGTGATCGCCACCGCGGTCGCCGCGGCGCGGGCCGCGGATCCGATCGCGAGCCTGATCGTCGGCTGCCTGGCCTGGTTGCAGGCCTCCACCGCCACCGAGGTGCGGCGGATCGCGCTGCTCGACGCACCGGCGGTGCTCGGGTGGAGCCGGTGGCGCGAGATCGAGTTGCGGCACACCATCGGCCTGGTGGAGAACGCGCTGGCCGGGGCGATGGCCGCCGGGCGGATCAGGAAGCAGCCGGTGCGGCCGCTGGCGCTGGTGGTGGTGGGCGCGCTGGACGAGGCGGCGCAGTACCTGGCGAACTCCGACGATCCCGAGGCGACGACGGCTGTCCGGGGCGTCATCGAGCAGCTCATCTCGGGCCTGGCGGTCGACTAGGGGAGTGCTGACGGAAGGTTAGTAGGTTAGCCTTGCCTAATGGCTACCGAGACTGTGTCCCGTACGACCATGGTCTACGCGCCGCTGCGGGTCCGCCGCGCGGTGCGGCTGACCCCGCGCATGGTGCGTGTCACCCTGACCTGTCCGGACCCGGCCGCCCTCGGGGACACGGGACCGGATCAGTACACGAAGCTGTTCTTCCCGCTGCCCGGTCAGCGGCGTCCCGTCGTCCCGCCGCCGCTCGACGACGCGGGCAGCGTGATGAGCTGGTACCAGCGGTATCTCGCCATGGCCGACGAGATCCGCCCGCCGATGCGCACCTACACCATCCGGGCGCAGCGGCCCGAGATCGGTGAGCTGGACATCGATTTCGCGCTGCACGCCGAGCACGCCGGACCCGCGTCGGAGTGGGCGACGACCGCGGCGCCCGGCGACGAGATCGGCCTGCTCTGCCCGCCGCACGCGCTCTACACCCCGCCGCCGAATCCGGCCTGGCAGTTGCTGATCGGCGACGAGACCGCGATTCCGGCCATCGGCGCGATCGTCGAACGCCTCGACGCGGGCGCGACGGTCCTGGCGTTCATCGAGGTCGCCGGTCCCGCCGACGAGCAGCGGTTCGACACTCGCGGTGACGTGCGCGTCCGGTGGGTGCATCGCGGCGATCGCCCGCACGGCGCGGCCGTGGTGGACGCGGTGTGCGCCGCCGAATTCCCGCCGGGCGCACCGTACGTGTGGATCTCCGGCGAGGCCGAACTGGTGAAGCTCACCCGCCGCAATCTCGTGCGCGACCGCGGCATCGACAAGCGCGCCATCACCTTCACCGGGTACTGGCGGCAGGGGCGCACCGAGGAGGACAACGGCCGCGAGAAGGTTCGTCGCGCCGCCGCCGGGGAGCCGCTCGTCGACGAGGAGTGATCCCCGGCCGCCGGTCTGTGATGCCACTAATAGTTATTGCACTAACTATTAGTGGCATAATAGTGTGTGGACGAAGGAAGGCGGTGGATCATGCAGGAGCTCGATGACCCGTTGCGGCTCGACCGGCAGGTGTGTTTCGCCCTGGCGGTGGCCAACCGATCGGTGCTGGCGGTCTACCGACCGCTGCTCGAACCGCTCGGCCTGACCCATCCGCAGTACCTGGTGATGCTGGCCCTGTGGGGTGAGGCGCCGATGTCGGTCAAGGCGGTCGCCGAGGCGATCCAGCTCGACTCGGCGACGCTGTCGCCACTGCTCAAGCGGCTCGAATCCGCCGGCTTGATCACCCGCCGTCGCGATCCGCACGACGAACGGACCCTGCACATCGATCTCACCGCGGCGGGTCGCGACCTGCGCAGGCAGGCCGAGGAGATTCCGCCCGCGGTCGTCGAGCGGCTCGGCGTGAGCCTGGCGGACCTGGAAGAATTGCGCGATGTCCTCGGCCGGGTCAACGCGGCCGCGCGGCGCGCATCGGACGTGAGGGAGCACCAATGACCGCCTCGACCCCCAATCTCTGGCAGCGCGTGCGCTACGTCACCGGCGGCACCCTGCCGCCGGAGATGGCGGACTGGGTCCTCGCCGATCTGACCGGTCCCGGCGCCACCCGCCGCTACCTGATGCGCTTCCTGCTCCCGGTGCTGCCGATCCTGTGCCTGTTCCTGCTGGTCCCCGGCCCGCTCTGGATGGGCCTGTCGATGATGGCGCTGCTCTACCTGCCGCTGGTCTACTTCACCGTCGCCCTGGTCTACGTCTACCGGCGGCACCGCCTGGTCAGCCACGGCTTCGACCCCGAACTGGCCGACGAGGCCGAACGCCGCCGCGCCGACGCCGAGCGCGCCGCCTACGAGAGCCGTCACCAGCGCGGCTGAGCGCCGCGTCAAGTCTGGGGGAGACCCTGGGAGATTGCGGCGAGGGTTTCGACCACGGGTTGGTCCGGGTCGACGGTGACACCCTTGCCGCGCAGGAAGCCATCCAGGAGCTGGCAGACCGAATCGGTGCTGCGCTCGATGAATTCCCTGGTGGCGGCGGGATCCGGCGTGCCGGGCACGTCGAGCCAGAGATCGGTGACCGCGACGAGGAAGCCGACGATGCCGCGCGCGAGGTGCTCGACCCCATCGGTGTCGAGACCGACCGCGGCGAACAGCGTGCTGGTGCGTTCGGCGAGATCGCCGGACAGGCGCCTGCCCACATCGAGCGGGCGGGCCGTGCCGTCGCCGGTCGGGACGCTCTGGGTGATCGCGACGTAGCGGAACACGTTCGGGTACGTGAGCACGACCTCCGTGGCCGCGGTCAGGAACTGGTGCACGGTCGTCCGGCGGGTCTGCATCATCAGCGACAGATCCGGCGCCACCGCCCGGTAGATCTGGTCGACCAGCCAGTCCGCGACGGCCCGGTCCAAGTCGGACTTGTCGGTGAACATGCGGTACAGCCGTGGTTTCGCGACGCCCACCTCGGCCGCGATCGCCCCCATCGTCACCTGCGCGCCGTCGCGGCCGATGGCGCGGATCGCCCCCTGGACGACATCGTCGCGCGAGAGGATCCGCGCGGCCGAACGCCCCGATGTCATCGACATGTCCCTGTTCTTCCGCGTCGCCCCAAGCCGTATCGGCAGCATACCGGCAGTTCCGGTGGTGATTGCCCGGTCGTGCTTGACAGGGTCGCCACCGGCCCGGGAAACTCTCCACCGGTACCAGCGGTACCGTGTAAGAGAACTCGGAGTACAACGTGCAGTGGCGCACGCGTCCAGAAGGAATTCCCATGGCGGCTCACCTCGACCATCAGCCCAGTGTCCGGCCCGAACCACGGCGACAGCACCGGGTCAGCAACGGTGAGATCGAGCTCGCCGTCTTCGAGTACGGACGGCCCGACGGTGTACCCGTGGTACTGGTCCACGGCTGGCCGGACACCCACCACCTGTGGGACGGCGTGATCGCGCTGCTGGCGGACGACTACCGGGTGCTGGCCTACGACACCCGCGGGTACGGGGAGTCCAGCGCGCCGCGCCCGGTGTCGGCGTATCGCCTGGACCGGCTCGCGACCGACTTCTTCGCCGTGATCGATCAGCTCAGCCCGGAGCAGCCGGTGCACGTCGTCGCGCACGACTGGGGCTCGGTGCAGGTCTGGGAGGCCGTGTGTGAGCCGGGCGCCGAGGAATTCGTCGCGTCGTTCACCTCGATCTCCGGTCCCAACCTCGACCATCTCGGCACGTTCCTGCGGGCACCGCTGCGCAGGCCGACGCCGCGCGCGGTGTGGAACACGCTGGCCCAGGGCCTGTCCTCGGCCTACACCGGGTTCTTCATGCTGCCGGTGCTGCCCGGCCTGTTCTTCCGGGTGGCCGGTTCGGCGCGGCTGTGGCGGCTGTTCCTGCGCCTGGTCGAGGGCATCCGGCCCGAGCAGGTCACCGTCGCCGACAGTCTGCGCCGCGATATGGTCTCGGGCCTGCGTTTCTACAAGGCCAACATCATTGCGCGGATGGTCGCGCCGCGGGACCGCCGCACCGCCGTGCCCGTCCAGCTGATCGTCAACACCCGCGACATCGCCGTGCGCCCGGCCGGCTACGACGGCTACGCGGACCGGGCCGACGAGCTGGTCCGCCACGACCTGCCGCGCGGCCACTGGCTGCCCTTCGCCGACCCCGGCGCGATCGCGGACTACGCGGAGAAGTTCATCGCCGCGCACTCGACCGACACCGGAAAGTAGTTCTCCCATGACCGATTTCGATCTCGTCATCACCGGCGGCACCTGGTTCGACGGCACCGGCGCCCCCGCGCAGCGCCGCCATCTCGGCATCACCGACGGCGTGGTTCGGCGGGTCTCGGCCGAGCCGCTGCCCATCGGACCGAACACCGAGGTGATCGACGCCGACGGCAAGTGGGTGCTGCCCGGCTTCGTCGACGTGCACACCCACTACGACGCCGAGGTGCTGATCAAGCCGGAGCTGTCGGAGTCGTTGCGGCACGGTGTCACCACCGTCGTCATCGGCAACTGCTCGCTGTCGACGGTGCTGGCCTCCAACACCGACTGCGCCGACATCTTCAGCCGGGTCGAGGCCGTGCCCCGCGACGCCGTCTACGACACGCTCGACCGCACGCGAACCTGGTCGGGTCCGGCCGAATACGCCAAGGCGATCGACGAACTGCCGCTCGGGCCGAATATCGCGGCGTTCCTGGGGCATTCGGATCTGCGCACCCATGTGCTCGGCCTCGGTCGCGCCGTCACCAGGGACACCAAGCCGACGGCCGCGGAGCTAGAGCGGATGCGGGAGCTGCTCGGTGAGGCGATCGCGGCGGGCTTCCTCGGCCTGTCGTCGATGTCGAACCCGCTCGACAAGATCGACGGCGACGAGTACCGCTCCCGCTCGCTGCCCTCGACCTACGCCCGCGGCAAGGAGGTCCGCGCGCTCAACCGCGTGCTGCGCCGCCACCGCCGCATCCTGCAGAGCGCGCCCACGGTGAGCCTGCGCCCGAACATCGCGAAGTTCTTCCTGGCCAGCGCCGGGATCGGACGTCGTCCGCTGCGCACCTCGCTGCTCTCGGCCGCCGACTCCAAGGCCTATCCGCCGCTGGTGTGGTTCATGCTGACGGTCGCGCCGCTGCTGAACCGCTTCGCGCGCACCGACTTCCGCTGGCAGCACCTGCCCGTGCCGTTCACGGTGTACGCCGACGGCATCGATCTGGTGGTCTTCGAGGAGTTCGGCGCCGGTGCGGCCGCGCTGCACCTGAAGGACCAGGTCGAGCGCAACGAACTGCTGCGCGACGAGTCCTACCGGCGCTGGTTCCGCAAGCAGTACGACAACAAGTTCACCCCGCGCATCTGGCACCGCGACTTCTTCGACGCCGAGATCATCGCCTGCCCCGACACCGCCGTGGTCGGCAAGACGATCGGCCGGGTCGGCGCGGACCGTGGCCTGCACCCGGTCGACGCCTACCTCGACCTGGTCGTCGAACACGGCTCCGCGCTGCGCTGGCGCACCACCATCGCCAACGACCGGCCCGGCTACCTGAACAAGCTCGCCGCCAGCAGCGGGGTGCAGATGGGCTTCGGCGACGCGGGCGCGCACCTGCGCAACATGGCCTTCTACAACTATCCGCTGCGCCTGCTGGAACGCGTGCTGCGCGCGCAGGAAGCGGGGAAGCCGTTCCTCAGCGTGGAGCGGGCCGTGCACCGGCTCACCGGTGAGCTCGCCGACTGGTTCCGGATCGAGGCCGGTCACCTGCGCGAAGGCGATCGCGCCGACCTGCTCGTCCTCGACCCCGCCGGCCTGGACGCCCGGGTGCACGAGCTGCACGAGGCGCCGCTACCGGAATTCGGGCTGGACCGGATGGTCAACCGCAGCGACGACGCCGTCCTGGCCACCGTCGTCGGCGGCAAGCGGGTGTTCGCGCGCGGCGAGTTCGCCGACGGGCTCGGCACCACCTGGGGCGCCGGCCGTTTCCTGCGCGCCGGTACCCCGGCCACGGAGGAGGTCCGATGAAACTGCCCCGTCGCCGCCGGAGCGCACCCGCGCCGGTCGCGCTGCACGCGCGCAATGTGCGGTTCGACTGGACCGACACCGCCCTGCGGTGGATGCCGGACGAGCCGGTCGCCTCGCACGTCGTCAACTCGCTGAATCTGCTACTGCCCGAAGGGGAGCGGATGTTCTGCGCGGCCTACAGCGAGGCGCTGCCGTACGTGCGCGACGCCAAGCTGCGCGAGGACATGCTCGGCTTCATCGGCCAGGAGTCGATGCACGCCGAGACGCACCAGAAGGTGCTGGCCGGGGTGCTCGCCGCGCACGGCATCGATACCGCGCCGTATGTGCGGCAGATGGAATTCGTCTTCCGCAACACCCTCGGCGCCCGGGACGCGGGGACCGCGGCCACCGAGGTGCGGATGGTGGAGCGGTTGACCTTCATCGCCAGCCTCGAGCACTTCTTCGCCTGGCTCGGTGACTGGATCCTCAACGCCGACTTGGAGAAACACCACGCCGATCCGCGCATGCTCGACCTGTTCCGCTGGCACGGCGCCGAGGAAGTGGAGCACCGCAATGTCGCCCACGATGTCGCGATCTACTTCGGCGCGGGCTATCTGCGGCGCGCGGTGATGATGATGATCGTCATCCCGATCCTGCTCGTGCTGATCCTGCGCGGCACCCGCTACCTGATCAACCAGGACCCCGGCATGCCCGACATCGGCTATCCGATGCTGCTGTGGCGGATCCTCGGCGCCATGCGGCGCGGTGCGCTGCCGCGCCTGCGGGCGCTCGCGCTCAGCGCGCTGTCGACGTTCGATCCGCGCTATTCGCCGAACAGTGTCGGCTCGACCGAGCAGGCGATCGCGTATCTGGCGAAGTCGCCCGCGGCCAGGGCGGCGCACCCGTGACCGGGCCCGGTGTCCCCGCCACGCTGCCGCCGGACCTGTACGGCAAGCACGACCACGACCCGACCACCCGGGTGATCGACCGGATCGCCACCGCGAAGGTGAGCCTGTCGACGCTGATCAACCGGCGCAGGCTCGAATCCGGCGTGGACGACCGCCGTTTCCCGGTCGTCGTGACCGAGCGGTCGATCGTCGCGGCTGACGCCGACGTGGTGAGCCTGCGCCTGGAGTCCCCGTCGGGGCGTGCCCTGCCGCGCTGGCAGCCGGGCGCGCACATCGACCTGGAACTGCCCTCGGGGCGCGTCCGCCAGTACTCGCTGTGCGGCGATCCGGCCGACCGCGGCGTCTACCGGATCGCGGTGCGCCGCATCCCCACCGGTGGTGGCGGGTCGATCGAGGTGCACGACGACCTGCCGGTCGGCGCGGAGCTGACCGTGCGCGGTCCGCGCAACGCCTTCCCGTTCGCCCCGCCCGGGCGCGGATCCACCGCGCGCCGACTGCATTTCGTGGCCGCGGGCATCGGCATCACCCCGATCCTGACCATGGCCAGGGCCGCCGACCGGCTCGGGGTGCCGTGGACGATGGTCTACTGCGGGCGCACCCGCGCGACCCTTCCGTTCCTCGACGAGATCGCCGAGTTCGGTGACCGCGTCACGGTGCGCACCGACGCCGAGCACGGCATCCCCACCGTCGCGGAACTGCTCGCCGGTGTCGACACCGACACCGCGATCTACTGCTGCGGACCGACCGTCCTGACCGCCGCCCTGCTGGACGCGGTCAGGCAGCGCGACGGCATCGAATTCCACGCGGAGCGTTTCTCGCCCGCGCCCGTCGTGGACGGCGCGCCGTTCACGGTGCGACTGGCGAGCAGCGGTGAGTCCGTGGATGTCGGCGCGGACGAGACCATGCTCGCCGCGCTCCTGCGCGTGCGGCCCGACCAGCCGTACTCCTGCCGTCAGGGCTTCTGCCGGACCTGCGTGGTGCGGGTGGTGGCCGGTGACCCCGACCATCGCGACACCGTGCTCACCGACGCCGAGCGGAGCGAGGGCAAGGCCCTCGCCTGCGTATCACGGTGCGACAGCGGGACTCTCGTCCTCGATCTGTGAGGCCGCGCGGCCGGTCGCGGCGCCGAGCATGGTCTCGAGCTCGGCGAGCACCTCGTCGAGCGGCTCGGTGGAGCCGTCGACCCGGCACAGGATGACCGCGCCCTCCACGGCCGCGATCGCCATCGTGGCCAGCCGGCCCGCCCGCGCCGGGTCGACGCCGTCGGCGGTCAGGGCCGCGTCCAGGGCGCGATGCCAGCGGCGCAGGATCTCGGCGATCTCCGGGCGCAGGTGCCGGTCCTCGGAGGAACCGCCCACCGCGACCGAGACCACCGGGCAGCCCGCCTCGTATTCGGAGGAGCGCAGGATCGCGGTCCAGAACTCGCCGATGCTGCGCAGCGCCGTGCGCGATCCGCGCGCCGCCGCCTGATCGATGATCGTGCCGATCGTGTCACCGGCGAGGGTGAGCGACTCGGTCATGATCTGGGCCCGGCCACCGGGGAAGTGGTGGTAGACCGACCCGCGGGGCGCGCCGCTGCGGGCCAGCACGGCATCGACGGTCACCCCGGCCGCACCGCGTTCGCGCAGCAGTTCCACGGCGCTGTAGAGCATCTTCTGCCGGGTGTTGGTGCGGGCTCCCACGGGGACGGTCTCCTTCGGCGATCTCGGGTCGGGCAACTGTCATGGTAGGCGCCCGCTCCCTATGTTATGTTGCATAGCATACTACTCGGGTGTGACGGCGATCTCCGTTACCGCGGCGAAGGATGTCCCATGGTGGAAACGCAGCCGAAGGCGACCGCGTGCGTCCTGTGTGAATGCAACTGCGGCATCACCGTCGAACTGGACGGGCGCAGGCTGGCGAAGATCCGCGGCGACAAGGCCCACCCGGCGTCGGAGGGCTACACCTGCGAGAAGGCGATGCGCCTCGATCTGTACCAGAACGGCCCGCATCGCCTGACCACCCCGCTGAAGCGGCAGGCCGACGGCAGCTATCGCGAGATCGACTGGGAGACCGCCCTCGACGAGATCGCCGCGCACCTGACCGCGCTGCGCGACGCGCACGGCGGCGACACGATCTTCTTCTACGGCGGTGGGGGACAGGGCAATCACCTCGGCTCGGCCAACGCCCTCGCGCTGCGGGGCGCGCTCGGCTCGGGGTATCACTCGAATGCGCTGGCGCAGGAGAAGACCGGCGAGATCTGGGTCGACGGGCGCCTCTACGGCGGCCACACCAAGGGCGACTTCGAGCATGCCGAGGTGCTGGTCTTCGTCGGCAAGAATCCGTGGCAGTCGCACAGTTTCCCGCGGGCGCGGCCGATCCTCAAGCAGGTCGCGGGCGATCCGGCGCGATCGATGGTGGTGATCGATCCGCGCGTGAGCGAGACCGCGGCCATGGCCGACTTCCACCTGCGGGTGGCGCCGGGGCGCGACGCCTGGCTGATGGCGGCGCTGGTCGCGGTGATCATCCAGGAGGACCTCGTAGACGCCGAGTTCGTCGCCGCGCACACCGCGGGCTACGACGAGGTGCGAGCGGCGTTCCTGGACATCGACATTCCCGCGTTCGCCACCATCAGCGGCGTCGAGGTCGACCGGATCAGGGCCGCCGCCCGCCGGATCGCGACGGCGTCGAGCGTGTGCGTCTACGAGGATCTCGGCATCCAGCAGGCGCCCAATTCCACGCTGGTGTCATATCTGAACAAGCTGTTGTGGATCGTCACCGGCAATTTCGGGCGGCCGGGGACGATGTTCCTGCACTCGTCGTTCGCGCTGCTGGCCGGGGGCTCGGGGACGCCGTCGGGCCGGCGCAAGCCGCCCAGCGCGCTGGACAAGGTGCGCAAGAAGGCGATGGCCCGCACCGCCACCACGGTGGCGGCGGCCGTCGGGACGACCCTGCCCACGCTGGCCCGCGTCGGCGCGCTGCGGCCCGGCCTCGAGGCGGGCGCCGCCGCACTGCTCGACGCGGTGGTGCCGCTGGCGGGTGGACTGCTCGCCGGAGGTGGTGGCGGTGGCGGTGGCCGGGTCACGCCGGTGACCGGAGCCAAGATCATCGGCGGGCTGGTGCCGTGCAATTCGATCGCCGACGAGATCCTCACCGATCATCCGAAACGGTTCCGCGCCTTGTGGATCGACTCGTCGAACCCGGCGCACTCGCTGCCGGACTCCCGGCGCTTCCGCGCGGCGATGCGGGCCACCGAGCTCTCCGTCGTCATCGATGTGGCGTTCACCGAGACGGCCAGGCAGGCCGACTACGTGCTGCCCGCCGCGAGTCAGTTCGAGAAGCCCGAGGCCACGTTCTTCAATTTCGAGTTCCCGCGCAACGTCTTCCATCTGCGCAAGCCGCTGCTGGAACCGCTCGCGGGCACCCTGCCCGAACCGGAGATCTACGCGCGGCTGCTGCGCCGGATGCGGGTGGTCGACGACGCGACCGTCATCCGGCTGCGGCGCGCGGCCGAGACCGGCCGCGACACCTTCGGCGCGAGCTTCCTGGCGACCGTGGCCGCCGACCCCGCACTGGGCAAGGTCGTGCCGTTCCTGCTCTACGAAACACTCGGGGCCACCCTCGATCCCGCGGTCCGCGGGGCCGCGGTGCTGTGGGGCGTGAGCCAGCTGTGCGCGCTGTCGAACCCGAAGGCGGTCGGTCGTGCCGGATTCACCGGCGGCGGCCTGACCCCGGGGAACCGGCTGTTCGACACGATCCTCGCGTCGCCGTCGGGCGTGGTGTTCACCGAGGACACCTGGGACGACGTCTGGCACTACGTCAAACGCAAGGATCGCCGGTTCACCCTCGACGTCGACACCCTGCTCGACGAGGTGCGCGCGCTGCCCACCGCGCGCGCGGCCTGGACCACGCCCGAGTTCCCGCTGGTCCTCGCCGCGGGCGAACGCCGGTCCTTCACCGCCAACACCATCTTTCGTAACCCGGATTGGCGCCGCCGCGATCGCGACGGGCACCTGCGGATCAGCGCCGACGACGCCGCCGCGGCGGGCGTGTCCGACGGCGACCTGGCCCGCCTGGTCACCGAGACCGGAACGGCCACCGTGACGGTCGAGATCAGTGACATGATGCGGGCGGGCAATATCGCCCTGCCCAACGGGCACGGTCTCGACTTCCCGGCCGGCGACGGCACCACGACCAGCGCGGGCGTGTCACCGAACGAACTGACCAGCACCACGCACAAGGACGCCTTCGCGGGCACCCCGTGGCACAAACACGTCCCGGCCCGGCTGGAGGCGCTGTAGCGGAATCTCTTGTGTGGCTAGGGGATCCGGGCCATGCCGCACAGCATCGAGACCGCTTCCTTGCGCGGATGCGGACGCCATTCGGTGGGGCGCCAGTCGATCACCGAGGTGATGCCCGGCGAGACGAGTTCCAGGCCGTCGAAGAAACGGGTGAATTCGGCGGTCGAGCGGAGGCGGAACGGGACGCCGCTGCGCTCGTTGGCGGCGATGGTCGCCTCGAGGTCCTCGGCCGAGAGGTGGTCGTCGGTGGCGTGGGTCATGGTCAGGTAGCTGCCCGAGGGCAGCGCGGCGCACAGCTCCCGCACCACGTCGTAGGGGTGCATCTCGTCGGTGAGGAAGTGCAGTACCGCGCAGAGCATCAGGGCCACCGGCTGCTCGAGGTCGAGGGTGCCGCGCAGGGCCGGATGCTCGAGAATCGAGGTGGGCTCGCGCAGGTCGGCGTCGATATAGGCGGTCGCGCCGGTCGGGGAGCTGACCAGCAGGTCACGCGCGTGGTAGAGGACGATCGGGTCGTTGTCGACGTAGACCACCCGGGCTTCGGGGGCGATCGCCTGGGCGAGTTCGTGGACATTGCCCGCGGTCGGCAAACCGGTGCCGATGTCGAGGAACTGGCGGATGCCCACGGTATCCACCAGGTAGGGAATCGCCCGGCGAAGGAAACTGCGGTTCTCCAGAACGGCGAAATGGATGGACGGGAATGCCTCGGCGACCGCGTCAGCGGACTTGCGGTCCGCTTCGAAGTTGGCGCTGCCGCCCAGCCAGTAGTCGTACCGGCGGGCGGGGTGTGGTTTGGTGACGTCCACCCGGTCGGCAGCGGCGTCGAAGTCCACGGCGCACTTCCTCTCTCTCGACTACGGTCGTCCCTGTCAGCCCGACTCGAGACCGGTGGTGGCGTGGCTGGTCCCGCCGCCGCGAAAGGCACGGCCATGCCCCTGCAGTTCAGCCCCTACGACTTCGCTGTCCATGCCGATCCGTATCCGTACTATGCCAGGTTGCGCAGCGAGGCCCCCGTCTACCGCAACGAGACCGACGACTTCTGGGCGCTGTCGCGGCATGCCGACGTGCGGGCGGCGTTGCGCGATTCGGAGCGCTTCTCCAGCGCCAACGGCCTGCGCATGGAGCCGGCGTTCTGGGGTCCGCAGGCGGAGAAGTTCTTCTCGTTCGTGGCGATGGACCCGCCCAAGCACACCCGGATGCGCGAGCTCGTCGTCCGGGCGTTCACCCAGCGCCGGGTACAGGGCCTCGAGCCGCGCCTGCGCGAGATCGCCCGCAACACACTGCGACCGCTGCTCGAGCAGGGCAGCTTCGACCTGATCGCCGACTTCGCCGGGCCCTTCCCGACCGATGTGATCTCCGAGCTGGTCGGCGTGCCGGAGGAGGACCGCGAGCTGCTGCGCAAGCTCGGCATGGAGATCATGTACACCGACGCCGAGTCGACCGATCTGCGCCCGGAGGCGATGGCCGCGATCGGGGCGCTGGTCGGCTACTACACGGAGCTGACCATCGCCCGCAGTCAGCACCGGACCGATGATCTGCTCTCGGGTCTGCTCGACGCCGCCGACGGCGACGACCGGCTCACCCCCGAGGAGATCGTCGGGGTGCTGATCCTGCTCGTCGGAGCGGGCATCGAGACGGTCATGCTGACCCTCGGCAACGCCTGGCACAGCGCCGCGCTGCACCCCGATCAGCGCCGCGCCGCCTTCGACGGCCGGATCGACGACTGGATCGCGGAGTCCATGCGCTACGACCCCGCCACCCAGTCCCAGCTGCGCACCACGACGACCCCGATCGAGCTGCACGGCGTCGAGATCCCGGCGCAGGCCCGGATCCTGCTGCTGAGCGGCTCGGCGCACCGTGACGAGGCGGTCTTCGTGAACCCCGACACCTTCGATCTGGACCGCGACACCAGCGCCTCGCTCGCCTTCGGCGCGGGCCGTCACCACTGCCTCGGCATGAACCTGGCCCAGCTGGAGCTGCGGGTGGCGTTGCAGGAGATCGTCGCCGCGGTGGCCGACTACGAGATCGATACCGACAACCTCGTGCGCGTCCACTCGTCCAACAACCGCGGCTTCGCCGCGCTGCCGACCACCGTCACGCTGCGCTGATCCGGCGTCCGGCCGTCGCGGCGGCCGGATCGTACCGGTTGTCCCATGCTCGGTCCCGCGGTTGTGTGATCGGTCCCAATATCGGGGTGAGGTGGTTGCGCCGTGCCGGGAAGACGTCGAGGGTGAATACCTGGGAAGAGCAGTCTCACACACCAGTCGGTCGGGTTCTGTGACGGCCGAGTCGGCGGGAATCGACATCGGAGTCGGTATGAATGCTGTGTTCGAGTGTCATCACGGATGGGTCGTCGACATCGTCGACGGCGACGACGCGCGCGAGCCGATCGGCTGGCGCGCGCAGTGCTCCTGCGGCCGATGGCGTGGGCAGCCGTGGCGACGCTCGGCGCACCCGCTCGGGCACGATCCCGCCGAGCGCCGCCTGCACAGCCCGTCCGGCCGGCTCGACCCCACGCTGACCCGGCTGGTGCTCGAGGACTGGGAGTGCCATCAGTTCGAGACGCGGGCGCTGATGCCGGTCCGGCTTGCCTTCCAGGATTCGGAGTCCGCGCGGCAGCGGCTGGTCGAGGCCGTCCGCTTCGTCCGGGCGACGGGCGCGTCCTGGGAGTCGATCGGGCACGCGCTCGGTACCGACTCGGCGGAGCTGGCCGAGCAGTGGTTCGGCACCGGCGCCACGGTCTGAGTCAGAACCCGGCCAGACCCGAGGCGAGATCGCTGATGTCGAGGGTGGCCAGTACCTGGTCGCGGACCTCCGGGCAGCGCTCGATGGTGACGGTGTCGATCGCGCCCCGGTTGAGCGTGATCGCGGTATTGATGGCGCCGTTGCGCAGCGCCCAGTTGTGCACGGTGCCGTTGTAGGACACCCGGGCGATAGCGGGCCCCTGCTGCTGCCAGTTGCCGATCTCGGCGGCCATCATGTCGCACAGCTGATCGGCGGCCGCGGTGCCGATCTCCGGTATCTGGGTGGGGGTGGGGCGAGTCGGGTCGACCGGCTCGGTACTGGTGCCGCACGCGGCGAGCGCGGCGGCGGTGAGAACGATGAGAACGAGGCCGGTGTGCCGCCGGGAACGTCGTCCGGATGATGAGCTGGACATCAGAACCTCCTGATCGGGACGATCCGGATAAATCCAGGGTGCCACATCCGGCCGGGCGAAACGCGGCGCGGCCTACCCTCGAAGTATGGCCGCCCAGGTGCGCCGGATCAGCGGGTTCGTGGTGCTGCCGCCGGAGTGTCCGCGGACCACGGCGCGGATCGTCGTCGAGCTGCGGGACGTGACCTACCTCGACGCCGCGGCCCCGCTCGTCGCGGAGGTGGTGACGACGGGCGTCGCGATCGGGCCCGGCGTGCGGTGGCCGTTCACGGTGGACGCGCCCGCCGGGACCGGGCTGGGGTTGGCCTGTCACGTCGACCTGGCCGGCGACGGTGTCCTCGTGACCGGGGACCTGGTGTCGGTCCAAGCGGTCCCGGTGCCCGCGCAGGGAGCGGTGTCGGACATGAGCATTCCCGTTCGCACCGTCTGACCGGCCCCGTCATCGGGTAGCGCGCTACGCGTGTCGCGCGGGCGCGCGCGGCCGAGACTTCCTGCACGGCCACCGAACATCCGAGGAAGTGCAGCCATGATCATCGACGACACCGTCCCGGCTACCGTCGAACAGGACGACACCGGTGAGTTCCGTTCCGGCCCCGAGGCCGGGACGACCCTGATCCCGAGCGCCACCCGCGGACTCCGGGAAGTGCCCTACGCGGCGGTCGACGACCTCGCCGTCTTCGAGGGCGACATCGTCCTCGGCACCCTCGCCGAGATCGCTGCCCGCCGCGAGCAGGAAGGCATCGTCATCTCGGGGGCGGGTTTCCGCTGGCCCAATGCGGTGGTCCCCTTCGAGATCGACCCGGCGCTCCCCGGGCAGCAGCGGATCACCGACGCGGTGGCGCACTGGAATTCGCGCACCCGGCTGCGGTTCATCCCGCGCACCGCCCAGCACGCCGACTTCGTGCGGTTCGTGCCGAGCACGGCCAGCCGTTCCCCGGTCGGCAGGCAGGGCGGGATGCAGACGATCGAATTGACCAGTGGCGCACCGACCGGCACCGTCGTGCACGAGATGGGCCACGCGATCGGCCTCTGGCACGAACAGAGCCGGGAGGACCGCGAGACGTTCGTCGAGATCCGCCTGGCCAATGTGAGCGCGGACAACCGGCACAATTTCGCCCAGCACATCACCGACGGCGACGACGTCGGCGGCTACGACTTCGGCTCGATCATGCATTACCCCGCAACGGCTTTCAGCACCAACGGGCAGGACACGATCGTCCCGCGTGTCGCGCTGCCGCCCGGGGTGACGATGGGTCAGCGCACGGCGCTGTCGGCCGGGGACGTCGGCGCCGCGCACGCGATCTACCCGAACTGGTCCGGGGCGGGCGACCGCTGGCGCGGGATCGGCGGGTTCTTCCCGCGGACCGCGCCGGTCACCGCGACCGCCCGGCGCACCGACCACCAGGATCTGTTCATCACCGGCAACGACGGGCGGGTGTACACCTCGTGGTGGCACGCGGGCTCGGAATGGTCGGGCTTCGGCGACCGGTGGCGGAATATCGGTGGCGTCTTCCCGGCGGGGGCGGCGGTGGCCGCGGTGGCGCGCACGTCGACCACTCTCGATGCGTTCACCGTCGGCAACGACGGCCGGGTCTACACCTCGTGGTGGCAGGCCGGGTCGGACTGGTCGGGGATCGGCGACCGGTGGCGGAATATCGGCGGCGTCTTCCCGCGCACCGCGCGGGTGTCCGCGACCGCGCGGCGGTCGGACCATCTCGATCTGTTCATCACGGGCAACGACGGCCGGGTCTACACCTCCTGGTGGCATCAGGGCGGTGACTGGTCGGGCGTCGGGGATCGGTGGCGCAATATCGGCGGGGTGTTCCCGGCGAGCGCGCGGGTGGCCTCGGTCGCCCGGACCGCGAACAACCTGGATCTGTTCATCACCGGTAACGACGGGCGCGTGTACACCTCGTGGTGGCAGGCCGGGTCGGACTGGTCGGGCATCGGGGACCGGTGGCGCAATATCGGCGGGATCTTCCCCGCGGGCGCGCCGGTGACGGTGGTGGCGCGCACCGCCGATCATCTCGATCTGTTCATCACGGGCAACGACGGCTGCGTCTACACCTCCTGGTGGCATCAGGGTGGTGACTGGTCGGGCATCGGCAACCGGTGGCGCAATATCGGTGGCGTCTTCCCGCCCGGAGCGCCCGTCGCCGCCGTGGCTCGCACCTCGAACAACCTGGATCTGTTCATCACCGGTAACGACGGGCGCGTGTACACCTCGTGGTGGCAGGCCGGGTCGGACTGGTCGGGTATCGGCAATCGGTGGCGCAATATCGGTGGCGTCTTCCCGGCTGGTGGGCCCGTCGCCGCTGTGGCCCGGACCCCCGGTGAACTCGACGCGTTCACCACCGGCAACGACGGCCGGGTCTACACCTCCTGGTGGGAGCAGTAGCCCGGAAATTCGAGTGGTCCGCTACTCGTGTCCGGCACCCGGTCACCCACCCAGGCTGAGGAGACCAGCAGCATCCTTCTCCGGGCGAGGTGACCCATGGATACCGAGAGCGAAACCCGCACCGCCGCATGGCGCGAACAGATGGACGCGGCGTCGCGCCGGTTCGCCGACAGCGCGGCTGAGCGCGACGAGGTGACCCGTAAACGCCGGGTGGCGGAATCCGATGTCGTCGACACCGAGGAACAGATCCTCGCCAGGGCCGACCGGCTGCTGGTCACCGGCGAGGTGCCCGCCCAGGCCGTCATCGAACTGGGCAGGCAGGACCCGCTCGACAGCATCGGCTCGCTGGAGCGGGTCATCGGCTTCGCCAACGACCTGCAGGCCGTCAACTTCCTGACCCGCGGCACCCGCGCGGCCGCCGCCGTCGCCCGGATCTCGCTGACCGACCACGGTCGCCGGGTGCCGATCGGCACCGGGTCGCTGGTCTCGCCGCAACTGCTGCTCACGAACAATCACGTGCTGCCCAACGTCGACGTCGCCGCCTCGGTGCTGATCGAATTCGCGGCGGAGGCGGGCATCGACAACGTGCCGACCCAGACGGTGCGTTTCGATCTCGCGCCGGGCGACTTCTTCGTCACGAGCAAGCATCTCGACTACACCCTGGTGCGGGTGAAGCCGGGCGTCGACGGCACGGCCGCGGGCGACACGTTCGGCTGGAATCCGCTGATCGCCAAGCCGGGCAAGATCGTGATCGGCGAGGCGATGAACGTCGTCGGCCATCCGCTGGGCAGGCTCAAGGAGATCTCCATCCGCGACAACCGGCTCGACCTGCAGCTCGACGACTTCCTGCACTACACCTCCGACACCGAGCCGGGGAACTCCGGCTCGCCGGTCTTCAACGACCAGTGGGAGATCGTCGCCCTGCACCACGCCGGCGTGCCCAAGAAGGACGACAAGGGCCGGGTACTGCGCAAGGACGGCAAGGCGTGGCAGGGCGGCGACGGCGACGACGCGATCGACTGGGTCGCCAACGAGGGTGTCCGGGTGAGCGTGCTGCTGGCCGATCTCGGCTCCCGCGTGTTCGATCCGGCGCAGCGCGCGCTGCTCGACCAGCTCGGCCCCGCCGCGGGACTGTCCGCCGAGACGGTCGTCGTCGACACGACCGCCGTTGCGCCGCAACCGGAGTCGGCCGCGGAGACGATCGTGCGCGGTGCCAACGGCAGGCCGACCGCGTTCGGCGGCAAGCGCAGCGTGGTGTTCCTGCACGGCCGCAGGCAGGAGGGCCGCGATCCGGCCGACCTGCGCCGCGTCTGGACCGCGGGCCTGAACAAGGGCCTCACCCTCGCGGACCTGAGCCCGATCGATCCCGCCGATGTCTATTTCCCGTTCTACGGCGATCAGCTCGTCGCGAGCCTGAGCGCCCGCGAAGCCGCCGTCGAGACCGGCTCGGAGCTGTACGAGAGCCTGGTCGCCGAAGCGGCCCAGCGCTTCGGGATGCCGAGTGCCGAGGAGGCGCCCGCCGACCCGATCGCGCAGGAGCGCTTCGGCTTCGGTTCGGTCGTGCTGGGCCGGGTGCGCGACCAGCTCGGCTGGATCGCCGCGCGCAGCGGCCTGGACTCGCTGCTCATCGGGGCGATCTTCAAGGACGTCGCGGCCTATCTCGACGACGAGAAGGTGCGCAAAGGAGTGCTCGACACCGTGCTCGCCGACATGCCGACCAGCGGTGAGCTCGTGCTGGTCAGCCACAGTCTCGGCACGGTGGTGGCGATGGATCTGCTCACCCAGCTGCCCAGGGAGGTGACCGTGCGCCTGCTCGTCACCGCGGGCAGCCCGCTCGGGCTGGACGGGGTCTACGGCAAGCTGCTCAGCGGTGGGCCGCACCGGCCGGACAGGGTCGGTGACTGGCTCAACACCTGGTACGCGGGCGACCCGATCGCCATCGGCTGCCCGCTGCGACAGGCGTGGGGCCAGCGGCTGCGCGATCTCCCGGTGGAGAACCCGAAGGAGCGGGCGCACGACATCGCCGAGTACCTCGCCCACCCGGCGGTGGCGGCGACGATCGGCCACACGCTGACCGACTGAGAACACCCCGGGGCGGGTGCGGCGATCGCCGCACCCGCCCCGAGCCGTTCACGGCGTGAACGGGCGCTGCTCCAGGAACGCGGTGTCGGCGTTGATCGTGAACAGGTTCGGAACCTGGTCCGGCGGCATCAGATTCATGATCCGCTGATGGAACTGCCGGTAACCGGCCGTGAACGCCCCGTCGCCCCACACCCGCAGCAGCGCACCGGTGAACTGCCCGTTGACCGGTCCGTCATAGGACAGCTGCGAGTCCTGGCACCCGGCCAGCAGCACCACGCCCGCCTCGACGACGGCCCGCGCGCTCGGCCCGGCCAGCTGCTGGACGAAGGCGTACATCGCCGCGCGCTGCTTGTTGTCCTCGGCCTGCACGTCCAGCGGCATCGCCTTGGCGCTGCCGTGGACCACGGCGCCCAGATCGTCGCCGGGATAGTCGCGCGCCGCCAGATCGACGATCGCCGTTCGGGTCTCGCGGGTGAACGCGTCGCGGACCACCGTGCCGCTGTGGCAGCTGTCCGAACAGACCACCACCCGCACGCCGGGGGCGAACCGCGACCACATCCGGTACAGCTCGTCGTCGACGATCTGGCGGTCGAACGCCACCCAGGTCTCGTCCTGGCGGTCGTCCTCCTCGCCGTCGACGTCCCTGGTCTGGCCGCCGTGGCCGGAGTAGGTGATCAGCACCAGATCACCCGTGCGCGCCGTGCCGGCGAGCCGGGCGATCTCGCCGATGATCGCGAACGAGGTCGCCGCGCCGTCGAGCAGGACGCGCGGGGTGGCGAAGCCCTGCGCGGCCGCCAGCGCGGCCATCGCGTTCGCGTCGTTGACACAGCCCGCGAGTGCGCCGTCCCAGCCGCCGTAGGCGGTGGGATCGACCCGGTTCAATCCGATGTGCAAGGAATATCCGCTCACTGTCGTTCCCTCCGTCTGGGATGTCCGATCAGGTGTGCCGGGGGAGTCCCGGCGCGGATCAATTCTTCGGCGGCCGTACCTGTCTCGATAGCGTGCGGCACTACCCCAATCGGCGAAATCGCCGCGCCGAGGTGGAGTAGTGCGGTACGCGTTCGGAACGGGTACCGGATGCGCGACCATAGCGATGTGGGAATCTCCCCACTCTTCGGAAGGACAGGGAGATGTTCGATTCGGATACCGAGGACGCGGTCCTGGCAGCCAGCCCGGACACCGAGGAGGAGTGGTTCGAAACGACGAAGGCACCGGCCGGCGGTCCCGACAACGGCGTCGGGACGAGGGGAATCGACCGGACCAACGTCTCCTCCCTCTTCTGGGCCCAGAAGGTGCTCCGTACCCATGGAACGGGCGCCTGGGTGTTCGGTTTCCCGAACGCCACGGTGCTGGCCGACAGCCAGGTCTCGGTCAGCCTGACCGAGGTCGACGCCGACGGCACCCCGTTCCTCGGACCCGCGACGATGCAGGTCCTCAATGTCGTCCCGCACGCCGACGGCACCATGACGGTGCGTTACCACGTCGGCTGGGACGCCAACCTGCGGGTGCTCTTCAACTTCATCATCGTGAACTGACCGCCATGACCACAGCCGAACAGCACGCCGGATCGCCCGTGCGGGCCAGCGGTGACCACGTCACCTCGGGCCTGGCGACCATCGAACAGGTCGGGCGGGGCAAGGTCTTCGTGTCCACCACCGGCATCGTGGTCTTCCTCGTCGCGGTGCAGGCGACGATGGCGTTCCCGCTCGGCGCGCGCACGCCGCAGGAATGCCACACCGCGGGGTTGCTGGCATTGCTGGTGGGCGCCATGATGGCGATCGCCGCGCCGACGGCGACCTACCGGTACTACGTCTACATCTATTCCCTGCGGCTGGACCCGAAGTACGCCCGGTTCGCGAAATGGGTGTTCGTCGGCTCGCTGATCCTGTCCGCGGGCGACGGCGTGGTCGACCTCGTGCTGGCGATCCAGCTGACCGGCGCGCCCGCCTCGTGCGGTGGCGCCACCGTCATGGCGCTGCGCGCCCAGGCGGGGCTGCACCTGTTCTTCCTGCTGCTGGCCCTCGTGATCACCGCGATCATCTGGTACAGCGGCACCAAGAACCGCCTGGCCGGCGACGACCCGTCGCAACCGAAGTACGCCCAGACCCCGGCCGCCGCCACGGCGCCCGATGGACTCGTCATCTGCTGCTCCGGCGGGGGTATCCGGTCCGCGTCGTTCTGCCTCGGCGCGTTGCAGGTGCTGCGTGACCGGGGGCGCTACCAGAGCGCGGCCGCCGTGGTCGGGGTGAGCGGTGGCGGCTACATCGCCGCGGCAATGCACATCGTGCACCGCAACTTCACCGATCCGTACGCGCTCGAATCCTCGGAACTGGCCTATCTGCGCCGCCGCACGCGCTACCTGATGCCGCGCGGCACCGACAAGTTCCGCGCCGTGTTCTCCCTGCTCTACGGCATCGCCGTGAACGCGACACTGGTCGGGATCGCGCTGCTGGCGGTGTCGTGGTGGCTGGGCTGGCTGCTCGACGACATCGATGTGCTCACCCGCGACGGCGATCGGCTGGAGCTGCACCTGGTCCCGGCGGGCGGGTACTGGTATCTGGCGATCGCGCTCGGCCCGTTCGCGCTGGCGCTGGCGGCGTTCGTGCTGGAAAAGGCCTGGGACCGGCTGACGATGGTGCCGGACCGGATGCGCAACATCCTCGCGAAGGCATCGCGGGTGCTGCTCGGGATCGGGGTGCCGCTGGCCGTGCTGCTCGTCGGGGTTCCGGTCGCGCTGTACGCGCTGAGCCGGGTGACGGACGGGTCCGGCGGCGCGGCGACGACGCTGCTGGTCGGGCTCGTCGACCCGGGCGGCAAGGGCGCGCTCACCTTCACCGCGACGCTGATCGCGGTGATCGGGCTCGGCCGCTCGGCGTGGAAGGGCCTGCACACCGGGGAGGGATCGAGCGGCTGGTACGGACGCGTGCTCGCGGTGATGCGCAAGCAGGTCGCGCCGTGGCTGGGCAGCGCGCTGATCGTCGCGGTCGCGGTCGTCCTGCTGCTGCGCTGGACGACGGTCTTCGCCACCGACGCGCACGCCCGCTCGAACTGGACGCTGGCCTGGTGGATGATCGGCATCGCCGTCGCGATCAAGGTGTTCACCGACGCCAACCGCACCTCGCTGCACACCTACTACCGGGAAGCGCTGTCGAAAGCCTTTCTCGTGGACAAGGATCCGCGCTCGCACCAGGCGGTGCCGCTGCCCTACAGCACCGCGCTGCGCTACTCCGACTACGGCAGGCCGGTCGGGCACGGGCCGCGGCTGGTCATCGCGGCCGCCGCCAACGCCAACGACGTCGCCTTCGTGCCCACCCGGCGTGGCTGTGTGCCGTTCGTCTTCGATCCGGAGCGGATCGGTGTCGTCGGCGACCGCGCGCTCACCCAGGACGGCCTGCGCCCGACCGGGACCTACGAGCAGCTGGCCGACTACCGGTATCGCGATGTCACCGTGCCCGCCGCGATGGCCATCAGCGGCGCCGCGTTCAGCCCGCTGACCGGCCGCGAGAGCGCTCGCACCCGGCCGGTGCGGATCCTGCTCGCCCTGCTCAACGCGCGCCTGGGGGTGTGGCTGCCGAATCCGTACTGGCAGCCCGTCCCGCAGGGCAAGCTCGCCGCGAAGCTGCCCGCGCTGTACAGCTGGGCCGACAAGCCGGGACCGTATCGGCTGCTGCGCGAGGCGTTCGGCAATCCGTCGCTCTACGACCGCTGGCTCTACGTCACCGACGGCGGGCACTACGACAACCTCGGGCTGGTGGAGGCGCTGCGCAGGCGGCCCGCGGCGGTCATCGTCCTCGACGCCAGCGGCAGTCCCGACGACCGGTTCTGCGCGCTGGCCGAGGCCATCGCGACGGCGCGCATGGACCACTGCGTGCAGATCAGCGTCGACCTGCGGCAGATGCTGCGCGGCGACCGGAAGCGAGCACACAAGGCGTGGGCGCGCGGTGTCGCCACGCATCTCGACGGCGCCACCACCGACATCTATTACGTCAGGTCGCAACTGGTCGACGACCTGAGCTGGGACCTGGAGAACTACAGCAGGGCGCATCCGGACTTCCCGTACACCTCCACCGGCGACCAGCTCTACAGCGAATGGGATTTCGAGGCCTACCGCGCCCTCGGGCACGAGGTGGCCGAGCGGGCCCTCGACGATCCGGTCTTCGCCGGGCTGCGCGGAGCGCGCGCGGCCGGGGCACCGGACACGGACGGCGAGACCGGCAAGCCGCTGGTGACCCGGCCGGGGTAGCGCCTACTCGACGACCGAGCTCGTCTCGGCGAGCAGGGTGAGGACCTGCTCGGTCTTGGTCAGCTCGGTCGAGATGGACAGCCCGTAGCCGCGGACGGCGGTGTGCAGCGCGCGCTGCACGTCGAGGGCGCGCGCGTGCAGGTCGGTGGCGGACTCGCCGGGCCAGGGGGTCACTCGCAGGGACAATTCGAACAGGTCGAGGCCGCCGACGGTCCACCGCTCGGCGTCGACCGCCAGCTCGCCGACGGCGACGTTCGTCCACTTCGTCGACGCCACCGGGCCCATCGCCCGCAGATGATCGACCGCGACACCGGGGGGCGTGCAGCTGACCAGGAACTGACGCTGGGCCGAGTCCAGCGCCTCGGTGACGTCCTCGCCGCACAGGGCGGCCACCCGCAGCGAACCGGCCGGGCGCCTGCTCACCACCGAGGCCGACAGCACCCGGCGGTCGCCGCACCAGTCGCCCTCGACGCGGTACTGCATCCCGGGCTCGGTGAACGGCGTCGCCCAGCGGCCGACCAGCTGCGCGGCGGTGCACGGCCGCAGTTTGACGGTCAGGTCGTCGTAGTCGCCGCTGCGCAGCCGGATGGCGATCCGGCCCGCCAGCAGGGCGGGCGCGCCACGGGCGCCGGGGACCCTGGGTTCGGCGAACCACACATCCCGGCTGATCGCGGCGGCGTTGGTACAGCCGAGCCGGGTTTGGGCATCGACGAGGTCCCCGTCGACATTGACCTTGATTTCGATCGGAGTATTCACCCGAGCAGCGTCGCCCATCGCCCCACCGCTCGGCGCGCGTAATTCGCTACTCGATTGCCGCGGGCCGGTTCACGGCGCCACGGCGGTATTCCGGACACGGGCCGGTCACGGCCATGAGTAGTGCACTACTCATGACATAGGTCACGTCGGAGGAGGAAACTGATCTTCGACCACTTCTCGTACATCGCGGTTCGAGCCAGTCAGCTATGTGGAGGTTCTCGATGGTCGAGGCAGAGCCGGCGATTCCGCCGCAGTCGTCGCCACCCCACCTGTCGTTCGTCGCCCGCGCCGCGGTCGAGGCCGCCGAAGCGCTCGACCGGCGGGTGGGCTGGTTCCGGTTACCGACGCCGCTGGGGCTGGCCGTGCTGGTCGGCCTGCGCAGCAGGCTGCGTTCCCGCAATCTCTTCGACACCGGCCGACATCCGGCCGGACCACTGCCACCGGACACGACCGGCGAACACCGTGCCGCGCGCACCATCGACGGCTCCTACAACAACGCCGACGATCCGCGCACCGGCTCGGTCGGCTGCCGGTTCGGACGCAATTTCGCCCCCGAGCACAGCCATCCGGAGGACGCCGTCCGGATCCAGGAGCCCAACCCGCGCCAGGTCAGCCTGCGCCTACTGGCCCGCGACCGCTTCCAGCCAGCCACCACACTGAACCTGTTGGCGGCGGCCTGGATCCAGTTCGAGGTGCACGACTGGTTCAGTCACACCCGCACCGACCGCGAGCCGTTCCGGGTGACCCTCGACGAGCACGACCCCTGGCCCGAACGGCCGATGACGATCCAGCGCACCGCAGCGGTTCCCGGTGCCGAACCGGGCGATCCGCCGAGCCATGTCACCGAGGACTCGCACTGGTGGGACGCCTCCCAGATCTATGGCAGCACACCGGCATTCGCCTCCGCCCTGCGCTCGGGCAAGAACGGCGAACTGGTGATCGACGAGCTCGGCCTGCCCCCGCTGGACGCGGCGAGCCTGCTCGCGCTCTCGGACGCGGCCGCCAACGCCTGGGTCGGCCTGGCGCTGCTGCATTCGCTGTTCCTGCGCGAGCACAACGCGATCTGCCGCCGCCTCTCGCGCCGCTACCCCGACCTGGACGACCAGCAGCTCTACGACACCGCGCGCCTGATCAACGCGGCGCTGATCGCCAAGATCCACACCGTCGACTGGACCCCGGCGATCATCGCCCACCCCACCACCGTCGCCGCCATGCGCGCCAACTGGTTCGGCGTCCTCGGTGAGCGCCTCTCGCGCCGGTTCGGCCGCCTCGTCGGCAACGAAGTGCTCTCCGGCATCCCGGGTTCCGCGGTCGACGACCACGGCGTGCCCTACGCGCTGACCGAGGAGTTCGTCTCGGTGTACCGGATGCACCCGCTGATCCCCGACGACCTCGTGGTGCGCAGTCTCACCGACGACCGGGTGCTGGCCGAGCATCCGTTCCCCGCGCTGGGGGTCGCCCACATCCGCGAGCGCCTCGGCGAGACCCCGATGGACACGCTGTTCTACTCCTTCGGCCGCGCCCATCCCGGCGCGCTGACGCTGCACAACTATCCACGCCACCTGCAGGAGCTGGCCCGTCCCGGTCAGCCCCTGATCGACCTCGCCACCATCGACATCCTGCGGGTCCGCGAACGAGGGGTGCCGCGCTACAACGAGTTCCGGCGTCAGCTGCGGCTCCCGCCCGCCGCCTCGTTCGACGAGCTGACCGACAACCCACAGTGGGCGGCTGAGCTCGAAGAGATCTACGGCGATGTCGACGACGTCGACCTGATGATCGGCCTGTACGCCGAGCCCAAGCCACCCGGTTTCGGCTTCAGCGACACCGCCTTCCGGGTCTTCGTGCTGATGGCCTCGCGGCGGCTGTCGGCCGACCGGTTCTTCACCACCGACTTCCGGCCCGAGATCTACACCGAGGCCGGCATGGCCTGGGTGCGCGACAACAGCATGCGCACCGTGCTGCTGCGGCATTTCCCCACGCTGGCGCCCGCCCTGGAGGGCGTCGCGAATCCCTTCGCCCCGTGGAGGACTCCGCGATGACCTACCTTCGCTTTCGCGACGACCTGGAACAGCCGCGCCCCGACGAAGAACAGATCATCGACAAGATCATCGCGGTCCTGCGCGACAACAACGAACGCGCCTATCGCAAGTACAAGCGCGGCCTGCGCGACGCGCACGCCAAGAGCCACGGCATCCTGCGCGGCGAACTGACCGTGCCCGCCGGCCTGCCCCCCGAGCTGGCCCAGGGCCTGTTCGCCCGACCGGGGACGTATCCGGTCATCGCCCGGCTGTCGAGCACCTCCGGGGTCATCCGCAGCGATCAGTTGCGTGGTGTGCGCGGCCTGGGCATCAAGGTGCTGGGCGTGCACGGCCCACGCGCGATGGCCGGCGACGAGGCCACCACCCAGGACTTCATCATGGTGACCCACCGGGAGTTCCTGTTCGCCGACGCGCACGCCTACCTCACCCAGGGCATGCCGACCGCCTGGGTGCTGGCCCGGCTGCCCGACGAAGTCCTTCGCACCGGCAGCGATCTCGTCGCGGCCCTGGACAAGCACGTGCTGCGGCGGATCGGTAAGCGGGTGCCGCCGAATCTGGGGGTGTTCGTCGCGCCCAACACCCACATCCTCGGCGAGACCTTCTACACCTCGGCGCCGATCCGCTACGGCGACTACGTCGCCAAGCTGCTCTACGTCCCGGTCTCACCGGAAGCCGCTGCGCTGCAAGGGCAACCGGTGAGCACGGCGGCCGGGGTCAACGCCCACCAGGACGCGATCATCGATTTCTTCGGCGCGCACAGCGCCACCTACGAACTGCGCGCGCAGCTGTGCACCGACGTGGCCGCCATGCCGATCGAGGACGCGACCGTGCCGTGGCCGGAGGAGGCGTCTCCGCATCGCACCGTCGCGACCATCCGGTTCGACGTCCAGGATCCCTACACCCCGCAGCGCCGCGCCTACGGCGACGACGTGCTGTCGTTCAACTCCTGGCGCGGCCTGGACGCGCATCGCCCGCTGGGGTCGATCAACCGGCTCAAGAAGCGGGTCTACGAGGCGTCGAGCGACTACCGCCACGACGTCAACAACGCGCCGCGGCTCGAGCCCCGCGACGCCACCGAGCTGCCGCCATGACCACTGCTCCGATCCGTTGTGGGGGAGCCGGTCGCGAACTAGAATTTTGGTGTATGGGCGAATTGTGGCAACTGCTCGATCGCCCCGCCGAATTCGATGCCGTCCGTACGGCTTTGACGAACACGAACACCGGCGGAGTGATAGTGGTCGGCGCCGCAGGCATCGGCAAGACCACGCTGGCCCGGCTGGTCACCGCGGTGCTCGCGGAGCCGGTCCGCTGGGTGGCGTGCACCGCCTCATCACAAGCCATTCCGCTCGGCGCGTTCGCCCCCTGGATCGCCGCCTCGGCCTCGCGTGATCCACTCGCCCTGCTGCACTCGGCGCGGGAAAACGTACTGGCGCAACCGGATACGGTGATCGGTGTCGATGACGCGCACCTGCTCGACACCCTCTCCGCCACCCTGGTGCACCAGATCGCCGTCGACCGCAGCGCGCGCATCGTGGCCACGGTCCGCTCCGGCGAGCCCGTGCCCGACGCGATCACCTCACTGTGGAAGGACGGGTTCCTCGCCCGCGTGGAACTCACCCCGCTGTCCAAACCGCAGTGCACCGCCCTGGTCGAGACCGTGCTGGGCGGGACGCTGGAGGGACTCAGCGCCGATGTCATGTGGGAGGCCTCCGGCGGCAACCCGCTGTTCCTGCGCAACATGGTCGAGGGCGCGGTCGAGGCGCGCACGCTGACCGACGTCAACGGGGTCTGGCAGCTGCGCGGTCCGACCGCGGTGCCGTCCGGTCTGGTCGACCTGCTCGACGAGCGGTTGACCAGGGCGGGCGAACCGGTGCTCGACGCGCTGCGGATGCTGTCGGTCTACGAGCCGCTCGACATCGACATCCTCACCGAGCTGGTGGGGGTCGACGCCGTCGACGCCGCCGAGCTCAGCGGTCTGATCCGGGTCTGCCGCCACGGCACCTCGGTCGACGTCCGGTTCAGCCATCCGCTGCTCGGCGAGGTGGTCCGCCGCCGGATCGGCACCGCCGCGGCCCGCTCCCGGCGCGGCCGCATCGTCGAGACCCTGCGTGACCGGGCGCTGGACACGCCGGCGGAGCGGATCCGGCTGGCGCAGCTGTGCGTTGACAGCGATCAGCCGATCGACATCATGCTGCTGATCAACGCCGCCAAGGACGCGATCGCGCTGGCGAACCTGCCGCTGGGCGAGCGGCTGGCCCGCGCCGCCTGCGAGCGCTGCGGCGGCCTGCGCGCGGCCGAACTGCTGTCGCGGGCGCTGCTGTGGCAGGGCAAGCCGCACGAGGCCGACGAGATCCTCGCCAGGTTCGACCCGGACCGGCTCGATCCGCTGCAGGTGGTGCAGTGGGGCCTGCCGCGCGCGAGCCTGCAGTTCTGGTCGCTCGGCGATGTCGACCGGGCCCACCAGGTGATCGACCTGGTCGCCGCCCGCGTGGAGCATCCGTCGCTGCGGCTGCTGGTCGACGCGGTCCGGGCGGCGATGGCGGTGCACGAGAACCGGCTCGCCGTCGGCGTCGCGGAGGCCGAGCGGGTGCTCGCCGATCCGGACTCGCCCCGGCAGGCCGCCGACTTCGCGGCGTTCACCCTCGGGCTCGCGCTGCCGTTCGTCGGCCGCGGTGCCGATTTCGCTCCGATCGCGGCGCGGATCACGGCCGAACAGAAGTCCACCGACGGCCTGATCCGGGTGATGGTGCGCTACGGCGACGTGATGGCCCTGACCATGATCGGCGACCTGGACCAGGCCGAACAGCGGGCCTCGGAATACCGGGAGTTCTCCTCGGCGGGCCAGTTCGCCGGCTGGGCCATCGCCCGCATCGCGATCGGCGTCGTCGCGACCTATCGCGGCCGGTTCCGGGCCGCCATCACCGCCTTCGAACAGGCACTGGCCGCGCTCAACGCCGACTGCACGCTGCCCTGGCAGCTGCCAGCCCGGCTGGTGCTGGCCCGGGCCTACGCGGCGGTGGGCGAGGTCGACCAGGCCGAGCGGGTGCTCGCCGACGCCGAGGAGCACAGCGGCCCGCACATGGCCCTGCACGAGCCGCAGCGGATGATCGCCCGCGCCTGGGTGGCCGCGGCCGAGCACAGCCAGCACGCCGCGATCGACCTGGCCCGCAAGGCCGCCGACCTGGCCCACCGCACCGGTCAGTTCGCGCAGGAGGCGGAGGCGCTGCATCACGCCGCCCGCTTCGGCGACCGCTCCCTCGGCACCCGGCTCGCCACCGTCGCGGCCCGCGTGCAGGGACCGGTGGCCGACATCTACGCCCGCCACGCCGCCGCCGTTGCTCACGGCGACACCACGGCACTGGCCGCGGTCAGCGTGGAGTTCGAGGCCGTGGGGATGCTGCTGGCCGCCGCCGACGCCGCGGCCCAGGCCGTCCCGATCTTCGACCACGCGGGCCAGCGCCGCCCCAGCGCCCAGGCCGCGGCCCGCGCCACCGCGCTCGCGGCCCGCTGCGACGGTGCAGGCACGCCTGCCATCACGGCGGCGGCCCGCCCGCTCCCGATCACCGAGCGCGAGCGCGAGATCGCCGCGCTGATCGGCCGCGGGCTGTCCAACCGGGCCATCGCCGAACGGCTCTGTGTCTCGGTCCGCACCGTCGAGGGCCACATCTATCGCGCGTGCATCAAACTCGACGCCACCGACCGCGACCAGCTCGCCAAGCTGATCTGACACCATGGGTGGGGTGACGACCGGTCGCCGACGAGCTGTCCTCGGCGCCGCGCTGGTGGTCGCCCTCGCGGGCACCGCCTGCGCGAGCGACGAGCCGGACCGGAGCGCGCCCACCGCCGCCGTGTCCTCGACCGCGCCGAGCACGCCGACGGGCAGCCCCGCGCTGGGATCGGCCGAGGAGATCGCGCGCGGCCTCGACGTGCCGTGGGGGCTCGCGTTCCTGCCGGACGGCGCGGCCCTGGTGGCCGAGCGGGACTCGGGCCGCGTCCAGCGCGTGACGCCCGGTCGTGCGCCGGAGCCGGTCCATCAGGTGTCCGGCGTCGTCGCCCGCGGCGAGGGCGGACTGCTCGGTCTCGCCGTCGCTGCGGACTACGCCGAGACCCGGTATGTCTACGCGTATCTCACCGCGGCCGACGACAATCGCATCGTGCGTTTCCGGCCGGGGGAACCGCAAGAACTGGTCTACGGCGGAATCGCGAAGGCGGGCAACCACAATGGTGGCCGGATCGCCTTCGGGCCGGACGGCATGCTGTACGTCGGCACCGGCGACGCGGCCGAGAGCGCCCGCTCGCAGGACCCGGCGAGCCCGAACGGCAAGATCCTGCGGCTCACCCCCGAAGGCGCACCCGCGCCGGGCAATCCGACTCCGGGGTCGCCGGTCCTGAGTCTCGGCCACCGTAATGTGCAGGGCCTGGCCTGGGACCGCGCGGGCACCCTCTACGCCGCCGAGTTCGGTCAGAACCGCTGGGACGAGCTCAACCGGATCGAGCCGGGCCGCAACTACGGCTGGCCCGTCGTCGAAGGGGCGGGCGGCGCGGACCGCGGCTTCACCGAGCCGCTGCTCACCTGGACGACCGCCGAGTCCTCGCCCTCCGGCATCGCCATCGCGGGCGACACCGTGTACGTGGCCGCGCTGCGCGGGGAACGACTCTGGACCGCGACGCTGTCCGCGGGTGACGCGACGAATCCGGTGGATTTCCTGCGGGAGTCCTACGGCCGCCTGCGCACCGTCGCGGTGGCCCCGGACGGCGCGCTGTGGCTCACCACCTCCAATACCGACGGCCGCGGCGACGTCCGCGCGGGCGACGACCGGATCCTGCGGTTCCCGGCCCGCTGATCACCGTGTCCGCGCCACGGCGCCGCCGCCGGGTGGGGCTACGGCGTGCCGATCTGTTCGACGTAGCCGGTGCCGGTGACGGGGCGGCCGCGGAAGGTGCCGGTGTAGCGGTAGCTGCCGACGTAGCCACCGGCCATGCCGTAGATGTAGTCGTCGTTGGCGACGGCGTCGATCTCGATCAGCCGGTCGCCGTTGTCGTCGTCGACCGCCCAGGTGAACGCGGTGCCCAGCGTCATCTCCCGGCCCTCGGGTGTCCGTCGTGGCGTGGGCTCGTACCGGGTGATCTGGTACCGGTAGCCGTTCTCGTAGGCGCCGCCGTGGTCGGTGCGGGACCGCACGTACACCGTCTGCTGGAACGGAACCCCCAGTGGCCCACGCACTTCCACCATCAGCACCTGGGTGTCGGCGTCGATGTTGATGATCTGATAGGTGAAGAAGTCGATGAACAGGTCGACCGAGACGGCGCGGGCGTATTCCAGGGTGTTGAGCCCGGACAGCGCGTAGCGGGTGCCCTGATGCTCGACGGTCCCCTCGTACTCGCACAGCAGCGACCAGTGGTCGTAGAGCCCGCCGCGAATCTTGGCGAAGTGCGCGATCTTGTCGGTGGCGCGCACCCGCAGATCCGCGCGGAACTCCGGATTGCGGTAGGTGACCAGGAAGTCCGGATGGCTGCCGCGCAGCGCGAAGTCCTCGCCGAACCGGATCAGGCTCGCGTCCGGCGCCAGCTCCAGATCCCGGGCGACCTGGTAACCGCGGAACTGGCCGGGGAAGCGGACCGCCGTGCCCGCCAGCAGGTTCGCGGTATCGGCCGCGGTGGTCTCGATCAGGTGCGCGTTGCGGAACGCCCGTACCTTCGGCTGCCCGATCACGGTGATGAAGTCCAGGAAGTTCAGCGGCGCGGGCAGGCCGGGGAACATCAGGCCGTAGTGCACGGTGCGGTAGCGCCCGCGGGGCGGATGGAACGGGGTGCTCGGGTCGTACGGGGTGCCGTTCACCGCGTGCGAGCCGGAGACGGTGCGTTGAATGCCGTGGAGCAGGGGAGTCGTGATCGCCATGGATCGGCGCCTTTCGCTGGACGTCATCGAGCTGACCGATGGGGAAATTACCGTTTGGTCAATTCGGCGTCAACCAGCTGTGCGCCGCGCCCGAGATGGACGCCCGCTCAATTGACCGTCTTCGGGGAGGCAGTAAATTACCTGGTGGCCGGACACGGTCAACCGGGTGAAGGAGGGCGTGATGGGCACCGCGGGAACGAAAGGCGTGCCGCGCGCCGAGCGCGAACAGCAGATCCTCGACATCGCCGGCGAGCAGATCAGCCGGGTCGGCTACGCCGGGCTGTCCCCGGGCGCCGTGGCGACCGCGGCCGGGGTCTCCAAACCCATGGTGTTCCACTACTTTCGCAGCAAAGAGGGGCTCTACGCCGCGTGTGTCGAACGGGCGGCCGACACGGTGTGCGGTGCCATCGAACCGGTCTTCGACGGCACCCCGGGGATCGAGATGGCCGAGCACACACTCGAAGTCGTCATCGCCGTGCTGGCGCGCCGACCACACGACTGGAACGTGCTGCTCGACCGGTCGTACCCACCGGACGGTGTCGCGGCCGAGGCCTCGCACCGGGCCGAACGCCGCCTCGCCGAGCAGGCGTATCGCGGCGCCGCCGCCCTGCTCGCCGAACGCGGCATCACCGACCCCGCCGACCTGTCCGCGCTCACCGATGTCTGGATGGGTGTGGTGACGGCGCTGGTGAACTGGTGGCTGCGGCACCCGGACGAAAGCGCCGAGGCGATGATCGCCCGCTGCACCCGGCTGCTCGGCGCGTTGTTCTGAAAACCTTGCCGGACAGGCTGTTCGGTCCGTACGGTCGGTGGATGGTTCCGCTTCCGAATCTGCTCGCGTTCCTCGCGGCGGCGTTCGTCATCGTCGTCGTGCCGGGGCCGGGCGTGCTGTTCGCGGTCGGCCGGGCGCTGACCTCGGGGCGGCGGGCCGCGCTGCTGTCGGTGTTCGGGCACGCCATGGGCGTGCAGACGACGCTGGTGCTGGTCGCGGCCGGTCTCGGCACCGTGCTCGCCGTCTCGGCGCTGGTGCTGACGGCGGTGAAGATCATCGGGGCGCTGTATCTGCTGCACCTGGGCGTGCAGGCCATCCGGCACCGCCGGGAGTTGTCGGCGGCGCTGGCGGCGGGCGCGGCGCCGGTGGCCGCGACGAAACTGTTCCGGCAGGGCTACGTCGTCGGTGTCACCAATCCGAAGGCCATCGTCTTCTTCGCCGCGGTGCTGCCGCAGTTCGTCGATCCGGCGGCCGGGTCGATGGTCGGGCAGCTGGTGGTGCTCGGGACGATCATGGCCGTGCTGGCGCTGGTGCTCGACAGCAGCTGGGCGCTGCTCGCAGGCACCGCGCGCAGCTGGTTCGCGCGCTCGCCGCGCCGGCTGGAGGCGGTGGGCGCCACCGGGGGCGCGATGATCATCGGACTGGGCGCTTCCGTCGCGCTCACCGGCGCCGTCAAGTGACGTCGGGACGCGCCGGGTAGCGCACTACTCTCGGCCGGTCGCGCGATCCGGAGGACACTGGAAGTACCGCCTGCGGCCGGTGCCGTCCGCGCGCGCCGAGGCACGCCGGGAACCCCGCACTGACCGGGGCGGGATGTGACCGACTCCAACAATACGTGCGGGTAACCCTTGGACGCTGTTCACATATACGGAGTAGAGGTGCACACTGCCCTGGAACCGGAGTTCGAATTCGTACCCGTCCGGGCCACACAACTCGGTATTGGAAAGGAGTCGGCGAGTGTTCAGCCGCATCGCCATCGTCAACAGGGGAGAGGCCGCCATGCGGCTCATCCATGCCGTCCGTGATCTGGCGGCGGCGAGCGGGCTACCGATCGAAACGGTCGCCCTGTACACCGACGTCGACCGCAACGCCACCTTCGTCCGGGCCGCCGACGTGGCCTACGACCTCGGTCCGGCCTCGGCCCGCCCGTACCTGGATCTGAAGGTACTCGAGCAGGCCTTGGTGGCCACCAAGGCCGACGCGGCCTGGGTCGGCTGGGGCTTCGTCGCCGAGGATCCGGCCTTCGCCGAGCTGTGCGAGCACATCGGCGTCACCTTCATCGGCCCCAGCGCCGACGCCATGCGCAAGCTGGGCGACAAGATCGGCGCCAAGCTGCTCGCCGAGGAGGTCGGGGTCCCGGTCGCGCCGTGGAGCCGCGGCGCGGTCGACACCGTCGAGGACGCCATCGAGGCCGCCGCCGAGATCGGCTACCCGCTGATGCTCAAGGCCACCGCCGGTGGTGGTGGGCGCGGTATCCGCGTCATCACCAACGAGGCCGAGCTGGTCGACGCCTACGAGCGCACCAAGCAGGAAGCCGCGCGCGCCTTCGGCAGCGGCGTGGTCTTCCTGGAGCGGCTGGTCACCGGCGCCCGCCACGTCGAGGTCCAGGTGATCGCCGATGGCCAGGGCACGGCGTGGGCGCTCGGCGTCCGCGACTGCTCGGTGCAGCGGCGCAACCAGAAGGTCATCGAGGAGTCCGCCTCGCCCGTGCTCAGCGCGGAGCAGACCAGCGAGCTGAAGGCCTCCGCCGAGCGCCTCGCCGTCGCGGTCGGCTACTGCGGCGCGGCGACCGTCGAGTTCCTGTACCACCCGGGCGAGGAGCTGTTCGCCTTCCTCGAGGTCAACACCCGCCTGCAGGTCGAGCACCCGATCACCGAGTGCACCACCGGTGTCGATCTCGTGCACGCGCAGCTGTCGGTGGCCTCCGGCACCAAGCTCGAGGGCACCCCGCCGGTCGAGCGCGGCCACGCCATCGAGGCCCGGCTCAACGCCGAGGACCCCGACCGCGACTTCGCGCCAGCCCCCGGCCGCATCGTGCGCCTCGACCTGCCCGCCGGCCCCGGCATCCGCGTGGACACCGGCGTCAGCGAGGGCGACACCATCCCCGCCGACTTCGACTCGATGATCGCCAAGATCATCGCCTACGGCCGCGACCGCAACGAGGCCCTGGGCCGGCTGCGCCGGGCCATGGCGCAGACCCGCGTGGTCATCGAGGGCGGCGCGACGAACAAGAGCTTCGTCCTCGACCTGCTCGAGCAGCCCGAGGTGATCGACGCCAGCGCCGACACCGGCTGGATCGACCGGGTCCGCGGCGAGGGCCGCCTGGTGACCCACCAGCACTCCGCTATCGCGCTGGCCGCTGCCGCGATCGACGCCTACGAGGACGAGGAGCGCGCCGAGCGGCACCGCCTGCTGTCCACCGCCTCCGGCGGCCGCCCGCAGGTCCAGCACGAGAGCGGCCGCCCGCTCGACCTGAAGCTGCGTGGCGCGAGCTACCGGGTCCGCGTCGCCCGCATCGGCGCGCACCGGTTCCGCGTCGGCATCGAGGCCGGGACCGAACTGACCACCGCCGACGTCGATCTCGAGCGCTTCGATCAGCACACCGGGCAGATCGTCGTCAACGGCACCCGCTACCGCCTGATCACCGGCACCCACGGACCGACCCACCTGGTCGACGTCGACGGCGTGACCCACCGGATCAGCCGGGACGAAGGCGGCGTCGTCCGTTCGCCCGCACCCGCCCTGGTCGTCGGCACCCCGCTCGAGGTCGGCGCCGAGGTCGAGGCAGGTGCCGCGGTGCTGGTGCTGGAGAGCATGAAGATGGAGACGGTGCTGCGCGCGCCGTTCCGCGCCCGGCTCAAGGAACTCGCCGTCTCGGTCGGTACCCAGGTCGAGACCGGCGCGCCGCTGCTGCGCCTGGAGCCCCTCGCCGACGACGACGAGGCCGGCGAGGCCGAAGTGGTCGGGACGGTCGAACTCGACCTGCCCACCGAGCCCGCGCCGCGGCAGCCGCACGAGCGGCTGGCCCGCGGTCTGCAGGACCTGCGCAGCCTGCTGCTCGGCTTCGATGTCGACCCGCACGACGACCGCCGCGTCCTCGACGAGTACCTCGCGGCTCGCCGCGATTCCGTCGCAGGCGATCACCGCCCGCTGGCCGAGGAACTCGAGCTCGTCCAGGTCTTCGCCGATCTCGCCGAACTGAGCCACAACCGCGCGGCCGACGACGAGCAGAGCGTCGGCCACCTGCACAGCGCGCGCGAGTACTTCCACACCTACCTGCAGAGCCTCGACGTCGAGCGGGCCGGTCTGCCCGAGGCGTACCAGGCCAAGCTGGCGCAGGCGCTGAGCCACTACGGCGTCACCGAGCTGGACCGGTCGGCCGATCTCGAGGCCGCGGTCTTCCGGATCTTCCTGGCCCAGCAGCGCCCGACCGACACCGTCGAGGTCATCACCACGCTGCTGCGCGAGTGGCTGCGCGAGCCGATGCCCGACCAGGTGCTGCGCGAGCCCGTCGGCCTTGCGCTGGAGCGCTTGGTCGCGGCCACCCAGGTGCGCTTCCCGGTGATCGCCGACCTGACCCGTGGTCTGGTCTACGGCTGGTACGGCCAGCCGCTGCTGCGCCGCAACCGCGCCCGCGTCTACACCAATGTCCGCAAGCACCTGACCTACCTGGACGCGAACCCGGACGCGGCCGATCGCGCCACCCGCATCGCCGACATGGTGCGCAGCACCGAGCCGCTGGTGCGGCTGCTCGGCCAGCGGCTCGAGCGCGACAAGCCCGAGCACACCGTCCTGCTCGAGGTGCTGACCCGCCGCTACTACGGCAACAAGGGCCTGACCGGTGTGCGCGCCGAGCAGGTCGGCGGCACCTCCTTCGTCGTCGCCGAGCGCGACGGCGCGAGCCTGGTCTCGGCCGCGGTGAGCTTCGGCGAGCTGGGCACCGCGGTGCGCGGCCTCGGCGAGCTGGCGGGCGGCGCGTCCTCGATCGACGCCGACATCTACCTGAGCTGGGAAGCCCAGCCCGAGGACTCCGACGCCATGGCCGCGGCCCTGCAGGAGGTCCTCGGCGGCTACCAGCTGCCGCAGCAGGTGCACCGGATCACCGCGACGGTGGCGGGCAGCAACGGCGCGGTCATGCACCACCACTTCACCTTCCGTCCGTCGGCCACCGGCATGGCGGAGGAGCGGCTGATCCGCGGTCTGCACCCCTACATCGCGCAGCGGATGCAGATGGAGCGGCTGCGCAAGTTCGACCTGACCCGCCTGCCGTCCTCGGACGACGAAGAGGTCTACCTGTTCCGGTGCGTCGCCAAGGGCAACCCGTCCGACGACCGCCTGATCGCCTTCGCCCAGGTCCGCGACCTGGCCGCGCTGCGCGAGCACGACGGCAGGCTGCTGGCCCTGCCCACGGCCGAGAGCACCATCGCGACCTGTGTCGACTCGATCCGCCGGGCGCAGTCGCGGCGGCCGTCGGCCAAGCGGCTCAACACCAACCGCATCGTGATGTACATCTGGCCGCCGATGGATGTCACCAGCGAGGAACTGGCCACGATCGGCGGACACGTGCTGCCGACCGCCGTCGGTGCCGGGCTGGAGGAGATCCTGCTCATCGCCCGGCAGCGGGACCCGAACACCGGTGAGCTGACCAAGGTCGGCGTCCGGATCACGATCGGCGCGACCGGCGGCTCCGAGGTGACCGTCGGCGAGCTGACCGACGAGCCGGTCGAGCCGCTCGACGAGTACCGCCAGAAGGTGCTGCGCGCCGCGGGCCGCAACACCGTCTACCCGTACGAGCTGACCGGCGTGCTGGGCGATTTCGCCGAGTACGACCTCGACGCCGACCACGTGCTGGTCCCCGTCGACCGGCCGAAGGGCCGCAACAAGGCGGCGATCGTCGCCGGTGTGGTCAGCACCCCGACCATCCAGCATCCCGAGGGCGTCACCCGCGTCCTGCTGCTCGGCGACCCGACCAAGTCGCTGGGCGCGCTCTCCGAGCCCGAGTGCCGCCGCGTGATCGCCGCGCTCGATCTCGCCGAACGCCTGCAGGTGCCGCTGGAGTGGTACGCGCTGTCCTCCGGCGCCCGGATCTCGATGGAGTCCGGCACCGAGAACATGGACTGGGTCGCCGCCGCGCTCAAGCGGATCGTCGAGTTCACCCAGGACGGCGGCGAGATCAACATCGTGGTCGCCGGCATCAACGTCGGCGCGCAGCCGTACTGGAACGCCGAAGCCACCATGCTCATGCACACCAAGGGCGTGCTGGTGATGACCCCGGACTCGGCGATGGTGCTGACCGGCAAGCAGTCGCTGGACTTCTCCGGCGGCGTCTCGGCCGAGGACAACTTCGGCATCGGTGGCTACGACCGCGTGATGGGCCCCAACGGCCAGGCGCAGTACTGGGCGCCGAACCTGACCGCCGCCCGCGACGTACTGATGGCCCACTACGACCACACCTACGTCGCGCCCGGCGAGCAGTCGCCGCGCCGCTCGCAGACCGTCGACCCCAGCGACCGCGACATCTCGAGCTTCCCGCACGTGCTCGCGGACAGCTCCTTCGCCACCGTCGGCGAGATCTTCTCCGCGGCCGCCAACCCGGACCGCAAGAAGCCCTTCGACATCCGGACCGTGATGCGCGCGCTGGCCGACCAGGATCACCCGGTGCTGGAACGCTGGGCGGGCATGGCCGACGCCGAGACCGCGGTGGTGCAGGACGCGCACCTCGGCGGTATCCCGGTGTGCCTGCTGGGTATCGAGTCGCGCAATGTGCCGCGGCGTGGTTTCCCGTCGACCGACGGCCCCGACACCTACACCGCGGGCACCCTGTTCCCGCGGTCGTCGAAGAAGGCCGCCCGGGCCATCAACGCGGCCAGCGGCAACCGGCCGCTGGTGGTGCTGGCGAACCTGTCGGGCTTCGACGGCTCGCCGGAGTCGATGCGCAAGCTGCAGCTCGAGTACGGTGCCGAGATCGGTCGCGCCATCGTCAACTTCGAGGGCCCGATCGTGTTCACCGTGATCTCGCGGTACCACGGCGGCGCGTTCGTGGTGTTCTCCAAGGCGCTGAACCCGAACATGACCGTGCTCGCGCTGGAGGGCTCGTTCGCCTCCGTCCTCGGTGGCGCCCCCGCCGCCGCGGTGGTCTTCGCGGGCGAGGTCAACTCCCGGACGGCGGCCGACCCGCGCGTGCGCGACCTGGAGACCCAGGCCGCCAACGCGTTCGGCACCGACCGGGCGACCCTGACCGCGGAACTCGACGAGGTCCGCTCGTCGGTGCGCGCGGAGAAGCTGGGCGAGGTGGCCGCGGAGTTCGACGGCGTGCACAACATCCAGCGCGCCGTCGAGGTCGGTTCGGTCGACGCCATCGTCAGCGTTCCCGACCTGCGCCCGCGCATCATCGCCGCGATCGAGGCGGGCCTGCCGAAGTAGGAAAACCCGCACGACGAACCGAGCCGCCCACCCCGGTCCGACCGGGGTGGGCGGCTCGCGCGTGGGACACTGCACGGGTACACAATCCTTCTCGTCACCTCCGGAAGCGGGTGCGCGATGCGGAAACAACAGCGGGTGCGGGCCGGGGTCGTCGATCCGGGGCTGCACAGCCGGTTCGTCCCGGATTTCACCCATCGCAATGCCGAGTTCCTCGCTGCCGTGGCGGGCGCGGACTCGCTGTGGTCCGTCGACCACCTGATCGGGCTGTTCCCGGCGTCGGTGTGGTCGGCGCGGCACGCGGGCGGCGCCCGGGTCGCGCCCGAAGCCGACGCCTATTACGAGCCGTGGACGATGCTCGGGTACGCGGCCGCGCGAAACCGCCTGCGACGGTTGCGCCTCGGCATCGGGGTGACCGACACCGGCCGTCGGCATCCGGCGGTGACCGCGCAGGCCGCGGCGACCCTGCACCTGCTCACCCGTGGGCGGGCGATCCTCGGCATCGGCCCTGGAGAGCGGGAGAACAACGAGCCCTACGGGGTCGACTGGCGGCGTCCGGTGGCCCGGTTCGAGGAGGCGGTCGCCACGATCCGGGCACTGTGGGACTCCGGTGGCGAGCCGATCACCCGCGATTCCGAGTTCTTTCCGTTGCGCGACGCGATCTTCGCACTGCCGCCGTATCGCGGCACCCGGCCGGAACTGTGGATGGGCGCCCATGGACCGCGGATGCTGCGAGCGGCGGGCCGGTACGCCGATGCCTGGATGCCCGCCTTCCCCAGCAGTCCCGCCGACTATCGCGCCAAGCTCGACACCATCCGCGCCGCGGCCTCGGACGCGGGCCGCGACCCGTCGGCGGTCCGGGCGGCGGGGTGGTTCTTCGTCATCGCGGGCAGGTCGGCGGCGACCGTCGAAGAGATCCTCGACTCGCCCGTGGTCCGTGCCTACGCGCTCATCGGGTCGGCGCAGGCCTGGGCGCGCCACGGTGCCGAACATCCGCTTGGCCCCACCTTCGCCGGCGCGCAGGACATCCTGCCGCAGACCATCGACGAAGCCACGGCCATCGAGTACGGCCGCCGCGCTCCCGCGTCGTTGATCCGGGAGATCTTCGTGGCCGGGACCCCGGACGAGATCCTCGAGCAACTCGCAGTCCGCCGCGATCATGGCCTGACCTATGCCGTGATGGTCGACCTCGGCGCCTGCCACCCGCACCTGGGCAAGGGGCTGCTGACGGCGTCGTCGTTCGCGAAGGTGGTCCGCGGTGTCCGGCGACTGTGAACGGCGGGCTGAGCGGGCCGGTCAGCTCCGGCGTCTGGACGGACGGGCCGATCGAGCGCCGCGTGCCGGGGGAGGGGGAACGTTCCTGTAGCGACTCAGGAAGGTCTCGACGCCGTCGGTGACGAGCCGGTCGGCGAGGTCCGGTGGCAGGGCGGTGCCGATCGAGCCGGTGATCAGGTGCGGGTAGATCGTCAGGCCGAAGAACTGGACGACCGCCACCTCGAGGTCGGGAACGACGAGGTGGCCGCGGGCGCACAGGTCGGTGAGGAGTTCACCCATGGCGACGGCGGACTGGGCGGGGCCCTGCGCGTGGTAGGCGTGGCCGAGATCGGGGAAGCGGCGCAGTTCGGCGGTGACGAGGTTGCGCAGCGCGAGTCTGGTCGGGTCCGTCGCCGCGGTGACCAGGGCGCGCGCCGCCCGGAGCAGGGCGTCGCGGACGTCGTCGGTGTCGGCGAGCTCGCTGCGGACCTGCGCCATCGTCGCGTGCGCTGCCCCCATGGCCTCGCCGATGACCTCGGTGAACAGGTCCTCTTTGCTGCTGAAGTGGTTGTACACGGTCACTTTCGACACGCCCGCCGCGGCGGCGATCCGGTCCATGCCCACGTCGAATCCCTCGGCGATGAACACCGCGCGGGCGGCGGTCACGATGGCGTGCCGACTGCGCTCGGCGCGGGCCCCCGAAGGTGGCGCCGGTCTGGTTCTCGCTGTGCCCACGCTCCGCATGGTAGCGCAACTGAACTCTTGAGTTCAGCTGTAACTTTCCTGTACTGTTCAGTTCAGTTACCGGCAGGGAGTGGAGGCTGACGTGAGCGAGATCTGGACGGTGGTGCACGCCGAGCGCGCCGCGCTGATCGCGGACCTGGCGGACCTGCCCGCGGAGCGGTGGTCGACGCCGTCACTGTGTCCCGGCTGGGACGTGCACGACGTCGTGGCGCATCTGACCGACGACGCGAAGACCACCCGGCTCGGCTTCGTCGTCCACTTCGCCGCTGCCCGTTTCGATTTCGACCGTTTCAACCAGGCGGGTGTCGCGCGGGAGCGCGCCGAGGATCCCGCGCTGACCTTGGCCGCGTTCCGGGCGGCGAGCGGGCGGACCACGGGTGCCCCGGCGCCGAAGGCGACCCGGTTGATCGAAGCGTTCGTGCACGGCGAGGACATCCGGCGCCCCCTCGGCCTGCATCGCGACTATCCCGTCGCGCCCGTGGTGACGGCGGTCCGTCATCAGCTCGATACGTCGGTGAAGGTCGGCGGTGGAAAGGAGCGCGCGCGGGACCTGCGCCTGACGGCGACCGACGCGGATCTCGATGTCGGGGACGGCCCGCAAGTGCGCGGCTCCGCGGTGGCCCTCCTGCTCGCTCTCTCCGGAAGAGCCCTCGCGGCAGGGGAATTGGATGGCCCGGGCGCCGCGACGCTGACCGCGTAGGCGCACCTCGGGTGGGCGCCGCGTCGCTGGGGCGGTCGCCGATACTGCGGAGCCGCTACCCGGGCGTCAGTGAGGCGCGTGCCGCCCGCATCGGGTCCGAGCGGCACGGGCTGGAGCGGGAGGCTATGGTTACGAGACTGATAGTTTCGTAACTGGAGGCCCCATGTTCGACACCTGGCCGCCCGAGTGCTCGTCTCGCACCCGGCGCATCCGTGAACTCCCCGCGGTGACGGAGGCGAGCGAATGACCGCTCTGGCCGACCCACCCGTGCGCACCGGACGGCTCTACACCGCATGGCGGACGGTGCATACGCCGGTTCCGGGAGTTCCGCGATGGGCCACGATCGCCGCCTTCGCTGTTCCGTTGACGGCGCTACCGTCCAGTCTCTGGCGGATCGGCGTGGCCTTCCTCGACGACGACACCGCGGGCAAGCGCGGGGATCTCCCGTCCTGGCTCCCCGGCGAGCTGTATGTGATCGCCTTGTCGATCGTGTCGGAACTGGTGGCGTTCACCGCCGTGGGACTGGTCGCGGCCTGGGGTGAATGGTTCCCGCGCTGGATTCCGCGGTTGCGCGGGCGGCGCATCCCCACTCCGGTCGCCGTGGTCCCGGCCGCGCTCGGCGCGGCGACGCTGACGATCATGTGGACCGCCGCCTTCGTCACGGAGTTCGCCGGCGTCACCCTGCGTGGCGACCCGACCCCGGCGGACTTCCCCTCCCGCGCCGGTGGTTGGGAGTCGGCCGTCTACTACCTCTGCTACGCCCCGCTCCTGCTGTGGGGCCCACTGCTGGCCGCCGTCACCTTCGCGTACTACCGGCGTCGCCGGGTCGGGATCGTCGCGGGGTTCTCGGCCGCGGATCGCGTGTCCCCGTGACGATCACCGCCTCGCCACTAGGCGAGCTGCACCAGCGCGCACCCGGCGATCAGCGCCACGAGACCGGCCAGGCGCCCGCTGGTCACCGGCTTGCTCGGCAACTGGAACCAGCCGCGATGATCGATGGCCGCCGACACCAGCTGCTGCCCGGTGACCGTCAGCGCGATGGTGGTGGCGGCGCCGATCTCCGGGATGACCGTGAACGTGACGGTGACATAGGCCGCCGCCGCGACCCCGCCCAGCCACCCCCACCACGGCACCGTCCGCAGCGGGGCGAGCCGAGGACGCGGCGTGCGGCCGGTGATCACGAGGACGATCAGCGCCACCGCGATGGTCGCCGTCGCCACCACGAACGACCACAGCCCGGTGACGAACGGATCGTCGAGCGCGCGGCGCAACGCGGCATTGGTCGCGCCCTGCACCGGAAGGACCGCTCCGGCAACGAGTCCCAGCGCGATCCAGCCGATTCGCGCCGCCGCGGAGGTCTGCCCCTGGCCATCCGTGAGCTGGCTACGGATCACCACCACGATTCCCGCCAGCACGACCACGGCGCCCAGCAGCATGCCCGGCCCCAGCGGTCGCCGCTCGACGCCGAGCAGCCCGCCGACATCGAGCGCGATGGACGCGAACATCTGCCCGGTGACGAACAGACCGACCGAGGCGAGCGCGCCGAGTCGCGGGAACAGCAGGATGGCGCTGGTGATGTAGACGGGCGAGGCGATGCCGCCCACCAGTTTCCACCACTCGACGTCACCGAGCCCGGCGAGCGCGCCCCAGCCGCCCGCCACCGCGGCCACGACCGCGAGCAGCACGGCCGAGACCGCCAATTGCACGGTGGCGGCACCGTACGGGGTGCCCACCGCCTTGCCCAGTTGCAGGTTCACCGAAGCCTGCAGGGCGAGCAGGCCGCCGACGGCGAGCGCGGCGGCCAGAAATACGAGCGTCAATGGTCTCTCCCAAAAGCGTGACGAATTCGGCACATTCACCATGTCGGTGGATGACGTCGCTGATCAACGCCAGTTTTCGGAACGAGCCATGACCGTCGGATCATGATCATGGAGGCATACCCGTGGAAATGCGGGACATCGAGATCTTCCTGACCCTCGCCGAGGAATTGCACTTCGGCCGGACCGCGCACCGGCTGCGCATCACCCAGTCCCGGGTCAGTCACGCCATCAGGAAACAGGAACGCCGTATCGGCGCCCCGCTGTTCACCCGGACCAGTCGTTCCGTCGCACTCACCCCCATCGGCGTGCAATTGCGCGACGAGCTGCGGCGCGGCAGTCAGCTGATCGAATCGGCGGTCGCGCGGGCCAGGGCCGCGGCGCAGGGCATGAGCGACGTGCTGACCGTGGGAATCATGGGCGCGCTCGGCCACGTCGTCGCCCCGGTGCTGCGCTCGTTCACCGACGCCTACCCCGGCGTCGAGCTGGTCCTGCGTGAGGCGCACTTCGCCGACCCGTTCGGCCCGCTGCGCGCCGGGACGGTCGATATCCAGCTGCTGTGGCTGCCGGTCGAGGAGCCCGACATCACCGTCGGCCCCACCGTGCTCGTCGAACCGGTCCGGCTGGCGGTGCGGGAAGGCAGCGAATCAGCCACGCGGACGACGATGTCGGTGGAGGATCTCGGTGATCACACCCTGTGCGACATCGGAACCGACGCGCCGGGCTACTGGGCCGACGAGCTGATCCCGCCCCGTACACCGGCCGGTCGCCCGATCCCGCGTGGTCCCCGCGTGCACACCTTCCAGGAGATGCTGGCGGCCATCGCCGCAGGCCGGGCCGTCGCGCTGGTCCAAGAACACTGCGTGCGGTACTACGCCCGCCCCGGCATCGTCTACGTCCCCCTGCCGGACGGCCCCCGCTGCCGCTGGACCTTCGTCTGGCGCACCGCCACCGAGACCGCGCTGATCCGCGCGTTCGCCGCCGTCACCGGTGATTTCGCGGCCGCCGGACCCACGTCGTCCGGCGTCACAGCGGCTGGATGTGTTGTGCATGAGGCATAATGCGTAATAACCGACCGGAAGGACCGACGCCATGGAGACCACTGTGCAGGGTCTGCCGCGCAGCGCGGGCAGGCAGCGTCATCAGCTCTCGGAGGACGTCGCGACCTATGTGCGCGAGCTGATCATCTCCGGCCGGGTCCGGCCGGGGGAGTTCCTGCGGATCGAACCGGTCGCGGAGGCCGTCGGAGTCAGCAATACGCCGGTGCGGGAGGGGCTGCTGCTGCTCAGCGGCGAGGGCTTCGTCGAGCTGGTGCCGCGCCGTGGCTTCATGGTCTCGGAATTCACCAAACAGGATGTGCACGACCTGTTCTGGGCCCAGGCGACGATGGCGGGGGAACTGGCGAGCCGCGCCGCGAAAGCGATCTCGGTGGCCGAACTCGACCGGCTCGCCGGGGTGGTGGCGGCGCACGCGCGCGCCGCCGAGGTCGAGGCCGACGAGGACCTCGTCGTCTACGGTCACGAGTTCCATCGCTCGGTGAACCTGGCCGCGAACTCCCGGCGGTTGGCGACCCTGCTCGGCACGGTCGTCAAGCAGCTGCCGAACCGCTTCTACATCAGTATCGAAGGCCACCGCGAGGACACGCTGCGCGACCACCCCGCGATCCTCGAGGCGCTGCGGCAACGCCGGGCCAAGGCGGCGGGCTCGCTGATGCGCGATCACATCATGTCCAGCGCCGACGAGCTGATCGCCATGCTGGAGAAGCAGGGCATGTGGTCGGTGGACGCCCGCAAGTCCACCGCCTGACCGGCGGGTCACCGCGGCCGCCGACGCCCGACGCTCGACCGAAACGCCCATGGATTCTGAATGCAAAATATAGTATATATAATTAAGCGTTGCGTGCGTCACAGTGGCGTGGCGACTTCAGATCCGAAGGGTTTTCATGACGAAGTCAGTGGTGGCCGGTGTGCTGCCCGAACATCCCGAGGCGTCCTACATCGATGGCGACTGGATCCCGGTGTCCACGTCCGAGGTCTTCGATGTGCTGAACTGCAGCACCGAGGAGGTCGTGACGGCGGTCGGCGCGGCGGGCGTCGACGACGTGGACGCGGCCGTGGCGGCGGCCCGCAGGGCCTTCGACCAGGGGCCGTGGCCGCTGCTGTCGCCCGCCGAACGCGCCGGCTACCTGCGCGCGATCGCCGCGGAACTGACCGCGCGCGGTGACGATTTCGCCCGGCTGTGGTCCATCGAGTCCGGCATCGCCTACTCCCTGGCCAAGGCCCGCCTGCCGCTGTTCCTGAATGGGGCGTTCAACGCGTACGCCGACCTGGCCGAGACGTTCGAGTTCCGGGAGGCGCACACCCCCGCGGCGGGCGGCGCGGGTCTGCTCGTGCGCGAGCCGGTGGGCGTGGTGGCGGCGATCGTGCCGTGGAACGGTCCGGCCGGGCTGATGGCCTACAAGTGTGCCCCCGCGCTGCTGGCGGGCTGCACGGTGGTGCTCAAGCCGCCGCAGGAGGCGCCGACCTCGGCCTACCTGTTCGCCGAGATCTGTGCGAAGGTCGGCCTGCCCGCGGGTGTGCTCAATGTGGTGACGGCCGATCGTGCGGTATCGGAGTCGCTGGTCCGCCATCCCGGCGTCGACAAGGTGACCTTCACCGGCTCCACCGTCGCCGGCCGGGCGATCGGCGCCATCTGCGCCGACCGGATGGCCCGGTGCACCCTCGAGCTGGGCGGCAAGTCGCCCGCCCTGATCCTGGACGACTACGACCTCGGTACCGCGGCGAAGGTGCTGGCCGGGGGCATCAGCTACCTGGCCGGGCAGGTGTGTCACAGCCTGACGCGCGTCATCGTCAGCGAGCGGCGTCACGACGAGCTCGCCGAGGCGCTCGGCGCGGCGATGAGCGCGGTGCGCGTGGGTGATCCGTTCGACGAGACCGTCACCATGGGTCCGCTCGCCTCGGCGCGTCAGCGCGAACGGGTCGAGGGCTACATCGCGGCGGGAAAGTCGTCGGGTGCCCGGCTGGTCACCGGTGGCGGCCGCCCGGCGCATCTGGACCGCGGCTTCTTCGTCGAGCCGACGGTCTTCGCGAACGTCGACAACCGGTCGGTGATCGCGACGGAGGAGATCTTCGGTCCGGTCCTGGCCGTCATCGCGGCGAAGGACGAGGACGACGCGATCGCCCTGGCCAACGACAACCCCTACGGCCTCAACGCCGCGGTGTTCACCGACGACGCCGACCGGGCCTACCGGGTGGCGCGCAAACTGCGCACCGGCACAGTGGGGCACAACGGCCCGCGCACCGACTTCTCCATCGCCTTCGGCGGCTTCAAACTGTCCGGCGTCGGTCGTGAGGGTGGCACGGAGGGGCTGCTGCCGTTCCTGGAGACCAAGACCCTGGTGCTCGAGCAGCCGCCGACCGATGCCTCGGGCTTCGGCAACTGACACTGCCCGCACCCGGCGTTCTCGGCACCCGATATCGGAGGGGATTGCCGCGAAAAGGCCCCGTCGACCCAGGTCGGCGGGGCCTTTCGCGTCGTCGCGGCGAAAGGGAAAATCGCTATTCCCGAATTGCGATGAATGTCCACATTGTTGGACATTCGGGCCGCGGAGTTCTGTTTACGCTCGCAAAGGGAAAGGGGCACAAGGTAATCACTCCCTTTCTTATTCATCAGCGCATGTCGCGCGCGTTCTATTCGGCCAGGGGGGCAGTGGTGCCCGTCTGGCGGCTGGAGGTTGTACAGATGTTCCGCAGCAAGCGTTTTCGTCCGCGGCGGTGGGCCGCGGGTCTGGCGGTCGTGCTCGCCCTCGGGTCGGGTGCCGGGCTGGATTCTGCTGTCGCACTGGCGGATTCGGGTGCGCGGTACCTGGTGATCACCGGCGCCGGGTCGTCGAACATCAGCGTGCTCGGTCTCGATCGCCTCGGCACCCTGTCGAAGGTGGCGGGGTCGCCGTTCGCCTCCGGCACCGGCGCGCTGTCGGTGACGATCACCCCGGACGGGCGGAAGGTCTACACGGCGAACACGGTGTCGGGGACGGTCGAGGGATTCCACCTCGGCACCGACGGCACGCTCACCCCGATCGCCGACGCCCACCTCGACCTGGGTGGCCCCGGCGTCGGCGTGCTGGCGTCGCCGGACGGGCGGACGGTGTTCGTGACCACCGGCGTGGCGACGAACGAGATCCGCGCCTACGCGATCACCGGCTCGGGCGGGCTCGTGCCCACCGGGGCCGCGCCGGTGCGGATTCCCGGGCTCAGCGGGCTGAGCATGCCCGCGATCACGCCCGACGGCCGGTTCCTGTTCACCGCGGGCTGGCTCGAGGCGACGGTGTTCAGCTACGCGGTCGGCCCGAACGGCGCGCTGACGCAGGTGGACGCCGTCCCGGCCGGGCTGATGTCGACGCTGCCCGGCATCAGCCCCGACGGCCGCTTCCTCTACACCAGCAACGAGGCCGACGGCAGCATGTCGGGCTACGCGATCGGGGCCGACGGCAGGCTGACGCCGATTCCCGGATCCCCCTTCCGCACCGGCCTGATGCCGCTGCCGCACGGTGCGATGTTCACCGCCGACAGCAAGCGCCTGTACATCGCCGAGGCGATGGCCGGTGACATCGCCGGTTTCCGGATCGCCGACAACGGCGTGCTGAGCCCGCTGCCTGGTTCGCCGTACCCGGCGCCCGCGGGGACGCTGCCGGGCCGGGTGCTGGTGGATTCGGTGTCGGAACGGGTGTTCCTGATCGACACGCTCACCCTTCAGGGCACCTCGCGGGTACACACCTACGCGATGGCGGCCGACGGATCGCTGTCGCGTACCGGGGTGCCGTCCGTCGACACGGGTCTGCTCTTCTCCGACGGTCCCGACGCGTTCGTGGCCACGCAGTGACGTTCGTGGCGAACCCTTCGCTTGAGGGAATATTACATATATTATATTCAGGAAGGATCTGAACTGCACTCGCCAAGGGAGGCACCCCGATGAAACCGTACCGCTCGATGCTCTTCGTCCCAGGTCACAAGGCCGCCTGGGCGGACAAGGGCGTCGCCTCCGGTGCCGACGCGCTCATCCTCGACCTGGAGGACTCGGTCCCCGCCGCCGAGAAGATCGAGGCGAGGGCGACGGTCGCGGCCACGATCGACCGTCTCACCGGCGTCGGTGTGCGCCCCGACCTGTGGGTCAGGGCCAATCCGGAGGTGAGCGGCCTGCTCGGCGGCGACCTCGAGGCCGTCGTGCGGCCCGGCCTGGCCGGCCTGTTCCTGGCCAAGGTCTTCACCGCCGACGAGATCGTCCGCTTGGACGCGGTGCTCGGCCACATCGAGCAGCGCGAGGGCATCGAGGTCGGCACGGTGCGGCTGATCGTCTCCTACGAGACCGCGACGTCGATGGCGCACTGCGAGGAGATCGCCGCGGCCAGCCCGCGGGTCGCCTCGCTGCTCGGCGCCACCGGCCCGAACGCCGATGTCGGCCGGGAACTCGGCTTCGAGTTCACCCCCGGTGGGCTCGAGACGCTGTACCTGCGCAGCCGGATCATCCTGGCGGCGCGTTCGAACGGGCTGCACCACCCGGTCGCGGGCGTGTGGCAGGACATCAAGGATCTCGACGGCGCGCGGCGCTTCTGCCTGGACAACCGCCAGCTGGGTTACCGCGGACTGGTGGCCATCCACCCGTCGCACGTGGCGATCGCCAACGAGGTGTTCTCCCCGTCGCCGGAGACGGTCGACTTCTACCGGCGCATGATCGAGGCATACAAGGAGGCCGAGGCCGCCGGTAGCTCCGCGGTGGACTTCGAGGGCCAGCACATCGATCTCGCCCACGCGAAGACCGCGGAGGGTGTCATCGCCTTGGCGGACGCGTTGTCGGCCAACGCGTAGGGACCGACAGCGAAACGGGGGGTGGCCGCGGCCACCCCCCGTTCTTCGTATGTGTGGGTCAGTCGACGATCAGTACAACCGTCTCGGCGACACAGGCCGGTTTGGCCTCGCCGCCGTCGAGCACGTACTTCGCGGTCACCAGCGCCCCGGCCGGGGACTCGGTGACGTCGGTGATCGTGACGGTGGCGCGCAGTTGCGACCCCGCGCGCAGCGGTGCCGGGAAGCGAACCTTGTTGACGCCGTAGTTGACCCGGGCCGCGCCGAAGGCGAAGTCCAGCAGTTCGGGCCGGAAGTGCGAGACCAGCGACAGCGTGAGGTAGCCGTGCGCGATGGTGCCGCCGTAGGGCCCGTCGGCGGCGCGCTCGGGGTCGACATGGATCCACTGCTCGTCGTCGGTCACGGCGGCGAAGGCGGCGATCCTGGTCTGGTCGACGAGAAACGGTGTGCTCGGGCCGATCGGTGCGCCGATCGCGGCGCGAACATCGTCGAGCGTGCGGAAGACGCGGGTCACGAGATCTCCTGATGGACGGTGAGGTCGACGGTGGCGTTCGGTCCGGCGGATTCGCCACCGGGACCGAACAATTCGAGCGCAACGCCGTCCGGCACGGTGGTGGCGAGCAGCCGCGCGGGCTGACCGCAGAACAGCGGCGCGCGGCCCCGGTGCCGGAGCTCGCGCACCGGTGCCCCACCCCGCAGCCGGTGGACCTCGGCCAGCGCGATGGCCTGGAGGGGGCCGTGCACGACGAGTCCCGGATAGCCCTCCACGCCGGTGGCGTAGGGCCAGTCGTAGTGGATGCGATGGGCATTCGCGGTGGCCGCGGAGAACCGGGCCAGCAGCGACGGATCGGTCCGCAGCGCCCAGGCGTCATCCGCGGTCCGGTGCAAGGGCGCCCCGGGAACGAGGTCCGCGGCCGGAACGGCGGCGGGCTCGGCGGGCGGCGGTGCCGCCTCGCGGTAGATCAGGTTCTGCGACTCTTCGATCGCGAGGGCGCCGGTGTGGTCGAACAACCGGATCTGGACGTCGACCACGACCAGCGCGCCCGAGCGGCCGTTCTTCTCGGTCACCGAGACCACCTCCGCCTCGCGCCGGACCCTGCTGCCGACGAGAAGCGGTGCGTGGAAACGGATCTCACCACCGGCGAACATCCGCCGCGGCAGGGCGACCGGCGGCAGGAACGAGCCGCGGCGCGGGTGCCCGTCGGCACCGAGGACGCCCGAGGCGGCCCAGCGTGGCAGGGCGACCCAGTGCCACAGCGGCGGGAGCGGGTCGCCTGGCTCCGGGGTGGGCAGTCCGTCGTCGAGCAGCGCGGCGAGCGCGGCGACGGGGGCCGGGTCGAGGAGCTCGGTGCTGGTCTCGAGGTGCGGTTCCCAGGCGGACTCGGTCACATGAACCGCCCGCCGGTCACCTCGAGCACGGTGCCGGTCATGTACGAGGACAGGTCCGAGGCGAGAAACAGTGCCACCGAGGCGATCTCGTCGACCTCGCCGGCGCGGCCCAGCGGGATCTCGCCCATCTTCTGGTCCCACACCTTCTGCGGCATGGCCTCGGTCATCGCCGTGCGGATCAGCCCGGGCTGGATGGCGTTGACCCGGACACCCAGGTGCGCGAGCTCCTTGGCGGCGGCCTTGGACAGGCCGACGATGCCCGCCTTGGCGGCGGAGTAGTTGGTCTGGCCGGGCAGGCCGATCTTGCCCGAGAGCGAGGACATGTTGACGATGGCGCCGCTGCCGCGTTCGCGCATCACCGCGCCCGCCAGCCGGGTGCCGTTCCAGGTGCCCTTGAGGTGCACGTTGATGACCTGGTCGAAGTCGTCCTCGGTCATCTTGCGCATGGTCGCGTCGCGGGTGATGCCCGCGTTGTTGATCATGACGTCGACGGGGGAGAAGGACTCCGCCGCGGCGTCGAGCAGCGCCTGGACGTCCGCGGCGCTGGTGACGTCGCAGCGCACGCCCCGCGCCACGGCCGCGCCGCCAAGCTTCTCGGCGGCGGCCTCGGCCGCGGCGCCGTCGATGTCACCGACGACGACGCGGGCGCCCTCGGCGATGAACCGCTCGGCGATGGCGTAGCCGATCCCCTGGGCGGCACCGGTGACGACGGCGGTCTTGTCGGCGAGCAGTGGTCCGGTCATGGCAGTTCCTTACTGTCGGTGGTGGTGTCGAGCTGCGCCAGGATGCGGCGGGCGCGGTCGACCACGGGCTTGTCGACCATGGTGCCGTCGACGACGGCGACACCCGAGGTCTCGGTGGTCGCTTCGAGAATCTTTCTCGCCCAAGCCTGTTCGTGCGCGGTGGGCCGGAACGCGGTCGTGACCGGTTCGAGCTGGCGCGGATGGATGCAGAGCTTGCCCGCGAAGCCGAGTCGGCGGCCGTAGCCGGCGTCGTCGTGGACGAGGTCGGCGTCGTCGACCACCCCGGTGACGCCGTCGATCGGACCGGGCAGCCCGGCCGCGGCGGACGCCAGGACCACCGTGTGCCGGGTGCCTGCCAGTGCGTCACGGTCGACCGGATCGACACCGATCTCGGCGGCGAGATCGAAGGTGCCGATCGCGAGCCGGTCCACCCCGGCGGTGGCCGCGACGGCCGCGGCATGCACAACGCCCGCGGCGGTTTCGATCAGGGCGATCAGCGGCGCGGGGGTGTCGACCTCGCCGAGGGTCGAGGCAGGGTGGGTGCTTCCGCGGTCGGCTCGCCCGGCGGTGAGGGTCGCGATAACCGCCGGGAGAACGCCGATCTCGGCCTTGGGCAGCATCACTGCGCAATGCAGCGGTGCCAGGGCCGCCAGGTCGTCGTCGTGCCAGCGGGTTCCGGCCGCGTTGATCCGGACGGCGCATTCGTTGCCCGCCGCGATCCAGGCGACGGCGTTGTCGCGCGCGGCGTCTTTGGCCGCGGGCGCGACGGCGTCCTCCAGATCGAGGACGACCAGACCCGGGTTCGCCGCGGTGGCCTTGGCGAAGCGTTCGGGACGATCGGCGGGGACGAACAGCAGGGTGGCGGCCGAGCGGACCCGGGTCGCCAGGTCGACGGCGGTACTCGTCCTCACGCGCGCTTCTTCGCTTCGCGCACGAGCCCGCCGCCGATGATCAGGCGCTGGATCTCACTGGTGCCCTCGTAGAGGCGCAGCAGCCGGACGTCGCGATAGATGTGCTCGACGGTGACCTCGCGCATGTAGCCGCTGCCGCCGTGGATCTGCACCGCGTTGTCGGCGACCCGGCCGACCATCTCGGTGCAGAACAGCTTGGCCACCGAGGGGGAGATCCGGCGATCCTCGCCGGAGACGTACTTGGCCGCGGCGTCGCGCACCAACGCGCGACCGGCCATGACGCCGGTCTGCATGTCGGCCAGCATGGCCTGGACCAGCTGGAAATCGCCGATCGGGGTGCCGCCCTGGGTCACGGTCGCAGCGTAGGCGACCGATTCGTCGAGCGCGCGCTGCGCGGTGCCGACGGCCAGCGCGGCGATGTGCACGCGACCGCGTGAGAGCGAGGCCATCGCCGCCTTGTAGCCGACGTCCTCCGCGCCGCCGACGAGCGCGTCGGCGGGCACCCGGACATCGGTGAAGGTGACATCGGCGGTCCAGGCACCCTCCTGGCCCATCTTCGCGTCCTTGGGGCCGACGATCACGCCGGGCGTATCCGCGGGCACCAGGAAGACCGCGATGCCGGGCCCGTCCGGACCGGGCTCGGCGGTGCGGGCGAAGGTGACGAACAGGTCCGCGAGCGGGGCATTGGTGATGAAGCGCTTCTGACCGTCGATGACCCAGTCGTCACCGTCGCGCCGCGCGCGGGTGCGCAATCCGGCCGGGTTGGACCCCGCGCCGGGCTCGGTGAGCGCGAACGACGCCAGCACCTCGCCCGCGGCGATCCGCTCGAGCCACTGCTTCTTCTGCTGGTCGGTGCCGTAGTTCACCAGCACCTGACCGGCGATGCCGTTGTTCGTGCCGAACAGCGAGCGCAGCGACAGCGAGGTGTAGCCGAACTCCATCGCCAGTTCGACGTCCTGGGTGAGGTCGACGCCGAGCCCGCCCCACTCCTGCGGGATGGCGTAGCCGAACAGGCCCAGCTCCGCCGCGGCCTGGCGGATGTCGGCCGGGATGGCGTCGGTGTCGAGGATCTCCTGCTCGCGGGGCACCACCTTGGTGCGGATGAACGTGCGGACATGGGCCAGGATCGGCGCGAAGTCCTCGGCACTGAGTTCGGACACTCTCGGCTCCTTCTCACGGAATCTAGATATAATATATGATGATATAATATACGATAACCGGCGAGAGAGAGTTACGATCACTCTGTCGGTTCTCAGTACATAATATATTTGAAGGGATGTGCACATGCCGGGCCTGTACTTCGAGGAGCTCGAACCCGGGTTGGTCATCGATCACCCGACCCGCCGCACGGTCACCGAGGCCGACAACACCTTCTTCAGCGTCATGACGCTGAACCTGGCGCCACTGCACCTCGACGCCGAGTACAGCAAGAACTCCATCTACGGGCAGCGTCTGGTGAACAGCCTGTTCATCCTCGGTCTGGTCTCGGGCATCACCGTCCCGGAGACCACGCAGGGCACCACCCTGGGCAACCTGGGCTTCGAGCAGATCAAGTTCCCCAAGCCGGTCTTCCACGGCGACACCATCCATGTGCGGACCGAGATCGAGGCGCGCCGGGAATCCAAGAGCCGCAACGATTCCGGAATCGTGACGTTCCGCCATCTGGGCATCAACCAGCGCGACGAGATCGTCTGTGACGCGCTGCGGGTGGGCCTGATGATGAAGCGCCCGGCCGAGCAGGCCTGACCCCCGCCGCGCACCATCAACGAGGAGGACACGTCATGGTGGACGTTGCGTCCGTCGCTGGGCCCGCGTGGGTTCCGGACGAGCGGATACGTGAGCGCAGCAGGCTGCTCGCGGCGATGCGCGCCTGGGAGCTGGGCGCCGACGCCGCCGCGGTGGCCGAGCTGAACCAGCGCGCGATCGAGGATCCCGAATGGTTCTGGCGGGCCGCGGTGGCCGACCTCGGGGTCGACTTCACCGCGCCGTTCGAGCGGGTGCTCGACGACACGGACGGCAAGCCGTTCCCGCGCTGGTTCCCGGGCGGGCGGATCAATATCGCCCAGCTCACAGCGCACCGGCACGCCGAGGGCGCGGCCGCGGACCGGACCGCCGTCGTCTACGAGGGCGACGAGGGCCTGCGCCGGACGCTGACGTTCGCCGAGCTCGACGCCGAGGTCCGGCGCTTCGCCGCCAACCTCACCGCGCTGGGTGTGCGGCGCGGCGACCGGGTGGTGCTGTTCATGCCGGTGGTGCCCGAAGCGGCGGTGGCGTTCCTGGCCGTCGCCATGATCGGCGCGGTCTCGGTGCCCACGTTCAGCGGCTACGCTCCCGACGCGCTGGCCACCCGCCTGCAGGATTCGGAGGCGGTGCTGCTGGTGACCGCCGACGGCACGACCCGGCGCGGCAAGCGGGTCGAGCTCAAAGCCACCGCGGACGCGGCGCTGGAGTCGGCCCCGACGGTCCGCTCGGTGGTGGTCGTCCGGCACCTGGGCACCGAGGTGCCGATGCGGTCGGGCCGCGATGTCTACTACGACGAGCTCGACGCCGATCCCGCGCCGGTGCCCACCGCCGACACCGAGGCCAACGATCCGCTGACGATCGTCTACACCTCCGGCACCACCGGCCGTCCCAAGGGCATCGTCCACTCGCACGGCGGTTTCGCCGTGAAGACCGCGGTCGACTTCGCCTACGGCTTCGATGTGCACGCCGGGGACGTGGTCTCCTGGATCACCGATCTGGGCTGGCTCGTCGGCCCCATGCTGATGACCGGACCGCTGCAGCTCGGCGCCACCATCGTGATGATCGAGGGCCTGCCGACGCACCCGACCGCGAACCGGATGTGGGAGATCGTCGAACGCAACGGCGTCACCGTCGCCGGCATCGCGCCCACCGCGGCGCGGGCACTCAAGGCGGCGGGCACCGTCGCGCCCGAGATGCCCAGCCTGCGCACCTTCGTCTCCACCGGCGAGGCGTGGGACGAGCCCACCTGGTGGTGGCTGTTCGAGGAGATCGGCGGCAAGCGGCGCCCGATCGTCAACTACAGCGGCGGCACCGAGGTCGGCGGCGGCATCCTGATCGGCTATCCGTTCCTGCCCGCCGAGGCGGCCGCGTTCACCGGCGCGCTGCCGGGCGTCGACGCGGCGGTGTTCGGTGAGGACGGCACACCGGTCGCCGGTGATATCGGAGAACTGGTGGTGCGCAACACCTTCCCCGGCATGACGCACGCGTTCTGGCAGGACCGCGACCGCTACCTCGAGACCTACTGGAACCAGTGGGACGGGGTCTGGGTGCACGGCGACCTGGCCAGCGTCGACGACGCGGGGATGTGGCGCATCCACGGCCGCTCCGACGACACCATTAAACTGTCCGGCCGCCGGGTCGGGCCCGCCGAGATCGAAGCGGCGCTGCTGCGTGACGGCCGGATCGCCGAGGTCGCCGTGATCGGTGTCCCCGACGAACTGCGCGGACAGCGCGCGGTGGCCTTCGCGGTGCTGCGGGCGGCAGGCTCGACGCCGGACGACCTGCAGGACACCGCGACCGGCAACGCGGGGCGCTCGTTCGCGCCGACCCTCGTTGTCGTGGCGAGCCTGCCCAAGACCAAGAACGGCAAGATCATGCGCCGCGCGATTCGGTCCCGGTATCTCGGGGCGCCGACCGGGGACATGTCCTCCCTCGACCCCACCACCCCACTCGAAGCGATCCCCGTGTCCGCGGGCGACGAACAGGAGTAGTACATGACCTCCGCTACCGGCACCGACGACAACGTCGAAGTCGTCCGGCAGGCGACGCGCGAGCTCGCCCGCAAGTTCGACAACAACTACTGGCTGGAGAAGGACAACAAGCACGAGTACCCCTGGGAATTCGTGAAGGCCTTCGCCGCCGGCGGCTGGCTCGGCGCGATGATCCCCGAGGAATACGGCGGCATCGGTCTCGGGCTCAAGGAAGCCGCGGTCATGCTGGGCGAGATCTCGGCCTCCGGCGCCGGCATGAGCGGCGGTTCGGCGATCCACTTCTACGCCTTCCCGCCCGCCCCGATCGTGAAGTACGGCTCGGAGGCGATGAAGCGCGAGTACCTGCCCCAGCTCGCCTCGGGTGATCTGCTGATGGCCTTCGGTGTCACCGAACCCACCGCGGGCGTGGATACTTCGCGGATCAAGACCAAGGCCACCAAGGTCGACGGCGGCTGGGTGATCAACGGGCAGAAGGTGTTCATCACCAACGCTCAGAACGCGCACAAGATCCTGCTGCTGGCGCGCACCTCGCCGCGCCGCGAGGACAAGCCGCTGTGGGGCATGTCGCTGTTCCTGGCCGACATGGATCGCAGCCGGGTCACCGTGCGCGAGATCGACAAGCTCGGCCGCGCCGCGATCGACACCAACGAGCTGTTCATCGACAACCTCGAGGTGGCCGACGACCGGCTCGTCGGCGAGGTCGACAAGGGCTTCTACTACCTGCTCGACGGCCTGAACCCCGAGCGCATCGTGGTCGGCATGGAGGGCATCGGCCTGGGCCGGGCGGCGCTCGAGATCGGCGCCGAATACGCCAAGAACCGGGTGGTGTTCGACCGTCCGATCGGCCAGAACCAGGCCGTCGCGCATCCGCTGGCCGACTCCTGGATCCGGCTGGAAGCCGCCGAGGGCATGGTCATGCGGGCCGCGGAACTGTTCGACGCGGGCCTGCCGTGTGGTCCGGAAGCGGCCGCCGCCAAGTATCTCGGCGCCGAAGCCGGTTTCGAGGCCTGCGACCGGGCGTTCTCGACGCTGGGCGGCTACGCCTACGCGAAGGAGTACCACATCGAGCGGCTGTGGCGGGAGGTGCGGCTGCTGCGCAACGCCCCGTTCTCGCAGGAGATGGTGCGCAACTACATCTCCCAGCAGGTGCTCGGCCTGCCCCGTTCCTACTGAGAGGGATTCGCACACATGACGGGACCATTGGCGGGCGTGCGCGTGGTCGTGCTGGCGGGTATGGGGCCGGTGCCCTATGTCTCGATGTTGCTGGCCGACATGGGCGCCGACGTCGTCCGGGTGGTGCGGCCGCCGCACCGCTCGGCGCGGGAACTGAGCCAGACCGTCGGCCTGACCGAGGAGACCGATGTGGTCAATCGCGGTGTCGGGTCGGTGGCGGTGGATCTGAAGGACCCGGCGGGCCGCGCAGCCGTGCTGCGGCTGGCCGAATCGGCCGAGGTGTTCATCGAGGGCTATCGCCCCGGTGTCACCGAGCGGTTGGGGCTGGGTCCGGACGAGGTCACCGCGCGCAATCCCCGCCTGGTCTACGTCCGGCTCACCGGCTATGGCCAGCGCGGGCCGCGGGCACTGGACGCCGGACACGACATCAACTATGTCGCCCAGTCCGGCGCCCTGCACGCGCTCGCGTCCGAGGGCGGCGCGCCGCGGCCGCCGATCAACCTGCTCGGCGACTACGCGGGCGGGGGCGCGATCGGCGCTTTCGGGATCGCCTGCGCGCTGGTCGAAGCCGGGCGCACCGGCCGGGGCCAGGTGATCGACGCGGCCATGGTCGACGGTGTCGCCGTGCTCACCGCGAAGTTGCAGGGTCTGCGCGCGGCCGGGCTGTATTCCGACGAACCGGGGACGAACTTCCTCGACTCGGGCGCCCCGTTCTACGACACCTACCGGTGCGCCGACGGCCGCTACCTGGCGGTGGGCGCGCTCGAGCCCGACTTCTACCGGCAGTTCCTCGACCGGCTCGGGGTCGACACCACCGACTGGCCCGGCCAGGACGACCGGGCCGAGTGGCCGCGCCTGCGCGAGCTCATCGCCGACGCGGTGGCGCGGCGCACCCGCGACGAATGGTGGCAGGTCTATCAGGGCACCGACGCCTGCGTGTCGCCGGTGCTCACCTTCGACGAGGCCGCCGAGGACCCGCACAATGTCGAACGTGGCGTGTTCGAACGGGTTTCGGGTGTGCTGCATCCGGCGCCCGCGCCGCGGTTCGACCGGACGCCCGCCCGGCCGCCGTCGGTGCCGCCCGCCGGGATCGGCGACCTCGACGAGCTCCTCGCGCGGTGGGCGAGGACCGCGACCCCCACCGGCGCCGACGCGGTGTCGGTCAGCGAATGAAAGGACGACACGTGCCCGGCTACGAGGACTTCTCGGCATTGACGATCGACCGCCCGTCCGAGGGCGTGCTGCGCATCGTCCTGGACGGTCCGAACCTGAATTCGGTCGGAGCCGAGGCACATCGGCACCTGGCCGATGTCTGGCCGGTGATCGCGCTCGACGAGAGCGTGCGCGCGGTGCTCATCCGGGGTGCCGGCGAGCGGGCGTTCTCCGCGGGCGGCAGTTTCGACCTGGTCGAGGACATGATCGGCGACTACGCGGCGCGCACCAGGGTCATGCGGGAGGCGCGGGATCTGGTGCGCAACATCATCGAGGTGCCGCAGCCGATCATCTCCGCGATCAACGGCCCGGCCGCGGGCGCGGGCCTGGTGGCGGCGCTGCTGGCCGACATCTCGGTGGCGGGCCGCCGGGCCAAGATCGTGGACGGGCACGTCCGCCTCGGTGTCGCGGCAGGCGATCACGCGGCGATCTGCTGGCCGCTGCTCACCTCGATGGCCAAGGCCAAGTACCACCTGCTCACCAACGAGGTGCTGACCGGCGAGGAGGCCGAGCGCATCGGCATGGTCTCGCTGTGCGTCGACGACGACCAGGTCCAGGACCGGGCGATGGCGATCGCGCGGAAGCTGGCCGCGGGGTCGCGGGCGGGCATCCAGGGCACCAAGATGGCGCTCAACGGCTGGTATCGCCAGGCGATGCCGATCTTCGACGCCTCGCTGGGCCTGGAGTTCTACCACTTCGGCGGCCCCGATGTCGCCGAGGGCGTCGGTTCACACCGGGAGAAGCGGGAGCCGAAGTTCACATGAGCACCGAACGCGCGCGCGGCCCGCTGGCCGGGGTGACGGTGATCGGCCTGGAACAGGCCATCGCCGCCCCGCTGTGCACCCGTCACCTCGCCGATCTCGGGGCCCGGGTGATCAAGATCGAACAACCGGGATCGGGCGACTCGACCCGGCACTACGACACCGTGGTCGGTGGGCTGTCGGCCCACTTCACCTGGCTCAACCACGGCAAGGAATCCGCGGCGCTGGACCTGCGCGCGGCCGAGGACCTCACCTTGCTCGAGCGCATGCTCGAGACCGCGGACGTGCTGGTCAGCAATCTCGGCCCGGGCGCGCTGGACCGTCTCGGGCTCGGCGTCGACGAGCTCGCGCGCCGCTACCCCCGGCTGATCATCGTCGACATCTCCGGCTACGGCCGCGGCGGTCCCCTCGACCACAAGCGCGCCTACGACCTGCTGATCCAGGCCGAGGCCGGTTCGTGCGCGATCACCGGCACCCCCGACCATCCGGCGAAGCCCGGCATCCCGGTGGCCGACATCGGTACCGCGCTGTACTCGTACTCGGCGGTGCTGGCCGCGCTCTACGACCGCGAACGCACCGGGCACGGCGCGATCGTGCCGGTCGCCATGCTCGACGTGGTGTCGGAGATGATGGGCTTCGCGCTCAACCAATTCCTGCACACCGGAACCGAACCCGTGCCGGTGGGCATGGGTTCGCCGATGATCGCGCCCTACGGGTCGTATCCGACCGCGGACGGGCAGGTCGCCGTGCTCGGCACGACCAGCGATCGCGAGTGGCGCAGGCTCACCGAGCTGATGAACCGCCCCGATCTCGCGGCGGACGCGCGCTACGCGCACAACGACGACCGCGTCGCCTGCCGCGCGGAACTCGATGTGGCGGTGGGGAAGTGGTGCGCCGAGCGCACCCTCGCCGAAATCCAGGCCGCCGCCGACGCGGCGGGCATCGGCAATGCCCGGCTCAACGGTGTGCGTGAACTCGCCGAGCACCCGCAACTGCGTGACCGCGGGCGCTGGCGGGAGATCGGCACCCCCTCGGGCCCGGTGCCTGCCCTGCTGCCGCCGGGCACCGCGCTCGGCTGGCCCGCCGTACACGGATCGGTCCCGGCGCTCGGCGCCGACACCGCCGCGCTCCGCGCCGAATTCGCGCCCGAGTCCGCCGATGTATGACGGCGCCCCGCGCATCGGGCCCGCGCTGAGCCTGAAGAGCACCGCGGCACAGGAGATCCGGCGACGAATCTTCGCCGGCGAGCTGCGCCCGGGCGACAAGATCGACCAGAGTGAGATCGCCGAGTCGCTCGACATCAGCAAGCTGCCGGTGCGCGAGGCGCTGATCGCCCTCGACGTGGAGGGCGTGGTCGACATGCCGCCGCGGCGCGGGGCCTACGTGGCGCCGATGAGCCGCGACGACGTGCGCGATCACTACTGGCTGCTCGGCGTGGTGTCCGGGCTGGCCGCCGCGCGGGCGGCCGGCCGGATCTCGGCGACCACCCTGGACCGGCTCGACCTGATCCTGCGCCGGATGGAGGAGTCCGGCGCCAGCGCGGAGCGGGAGGCGCTGAACTTCGCGTTTCATCGAGAGATCAACCGCGCCTCCGGATCTCGCCGCCTGATCTCCGAGCTCAAGGTGCTCGGCAGCGCGGGACCGCACGGCTTCTACGAGGCGCACGACGACTGGCCGGAGACCGCCGATCGCGACCACCGCGAGATCGTCGCCGCCCTGCGCGCCCGCTCGGCCCCGCTGGCCAGGCAGGCCACCGAGGAGCATTTCCAGCACGGCGGGAACCGGGCGGTGGAAATGCTCGAGTCCCGCGGATTCTGGCAGTGATATAATATTTTATGTACAAACTATGGGAAGGTGGCAGGTAGGCATGAGTCTCACGGCCGACGAGCAGCAGATGGTCGACCTGGTCGCGGAATTCGTCGATCAGCGGGTCAAGGACCGGGTTCGCGAATTCGAAGAGGACGACATCTATCCCGAGGAATTCATCGAGGAGATGAAGAAGCTCGGGTTCTTCGGGCTGCTCGCGCCCGCCGAGTACGGCGGCGTCGACGTGAGCACCGCCTGTTTCGCCGGGGTCACCGAACAGCTGGCCCGTGGCTGGATGAGCCTGGCGGGCGCGATCGGCGGTCACTCGGTGATCACCTACCTGATCCGGACCTTCGGCACCGACGAGCAGAAGCAGAAGTACCTGCCGAAGATGGCCGAGGGCGCGATCCGCGCGACCATGGCGCTCACCGAGCCCGGCGGCGGCAGCGACCTGCAGGCCATGCGCACCGTCGCGGTGCGCGACGGCGACCAGTGGTCGATCTCGGGCTCCAAGACCTGGATCTCGAACGCCGCGCACTCCGGCCTGATCGGGCTGCTCTGCATCACCGACAAGGACGCGAAGCCCGCGCACAAGGGCATGAGCGTGATCCTGGTCGAACCCGGTGACGGGATGATCATCTCCAAGAAGCTGCCCAAGCTCGGCTACCGCGGCGTCGAGGCCTGCGAGCTGGTGTTCGACGGTCGCAAGGTCGGCGACGACGCGATCCTCGGTGGCGTGCCGAACCAGGGCTGGTCGCACATGATGCGCGGACTCGAGGTCGGGCGCATCCAGGTGGCCTCGCGCGCGCTGGGCGTCGGCCAGGCCGCGCTGGACGCCGCCGTGCGCTACGCGCAGGAACGCCAGTCCTTCGGCAAGCCGATCTGGAAGCACCAGTCCATCGGAAACCTCCTCGCCGACATGGCGACCAAGCAGCGCGCCGCCCGTCTGCTGACCCTCGACGCGGCGCAGAAGCTGGACGCGGGGGAGCGGGCCGACATGGAGGCGGGCATGGCCAAGCTGTTCGCCTCCGAGACCGCGATGCAGATCGCGCTCGACGCGATCCGGGTGCACGGCGGCTACGGCTACTCCAAGGAATACGACGTGGAGCGGTACTTCCGCGACGCGCCGCTGATGATCGTCGGTGAGGGCACCAACGAGATCCAGCGCAATGTCATCGCCGCACAGTTGATCGCGCGCAACGCGATCTGATCGGAGCCATTCGGATGTCAACCCTGCGCAGGGCCGCGATCGTCGCGCCCACCCGCACTCCCGTCGGTACCTTCGGCGGCTCGCTGCGTGACGTCCCGGTCGAGGACCTGGGCGCCACGGTCGTGCGGGCGGTTGTCGAGCGTTCGGGCATCGACCCCGAACGCATCGACGACGTCGTGTTCGCCCAGTCCTACGCCAACTCCGAGGTGCCCTGCGTCGGCCGCTGGCTGGCCTTGCACGCCGGTTTGCCGATCACCGTGCCCGGCATGCAGCTCGACCGCCGCTGCGGCGGTGGCCTGCAGGCCCTGGCCACCTCGGCGATGATGGTGCAGACCGGCGCGGCCGACGTGGTGCTGGCCGGCGGCGTGGAGTCGATGAGCCGCATCGAGTACTACTCCACCACCGCGCGCTGGGGCGCGCGGGCGGGCACCGTGCAGCTGTTCGATCGGCTCGACCGGGGCCGCGAGCGGTCTCAGCCGGAAGCGCGCTTCGGCAAGATCTCCGGGATGATCGAGACCGCCGAGAACCTGGCCCAGGACTACGGCCTGATGCGCGAGGAGGCCGACGCCTTCGCCGCGCGCAGTCATCAGCGGGCCGCGGCGGCGTGGGCCGAGGGCCGCTTCGCCGACGAGGTGGTGCCGGTGACGGTGCCCCAGCGCAAGGGCGATCCGATCGTCTTCGCCGCCGACGAGGGCATCCGGCCGGAGTCCACCCCGCAGACCCTGGCGAAGCTGCGCACCCTCACCCCCGGCGGCACCGTCACCGCGGGCAACTCCAGCCAGCAGAACGACGCCGCCGCCGGGCTGCTCGTCGTCGCCGAGGACCAGCTCGACGCCCTCGGCCTGGAGCCGATCGGGTTCCTCACCGGCTGGGCCGCCGCGGGGTGCGAGCCCTCGCGCATGGGCATCGGCCCGGTGCCCGCCGTCGCGAAACTCGCCGCACGCCTGGGCACCGAGACCACGGCGCTGCTGGACTCGATGGACCTCGTCGAGGTCAACGAGGCGTTCGCGGTGCAGGTGCTGGCGGTGCTGGAGGGCTGGGGCTGGCGCGATCACGACAAGCTCAACGTCAATGGTTCCGGCATCTCGCTGGGCCATCCGATCGGCGCCACCGGCGTGCGCATGGTGACCACCCTGCTGCACGAGTTGCGCCGCCGCGGCGGTGGTCGCGGTCTGGCGACCATGTGCATCGGCGGCGGCCAGGGACTGGCCGCCACCTTCGAGACCGCCTGAAACACCCGTTCAGGCAACGACTGTGCCCCGGCGAACCGAACAGGCCCGCCGGGGCACGGTCATTTGTCCCCCGATCCGAGCGAGGAACGATGAAGCAGCAGGCCAGGACCCCATGAAGCCCGGGAAGCGATCACCGCTGCCGGAGGAACCCGACATCCGTCTGATGGTCCAGTTCGCCACCATCAGGATGGAATTCGCCGCCTGTCTCACGGCCGCGCTCGTCTTCGTCCAGGACATGGCGGCCGGTTGTCGTCCGTGCACCGTCTCGGTCGCGTCCGGACACTGCGCCGGGCTGCCCAGGTTGCCGAACGAACGCCTGTACCTGTTGCCCTGAATCGGTGGCAGACACCTCGATCGACGAACCGCAGGAACGGCCCGGCATCGGCCACGAGCGGCCTGGGCCGGTGACGGCCGACCTGAGCGCCTGCCGGGTGCGGCGCGGACGACCAACCCCTTCGGACCCGAATCGCGCTGGGCGGTTCGGGTCCGAAGGGGTTTCGTGGTGGATCAGACGCGCAGGAGTGCGGCGAAATCGGTCGCCGGGGTGGCGGGATCGCCCGCCGTGATCGCCCCCAGCAGGGCTTCACTGCGCTCGGCGCCCAGGTCGGTGACCGTGAGTTCGCGGAACTTGGCGTCCAGATCGGCCTGCGACATCGGGTTCTCGGCGGTGCCGCGCGGGTTGTCGACGAAGACGTGGCGGGTGCTGCCGTCGCGGTAGGTGACCGTGATGTCGGCGATCCAGCGGCCGGGGTATTCGGCGTCGAGGGCGGGGTCGACCTCGATCTTCACCCGGCGGGCCATGGTCGCGACCTCGCTGCCCTCGCTCAGGTCGAGGCGGCCCGCCATGTAGTCGTGGTGGGTGCGGAAGCCGTTGCCGCGGCCCAGGATCGCCAGCGCGAACTGGAACGGCAGGCTGTACTGCAGGTGCTCGATGATCTGCGGGGCGTAGGCGTTGGCGTTCTGGTTGCCGATCACCACGTCGCCGCCGGACTGGATGCCGAGGCGGATGGTGTCGATCTCGCCCGCCCGCGCGGTCAGCTGCTGGGCGCCGTCGATGTAGGCGTGGTTGATCCCGCAGCAGCAGTACGGCTTGATCCACACCCGGGTGATCTCGAACGACGCGTCCGGCGCGAACAGGGCTGCGGCGGCCGCTTCGTCGACCGGTCGGCCGACGAAGCTGCGGTAGAAGCCTTTCCGGCCGCTGAGGAAGGTGGTCGGCCCGGTGATGCCCGCGGCGGCCATCTCGGCGGCGCGGATGCCGTTGCGGGTGCCGATCCCGGAGTGCAGCCGCTTCACCGAACCGCCCGAGGAGGTGTACTCGGTGGTGCCCGAGCTGTGGCTCATCGCGATCGAGAGCGCGTGCACCGTGCGCTCGAGGTCGAAGCCGCGCATCTTGGCCACCACCGCCGCGGCGCCGAACGCCGACAGCAGACCGTGCGGATGGAACCCGCGCTCGAGCAGCTGCGGCGCGGCCAGGATGCCGATGCGGGTGTAGACCTCGTAGCCTGCCACGATGCCGGTGATCACCTCGGCCATCGAGGAGCCCAGCTCCTCGCCGACCGCGATGGCGGCCGAGACGACCGCGCTGCCGGGATGGCTGGAGCTGGACCGGTGGGCGTCGTCGTACTCGAAGCCGTGGCCGTAGGTGGCGTTGACGAACGCCGCGTCGGCGGCGCTCATCGCGTCACCGGAGGCGGTCACGTGCGCGCTGCCCGGCGCGTGCGAGGCCTTGGTCAGGTCGAGCACGGCCCGGCTCCACGACAGCGAGGCGCAGGCGATCTGCACGCCGAGCTGATCCTGCATCAGTCCGCGCGCGCCCGCGAGCGCGTCGGCCGGGATCGAGTCGAAGTCGAGCTCGGTGACCAACCGGGCGACGGCGGCCTCGAGCGGGGGAAGGGAAGACATGGCGAACCTTTCGGGTGTCTGCGTCAGGCCAGGGTGTCCAGCAGCGGCTGCGGCAGGCCGTAGGACTTGAGCTCGACATAGGCGTCGAAGCCCTCGATCCCGGCCTCGCGGCCGATGCCGCTGTTCTTGAATCCGCCGATCGGCGCGAAGAAGCCGGCGGGGGTGCCGTTGAGTTCGACGGTGCCGGTACGGATGTGCCGGGCCACGGCCAGGGCGTGCGCCGGGTCGGCGGCGAACACCGAGCCGTTGAGGCCGTAGCTCGAGTTGTTGGCGATCTCGATCGCCTCGGCCTCGGTGTCGAAGGTGTGCACGGTCAGCACCGGACCGAAGACCTCCTCCTGGGCGATCGCGGCGTTCGGGTCGACGTCGGCGAAGATCGTCGGCTGGACGAACCAGCCGCGGTCCAGGCCCTCGGGCCTGCCGCCGCCGGCCAGCACCTGGTTGCCCGCGTCCCGCGCCGCGGCGATGTAGCCCTCGACCCGGTCCCGCTGCGCGCGGCTCACCAGCGGGCCCACCTCGGTCGCCGGATCGAACGGATCGCCGACCGGCATGGAGCCGATCATGTCGCGGAGCCGGTCGTAGAGGTCGTCGCGCAGCGAACGGGCCACCACGATGCGGGTCTTGTTGCTGCACACCTGGCCGCTGTTGCGCAGCGAGAGCGCGCGGATGACCGGCACGGCCGCGTCCAGGTCGGCGTCGTCGAGCAGCACCGCCGCGGACTTGCCGCCGAGCTCCAGGGTGACCCGGCGCAGGTCCTCGCCGCAGATCGCGGCGATCCGCCTGCCCGCCGCGGTGGATCCGGTGAACGAGACCTTGTCGATGCCGGGGTGACGCACCAGGTGCTCGCTGACCTCGCGCCCGGCGACCACGACATTGAGCACGCCCGCGGGCAGCCCGGCCTGCTCGAAGATCTCGGCCAGCAGGTAGGCCGAGAGCGCGGTCTCCGGTGACGGCTTGAGCACCACGGTGCACCCGGCCAGCAGCGCGGGCGCGAGCTTGATGATCGCGATCTGCAGCGGGGCGTTCCACGGCACGATCGCGGCCACCACACCGACCGGCTCACGAGTGACCAGCGCGTTGCCGGTGACCGAGCGGCGGATGTCGGACCACTGGTACTGCGGCGCGAGCTCGAGGAACGCGTCGAGCAGCATCCGCGTGCCCATCGACTGCATCCTGGTGGACAGCGTGATCGGGCAGCCCATCTCCGCGCTGATCAGCCGGGCGACCTCGTCCTGGCGCGCGGCGAGCCCCTCGCTCACGCGGGTGAGCACGGCGATCCGCTCGGCGAGCTCCAGGCGCGGCCATGCTCCGCGGTCGAACGCGGCCCTGGCGGCCGCGACGGCGGCGTCGATATCGGCTTCGGCTCCGTCGGCTACGCGGGCCAGCACCTCTTCGGTGGCGGGCGAGACGACCTCGAACGTGCGGTCGGTGGCCGGGGCCACCCACGCGCCGCCGATGAACAGCTTGTCGAACTGTCCTTGCCAAAGCTCTGTCTGAACACTCATGGAGGAGACCTTCTTGTTCTCTATGGCGATGGTTGCCGACCGGAAAAGACCTGGTCGGCGGCGGTGCCACGGGCCGGGCCGCCGATGGCCTGTGACCGGAGTCATGTAAATTATATGATATAACGTAGCTCACCGGCCGACTTCGCTGTGTCGGGGACCACTTCCCCGAGTATGGCGATCGCCTGGCTCATCTTCTGTCGCCGGTAATCCGCCCCCTGTGACCGCCACCACGATCGGTCATGCGATAATATATAATATGAGCCAGTGAGAGAGGGAGACAGGGCTATGCAGCACAAGCCACTCGACGGCATCCGGATCCTCGAGATCGGGGGATACATCGCGCTGCCGTTCGCCACGTCGATGCTGTGCGCGCTCGGCGCCGAAGTGGTGAAGATCGAGCGCCCCGTCGTCGGCGAGGATTTCCGTCGCCACCAGAACGACGGCAGCCCGTACTTCCGTCAGTACAACACCGGCAAGCGCAGTCTCGCGGTGGATCTCAAGCGTCCCGAGGGCGTCGCCCTGGTGAAGGCGCTGGTGCCGCACTTCGATGTGGTGCTCGAGAACATGCGCCCCGGCAAGGTGGCCGCCATGGGTCTCGGCCCAGACGAGTGCCGGGCACTGCGTCCCGACATCGTCTACGGCTCGGTGACCGGCTTCGGCAACGGCGGTCCGCTGTCCAACCGGCCCGCCTACGACACCATCGGCCACGCCTTCGGCGGCCTGTACTCCCTGTTCGGCGACGAGGGCAGGCCGCAGCTGACCGGTGGCCTGAGCGCCGACCTGGTCACCGGCCTGAGCACCGCCGCGGGCGTGCTGGCCGCGCTGGTCGGCCGGCTGCGCACCGGGGAACCGCAGCACGTGGAGACCTCGATCATGGAGGCCGTCAGCGTGCTCGCCACCGACGGGATCACCCAGGCCTTCGAACTGGGCGCCGACCCGACCCGCGAGAGCAGGCATCCGCAGGCGCAGAATTTCTGTGTGAAGACCGCGTCGGGGGAGTTCCTCGCGGTGCATCTGTCCTCGTCGCAGAAGTTCTGGCAGTCGCTGTGCCGGGCGATGGACCGCCCGGACCTGGCCGAGGACCCGCGCTTCGCGGAGTACCGGCCGCGCGAGGCGCACTACTTCGAGCTGGCCAAGATCGTCGAGGCGGAGTTCGAGCGGCGCACCTTCGCCGAATGGGAGGCGGCGCTCACCGCGCAGGATGTCCCGTTCGCGCCGGTGCTGTCGATGACCGGCTATGTCGACCACGAACAGGTCGACTGGCTGCGCATGGTCGAGCCGCAGGACGACGGCCTCGCCCTGGTGCGCCCGCCGTGGCGGTTCGACGGTGAACGCCCCGATCGTCCCGGCGCCGCACCGCGCGTCGGTGCCGACAGCCGGACCGTCGCCGCCGAGGTGTACACCGCCGAGCAGATCGAGGCCCTGATCGCCGCCGGTGTGGTTTCGGTGGAGGACTGAGGATGACCGAGACCACCGACACGCTGGCCGAGGCACCTGCCCTCGCGCAGAACGGGGATCGTTCCGCCTACCTGGCCGAGCTGCTGACCAGCCGCTGGAGTTGCCGCGCCTACGACCAGCGCGAGGTGCCGCGGCCGGTGATCGAACGGCTGCTGAGCCTGGCGCAGCGCTCCGCGTCGTGGTGCAACACCCAGCCGTGGCAGGTCATCGTGACGAGCGGTGCCGGGACCGAGCGCTTCCGCGCGGGGCTCGCCGAGTATTCGGCGGCGCACGGGGCCGACCACGGTGACGAGTTCGAGTTCCCGCCACCCGGCGCCTACACCGGGGTGTACCGCGAGCGGCGCCGCGCCAGCGGCTGGCAGCTGTACGAGGCGGTCGGTGTGGCACGCGGCGACCGGGAGGCGTCGGCCCGCCAGGCGTTCGAGAACTTCCGGCTCTTCGGCGCCCCGCACGTCGCGATCGTCACCACCGACGCCGAACAGGGCGTCTACGGCGCGGTCGACGGCGGCCTGTACATCGGCACCTTCCTGCTCGCGGCCGCCAGTCTCGGGCTGGCCGCCGTCCCACAGGCCGCGCTGGCGGGCCGCTCCCGGTTCATCCGCGAGTACTTCGACATCCCGGCCGACCGCAAGATCCTCGCCGGGATCTCGTTCGGCTATGCCGCCGCCGATCATCCGGCCAACAGCTACCGGACCGCCCGTGCCCCGCTGAGCGAGGTCGTCAGCTGGCGGGATCAGTAGACGGAGACAGTGTCGTCTCCGGCCCGCCCCGGCTGTCGGTGCCGGGGCGGGGCTCAGCTCAGGCGCCGAGCCGCCAATCGGTGGGCGTGAACTGTTCGATGTGCACCCGCTCGGCGGGGAGGCCCGCGGCGGCCGCCTGTGCGCGGATCGCGTCGAGGAACTCGTCGCCGCCGCACACGTAGATCTCGGCGTCGTCGGGCAGCGTGACCGCCGACAGGTCGAGACGGCCACGGTGCGCGCCGTCGGTCGCCTCGGCGTACCAGAACGCGACCTCGGCCCGTTCGAGCCGCTCGACGAGGGCGAGCACGCGCGCCCGCAACGGGTGGGTGCCCGCGCTGTGATCGGCGTGCAGCACCTGCACCGGCCTGCCCTGGTCGCGCGCGGCCAGGTGTTCGAGGATGCCCACCATCGGAGTCGCGCCGATACCGGCGGAGATCAGCACCAGCGGGGTGGTGGCGTCGGGATCGATGGTCAGTTCGCCGAACGGCAGCGAGATCTCGAGCTCGTCGCCGACCGCGACCCGCTCGTGCAGCCAGGTCGACACGGCCCCCGCCGGGCAGCCCGGCCGCGCCGCGACCCGCTTCACCGCGAAGCTCAGCGTGCCGTCCCCGCCCGCGCCGATCAGACTGTACTGACGCAACTGCCTGGCACCGTCGGGCAGCCGCACGCCGACCGAGATATATTGTCCGGCAACGAATCCGGGTAGCTCGTCGGCCGGGTCGACGGCCCGCACCCGGAACACCGCGACCCCGGCCGGATCATCGGTGCGCGCGGTCACGGTGACGGCTCGCCAGACCTGCCCCGGCTGTACCCCGGCCTCGATGTAGAGCTGTTTCTCCAGGTCGATGAGTGCGTCGGCCATCAGCCAGTACACCCGGTCCCAGGCCGCTGCGACGGGCGCGGTGACCACGTCGGCGCCGAGGACCTCCACGATCGCGGCGAACAGATTGTCGTGCACCACCCGGTACTGATCGGCGGTGACGCCGAGCGAGGCGTGCTTGTGCCCGATTCTGGCCAGCACGGCCGACGGGTGCGGTAGCGCGGGGTCGACGAGGTAGGTCGCGAAGGTGGCGATCGCCGCCGCGAGCGCGCGTTGCTGACTGCCCGCTGCCTGGTTGCCGTGATTGAACAGCTCACGCAGCAGCTCGGGATGGTTGCCGAACAGCGTCCGGTAGAAGACGGTGGTGATCTCGTCGACGGCGTCGGCGATCACCGGGAGCGTGGCGCGCACGATCTCGGCCTGTGCCGGGGCGAGTTCGGGGTGCGAGCGGGTGGTGGCGGTCATCGGGGGAACTCCTCGGCGTCGGCGGGCGAGCGCTGCGGCGGATGAGCGCGCAGCGGCAGCAGCTGTCCGGCCGCACCGGCGACGAGATCGGCCACCGTGAACCGGTCGAGCTCGCGATAGAACGCCTCGGTGGCCTGCGCCAGCGCATGGCGCAGCCGACACCCCGCGATCATCGGGCACGACGGCGGTCCCGCGCAGTCGACGACCTCGGGGCGCTGTTCCAGTTGCCGGATCAACGTCCCGAGCCGGGTCGAGCGCGCGGTGCCGGTGAGCATCAACCCACCGCCGCGGCCGCGGCTCGTCGCGATCACGCCGATCTCGACGAGCCGGGCCACCACCGTGGAGACGGTGCGTTCGGAAGCGCCGACCTGGTGGGCGATCGCCTTGATCGTCACCCGGTCGCCGAGCTGGTCGGCCGCGGCCAGGCGCATCACGGCGCGCATCCCGATGTCGGTGGACGCGGTCAGCTGCATGGCTCGACGCTACCGCCCGGCGAACCCGGTATTCGCCCTGATCAGCGGTGTCTTCGATTACGCACAGCGGTGCGTAATTGCGGTCACAACCGGGGAGTCACACCCGCGTGCCGTCGCCGAGGACGCCCGCGGCGCGGAGTTCGGCCAGCTCGCTGTCGCCGAGCCCGAGCACCTCCGCGAAGACCTGGTCGGTATCGGAGCCCAGGGCCGACGCGGGGCCGACCGGGCCGTAGTCGCTGTGCTCCCGGATCGGGCTGTGCGCCGAGATGACCGGACCGATGCCGGGCTGGTCCAACTCGGTCAGCACACCGCTCGCCGTGCCCGCCGCGAAATCGGCCACCACGTCGCTCATCTGGCGATAGCGGCTCCACAGCACGCCGGCCGCGGTGAGTGCCGCGCCCGCGGCGTCGACGGTGAGCTCGGCGAACCAGGGGCGCATCACCGCCGCGATGGTCTCCCGGTGGACGTAGCGATGCGCCTCGTCGGCGAAGTCGACACCGAGTGTCGCCTCCAGCGAGGCGATGACCGTCGCCGTCCCGGTCGCGGTGCACAGGGCCTGCCATTGGCGCGGCGTCAGCGCGACGACCATCACCCGGCCGCCGTCGGCGGTCACGAAGTCGGCGCCGAACGAGCCGTACATGAAATTGCCGTGCCGCGGCCGGTCGCCGCGTTCCCGAACCTCGCTGAGCCAGCCCAGATTGGCGACACCCGCGAGCGCGACGTCGGCCAGCGCGATCTGCAGATGCGCGCCGTCGCCGGACCGCTGCCTGCGATGCAGCGCCGCGAGCAGTGCGGTGGTTGCGGTCATCCCGGCGATCAGATCCCACGCGGGCAGCACATGATTGACGGGTGTGCGGGAGTCGGCGGGCCCGGTCAGATCGGTGACGCCGACCTCGGTGTTGACGGTGTAGTCCACCGCGGGCCCACCGCCCGCCTGGCCGCCGATGTGCACCTTGATCACGTCGGCGCGTCGGGCCGCGAGCGCCTCATAGGAGAACCAGGGTCGCCCGACCGCGTTGTCGACGACGATGCCCGCGTTCGGGCCCGGCGCGGTCGCCAGCGCCAGCACCAGTTCCCGGCCCTGCTCGCTGCGCACATCGACGGCCACCGACCGCTTCCCGCGATTGAGCGAATTCCAGTACAGGCTCTCGCCGTTGGCGCGCGCCACCGGCCACCGCCGGTAGTCCGGCCCGCCGCCGAGCGGGTCGATCCGGATCACCTCGGCGCCGAGCTGGGCCAGCGTCATGCCCGCCGACGGACCCGCGACGAAACTCGCGAACTCGACGACCCGCAGTCCATCGAGCGGGCCGCTCATCCGCGTGCCGGGTGCGAGGTGGCCGGGCTCGTGCATCGCGTCTCTCCTTTGTTCGCGGCGAACCGCCTATAGTTCGAATATAATATATCTAGATGCCGCACCTGGCGGATGCCGTCGATCAACCGGCGTGCCGGTAGGTATCGTATATTAAATATTAATCATCGATGGATTCGGCTACCGAGTGCTGGGAGTGCCCGTGGTGTTGCTGGTCGACCGCTCCGAACCGGGCGTCGTGCAACTGACGCTGAACCGGCCCGATCGTCTCAACGCCCTGGACGGACCCCTGGTCGACGCGCTCTCCACGACCCTCGCGACGCTCGACGAAGAATGGCCCGAGACGCGCGTGATCGTCCTCGCCGGAGCGGGACGCGCGTTCTGCTCGGGTGTCGACCTCCACTGGGTGAACTCGGGAGTCCTCCAGGACCCCGGACGGCACAATGCCTTTCACGAGCAGCTCAACCAGCTGTGCCACCGGCTCGAGCGGGCCCGCGCGGTGGTCGTCGCGGCGGCGCACGGGTACGCCGTCGCGGGCGGGTTCGAGCTGCTGTTGGCGTGTGACCTGCTCGTGGTCGCGCGGGATGCCCAGGTGGGTGACAACCACATCCGGCACAACCTCCTGCCCGCTGCCGGGGGGAGTCAGCGACTGCCCCGGAAGGTGGGGATCCCACGCAGCCTCTATCTGCTGCTGACCGGCCATCGGATGGACGGCGACGAGGCGGTGCGATCGGGGTTGGCATGCGCCGGCGTCGCCGAATCCGAGCTGCGATCGACCGCGCTGACGCTGGCCCGCGGCATCGCCGGCGCCGACCCGCACGCCACCAGCACCCTGAAAGCGTTGGTGCGCAGAGGAATCGAACTGCCACTGGCGGAAGCATTGTGGCTGGAACTGCACGAACAGTACCGCTACCGCAGCGCCTCGCCGGCGCTCGAACACGGAGTCGCCGGCTTCACCGGCCGCGGGCAGGCTCCGGAGGAGGCACCATGACCGAGAACCCCCCGACCCCCACGCGGGCCCAACGACTGATCGGTGACTTCGCGCCGAAGCTGGTCTCGCTCACCGATGACGTTCTGTTCGGCGACATCTGGGCCCGGCCCGAACTCGGTCCCCGCGACCGCAGCCTGATCACGTGTGCGGTCCTGGTCGCCGGTGGCGACACCGAACAGCTGCGTGGTCACCTGACCCGGGCGGTCGACAACGGGGTCACCGAGGCGGAACTGGTCGAGATGATCGTGCACTCGGCCTTCTACGCGGGCTGGCCGCGAGCGGTGTCGGCGATCCTGGTCGCCAAGGAGCTGTTCGGCGGCGACGCCGAGTAGCCGAGCCCGGATCGGATCCGATGTCAGCCGACGGGATCAAGGCGCAGGGTGGTCGCGGCCGCGGTGTCGGACACCATCGTGTCCAGGGCGCTGCCCTGGCCTCGGTACTTGGTGCGGTAGGCGGTGGCGACGGCATCCTCGGTCGCGGGATCGGCGACGGCGGTCAGTCGCACGTCGGCGTCCACGGGTCCGGCCGAGATGTGGGCCCGGCCGTCGTCGGCGGTGGCGTGGCGATACCACCCGCCCTGGGTGCCGAAGGCTGAGCGGACGTACAGGTCGTCACCGACGCGCACCACCCAGATGGGAAGCGCGCGCCGTGGCGATCCATCGGCCCGGAAGGTGTTGATGTGCAGTTCGGCCGTCCGTCCCAGCCGATCGAGCTGATCTGCGGTCCATGTCATGGGGTCACGCTCCTGTTCGAGTGGTGTTGTGCGGGAAGGGAACTCCGGTGATCAGGCGTATTGCAGGTCCGCGCGGGGGATGCGGCCGCCGGTGATGGTGAAGTCGAAGCTCGCGCGGAAGTCGCCGCCGCTGTTGCGGTCGACCCGGACCAGCAGGCGCTGTCCGTCGGCGCGGCGCTCGCCCACCTCGAGCACCTGGACGGAGTAGCCGGTGACCTCGGGGACGGCGAACCCGGTGCGAATCTGTTCGCGTCCCTCGAAGCGGCGGTCCGCATCGATCAGGACGGCGTCGTCGGTGAACAGCGCGGCCATCGCGTCGGCGTCGCGGGCGTTCCACGCGTCGACGAACGCCGTGGCCACCGGGTCCATCGCGGCCGCCGATGCCGGCGCGACCGCGGACGCCGCGGGGGCGGGGGAGGGGTCATCGCTCGAGGTGCAGCCGGTGACGGCGATCAGCACGCCGAGCCCGATCGCGGGGATGAGGCGCCGCGCCCGGTGCGGAGCGCGGAGGTGAGCTGTCGGCATGTCCTCTTGTCCTTCCCTGGAGTGCGTAGGCCCAGGTTACGGACGAATCGGAGGGCGAGGGAGAGCCTGGCGGTACCCCTGACGGGCAGGGTGCCCTGCCCGCGTTCACCTCAGGAGGCGGTCATCCGCCGCATCGAGACCGGCGCGCGCCAGCCGCACGGCAGGCCGCAGGTGGCGACGACTTCGCGGTCGGTCGAACCGTCCGCGAACCGCCGGGTGACCAGCGAAGCCGATGCCGGGTAGCCGCAGGCGCCGCAGCGCCCGAAGTAGTCGAGCAATTCGTGAACGGTGGCGTGGGTGGGCGCTGACACAGCTGTACTCCGGCGTCGAGAGAATGGGTCCGTCGGACGGCTGACCGACAAAAGATTATGCATAATATATTTCCAGAAGGCGGCGAAATCCGCCACCGGCGTGACTGCTCACACCGGGGCGGCCGCTCAATGGGGGTGTTTCACTCGCTCCGCGTCGGCGGTGGGTGCCGCCCAGGACATGAGGATGCGCAGTTTGTCATGCGAGCTGGTACCGGGATCGGCCGACCACAGCACCAGCTGTTGGTCGGTGTCGCCGGTGTCGCGGAAGGTGTCCCAGTTGAGCGTCAGCTCGCCGACCTCGGGGTGGATCAGCGTCTTGGTGCCGAACTCCTGCCGCGCGACGTGCCGCGCCGCCCACCACTGCCGGAACTGCGAGTCGGCGATGGACAGTTCGCCGACCAGCGCGGACAGCTGCGGGTCGGTGGGATTGGTCGCCGCGTCCATGCGCAGGATCGCCACGCAGGTGCGGGCCACCGATTCCCAGTCGGCGTAGAGCGTGCGCATCGCGGGATCGGTGAACACCATCCGGACGTAGTTGCGCTGTCGCGGCGTCATCGCCGAGAAGTCGGTGAGCAGCGCGGAGGCCAGCGGGTTCCAGGCCAGGATGTCGAGATTGCGCCCGAAGATCAGGGCGGGGGTCTCGGTGAGCTGGTCGAGCAGCCGCTGCAGCTGCGGACGGATCGGTTTCTGCCCGCGCCGGGCGGCGCGGCGGTCGCTGCGCTTGGCCAGGTTCTCGGCGTAGTCGCGCTGGTCGTCGTCGAGGTGCAGCACGCGCGCCAGGGCGTCGAGGACCGGTTCGGACGGCGCGAGCCTGCCCTGTTCGATCCGGGTGTAGTAGTCGTGGCTGATCGCGACGAGATCGGCGACTTCCTCGCGCCGCAGCCCGCTCACCCGGCGTGGGGTATTGCTGTGCACGGTGAGGCCGACGTCGGCGGGGGTGAGCTCGCCGCGCCGTGCCTTCAGGAATTCACCCAGCTCGCGCAGGTGGGGGGCTCGGTCGCTCATGTACTCGAGGATAGGTCGATCCCGGGGGCGCTGCCTGGGAGTATTCGTTCCCAGGCAGCGGCACGGGCTGGTTTCGCCGATATCGCGGACGAGTGACCAAATTGTGTATAAAATATTTCTTGTCGGAGATCACAGACTCAACCGCGGTGCATGACGCGTCGGGACAGGGTGGTGTTGGCGTGACCACGAACTCGCTGCAGGCTTACACGGAGACCTCGTCGCGGGCCGACATCCGGGCGTCCTGGACTCGGTCCCGCATGAGCGGCTTGCGCGAGGACGTCCTACCTCGCCTCGACATCGACGACAAGACCACCGACGGCGGGCTGGCCCGCGCCGCGTACCCGGTCCTGCGGCGCACGCTCTCCGAGATCGACGGCAGCCGGGTGGCGCTGATGCTCGCCGATCAGTCCGCCCGGGTGGTCGAGGTGGGCGGAGCGACCGCGGCGATCTCCACGGCCATCCGCCGGGTCGGTCTGGTTCCCGGGGTGCGGCTGAGTGAGGACCGGATCGGCACGAATGCCCTCGGTACCCCGGTGGAGATCCGGCGCGGCCTGCTCGTGCGCGGTCCCGACCACTACATGACGGCCTTCCGGGACTTCACCTGTTACGGGCACCCGATCTTCCATCCGGTCACCCGCAGGCTCGAAGGTGTGCTCGGGATCGGCGGCGAGTTCGAGGAGGACTACCGGCTCTCGGCGCCGCTGGCCCGGCGCATGGTCCGCGATATCGAGGACCGGCTGCTGCAGGACTCGCCACGGGCGCAGAGCAGGCTGATGAGTGCGTTCCAGGCCGCGGCCAGCCGCCGTGGCAGGCCGATCGTGGTCATCGGCGACGGGCTGGTGCTGGCCACTCCCGCGGCGTTGGACCTGCTCGAACCCGCCGATCACGCTGCCGTTCGGGCGTGCGCCGAGGAGATGGGCGCGGCGGCGGCGCAGAGCCATCGCCTCACCCTCGCCTCGGGGCGTCAGGTCCGGCTGACCTGCGAGCCGATCGACGGCGCCGACGGCGTCCTGGTCGACATCGCCCCGGATCGGGTGATCCGGCGGGCGGAAGCGGCCGACCGGACCCTGCGCTGGCCGCTCCTGGTCGTCGGCGAAGCCGGCGCGGGCCGCACCACCGAGGCGCGCACCGCGAGCGGTCCCGACGCGATCGCGCTCGACGCGACCGAGATCGTGCTGATGGGTGAGCAATCCTGGGCGACCCGGATGGAGCTGGCCCTGACGTGCCGCGGGCCCGCCGTCATCGTGGAGAACATCCAGTTGCTCTCCGAGCCGCTCACCGCGCTGCTGGCCCAGCGGCTGCGGGAGACCGAACGCCACGTCGCGCTGACCTCGACGCCCGGCGACCACCTCGACGACATCCACGCCGCCCTGCCCGCCGTGTGCAACGACCGCAGGGAACTGCTGCCGTTGCGGCGGCGCAGGCACGAGATCCCCGCTCTCGCACAGCATCTGCTCACCGCGGTGTCCGGCCACACCAGGACCAGGTTCACCGCCGAGACACTGCGGGTGCTGGCCGCCCAGCCCTGGCGCGGCAATATCGCCGAACTCCGGCGGGTGGTCGAACTCGCGGCGAACGCGCGCTCGGCGGGCGACATCATCCCGTCCGATCTGCCCGCCTCGCATCGCGGCGGACCGGCGCCCAGTTCCCCGTTCCACGAGGCCGAGCGCGACGTCATCGTCGCGGCCATCGAGGCGGCGGGCGGCAACAAGCAGCAGGCCGCCAGGGCGCTCGGTGTCAGCCGGTCCACGCTCTACAACCGCATCCGGGCACTGCGTATCGCCTAGCCGTACGCGACGACATCGGCACGCACCGTGGGGGTGTGTGCCGATGTCGTTGCGTACGTGCAGAATACGAAGGGGCCCCGCCCGTGTAGGGGGCGGGCGGGGCCCTTCTCGGTGAGCTCAGTCGTTCGGGGCGAGCAGGCGCATCACGGTGCCGAAGTCGTCGATCCGATCGACGCCGAGGACCGCCTCGACGACCTGGTCCATCCGGGTCTTCGACAGCACTCCCTCGGCGTTGACGCGGAACTTGGCTACCAGCTCGTCGGTCGTCATCCTGGTGCTCGGATCAGGGGAGGGGCTGCCCTTCGGGTAGGTGCGCTCGGCGCTGAACGTCGTACCACGAGCGTCGACCTCCACCCGGGTCGGCCGGGCCGAGGGGTGTGCGGACAGTGCCTGGAAGTAGTCCGGGTGCGGCGCGAAGGTGACCTTGTCCATCAGGCCGAGGACCGAGTCGCTGAACACCAGTTCCGGTGCGTGCCAGGCCCGGCTGGGCACCACACGGTGCGCGCCGACCGACAGGCCGTGCGCGATGTCGAACTGCGCGTCGTGGGTCTTCTCGATGACGCGGCTCTGCCACAGCGGATGCATCACCGCGGCCTCGCCCCAGCAGCGGATCGCGTCGATCTCGCCGGGCGCGATGTCGTTGGTCTCGAGGATCTCGGTGAGCGCGTGCAAGGGGCCGTGCAGGATCCGGCAGTGCGGGTACGGCTTGTAGGACTGCTCGGCCAGGAAGCGCCATTCGGTGCCGAGCGCGTCGGTGATGTTCGACGGTTCCCAACGCCGGGTGCCGATGTACTTGCGGAAGCCGACCTCGGCGTCGTCGAGGATCTCCAGGTCACCGGTGTGACCCAGCTGGGCCATGTGCACCGCGGTGAGCGTCGCCTGGGTGAGGGTGCCGGCGAGCAGGTACTTCAGGGTCGAGCTCGGGGCGTGCTTGATCCACGGCCGCATCGCGTTGACGGGTGCGGTCGCGGCGGCGATGCCCAGCGCGTGCGCGAGGGTCTCGGTGGACTGGCCCGCGAGCTTGCCCGCGGCCGCCGTGCCACCGAAAACGGTGACGCTGTACCCGATCACGGGGGACAGGTCCATCGAGTCGTTCTGCACGTCGCGCAGGTAGTCCATCGACTTGTAGAAGCGATAGGACATCTCGTGCGAGAGCGCGACGGCGGCCAGCACCTCGCGGCCGGACCGGCCACGGCTCTCGGCCATGGCCATCGTGGTGGGCAGCACGTAGGGCGAGACGTGGCCGGGCGGGAGCACGGCGTCGAAGTCGAGGGCGTTGATCAGCTCGCCGTTGGCGAAGGCGGCGCCGAAGATCGAGACCCGGTCGGTGGTGCCGATGATCGTGGCGTCACCGTCGGTGCCGCCGGTCAGCCTGCCGTACTCGATGCCGATCTTGCCCTTGGGCTCCTCGACCGCGCCGAGCGCGCAGCCCATCGCGTCGAGCAGCAGTCGTTTGGATTCCTCGACCGCCTCGGGCGGCAGGGTGTCGAAGTCGGCGTTCGTGGTGAACTGCGCCAGCTGCTCGACGATCGTGTCGGCCATGAGTGTCCTCTCGCGGGGCGCGGCAGGCCACGGACCCACCGCTGGGCTCTTCTCGTATTATATAATATATGACGAGCGGAGTGGTGAATTCCGGCGGCCGCCGCGGTCAGCGGGGAGTGGGCCGGCGCAGCCAGTAGGCCACGGCCTCGGCGCGGTTCGCCGCGCCGAGTTTGCGCAGGATATGGGTGATGTGGGTTTTCACCGTCGCCTCCGAGATCGCGAGTTCGCGCGCGATCTGGCGGTTGGCCCGCCCCCCGGCCAGTAGGTCGACGACCTCGATCTCGCGCGCCGAGAGTGTGGGTGGCGCGGTGCTCGGCACCGGTCCCGGGCTCAGTATCCGGTCGAACCCGGCGCGCATCGCCGTCAGTCCGTCGAGCAGCAGCGTGCCCGCCATGGCCTGGCCGAGGCCCTCGGCGAACACCGCGAGCATCGCGCGCGCGGTCGGGTCGACCTCGCGCCGCTGGAAGTAGAAGTCGCCGTGGACCAGCCCGGCCACCGCGCCGTTCACGATGAGCGGGGCGACGGCGTAGGAGCTGCAGCGGGTCATCGTCACGATCGGCCGGACCACGCGGGGATTGTGCTGGACGTCGAAGACCAGGCCAGGTCGGGCGCGGGCGACGATGTCGCTCTCGACGAGCTGCCCGTCCAGGGTCGGCGGCGCTTCGCGTCCCGCGGCGACGATCTCCTCGGCCCACCGCTGATCGTCGGCGATGAACATCGTGTGCATGTTCCACGTCGGGCCGTCGGTGGTCGAGACGAGGGCGCGGTCGAAACCCATGGCCCCCACCGATTCCGCCGCGCGGGTCAGCAGCTCGTCGGTGCTGTTGGCACCGCGCAGCAGCGCGATCGCCTCGCCGGTGCGCCGTAGGTCGGCCGCGCCGTCGGGGGCGCGCGCGGCGGCCAGTTCGGCCTCGACGGCACGAATGCGCGCGAGCAGCGCGGTGGCGCGGGCCAGGTCGGTGGCCGTCGCGGGTTCGGTGACGATCGCGACGACCGCGTCCCAGATCTGGTTCAGCAGCTGAGCGACGCCGGCGAGGGAGCGGGGGCCGGAGGCGGGGATCCGGTGGCCGAGTACCTCGCCGGCGTCGGTGAGCACGGCGGACAGGCCGGGCACCGGCTCGACGTCGAGCAGTGTGTCCCGCCGGGGTGTCATCGTCTCGATCGCCACGTGCCAGCTCCCTGTCTTTACCACTATTGTGCAGAATATTCAATGCATCTGTCGATGTGGGGGTCTTTGCCCGAATCGTTGTCGAACCTGTCCGTTCGCATCGGCCGCTGGTCGGAGTGGAATGCGACTTCCGGGTGACTGTCCAGGCTAACCCTTGTGATGCGCGCCACCGCGTACTTAATATTCTGCCCACCGCCACTGAAGTGACCTGAGTCTCATCGGCGCTCTTCAAATATATCAAGCATTGTGCGTGGCATGGTCTGGGTAAGGAGTAACAACTATGCGGGGTGTTGTGTTCAACGGGGATCGCGACCTCGAGATCGCCGAATTCGACGATCCGGCGCCGGGTCCCGACGACGCCGTCGTGGCGATGAAGGCCTCCGGCATGTGCGGCAGCGATCTGCGGTTCTATCGCGCCCCGGCGGGCGACGCGCTGGCGGCCTTCGGCCTGTCCGGCGACGGCGGCGGCATCATCGCGGGCCACGAACCCTGCGGGGTGGTCGTCGCGCTCGGTGCGAACGTCGACCAGCGCGCGGTCCGCGTCGGCGACCGGGTGATGATCTACCACTACGACGGCTGTGGCACCTGCGATCGGTGCCGCACGGGCTGGACCCAGATGTGCCAGCGCGGCGCGACCATCTTCGGCGCCACGGCCAACGGCGGCCATGCCGACTTCATCAAGGTGCCCGCGCGGACCCTGGTGCCGCTGCCGGACGAGGTGAGTTTCGCCGCGGGCGCGGCGATTTCGTGCGGTACCGGCACGGCCTACGGCGCGCTGCGCAGGCTGCGGCTCGACGCGTGCGACGCCATCGCGGTCTTCGGCCTCGGCCCGGTCGGGCTCTCGGCGGTGCAGCTGGCCGCGGCCATGGGCGCCGAGGTGATCGCCGTCGACGTCCAGACCGACCGGGTCGCCAGGGCGAAGGAATTCGGCGCCGCCCACACGATCGACTCGGGCAGCGTCGACGCCGTGGCGGCGATCCGGGAGCTGACCGGCGGCGCGGGCGTCAGCTGCGCGCTGGACTGCTCCGGCGCACCGGTGGCCCGCGCGGCCGCGGTCAAGTCGGCCGCGCAGTGGGGACGGGTCGCCTTCGTCGGCGAAGGCAACGACGTGACCCTCGACGTGAGCCCGGATGTCATCCGCAAACAGCTCACCATCCTCGGCTCGTACACCTTCTCGATCACCGGACAGGCCGACTGCGCCCGCTTCGTCGCTCGGCACGAGCTCGACGTCGACCGGTTGTTCACCGATCGCTGGCGGCTCGCCGACGCGGCCGTCGCGTACGCGGAGTTCGACAAACAGGCAGGCGGCAAGGCCGTCATCGAGTTCTGAACGGGAGCATCATGACGACGACAACCACCGCGGCGCCCAGTACGCCGCGCCCCGGCCTGCGCGACCGCCTCGGCCGCGCGGAGCAGGCCTATTTCGTTCTCGGCATCACCGTGGTGCTGTGCGTGGTCGGCGCCGCCACCACGCCCGGCTTCCTCACCGCGGGCAACTTCGCCAGCCTGCTGCGGCTCTCGGCTGCGTTCGGGATCCTGGCCGTCGGCGTGGCGATCGTGATCCTGGGCAAGGGCATCGATCTGTCCATCGCCGGTGTCGCGCTCGGCTGCGCGCAGGCCACGCTGGCGATGATGTCGCAGGGCCGACCGGAATGGCAGGCCATCGCGGTGGCCGCGGCGGTCGCGCTGATCGTCGGCCTGGTCAACGGCGTGCTGGTGGCCTACGTCGAGGTGCCGTCGCTGTTCGTCACGCTGGCCACCGGTCTGCTGGTGATCGGCGGCGTCGACGTGTTGCTGCTCGACAGCAACTACTACGCCCTGCCCGGCGGCTCGTGGATCGCCGAACTGAGCAACGGCTCGGTCTTCGGCGTGCCGCGGCCGGTGGTGATCGCCGCCCTGGTCTTCCTGCTGGCCTGGCTGTTCGTCACCTACACCGCCGCGGGCAGGCTGATCCGGGCGATGGGCGACAACTTCGCCACCGCCCGCGCCACCGGCGCCCCGGTGCGTCCGCTGCAGGTGCTGACCTACGTGATCTCCGCGCTGCTCGCGCTGCTGGCCGGCTACCTGACGGTCTCCATCCAGGGCAGCGTGCAGACGACGGTCACCTCCTTCGACCCACTGCTGTTCACCGCGCTCACCGCCGCCGTCATCGGCGGCATCTCCCTGGCCGGTGGCCGCGGCTCGATCCTCGGTGTGCTCGCCGGCGCGCTGTTCATCGGCGTGCTCAACAACCTGCTCGTCCTGCACGGGCTCACCTCCGCCGTCCAGGACCTGATCCGCGGCGGCGTCCTGATCGTGGCGATCGCGCTCGACGCCTGGCTGCATCCGCGCGACGAGGAAACCGCCAAGAGCGGCGAACTGTGATGTCCGCCTTCGTACCACCCCGTTCTCACAAGGAGTCTTCGACGATGAAGAAAAGAATGATCGCCCTCGCTCTCGCCTCGGTCTCGGCCGTCGTCCTCGCGGGCTGTTCCACCGGCGGGCGCACCGCGGCCACCGGACCCGTCGGCGGCGGCGAGCAGGCGTTCGGTGAGAACGTGCAGCTGTTCGACGCGACGCGGCAGGTGCACGAGTCGATGGCGGGCAAGAAGGTCGCCTTCGTGCCCATCCTCTACAAGGGCTACAACCTCACCATGAACTGGGGTGCCTCGATGGAGCGCGCGTTCGGCAACCTCGGGGCCGACTTCCAGGTCTACGACCCCAATTTCGACACCGACAAGATGACCAGGATCATCAGCGACCTGATCGCGCGCAAGGCCGCCGACGTGCTGATCCTGCACAACCCCGACGTGGGTGTGCTGTCCAAGCAGATCGAGGACGCCCAGCGCGCGGGCATCTACACGATCGTGGTCAACATGATCTCGAGCCGCCTCGGTGACGCCTACATCGGCGTGGACAACATCGCCGCCGCCGAGGACATCAGCAAGCGCGCCGTCGCGGACTGCGAGAAGCGCGGTGCCCCCAAGCGTCTGGCGATCATCGACGGCCCCGGTAACGACGCGGCTTCGCTGCTGTGGTCCAAGGGCGTGCACAACGTGCTCGACCCGGCCGGTTTCGAGGTGGTGACCACCGCGCACACCCAGTGGCAGAACTCGCTCGCCCAGCAGGCCGCCGAGTCGATCATCCAGCAGCAGAAGAACAACTTCTGCGGCTTCCTGGTGACCTACGACCTCAACTCGGTCGCCGTCGGTGACGCCGTGCAGAGCGCCGTCTCCCGTGGCGTGATCCCGGCCGACTCGCTGGCCACCTACACGATGGCGACCGACACCCTGTGGTGTGACGCGTTGCGCCAGAACAAGGTGACGGCCTCGGCGTCCTACGACGTGCAGGGCGTCGGTACCGCCGCGGTGGTGACCGCCCAGCAGCTCGTGCAGACCGGCGCGGCCCCCGGCAGCACGCACACCGTGGCCTTCGTCCCGCACACCATCGTGGATCGCGGCAACGTCGACAACACCACGATCGCCTGCTACAAGGGGCAGTGAGCATGGCCCGCGGAATCGACGCCTTCGGGCAGACCGGCGGCACCTGGCGGGACCGGTTCGCGCCGGCCAGGTCGCTGTCGGACCTGTTCGAGAAACGCTGGATGGAAGGGGCTGTGCCGCTGGGCCTGGCCCTGCTGCTGAGCCTGCTGTTCGTCCTGCTCACCCCGGTCGGCCCGGCCGACACCCCGATCATCATGGACGAGGTGTCGGAGAAGGGACTGCTCGCCATCGGCCTCACCGTCGTGCTGGTGGCGGGCGGGATCGACCTGTCGGTGGGCTCGATGGTGGGGCTCACCGCGATCGGGGCGATGGTGGCCTCGCGCGCCTGGGACTGGCCGATGGCGGTCGTCGCGCCGGGCACCATCGTCTTCGGCGCCCTGCTCGGCGGCGTGAACGGCTACTTCATCGCGTTCCGGAAGATGCGGCCGTTCATCACCACGCTGGTCACCCTGGTGGCCTTCGGCGGTGCGGCCGCCGCGCTGCAGTCGGCCTACAGCTTCGACCTGAGCATGCCCAAACCCGATATCGTCTGGGACTTCCTCGGCGAGGGCACCATCGCGACCGTGCCGACCGGGTGGGTGTTCTTCCTCGCGGTGCTGGTCGTCGTCCACGTCGGGCTGACCCGGTCGCGGTGGGGCTGGTGGGTCTCCGCGGTGGGCAGCGACCGGCGCTCCGCGCGCCGCAACGGCATTCCCGTCGACCGGGTGACCTTCCTGGTCTACGTGCTCTCGGGCACGCTGGCCGGGCTGGCCGCGCTGCTCACCTCGGCGCGGGTCGGGCGCACCGACCCCGACATCGGGCAGGGCTGGGAGATCATCGCGCTCACCGCGGTCGTGCTCGGCGGCGTGAGCCTCAAGGGCGGGCGCGGTTCGGTCCTGCGGGCCACCGTCGGCATCATCGTCGTGCAGGTGATCCAGCAGGCCACCGTCGCGATGCGGCTCGAAGGTTCCTACTACACCGTGATTCTCGCGACGGCACTGCTCGTGTTCGCCGTGCTGGATCTGCAGTGGGGCAAGTACCGGCAGCGCACCGCCGACAAGCTGAAGATCGATCCCGGCCGGATCACTCTCGGCCCGCTGGTCGACGTCACCGCGCCGGGCACCGTCTGGACGATCAACGACAAGATGACCGCCGCCCCGCCCATCGGCCTCGGCAAGATCGAGGGCGCCGAGGACTGCGCCGTCGACACCGAAGGCAACGTCTACTGCGGTGACCGCCGCGGCTGGGTGTGGAAATTCGGCCCCGACAATCCCGACGAGGGCGAGATCTTCGCGCGCACCGGCGGTTTCCCGCTCGGGCACGGCTGGGACCGGGACGGCCGCCTGCTGGTCGCGGTCGGCGGCATGGGCGTCTACCGGCTCTCGCCCGACGGCGAATCCGAGCCGGTGGCCACCAAGGTCGCGCGCAGCCGGTTCTCGCTGCTCGACGACTCCGGTCTGCGCGCCGTCGACGATCTCGATGTCGCGCCCGACGGCTCGATCTACGTCTCCGACTTCTCCACCCGCACCAACGCGGCCGAATACCTGGTCGAGCTGGTGGAATCGCGGGCCAACGGCCGCGTGGTCCGAATTGATCCGGACGGCAGTGCCGAGGTCGTCGTGTCGAACAGCGTGTTCCCCAACGGCATCTGCACCGCGCACGACGGCCAGTCGATCCTCATCACGAGCACCGGCCTGTGCCGGGTCGACCGGCTCTGGATCGCGGGGCCGAAGCAGGGGCAGCTGGAACCGGTGCTGGAGAACCTGCCGGGCAATCCCGACAACCTCAACCGATCCTCCGACGGCAACTACTGGCTGCCGTTCGTCTCGATGCGGACGCCGATGTCGGACCTGCTCAATCGCTATCCGGCGGTGCGCAGGCGGATGACCCAGGAGGTGCCGCTGGACAGCTGGGTGGTGCCGCAGCTCAACGTGTCCTGCGTGATGAAGTTCAACGATCGCGGCGAGATCCTGCAGGTGCTGTGGGATTCGTCGCTGGCGAACTACCCGATGGTGACCGCCGTCAAGGAACGCGCCGGACAGCTCTACCTGTGCGGCGTCAGCAACAACCGCATCGGCAGGCTGACCCTGGACCCCGGCGAGGTCGGATCGATCGATCCGGCCGCGGTCCCCGGTCTGCTCGTGCCGGGCCGATCGATGGCGGAGGTCGAGGGATGAACCGCACGCTCAGCACCCTGAAGGAATGGCTGAACCCGGACTGGGCACGGCACCGCACGGTGCCGCCGTTCGAAGCGGGACTGCGGCCGAACCGCAGGCTCGACGAGGGCACCGCACTGCTGCCCGCCGGCGACTTCGAGCCCGACGATCTGCTGATCCGCGCATCCGGTGACGTCGTGTTCTCCAGCGGTGACACCGTTTTCACGCTGACCGGCGCGGTGGTCACCCCACTGGCCGCCCTCGGTGGGCAGGTCGGCGCCCTGCTCGCGGTCGGCGCGAGCGTGATCGCCGCGGTCGACGGCGTCGGCCTGGTCACCATCGACGCCGCGGGCACCGCCCGCGACCTGTGCACCGACCCGCTCGTGGCGTCGTGTGTCACCGACCTGGCTCTGCTGCCCGACGGCACCGTGCTGGTCACGGTCGGGTCGAGCACGGTCGGGGAGTGGGCGGCCGCGCTGGTCGCCGACGACCGGACCGGGCGCGTCGTGCGCGTCACGGGTGCCAGGGCCGAGCTCGTGGCCGACGGCCTCGGCTGGCCCGCGGGCATCGAGAGCGCCTCGGACAGCGAGGTACTGCTGTCGCTGAGCTTCGAGCACCGCATCGAGCGCCGCGCGACGGCGGCGCTGGGCACCCGGGGCACGCCGGTGGGTGCGAACCTGCCGGTCTATCCCGGCCGGATCACCGCGACGGCCGACGGGTGGTGGGTCGCGGCGCCTTACGCGCGCAACCGATTCACCGAACTGCTGCTCGACGAACCGGAGCTGCTCCACGAGATGACCGCGACGATCCGTCCGGACCAGTGGTTCGTCCCCCGGCTGCGCTGCCCGAACCCCTACACCGACACCCTGCAGCTCGGTCAGCTGCGGGTGCTCGGGGTGATCAAACCCTGGGCTCCGGCCCGGTCCTACGGCTTGGCGTTCCGGCTCGACCGCCGGGGCCGGATCGCCGAGAGCGTGCACTCGCGCGCCGACGGCGACCGGCACGGGATCACCGGCGTCGCGTCACGTGACGGCCGAATCCTGGTGGCGGCGCGCGGTTTCCGCAACGTGCTCGAGCCGCAGACAGCGAACGAAAGGTGAGTACCGTGACGCAGAGCGACACCGCTGTCGCCGCGGAGCCGGTCATCCGGCTCACGGGGGTCAGCAAGCACTACAGCGGAACGTACGCGTTGCGCGATGTCGACTTCGAGGTCGAACCGGGGGAGATCCACGCCCTGCTCGGCGAGAACGGCGCGGGCAAATCCACCCTCGTCAAGGTGATCTCGGGAGCGATCGGGCACGACTCGGGCACCCTGCTCGTCACCGGGCGGATGCGCAACTTCACCGCGCCCAAGGAATCCGCGCAGGCCGGGGTCGCGATGGTGTACCAGGAGGGCTCACTCGTCGAGTCGATGACGGTGGCCCAGAATTTGTTCCTGGGCGACGAGAAGCCCTTCAACAACCTCTCGCAGCTCAATGTCGTGGCGCGAGAACTGCTGGAGTCGCACAACTTCCACATCCGGCCCGAGGTACCCGCGGGTGCGCTCGGCATCGCACAGAAGCAGATGGTCGAGATCGCCCGCGCGGTGCACCGCGACGCCAAGGTGGTGATTCTCGACGAACCGACCGCCTCGGTGACACCGGAGGAACGGTTGCAGCTGTTCCTGTCGATGCGCAGGCTCAAGCGCCAGGGCATCGGCGTCGTGTTCATCACCCACATGCTCGACGAGGCGTTCGAGGAAGCCGACCGGATCACCGTCCTGCGCGACGGCGAGGTCCAGGGCACCCTCGACAAGCCCGACTTCGACCGCGCCGAGGTGGTGCGGATGATGGTCGGGCGCAGCGTGGAATATCAACGGGTGCCACCGAATCGGGAGCCGGACCCCGCGCCGGTGCTCGAGGTCGACGACATCACGCTGCTGCCGGTGGTGCGCAATATGTCGTTCTCCGCGCATCCCGGCGAGATCGTCGGCATCTATGGTCTGGTCGGCGCCGGGCGCAGCGAGACCGCGATGATCGTCGGCGGGGTGGTCAAGCGGCGGCGCCTGCGGGGCGGCAAGGTGCGGCTCGCAGGCCGGGAGGTGCGGTTCCGCACCCCGCGGCACGCCCGCCGGGCCGGCATCGTCTACATCACCGAGGACCGCAAGGCCTCCGGCTTCTTCGGCCACTTCTCGATCGCCGACAACATCTACTTCGGGCACCTGTGCAGCGCGGCCAGGCTGCCGCTGCTGGTGCGCCCGGGGGACCGCAAGTCGGTGGCGCAGCGGTTCGTGGAACGGTTCCATGTCCGCACCCTGCGCCCGGACCGCGCCAAGCTCGAGGAGCTCAGCGGCGGCAACCAGCAGAAGGTGGTGCTGGCCAAGGGCCTGACCCGCCAGCCACTGGTGGCGATCATCGACGAGCCGACACGCGGCGTCGACCTCGGCACCATCACCGAGATCCACGCGATGATCCGGGCACTGGCCGACGACGGCGTCGCCGTGGTGGTGATCTCGTCGTATCTGCCCGAGATCCGGGCGCTGTCGGACCGGATCCTGGTCGCCAAGCAGGGCAGCATCGTCGCCGAGTTCGATCCGGCCGAGGCCGACGACTCGAAGCTGATGTTCGCGGCGGTGCACTGAGAGGGGGAAGGATTCCTCCCAGGAACAGAGTCGTCCTGTTCTGTGGGGTGCGTGCTGCCGAGACTGAAGTCATCGACCAGCTACCGATCGAAGGACGCACAGTGCAGAGCATCGAATTCCGCAACGCCACGGTGACCATGGTGGGCAACCTGTTCCTGCCCGCCGACTTCTCCGCCGACCGGTACTACCCGGCGATCGTGTGCGTTCATCCCGGTGGCGGCGTCAAGGAGCAGACCGCGGGCCTGTACGCCGAGAAGCTCGCGGCCCAGGGCTTCGTGACCCTGGCCTTCGACGCCTCCCACCAGGGTGAGAGCGGCGGTATCCCGCGCCGCCTGGAAGACCCGTTCGCCCGCGTCGAGGACATCCGCGCCGCCGTCGACTACGTCTCCACCCTGGACTTCGTCGACGCGGACCGGGTCGGCGCGTTCGGCGTGTGCGCCGGCGGCGGCTACGCCATCGACGCCACCAAGACCGACCGCCGGATCAAGGCGGTCGGCACGGTGAGCCCGGTGGACATCGGCGCCACCTTCCGCCGGGGCTGGGACGGTTCGCTGACGCTGCAAGCCCAGCTCGCGACCCTCGACGCGGTCGCCGGACAGCGGGCGATCGAGGCTGCGGGCGGCGAGATCGCCGAGGTCACCTATGTCCCGGAGACCCCGGACGAGACCACCCCGGCCGACCTGGTGGAGGCGCACGAGTACTACCGCACCCCGCGCGCCCAGCACCCGAACGCCGAGAATCGGATGCTGTTCACCAGCAGCGTCACCCGGATCTTCGACTACGACGCCTTCGCCGGCGTGGAGTTCCTGACCCAGCCGGTGCTGCTGGTCGCGGGCAGCGCGGCCGGTTCGCTGTGGCAGGCCGAGAACCTGAACAAGCGCCTGCCGGAGAACACCGAGCTGGTGGTGGTCGAGGGCGCGGGGCATGTCGGCCTCTACGACCGCCCGGAGTACGTCGACCAGGCGATGGCCGCCCTGACCCCGTTCTTCACGGCCACGCTCTGACAGCAGGCGAGGAGGCCCGGGAATCGACCATCGATGCCCGGGCCTTTCGTGTGCCGTCATCCCATCGATGTCAAGAAAAAGTATTACGGATCATATATTATACGATATTGTGACCTGCATCGCTCGGCATAGCCGCCGTCGTGGAGCGTTGAAGGAGAACAAGATGGTCCGTCCCACCCCGCGCAGACGCAGCGGCCTGTTCGTGGTCATGCTCTGCTTTCTCACGATCGTGGCCGACGGCTACGACCTGATCGTCTACGGCGCCACCGTGCCGAGTCTGCTGGAGGAACCCGGCTGGAATATGAGCAAGGGGACGGCGGGCCTGATCGGCAGCTGGACCCTGTTCGGCCTGATGGTCGGCTTCCTGGTGGCCGGTCCGCTGGCCGACCGGATCGGCCGCCGCAAGATCATGATGGCGGGCGTCGCCTGGTTCTCCCTCGGCTGCGCGATCTGCGCGGTCGCGACCTCACCCGAATTCCTCGGCGCCGCACGGTTCTTCACCGGCATCGGGCTCGGCGGCGTGGTGCCGTCGGCGGTCGCGCTCACCATCGAGTTCGCGCCGCGTCAGCGCAAGCAGATCTACAACGGGCTCATGCTCACCGGCTACTCCTTCGGCGGCATCATCGCCTCGCTGGCGGCCATCGCGCTGCTGCCCGACCACGGCTGGCGGGTGCTCTACGGGATCGGCGCGCTCTGCGTGATCGTGCTGCCGGTGATGTACTTCTGGCTGCCGGAATCGGTGAACTACCTGGTGGCCCGTGGACGGGACGAGGAGGCCGCCGACCTGGCCGCCACCTACGGGCTCGACCTGGACGCGGTGCGCGCCGAACAGCGCGGCCAGGTGGCAGTCGCCGCCGCGGGCGCCGAGCAGACCGGCGGCTACCGTCAGCTGCTGACCCGCACGTTCCTGCCCTCGCTGCTGCTGTTCGTGATCGTCTGCTTCTGCGGCCAGCTGATCGGGTACGGCCTGAGCACCTGGCTGCCTCAGATCATGCGGCAGGCCGGGTACCCGCTCGGCTCCTCGCTGCAGTTCCTGCTCGCGTTGCAGGTGGGCGCGATCATCGGCATGGTCGGCGGCTCGCTGCTGGCCGACCGTTTCGGCTCCAAACGCGTGCTGGTGCCGTTCTTCCTGATCGGCGCGATCTCGCTGCTGGTGCTGAGCCGCAAGGCCGACACCGCCGTGCTGATGGTGGCCGTCGCGGGCGCCGGGCTCGGATCCATCGGGTCCAGCTCGCTGACCTACGGCTACATCGCGGCCCGCTATCCCGCCTCGTGCCGTGGATCCGCGGTCGGCGCGGCCATGGGCCTGGGCCGGGTGGGCTCGATCCTCGGCCCGATGATGGGCGGCTGGATCCTGGGATCGTCGCTGGCCGCGCACTGGAACTTCTACGCCTTCGCGGTCCCGGCCGTGCTGGCCGCCGTCATCGTCATCCTGCTGCCCGCCGCCTCCTCGGCCGCCGCACCGGAGCGGTCTCCCCAGCCGCAGCCCGGCGCCCGTGACCTGGTGGTCGAAGCGGGCTGACCGAGGGCCCCGCGCGGCCGTCAGGCCGCGTCGGTGGGCAGGCGGGTCAGGCCGAGGCGGTCGCAGCGCCGCACCAAGGGTGCGCGGACGCGGTCCGCCTCGGCCGCACGGCCCGCCTGGTCCAGCGCGCCGGCGAGCAGGAGACCGGCGCGCAGCGCGGCCAGCGGTCGGCGCTCGGCATCGATTCCCGCGACGAGCGCTTCGGCACGCTCGACCGCGAGCTGGTGGCGGCCGTCGGCGCGCAGCAGCCGGATCGCCGAATCCTCGTCGAATTCGTCGATGGCGGTGGCGATGCCGTCCTCGCGCCGGATCGTGCGCGGGCGGGTGAGTTCGGCGGCCACCGCGGGGTCGATGGGCACGCCGAGTCGCACCTGTTCGTTGCGGAGGCGGGCGGTCAGGCGGGGCAGGCGCAGGCGTTCGGCGTGGGCCAGGCCCTCGTCGAGCAGAGCGAGCGCCCCGTCCCGATCGCCGCGCAGCGCGCGCACCCGCGCCCCGGTCGCGTAGGTGGCCAGGATGAAATCCACCCCGCCGCCACCTTCGGCGGACAGCTCCCTGCTCTGTTCCAGCAGTTCGGCGGCGGTGTCCGGATCGCCTGTCTCGTAGCGGAATTCACCGAGGACGGCGCCGACGAGGCGGGTCGCGTGCGCGGCCGGTCCCATCGTCGACCGCGCGGTGTCGAACGCGGTGGTGAACAGTTCCTCGGCGCCGGCGACATCGAGTTGCTCCCAGGCGGCGAGCCCGGCGTAGCAGCGTCCGTAGACCGACAGGAACGGACCGCTCGCCTCGTGATACGGCGCCGCCCAGAGCTGCCAGCGGCGGGCCTGGTCGAATTCGAAGCTGTGGATCGCCACGTAGGTGGCGATATTGGCCGCCACGCCGGGAATCCGCGGGGAGAAGTCGTCGGGCCTGGCCAGCGCGTCGCCGATCAGACCGTCCACCGCCGAGATCCGGTCGGCGAACATCTCGCCGACGCTGATCGCGACATCGGCCTCGGCGCGCATATCGCTGCGATCCGGCTCGGCGGGCGCGGCCGCGGCCAGCGCGGTCTCGAACCGGGTGATCGAGGAGGTGGTGGCCACGGGGCGCCGCAGCACCAGATCGATCCAGACGCCGAACAACTGGATCCGTGGCCTGGTCCGGCACACGCCGGCGGGCAGCTTGGCCAGGATGCCCTGCAGCATCATCATTCTCGATCGTTCCAGCAGATAGCCAGCACCCTCCTCGACGAAATCGGCCGCCCGCTCCGGGGCGCCTGCGGCCAGCGCGTGCTCGACCGCGTCGTTGAGCAGATGATGGCGCGCGAACCAGGCCGCCGCCCGCAGCCGCAGCGCGGCGACCTCGTCGGGGCGATTCTGGGCCAGCCTGCGGCACAGGTAGCCGGCGAACAACTGGTGGTAGCGGTACCAGTCGTGGTCCGGGCCGGTCGGCAGCAGGAACAGCCCGCGGTCGGCGAGATCGGCGAGCAGTTCGGCGGCGTCGGCGCGTCCGGTGAGCGCGGTGGCCAGGCCGCCGCAGACGCGTTCGCTGATCGAGGTCGTCATGAGGAAGTCGAGCGTGTCCGGATCCAGGGTGTCGAGCACGTTCTCGGCGAGGAACGCGCCGATGTCGGGATGCTGGGCGAGGCTGTCGAGCAGGCGCTCGGGGTCCTCGCCCGCGCGCAGCGCCAGCACGGTCAGCTGGAGCGCCGCCACCCAGCCGTCGGTGGCGCGAGCCAGCCCGGCGATCTCGTCCGCGGTCAGGTGCACGCCGCCCGCCTCGGCCAGGAAGGCCCGCACCTCGTCGGAGTCGAAACGCAGGGTGGCGGCGTCGATCTCGGCGAGCTCGCCGTGGATGCGCAGCCGGCTCAACGGCAGGTCCAGCCGCTCGGTGCTGGTGACGACCAGGGGCAGGTGGTGGCAGCCGTGTTCGAGCAGGAAGCGGACCGCCGCCACCGACGCGGGCGCGGTGACCCGCTGCCAGTCGTCGAGCACCAGCGTCACCCGCTGGTCGCCGGCGTGCAGGCCGTCGACGAGTGCGGTCAGCACGGCGCGGGTGGGGTCGTCGGCATTGGCCTCCAGCAGCCGGTCCAGCTCGTCGGCGAGCTCGGGGACGGTGGGGCGCAGCGCCTCGGCCAGATGGGTGAGGAACCAGGCGACATTGTCGTCGTCCTCGTCGACGGTCAGCCACGCGACCGCGCCCCCGTGCTCGATCAGTTCGTCGTGCCACTGCGCGGCCAGCGTGGTCTTACCGAAACCGCTGGGCGCGTGGATGGCGGTGAGCCGGGTGCGTTCGCTCGTGCGCAGGTGCTCGAGCAGCCGTTTCCTGGCCAGGGTCGCGCGCGCGGGAGTGGGCGGGCGGTACTTCGTCGCCGGCGTCGGTGGGGCGGTGGTGCGTTCGTGGACGCGGGGCGGCAGCGCGACCGGCGCCGCGGGCCGCAGGGTGCTCGGAATCCGGGGGATGTCGACCTCGCCACCGGTACTGCGCTGGGCCGCTTGCAATTCCGCGCCGAGCGCCGCGGCGCTGCCGGGCCGGTCGGCGGGATCGGCGGCCATCGCGTGTTCGATGACGGCCCTGACCTCGTCGGGCACGTCCTGGTCGGTGAGGTCGGGTCCCGGCTGCGCGGACACCCGAAGGAACTGCGACAGCACCTGCTCGCCGACCCGCCGCTCGTAGGCGACATGGCCGGTGAGCGCGCAGAACAGCGTGGCACCGAGACCGTAGACGTCGGCGGCGGCGGTGGCCTGCGCGCCACGCAGCACCTCCGGCGCGGCGAAGGCGGGGGAGCCGGTGACGACGCCGGTGGTCGTGTGGAATCCGCCCTGGATCCGGGCGATGCCGAAATCGGTGAGCTCCGGCTCGTTGTACTCGCTGAGCAGGATGTTGGACGGTTTCACGTCGCGGTGCAGGATGCCTGCCCGATGCGCGGTCTCGAGCGCCCCGGCCATCTTCACGCCCAGGCGCAGTGTCGCGGCCCAGTCGAGCGGGCCGACGGAGTGGATGCGCTGCTCGAGCGAGCCCCGCGCGTGGTAGGGCATCACGAGGTAGGGGTGCCCGCCGCGAGTGGTGCCCGCCTGGAACACCGCCACGATGTGCGGATGGCCGGACAACCTGCCCATCGCCTGCTGTTCGCGGACGAAGCGTTGCAGTCCGTCGGGGTCGAGTTCGGCGGTGAGGACCTTGACCGCGACCACGCGGTCCAGATCGGGCTGCGCGCACCGGTACACCACGCCGAAACCGCCACGCCCGATCTCCTCGGCGTCCTCGAAGCCCTCGGCGGTCAGCTCCGCCGCGATCCCCGAGGCCGAGCTGCGTTGCGTCGGCAAGTTGTCGGCCATCTCGGCTCGATTCGGTCACGACCCTCCGGCGGTGCGCCTGCGGGCTCGCCTCTACCGAGGATAGCCCCGGAATCGACCGTGTTCGACGACGTCAGGCGCGGTTCGGCCGGAAGTGCAGCCAGCGGTATCTGGCGCGCTCACGCGGTGTCATCCCGCCCCAGATGCCGTGCGGTTCGTTCGCCGCGACGGCGTGGTCGCGGCAGTGGGTCAGGACCGGGCAGCTCGCGCAGATCTGCTTGGCGGCCAGCATCTTCCGTGGTTCGTGGCCGGTGTCGTAGAAGTCGTTGACATCGTAGGCCCGGCAGGTGGCGTGCATCTGCCAGGCCCAGGTCTCCGCTCGCGGCGCGGGCAGCTGCAACGCGTACACGCTGATCCGGCTCATCCCCGGTCTCCCGCGGCGACCTGCCGCGCGCGTAGCTGCGCCGACGCGGCCAGCTGGTGTTCCCTGGCGCTGTCCGGCCCGCCGAGCCCGGCCAGATGCTCGTGCAATCGCGCCTTCGCCGTGTACCAGGCGGCCAGCGACTCCGCGCCCGCCCCGCGGGTGGGGCGGGTCAGGCACAACGCGGTCATTTCGATCAGCACGTTCATAGTCGGTTCCTTCGACTCGCGGTATCAGTCGTCGACGACGGTGCTACGCGGGTGCCGTCGTCCGAGCCCTCGAGGACGGGGTCGCCGGAGTGGTCCACTCCTACGGCAACTGATATTACGCATAATATTTTCTTCAGTGTCGCATGGTCGTGACCTGCGCGTCAATGATTCGGCTCCGGGTGAACGGACCTGTCGCGAGGTGCGGACCTAACTATTCGTCGCCGGTTCCGCGAAGAACGTCGGCAGGTCGACCGCCTGGTGCGCGTTGGCCAGCGCCGACACCGTCGCGGTCCCGAAGACCCCGCCGCGATCGAAGGCGGCGGCGGTGCCGACCGCGATGCCCGCCTGTTCCCTGCGCTCGATGGCGGCGAAGCCCACCGCGTCGCCCACCGGCAGTCGCGCCAGGGCCAGGGTGATGTCGGCGTTGATGAACTCGAGGCCGTTGGCGCCGAGGTTGGCCGCGACATTCACCACGTCGGCGATGCCGGCGGCCAGCTGGAACGGGCTGATCGATTCGCCGTCGACGACCGGGATCGGCTCGTGCCAGACCTGGGTGCGCGTGTCGTTCTGGGCCTGTGCCGCCTCGCCCCAGCCGGTGCGCTCGCTGAAATACAGCCGGTGCTGGCCGGGCAGCATCGGCGTGCCGGGGGCGGGTGGCTCCGGGTGCGCGCCGCCCGACCAGACCGCGCCCGCAGGACTGTGGCTGGGCGCGAGGAACAGGGCGGTGCCGCGGGCGACCGGCCTTCCGTCCTGGTGCAGGAAGGTATCGATCAGGCACAGCCGTCGGCCTTCCCGCAGGGTGGCCGCCGAGGTCGTGCAGGGGAGCCCCATCCTGGCGGGCCGGAACAGGTCGAGGGTCCAGCGGACCGGCTGCAGATCGGGCCGACCGAGGCGCTCGATGGCGTGTTCGGCTTCGCGGGCCAGCGCCGAGCTGACGGCCAGGCCGCGCAGTTGCCCCTCGCCCCACCCACTCGCCGCCTCGGCCTGGGGGATCAGGGCGAGGCCCGCCGGACCGGTCTCGGCGCGGAAGAAGGCTGACGTCATGGGTGCTCCTCCTGGAAGTTGGTCGGGATATTAAATATATGATATTGTCGATCAGGTAGCCAACGAACCTCCCGAGGTCCTGCTGCCCCCTGCCAGGGGGCCTCGGGCCGCGGCGTCGATCACCGGTGCGCTCTTCCGTTCCCGCGCCCACGATCCGGTGATCGACGCCGTTTCCATGGGTCGGCGGTGCGCGATCGCGCGTTCGAGACGCATAATGCATAACGTGCCGAACGACAACGACCGACTCCTGCCGGATTCGACCACGCGGGATCTGCCCCGCCGCGCGAATTCGCAGCGTCAACAGCTCTCCGAAGACGTCGCCAGTTACGTTCGCGAGCTGATCATCTCCGGGCGGGTGCGCTCGGGTGAGTTCCTGCGCGCCGAGCCGATCGCCGAGGCCGTCGGCGTGAGCAACACGCCGGTGCGGGAGGGCCTGTTGCTGCTCAGCGGCGAGGGCTTCGTCGAGCTCGTGCCCCGGCGCGGGTTCATGGTCTCCGCCTTCAGCAGGCAGGACGTGCGCGACCTGTTCTGGGCGCAGGCCACCTTGGCCGGTGAACTCGCCGCGCGCGCGGCCAAGTCCATCTCGCCGCGCCAGCTCGCGCATCTGGCCGACATCGTCGCCGAACACGAGCAGGCGGTCGCCGACGGCGCCGACCTGGACCGCATCGTGGCGCTCGGCCACGAATTCCACCGCACGGTCAATCTCGCCGCCGACTCGCGCCGGCTCGCGTTGCTGCTGCGCTCGATCGTCAAGCAGTTGCCGAACCGCTTCTACGGCAACATCGAGGGCCACGCCAACGAATCGCTCGACTTCCACCCGGCGATCCTCGAGGCCCTGCAGAAGGGGCGCGCGAAGGCCGCGAGCAGCCTGATGCGCGACCACATCATGTCCGGCGCCGACGAGCTCATCGCGATGCTGGAGAAGCAGGGCATGTGGTCGGAGCCGGCGAAGTCGACCGCCTGAGCGGACGTGTCCAGAAATCTGGACAGTCGTCCTGCCGGTACGCGCGCAGCATGGGTGACGCAGCACACCACTGCAGCGAACCGGACAGGAAAGGCACCGTTCAACGATGAGCAGCACCCCCGATCAGGCCACCAAGGATCTCGCCGAGAACTGGATCAAGGCCCTCACCAACATCGATCTCTTCATCGAGATCAGCACCGCCGACTGCCTCGTGTGGCACAGTGCCGACGACAAGTGGGTCACCGTCGCCGAGGCGGTCGCCAACGTGTACGAGCGCTCCGGTGACGGCGCCATCCCGACCTTCGTCTCGGTCGGCATCACCTACACGGAGAAGGGCTTCTTCCACGAGTGCACCACCGAGGTTTCGATCGGTGGTCAGGAGATGAAGCTGCATCTGCTGCAGGCTGTCGAGGTCGC
>NZ_JBFAYK010000003.1:178059-781754 GCF_040681225.1 Nocardia sp. NPDC051833
CGCGGCGCGGGGGGGCGGGCGCTGGGGGGGGGGGCCCGCGCGCCCCCCCCCCCCCCCCCCCCGGCCCTCTCGGCTGTCTAGGGGGTCAGCGCGACGACCGGGCCGTCGGACATGATCACGCCGGTGTCGACCGCGGGGCGGCCGGACGGGGTGAGGCTGCCGTCGGGGCGGATCGTGTAGGTGTGCACCCGGGTCGTGACCTGCGCGGTGAGCACGTCGATCAGGTAGAGGGTCCGGCCGTCGGGATGCAGCGCCACCTGGCCCGGCAGGGTGCCGCCGGGGCCCGCGTACGGCGAACCGGGGAGCTCGGTGAGCCGGCCGTCGTCGTGCACCGTGAAGCCCGCGATCGACTGACCCATGGCATTGGGCACGTAGAGCCGCTCGCCGTCGGCGGTCGGGACCGCGCCGTGCGGGACGCCGTGGGTCGGGTAGGGGGAGCCGGGCGTCGGCGTCAGCTGTCCGTTGTCGCCGACGGCGAAGCCGGACAGGTCGAAGCCGAACTCGTTGCTCACGTACAGATAGCGCCCGTCCGGAGTGAAGCCGGGCGCCACCGGGCCGAGCTCCACCGCCGTGGCGCCCAGCGGGATCATGGTGCCGTTCGGCTGGATCGCGTAGTTGGACAGGGTGTTTCCGAGATACGTGACCACCCGCAGGAAGCGCCCGCTCGGGTCGACCCGCGCCATGCCCACGGCGCTGAAGCCGTCCACCGGCACCGACGGCGCGCCGGTCGGGGTGAGCGCGCCCGTGCCGGTCACCGCGTACGACTCGACACGGCCCGGTGCGCCACCGACCACCACGAACAGCAGGGTGCCGTCGGGGCTGAGGGTCGCCGCGGTCGGTGGGCCGCCGACGGTGATGTCGGCGCCGGGGATCGGATGCAGGGCGCCCGCGTCGTCCAGACGGTAGCCGCTGACGCCGAAATCGCCCGCGTGCGGGACGTAGACGGTCCGCCCGTCCGGCGCGACGACGAGCGAGAGGACACCGAAACCGGTCGGGAAGGGGCTGCCCGCCACGCTCGACAGGGTGGCGTCCTCGTCGACCCGCAGGACGCTGATGCCCATCGACGCGGTGCCCGCGGTGAGCAGGAACCGCGGGTGCGCGGCCGCGGCGACGGGCGCGGGCGCCGCCGTCCAGCCGACGACGGTGAGCAACACCGTCAGGAAAACCGATGCGGCGCAACGGAAGGCGCGGGAAGCGGGGCGGGAAAGGGGCGGCGAAGCCATCGGAGATCTCCTCGACGAGATTTCTGGGGGTGCGATCGACCGGCAGCCGATCGCGCGACAGCTCGAACGATCACATTTTGTATATGGTGTTGCAATCGCCGTTGTGCGGAATAACAACAGGACCGGGCGATGAGTGCGGGATGTCAAATCCGGCTCCGCGTGGAGAAAGCAAACTATATTGTGCTTAGTTCAGGTGGGCGACGTGGCCTGCCGGAACACACGGAGGTTTCGTTCCTGATGCTCGGGATCGTTTTCGAACACCCGCGACGCGTCGCGGTCGGTGTCGCCGCCGCGCTGGCGCTCTCGCTGTCCCCGTCCCTGGCTCACGCCGACGCGGCACCGCGGTATCTGCTCGTCACCGGCACCGGTTCCTCGAACATCAGCGTGCTGCGGGTCGACGACAACGGCACGCTCACCCGGATTCCCGGCGCCCCCTTCGCCAGCGACACCGGGTCGCTGACCCTCGAGATCACCCCGGACGGCCGGCGCGCCTACGCCGGTCACGTGGTGTCCGGCTCGATCATCGGCTACGACCTCGGCGCCGACGGTGCGCTGCACGAGATCGCGGGCAGCCGTATCGATTTCGGCGCCCCGGTGATCGGTGTGACGATCACCCCGGACGGCTCCCGGCTGTTCGCGACCGTCGGCAGCGTCACCACCGAGGTGCGCTCGTTCGACATCACCGCCGCCGGCGTCCTGGTGCCGACCGGCGCGCCGGCCACCCCGGTGCCCGGGATGAGCGGCCTGAGCCTGCCGCAGGTCACCCCGGACGGGCGCAACCTCATCGTGAGCACCTTCGTCGGCGCGACGGTGACCAGCTACGCGATCGGCGCCGACGCCTCGCTGACCCAGGTCGGCGCGACGATGCCCACCGGTGAGCGGCCCGCGCTGCCCGCGGTCACCCCGAACGGCCGCTACCTCTACATCAGCAACGAGGGCAGTGGCACCCTGTCCGGCTATGTGATCGCCCCGGACGGCAGCCTGTCGAACGCGCCCGGCTCGCCGTATGCCACCGGCGCGACACCGCACGGCTCGGCGATCACCGCCGACGGCACCCGGATGTATGTGCCCGCCTCGACCGGCGGTGAGGTCGACGGGTTCCGCATCGGCGGCGACGGCGCGCTCACCCCGCTGCCCGGTTCGCCGTACAAGACCCCCGACGGCGCGCTGCCGGGCCGGCTCGTGCTGAGCCCGGACGAGGACGAACTGTTCGTCATCGACACGCTCACCGTGAATGGCTCGGCCCGGGTGCACACCTACACCGTCGCCGCCGACGGCAGCGTCGCCCCGTCGGGTCTGCTCGCGGCGGATACCGGCGTGACCTTCCACGACGGGCCGTCGGCCCATCTGACCCCCGCACGATGACGCACCGCGGCGGGCCGCCCGGCCCGCCGCGACCGCGTCGCCCGCACCACCCCGAGGAGAACCGCTGTGCCATCGGCCGCTGTCGAGCCGAGCGCCGAGAACCCCCGCGCCGACCGCCCCCGCCGCTCGTGGCGTCACCGTTTCGGCACGAGTGTGCGCACCCGCGTCCTGGCGATCGCGCTGGTGCCCAGCGCCGTGCTGCTCGGCACCGGCGCCGTCGCCGTGACCCTGGTCGGGCTCCAGGCGCAGTCGGTGAAGGAATGGAGCGACTACCGGGGCACGGTCATCGACCCGCTGCTACGGTTCGTGACCGCCATCCAGGCCGAGCGGCTGGCCAGCGTCACCGCGCAGGAGCCCTCGCCCACCGCGGCGGCGGAACTGCGCGCCAGCCGCGACGACACCGATCGCGCGATCCAGGAGACCGCCCGGATCGCCGCCACGGCACAGGGCATCGACCAGGACACCGGCGCCGAATCCATCAAGGCGCTGGGCGATCTCATCGGCCGGATGCAGGTGATCCGGGAGTCGGTGGACAGCAGGCGGGCCACGACCGGCGATGTCGACCAGTACTTCACCGATCTCATCGCCGCCATGCTGTCGGCGGGTCAGGACTCCGCCCGGTACAAGTCGTCGGACACGACGACCATGGACGCCGAGCTGACCTCGATCGACCTGTTGCGCGCGGCCGAAGGCCATTCCCGGGTGGTCGGTCTCGTCGCCGCCGGCGCGGCGCACGGCATGCCCTCGCTGCGCGAACGCCGCACCCTGGCCCAGCACATCGGCGCCTATCGCAAGCAGTTCGATCTCGTCGATTCCCGGCTCTCGCCCGAGGTCAGGGCGAGCGTGCGGGCACTGACCTCCGGCACCGACTGGCGCTTCGGCACCGCCGGCGAGGACGAGATGTCCGAGCGGGGCGACACGACAATGCCCACCGAGGAGTGGCTGGCCGCCGAACGCGCCGTCGACACCAGGATGATCGCGGTGATCCGCGACCAGTTCCGGGTCACCGTCGACGCCACCAGCGCCTCGGCCGACCGCATGCTGAACCGGCTGATCGTGGTCTCGGCCATCATGCTCGTGGTCACCCTGCTGGCCGTCTCGATCTCGATGGTGCTGGCCAACCGGCTCGTACGCCGCCTGCGGACGCTGCGCTCGGCCAGCCTCGACCTCGCCAACGAGCGCCTGCCCGCGCTGATCCGCCGCATCCATCACGGTGAGCAGGTCGACGCCGAGGCCGAGACCGCCGTCGTCGACGGCGGCCACGACGAGATCGGCCAGGTGGCCGCGGCGTTCTCGGTCGCCCAGCGCACCGCGATCGAGACCGCGGTGGGGGAGGCGAGTACCCGCAACGGTTTCAACAAGGTCTTCCTCGACATCGCGTTCCGCAGTCAGGCGCTGGTGCGCAGGCAGCTCGACGTGCTCGATGTCGCCGAGGCCCGCCAGGACGACCCCGAGGACCTGGAACTGCTGTTCCAGCTCGACCACCTGGCCACCCGCGCCCGCCGCAACTCCGAGAACCTGCTGATCCTCGGTGGCCGCGCGCCGGGCAGGCGCTGGCGCAATCCGGTGGCACTCGAGGAGATCGTGCGCAGCGCGGTCTCCGAGACCGAGGGCTACGCGCGGGTGAGCGCGGTCCGGCTGCCCGCGGTGAGCGTGCTCGGCAGCGCCGTCGCCGACCTCATCCACCTGCTGGCCGAGCTGATCGACAACGCCGCCGCGTTCTCGCCGCCGGACGCCCCGGTATCGGTGCACGGCAACGCCGTCGGCCGGGGAGTGGTCGTCGAGATCGACGACCAGGGGCTCGGCATCGTCTTCGAGGAACGCGAACGGCTCAACGCGCTGCTGGCCGAACCGCCGCAGTTCCACGAGATGGCGCTGGCCGGACATCGGCACCTCGGACTGTTCGTGGTGAGCAGGCTGGCCGCCCGGCACGGCGTCACGGTGACCCTGCAGGAGTCGCCCTACGGCGGGGTGAAGGCGATCGTGCTGGTGCCGTGGGGCGTGCTCGAGGCCGGTGACGACAACCCCACCACCGCGGTGGAACCCGTGACCACCCGTGATCTGGGCCCCCGCGCGTCCGAGCCGACCGCGCTGCCTCGTCCGGCCCAGCCGGTGCCCGCCCTGCCCAGCGGCTTCGCCGAGGTGACCCACCCCGGACCCGCCGACGAGACGGCCGGGCACCGGGCGCGCGCCGCGGCGCGCAACGGGCACCCGAACCGGTCGGCCGACCGCAGGCCGGCGCTCCCGCGCCGTGATCGGCTCACCCATCTGTCGCCCCAGCTCAGTGTCGAGTTCGACGAAACCGACACCCGCGCAGCGGCGCCCGACCCGGCGGAGCGCGGCCGGGCGCCCGAGAAGATTCGCGCGGCGATGAGTTCGCTGCAGCACGGCACGCGACAGGGTCGCGGCCGCCCACCCCATACGCACTCGTAGAACGAACGGTCGGAACATGAACGAGGACATGATGGTTCGCCAGCCGCCGGCGGGAACCCTGGACTGGCTGCTCACCACCCTGGTGAAGAACACCTCGGGCGCGGAGTCCGCGGTGGTGCTCTCCGCGGACGGACTGGCGCTGGCCGGGTCCGTCGGGATCGACCGGGAGGACGTCGAACACTTGGCGGCGATGGCGTCGGCGCTGCACAGCCTGGCGCGCGGCGTCGGCACCCGCTTCGGCAAGGGCGCGCTGCACCAGACGGTGATCGAGCTCGAGCTCGGCTACCTGCTGGTGACCGAGGCCGGTCAGGGTGCCTGCCTGGCCCTGCTGGCCGACGCGGAGGCCGATCTGGGCCTGGTCGCCTACGAGATGAACGTGATCGTCGGCCAGGTGCGCGACCATCTCTCGGCGTCACCGCGGAATTCGACGACGCGAGTGTCGCATCTGCCGTGAGTGAGGGACCGGACGACGCGTGGGGCTACGAGGACGACGACCCGGGGCCCCTGGTCCGGCCGTTCGCGCTCACGCGCGGCCGGGCGGGTAGGGAACTGCAGGATCTCGACATCCTGACCTTGGTGATCTCGGTCGGCTACGACGCCGACGTCGGCAAGCTCGACCGCGAGTACGCCGAGATCTTCCGGCTGTGCCGCCACCGTCCGCTCTCGATCGTCGAAATCGCCGCGCACCTGGGCTTGTTGCTGGTCACCGTGAAGGTGCTGGTCAGCGATCTGATCTCGGCCGGCTATGTGATCTTCCGTTCCCCACCGCGGGCCGACGCAGGCCCCGACCCCGAACTCCTGCAGGCGGTACTCGATGGCATACGCAATCTCTGACGGCTACGGCTCCCCGGCGATGTCGGCCGAGCTGGCCGTGAAGGTCCTGGTGGCCGGTGGATTCGGCGTCGGCAAGACGACGATGGTCGGCGCGATCAGCGAGATCACCCCGCTGCGCACGGAGGAACAGCTGACCGAGCTGAGCAGCTCGGTCGACGACCTGCGTGGCATCGAGGCCAAGCGCACCACCACAGTCGCCTTGGATTTCGGCCGGATCACGATCAATCCGCGAGTGATCTTATATCTGTTCGGCACGCCGGGGCAGGACCGTTTCTGGTTTCTGTGGCCGGAACTGTCCCGTGGCGCACTGGGCGCGGTGGTTCTGGTCGATACCCGAAGGCTCGCCGACAGTTTCGCCGCGGTCGACTATTTCGAGTCGCAGCGAATTCCGTTCGTGGTCGCGGTGAACTGCTTCGACGGCGCGGATCGCTACGAGCCCAACGAGATTCGGGCCGCGCTCGGGGTGCCGACGCACGTTCCGATTTTGCTGTGCGACGCCCGCGACCGGGCTTCGTGCAAGGAGGTGCTGGTGTGTCTGTTCGAATACATCATGGCGAACACCACGGCTGTTCGTGATCGGTCAAGCTGAATATATAAAGCGCGCAAGAACTCTGGCGGAAATTACTATGCACAATATATTGTTGGCTCGCCCGGGAGTTCCGGGCAGACACTCAGCGAAAGGCGCACCATGAGCGACCTGCTCGACCTCGTCAACACGCACTACGCCGGCCTCGAGGGCGGCGATCTCGACCTGGCCGCGAGCCCGTTCACCGATGATGTCGCGGCCGAGTTCCCGTCCGGTCCGCTCAGCGGCATCGAGGCGCTGCGCGGCCTCATCGGCGCCTTCATCACCGCGTTTCCCGGGATGAAGATCGAACGCCGCAACACCTGGGTCGACGGCGACACCGCGATCGCCGAGATCGTCTTCACCGGCGTCCAGACCGGCCCGCTGGCGACCGCGGAGGGCGAGGTGCCCGCCTCCGGCCGCACCGTCACCTTCCCGCTCGTCGACACCTTCACGTTGCGCGACGGCAAGGTCTCCGAGCACCGGGTCTATTGGGACAACGTCAGCTTCCTGACCCAGCTGGGTCTGCTGCCCGGCCAGGACTAGTTCCCGGCCCGAAAACCCCGTCGGCTCCGCCGCCGGGGTTTTCGTCGTCTGTGCTGGTCAACGCCGGTCTCGGGTGTGCAGATTTCTGGACAGTTCACCGGCCTGTCCACGACTTAGTCTCCTGCTATGACCTCTGATTCAACGTCGACAGGTGGTTCGGGGACCCGGCGGGCGGCGTGGGCGCTGGCACTGGCCGCGACCGTTCTCCCCGGCTTCACGGCGACGGCTCACCCCGCGTCGGCGGATACCGCCGGATACCACATCTACGCCCACGGCTTCCTCAGCGACGGCATCGCGGGCTACCACGCCTCCGACACCGGACAGCCGGCCCCGATCGGGGCCAGGGTACCGTCCGGCGCTTTCAACTGGCCGCAGGCCGCCACGCCGGACGGACGGTTCCTGATGGTCGCGCCCGGATCGAATCCGCAGTTGATCCCGTACGCGATCGGCGCGGGCGGCGAGCTGACCGCGGGGACGCCGCTGGCGATGCCCGACATTCCCGTCGACATCACCTTCTCGCCCGACGGCCGGTTCGCGTATGTCGTCGTCGGCCTGCAGAACGCCCAGGTCGTGGCGGTCCGCATCGGTGCCGACGGCACCCTGACCCGACACGGTGCCGGGACGCCGTTCGGGGAGCCGGTCGACGGCGTCGCCTCGGCCACCGTCTCGCCCGACGGCCGTCAGCTCTACGCGGCCAGCCTGCTCCCGCGTCAGTTGCTGGTGTTCGACATCGGCCCCGACGGCACGGTGTCGCCGGCCAAGCAGCGGGTCGACACGGGTCTGAACCCGATCTTCCCCCGGGTCACCCCCGATGGGCGCCATGTCTATGTCATCAACGAGATCAGCGGCTCGGTCTCGGGATTCACCAGGGCCGAGGACGGTTCGCTGACCGAGATCGCGGGCTCGCCGTTCCGCACCGGTCTGCTGCCGCATGTCACGAGTATCACGCCCGACGGTCGCTACTTGTACGTGCCGAACATGGGGTCCGGGCACATCAGTTCGTTCCGCGTCGAGCAGAACGGCGTGCTGACTCCGCTGCCCGACGTCGATTTCGCGCCGGGGCAGCCCGGGGTGTTCGCCGAATCGTCGGCGATGTCGCCCAGTGGTGAAGTGCTGTGGGCGCTGGGGACGGATCCGATGCGGGGCGGTGAGGAGATCCTGCGCCGGTTCTCGGTGGGCGCCGACGGTGTTCTCGACCTGGACGAATCGACGGCGGTCTACACCGGCACGTTCGTCGCCGACGGGCGCACGATGACGCTGGTTCCCGGCCGCTGACATCGGGCCCGAAGCCCCTTCCGGCGCCGGTCGGAGGGGGCTTCTGTGGTCTCGGTCTATAAGCAGCATCACCGCAGTTATTCAACTGAATTGATCAATTTAGTTGTATGGTTTCGCTATGCCCCCCGAACGATCCACCGCCCGAGAGCTGGGTGAAGCGCTACATCCGATCGCTCGCCGACTGCTCGCCGGGCGCTCGATCTCGGTGGGAAAGCTCGGTGTGCTCACCTATTTGGCCAAGCACGGCCGGGCCACCGCGACGACTCTGGCCGCCGAGCAAACTGTCAGTCCGCAGGCCATCGCCACCGCGGTGCGCGAGCTCGAAGTCCTCGGACTGGTGACCCGCACGCCCGACGAGGACGACCGCCGCAAAGTCTGGATCGAACCCACCGCCGCGGGCCGGGCGCGGCTCACCGAGGAACGCGCCGTCGGCCTGGACTGGCTCGCCGGCGCCATCGCCGAACGGCTGACACCCGAGGAGCGCGCGTCCCTCGACGCCGCCCTCCCGGCCCTGCGGATATTGGCGGACGCCGGGCCGATCGCATGATCGCCGTACCGCACCGGCTGGCTCCCGCGCTCGTCTACACCGCCCTGACCTCGGCCATCGTCAGTTCGCTCGGCATGCTGCTGGTGCCGGCGATCTCGCACGACATGCACGTCGACGTGAGCGCCGCGCAGTGGATGCTCACCGTGAACCTGTTGGTCGGCGCCGTGACCACGCCGATCATGGGCCGCCTCAGCGACGGCCCGCACAAGAAGCGGCTGCTGCTGTGGTCGCTGATCATCATCCTGGCCGGTTCGCTGGTGGCCGCGCTGGCGCCGAACTTCACGGTATTCCTGATCGGTCGCGCCCTGCAGGGCCTCAGCTACGGGATCGTCCCGGTGACGATCGCACTCGCGCGCCGCTATCTGCCGCCCGAGGAGGTACGCAACGGCATCTCGACCCTGTCGGTGACGGTCACCAGTGGGCTCGGCCTCGGCTATCCGCTCACCGGCATCCTCGCCGACCTGTTCGGCTACCGCTTCGCCTTCTGGGCCGCGGCGCTGTTCCTGCTGTCGACCGTCCTGGTCGTCTGGCTCGTGGTGCCGGACGGCCCCGACGAGCGGGCCGCGCGCACGCCGTTCGACCTGCGCGGCGCCGTGCTGATCGGCGTCGGCCTGGCGAGCCTGCTGCTCGTCGCCGGTGACGGCGCGCGCTGGGGCTGGGGCTCGCCCGCGACGATCGGGCTGTTCCTGGTGTCGGTGGCGATCCTGGTGGTGTGGGGACTGGTCGAACTGCGGACCCCGCACGCCCTCGTCGACCTGCGGGTGCTGCGCACCGGCGACGTGCTCGTCGCCAACGGCACCGCCATCGGGCTCGGCGCGGCGATGTACGCCTGCCTCTCGATCGCCAGCCTGATCGCCCAGGCGCCCACCTCGACCGGCTACGGTGTGGCGCTGCCGCTGTTCTGGGCCGGCTTCGTCATGTTGCCGCTGTCGGTCGGCAGTTTCGCGGCCAACCGGGTGGTACGCGTGGTCTCTGCCCGTATTCCCATGCGCGCCTTGCTGATTCCCGGTTCCGCGCTGGTCACCGCGTCCAGTCTGCTGCTGTGGATCGCCCACGACGAACTCTGGGAGATCCTGGTCGGCATGCTCGGATTCGGTATGGGCATCGGCACCACCTACGCCGCGATGCCCGCGCTGATCGCCCGCAGCGTCGCCGACCGCGAACTCGGCAGCGCGGTGAGCTTCAACCAGGTCCTGCGGACCGTCGGTGGCTCATTCGGTAGCGCCATGTCCGGCGCGGTGCTCGCCGCACACCTCGCTCCGACCGGCTACCCGACCGCCACCGGGATCGGCATCGGCTTGGCGGTGGGCGCCGTCGGCTGCACCGCGGTCCTGGTCGTGCTCAGCGCCACCCACCTGATGACCCGGCAGAAGCAGCCGTAGGCGAGAGGACGAACCACCGAAAGCACCGGCCGCGGTGGCTTGTCGGCCACCGCGGCCGGTGTTCTCGGGTCGGCTCACCTCACGACGCGGCGTGGAACTCCGCGGCGAAGTCGGTGATGAGCGCGACCGTGGCGTCCTTGGTCACGGCGGTCGACCCGCCGTCGACCGGGAGCGCGACCCCGGTGATCCAGGCCGAGAGCTCACTGGCGAGGAACAGCGCGGCGCCGGCGATGTCCCCGGCGCGGCCCGCGCGGCCGATCAACGTCTCGCCGCCGATGCGTTCGCCGATCCCGGTGAGGAATTCGTCCTCGCGCTCGCGGGCGACCCCGAACATGTCGGTGATGATCGAGGTGAGCACCGCGCCCGGCAGGATCGCGTTCGACCGGATGCCGGTGCCCCGGTTCTCCATCGCGGTCTGGCGGACCAGCGCCAGGACGGCCGCCTTGGCCATCGAGTACGCCGCACCGTTCCACCCGGCCTGCAGCGCCGCGACGCTGCCGGTGGTGATGATCGAGCCGGGCGTGCCTTGTAGGCGGAACTGCCGGGCCGCGTACTTGTGCGCGGCGACGTGGGCTCGCAGGTTCAGTGCCAGCGTGCGGTCCAGCCCGGCCGGGGTGAGCTCCTCGATCGGGGAAAGATCCACGGCGGCACCGGCGTTGCTGAACATCACGTCGAGCCGGCCGAAGGCGTCGACCGCGGCGCCGACCAGCGCTTCGACCTCCGCCGCCGAGGTGACATCGGTGCGGACGAAGTGCGCCGAGTCGCCGAGACGGGCGGCGGCCGCGGCACCGCGTTCGTCCTGGATGTCGGCGAGGACCACCCGCGCGCCGTGCTCGACGAAGGCTTCGGCGGTGGCCAGGCCCATGCCGCTCGCGGCCCCGGTGATGACGGCGACCTTGCCGTCCAGCATCTTCACAGCGGCCACTGCACGTGCTTGACCTCGAAGAATTCGCGGAATCCTTCCTCACCACCCTCGCGGCCGATGCCGCTGTGGCCGGGGCCGCCCCAGGGTGCGTCGGCCCGCATACCGCCGCCACCGTTGACGGTCACCGTGCCCGAGCGCAGGCGGCGGGCGAAGGCGATGGCGTCGGGTGTCGGCCCCCAGACATTGGCGTTGAGCGCGTATCGGACGTCGTTGGCCATCCGGACCGCGTCGTCGAGGTCGGTGTAGGGCAGAACGACGCCGACCGGCGCGAACAGTTCCTCCTGCGCGATCTCGGCCGCGTTGGAAACGCCGGTCACCAGGGTCGCCTCGAGGAAGAACCCGCCGTCGAGCCCGGCGGGCCTGCCGCCACCGACCGGCACCGCCGCGCCGGCCGCGCGGGCCCGCTCGAGGTAACCCTCCACGTCGCTGCGGTGCTCGCCGGTGATCAGCGGGCCGAGGACCGTGTCGGCGGCCAGCGGATCGCCGACGGTGAGCCCGCGCAGGAACGCGCCCGAGCGCTCGACGTATTCGTCGAAATCGGCCCGGGGCACCAGGGTTCGGGTGGTCGCGCCGCATGCCTGCCCGCTGTTGCGGGTGAACCGCAGCGCCGAGGCGGGCACGGCGCGTTCGAGGTCGGTGCCCGGCAGGACGATATTGGGCGACTTGCCGCCGAGTTCGAGCACCACCTTCTTCAACGTCGGGGCCGCCAGGGCGAGGATCTTGCTGCCGACCGCGGCGGACCCGGTGAACGTCACCATGTCGACTTCGGGCGCGGCCACCACCTGCTCGGTGACCGCGGGTGGGCCGAACACCAGATTGACCGCGCCTGCGGGGAATCCGGCCTCCTCGACCAGCCGCACGAACGCCGAGGTCAGCAGCACCGCCTTCGGCGAGGTGACCAGCACCGTCGAACACCCGGCCGCGAGCGCGGCGCCCAGCTTGTACGCGCTCATCATGATCGGCACGTTGTAGGCCACCACGGCGGCCACCACGCCCGCGGGCTGACGGAGCAGCAGACTGCTCGTGGTGATCGGGTCGTGGTCGAGTGGCAGCGGCTGCTCGTAGCCCTCGCGCGGTCCCCGGGCCGCGGCATCGGCGAACCAGCGGAAGAACTTCGCGGGCAGGTCGACGTGCAGCGTCGGCCCGCTGCTGATCGGCGTGCCGATCTCGGTGGCGGCGAGCCGGACGAGCGCGTCGCGGTTCGCCTCGAGCAGGTCGGCGAGCCGATGCAGCAGGGCGCCGCGATCGGCGGGCCCGAGCCTGCTCCACTCGCCGCCGTCGAACGCGCGGCGCGCCGCCGAGACCGCCGCGCCGACCTGTGTCTCGCTCGTCGACGGCGTGAGCGCCACCTGCACCCCGGTCGCGGGTGCGATCGTGGCGATCACCGGGCCGTCCCCGGCTTCCCAGCGACCGGCGAGGTAGCTCGCGGCCGTACCAATCAGGGCTGTCATGCGTGAATCCTTTTCGGGTCGAGATCGATTCGAGAAGCGGCGGATCACCCCGCCATGTATCCGCCGTCCACGACGAACTCGCCGCCGGTGGCGTAGGCGGCACGGTCCGACAGCAGCCACACCGCCATCTCCGCGATATCCGCGGGCGCGGCGAGCCGGGCCGCGGGAATGCGCGCCATGATGGTGTCGCCGCTGCGACGCTTGGCGTCCTTCATCAGGTCGGTGTCGGTGTAGCCGGGGCATACCGCGTTGATCCGGACGGCCGGGGCGTACTCGATCGCGGCGGTCTTGGTCAGGCCGATGACGCCGTGTTTGGCTGCCGAGTACCCGGCGGTGGTCTTGAATCCGGTCAGCCCCGCCAGCGACGCGGTGTTCACGATCGCCCCGCCGCCCTGCGCCACCATCTGCGTCAATTCCGCACGCAGACAGAGCCATACGCCCTTGAGGTTCACCGCGATCGCCCGATCGAAGGCGTCTTCGTCCCACTCGGCGACGCGTCGTCCGCCCTGGCCGATCTGTCCGCCGCTGACCCCGGCGTTGTTGAACGCACCGTCGAGGCGGCCGTACTCGGCGACCACCGCGGCCACCATCGCGGTCACGGCCGCGCCGTCGGTCAGGTCGGCGGGCACCGTGAGGGCCTCGCCGCCGGCGGCGCGCACCCGCTCCGCCGTGGCTTCCACGCCGTCCTTCGAGACATCGGTCAGCGCGAGGCGCGCGCCTTCCCGCGCGGCCAGCAGCGCTGTCGCCGTACCGATTCCGCCCGCCGCGCCCGTGATGAGCACGGTCTTCCCGTCGAGCAACAGTCCTGACATCGGTGTTTTCCTTTCGAGAGCTGGAACGGGACGGATCAGCCGACGCGCGAGGCGGGCCAGTCCCTGGCCGGGGCGCGCCACGCGGGCCAGTGGTCCGCTGGCTCGGGGCGCGTCACCGAGACGTGGTGGAAGCACGTCTGGCACTTGACCACCATGCGCGGACCGAGGAAGTTGGCGACGGGATAGCGCGCCAGCTTCTCCGCGCCACACGCGGGGCACGCGCCGTCGACGGGAACGCGTTCGACGTACACGCGCTCGGTGTCGGGGCGGGGGAACAGAAGACGATCGACTGCCATGAGAGTGTCCTTCGCTCAGAGGGTCCAGGTGAGGGGAGTGGCGACCGGCACCTGCCAGCGGCCCTTCGCGCGGTCGGTGGCCAGCCGGTCGCGCAGGGTCGCTGTCGCGCGCTCGTCGACCGCGCCGTCGCTGATCACGACTCCGTAAGCGGCGGCGGCGAATTCGGTGCTGACCAGCCCGGCGCGCACATCGGTGGCGACCCGGTCCGCCTCGCGGTCGAGCGGATCACCCCATCCGCCGCCACCGCCGATGACGAACCGCAGGGCATCACCGGCTTTCAGGATCAGCCCGGAGAACTTGCCGGTCCGATAGCGTGCGCCGCGCCCGAATTCGCCGTGGTTGGGATCGGGCCTGCCCTCGGCGTCGAACATGCCGAACAGCGGCTCGATGCCGCGCAGATCGAGTGGATCGCCGTGCCGGGCGAGATCGAAATCCTCGATGTACCAACCGAAGGCGGGAGCACCGGCGCCGCCGCCGCTGGATCCCGGTGCGCCGACCCGGATCCGGTCCGCGGTGACGGTCACCAGGGTGTCGGATTCGGCGTAGATCGAGTACACCGAACCCGCGCCGCCGCGATAGCGGCCCGCGCCCGCGGTGTCGACGACCATCTCGTGCTGGACCACCACCAGCGGACTCTCGATCTCCAGATGCTCCTGCACGGAGGTGCGGCAGTTGCCGATCGGGATCACACAGAAGGAGACGCCGTCCTCCTTCCAGGTGCCGCCCCAGCCGCCACCCGCCAGCGCGAACGCGCCCCACGGCGTGCCCTCGTGCCCGGGGCGGGTATCGATTCCACCCAGGCTCACCACCACGGCGGTGCCGGTGTCGCAGGCGAACGTCTCGTCGGTGGCCCGGCTCAGCGCCTGGGTGACCACATTGATCCCGCGCGCGCCGATGTCGGCGTGGTTGGAGCAACTCGACGGCGGCAGGACCTGGACCACGCTGCCCGACGGCAGCAGGGTCTCGATCGGCCGCAGCGTGCCGCTGTTGACCGGCGTGGACGGGTCGACCATCAGCTTGACCGCCTCGATGCAGCGGGTGGCCTCGCACCACGCGGTACCGCAGTTGCCCAGGGGCTGGCGGCCCGAGCCGGAGAAGTCGATCTCCATCGAATCGCCCCGGACCTTCACCGTCACGTGCACCGGGATCGCCTCGTCGCCGACACCGTCCTCGTCGAGGAAGTCCTCGGCGGTGTAGTCGCCGTCGGGAATGCTCGCGATGCCGCGCCGCATGCTCGCCTCGGTGGAGTCGATGGCGTACCGTCCGGCGGCGCGGACCTGATCGAGCCCGCTGCGGGCGATCAGGTCCTGGAGCTGGCGCTCACCCACGACCAGGCAGCCGTGCAGGGCGCGCAGATCACCGAGGACGAGCTGGGGGACGCGGTTGTTCTCGAGCAGGAAATTGAACGTCGGGCGCACCGGAACGTCGTTGGCGTACAACAGGGTCGGCGGCAGTTTGAGCTGTTCCTCGAAATGCGTCCGGGTGCCGTTGGAGAAGCCGCCGGGGATCGCGCCGCCGAGGTCGACCAGGTGCGAGGTCGAGTGCAGCAGGAACTCGACGCGGCCGTCGACGAAGATCGGTCGCAGCAGGTTCACGTCGGACTGGTGGATGGTGCCGCGCCACGGGTCGTTGACGAAGATGACGTCGCCGGGCTGCATCGTGTCGATGTCCCAGTCGTCCATCACGAAGTTCGCGATATGCGGTGCGGTGAAGGCGTGCTGCATGCAGCCCTCCCACAGCGCGACGGTCTCCCAGCCGTCGTCGGTGCGCATGTGGATGGCGCTGGTGCAGTCCAGGATGTCGCGGCAGACCGGTGAGAAGGCGCTGCGCATCAGCGAATCCAGCATCTCGCGGGCCACTTCGACGAGGCCGTAGCGCAGGATGTCGAGCTCGACGTCGACGGCGGGGCCCGGGGTTTCGGTGGTGATGGTCATGGGTGTGCTCCTCAGCGCTGCGGCTCGATGATGAGAGTGAGGTCGTCGTCCACGTGGGCCACCCGGCCGGGCAGCACCAGGGTGGTCGCGAACTTCTCGGCGATCAGGGCGGGGCCGGGCACCGGCTGATGCGGCGCGAGGCGTTCCCGGACGTGGATAGCGACCTCGACGGGTGTGGTGGTGCCCGGCACGGTCAGCGGGGTCGTGCGAAGGAAGGACTCGCCCGCCTCCGTGCTGCGGTCGGCGTCGCCGAGTTCACGCGGGAGCACCGCGGTCACCTCGACGGTGGACACCACGACGGGGATCTCCGGGGCCGCGAAACCGTAGGCCTGCCGGTAGAAGTCGTGGAACGCGGGGACCAGTTCGTCGACGCGGTCGGCGGTGACCGCGCCGGCGGCGATCGGCAGCCGGTTGTCCCAGGTCTGGCCGCGATACATCGCGAAGACGGCGCGTTCGAAGCGCAGCCGTGACACATCGATGCCCTGGTCGCGCAGGTCGGTCCTGATGCTGTCCTGGAGCGCGACGAACGCGGCCTCCACCGCGTCGGCCTGCGGGCGGGCCAGCGGCGTCATGATCGACTGCGCGCGGGTCACCATCAGATCGCTGCGCAGCAGCCCGAGCGCGGAGAACTGGCCGGGACTGCGCGGCACGATCACCGTGTCCAGCCCGAGGATCTGGCCGACCCGATCGGCGAGCATCGGCCCGGCCGACCCGGAGGGCTGCAACGCGAACTCCCGGACATCGAGACCGCGGTACACCGAGATGCTGCGCACCTTGGCCGCGATGTCCTGGCACGCGATTTCGTAGGCGGCGGAGGCGAGTTCGAGCGCCGACAGGCCCCACTGCTTGCCGGTCGTGCGCAGCGCATCCAGCGACGCGTCGACATCGAGCTGGATCGCGCCGTTGGCGAACAAGTCCGGTTGCAGGATGCCCAGGGCGGCGCACGCGTCGGTGAGCGTGGGCTCGACACCACCGCGCTGGTAGCAGACCGGGCCGGGATTCGACCCGGCCGAGGCGGGACCGACGGCGACGGCGCCGAGCGCGCTGGGCCGGATGAGGCTGCCCGCGCCGGAGCCGATGCTCTCGACATCGACCAGCGGCATGGTGAGCGTCAGGCCGGTCTCGAGCGTCCAGGTGTCGGTGAGCGGGGTCTTGCCGCCGCGGATCGCGGCCACATCGGTGCTGGTCCCGCCCACATCGATGGTGAGCAGGTCGAGCGCGCCGCTCTCGTTGGCCAGTTTGACGCTGCCGCTGACCCCACCGACCGGACCGGAGACCAGCTGGAAGACCGGCGCCTTGCTCGCGTCGGCGAAGGTCGCGACGCCACCGTTCATCATCATGATCCACAGGGTGCCGCGGTAATCCTGCTCGGCCAGCCGGGCCCGGAGCCGCTCCAGGTAGCCGACGACCGCAGGGCCGACATAGGCGTCCAGCGCCACGGTGGTGGTCCGCTCGTGCTCGCGGGTCACCGGGTACAGCGCCGAGGTCTGGATGTAGGCGCCGGGCAGCTCCTCGGCGACGATCTCGGCGGCGCGCCGCTCGTGCTCGGCGTTGATATAGGAGTTCATCAGGCACACCGCGACCGAGCGGGCACCCTGCTCGCCCAGGGCCCTGGCGGCCTTGCGGACCGCGTCCTCGTCGAGGGTCAGCAGTTCGGTGCCGTCGTAGCGCAGCCGGCCGGGCACACCGAAGCGCGACTCGCGCCGCACGATCGGGCGTTCCTGATGCGGCCGCAGCCAGGTGGGGTCGTAGAACCGGTCGCCGAACTCGCGGTGCATGCGACCGATGTCGAGCAGATCGCGATGGCCGCTGGTCGCGATCAGGCCGGTGTGCTCACCGGTCCGGCTGAGCAGGGCGTTGATGCCCACCGTGTGCCCGTGCACGATCTCGGCGACGTCGGGCACCGCGACGTCGATCGCCGCGAGCGCCTGCAGGACGCCGTTCTCCTGCTCCGGTGTCGACAGCACCTTGCCGTCGCGGATCTCCCCGGTGTTCTGGTGCACGCCGATGATGTCGGTGAACGTGCCACCCACATCGATGCCGACGATCCAGTCGGCTTCCCGTTCGCTCTGCGTCATACCCGCGCCTCCGTGCCGTGTGCGGCGGCGTGTGATCCGCCGCACTATGTCGCAGCTCACTCTCCCTTTCGGCGTGCGTCGCGACATCCCGCGCAGGTCATGCTTTTGTACGACCTTCGGACGACCCGGTGCGCTCAGGCGCGTGCCGAGTCGGTGCCCCGCAGCCAGATCGCGACCGCCTCGGCGCGATTGGCGGCGCCGAGCTTGCGCAGTACGCGCGTGATGTGGGTCTTCACGGTGCCCTCGGTGATGGCGAGTTTGCGGGCGATCCTGCCGTTGGAGTCGCCGTCGGCGAGCAGCCGCACGATCTGCACCTCCCGCCGGGTGAGCACGGTGTCGTCGGCGCGGCTCAGCGCCACCGACGCGGTGACCGGTGGCGCGGTCGATCGCCACCGGCCGAGTGCGCCGAGCTGACTGTGGATCGAGGAGATCCCTTCCAGCACACTGACTTTGGCGAGCTGCTGACTCACTCCGGTGGCGAACGCCGACAGCAGTCCCTGGTCGAAGTCGGTGAGCGCGCGGCGCTGGTGATAACAGTCGCCGTGCAGCATCCCGACGACGTCCCCGTCGACGATCAACGGCGCGATGCCGTACGACGAGGACTTCGTGACGGTCGCCAGCGGCCGGTTCACCCGCGGATTGTCCTGCACCTCGTGCACCAGTACCGCCCGCGCGCCGGCCACGGTGTCGTGCTCGACCAGCGCCTGGTCGAGCACGGGCGGGTTCTCCCGGCCGACGGCGACGATATCGGCCGCCCAGCGCGGATCGCGCACCACGAACATGGTGTGCAGTCGCCACGCGCCGTCGACGGTGGACACCAGTGCCCGATCGAAACCGAGTGCACACGTGGCCTCCGGGATCCGGGTCAGCAGGGTGTCCACGCTGGTCGCGGCGCCGAGGTCGGCCAGCGCGGCGTGCACGGCCGATACCTGCCGGGTCCGGTCCGCGAGCCGCGCCCGCGAGCGCATCGATTCCGCGGCCCTGATCCGCTCGAGCATCCCGATCAGCGCGGTCAGCCGGCCCGCGGACGGCTCCACCACTCGGGATTCGTGGAGCGCCGCGGCGGTCACCTCGTCCCAGAGACCGTCGAGGGTCTCGTCCGTGCGCCGCGGCTCGTCCGGCTCCCGGTCGAGCAGCGCGCTCGCCTGCCCGGTGATCTCGGTGATCTCGGCCGCCAGCTCAGCGGCACGCCACTGTATCGATGAACTGCCCATGTCCAACTCCCGTGATTCAACTCACGTCCAGCATAATATAAAGAATTTCGGGCGATAGGGATCGGTATGGCGCAGGACAGTGATGCGGGTAGTCGACTACGCGTGAGGTGATCGGGCGTGCCGACGACGATGGCGTGCACATCCACCGCACAGCCAGGTCCCGGGAGTGATCGCCATGACTGCCACCCACACACCGTCGACAGCCGTGAGTTCGGCGAGCGAAGCCGTGCCGAGGGCCGGGTACGAGCCGGGGTTCCTCGCCACCAGGATCGAGGTGCCCGAACTCGACGCCGAGGTCGGCGGCGACGCGGTGCGCCTCGACGGGTCGGCGGTCATCCGGTACACCCATTTCTCGCTGGCGCTCAGTGCGGCGCGGCGCTTCGCCTTCTGGGTGGCGTGGAACATCGACGGCGCGTCGATGAAGCGCATCGACCGGACCGGCATCGAATTCGTCAAGGACCCGCGGCTGCCGGCCGATGCGCAGGTGGGCAACGAGCTCTACCTGCGTAATCGGCTCGATCGGGCGCATCTCGCGCGGCGTGCCGACCTGCTGTGGGGGAGCATGCCCGAAGCCGAGAAGGCCAATGTCGACTCGTTCTTCTACACCAACATCACCCCGCAGATGGACGACTTCAATCAGAGCAGCCGCAACGGCGTGTGGGGACAGCTCGAGGACGCCGTCTTCGCCGATGTCGACATCGACGACCTGCGGGTGAGTGTCTTCGGCGGACCGGTGTTCGCCGCCGACGACCGCGTCCACCGGGGCGTGGCGTTGCCCCGCGAGTACTGGAAGCTGATCTGCTTCGTCGAGGGTGGTCGGCTGAAGTGCCGTGCCTTCCTGCTGTCGCAGCGGCTCGACCACCTCGAGGCGCTCGAGCTCGACGAGTTCCGGGTCTTCCAGGTGGCGGTGACCGAGCTGGAGCAGCGGACTCGCCTGCGCTTCCCGGACGCCGTGCGCGCCGCCGACACCGTGCCGGTCACCGAGTCGGCCGCACCGCGCGCGCCGCTGACCTCCACCGCCGACATCACCTGGTGACGGCCGAGGCGCACACGCTTCTACGATGGAGCGATGATTGCCGCGGTCCTGTCGTTCACTCTCGCCGCGGTCGTGCTGGTACTGCTGCCGGGCCCGGACACGCTGGTCGTGGTACGCAGCCTCGTCCGGGGCGGCCGCCGGGCCGGGATCCGCACGGCCGCGGGGGTGCTGTGCGGGCTGACGGTCTGGGTCGTCGCCGCGGTGCTCGGACTCTCGGCGCTGCTGCGCGCCAGCGAAGTCGGGTACGAGGCGCTCAAGATCGTCGGCGCCTGCTATCTGGTGTGGATCGGGGTGCAGTCGCTGAAGGCGCTGCGGCGGCCCGTCGGCGCGGGCGTGCTCGATCCGTCGGGGTCGACGGCGCCGCTGGACCGGGTGGGCAATTTCGGCGCGGGCTTCCTGACCGACATCCTGAACCCGAAGATCGGTGTCCTGTTCGTCAGCTTCCTGCCCGGGTTCGTCCCCGACGGATACTCGCCGGTGTGGACGACCCTGGGGTTGGGCGCGGTGTATATCGTGCTGACCGCCCTGTACTGCGCCGCGCTCGTGGTCGCCGCGGGCTCGATCTCGACCTGGATGCAGACCGAGCGCATCCGCCGCCGCATCGACGCGCTCACCGGGCTGGTGCTGGTCGGGTTCGGCGTGCGCCTGGCGACCGAATCCTGACCGCGCTCAGTGAACCCGTTCGTCCGGCGTCGGTTCCGGCTCCGGGGGATGACGTTGCAGTTCCAGCCAGTAGCTGATCACCACCACGGCGTAGCCGGACACCAGTGAGCCCACGGCCAGTGCACAGAGCCCGCCGATCACGGCCAGCGCTGTCACCACGTCCCTCCCGACCGGCCGTGGCGGTCTCCGCGCAGCCGATCCGATCGAGCGCGCTTGGCCGCATCCGCCAGATCGGCGATATCGAACGCCAGCGAGCGGCCCTCCTGCACCAGCTCGCGACCCGAATCGGTAGCTGTGCGCCGGATTTCGCGTTGATGCGCGGCCACCGCGGCCCCCACCTCCCTGGCGAATTCGCCGAACGCCGCCAGATCCCGCGCGGCCAGCTCGACCCATTCGCCTACTACCGTTGACACCAGCAACTTCATCGTCGCCACCCCGCCGGAATATTGAGTGAACAGTTGTGCACTGACATCACTACGCTATCCGGTAACGGAGGTACCGGCAAGTTCTACCAGGCGCCGGAGCGACGACGCAGTCCCGGTGCCCGGCACCGGGACTGCGTGTCGGCGGCGGGATCAGGGCAGGGGAACCCAGGTGCCGAAGAACCAGAAGCCGTGCTGGGGCGCCTGGTCGCGGTGTTCGGGGCGGTGTTCCTGCTGCGGGCGGTGTTCCTGCTGGGCCTCCGGTCGCGGCTGGTCGTGTCCACCGGGATCGGCACTCGCGACGCCCGCCGCCGCACCTGCCACCCCGACGGCGAGGGTGCCTGCGACCGCGGTCTTGGCCAGTGTCGACTTGATGCTCATGCGGATTCCTCCTGTCGTTCGACCCGGGGGAGTGGGTCGGCGGTCAGCGGTGTGCTGAACCGATAGGAGAAACCCTCGTCCCCGAAACTGGGGACGCGGTGGGCCGTGGGTGTGGGTGAGCTGTGAATCCGACGCGCAGTGGACTCCAGGCGCGGACGCTCAGGGCATCTCGACGGTCTCGGCCCTGGCGATCTCGGTGATGGCGCGCAGCACGGACTCCCGGGCGGGCACCCGTGCGGTGGTGGCGAGGTGGTCGATCAGCAGGATCGCCGCGGGCCGGGGGTCGGTCGGCGGGCGGTCCTCGCCCTCGTCGATGCCCAGCGCGCCGGTCAGCGCGCCGACGACAGCGGCCGGGTCCAGGCGCGGCAGCCAGACCACCGACCGCCGTACCACCGCCTCGAGGACCACGCGGACATCCTCGCCGGTGAGACCGTCCGGATGGGCGATCTCGAGCAGTTCCCGCACCACCGCCGCGAGCACCGCGCTCACCTGATCGGCAGGCAGTTCGGCGAGATCGCCGGTCGCGGCGCCGAATCCGGGCTCGTCGGCGGCCTGCGCGGCGAGCAGGGCGGCCTCGATCGCGGTCGCGATCGCGTGGGCCGGTGCGGGCCACTCGGTCGGCCACATGGCGCTGTCCTCCTCGCGGGTCGATACGCCGCGCACGTCCTGGCGCGGGCAGGTGCCAGCGTAGCGAGCGCCGGTGGTGGGCTGGCGAGGTACGGTGCGAGCCACCGGGATCGGTTATCCTGGAAGCGATCTCAGGAAGGCTTCGCATGCCCATCAGATTCCGTCAGCGCAAGTCGTTCGGCCCGCTGAAATTCAACTTCACCGAATCCGGCCTCTCCTCGTGGAGCATCAAGATCGGCCCGTGGACCTGGAACTCGCGCACCAGGAAGAACAGCGTCGACCTGCCAGGTCCGCTGAGCTGGCGCCAGCGCTGACCCACGCCCAGCGGTAGCGTCAGCCGGCGAGAGGGGTCGGCTGGTTGACGATCTGCGTCATGATCGCGACCGCGTGGGTGAGCACGGTGAGGTCCTCGTCGGAGAGCTTGGACAGCTGCTCGGTCAGCCACTCCTCACGGGCCTGGGCCTCGTCGGAGAGCAGGGCCAGGCCGGATTGTGAAGCGGCGATGATGATCTGACGGCCGTCGGTCGGATGCGGGGACCGCTCCACCAGGTTCATATCGGTGAGCGAGGCGATGACGCGGGTCATCGACGGCGGCTGCACGCATTCCCGGCCCGCCAGCGTGCCCGGTGTCATCGCGCCCTCCCTGGCCAGCGTGGACAGCGCCGAGAGCTGCGTCAGGGAGATGTGCGGATCGGCGCGCCTGCCGCGCAGGCGCCGCGCGAGCCGGACGGTGGACAGGGAAAGGTCACCGGCGAGAGCGCGGGTGTCCGGCAGAGGCGTGGTCATACCCATGAACTTTACGAACAAAACCTCCTCGGCGGCTACCGATCGGGGGGACCGGGGGCGAGACCCCCGGCACACCGCCGCCGACAGGGGAGCTCAGCTCGCGGCCGGGCCGTAGTCGAGGTGGACGACGCCGTTGTCGTAGACGTCGGTCGAGAGCAGCGCGAGGGGGGTCTGTTCGCCGTCGACGAAGAACCGCTCGCCGGTGCCGAGCGCGATGGGGTACACGAACAGGTGCAGGTGGTCGACCAGGCCGTCGCGCAGCAGCGCGCGGACCAGCGTGCCGCTGCCGCTGATGTAGATGGTGCCCTCGGTCTCGTCCTTGAGCTTGCGGATCACGTCGGCGTCGTAGGCGCCGAGGCGCACGCTGTTGGCCCACTCCTCCTTGGGCTCCTGCGATCCGACGATGTACTTGGTGGTCTCGTTGAAGAACGGGGCACCCGGGTCGTCGTCGACCGTGCGGGTCGACCACGCGGGGGCGAACATCTCGAAGGTGTTGCGGCCGAGCAGGATCGCGGTCGCGTCGCCGGTGATCGCGCCGAGGGTCTCGCCCATCTTCGGATCGAATCCGTAGGCGACGGTGAACGACGGGTCGTCGTACATGCCGTCGAGCGCGATGAACTCGTGTACTGCGATGCTGCCCATGATGGTGTCCCTTCGGTGGTTGTCGTCAGCGGTGCTTCGCTGTCGAAAACTACCTTGCCGGAACCGCCTTACGGTTTGTTTACGGTGGCGCGCTGGCAATCGGAAACGGTGCGCGGCAGCGCCGGAAGACCCCGGACAGAACAGTCCCCGGTAGCCTCGATCGTCACCACGAACCTCAGTCGTCGCTGACTGTTCTGGTACCCGATCGGCTTGCCGGGGGCCTGGGCCGGAGCCTGGGAATCAGTCACCACTGTCGACAGACGTCTCCGTCGGCTGCGCGGCTATTTTCCGGTGTTCCGGTATGTATCCAGTCTTCTCCGGATTTCGCCGCTGTCAATACCTGCGCCTACCCCAATATGGCGGAAAAAGGGCATTGTGCGGAGGGTGGGCGTGGAGGACAGTGGGTATGTCCGGTGGTGCCCACCGGGGCGCCGCCTTTACCCAGGTAGGAGGTGGCTCGTGTACGCACGTTCAAGCACAATCGCGGCTCAGCCGTCGTCGATCGACGGCGGGATCGCATACCTCCGCAACGACATCATGCGGAATCTGCCCGAAGTCGAGGGCTGGGTCGGTCTGTCGCTGATGGTGGACAGGGCGACAGGACGCTGTATCGCGACGACCGCGTGGGAATCCGAGGAGATGATGCAGGCCAGCAGGCCGCGCGTCCAGATGTGGCGAGACGGCCTGGCCCAGGCGCTGAACGGGCCGGTGGACAAGGTCGAGGAATGGGAAGTGGCGGTCATGCACCGCGATCACCTGGCCGGCGCGAACGCGTGCACCCGGTGCACGTGGGTGCAGGTCGACCCGTCCGCGGTCGACGGCACGATCGAGACGTTCAAGGCACAACTGCTGCCGGAATTCGAGAAGCTCGACGGCTTCCGCAGCGCCAGCCTGTTCGTGGACCGGGCGACCGGCCGCGGTGTCGGCTCGACCGTCTGGGCGAGTCGCGAGGAGCTCGACAGCAGCCGTGAGCACGCGGACCGGATCAGGGCGATGGCGACCCGGGTCACGGGCGCGCGCATCGTCGACGTGGCCGAATTCCGGCTGGGATTCGCGCACCTGCGGGTGCCCGAGATGGTCTGAATCCCGATCACCGCACGGCGCGCCCGTACCGTGGACGCCATGGGCGAACGTGTGGTGGTCATCGGTGGCGACGCGACGGGAATGGCCGCCGCGTCGCAGGCCCGCAGACTGCGTGGCGCCGACGAGCTCGAGATCGTGGTGTTCGAGAAGGGGTATCACGCCTCGTATTCGGCGTGCGGCATCCCCTACTGGGTGAGCGGGGACGTCGGCGAGGTCGACGACCTGATCGCCCGCACGCCCGCCGAACACCGCGATCGCGGGATCGACCTGCGCCTGCGGACCGAGGCGATCGAGATCGATCCGGCCGGTCGCCGGGTGCGCGCGCGTGATCTCGGCACCGGCGCGGAATCCTGGACCGACTACGACGACCTCGTGCTGGCGACCGGCGCGACACCCGTGCGGCCACCGCTGCCCGGAATCGATGCCGACGGCGTGTACGGCGTGCAGACCCTCGACGACGGGCAGGCCCTCATCGACGGGCTCGCGGCGGCGCCGGGGCGCGAAGCGGTGGTCGTCGGCGCCGGGTACATCGGCGTCGAGATGGCCGAGGCGCTGGTGGTGCGCGGATTCCGGGTCACCATGGTCACCCGGGGTGCCGAACCGATGTCCTCGCTCGATCCCGATATGGGCGCGCTGGTGCGAAAGGCCATGGAGGGGATGGGCATCCGGGTCGTGCCCGACGCGGAGGTCACCGGGCTGCCGACCGGCGCGGACGGCCGGGTCCGCGCAGTGGCGACCGCCGACGCCGAGTATCCGGCCGACGTGGTGGTCCTCGGGATCGGCGTGCGCCCGGCCACCGACCTCGCGCGCCGCGCCGGGCTGCCCCTGGGCGAATCCGGCGGTCTGCTCACCGATCTGGCGCAGCGGGTGCGCGGATACGACGAGATCTGGGCGGGCGGGGATTGCGTCGAGGTGCTCGATCTGGTGTCGGGGACCTCGCGCTATGTGCCGCTGGGCACCCACGCCAACAAGCACGGCCAGGTCATCGGATCCGGTGTCGGCGGTGGCTACGCCACCTTTCCCGGTGTCGTCGGTACCGCGATCAGCCGGGTGTGCGATCTGGAGGTGGCGCGCACCGGCCTGCGGGAGAAGGACGCCGCACGCGCGGGGTTGCAGTTCCACGCCGTCACCATCGAATCCACCGGCCGCGCCGGCTATTTCCCCGGCGCGGCCCCGATGACGGTGAAGATGCTCGCCGAACGCCGCACCGGCCGGCTGCTCGGCGTGCAGATCGTCGGCCGCGACGGCGCCGCCAAGCGCATCGACACCGCGGCCGTCGCGCTCACCGCGCGGATGACGGTGGAGCAGGTGATCTCGCTCGATCTCGGCTACGCGCCGCCGTTCTCCCCGGTTTGGGACCCCATCCTGGTCGCAGCGCGTGCCGCGGCCCGCGCGGTGGTGCGCGGCTAGCGACACCTCAGCCGGACTGGGTCGCCAGGTAGATGAGCAGGGTCAGTCCCAAGGCGAGGGCGCCGAGCACCCCGCCGACCAGGGTGTCGGCGCGATTGTCGGCCTCGCCGCGTTCGATGCGGTCCCAACCGAAGAAAGCCGCCGTCACCGCCGCCACGGCGGTCGGCGCCGCCAGGAATTCACCGGCGAAGGGGATGAACGAGAGCACGAACGCGACGATGCCGAGCACCAGCGCCAGCAGTCCGACACCGTTGCGCGGGGGCGGCGGGACCTCGGGGTCGGGCATGCCACGAGGCTAGCCGGTGTCGCGGCCCGGCGTGGTCCCAGCCGACGCCGGACCGCGCGTCAGGAGAACACAGCGACCAGGAAGTCCGAGTCGTCGGCGAACGGCCGCAGATCCCAGGTCGACAGCAGCAGATCGACGGTGAGACCGGCGGATTCGGCATCGGCCAGGAATTCGGTGAACGCGTAGCCCCGGTCGGCGCCGAATCCGACGACCACCCGGCCGCCCGGACCGCGATGCCGGGCGAAGGCCGTCAGCACCGCCGACCGGGTGGCCGGCGCGAGGAAGGTCATCACATTGCCGGCGCACACGATCACGTCGAAGTCCCGGGTGGGCAGATCCAGTTCGGCGAGGTCACCGACCAGCCAGGTCGGGCCGGGATGATCCGCGCGCGCCGCCTCGATCAGCACCGGATCGCCGTCGACGCCGACCACGGTGTGCCCGGCCTCGTGCAGGTAGCCACCGATCCGGCCCGCGCCGCAGCCCGCGTCGAGCACCCGGCGCCCGCGCCCGAGCATCGCGTCGATCAGGCGTGCCTCACCGACGATGTCCTCGCCCGCGGCCGCGAGGCTGCGGAAACGCTCCACGTACCAGCTCGAATGCGCCGGGTCGGCGGCGGTGAGCTCGTCCCAGCGGCTGGGGGTGCGCTTGCTCGGCGACGCGCTCATGCTCGGGTCCTCCTCGGGTCGACCCGCTCGACCCTACGCCGACCGCGATCACTGACTCGGCTGCGGCAGCGTGCACGCGGAGATCCGGGGGTTGGCGCCCAGATAGTTGAGTGGTCCGGCGAGGACGGTGACGCCGATCGTGCCCAGCCCGCCGCAGTCGGTCGGCGGATTCGCGAAGTACTGGCGTTGCGACGCCGCCAGCAACCCGAGCCCGAACCAGACCAGCATCAGCGTCGACAGGAGGAACTTGGCGATCTGGTGCGATGGCCGAGCGTGGATCTCTCGAACCTCGCGAATCTCTCGATTCCGTCGATTCCGGCGACCGCTCATCGTCATCGCGTCCTTCCCGTTTCCGAGTAGCTCGCTGATACTCCCTGTGACCAGGGCCGATCCTGTGGAACCACCGACACGCGCGACGCTCAGTGCTATCAACAGTGCAGCCCGGCGCCCGGACAGTCAACCGTTACGGGGTGTCGCGGCGGGCGGATCCGGCCGCCGCGGAAAAGTGGTGGTCAAATCCCACGACTCGGCGGGGTTGTGGGACAGAATGTCGCCATGCGGACATTTGCCGGGATGTTGCACGCTGTTGTCGCCGGAGTTCTGGTCGTCGCCGCTGGTCACGGGGTCGCGGGCGCCGCGCCGTCGGGCAGCGCCGCGCTCGACCAGCTGCCCTGGACCGTCGGTCCGGAGGGAGTGCAGGCCACCGGGGCCGCGCTGGCCGACGGGCTCACCGGAACGGTGGTGTGGTCGCGCAACGCGCACACCCCGGTCCCGATCGCCAGCATCACCAAGGTGATGACGGCCATCGTCGTGATCGCGGGCAACGACCTCGAACGGCCCGTGACGGTGCCGAACGAGGCGTTCGCCTACTGCGCCAGGCACAACGGCAGCACCGCGGGCCTGGCGCCGGGCGAGGTGCTCACCGCGCGCCAGCTCCTGTACGGGCTGATGCTGCCGTCGGGCTGCGACGCGGCGTACGCGGTTGCCGAGTCCTTCGGGCCGGGGCAGGACGCGTTCATCGCGAAGATGAACGACACCGCGCGCCTGTTGGGTTTGGCGGGAACACAATTCACCGATCCCAGCGGACTGCCGAACCCCACCGACGACTCCACGCATTCGACCCCGGTGGACCTCGTCGCGATGGGCGTGCGCGCGATGAGCCTGCCGGTGTTCCGTGAGATCGTCGCCGCGCGTGACTATTTCGTGCCCGCCGGACCGGGGAACCGCGAGCACCGCTGGGAGACGACCAACCGGCTGCTGCGGGAATACCCGGGCACCATCGGCATCAAGACCGGCAACACCGACGCGGCGGGCCACTGCCTGCTGTTCGAGACGGTCCGGGCGGGCATCCCGGTGATCGGCGTGGTGCTGCACAGCTCGCCGCACAGCAGCGTCGCCGCGAAGGAAGACGCCGAGCGCCTGCTGAACTGGGCCTACGACCCGATCATGCGCGTGCTGCAACCGGCCTGACGACCAGCGCGCCGATGTCGGACGGTGTTCCTACACTGTCCGGCGTGACGCTCTCTCCCGCCGACCTCGTCGGCTACACCGAACGCGACCTCGACGCCGATCTCGCCCGCTGGTTCCCGGACGCCGAACCCGTCGTCGTCCCCGGCGGAACCCGTTCGGTCGCACCGTTTCTCGACCGGCTCGCGCCCGCCGACGCGGCCGCGCTCGCCGCCTTCGACCGCCGCGTCCGCTCCGGGCGGCTCCCGCAGTTCCTCGACATCTTCGACTGGTCCTACGCCTTCGATTTCGCCGCCAACGACTGCGGCATCCTCGACGCGGACTACACCACCGCGGTCACCGACGACGACGTGTTCTCCGTCGGCGCCGACGGCGGCGGCAATCTCTATGTCGTGCTCACCACCGGCCAGATCGCGGTGTGGTTCCACGAGGAGGAGGTGCTCGAGGGCGGCACCCGCTTCGACAACCTCGACGTGTTCCTCTGGTCGTACGTGCGCTACCGGGCGGTGCGCGCGGGCCGGCTCGCGCGCGCCGACGTCGAGGCCGATTTCACCGCGCTAGGCCAGGACGGCGCGCTCGCGCGGGATCTGGGTCTGCTGGCGATGATGTCCTAGCCGCCCGGCTCGCTCAGGCGCGCGGTGCCCCCGCGGTGAAGGCGTTGTAGAGGACGCTGAGATCGAGGGACTCGATCGGGCTGGTCGGCGGGCGCGGCGTGCGGTCGATCTGCCGGTGCAGGGCCTCCATCTTCTCGTCCAGCTGGGTCGCCACCTCGGCGGCCTGCGCGAGGTCGCTGCGCAGGTTCGGCGGCACCTCGCCCCGGTACTTGTAGTAGATCTTGTGCTCGAGGCTGGCCCAGAAGTCCATCGCGATGGTGCGGATCTGGATCTCGACCGGCACCCGCTGGGTGCGGTCGGAGCGGAACACCGGGATCGAGACGATCAGGTGCAGGCTCTGGTAGCCGTTCGGCTTGCGGTTCGTGATGTAGTCGCGCTCCTCGAGGACGGTGATGTCCTCCTGACCGGCCAGCATGTCCCGGATGGTGCCGATATCGGAGATGAAGCTGCACACCACCCGCACCCCGGCGATATCGAGCACGTTCTCCCTGATCGCGGCCAGGTTCATCGCGTAGTTCTTGCGCTGCACCTTCTCCAGCACGCTCTCCGGCGACTTGAGCCGGGAGCCGACGTGCTCGATCGGGTTGTACTCGTGGGTGTTGTTGAAGTCCTCGCGCAGGATGTTGATCTTGGTGGTGATCTCGTCGATCGCGAACTTGTAGCCGAGCATGAAGTCGACGAACTGTTCGCGCAGATCGCGGATGTCCTCGACGGTGGCGTGCGCTCCGTTCCCGGGCGGGCCGTCGTCGGCGTTGGGGTCGAGCTGCCAGGTTTTCATCGCCCTCCATTGTGCCCGCATCGCCGGGGTGCTCCGGCGGGCGCGGGTAGGGTCGGTGCCACCATGATGCTCACCGATCGCGTCGCGCGCGGGATCGCGTCCGGCGACGTGACCCACGTGTTCCGCCGCTGGGCCCGGCCACGGGTACGCGCCGGTGGCACGCTGCGCACCTCGGCGGGCACCGTCGAGATCACCGGGGTGGACCAGGTCGAAGCCGGTGCCATCACCGACGCGGACGCGCGCGCGGCGGGCGAGGCGGACGCCGACGCCGTGCTGGCGGCCTTTCGCGGCGCGGCGCACTATCCCGTCTTCCGGATCGCGGTCCGCTTTCTCGGTCCCGACGACCGGATCGCGCTGAGCGGCCGTACCGATCCGGACGCGCACGAGGTGGCCGAGATCACGGCGGCACTGGCGCGGTTGGACCGGGCCAGCCGACGGGGGCCGTGGACGGCCGCGGTCCTCGACGTCATCGTGGCCCACCCGGGTCGGCGGGCCGGTGACCTCGCGGATCTGCTCGGCCGGGACCGGGAATCGCTGAAGCTCGATGTCCGCAAGCTGAAGAATCTCGGTCTCACCCGCAGCCTGGAGGTCGGCTACGAGATCTCGCCGCGGGGGCAGGCGTATCTCCGCGCGACCGGGCGGTGATGGGAAGATACGCCGATGTTCCAGATATTGCTGGTCGGTGCGCTCCTCGGGCTCGTGCACTGGCTGCTGTACCGGCGGTTCGGCGTCGCCACCGGACTCGGCCGCGTCGCGCGCCGGGCGCTCGCGGTCCTGCTGGTGATCCTGTGGATTCCGCCGGTCGTCGCGGTCGGCGCGGGCAACGTCTACTCGCCGGAGCCGGTGCGGCCGATCGTGTGGTGGGGCGAGGTCTGGTTCGCGGTCATCTTCTACCTGCTGATCGGGCTGCTCGTGCTCGGCGTGGTGCTCGCGGTGGCCCGGCTGCTGAAGTTCCAGCACCGTCGCGGACTGACCCAGGTGGCCTCGGCGGTGCTGGTGGTGGCCTCACTGGGGACGGTCGCCTACGGCGTCACCGAGGCGAACGACCTGCGGGTGATCGAGACCGAGCTGTCCTTCGCCGACCTGCCCCGCTCGGTCGACGGGCTGCGGGTGGCGGTCGTCGCCGACATCCACGTCGGCGCGGCCCGTGGCGCCGGCTTCACCCAGCGGGTGGTCGACCTGGTCAATGCCCAGCAGCCCGATGTGATCGTGCTGCCCGGCGACCTGCTCGACGGCGCGGTTGCCTACGTCGGCCCCGATATCGACCCGCTCGCGGGGCTGCGCGCGAAGTACGGGAAGTTCGTCGTCGCGGGCAATCACGAAGGGTACGTGGACCGTCCGGACAACTGGCTCGACTACTACGACACCCTCGGGCTCACCACCCTGCGCAACAGCCACGTCCCGCTGACCGTCGGTGACGGCGCCATCGACATCGCCGGGGTCTACGACTTCGACGCCACCGATCCGGCGCCCGATGTCGACGCCGCCCTGGCCGGACAGCAGCCGGGCCGGTTCACGGTGCTGATCGCCCACCAGCCCCTACAGGGCACCGGGGCGAGCGAACGCGGCGTCGACCTGCAGCTGTCGGGACACACCCACGGCGGTCAGATGTGGCCGCTGAGGTACCCGGTCGGCTGGATCAACGGCACCGTCGCCGGCACGAGCCGCATCGGCGACATGCAGATGTACACCACCCGCGGTGTCGGCGCGTGGGGCCCGCCGGTGCGCGTCGGCGCGCCGCCGGACATCACCGTGGTGACGCTGCGGGCCCGCTGACGATCGGTCAGCCGTGGCGCCGGAAATCCGGCAGCTGCCAGGTGCCGTCGAACGCCGGGCCGTCGGGGCCGTAGATGCGGAAATAGGTGAACCAGCCGGTGCCCGGGGTGGTTTGGATCCACCGGTCGATCGGGGTGTTCGGCGGCGGCGTCGGCCCGAAATAGAGGGTCAGCGGCTCGGTGGTGTCGACGTCGGCCAGCTCGTACAGGGAGCGCAGCGCGGGCCGGTTCAACGGCGAGCGCAGTTCGCTGCGGGTGCGGGCGTCGTAGGCGGTGATCGACCAGAACAGGGTCGCCGGAACCGGTTGCGGGACGGTGAGGCTGTAGTAGCCCGCGCCCTCCAGATATGCCCCCGCGGAGTCGCGCAGGCCCAGCCAGTACAGCGAACCCGCGCCGGGAGTGCGCGCGAACATCGCCGGTGACTCGATCTGGGCCTGGTAGAACCACTTCTCGCGCGCGTACAGATCGGTATAGCCCGCGGCGTCGAAGGTGCCGTTCTCCGGGCGCAGGACGGCCCACTCCCAGCGGCTGTCCGGCCACACCTGCCGATCCGGCCTGCGATCGGCGAACGATTGCACGCACAGGTGCAGGTGCCCGCGCCGGGCCGCGTCGGTGAGAATGGCCGTCATCCGCCGATCGGGCACGAACGGGAGGTCGCGCGCGATCCCGAGCGTCGCGAGTTCGCCGTACTGGTAGCGATAGTCGGGGTTGGGCGGCTCGGAGTTCAGGATCTCGTGCAGGATTCGCCAGTAGTCGAGGGTCTCCTCCCACCGCACCGGGGTGAAGTCGAGGCCCTTCTGCTCCGAAAGATCCACCCACTCCAGCGGATTCGACTCGGCCTCGGCGCCCAGCGGATACACCCGCACCTGCTGGATGAGCGCGATCGCGGGGTCGACCTCGGCGCCGTGCGGCAGCGCGCGGACGAGGACGAGCACCCGGTTCGTCGTCGCGGTGCCGGTGAAATAGCCCTCCGGCACCGGCTCGTCGTAGCCGGGCGGCAGCAGCAGGTGCTTGCCGCCCTCGGCACCCGCAGGTCCGGGCAGCCCCAGGTCGAGCACCCAGAGCTGGTTGAGGTCGTTCGCCGTGCCCATGAGCGTGCCCGGCGGCACCTCGACGACCATCGGCCCGGCCGACAGATCGACGGTGAGCCCGGCGTAGGGCGTATCCGAATTGGCGGTGAAGACATACTGGTCCGGGCTGCCGACCAGCAGTGCCATCACCCGATTCGGCACCGCCCCCGCCGCGAGATTCTCCCGCCACGTCGCCTCGAGCGAGACGGTGGGGAAGAAGAACCGGTACATCGCCAGCGCCCGCTGGTAATCGAGTTCGTCATAGGCGCGGCGGACAGCGTCCGGGCTGGGAAAACCGCCACGAATGTACTGCGGTGCAGTCATGCCCGACCTCTTCCGTCGACAGCATCGGCCCCTCGTTGCCGACGTTAGGCAGACGTGTACCGCCTCGCTTCACCCGAAACGGATGAACCACGCACCGTGTGCCGGGCTGCTATCGCCGCCACCCGGCAGCCTTGTCGTCGGGTTCCGGAACCGGCGTCGGCGCGTATCGGGTGGCGACGGCGATCGCGCGATCCCGCAGGGAGGCGCGCAGCGACGACGGGGCCAGGGCTTCCGCGTCGATGCCGAGCTGCCACAGCGCCCATTCGGCGTGCCGGGAATCCTGGAAGGTCACCGCCAGCCGCAGCCACTCGTCGTCGGGTTCCTCGGAATGGACGGCCAGTGCGGTGCGCACCAGCTCCTCACGCCGCGCCGGCCGGACCCGGACCAGCACGGCGAGCTGGTCGCCGCCGGTGCGGAAGCGGGCGCTGCGTTCCTGCCAGGCCCGGTCCAGATCGACCCGGTCGGGCCGCTGTGCCGGTTCGGGCAACTCCTCGGCCGCCAGCACCCGGGACAGCCGATAGGTGCGGTCCGCCCCGGATCTCGTGGCCAGCAGATAGCCGTGGTCACGCACCATGACGATCCCGATCGGGTCCACCGTCCGCCAGCTCGGTGCCTGGCCGACCGCGGCGTAGTGGATGCGCAGCTTGTGCCCGGCGAACACCGCGCGGCGGATCGCGGCCGCGATGTCGCCGGGGACCTCGTCGTCGACCGCCGGACGCGAGAGCAGATCCGTCGCCGGGTCGATGAGCAGCCGTTCGGCGACATCGGCCGCGGTGGTGCGGTGGTTGTCGGGCAGCGCGTCGACCACCTTGAGCATGGCCGAGGACAGGGCCGACCCGAGACCGAAAGCCTGTGCGCCACGGCGTGATCCGGCGATCAGCAGGGCCAGCGCCTCGTCGTGGTTCACCCCGGTGAGCTCGGTCCGGAACCCGGGGAGCAGCGCGAAGCCGCCGTGCCTGCCGCGTTCGGCGTAGACCGGCACACCGGCCGCCGAGAGCGCCTCGATATCGCGCAGGACCGTGCGGGTGGACACCTCCAGCTCGGTGGCGAGCTCGGTCGCGGTGAGCCGGCCGCGCTGGCGCAGCAACAACACCAGCGACACCAACCGGTCTGCGCGCATTCGCGAACTCTACCGAATACACGACAGAGGATGTCGTGATTACTTGCGAGGGTTGTCCCACGGCGTCGCGGACGCCGGACTACGACGAATCGAATGGAGCTGAAGTGGGACTGGAACGAACCGCGGTCAACCCGGTGACCTGGTCGGTGGCGATGGGATTCAACCAGGGCGAACTCGTCACCGGGCACACGCGCACCCTGTATTGCTCCGGGCAGACCGCGATGAGCGGCGACGGCACGCCCCGGCACGAGGGCGATCTGGCCGCGCAGCTGGCGCTGAGCTTGGACAACCTGGAGGCCGTGCTCGCCGAGGCGGACATGTCGCTGGCCAATCTCGTCCGGCTCAACGTCTACACCACCGACGTGGACCTGCTGTTCCAGCACTACGGCGTGCTGGCGGCCCGGCTCGGCGCGGCCGCGGTGGCACCGGCGACCACCATGCTCGGCGTGAGCCGGCTGGCGATTCCCGGGCAGCTGGTCGAGCTCGAGGGGACCGCCGTCGACTGAGGCGTTCCGGTGCGCCCGCGCAGCGCAGTTCTGCGCGGGCATGGACGCGGAAGGTGCTCCGGGAGTGTGACTTTCGTGTCAGGCGACGCGGCGGGTCGGGGGTTCGAGCACGTCGGCCAGCGGACGGCGCGGGCTCGCGGAGACCGGGGGAGCGGTGTGGTGCAGGCGGCCGACGCGGACCACCACCTGGGGGTGCGCGCAGTCGTGCAGCAAGGAGTGCCGGATCGCGTCGCGGAGTTCGGGGATGCCCAGCGGTTCGGATTGGATGCAGGTCGCCAAGCCCAGGCTGGTGGCCCCGAGCAGCAGGGCGCTGGTCGCCTCGCCCGCCCGCAGGCGGGCGCGGCGGTCGTCGGCCGCGGTGCAGATCACGACCCAGCTGGCGTGGTCGGCGCCGTCGCCGGGATCGTCGAGACCGGGGTCGCGGAAGGCGCGGAGCGGGAGGGGGTCGTCGTGCCTCGGCAGCACCGTCGTGTGCGACGGCACGCCGTCCCCGTGATCGGCGCGCCCGCTCCAGTCCGCGAGTTCGCGCAGATACGCGGCGTCGGAGCGATGCCGCGCCGCGGCGGCCCGCATCGGCTCGGCCAGCAGCGGCAACAGCTGTTCCGGGATATTCCGGGCGACCGCGCCGAATTCGACAACGGTCGAGGACAGGGCGCGCAAGGCGCCCGCGGGCAACGGCAGCGGCGCGAATCGGCGCCGCTCGGATTTCCGGAGCAGAATCGCGGCGGCGAGCTGGATATCGGTATCCGACGGCGGCCTCGGCGAGACGGTGATGGTGGCCAGATGATTCGGGTCGCCCGGGTCGGGCAGGAATTCGGGAATCGCCGACCAACCGGTGACCGCGAGTGCCACGCGCAAATGATGGAGAGCGGCGCCGCAACTGACGACCATGGCCTGCCCATCGGGATCTTCCACCGGCAATTGCCGCGCGGGATCGCTGTACAGCTCGACCCGTCCGTCGCCGACCTGCCAGCGCCAGGGCTGCGTGTTGTGCACCGACGGCGCCTTCACCGCGAGTTCCAGCGCGGCGGTCATCGTATCCACATCGAATAGCAACGGTGTCATTTCACGATCCCTCCTGACGGGATTGCGGCACGCGCTTCTCCTCCGGTCTTCCCACTGTGGAAGACGCGCCGCAATCGACCATAAGTCGGTCTCCCGAATTAAGCGAATTCATATCGTTTCAAATACCCCGCATATCGGTCCGGCGCGCCCGGCCGTCGATCGAGCTGACCGGGGGACAGCGGCGCGAGCTATCGGTTCCGTAACGAAAACAATGCGCGGGGCATTTTCGCCGATCGCATAGATCAGGGGAGGTCGGTGAAATGGACGTCGTGGGCGACGGCGGTGGCGTGCAGGCCGTCGGGGGCGGGGCGGATGGCGGTGAGGCGGGCGCCGAGGGGCAGTTCCTGGAGGGGAACGACGAAGGTGAGGGGACCGCGGAGCAGCGACAGCGGGACGGTCGGGCCGCCGAGGGCGGACTGGACCGAGACGGGGGTGACCTCGATGCCCGCGTCGGTGGGGGCGACGGTCACGAAGACGGTCGCGGGGACCGAGAGGCCGGCGACCGGGAAGGTTCCGGTGACGCGCAGTCCCTCGGGGCTGTCGGAGATCGACTCCACGCCCGAGGGCGCGAAGGTCCGCACCACGTCGTACGGAACCACGGCCGTCGCTGTCGCCGTGTCGGCGACGAGGTTCGCGGTGCGGTTACCGACGATGTCGGCGAGCGGCGCGGAGACGTCGGTGAGGACGACATCGAGATCGCGGACGGAGATGTCCTCGCCACTCCAGTCGCCGACCCGGATGTCGATGTCGCGGTAGATGCCGTCGATGGCCTGGGTCAGGAACGGGACGCCGCCGATCTCGACGTCCGGTGGCTGCGCGAGGTCGTACCGGGCGGCGACGGCACGACCGATCTCGTTCTGCGCCAACACGACTGCGACGCGATCGCCGACGACGAGTCCGATCACCCCGACGACGATCAGTATCAGCACTGCGCGCATACGCTCACCCTCTCGGCCATCCCACCATCATGCTGTGGATCGTGGCCGCGTGCGGGCAGGGCGACACCGAAAGGCGGGAACCGCTAGATCGCTCGGACGGTCACCACGGTCTCGGCGCTGGGGAATTCGATCACCCGGAGCCGACCGTTGACGAGATCGATCGTGTCGGCGATCACCCGTCCGGCGTGCTGGGCGCCACCGGTGAAGCTCGTGCTGATCACCCGGAAGCTGCGCCGTGGGGTGAGGACCACATCGCCGGATTGCAGCAGTCCGGCCGAGGTGGGGGCACCCGGGCAACTCTCGATCGTGGTCTTGCGGCCCCGGCCGCCGAGCAAACCCAGCACGGTGTGTCTCCAGTCGTGTCCGTCGCGGAAGCCGCGTCCCGTCGCGGAATCGCGAGCGGGTATCGGAGACTTCTTACCCATCGGCCGCGCCCAGGAAACCCCAGGCAATCCGACTCGACGCCGTTCCCGATGAGCGGGAAGAGGCGCAGGCAGCCGCGCGGACCCGGTCCTACGGTGAGCGACATGACCGCGACACCCCACCCCGACGACCCGGCGAGCACGCCGGGCGTGCCCGCGATCGCCCTGGTGACCGGCGCCAGCCGGGGCGTCGGCAAAGGCATCGCGCTGGCCCTCGGTGCCGCGGGGTGGACCGTGTATCTGACCGGCCGGGGCAGCGCCGGTGACGGCGGGCCGCTGGAAGTGGCCGCCGCCGAGGTGAGCGCCCGCGGTGGCACCGGCATCGCCGTGCACTGCGATCACCGCGACGACGCGCAGATCGCCGCCGTCTTCGCCCGGATCGCGGCCGAACAGGACGGGCTCGACCTGCTGGTCAACAACGTCTGGGCCAACCCCGACGGCTTCGCCGGTTTCAGCGACCCGTTCTGGCGGCGACCGGTCGGCGACTGGGATTCGCTGATCGGCGTCGGCCTGCGCGCGCACTACGTCGCTTCGGTCGAGGCGGCGCGGATCATGGTCGCGCGCGGCCGCGGCGTCATCGCCAACATCTCCTCCTTCGGTACCCGCGGCTACCTGCACTCGGTGCTGTACGGGATGTCGAAGGCGGGCTTGGACAAGATGGCCGCCGATATGGCGGTGGAACTGCGCGGTACCGGTGTCAGCACGCTGTCGCTGTGGCCGGGGATCGTGCGCACCGAGCAGGTACTGGCCCTGGGTGTCGAGGACATCGAGGGTTTCCCGATCGCGGGCGCGGAGACGCCCGAATTCGTCGGGCGGGTCGTGCTGGCGCTGGCCACCGACCCCGCGATCGGCGACCGCAGCGGCGCCACGGTGATCACCGCCGAGGCGGCGCTCGACTACGGCATCACCGACATCGACGGTGGACAGCCGGTCTCGCATCGCGCGGCCTTCGGCGGCGGCGCGGTCTTCGGCATCCGAGAAGAAAAGGAACTGTGATGGATCTTTCGGGCAAGGTAGTGCTGGTCACCGGTGGTGCGCGCGGTCTGGGCGCGGCCTTCGCGCAGGGCATCGTCGCCGCGGGCGGCAGTGTCGTGATCGGCGACCTGCTGGACGACGACGGTGCCGCCGTCGCGGCGGAGCTGGGCGAGCGCGCCCGCTTCGTGCACCTCGACGTCACCGACCCGGCCGCGTGGCAGACCGCGGTCGACACCGCGATCGAGGCGTTCGGCTCGCTGACCGGCCTGGTCAACAACGCCGGGGTGACCGCCACGGGCGTCCCGCTGGTCGAGGAGCCGCTGGAGACCTTCCAGCGGGTGATCCAGGTGAACCTGGTGTCGGTCAACATGGGCATCCACGCGGTCGTGCCCGCACTGCGGGCGGCAGGCGGCGGTTCCATCGTCAACATCTCCTCGGCCGCCGGACTCGTCGGCCTGGCGCACACGGGCGCCTACGGCGCGGCCAAGTGGGGCGTGCGCGGGCTGACCAAGGTGGCCGCGATCGAGCTCGCGAGCGACCGGATCCGGGTGAACTCGGTGCACCCCGGCATGGTCCTCACCCCGATGACCGCGCCGACCGGCATCGTCCTCGCCGACGGAGCCTTCCCGAACGCGCCGCTGGGCCGGGTCGGTCGCCCCGAGGAGCTCGCCGGGGCTGTCACCTACCTGCTCAGCGACGCCGCCTCGTATACGACCGGCGCCGAGCTGGCCGTCGACGGCGGCTGGACCGCCGGTCCGCCGGTCGTGCGGGTCGAGGCCTGACCCCACTCAGGGCCGAGCAGGCTTGCGGCACACCAGCATCTGGTGGGCGCCCGCCTGGAACTCGTAGTCGACATCGACGATCCGCCCCTCGATCCCGTGCTCGCGCAGATCCGCGAGCAGCCGGTCGAGGTCGCGGTAGCGCTCGTCCGCTCCGATCGGGACCAGCGGGAAGATCCGCGCCTCGGTGCCCACCCGGAGCAGTTCGCGGACCGCGGCGAGATGGAACGCGTAGTCGAGGTCGGCGGCGTAGCTGAACAGCAGGTGCGAGCTGAGCACGAGGTCGAAGGCGTTGTCGCCGAACGGCAGACCGGGCAGCGTGCCCGCGACATAGCGGTCCGGTTCGGCCCGGCTGTGCGCGGCGAACAGCTCGGCCGCGCGCTGCCGGACCGTCAGGTGTTCGCCCGGGTCGGCGAAGTACGTGAACCGGAACTGCTCCGGATGCGCGCGAACGTAGTCGTTGCCGCGCACGACCTCGCCCGCCGCGGTGGCGGCGACCTCGGCGGTGCCGCCGTTCGCGTAGGCGAGGTCGCAGGCCGTCACGTCGCCGCCGAGGCCCCGGACCGCGGCGGTGAACCCGGCCGCGCCGCCGGGACAGTCCAGCAGGCGGCGGCGCAGGTCCGCGTCGGTGAGGGCGAACATCGCCCGGTACTCACCCAGTGCGCGGGAGCTGACCAGGAAGCCGCCGAACGGCTGGTTGCTGGTGTGGTCGGAAGTCATTGCCGGTACCCCGTTCTCGTCGGGGCCGCCGACCGGCGCGGACCGCGAGTCCGACGCGAGGACGGGATGCGACCGCTCCGGGGGCGGCCGCACGCACAGTCGATGATGGCCGCTACCGCGGCCACCACCCCTGCGCTGTCATCGTCACCTGGCCATTGAATCACAGCGGGCCAGTGAATTACCGCGGGCGATCACAGCATGCGCTGCCTGCCGTGGGCGGTGAATTCCGACTCCAAGTCCCGTCGGTCCACGTCGGTCATCCGGCGGTACCGCGGTCGGCCGCGGCCTGCCCACCGGTGCACCGGCTCCTCCGTCCGCCAGGCCTGCTCCTGGAGTTCGCGCTTGAGGACTTTGTTCGACCCGGTCACCGGCAGATTCGCCGAGACCCGCACGAATCGGGGCATGCCCTTGCTGCCGAGATCGTCCTGGGCGCAGAGGAACTCGGTGAACTCGTCGAGATCGAAGGCGTCCAGATCGGCGACTTCGACGGCGGCCATGACCTGATCGCCCGAGCGGGGATCGGGCACTCCGAACACCGCGGCGGCGATGACGGCGGGGTGCCTGCGCAGCACCTGCTCGATCAGCAGGGTCGAGGTGTTCTCGCCGTCGACCCTCAACCAATCACCCTTGCGGCCCGCGAAATACAGGAATCCGTCGGTGTCGAGGTAGCCGAGGTCGCCGGTCCAGTACCAGCCGTTGCGAATCCGGTCGGCGTCGGCGACCTCGTTCTTGTAGTAGCCCTCGAAGACGAGCGCGCCCGCCTTGTCGATCATCTCCCCGATCGCCTCGTCGGGATTGCGGACCCGGCCGTACTCGTCGAGCTCGGCCCGCGCGCACTCGCGCAGGGTTTCCGGATCCACCACCGCGACACCGGGATGCGCGGGCCTGCCGAGCGCGGCGGGCGGTGCGGCCGGATCCAGTGCGGCCAGGCTCGGCCCCTCGCTGGAGCCGTAGCCCTCGTGCAGTGCCGCGCCGAAGCGGCGCCGGAACTCGTCCTGGTCGGCGACCGACGCCTCGGTCCCGAAGCCGCGGACCAGCGGATTATCCGCATCCTGCGCGGTTTCGGGGGTGGCGAGCAGGTAGCCCAGTGCCTTGCCGACGTAGGTGAAGAAGGTCGCGCCGAAGTACCGCACGTCCGGAAGGAACTGCGAGGCCGAGAATTTCGGCGTCAGGCACACCGTCGCACCGACCGACAGCGCGGGCGCCCACAGCGCCATGATGGCGTTGCCGTGGAACAGTGGCATGCAGCAGTAGTCCACGTCGTCGCGGACGTGCCCGAACTTCGCCGCCGCCGCGGCGGCGATCACCGCGAGGCGGCGCTGGGTGCACCGCACCGCCTTGGAGGTCCCGGTGGTGCCGGAGGTGAACAACAACAGCAGCAGATCCGCGGGTCCACCCACCGCTGTCGGCTCGACCCGGTGGGCATCGACGCGGGCGGCGTAATCGGGGCTGTCGACCAGCAGGATTCGGTCCTCGGTCAGGTCCAGATCCAGCCGCCGCAGCCGCGCCATCCCCGCCGCGTCGGTGACGATCAGCTGGCAGTCGACATACCGGATGTCCTCGGCCAGTTGCGCGTCGCCGCGGGTCGGATTGAGCCCGGCCACCGTCGCGCCCGCCAGCGCCGCCGCGCCCAGCCAGAAGACGAAATCGGGCACATTGTCGAGCAGCACGCCGAGGTGGAACGGGCCGTCGCGACGCAGGCTCCGGGCCAGTTCCGCGCGCGCGGCCGACTCGTGGACGACCGCGTCCCAGGTCCAGTCGGTCTCGCGGGTGCGCAGACCGAGGCGCTGATCGCCGAGCCGGTCGAGCAGCATGGTCGCGATGTCCGCGTGGTTCCCGTCCGTCATCGCACGCCCGGGTGGACGAGGTCGATGTACTCCTGCGGCAATTCGTCGAAGGTCAGTTTGCGGATCTCGGACGGGCCGGAATGGTAGGAATCCTCGCCCTCGATGCGGCCCTCGGCATCGATCGGCCACAGCAGCAGCTGGCGGAACACGATCAGATAGTCGGCGTCGGGATCGTCGACGGGGATGCCGATCTGGAGGGCGTAGGAGCCCGGGTAGATCTGCTTCAGGAAGCCCTCGGTCACCACGCAGTCGTCGTCGACGACGAGCCGGTCCAGCTCGTACTCGAGGACGTTGCTGCGACTGGCGACGAAGTCGGAGTAGTAGGTGTGCACGGTCTCGCGCCCCTTCGGGCCGACATCCCGGCCCGCGTTCCAGAAGTGGTAGGCGGGTTCGGGCACCAGGGTCCGCATGAGCCCGTCCAGGTCGGGGGCGGCCTCGGCCTTCATGTGCTCGATGACGATGCCGAGCACCTGGCGATGCCGTTCGTTCGTGGTGACGGCCAGGCGCTGCTCCAGCGGCGCCCAGGTGCTGGTCGGATCGATGACCGCCATGGCGGGACTCCTTCTCGTTCACCGGGTTTCCCCGGCTGCCTCATCGGTGCCCGCCGATCATCGCTCGCCGGAGTGATCCAGATCACCCGACACCTGTCGCGGGATGGTCCATCTCGGCCCGACGCGCGTCGGATCCGTCGGGCGCCAGCTCGGCCGCCGACAGGGCGATCCGCCGCATCATCAGCGCCAGCGTGGCCATGAACCGGTCGAGCGATTCGCCGACGTCCCAGCCCATCGCCGCCTCGACCTGCGCGATCCGCGCGGCGACCGTGCTGTGGTGCAGATGCAGTTCGTCCGCGGTGCGCCGCAGCGAACCGAACAGGCAGAACGCCTCGAGCGTGTCGACGGCCAGCGCTCCGGCCTCGGTCGCGGCGAACTCGTCGAGCCGCATCACATCCGGTGCGCCGAGCAGCTTCGGCACCGGAAGTTCGCCGAGCAGGGCGAGTGAACCGAGCCGTTCGAAGGCGATCACCCGGCGGCCGTGCCAGGTCGAGGACGCGAATCGCAGCGCCCGGCGCGCCTGCTCCCACGAGGTGGCCGCCGCCAGCGCGGGCAGCCGTTCGCCCATGCCCACCCAGGGCCCGTCCGCGCCGCGACGTGAGGCCGGAAACGCTTGGACGACAGCGGCATTCAGCACATCGGACAGTTCCCGACAGGCGCCGCCGTCCTGGAGGAGGACGGCGGTGACGGTGCCGAGGACCGTCGAGCGGACCACCGGGACGCGCGCGCCGATGATGCGCACCGCGTCGGCCGCGCCCGGACCGGAGATCGCGAGCAGGCACAGCGGCCGCGCCGGGTCGACGCCGAGCAGCCGCATCGCGCGCACCCGATCGGCCCGCCGCTGTTCCTCCGAGAGCACCACCTCGAGCAGGGCCGGATCGGCGAGCCCGGTCGGCCCGGCGGCACCCCGGCGCGAGGTCACCCGCAGGCAGTGCCGCATCCGGGCCACCAGCACCGCGTCGAGCGGGCGGGCGTCCCCGGCCCGCTCGAGCCACACCACCGGGTCCACACCGAACGCCGCGGGCGGCGGTGCGGCGGCGGCCAGCAGGCGCCCCGCCGCGTCGTACCGGATCGTGGTCCCCGACGGCCACCGCGCACCCGCCGGACACTCGGCCAGCACCGCGGCCGCCCGGATCACGGTGTCGGCATTGGCATCGGACTCGGCGAACCCGTCGAAATACTCGACCACCCGCAGCAGGTCGTCGGCGAACTCCGCCGCACCCGGCGGCTCGGGATCGGTCGCACCCATTCGGCACCTCCACTGGCGGGGACGTCTCGACCAGAGTGTCAGCAGCATGCCGCCGCGCCGCGGAATTTCCCCCGCGCCGTCCCGCTGGGTGGCACGACGACACGATCCGAACCCTCCGCGGTCCGCCGCACCGATCGATCCACCCGCCGGTGGGCGACGCGCTTCTTCCTCGCGGCTCGCACGCCGCGCTGACGGGTCGGCCGCGCCGGAAAGTTTGGTTCTTTTCACGATGGCGACCGGTCTCGTTTCGTTCGGTCGCCAGAATCCGGAGATCTTTCGTTCGCCCACGGCGGGCCGCGCCACCATGGGTTCTGGTGCAGTGCCTGCCGACCGGGCACCGCCGTGGCACGGGGGCCGCGGTGACGAGGCACTTCCCGGCAGTGTGGCCGGGCCTGCGGAAGCGCGAACGAATGCCGAGTGACGTCGTCGATGTGGCCGTGGACTTCGCCGTCCCGCGCCGGCCGCTGTGGGATGTGCTGCTGGAACCGCAGAGCTACCCGCGCCTGTGGACCGGGATCGGCGGGTGCGAGCGGATACTGCACCCCGACGGCGGCACCGTCTGGCAGGTCCGGGTCGGCGACGCCGCCCTCGGTGTCCGGACGGTGGGCCTGGCGCTGACGATCGGGCGCTGGTACGAGAGCTTCGAACTACACAATCCGGAGACCGGCAGCTTCGCCATGGTCCGGCTCACCGGCGCCGACGACCGCACCTCGGTCAGTGTCACCGTCTTCGCGGCGCCCCGCCTGCATCCGGCGCTGCGCGGCGCGACCAACGCCACGATCGTCAACTGGGTCAAGGACGGCCTGCGCCGGGCGGCCGACCTGGTCCGCGGGGCACGGACGTCGGTGGTGGCCAACGGCGACCGGGCCCCGATCCGGCGCCGATCCGAAATCGCGCGATGGTGGGTGAACTCGGGCCTGATCGCACCGCCGCTGACCTCGGCCCGCCAGCTGCGCTCGCTGTACCGGTGGGGATTCAATCTGGCGGGCGGGTACGCCGCGGGCGCCGCGCACAGCCCCGACCAGCTCGCCCTGCTCGACGACGGCAGTACCGCGACCTTCGCCGAGACCGACAAGCGCACGACCGCGCTGGCCGGCGCGATGTACGAGGTCGGCCTGCGGGCGGGTGACGCGGTCGGCCTGCTGGCCGGAAACCATTGCGGCATGGTCGAAACCATGGTCGCCGCGGGCAAGCTCGGCGTCGACGTGGCACTGCTCAACGCCGGCCTGTCCGGACGGCGCATCGAGGAGATCGTGCAGCGGCACCGCCTCTCGGCGCTGTTCGTCGACACCGACCTGGCGCACCTCGTGCAGTACCTGCACCGCGATCTGCCCCGTTTCTGCACCGACGACCGGCCGGTGCGCCCGGATCAGACCACCATCGAGGACCTGATCGCGTTGCGCCGCACCAAGTTCCCGGTGCCGACCGTGCCCGGCAGGCAGATCGTGCTCACCTCGGGTACCAGCGGCACCCCCAAGGGCGCCCGCCGGCCGCACGCGAAGGGCTTCGACACCCTCGTCGCGCTGCTGTCCCGGATTCCGATCCACGTCGGCAGCACGATGATGATCCCCGCGCCGCTGTTCCATACCTGGGGACTGTCCGCACTGCAACTGAGCACCGCCGTGCGCGCCACCGTCGTGCTGTCCCAGGGTTTCGACGCCGAGGACTGCCTGCGCCGCATCGCCGAACACCGGGTCCAGACCCTCATCGCCGTGCCGACTATGGTGCAGCGCCTGGTCGACCTTCCGGAGACGGTGCGCACCCGCTACGACCTGAGCAGCCTGCGGCACGTGATCAGCTGCGGCGCTCCGCTGGCGGCGATCACGGTGGACCGCTTCCTGGCCGACTACGGCGACGTGCTCTACAACCTCTACGGGTCGACCGAGGTCTCCTGGGCCAGTGTGGCCGGACCCGAGGAGTTGCGGGCCGCCCCCACCACCGCGGGCCGCCCGCCGCTGGGCACCCGCATCGCCGTCCTCGACCCCGAGCGCGTGCCGGTGCCGGTGGGCATGATCGGGCGGATCTTCGTCGGCAACCACATGCTGTTCGACGGCTACGTCAGCGATGCGCCGCCGGAGGAGTCCGACGGCATGCTGGACACCGGTGACCTGGGCTACCTCGACGCCGAGGGCAGATTGTTCGTGGTCGGGCGCGACGACGAGATGATCATCTCCGGTGGCGAGAACGTCTTCCCCCGCCCGGTCGAGGAGGCGCTGTCGTACCTGCCGCAGGTCACCGATGTCGCGGTGGTGGGCGTGCCGGATCGCGAGTTCGGTCAGCGGCTGGCCGCCTTCCTGGTCAAACACGAGGGCTCTGGGCTCGACTCGGACATGGTCCGCACCTACGTGCGCAATCGGCTGAGCCGCTTCTCCGTACCGCGCGATGTCACCTTCCTCAACTCGCTGCCACGGGGCGAGACCGGCAAGGTGCTCAAGCGGCTGCTGGTCGATCCGGAGGGGCTGGCGGGCTGATCCCGATCGCGGGAGCCGACTGCGCTCAGCCCGCGGTGCCGGGCACGGAAATCCGTCCGCTGTAGATCGCCCGCAGGGACGTGGCGGCGAACGCGGCGCAATAGTCGATCAGGTCGGCGATCGGCACGTCCAGCCGTCCGCTGTGCTTCTCGACGATGACGCGCTCCAGCGTCCCGACCACCGAGAGCGCGAAGATATCCATCACCTCCGCGGGCGGGTGCTCCTCGGGCCTGGCGCTGGTGCCGGTGGCCGCGACCAGCCGGGCGAATCGCCAGAGTGCCTCGCGCATAAGGTCTTCGGCGCCCGCGCCCGCCGGTTCGACGAAGACGATCCGGAGCTTGCGCGGGTCGCGATCCAGGGCGGTGAGGTAGGTGCCGATGCCCGCGCGCAGCTTGCCGGTGCCCCGGGCAGGCGTCGCTTCGACGGCCGCCGCCACCGACCGGTACAGCTCGTCGATGACGCCGTGGAAGACCGCGGCGAACAATTCCCTGGTGCCGGTGAAGGATTCGTAGAAGTAGCGGTCGGTGAGCCCGGCCTCGCGGCACAGGTCTTTGACGCCCGTCGCGGCGTAGCCGTCGGTGCCGAACAGCGCGAGCCCGGCATCGAGCAGCTTCGCCCGCCGGGCGGCGGCCCGTTCCTCGGCACCCAGGCCGCCGTAGGTGCGGCCGGGCCGGGTGCTCACCGCGTCACCGTGATCGTCATGTCGGCATTGTCTCCCATCCGCGCGGACTCTGTGTCAGCATGTGACGATCGCGATCGTCAGATTGAGAACGGGGTCGATCAATGGCAGCTCGACAGCAGGACCACCTGGTCAGCCGACGGACCGTGCTGCGCGGTGCGGCCGCGGTGGCCGCGAGCGCGGGGCTGGCCGCCGGGCCCGCGCAGGGGAGTCCACGGAGGCGAAACAGTCCGGCGGGCACGACCGTCGCGATCTTCGGCGCGGGTATCGGCGGTTTGACCGCCGCCCACGAACTGGCCGAACGCGGCTTCGCGGTGACGGTCTTCGATCGCAAGGAACTCGGCGGGAAGTCGCGCACGATCCCGATGGCGGGCACCGGGGCCGGGGGCCGGGCGGCACTGCCGGGCGAACACGGCGCGCGCGGGTTCACCTCGTTCTACCACCACGTGCACGACACCATGCGCCGCATCCCGGTGCCCGGCACGCGGAAGACCGTGTACGACAACCTGATCCCGTTCTCGGTCACCGACCCGCGCTACCCCCGCGCGGGCAACCTGCCCGACGGCTTCCCGCTGATGTTCGGCTTCTACTTCGATCCGGCCGAAGCGCTCACCCCGATGGGGCTGCAACGGATCCTGACCGAGGTGTTCATGAAGAACAACCTCGTCCCGCTGCCCGAGGCCATCCACATGGCCGGGCGGGTGGTCACCTATCTGACCTCGAGCGAGGAACGGCGCTTCGGGCAGTGGGAGCATGTCAGCTGGTGGGATTTCATCGGCGCGGGCAGCCGATCCCCGCAATTCCAGGCGCTCGCCGCGACCGGCCTGACCCGGGCGCTGGTGGCGGCCAAGGAATACGTGGCCAGCACCCGCACGATGGGCAACATGATGGAGGGCTTCTTCCTCGCGCTGCTGCGGGAGCTCACCGGCGGGCCGAAGGTCTACGAGGTGCTCAACGGCCCGACCAACGAAGCCTGGCTCGACCCGTGGATCACGCTGCTCGACAACATGGGCGTGCGATTCCGGCCGGGGGAGGCGCTCGAGGAATTCGTGGTCGCGGACGGACGAATCGCCGGTGCCCGGATCCGGGGTGCGCGCGGCGGCTCCGCGCAGGTCGAGGCCGACTGGTACGTGTGCGCCGTGCCGACCGACCGGGCCCGCGCGCTCTGGACACCGGAACTGCGGGAGCTGGATCCGGTGCTGGGCCGGATGGACGCGCTGAACCTCGACTGGATGAACGGCCTGCAGATGTTCGTCAGCGAGCAGCTCGATCTCGGCCGGGGCTACAATATCTACCTCGACGCGCCGTGGCGGCTGACCTCCTACACCCAGCGCGCGTTCTGGGACGTCGACTACCCCGCCGTCTACGGTGACGGCTCCGTCGCCGACGGTCTCACCATCGACATCGCCGACTGGGACACCCCGGGCATCCTGTTCGGCAAGCCCGCGAAATACTGCACCCACCAGGAGATCTACCAGGAGACCTGGGCCCAGCTGACCGCCGCTCTCAACGACGACGGCCGGATCCAGCTGCCCGACGGGATCGTCCGCGAATGGATGATCGACCCCGGCATCGTCTGGAACGGCAGCGAGAACACCAACGACGAACCGCTGCTGGTGAACACGATCGGCTCCTGGGACAACCGGCCGACCGCGCGGACCCGCGTCCCCAACCTGTTCCTGGCCGCCGACTACGTGCAGACCAACTTCGACCTGGCCACCATGGAGGGCGCCAACGAAGCGGGTCGCACGGCAGCGAACGCCCTGCTCGCCGCCGCGGGTTCGGCGGCGACACCGGCGCAGCTGTTCACCCGGGAGTCGATTCCGGCGTTCGAGCCGTTGCGGGCGGCCGACGCCGCCCGTTTCCGCGCGGGTCAGCCGAACCTGTTCGACCTCGGATGACCCGCGCGGCCGCGGGTCGTGTCGCTAGGCGGTCGCCTCTTCGTACGCGGCGATGATGTCGGCCGCGATCCGGCCGCGGGCCGAGACCGGGTGACCGTTGTTGCTGGCCCAGGTCCTGATCGCGGTCAGATCGTTGCGTCGTGCCGGAGCGGCGGCCGAGGTGGTCGATTCGGACCGGCGACCGCTCGCCTTGATCCGTCCGGTGCGACGGGCCGCCGGGATCCACTGTTCGAAGACATCGCGGAGTTTGGCCGCGTTCGTTTCGGACAGGTCGATCTCGTAGCTCGCACCGTCGATGCCGAACGATACGGTCTCGTCGGCGGCGGAGGCGCCGTCGAAATCGTCGACGAGGGTGACAACGACTTTGCGCGCCATGAGGATCCTGTTCGATGAGGGGCTGTTTCCTCAGTGATCGTAATGCGAGCCCGGTGATCGCTTCCGCCGCCCCACTCCCGGGGATATTTCGGGGTTACCCGTCGGTCGGTGGTAGCCCGGTGCGGTGGTCTACCGGCCGCCGTCCTCGGGGCGAACCGCCAGCGCGACGGTGACGGCGAGCAGTCCGAGCACGGCCGCGGTCGGCGCCAGCGCGACCGCGCCGGCCAGGGCCAGCGCCCCGCCGCCGAGACCGGCACCGAGCGCGACCGCGAGGTAGACCGCTGACCCGTTGAGGCCCATCGCGATCGGCGCGATCGCGGGGACGAGCGCGAAGAACCGGTGCTGCTGCGGCACGATCGAGATGCCGACGCTGATACCGAGGCCGATCATGGCGAGGACCGCGCCGAGGGTGGTCGTGCGGGCCGCCGCGAGCAGGACCGCAGCGACGGCGACTCCGGCCGCGCCGAGGGTGAGCGTGCACGGCGCGCCCCGCCGATGGATGAGTCGCGCGACGATCGTGGTGCCGATGACCTGCCCGCACCCGAAAGCCAGCATCGCCGCGACGACCAGCGTGCCGGAGACATCCAGGACCGTGGGCAGGTAGGCGATGAGGAGGAACGCGGGCACGATCACGGTCACGGTGCCGAGCAGGATGGCCCGCACCCGCGCGTCGGTCAGGATGCGTAGCCGGTCACCCAGCGACAGCCTCGGCGCGTGCGCGGGCGGGAGGAACGCCACCGCGCACCCCGCGATCACCGCGGGCACCACCAGGATCCACACGGCGGTACGCCACCCCCAGGCGTGCCCGGCCAGGATGCCGAACGGGAGTCCCGCGACCAGCGCGAGGGACCCACCACCCGCGACCACGGCCAGTGCGCGGGCCCGGTGCGCGTCGTCGCTCAGCAGACCCGCGGTGCTGAACGCGTTCGCCTGATACGCCGCCGCTCCGAGCGCCGCGACGACCCGCCCGGCCGCCACCGTCGCGAAGTTCGGCCCCGCCGCCTGCACCACCAGCCCGGCGACGAACACGACCATCCCGCCGACCAGCAACACCCGGCGATCCCAGCTGCCGGTCAACGCGGCGATCACCGGCGACCCGACCGCGTAGACGATCGCGAACAGCGCGGTCAGCTGCCCCGCCGTGCTGATCGAGACGCGCAGATCGACGGCGACCTCCGGAACCAGCCCCGCCAGCACATAACCGTCCACCCCCAGGGTGAAGGTGCCGACGGCGAGCACGAGCAGATGCGCGAGGGTCAGATTCCGCGGCCCCGCCACCGACGGCGCGTTTAGCTCGGCCCTCGTACTCATCGCGGTCCCCACGGCATGGTCCTCAGTCTCGGCGATCGCCGCCGCCGCCGCGCCCCGATCCCACAGCTCCTATCGCTGACAAGCTTTCACCGATCCTCACTCCCCGCACCGAGCGGCGCTCCTGGTCCGGACCCGGTCGCCACCCAGTCGGTTGGGGCATGATCGGCGGATGGAGTTCCAGCTCGCGATATCGGCCCGGCCCGACAGTCACCAGTTCGCTGTCTCGATCGAGCCGGAAGGGATGTACTACGAGTTCCCGAAGGAAGGCAAGGTCGTGCTGGCGTTCCGCGGGCCCGACGCGATGCTGGCCGAACTGACCCACTACCCCGATGCGGTGGTCGTCTGGCGCCCGCCGGATACCGAGGTCTGGGCCACCACCACGGACGGAACCCACGAACTGATCGGCGGGTTCAGCGGCAACCCCGCACCCGGTTTCGATACGGGGGGAAAGCCGTTGGACCAACCCCTGCGCGGCCTGATCGAACGCGTCTTCCACCACCGGGAGCCATGACAGGAATTCCGTCGCACCGAGGGTTGACTCGGCACGGTGGCGGGCGCACCATCGGTGGGGTCGATGCTCCGGGGTGGGAAGAGGTTTGCCGTGAACGCAAGCGGGCAAGGGTTTTTCGATCAGCTCGACTGGTTCGATGAGGGTCATTGCGCGCGGTTGGACGGGGAGCTCGCGTGGGCGCGCGAGCACTGTCCGGTCGTGCACACCGGGTTCGGCGGTGGGATGCATGTGGTGACGCGGTACGAGGATCTCGTCACCGTGGCCGCGCATCCGAAGATCTTCAGCTCGGCCATGCCCGGCCTGACGACGGTGCCGGTGGCGTTGCCGCCGATCGACGTGGATCCGCCACTGCACCACGACTTCCGGGCATTCCTGAACGGGCCGTTCGCCAAGCCCGCGCTGCAACGGTACGAGCCGGTGGTGCGGCAGCTCGCCGACGACCTGATCGATCGGTTCGCCGAGCGTGGGGAGGTCGAGTTCGTGAGTGAGTTCGCGATCCCGTTCACCGCGGGCGCGCTGGCCAAGATCGTGCTCGACGACGACAACGAGGAGCGCCTGGCCCGCGCGGTCGACGCCGTCACCCAGGTGTCGGTGCAGAACACCCCCGAAAGTTTCGCGGCGGTGGCGGGATTGGCCGCCGAGCTGATGGCGGAGCGGGCAGCGGCGCCGCGCGAGGACCTGCTCCAGTCCATCGTCGACGCCACCGTAGAAGGCGGGCGTCCGCTCACGATGGAGGAACGGCTCGGGGTCGTCACCGTACTGCTGCTGGGCGGTCTCGACACCACCCGCGGCGCCCTGGCCTACATCGCCGAATACCTCACCGCGGTCCCCGGCCTGGAGGAGCGCTTGCGTGAACCCGACTGGGCGACCCGCGATCTCGACGAGATCTTGCGCTACACCTCGACCGTCAGCGTCATGGGACGGGTCGTCGCCGAGGACAACAACCTGCTGGGCGTCCCCCTGGTCAAAGGCGACCGGATCGCCGTGCACTGGCGCTCCGCCAACCGCGACACCGTCCGCTTCGACAACCCCGAACACCTCGACTTCGACCGTAACCACAACCCCCACTTGGCCTTCGGCATCGGCATCCACCGCTGCGTCGGCCGCCACTTCGCCCGCATGCAACTCGACATCGGCATCACCCGCCTCCTGGACCGCCTCACCGGCTTCCGCCTGGCCCCCGGCACCGAGATCGAGCGCTCGGTCGGCATCAGCGTCGGCGCACCCCGCGAACTCCACCTGACCTTCGACAGCGTGACGCGCTGACACCCGCGTTCAGCATCGAGACCGGAGGGCGCGCGGTCGCTAGCCCGGCGTTGTCAGGCCGAGGAGCAGCGCCGTGAACTCGGCGGCGTACCGGTCGGCGCGTTCCTCCGACAGCGAGGTCGAGAAGTCGACGCAGAGCCTGCCCGCCCGGGTGTGGATCATGTGCACCGAGGTGCGCAGTAGTGGATGGTCGGTGTGCCCGGCTGCGGTCATCATGGCGACGAGCGGTGCCCAGTCGAACCGTAACGCGTAGCGCAGATCGGTGATCGTCGTCTCCGGTGGCGTGGGAGTCGGTGCCAGCACGCCCAGGTTCGTCGTGATCGTGCGCGGCACCAGGGGCCGCGGCCGGTCGACGGTATCGGCCATGTGCAGGAACGATTGGTGCACAACACCCGCCGCCAAGTCCGCGGCCAACTGTCCCGTCACGACGGCGCCCACGTCGGCGGGATCCGAACCGGGGTGTACCGCGACGACGGCGTTCGCCATCCCGAGGATGTTCGTGCCCGCCCAGACCGGCACCGGCGGGTCCAGCCTCGGCCGAATGTCCACGGGCGAAACGACATTGATGTCGATCGGCCGATCATCCTCGATCGGCAGGAACCGCCGGGTCGCGACGCCGGCCACACCGGCGACGAGGCTGTGCACCGTCTGACCTCGACGCCTGGCGGTGGCGAGCAGGGCCGTGGTATCGGCCGCGCGCAGCCGCACCTGGCGCCAGCGCACGGGAGGCGCCGCCCGGCCACTCGGCAGATTGGTGGGAGTGGCGTGGCCCAACCGGTTCGGCGGGCCCGCGGTCCTGACGACGCCGCGTTCGCCGAGTAGTGCCTCGGGGGACAGGGGCACCGGATGCGGTCGGATCGCCGGTGTCCGCCCGGCCGCGAGTTCGGTGTAGTACGACCACAACTCGTCGTGCCAGAACTGGACGAGCCTGCCGTCGGCGATCGCGTGGTGGCACGCGAGGGCGACCCGTGTCGGGTCCGTGCCGACGGAGAGCCGCGCGACCGGACCGCCTGCCCCGAGCGTCGGGGACTCGTCATCGATCCGCCCGATCGGCGCTGCCGCCGGCCCGGCCGGGACCACGATCTCGAGACCGCGCAGTCCGGCGACGGATTCGTCGTCCCCGGCGGTGGGCACGAGCCGGGCGGTGAGCACGGGATGCGACAGGCACACCAGGTCCCACGCCGCCCGCAACATGTCGAGATCGAGCGGCCCGACCACCTGATCGGTGACCCAGATCGTCGCCGAGGTGACGGCGAAATACGACTCGAACGACGACAGCGGGCGGGCGAAGGCACGGGTCGGGGATATTTCCGGCATCACGACCCGAGACCACGCAACCAGCGACGGACGTCGCCGGCCGACGTCAGATGCACCACGGTCAGTTCGGGAAACCGGGCGATGAGTTCTTCGGTGCGGACCCGACGGTCCTCGTAGCGGGCCCAGGCCCATCGTATGGGGTGGTCGTGATCCGGCCAGTTCCGGAACGATTCTCGATTGCCGTTCCACAATTCCCGGCCGGTGACGGCCCGGGTGAACGAGCGCCACACGACCCGCGTCATCACCGTCCGCTTCGGCAGGTCCAGCCACACCACGGTGTCGGCCCGCGTCCACAGCAGATCGCCCAGCCACCGCCGATACTGGTCTTCGGTCACCCAGCACGGCCCCGCCGTGAACTGCTCGACCTCGGCTTCGAATTCCGGCCGTTTCACCCAGCCCGGCCCGTGATGCAGCGCATCCAATTCCCGCCTGGGCAGGGCGAGCCGGTCGGCCAGCGCGCTCGCCAATGTCGTTTTCCCCGCCCCCGAGATTCCGGAGATCAGAATCCTCTGCACCGACCCACCTTATCGGCGCCGCGGCCTCGTCAGCGGGGAGCCAACCGGTGCACGACGATGCCCGAGTCGAACCGGGTGGTGCCGAGCAGCTTCAGGTGTGTGGTGTCGGCTTTGCCGTCGAACAGCCGGGTGCCCGCACCGGCGATGACGGGAAACACCCAGAAGTGGTACTCGTCGACGAGCGCGTTGTCGAGCAGGAGCTGGGAGAGTGCGCCGGTGCCGAACTTCAGGAGCGCCCCGTCGGTCCGGGCCTTCACCTCGCGCACGGATTCGACGGTGTCGCCGGCGAGCAACTCGGCGTTCCAGGTCAGCTCCGATGGCCGCAGGGTGGTCGAGGCGACGTACTTGGGCAGGGCGTTGATGCGGTCGGTGTAGGGGTCGCCCGCCGGGCGCGTCGGCCACACCTGGGCGAATCCCGCGTAGGTCTCGCGGCCGAGCAGCAGCCCGTCGGCGGCGGACAGCAACTCCGAGGCGTAGGCGGCGTGCTCGTCGTCCCAGTACGGTGCGCTCCACTCGTGCGGTGCGTCGACGCTGCCGTCGAGAGTGACGAAGGTGGATTCGATCAGCTTGCCCATTGTCTTCTCCTGCATAGTGGTTCGTGCGATGTGAACACTGTGCCCGTGCGGGTTTACGGTTTCCTTACGCACGCGACGACGGCTCGTCGTTCACTCGTCGGGGGTCGTCAGGCCGGTCCGGAAGGCGATCACGACGAGCTGGGCGCGGTCGCGGGCACCCAGCTTGGTCATCGCGCGGCCGACATGGGTGCGGGCGGTGGCGGGACTGAGGAACAGCGCCGCGCCGATCTCGTCGTTGCTCATTCCCCGGCCGACCAGGGCGAGGACCTCGCGTTCCCGGTCGGTGAGCACCGCCAGCCGGTCCGCGGCCGACGCGGCCAGCCGGCGTTGTGCGGCGAACTGCCCGATCAGGCGGCGGGTGACCCGCGGTGCCAGCAGGGCGTCCCCGGCCGCGATCACCCGGATGGCATGCAGCAGTTCGGCCGGGCCCGCGTCTTTGAGCAGGAACCCGCTGGCCCCGGCCTGCAGGGCGTCGAAGACGTTCTCGTCGGTGTCGTAGGTCGTGAGGATCAGGACCTTGACGTGCTCGAGCCCTGGGGTGCCCGCGATGCGCGCGGTGGCCCGGATCCCGTCGAGCGTGGGCATGCGAATGTCCATGAGCACCACGTGCGGGCGGGCGGTCCTGGCGAGATCGCACGCTTCGACGCCGGTGGTGGCCTCGCCGACCACGCTGATGTCGTCCTCCAGGTCCAGCAGCACCTTGAACCCCGATCGGACGAGATGCTCGTCGTCCGCGAGGACGACCTTGATCGCGGGCGCCGGGCTCACCGGAGCGCTCCGACCCGAGCCAGCGGGAGCTGGGCGAGGACCTCGAATCCGCCGTGCGGCAACGGATTCGCGGTGAGATCTCCGCCGAGCAGGCGGCAACGTTCCCGCATGCCGGTGATGCCGCGGCCGTCGCCACCGCTGTCGGCGAGTTCCGGTGCGCGCGCCGCCCCGGCCGGTCCGGTGTCGGCCACCCGGACCCGGAGCCGGTCGGCGCTCGACTCCAGGACCACGGTCACCGAGGTGCGGCCGACGTGGCGGATCACATTGGTGATCGACTCCTGCACGATTCGGTAGGCCGCGCTCTCCACCGCGCTCGGCAGCGGCGTCGGTGCGTCGGACCGTTCGACGGTGAGTTCGAGTCCGGCCTCGCGGGCCATGTCGAGGATGTCGTCGAGCTGCCCGAGCCCGGGGCTCGGTGCGCGGCGGTCGTCACCGCGCAGCACGCCGAGGATCGCCCGCATCTCCCGCAGTGCTCGCGCGCTGGTCTGCTCGATGATCCGCAGCGTCTCGCGCGCCTGCTCCGGTCGCTTGTCGAGAATGTGCGCGGTGACACCGGACTGCACATTGATGATCGCGATGGCGTGGGCGACGGTGTCGTGGACTTCTCGCGCGATCCGGAGCCGTTCGGCGTCGACTCGCGCTCTGGCCTCCTCCTCGCGATGTCGCTCGGCCAGTTCGGCGCGCTGCTGGGCGTCGGCGGCGATGATCCGGCGGGAGCGCACCGACATCCCCAGCGTCATGCTGATCACCGTCGCGCCGATCCGGAAGAACACCCAGCCGATGGCCACGCTCGGCTCGGTGTCGGCGGCCGCCGCCAGCCAGCCCAGCGACAGCACCGCGATGCCCGCGCCGGCGATCACCACCGAGCGGCGGCGGTCGCTGTGCGCGGTGAGGGTATAGGTGGCGACGAACAGCGCGAGGCAGGACAGGCGGTCGGGAAAACCGAGACCGAAGTACACCAGGCTGAGCACGCCGGTGATGCCGAAAACCAGCACCGGATAACGGCGCCGGACGACGAGCACGCCGCCGCCGAGGATCAGCAGCGCGTAGGCGGCATGCCCGAAATCGGTGACGGGCCTGGCCACCGGCTCCGCCCCGAGCGCCGTCCCCGCGCTCTCCACCTGCATCCCGATGACGAACAACGCCAGCAGCAGATCCGTCAGCCACGGTGGCCTGCGGGCCGCCCACGCCCTCGCTCGCGGTACATCCCACCGTCGCATGTCGTGATCGTAGGGGACCGGACGCCGCGTCCGCATGGGTGCGAGGGTGCGCTCGGCTACGCGGCTCGGCGTAGCCGAGCGGGCCGGGACTACGTCGATCGGTGTAGCGGCTCGATGCCGGCGCCGGACGCGAAAAGACCAACCCGGGAGTGGAATCGGAGGCATGAAACGTATCGTCTCCGTCGGGGCGGCAGTGCTCGCTCTCGCCTCCATGACCGCCGCCGGTCGCGCGTCGGCCCAGCCACCGGAACCCGGCAGTGTCGTCACCGCACGCGAACTGACCGGCGGCGAACTGATTCCCGGCGCGGCGCGCGGCTACCGCCTGCTCTACCGGACGACCGGACAGCACGGCGAACCCCAGGTCAGCGGCGCCACCGTCCTGGTGCCCGCGGGCGACCCGCCCGCGGGCGGATGGCCCGTGGTGTCCTGGGCACACGGGACCAGCGGCATGACCTACGGGTGCGCCCCCAATCTCGATGGCGGGCAGGCCGACACGTTCGACGAGACACCGCAGATGTCCACCTACCTGGACCAGGGCTACGCCGTCGCGGCGACGGACTACATCGGGCTGGGCGGACCGGGGACCTACGAGTACCTCGCGTGGCGCGCGGCGGGCCACGCCGTCCTCGACGCCGTGCGCGCCGGCCACACCGTGGACCCGCGGCTGTCGCGGTCGTTCGTGGCGGCCGGACATTCCATCGGCGGCCAAGCCGCGCTCGCCGCGTCGCGGCTGTGGCCGGACTACGCCGCCGACCTGGACCTGCGTGGCACCGTCGCCTACGCGCCGACCAGCAATATCGGCGAGGCGATCGCGGCGCTCGCCCGTCCCGGCACACCGGCCCTGCCCGGCCTGGACGGACTCCATGCCCGGCTGGTCATGATCCTGGCCGGGCTCGATCACGCCCGCCCGGATATCGGGGTGGCCGACTATCTGACTCCGCACGGCAGGCATCTGCTCGATGTCGCCCGGGCCGGCGAGGACTGCCTGGGCGTGCTGGAGGCCGCGGTCGCGGGCCGACCGGTCGGCGCGTTGTTCGCCGCGCCCCTGGCCGATTCGCCGCTCATGACGGCGTTGGCGGACTATCTCGCCCCGCCCACCGACGGGTTCCGGCGGCCGGTGCTGCTCCTGCAAGGTGACGCGGACCGGGTTCAGCCGATGCCGACCACGGTGCTGCTACAGGAGCAGCTCCGGTTCGGCGGGGCCGACAGCAGGCTCGTGCGCCATCCCTCGGCCGACCATTTCGCCATCCTGGTGGCCACTGCGGGCGACACGCGATCGTTCGTCGCCGGGGTGCTTCCGGCGAGCTGACCGGGATCGAAGACCGTTACGCCGCAGCCGATTCCGACGGCTCGGTGGTCGGCTGCCGTCGGCAGCGGCGGCGGGCACGCAGGACGTGTTCGGGGTCGCCCGCCGCCCGGTCGTAGACGAAGAACACCACCCTCGTGATCAGCCGGGCCGGTGCGTCCAGCCATCGGCGCGGCGTGATGCCGAGCTCGGTCGCCGCCCAACCGGGCAGCATCCCCACGATCACCCGCAGCAGGATATTGGCGCAGTACCAGATCGGGAAACGGGACAGGGCCGCCACCGTCGCGCCGACCGGCCTGCCGAAGCGGGTGAACAGCTCGCCCACCCGGCGGGCGCCGTCCCTGGCGACGGTGCCGTGCCACGACCCGACCTCGTGCAGGATCCACGCCGCTTCCGCCCGCGCGGCGGCGCGGTCGGCGGCGGACTCGGCGAGTTCGCCGCGCACGGTGTGCCAGTACGCTTCGACGGCCGCGCGATCGCGGGGAACGCCTGTGCCGCCGAGCTTCTCGCCGATCGGGGCGATGTCGGCCCAGTACCGGTCGACGTCGTCGGGTGCCAGTGCGCGTCCGCTGAGCCGCTGATAGCCGTCGAGGAACCCACCCCAGATGGTGACGTGCACCCAGGTGATCAGGTCCGGGTCGGCGGCGTTGTAGTCGCGGCCGTTGATCGTCCCCGAGACCGGCACGTGCATCCGGTTGACGACCTCGATCACCTGGTCGGACACCGGACCGGCCGCATACGTGGTCGCGCGGACGAAGCCCGCGGTCCGGGCCAGGCGGCCGAGCGGATCGCGCTCCAGTTCGGTGTGCTCGAGCGTGCCGCGCAGGACCACCGGATGCAGGGTGCCGATCAGCAGCCCGACCACTCCGCCCAGCAGCGCGGCGGGCTGGTGACCGAGCACCCGCCACGCCGGACTGTCCGGGCCGGTGTATCCCTGATCGCCCGCCGGTTCGTCGTAGGACTCCCACGGGAGATAGCCGGCGTCGAGGATGAGGACGGGCAATCCGTGGATCAGGGGGCGCGGGCTGTACCGTCCCCAGACCGGCTCGATCGAACTCATCGTTCCCCCTCCCCGCGCAAACCCCGGGAGCGCTGAAGGGGTCTGCGGGACAAGCTGTTCGGCAGTAGGGACACCCTAGCGGCGGAAGCGATGCGCGACAACGCGACCGACTCACCGCCAGGGCGCCGCCCGCAGGTGGGCGATCTCGTGCCGGGTGCGCGCGGTCGCGGTGTCGGCGGCGCGGCCGACCGCGATCATCGACAGCACGGCCCAGCCCGGATTGGGGGCGAGGTCGGCGGTGACCGCGTCCCGGTCGAAGGCGCGGAATTGGTGGCAGGCCAAGCCGAGCGCTTGGGCTTGCACGGTGAGGTGGGCGACGGCTTGGCCCAGGTCGTAGTCGGCGAATTCCGAGTACGGCAGACCGGAGTCGTCGACGAAGCGCCGGGCCAGCGTGACGATCAGCAGCCCCGCGTCGGGCGCCCAGCGCGCCGAACTCGGTGCCAGAAACCGGAGGAGCCGCTTGTGCTCGACCTCGCCCGGCCGGGCCGGATAGAAGCTCCACGGCTGCGAGTTACCCGCTGAGGGCGCCCACCGCGCCGCCTCGAGCAGCACGTCGAGGGTCTCGTCGTCGACGGTTCCTGCCGGGTCGAACGCGTGCGGGCTGTAGCGGCCGGCCAGGAGCGGATGCAGGCGGATCGGTTCGGAAGACACGCTCACTGCCAACCCGGGTCCGCCCGTTCCTATGCCCGTCGTCACCGCGCGGCGATGCGGCCGATGATCTCGACCGCCCTGGCGAGCTGCGCGATCTCCTCGCCGGACAGCTCGGACAGCCGTTCGGTCATCCAGGATTCGGAGGCCCGGGATTCCTCGGCCAGCAGCGCCTGCCCGGTGGGGGACACCGACAGCAGCGTCTGCCTGCGATCGGTCGGGTGCGGTCGCCGATCGATCAGGTTGAGCTCGGTGAGCGACGCGATGGTCCGCGTCATCGAGGGATGGCGCACCTGTTCCCGGTCGGCCAGCGCACCGGCCGCCATCGCCCCTTCCCGGCCCAGGGTGGTCAGGGCCGAGAGCTGGGACAGCGAAATCTGTGGATCGGCGCGGTGGCCGCGCAGGCGGCGGGCGAGCCGCACGGTGGCCAGGGACAGGGCGCCGGCCAGATCAGGGGTTGTCGACAACGTGGACACGGATCCGAAACTACGAACCGGTCCCGGTGGTCAGCTGGCAGTGAGCTGAGAATTTCCCATGAACTCCCGAGCGCGGGTCGGGTCGGTGCGTCGAGATCGGTTGTGGCCCAGACCGGTCGATGGTGGCACCGGATCAGGGGAGGAGGGTGTCGAGCATCCGCATGAGCAGATCCCGTACCTGTGGCCAGGGCGGATGGACGTCACCGAGGCCGGGAATCGAGGCGAGGGTCGAGGAGCCGCGCACGGTGGACACGGCCACCGAGATGGCATCGGGAAAACCCGCCGCCCGCGCGTAGGTGGGCAGCGCCGCGGCCGCGATCGCGTGGATGGCCGCGAGTCCGGCCCGCGTCGATGGCACCACCTGTTCCGCGATCTCGGGATCGGTCCTGGCCGCGTTGAGCAATTCGAGCACCGCCGGGCCGATCGGCAGGTTGTGCAGGTCCCACAGCCGGTCGAGCAGTTCCTCGGCGCGGTCGCGTTCGGTCTCGGCGCGCAGCGGCGTGGCCACGGCCTCGGCGGCCAGCTCGTCGACCATCCGCTGCAGCGCGGCGTCGACCAGGGCGTTCTTGGTCGGGAAGTAGTGCTGCTGGGCGCCCTGGCTCACGCCCGCCCGCTCGGCCACCCGGCGGGTGGTCAGCGCCGCGTACCCGCCGTCGGTCAGCACCTGGATCGTGGCGTCGAGCAGGGCGTCGACCGTCGCGGCCCGCCGCTGCGACTGGGTACGGGTCGGGTTCGGCACAGGCCGATCCTACCGATGCCCAGATTTGCCAGTCGAATGACTTGTAATGCAACTGACTGGTAACTACGGTTGCCGGGGACCGCACACCGCAATCGGGAGAGACACGATGAAGGATTTCAACGGCAAGGTCGCCGTGGTCACCGGCGCCGCCTCGGGTATCGGGCGCGCGCTGGCCGTCGAGCTGACCGCGCGCGGCGCCCGCCTGGCGATCAGCGACGTCGACGTCGCGGGCCTGGCCCGCACCGCCGAACTCTGCGGCGGCGCACCGCATCAGCATGTCCTCGACGTCGCCGATCGCGGGGCCGTGCACGCCTACGCCGACGCCGTGGCCGCCACCTTCGGCACGGTGAACCTGGTGATCAACAACGCGGGCATCACCAAGTTCGGCACCGTCGACGAGACGTCCTACGCCGATCTGGAAGCCGTCATGGACGTCGACTTCTGGGGCGTCGTGCACGGGACCAAAGCGTTCCTGCCACACCTGATCGCCTCCGGCGACGGGCACGTGGTCAATATCTCCAGCGTCTTCGGCCTGTTCGGCGTGCCCACCCAGAGTTCGTACAACGCGGCCAAGTTCGCGGTCCGTGGCTACACCGAGGCCCTGAGCCAGGAGATGCTGATCTCCGGCCACCCGGTGGCGGTGACCTGCGTGCACCCGGGTGGCGTGCGGACCGGCATCGTGGCGAGCGCGACCTCGAGCGTCGGCACCGACATGACCGCCCTGCGCACCCTGTTCACCGAGAAGCTCACCCCGACCAGCCCCGAGTCCGCCGCGCAGACCATCCTGCGCGGCGTCCTCGCGCGCAAGCCGCGCGTGCTGATCGGCTACGACGCCGTCGCCATGGACACCGCGGTGCGCCTGCTCGGACCGGCTTACCAGCGGCTGTTCGCCTCCGTCGCGACCAGGGTGCTCGGCGCGCTCGCGCCGCGGCCGGTCCAGACGGGAGCGCACCGATGACCGAAGCCCCGGCGGCTCAGGCGAGGGAGTTCGCCGGTGCCGCCGGGGGAACGGATTCACGCGCCGAGGACGCGGCGCTCGAACTCGGCGACGACCTTCGGATACAACCGCGGGAACAGGCGAACGACGCGGTCGAGGAACGCGGCGTCACGCCCGACCCGGATCCGGGGAGAGCCGGCCGCGACACCGTCGAGGACGATGGCCGCCGCCTCGTCGGCCGGCATCCGCAGGAGCTTGTCGTTGTAGATGGCGGCCCGTTTACGCTGTGCGGCAGTCACTTCGGCACCGTCGGCAAGCGCCTCCGCCACACCGTTGGACGCGATGTCGGTCTTCACCCCGCCGGGGTGGACAGCGGTGACCCGCACCGGGTGCCTCGCCGCCAGCATCTCGGCGCGCAGCGCCTCGGTGAAGCCGCGGACGCCGAACTTGCTGGCGCAGTAGGCCGACAGTGACGGCTGTGCGAGGTAGCCGTTGAGGCTGGAGATGTTGACGACATGGCCGTCACCCGAGGCGATGAGGTGCGGGAGAAACGCCTTCGTGCCGTGGATGACCCCGAAGAGATTGACCGCGATGACCTTGTCGTAGTTCGCCCAGTCGCTGTCGAGCACGGTCGCCGAGCGACCGGCGATCCCGGCGTTGTTGTAGATCTGGTGGACGGCGCCGAAGTGCGCGATCACCTCCTCGGCATAGTCGATCACCGCCTCGCGATGAGCCATATCGACTGTCGCGGAGTGGATGTCGGCGCCGAGCGCGGCCACCCGCGCGCTGGTCTCGGCGAGGCCGTCGCGGTCGATGTCCGAGGCGGCGATCAGCGCGCCGCGGCGCGCGAGCCCGAGCGCCAGTGCGCGGCCGATGCCGGAACCCGCGCCGGTGACGACGGCAACTCTGCCCTGGAAAGTGGTCATCCGAGGTCTCCTGCGGATTGCGTGGTGCGGGCGTGGTCGGTGATGACTCGTGCGAGCCGGTCGAGGACGCCGGGCGCGAGATGGTGCCGCATCCCGGGGATTTCGAGATAGCGGGCGCCGGGGACGGCGACCGCGGTGGCGCGACCACCGCTGGGATGCACCATCAGGTCGGTGTCGCCGTGGATCACCAGGGTCGGCGCGGCGATGGTGCGCAACTCCACGGTCCGGTCGCCGGACGCCTGGATCGCCCCGATCTGCCGGGCGATGCCTTCGTGCGCCCGCGGACCGGCACCGCGGATCCACGCCCCGGCGGCCCATCGGCACTCGAGCGCCGGATCGGGCGGGAAGGTCGTCGACCCGATGTGGCGCAGCAAGGCCAGATGACGATCGACCGCCTGGTCCGTCGTGCGCGGCGGGCGCGCACCCAGCCGGGCCTTCGTCGACCACGCGGGCTGACCCACCTTCGAATTCCCCGTCGTCGAGAAGATCGACGTGAGGGTGACGACGCGTTCGGGATGCCGGGCGGCGAGGGTCTGGGCGATCATCCCGCCCATGGACATCCCGACCACGTGCGCGGCCCCGATGTCGAGGTGGTCGAGCAGCCAGTAGACGTCGTCGGCCATGTCGGCGAGCGTGTACGCGTCGCGGCGCGGACGCGAGAACAGCATCCGCGCGGTGCCGGGCGGTCGACCATGCCCGGCACTGGACCGGCCGACATCCCGGTTGTCGAACCGCACCACCCGGAACCCGGCCGCGGCGAGCTGGTCGACCAGGCGCGGCGGCCAGGCCGTCAGATCGAGGCCGAGCCCGGCGACGAGCACCAGCGGGACGCCGCCCGTCGGCCCGTCGATCCGGTAGCAGATGCGCGAGCCGGTCGGCAGCGGTGTCACCCGTTCCCGCGTGGGCACACCGTCGGGAGCCGTCACGCGGGGACCGTCGCCGTGCGTCGGGCCGGCTGGTGCGCGGTCTCGAAGTGCAACTCCGGATCGAGGACGTCGGCCTCGCGCAACAGCTTCACATCGTCCTGGTAGTTCATCGAGGTCCGCCACGGCATCCGGTCGCCCTGGCTGGGCAGCTGATCGACGACCCGCTGGATGTAGCCCGCGGCGAAGTCGAGGAACGGCCGGGTCGACAGGGCGGTGTCGGCGATCTCGGCGCGGGCGATCCGGTAGCCGTTGTCGTCCATGTGGGCCAGCACGCGGCAGAAGTGTTCACACAGCAGGCCGATCTTCAACGTCCACGAGGAGTTCGTGTAGCCGATGGCATAGGCGAGATTCGGTACGCCCGAGAGCATCAGGCCCTTGTAGGCCACCGTGTCCGACACCGCGACAGTGCGGCCGTCGATCGTCACCGGGACACCGCCGAACGCCTGCACGTTCAGCCCGGTCGCGGTGACGATGATGTCCGCCTCGAGTTCGCGGCCGGAGGTCAGCCGGATCCCGTTCTCGGTGAAGGTGTCGATGCGATCGGTGACCACCGAAGCCGTGCCGTTACGGATGGACCTGAACAGGTCACCGTCGGGCACGGTGCACAGCCGCTGCTCCCACGGGTTGTACGGCGGATTGAAGTGCTCGTCGACCGGATAGCCCGCGGGCAGTTGCTTCGCGTTGGTCCATCGGATGATCCGGCGCATCCGGTCCGGGTACTTCTGCGACAGACTCCAGACGAGCTTCTGCTGGGCGATGTTCTTGCGGCGGGTCAAGGCGTAGCCGCGCTCGTCGCCGAACAGGCGCTTGAGCGCGTTCGCGATCGGGTCCTTCCTGGGCACCGGCAGGATGTAGGTCGGAGTGCGCTGCAGCATCGTCACGTGCGCGGCCGTCTCGGCCATCGCGGGAATCAGCGTGACCGCGGTCGCGCCGCTGCCGATCACCACGACGCGCTTGCCCGCGTAGTCGAGGTCCTCGGGCCAGTGCTGCGGGTGCACGACGGTGCCCTGGAACCGGTCGCGGCCGGGGAATTCGGGGGTGAACCCTTCGTCGTAGCGGTAGTAGCCCGCGGCGGAGAAGATCCAGTCGGCGGTGAGTTCGAGGTGTTCGCCGGTGTCGGTGCGTTCGACCTGCACGGTCCAGCGCGCTTGCGCCGATGACCACGAGCCGCCGACGACCCTGTGGTGGTAGCGGATGGTGTCGTCGAGTCCGTTCTCGGTGGCGGTTTCGCGCAGGTAGTCCAGGATGCGGGCGCCGTCGGCGATGGATTGCTCGTCGCGCCACGGCTTGAACTCGTAGCCGAAGGTGTGCAGGTCGGAATCGGAGCGGATGCCCGGGTAGCGGAACAGGTCCCAGGTCCCGCCGAGGCTGCCGCGGGCCTCGAGGATGGTGAAGCTCTTGTGCGGCAACAGGGTTCGCAGGTAGCGGCCCGCCCCGATGCCGGAGATCCCGGCGCCGACGATCAGGACGTCGACGTGGTCGGTGCCCGTCTGCGCCGGTTCGGCGGTCGAGGTGGGTGTCATAGCGGCTCCTTGATCCGGCTCCGCCGTGCGTGTGCCGGTGCGGAGGCTGAGGGCGACGTGCTCGGGCGGGTCTGCGCCGGGGCAGGGTGTCCTTCCAGAGTCCGCCGGATCGACGGTCTTGCGCTACGACATAAAGACGCAGCATGATCGGCTGATGCGGCAAAATGATGCACGCGATCTGCACTGGCCCGAGCCCGGGCCGGAGATCGTCGCCCTGATCCGGACGGCGGCCGAGTCAGCGCTCACCCCGTCGGAGGAATGGCTGGAAGACCTGCACGCGGCCTCGCTGGCGGGGGAGCGGATGCGCCGGATCGCCGAGGACCCGGTGCTCGCGGCGGCGGTGCGGCGCGCCAACCTGGCCAACATCACCCACTGGGCCTGGTCGAACATGCAGCATCCCGGTCGCCGGGTCCCACCGCACCTCGGCCCCGAAGCCCTGACCGCGGCACGGGACCTGGTCCGGCGCGGCTTGGACGAGTCCTCCCTCGACGCCTACCGCACCAGCTACAGCGTCGTCTGGAACCGCTGCATGGAGATCTGCTTCGGGCTGACCGACGACCCCGCTCAGCTCCGCGAGCTGCTGGAACTCGCGTCGCTGTCGATCTCGACCTATGTCGAGGACACCGTCGCCGCCATCACGGCCCAGATGAAGGCCGAACGCGAGGACCTGACCCGCGGCACCAACGCCGAACGGCGCGCGACCGTCTCGTTGCTGCTCGAGGGCGCGCCGATCCGCCGCGGCGAGGCCGAACGCCAGCTCGGCTACCGGCTGACCGGCCCGCACACCGCGGCCGTCCTCTGGGCGAGCTCGCCCGGCGCGAGCGACCAGCTCGAAATGGCCGCCGAACTACTGCTGCGCGTCGGCGGCGCCGCCCACCGGCTCACCATCGTGGCCGGCGCCGCCGCGCTGTGGCTGTGGTTGCCGATCGACACCGCGCCGGACCTGGACCCGGTGACCACCGGTCTCGCCGACGCCCCGGACGTGCGCGTCGCCATCGGCAGACCCGGCATCGGCATCCCCGGCTTCCGCCGCAGCCACCTCGACGCCCTCGAAACCCAGCGCATGCTGACCAGGCTCACCTCCCACCGCCGCGTAGCCCGCCACGAGGACGTCCAACTGGTCGCCGTCCTCACCGCCGACCCACTCCGCGCCGACGAATTCGTCACCGACACCCTCGGCGACCTCGCCACCGCCGACCCCGACGTCCTCGAAGCGATCACCACCTACCTCGAACACCAATGCAGCATCACCCGCACCGCCGACCACCTCTACACCCACCGCAGCACGATTGTCCGCCGCCTCTCCCGCGCCGACGAACTCCTACCCCGCCCCCTGACGGGCAACACCATCGCGGTAGGCGCCGCCCTCGAGGTTCTCCGCTGGACCCGATGACCGACCCTGCTCTCGCGGTCAGTTCACACCGATGCTGTTGCCCCGCGCAACGACACCGAATTCACTTGCCTTGGAGCATCTTTAGGCAACGACGCGACGAAGTGTGCCCCAGCTACACGCGAAACCCGGATGGTCCCGGAATGGTCCCCAACTGCGCGCGGCCCATCAACCACAAAATCCCCTCCGACCGAGGTCGGAGGGGATTTTTGCATGGTCGGGCTGACAGGATTTGAACCTGCGACCACCTGACCCCCAGTCAGGTGCGCTACCAAGCTGCGCCACAGCCCGTTCTTGCCCCCGTCTCCGGGTGCTCGAAAAGATTACCGCACTAGTCGGCGTAGGAACTAATCGGCTGGTAGACGGCTGTTTTTGCGTTCCCGCGAGGTCCGAGCGCACGTATCGCTGCCGAGCCACCCCGGATGGCTGGCAGACGCGACACGTAGGTGGACGCTCAGGTGGACCGGGTCCTGACTACAGGTTCGTGCGCTCGGCGGGACCATCCACGATGGGGACCGCGGGCGACCTGGGGACCGTTGCTGGTCGACTGGTAGTCGAGGCGGATTTCGTTCTGGGCTGAGAGAATGTGCGATGTTCCCGAGACCGGTCCACCGAACCCGCCTTCAGTGAAACCGGAGCGGGGCACCATCGGCAGGAGTGGGGAAGAGCGCTGTCGGCAACGAGATTCATGCCCAGTTGTCTGTTGCGGGAGTGCGACACTGCGTGATCGACGGCGACTTTCTCGACATGGCGTACCCGTCGGCGGAAGAGCATGGACTAGCTGAGCGGAACCTCGCCGCGATGTGGGCCAACTACCGCGTGCTGGGATATCGGAGATTGATCTACATCAACACGGCCAGTGTCCTGGGTGAGGTGACCGACCGGTTGACCGCAGCTATGGGCGACAGCCCCCATGTCATCGGTGTGCTTCTGACCTGCACGGACGAGACCGCTCTCCGGCGCCTTTCCCAACGTGAGAAAGGTTCCACCCTGGACGCGCATCTCGAACGCAGTGCCGCCATGGCGTACCGGCTGAACAGTGGGTCCCGGCCCCAGATCCGCCGAGTCGCGACCGACGAACGGTCGATCATCGCGGTCGCCACGGAGATCATCAGGTTCGCGGAGACCTCGGTGACACGGTTCGGTTCCGGATGCTGGAGACCGTCGGGGAGTACGGCAGGCAGCGGGCCCAGGACAGCGGCGAGTACGCGGAATGGTCACGGCGACACCGTGAGTGGGCTCTCGATGCCGACACCTGGGTGATGCCGGGTGAGCTGACCCTGCGTGGTCAGCGTCGCCCGATCGATCTCGCAGTGACCTACGGTGGCTTCGGGCCAGATCCGTGGGATTGGCGTGCGCGCGGCGTTTCACAACGAAACACTGTTGCATCGAAACGATCTCGCGATCGACTACAACGCGGTGGTACGTGCGGGAGCGGCCGCCGTCGGCACCACCGTCCAGATCGAACTCGACATCGAGGTCGTTCAAGGCGAACGACTACCCGCGATGTAGCGGAGGCGAGTGGGGATGAGTTCGGGCTGTCGGCCTGGTCAGTGCGCCCGAGCGGTGTACTCCGCGACCGCACGCACGCCATGTCCGAGCGGAGCTCACGGGAATCGCGGCGGTACCGAGCTGTTACGTAACTTCTTGTGGTCGTGTGGATCCCGGGGACAGTGAAGGTATGACAAAAACAGTCGATCGCGCCGTGCTCGATCAGGCGTTGACGGATCTGGGCAGCGGCGAGAAGGTTTGGTCGAAGACGACGCCGGCCGAGCGTCGAGACCTGCTGAGCCGAGTCCACGGCCTGACCGGTCGCTACGCGGCGGACTGGGTGCGGGCGGCAATCGAGATCAAGAGCCTGGACGAGGACTCGCCCCTGTTGGGTGAAGAGTGGATGTCGGGACCGCTCGCTCTCCTGCAGGGGATCGAAGCGCTGGGCGACACCGTGCAAGCGCTCGCCGAGGGTCGAAGCCCGCTGGACGGTATGCGGATCGACGCGGCGCCCGGCGGTCGCGTCGCGGTGCCGGTGCTGCCTTTCGACACGCTGGACAAGCTTGTCCTCAACGGGTTTCGCGCCGACGTCTGGCTGCGCCCTGGCGTCGACGCGGAAACCGCCAGGCGACGGGCCGGCCTCGCGCAGCTCGATCCGGCTGCTACCGCTGGAATCGGCGTTGTCTTGGGAGCAGGCAACATCATGTCGATCGCTCCGCTGGACGTTCTCTACGAGTTGTTCGCGCACAACCGGGTGGTCGCGCTGAAACTGAACCCGATCACCGATCCGCTGTTGCCGGTGTTCGAGAAGATCTTCGCGCCCTTCATCGACCTCGGTGTCGTGCGCATTCTGCGCGGTGGCGCCGCCGAGGGCGGATACCTCGTCGAGCATCCCGCCGTCGCCCACGTTCACATGACCGGCGGTACGCAAACTCACGATGCCATCGTGTGGGGCCATGGCGCTGAGGCTGACAAGCGGCGCCGGTCCGGTAAACCGCTGCTGGACAAGCCGATCACCAGCGAGCTCGGTGGCGTCTCGCCGACCATCGTGGTTCCCGGGCCGTGGAATGGCGACGATCTGAGGTTCCAGGCCGAACACGTAGCCACCTCGCGGCTGCACAACGGCGGCTACAACTGCATCGCCGTGCAGGTCGTCGTCGTGAGCCGGGATTGGGAGCACAAGGCGACGTTCCTCGACGAACTGCGCGCGGCTCTGCGGCGGGCGCCCCAGCGCGCCGCCTATTACCCGGGCAGCGCGGGACGGGTGGACGCGGCGCTGAAGTCCTATCCCGGCGCGACCGAGTTCGGTGGGCGGGTGCTGGTCGAGAATCTGCCGACCACCGACAGTCCGTTGCTGCGCACCGAGTATTTCTCCCCGGTCCTCGGCGTCGTCGAGCTCCCCGGCACCGGTGCGGAGTTCCTCTCCGGCGCGGTGGAATTCGCCAATGACGAATTGATGGGCACGCTCGGCGCGAACATCCTCGCGCACCCGGATACGCTCGCGGAGCTGGGACCGGTGTTCGACGGCGCGATCGAGAGCCTGCGATACGGAACCATCGCGGTGAACGCGTGGACCGGACTGGCGTTCGGCATCGCGCGAGCTGCCTGGGGCGCCTACCCGGGGCACACCCTCGCCGATATCCAGAGCGGCATCGGTGTCGTCCACAACGCGCTGTTGCTCGACGATGTCGAACGGACCGTGGTGCGGGGGCCGTTCCGGCCCGCACCACGCGCCCTGCTGTCGGGAATGTTCACGCTCAGCCCGAAACCGCCGTGGTTCGTGACCAACCGCACCGCGGTGGCTACCGGACGTGATCTCGTCGATTTCTACGCGCATCGCCGCTACGGGAAGCTTCTGAAGATCTTCTACTCGGCGCTGGCCGGCTGACCGGTTCGCTCGCTGACACCGCGCGCGACGATGTCGGCGATCGTGTCGACGTAGTCGGGGCCGAGCGTCAGCCCGCGCAGTACCAGACGCGCCCACAGCGAGCCCGCCAGTAGGTCGATCACGGTGCCGGCGTCGGTGTCGGCCGCGATCTCCCCGCGTGCGACCGCCCTGTCGAAGATGGCCTGCTCGCGCTCGAGCCGATCGCTGAAGAACCGGTGGCCGACGGTGGCGAGCGCCGGTCGCGACGCCGAGGCGGACAAGACCGCCGCCGCGATGGCCGCGGTGTCCTCGGCGGTCAGCAGTCGGGCGATCTCGCGTCCGAGCGCGGCTAGATCGCCGCGGAACGTTCCGGTGTCGGGAATGGAGATCCGCAGCGGCGCTGCGACCGTCAGCGCCGCCGCCACCAGGGCGTCCTTGGACGGCCACCACCGGTACAGCGTGGTCTTGTTGACCCCGGATCGGTGGGCGACCGCCTCCATCGTCATGTCGTCGTACCCGGCCTCGGCGAGGAGCTCGAGGGCGGCGAGGTAGATGACCTCCGCTTTACGCGGGCCTGCGGTGGGTGAGTCGGTGGCGGACACGCCGCAATGATACAACGCAACGTTGCGTTGCAATTCTGCCCGCGCTAGCCTCATTACAACGCAACGTTGCGTTGCTTTTTGCGAGGAGGGGTTTGCGATGTCGGATCGTCTGCCGGTGGTTCTCATCCACGGAATCAGGCTCAGCGGCGCGGCCTGGACGATGGTCGCCGATCGTGTCGCCGACGGTCATCCGGTGATCGCGGTCGACCTGCCGGGACACGGTCGCCGTCACGGCGAGAAGTTCACCCTCGCCGCCGCTGCCGAAACAGTGCGCACCGCCATTGATTCCGTCGGTGGCCGGGCCTTGGTCGTCGGGCATTCTCTGGGGGGATACGTCGGTGTCGCGGCGGCCGCCGAGGCTCCCGGCGCAGTGGTCGGCCTGGTCGTCGCCGGCTCGACCTGTGTGCCGAGTCGAACGCTGATGCTGCCCTTTTCCATCATGCATCGGGTGCTGTCGCTGCAGTCCGATGGCGGCCGGCGGGCGAGTGCGCGCCTGTTCGACGCGATGCTGCCGGGACCGGTGGCGGCCGCTGTGAACGGCGGGGGCATCGCCACCGAGGTGATCCCGGACGTAGTCGCCGAGCTCAGCCGATTCGATGTGCTCGGGGCGCTGGCCTCGTACCCGGGTCCCGTGTGGCTGATCAACGGCCGCCATGATCACCTGCGGATCCACGAACGCCGCTTCGTCCGGGCCTGCCACAGCGGACGGCTGAGCGTGGTTCCCCGAGCCGGGCACTATCTGCCACTGGCCGATCCGGTACGGTTCGCCGGCTTCGTTCGCGAAACGGCGGCGTCGGCTGAGAACCGCCTGAACACCGACCCGATCTGAGTTTCGCGCTCCAGCGGTGACGGCCCGCGGGATGCTGCCCGCGGGCCGTCGCCGTCAGCGCTGCGGCACTGTGGCCTTCGTCCCGGCCGCGGGCAGGTCCTCGTCTCGGTGCAGAGCCGAAGGCCACCAGTTGTGACGGCCGAGCAAGCCCATCAACGACGGCACGAGCAGAACCCTGACCAGGGTCGCGTCGAGCACGACGGCCAGTGCCGCACCGGCGCCCAGCATCTGCACCGGGGTGAGTCGTGACGCGAGCAGTGCACCCAACGGAATGACCAGTAGCAACGCCGCCGACGTCACGACCGGCGCGGTGCTCGCGAGGCCCGTATCGACCGACTCGCGTGGCGACGCCCCGGCCTGGCGGGCCTCGGTCATGCGGTGGAACAGGAACGAGGCGTAGTCGGTCGACAGGCCGTAGGCCAGCACCGCGACGATGACCAGCGCGGTCACTTCCAGAGCGGGTGAACCGCCGATCGCGGTGTGCTGGAACACGACAACGAGGATGCCGAGAGTGGCGCCCAACGACAGCACACCGATGACCGCGTTCTTGATCGGGATGACCACCGAGCGGGTGAGGATGCCCAGGAACAACCCACTCAGCGCGATCAACAGGAAGGCGACGTAGGGCAACCGGTTCGCCAGGCTCTGCAACAGCGAGTCGAATCGCGCGACCTCACCGAGAACCCGCGCATCGGGGACCACATCGCGAACGGACCGCAGAATCTCGCGACTGCGGGGCGAGGTCGCGGCTTTCGAACTGCAGGGCACCCTTCTCATTCGAACCAGTGGCAGAAGCCAACCGCACCTGGTCAACGTGCTGAGCACGCGGTCGTTGGGTGTAAATCCCTTGTGGGGTAACAGGATTCGGGACAGAAACGGTAACCCTGTCGGATCCGGCGACCGTCCGGGCCCAGGAGGATCTGATGACGGCATCACCTTCTCGGTTCGCCACGATGCACCGCCGGATCCTCGGCGCGATAGCGGCTCTCGGCATCGTCGCCTCGCTACTGGCGCCGGGCCCGGCGCATGCTGCCACTGCGACGATCGATCATCGCGTCGCGCGCAACGATACCTGGGAGCAGCTCTATGTCTCTTCGCCGGCGATGGGACGTGTGGTCGGCCTGGACGTGCTGCGTCCGCGGGGGTCCGCACCGCGTCCCACACTGTATCTGCTCGATGGCACGGGTGCGCGTGATGATCAGGCGCAGAGCACCTGGACGATGCGCACCGATGCGCTTGCCTTCTTCGCGGACAAGAATGTCAACGTGGTGATGCCGATCGGCGGTGGTGGCACGTTCTACACCGATTGGCTCGAAGACGACGACGCGCTCGGTCACATCCGCTGGGAGCAGTTCCTGACTCACGAACTGCCGCCCTTGCTGAATCGGGAGCTCGCCGGGAACGGTGTGAACGCGGTCGCGGGGCTGTCGATGGGCGGGCAGGCCGCGGCCACACTTGCCTTCCGTAACCCTGGCCTCTACCGGGCGGTCGGTGTCTTCAGTGGTTGTCTGCTCACGGGTGGTGTCGGTCAGCCCATGGTCCGTGCTGCGGTGCACCACCGTGGGGGGAACCCGGACAAGATGTGGGGCGGCTCGCTGGCGCCCGGTTGGGCTGCCCACGATCCCACCAAACACCTGGGCGCTCTGCGCAACACCGCGTTGTACATGTCTGTCGGGAGCGGCTCGCGGGGGCCGGCCGATGTCGACTTCGATCCCAGCTTCTCCTACCCGCTCGACCTCGCTGGGGCTATCAGCCTGGAGGAAGGCGCGCACGCCTGTACCCGGACCGTCGAAGGATTGATGCGGGGCGCGGGCCTGCGACCCACTGTGCGGTACACGGTGTTCGGCACCCATTCCTGGCCGTATTGGCAGCAGGCGCTACACGACTCGTGGCCCACTCTCCGTAGCGGGCTCGGTATCTGACGAGGCTGTTCCCATTGGCTACCAGGGGCTGAGTAGGAGAGTTGGGCCCACTCGAAATCCGATGACCGTGTCGACCGCGTGCTGTACGCCCCGGCATTGAGCCCGCCCCGGCGTTTGCTCTGCCCGCGCCGATCCGGTGGATTGATCCCGAGGTGGTTCGCTTTGCGGTGTAGCCACAGCAGAGCCGCGTCGCAGTCATCCTGGGGTGGCGCAGCGCCTTTCGGCGTCGACGACTGTGCACATTCGCAGAACCCGGCTGGACGCCGGCGCCGACAATCTCGACCCGAACTCCGCCGGATACCTGGCCATGGCCGAGGCGGTGCCGCTCGAATCGCTGGCGACGGGATGCCGCCACTGAACGAGAGTGCCACCACCATCGGCATGACCCGATGGTGGTGAGTGATCGGGTCATGCCGATGCGGTCGTGTGTTCCCGGGCGGCCGAGATCATTTCGCGCAGCGCCACGTCGGTCGGGGTCGGTGTGAGGCCGAACGCGGACGTGGCCGCGGAGGAGTCCATGACGAACGGGCGGTCCGTCTGGTAGCGCATCTCGATCATCGCGCGTGCGGCGGGATCGAACAGGCCCGCCAGCCGCAGGGCGGCGCCCGGCAGGGTGCTCACCCGGGCGGGTGCGGTGCCTGCCAGTTCCGCCAGGCGCTCGGCGAGTGCGCGCACCGACATCGGCGGTGGGGTCGGGACGTGCCATGGTCTGCCCCACGCGGATTCGTCGGACGCGACGGTCACCAGCGTGCGAGCGACGTCGCCGACGTAAGTCCAGCTGTGTGGGGCGTCGAGATCCGCGGTGATCGAGGCTCGGCGCCCGGCCAGGATCCGGGGCAGGACCAGCACGGTGAACGACGACACCACGGCCGCACCCAGGTAGTCCGACCCGCGTACTTCGACGGTGCGCAGTCGCCCGGCCTCGTGGTCGGCGAGCGCGTCCAGCCAGATCTGCGCTCGGACACGGCCTTTCACGGTGTTGGGGCGGAGCGGAGTCTGCTCGGTCATCGGTCCGTCGACGAGGCCGTAGCCGTAGAGGTTTCCGGTGGTCGCCAGGACCGCGCCGGTCTGCTGTGCGGCGGCGCGCAGTGCGGCGCTCAGCGGCGGCCATTCCTGCGGCCAGCGGTGGTAGGTGGGGCCGGCGCAGCTGTAGAGCGCCGCAGCGCCTTCGGTGAGGCGGGTCAGGGCGGCGGCATCGTTGGCGTCGGCGGCGATCAGCTCGATCGACGGGTGCGTCGGGCCGCCGCCACGGCGGGTGACCACTCGGACGTCGTGTCCCGCGTCGGCCAGCAAGTGCGCGGTCGCGGTGCCGACCGGACCCGCGCCGACGACGACATGCAGCGACATGGCTGCTCCTTCTCGGAGATGAGAGAACAGTGTTTCTGTTCCAGTTCACCGTACTCGGAAGGCTCGAGACGCGTCAAGAACGGTGTTCTCGAATCGACTCGGTGTTCTCGGCCTGTGCGACACTGGTTCCATGACAGCCAGATCACTGCGTTCGCGGGTGCGCGAGGAAATGACCGAGGAGATCAAGCGGGTTGCGCGTCGTCACCTCGCCACCCAGGGGGCGGATCTGTCGTTGCGTGCGGTCGCCCGGGAGCTGGACATCGTGGCGTCTGCGCTCTACCGGTACTTTCCGAACCGGGACGCGCTGCTGACCGCGCTGATTCTGGAGGCCTACGAGTCGCTGGCCGAAGCCGCGGTTGCCGCCGAGGCGGCGGTGGATCGGGCCGATGGTCGTGGTCGCTGGTATGCGGTCTGGCGCGGTGTGCGTGCGTGGGCGCTGGCGCACCCCGCCGAATACGGACTGCTCTATGGCACACCGGTTCCGGGGTACAGCGCGCCGGCGGACACTGTCACCCCGGCCTCCGCGGTCGTGCTGTTGCTGGTGCGCATCGTCGTCGACGCTGATCTCGGACCGGGTCCCGTGTCCACTCCGATGACCGAGCCGCTGCGCGCCGACCTGCGCCGCCTCATCGACGAGCAGCCGGGAGATCTGGACGAGAACCGGCTCGCCCTGATCTTCGCCGGGTGGACGCAGTTGTTCGGCCTCGTCGGCTTCGAGGTGTTCGGCCGGCTGGATCAGACCGTCACGGCGGTCTCCGACTACTTCGACCACCAGGCGGCGCTGATGGCCGACCTCGTCGGTCTGCCAGGGTGACCCACACTGCCGGATAAAATGTTAGGTTAGGCATAGATAACCTAATGGGAGAGTGAGGTCTTCTGGTGCGCGTGGTCATCCTCTTCGGATCGGAGCTGGGCACGTCCGAATCGGTGGCGGACTGCCTGGCCGACGAGCTGGCGAGCCATGAGGTCTCGGTCTATGACATGACCGACTTCGACCCCGGCGATCTGGACCCGGCGGACTTCCACATCGTCGTCTGCTCGACCTACGGTGACGGCGATCTGCCCACCGGCGCCGAACCGTTCTTCGACACCCTCGATACCACCCGTCCCGATCTGACCGGTCTGCGCTTCGCGGTCTTCGGCCTCGGCGACAGCGTCTACGGTGACACCTTCAATCGGGGTGGCGAGATCGCCGCCGAGAAGCTGGCCGAGTGCGGCGCCGTGCAGGTCGGCGAACACGCTCGCCACGATGCCTCGACCGAGATCAAGCCCAAGGACCTGGCCAGGCAGTGGGCGGCGACCCTCCCGCTGCACAGCTACGCGGCCGTCTGACCCCGGCGCCCAGATCCGCGTCGCCGCCTGCCCTGTTCGAATTCCGGGCGCGGGCTCGGGCTGGTTTCCACCACCCGGTCGGGTGGTGGAAGACCATCGGCCGCATCGAAATCCCGGTGTGCCGGTTGTTGCCGCCGGGCAGGCATCACAACTTTCCGTACGGGTCGCCTCCAGCGACGGTGGAGGCGGGTACGCGGTGTCGGCTTCCGGCTCGACTCGGTAGCACTCGTGCCGCGACTGCGCCATGAACCGGCTTCGCGAGGACAGTCACCGACACGAATTCTGGATCAGTGCACGCTCGTTCGAGTGCGATGACGCGCGGCGGCGATGGCGACGAACTGAACCAGGACCGACGAGTCGCCGAGAGAGGCGACGGTGGTCGGCGTCGCTCTTTGCAACACCCGTTTGACCGGAACCTCGAGACGCTTGCCCGTCAGCGTGTGCGGCAGGCCTGGCGGCGGTCCATGCCGGTGCGGACGCGGTCGACGGTGCCTCGTCGCCGCTCGCGGGCACCGCGAGCCAGCCCTCGCTGGCCTCGATCGTCGCGCTCACCGCCCACACGGAACGCGACACCGGGCTCGACCTCGCGGCAGTCTGCGATCTGGAACCGTACTGGGAGGCGGTGCGCACCACCTACCAGGCATTCGAGACCGGCCTGCCGTCGCAGACCGGACGGGTGTACACCCACGAGATCCCCGGCGGGCAGCTCTCCAACCTCCGGCAGCAGGCTGTCGCGCTCGGTCTCGACGATCGGTTCGAGCAGGTCGAGGCCGCGTACGCGGCGGCGGACCGGATGCTCGGACGGCTGGTCAAGGTCAGGCCGTCCTCGAATGCGGTGGGCGATCTGGCGCTGGCCCTGGTGGGTTCAGGTATCGGTGCCGAGGAGTTCGCCGCGGACCCCGGCCGCCAGGATCTGCCGAGTCGGTGATCGGATTTCTGCGCGGCTACCTCGGCGATCCGGTCGGCGGCTGGCCGGAACCGCTGCGGAGCCGGGCGCTCGCGGGCCGGGCACCGGCCGTCGGCGAGGTCGAGCTGTCGACGAATGACCTCGCTGCCCTCGCCGGCGACGACCATGCGCTGCGGCAGCAGACTCTCAACCGGCTCCTGTTCCCCGGCCCCACCCGGGAATTCGTCGAGCACCGGGCCGCGTACGGCGACGCGACCTCGCTGTCGACTAACCACTCTTCTACGGGCTGCGACACGGTGAGGAACGCCGCGTCCGGCTGGAGCGAGGCGTCGAGTTGATCATCGGGCTCGAAGCCATCAGCGAGCCCGACGAGCGCGGTATGCGCACCATGCTGTGCGTGATCAACGGCCAGCTCCGGCCCGTGGTGGTTCGGGATCGCAGCCTGGACATCGCGATGGCGACCTCGGAGAAGGCGCAGGCCGACAACCCGAAACACGTAGCCGCGACGCCGTTCTCCGGCGTCGTCACTGTGACGGCGGCGGTGGGCGACCCGGGTCGAGGCCGGCGGCCGGATCGGCATCATCGAGCCGATGAAGATGGAAGCCGCGATCACGACGCCGATCGGGGGCGTGATCCACCGAATCGCTATTCCGTCGGTCGCCTCGGTGGACGGCGGCGACCTGCTCGTCGAGTTCGAAAAGATGTCGGCCTACGGATACCGGGCGCGATAGCGCTTTCGTTGACGCGCGCAGGGTCGGCGCGACTCCTGCGTGCGTTGTGCGGCATGGCCGGGCCAGCGCACCTTCGGGCTATTGACCGATGCCGGTTTCGCGGGCCGGGCCGAGTGCGGAAGTGAGCGCTGCCTACGCGACCGACTGGAACGGCGACTGGTCCGTGAGCACAGCTGGGTCAGGGATACATGGAATTTACCTGGGTTTTTCATTCCGGAGACTGCAGGTGTTCATCCCGGCGCTATGTTGAAGTCGAACTCGAATCGACTACGAGTCTTGCCGGGGCGCCAGGCGCGACCCATGACACCACGCAGGAGTACGCCCATGGGCACCAAGAGAATTGTCTTCATCGGGGCCGCGGGCGAGATGTGCCGCCTCGCCATCGAACGTTTCGCCATCGCGGGCGGGGACTGGGAACTCGCCCTGTACGACATTCGCCCCGAACTGCTCGCGTCGCTGGTGCATCAACTGCCTCCCGGTCGCGCGACCGCCGCCCGGCTCGACCTGTTCGACCGCGAACAGCTGGACACCGCCGTCCAGGGTGCTGCGCTCGTGGTGCTCGGCGCGGGTCCGTACACCCGAACCGCGGGCCCGGTGATGGAGGCGTGCCTGGCGGCGAAGGTGCCCTATCTCGATTTCGGCGACGACATCGAGAGCACTCTGCACGCCATGTCGCTACGTGAGGCTGCCCGCGAGGCCGGGGTGCCGATGTACATCGGCTGCGGTGCCTCGCCAGGCTTCACCAACATCCTGGCCGCCGACGCCGCCGCCGAACTGGACACGGTCTCCGACATCGACATGTACTGGGTGGTCGGCGACGAGCGTGGGGCCGTCGGCCGAGCGGTTCTCGACCATATGCTGCGAGTCGCCGCCGGCCCGTGTATGACCTGGGAGAATGGCGGTCCCGCGCTGCATCAGTCGTGGGTGGAAACCCGCTGGACGGAAATGGGCGGTGGGCTCGGTCTGACGATGATGCACGAGACCGCTCATCCAGAGCCGGTCACGTTGCCGCGGCAGTACCCGGACGCCAAGAATATTCGTTGCTTCGGCGGACTGGATCCCGCTCCTTACAACGGCGTGATTCGCGGCGTCGGTCTGGCCGTACAGAAGGGTCGCATGTCCATGAAGGAAGCAATCGACTTCCTGGAGGCTCTCATGACGAACAAGGGCGGCAGCATCAAGGGCTTTCGTCACGTCTTTTCCGGATTGCGGTCCGTGGTCCGCAGTGGCGAGGCGACGTGGACCCAGGTGGTCAAATTCATCGCGCTGGCTGCCGTGGGGCATACCTTTCCGCATAGAACCGGCTTGAAGGTCGAAGTGACCGGTCTTCGAAACGGTCTCCCCGCGGTGGTCAGCCGCCGGACCCCGGTGACTGGGCCCGGGACCTATTTTCTCGCCAACATGGCCGCCGCGACGGGAACCTCGTGCGCAGCGTTCATGTTGGTAGCGCTGGACGAACCGCACGGAACCCGGGCGGGGGTCTTCGCTCCCGAGGAATGGGCCGATCCGGAGCGGGTCTATCAAGCCCTCGAGCGTGTCGGCACTCCGCGTGAGGAGATCTACGAAGTTTCGAGCTAGCGGCTTCGCAGCCGTGTCGGAGATAGGGTCTGAAGGAAGAATTTGTCATGGACCTCAAAATTGCACTGTACGCACTCGCCGATCTCTCGATGATCGTAGCGGGGTTCACCTTCGGCTGGAAATTCATCAACAACTATAAGAATTACCTGCTCGGCCTCGAGTGGATCATTGTGGCGTCCTCGGGGACCAACTTCCTGGTCTACGCGCTGGTCGGCGCCGACGAAACCAGCCCGATGTATCACCTCGCTTTCTTCTTCGACGCGTTCTCCCGGTCGGTCGGAATCACCGTCATCCTCGTCCTCGGCTTGCTGAAGGTCACCCACGATTTCAAGCCTTCGATTGCCGTCGATATCGGCGTCTTCGGGCTCGCGATCGTCGGTGGCCTGGTCATGTCCGCCTTCGCGGACGACCTCGGGTTGGCGGCGGCCATCTTCTACGTCGTGATGAATGCACTGACCACACTGTTCCTGCTGTACTTCGCATGGCGGCTGTGGGAAATCGGCGAGCGCGGCCATTCCACGGCCGTCATGGTCGTCACCGCTGCTGCCGCCGCCGTAGCCGGTATCTACGACTTCGCTGCTATTCCCGGAGACGATGAGCACCATACGATCTTCTACACGTTGGCTATGCTCACCTGGTCCTCGCAGATGGTTGTCTACTACAACGGCTATCGAACGCTGCATAACAGCAATGACCGGAAGGCGACGGTGTCCAGGGCGACGAGTTCGGCGGTGGCGATACCGGGACACGGCCGGAATTCGGTTCACCTGTAGGAGATCTCGTGATCCGGCGCTCGCGATGTCGGTCGGGAGCGACGCTTGTGTGAGCCGCCGGAGAGGGTTCGCTCCGGGCTACTCGGCGTCAGTCCCGGCGAACCCAGGACACCAACGACCGCATGGGCGATTCGGGCTCGCTATCCGCCGAACTGGCTGTTGGGGCTTCTGGTTCGCCGAGGTGGACCTCCATCCACGCGTCGAGCATTCCGACGGTCGACTCCAGTTGAGCCCGAGCAGCGGCAGGGTCGGTTGACGTCAGCGCGTTCAGACCGAAGCCGTCCGACAATGCGAACACCACGAAGATCAGCCGATCGACAGTATCCGGTGTGACCGAATCGGCGGTGAACGGCTCGAAAATTGAGCGCATGGTCGTGAATGTCGCGGAGTACAGAATCCGGGCCTGCCCGCCTTCGCGGTGACCCCAACTGACCAAATCGAGGATACTCGACCCCAAGTCGGGGTTCTCCAGATACCACTGCAGGACCGCGCGCAACAATCCTCGGGCGGTCTTCTGTACATCACCGTGGATGTCGGTGCGGGTCAGCACTGTGCGGTACTCGACGGCGAGATGGTCCAAGACTGCCGCGAAGAGTGCCTCCTTGGTGGCGAAGCAGTAGTGCAGCGTTGCCAGTGGGGCGTGTGCTTGCTCGGCGATGCGGCGCGTGGTGGCCCCGTCGACTCCGTGGACGGCGATGACGCGCACTGCCGCCGCCACCAGCTCGGCGCGACGCTCAGCGGCGGGAATGCGGCCCATCTGGAACTCCTTGACGCCATCTGAACGTTTGATCAAGTCACGCTGTGGACGGCGGTGGGAATCGTGTGGGCGCGGGCGCTGAACGATGCGGTGCCGTCTGGTCGGTCTCATAGACTTGATCATCTGACTATATACAACTCGACGGCGGCCCGCATTGCCGAGCCGGCGTCGGAAACCTGGTGGGGGGGATGTTTCCGCCCTGGTATCGACTACCTGCCGGGTCCGCCGCCGGACGGTCGGCAGGTGCGGGATTTCGCTAGTTGTTCATTTGCCTTGATCACATGACCCACTTGGGGTACGGTTATGGCGGCCCTCACACCCCTGGGGCCCACGTCGGACTTCTCGAGCACACCCTCGGCGGCCCGACATCGAGCCTGTGGATCGCCTGTCCGGGCGGGACGATCACTCTGCCACATCACCGGGCCCCTCTGACCTCCGACGGACCGCCCATTGCCTCCGACGGCGTGTCACTCTTCAAGGAGAAGACCATGTCTATCAGGGAACTGCTTTTCGCGGTCGCGGACATCTGGATGATCTCAGTCGGTTTCATCTACGGCCTCAAGTTCATTCGGGACTACAAGAACTATCTGCTCGGAATCGAGTGGATCATCGTGGCGACATCGGGAACGAACTTCCTGATCTACGGCCTGCTGAAGGCCGGGCACGACAGCCCTATGTACAGCGCTGCAGCCTTTTTGGACGCGTTCTCCCGGTCGGTCGGTATCACACTGATTCTGGTGCTCGGGTTGATGAAGGTCACTCACCGGTATAGGCCGTCGGTGACGGTGGACATCGGGGTGTTCGTCCTCGCGGGTATCGCGGGCCTTCTTCTGGTCGGGTATCAGGACACTATCGGGCTGCCGGCCAAGATCTTCTTCGTCGTGGTCAATGTGCTCACCACAATGTTCATGATCTACTTCGTTGCCAGGCTGTGGCAGATCGGCGAGCGTGGGCACGCCACGTGGACGGCCGCTGCCGCTGCGTGCGGATTTCTGGTCGCGGCGTCCTACGATTTCGTCGAGATCCCCGGGGACGACCCCAAGCACACGCTCTTCTATGTTCTTGCCCTGTCATCCTGGGGTTTGCAGATGTTCGTGTACTTCCGTGCCTATCGGGCATTCGATGCCTACAACAAACGCGTAGCCGCCTCTGCGGAGGCGAACGATGCAGTCGTCGCCGCGTAGTCGCCGCACTTCTTCGAGCAACTCAGAGGCGGGAGCCGACATGGCAACGCATCATGCGCACGTAGAAGCCGCCGAGGTGGTTGTCATCGGTGCCGAGATGGCCGGTTGATGGCCGCGACCACCCTCGCGTCCGAGGTTGGGGTGGTGGTGCTCGAGTCCACCGATCGCACAGGCGGACGCGTCGAAACCGTCCGCCAGGGCAACTGCTGGATCAATGTCGGGACCCAGTTCACCGAGGGCACCGGCATGTTGATCGACGCCCTCGACCGGCACGACATCGAATGGTTCCCTCGCGGGCAAGAGCATCGCTCGGAGCCGGCTGCCACGATCGTCCGCTCGTGGTCGGCTCCTTCACCGACGAGGTCGGGCCGCAGCGATGGGACAAGCACTTCGGGATTTCGGCGCCTCAACTGTCATTCCAGGCGGTGTTCGGGTGCTGGCAAGCCTCGGTCGCTCACGTTGATTGCAGGTGCCTGGAGCGGTGGCGCCGACCGACTTGTTCGAGTCTGCCTGCTACCTGGAAAGTGTCGATCCTTCGCAGTCGAGGGTTGTGAATTCTTCCTGCCCCGGGCTGCTCGAAGCGGTTCGGGCTTGATCGAATCCGGCCGGGATCCAAGGAATTCGGCCGGCGGAGGGTCACGCGTCTTCGAGTCGGAATGCTCGCCGGAAACCTCTGTCCTCTGGTTTGACAACGGCCGCCCGGTCCCGAAATTATTAGAACTCGAGTCTAATTCGAGTTAGTGAGGAGTTGATTTGTGATGGCCCACGGGATGGTGCGCGAGGAGCGCCGCGATGTCGTCGTTGTCGGCGCGGGGATCGCCGGATTGATGTCGGGCACAACGTTGTCCGACGGAGCGGACGTGGTCGTTCTCGAGGCGTCCGATCGCGCCGGCGGTCGTGTCGAGTCTGTGCGAAGGGGTGAGTACTGGGTCAATGTGGGCACGCAGTTCACCGAGGGAACAGGCGCGCTGATCGACGAGCTCGACAAGCATCGAATCCATCGCGGAACGCTCGCCGGGAAGAAGGTAGGACTTCTGCTCAACGGCAGAATGGTGGATACGGCCAACCCGATCGCGCTGATGTTCCGGACGCGAATGACGTTCGCCGACCGCGTTGCTCTTGCGAAAGTGGGTGCCCGGATCGTCTCGGCCGCAGTGGGTCTCGACCCGCGATTCGAGGGCCGATCGTTCTACAACCGCATCCGATCGGCGCTGGACAAGAAGTCGGCGGCTTACGTTCTCGAGGGCGTGAAGTCGCCGGTCGCGCATGCGATGGTTAACTCATGGACCGGGCAGTGGATGGGATGCGACCCGGACGAGACCGCGGCCCCGCAATTCGTCATCTCCATGAGCGTCGCACTCGCTGATCCAGGCAAGGTTCCCAATTTCTCCCTCCCGGAAGGCGGTAATCAGACGCTGACCGATATTCTCGCCGAGGGCCTGGGTGACCGATTGCGGCTCGGCGCCTCGGTGGACTCCGTGGAGCGGAAGGGCGACGAGGTCCTCGTGCGCTACACCGACGCGGAAGGCGCGGCACAGATTCACGCCAAGCGCGTGATCATCGCGGTACCGGCCGACATCGCGGCACGGATCGTGTCCGGCCTGCCCGAGGACTATCGGGCGGCATTGGGTGCCATCGGATACGGTCGCTACGTGGTCGTCGGGTACTTCACCGAAGAGGAGGGCCCGTCGCGATGGGACGACTACTACGGTGTATCGACCCCGCTGCTCGAGTTTCAGGCAGTGTTCAATCACTCTGCGGCGCAGCGAGGTTCGGGGCCGCGGAACCCCGGTGGCGCACTCGCGTGTTTCGCGGGCGGCAGCAAGGCAGACGCGCTGTTCGAGCTCAGCGATGACGACATCGCCGACCGCTTCAGCCGCGACCTGCTGTCGATCTACCCCGAGCTCGACGGCAAACTCGGTACCCCGATTGTCCGGCGCCATCACCGGGTCGTCCCCTACTGGGGGCCGGGGCAGAAGAAGAGCCTTGCGACCCTGCAGCAGCCGCTGGGCCCGTTGTGGTTTGCGGGTGACTACGCACTCGACATGCCTTCGCTGGCCGACGCGGCCGCGTCGGGCGAACGTGCGGCGAAGGCCGTCCTCGGAGACCTGGCGGGCTGAGGCGTAGGTGCCGAGGTGCGCCGTCACGATGCGTACCGCCCCGTCGATGATCGCCGGGCGGGGCGGGAACCGTCCCCGAGACGCTCTGGACGGCGCGCGAGTCGATATGTGGAAGAGGTCGCAGAGAGGGTGCAGGAATGTCGCGGGACGACTTCGAACAACTGCCGCAGGTTCGAATCCAGCAGAGGGAAGACGGCCCGTGGCGTTACAGTGCGACGGTGGACTCCTGGCCTCGTCCCAGTCGACGCACCGCGGCGTTGATCCGTGATGTCGCGGAACGCCTGCTCGCGTCCTCGGAGACAGCCCTCGACGAGCTGACCGCGGCCTCACATGAGGCCGCCGAATACCGTGCGGTGCTCGAGGACCCGCAGCTCGTCGCCGCCGATCGGCGAATGAACAGAACCAACCTGCTGCACTGGCTATCGGCCAACCTGCAGGATCCGGGCGCTCGGGTGGCGCCCAGCGTCGACCCGGATATTCTGCAGTTCGCCCGTGATCTGGTGCGGCGTGGGCTGGACCTGCACGATCTCGGCGCGTGGCGGGGCGCGCAGCACAGTGGGTGGTCGGCATGGGTCGACGAGTGTTTCGCCGTGACCAGCGACCTCGATGAGCTTCGTGACTTGATGAAGGTGTCTGAGCGGTCGATGTCGACGTTCATCGACGACTCCATCGCATCGCTGGACGCGTACGTCGCAAGAGAACGAGCGGAACTGGCCCGGGGTGCCGGCGCCGAGCATCACTCCACGGTCCAGTTGCTGCTCGAGGGGGCACCGATCAGTCGTGCTCGCGCGGAGTCGCGGCTCGGGTACGCCCTGACGGGCAGCCACGTCGCGGCGATAATTTGGAGCGACTCGGTAGACGACGCGGCAGGGCTCGACGGCGCTGCGGAAGCGGTGATGCGAGCGTGCGGCGCGTCGCGCAGGCTCACACTGAACGCGAGCGTTACCGCGCTGTGGGTGTGGCTGGCTGTGAGCGCTGTCCCGTCGGCCGAAGAGATGCAAGCAGCCATGGCCGACCGGCGCGGGATCCGCGTGGCTTTCGGGCGCCCGGGTAAGGACCTCGAGGGATTCCGCCGAAGTCACGTCGATGCCGCGACCGCCCAGCGAGTGCTCGCGCGGGTCGGCTCCGCACGAGGGGTGGTGCGGTACGAGGACATCGCTCTGGTCTCGGTCCTCAGTGCCGACATGGCACAGGCGGATCAGTTCGTCGCCGACACCCTTGGTGACCTCGCCACCGCTGATGCCGCGCTGCGGGATACCGTGCTCACCTACGTCCGGGAACGGTTCAACGGATCTGCTACAGCGGAACGGCTGTACACGCACCGCAACACCGTCGAGCGACGACTGGCCCGGGCCGACCAGCTCCTACCCGTGCCGCTCGCCGAGAACGCCGCGAGCGTGGTGGCCGCCCTCATGCTCGTGCAGCTGCGCGGCTGAGGACGACCACCACGAGGGTCACATCGGTAGGTCTGGCGAGTCGACCCCGACCACCCGGTCACCGCAGAACACCCGCACCGACTCCGCGGGTCCGTGCCCGCCGATGCCCGACGGCCCCCAGAAGCTCTGCGCGGAGTCGTCGCCGAGGTCGAGCACCTTCGCGCCGTTGACTCGTACCTCGCCGGACTTGACGCGCGCGCCGATGGCGATCGCGCGGTCGGTGTCGGTGCCGAAGACGTAGGCGTCCAGGCCCGACGGGTGCGCGTTGGCGGTGCGCAGCGCGTCGATATCCGAGTCGACCCCGTGCAGGGAGATCACCGGGCCGAACAGCTCGGCCGTCGTGCGATCGGGATCGGAGCCGGTGGCGATCGTGGGGGAAAGGAAGAACCCTGCGAGGCCGGGTAGCTCGCCGGGCTGGTCGATGTCGGCGCCCAACTCGCGCAAGCCCTCGATTCGCTGCAGCAGTGTCCGGTAGTGCGGCTCGTTGGAGATCGGACCGATGTCGGTGCTCTCGTCGAGCGAGTGGCCGATCCGCAGGTTCGCGATCCGCTCGGCCAGGGCGTCGCGGATCGGCTGTACCAGCCGATGCGGTGCCAGCACCTTCCCCGGGCCCTCGCACCATTGCCCGTTGAGGTTCGTCATGCCGGTGAGGATCCCGTCGGCAGCCACATCGATGTCAGCGTCGTCGAGGACGAGCACGGGGTTGTTGCCGCCCAGCTCCAACTGGAGAACCTTGAAGTCCTCGGCGGCGGCGCGGGCGATGGCCCGGCCGCCGCCTGGGCCGCCGGTGAACGACACCACCTGGATCCGCCGGTCGCCGGTGAGCGCGGCGCCGATTTCGCCGGCCCCGTGCACGAGTTGTAGCGCACCATCGGGCAGCCCGGCGTCTACGAAGCATTCGACGATCACCTGCGCGCTGGCGGGGGCGTGCTCGGAGGGCTTGAGCAGTACCGGGCAGCCGGCGGCGATCGCGCTGGCTGCTTTTGCCGCGGGGATGAAGCTGGGCCCGTTCCACGGGGTGAGGATCGCGGCTGGGCCCCATGGGATCCGGTGAAGCCGGACGTCGCGGCCGCCCGCCTCGAGGGAGACGACACGGGCAAGATTGCGTGCCTCGGCGGCAGCGCCGCGCAGCCGGTGCGGCAGGAAGGCCGCGACCGTGCGCGTCGCCCGGATCGGCGTGCCGCTGGTGAGGGCGTCGACGCGGGCGATCTCCTCGATCCGTTCCTCGATCTTGTCCGCGGCCCGTTCGAGCGCTTCGGCGCGCTCGATCCGGAAATCCTCGCTCGTGAAGTCCGTCGCGTCGTAGACGCGCTCCGCGAGCTGGAGCGCCCGCTCGAAGTCGGTGGCAGAGGTGGTGACCATCCGGTGCACCGGCTCGCCGGTGTTCGGGTCGACGTTCCAGGAATCGAGGATGTCGCAGTCGACCCACTCGCCCGCGATGTAGCTGCGTGGCTGGGTGAGCGTGATGGTCGTGATGGTCATGGGGTCGTCTCCGCGGTGTCGGGTCGGGTTGGCATGGCGATGACGATGCGGGTCACATCGCCGGACTTCATCGCCTCGAAGCCCGCATTGATCTGCTCGAGCGGATGACGTCGGTGACCATCTCGTCGAGCAGCAGGCGACCCTGCTGGTACAGCCGGGCGAACTGGGTGATGTCTTCGCGAGCGCGGTGGCCGGGGCTCGAGGATCGCGCGGGTCACGTCTCTTCCACCTGTCTGTCGGCAATCGAATGTGCCTGGCCGCGCAGGTCGAAGACCGCGCCGGGCGACTCGGCGGCACGGGCAACGAGCGCGGGCTTCGACACCCGCTGTGACGGAGTGCGCGGGAAGTCCGCGACGAACTCGACATAGCGCGGCACCTTGAACTTCGCGAGCCGCTCGGCGACCCGGGCGATGATCGCCGCGGCCGTCGCCCGATCCGCCGGTATCCCGCCGGCGAGCTGCACGAAGGCCTTGATCTCCTCGCCGAGCACGTCGTCGGGCTCGGCGACGACCGCGGACGACACCACGGTGTCGTCGTGTTCGAGCGCGGCCTCCACCTCGACGGCGGCTACGTTCTCGCCGCCCCGGCGCACCATGTCCTTGAGTCGTCCCACCAGCCGCAGCTCGCCTCGCTCGTCGGCGACGGCCAGGTCACCGGTGTGCAGCCAGCCGTCGCGCAGAGTCTGTGCGGTCTCCTCGGGCCGGTTCCAGTAGCCGAGCATCATCGGCGCGCCGGACACGATCAGCTCGCCGGGTATCCCGGCGGGCGCCTCGGCACCGTCCGCATCCACGATCCTGACCTGTTTGGTCGGCACCGGATGCCCGAGGGCGCCGCTCCCCACGGCCGCGGTGTCCTCGAACGGACTGAACAGGTCGATCCCGCTCTCCGTCATGCCGTAGACCTCGCGCCACGGCGCGCCCCAACGCTGTTCCAGGTCCGGGTGCAGTGCCGCGGGGATCGCGGAACAGAACACCGCGCGCAATCGATTGTCCCGGTCATCGGGGTGGGGCGGTTGTTTGAACAGCAGAGTTGGCATGGACCCGAGGACGTAGCAGAAGGTAGCTCCGTGCCGACGGACCTCGGCCATGTAGCCCGAGGCGGAGAAGCGCGGCAACACCACCAATGGGGCGCCGATCGTGAGGGCCAGCACAGTGTTCCACTGCGGATCCATGTACGAGAACGGCTGGGCGGTCAGCAGGACGTCGTCTGGGCCGAGCCCGACGGCCGCGGCGCAGGCCCACCCGATCCGGGTCCAGTAGTCGTGGGTCAGCATGCACGCCTTGGGAAATCCGGTGGTGCCCGAGGTGTACTGAAGGTTCGCGAGGGTCTCCGGGCCGACCGCGACGTCCGGGGCCGTGGCGGGAAACGCGGCGTCTCTCGCGTCCTCGATATCGATGGCTGTGACGTGCGAGAGAGCCGGATCACCGGCGATCACTTCGCCCACGAGCGGGAGATGATCGGCATCGGTCACGATCACGCGGGCGCCCGAATCCCGCAGCACGAAGTGCAGATCGGCGGCGCGGTAGGCAGAATTCACCGGCACGGCGACGGCACCTGCCTTGAGCACTCCGAGCCACGTCAGGGGCCAGCCCACCACATTGGGCAACATGATCGCGACACGGTCGCCCGGCGCCAGGTGGTCGGTCGCGATGAGCCGGTTGGCCAGCCGCGACGAGGCCGCGTCGACTCGCTGGTAGGTCCAGGACTCGTCGCCGAAGCGCAGCAGTTCGACACCGGGGTGATGCGCGGCACCGGCGGCCAGCAGGCCGGTAACGGTCCGAACTCGGGGGATCGCCCCGATCTCGTCGGGGGCGACGGTGCGGCGGAGCGGCGCGTTCTCCACCGCATCCGTTTCGGTTGTCATCGCCGGGCCTCCTGCCGTTTACTCGATTCTTCGACGATCCAGGCCATCGCCGGGTCGTCCCGTTCCATCCACTCGGGGTGCCACTGCACGCCGAGGATCGGCCGGCCGGGCACCTCCACTGCTTCGATCACCCCTTCGGGGGTACGTCCGGTCACCACCAGCCCCGTTCCGCACCGGTCGATGGCCTGGTGGTGCCACGAGTTGGTCACCACGCTCGGCCCGAAGATCCGGGCGGCGGTCGAGCTGGGCTCGAAGGTCACCACGTGCTCGGCGTCGCCGTCGGTGGGGGCGCTCTGCGCCGACAGGTGCGGGATCGGTCCCGGCGCCAGGTCCGCGATCAAGGTGCCACCGAGCGAGATGTTGAGCACCTGCAGTCCTCGGCATACCCCGAGGAGCGGGACCCCGCGGTCGATCGCGGCACGGGCCAGCGCGAACTCGTATTCGTCGCGCTCGGAATCGTGCGCGTTGGTGTCGCTTCGCGGGTCGATGTCGCGGACGACCGACGTGTCGCCGCCCCAACGGGCGGGGTGCACGTCCTGCCCGCCCGTGATGACCACCCCGCTCAGCCACTCGCACGTGTCGAGCGGATCGGCGTCGTACGGCAGATGCACGGGTATCCCACCCGCCTTCGCGATTCGGGTCGCGAAGGCGGACATGAACGAATCCATGCACGCCTTCCCGTATCGGGGGTCGGCGCCGGCCAGCAGACTCAGCTGGAAGCGACGGCCGGTGATGCCGACCAACGGCTTTCGGCTCATGAGAACTCGAAGTAGCGCCGGGACTCCCACTCGGACAGTTCGGCGTAGGGATCGCCACCGGTGGTGTGGAACTGCATCCACTCCCACCTGCGGGATGCCGTCCAGAAGTCGACGAACTCGTCTCCGAGGTACTCGCGGAGGATCTCGTCGGCGTCGAGCGCCGTGATCGCCTTCGTCATCGAATCGGGGATCCGTTCGACACCACAGTCATCCGGAAGACACCACGCCATGTCCTCGACCTGTGGGGGTGCCGGGATCTTCCGCTCGATGCCCGCCACGATTCCGGCGAGGACACCGGCCAGCGCGTAGTACGGATTGACATCCGAGCCGGGAACCCGATATTCGAGCCGGGAGTACTTGGGATGGCCGACGACAGCGCGCAGCGCCGCGGTCTTGTTGTGCACGCCCCAGCTGATCGTTGTCGGCGGTCCGGAGACGTCGACGAGACGCCGGTACGAGGTGATCTGCGGCAACGCGAGCAGCGTATTGCCCGCCATCGTGGCCATCAGCCCGCCGACCGCGTGCAGCATGGTCTCGGACGGACCGTCCGGCGAATAGAACTGATTCTCACCGTCACGCTGCAGCGAGACGTTCAGGTGCGCGCCCTGCCCGAATCCAGCGGTCGGCTTGGCCATGAAGGTGACCGACCGACCCATCTTGCAGGCGATCTCGCGCATCACCTGCTTCGCCCGCACCCAGGAGTCGGTGAGCGTCAGCGGGTCGGCTGGCGCGATGTTCAGTTCGGTCTGGCCCGGCGCGGCCTCGTCGGTCCATGCCTCCCAGGTGATGCCGAGCTCGTCGAGCCGGTCGGTGACGGCCTCCATGTAGTCGATCCAGTCCGAAGACCTGGCAAGGTTGTAGGTGGCGCCGGTTTCGCCGCCGAGCGGGGTCAGGTCGCGGTATCCGCGGGCCCTGGCCTCCTGGATGGACTCCTCGAACAGGGTGGTCTCGATCTCCACCGCGACGGTGGCGGTGTAGCCCAGGGTGGCGAGGCGTTCGATCAGCCGGCGCAGGAGGTTTCGCGGACAGATCGGCACCGGGCGGCCGTCTGCGAGCCAGAAGTCGCCGATCACGGAGTGGACGCCGGGCTTCCATTCCACGAGGGTGTTCATGTCGGGGATCAGCGCGATGTCGTAGAGGTTGCCGCGCCATTCCGGGTAGGCATCCCCGAACACGACGTCGGTACCCATGTCGATGGCGAACAGGACGTCGGCGAAGGCGAATCCGGAGTTCTGACCGGAGGCGAACTTCGCGGGTGTGACGTTCTTGCCCATGAAGCTGCCGTCGTGGTTGGTGGCCTCGACGCGGAACGCCTTGACGGGTGGGCGGGACGAGGTCGCCTCGGCGATGGTGAGATCAGACATCGAAACGGGCCTTCCACGATGCGGCGGTCATAGCCGACAGCTGAGCCAGGGTGCCCTGGACGCGCAGACCACGTCCCAAGGCGGTGAACAGGGAATCGCTGCCGGTGAAGACTCCGGCCAGCACGTCGGGGGTGCCGACGACCCGGTAGACGCTGGGGCCGTCGCCGAATCGGGCCTCCTGCGGGCCGTCCGGGCCGGCCGCGACCGCGACGAGGACGTCGGGGATGCCGCGCACGCCCCGGGTGGTTTCCCAGAAGTGAGCCGCCGCCGCGCGCCACTCGGGCTGCGGGACATCCAGAGCCCGCAGCAGCGCGTCGGCGAGTTCCCGGTCGCCCTCCGTCGCCACGCTGGAGAATCGTGCCTCGAGGTCGACCACCACGGTGGCATCGGTGGGAACGAAGACGCCACCGGTCACGGTCACAGCACCGGCGGCGAAGGTCACGGTGGCCGCCTGCGGGGTGGCGTGTGACCGCACCGCGACGCTGCCGGAGCGACCTTCGAATGCGTCGGGGGCGTGACCCTGCCGGGCGGAATCGCGCAGGGTCCGGCCGATCAGGCGGACGACAGGGGTGGCGTCGTCCTCGATCGTGACCCGGAGTTGCTCCGCGACCTGCGTCGCGGTGGGTGTGGTGGTTTCCATCTGTTCCTTCATCACTGGCGTTGCTGGGGGAGATGAGTCGGGGCGGCCGCCCAGGAGGTCAGGTGAGCGAGTCGTAGCGCGGCTGCTGTCGGTGTAGCGCTGTCGCCCAGGCGAGGCCACCGAGGAACGCCGTGGCCAGCACGGCCAGAAAGACGTTCGCCAAGGCGCGAGAGCCGATGAGGAGCTCGAAGTTGCCGATGACGAGCACGAGTATGAAGCCGAGCGCCGCGAAGGCGAGGGCGGGTGCGATGGTGCCACGCCATGCGTTCGCCGAGCTGTCCCGGCGGAAATGGACGACGATCGCGGCGGAGGTCAGTGTCAGCAGGGCGATGAGCCCCAGCGTTCCGGTGCCCCCGAACCAGGCGTAGATCTGGGTAACGGGGTCGAGCCCGACGATCGCGGTGATCGCGACCAGCGCGCTGATCACGGCCGAGGTCAGGAGTGAAGCGACGTGGGGTGATCGGTACGCAGGATGCACGGCCCCGAGCCGGATCGGGAGAGCCCGCTGGCGGCCCAGGTCGAACAGATAGCGTGCGACGACGTTGTGGGCGGTGAGCAAGCAGGCGAAGAAGCTCGTCACCAGCAGGACTTGCACGGCGTCGTGGGCGACCTGCGAGACGTACCGTGTTGCGAGCCCCGCGGCGAGTCCCTGGGGATCCTCGGCGGCGAGACCGCCGGCGCGGTCGACACCGGCGCCCATGATCATGGCCCAGGACGACAAGGCATAGATGGCCGCGATGATGGTGACCGCGATGTAGGTCGCCCTCGGGACGGTGCGATCGGGGTTCTTGGCCTCTGACCGGAAAACCGCGGTCGCCTCGAAACCGACGAAGCCGAAGACGGCGAACATGATGCCGGTGGCGGGGGTGCCGCTGGTGAAGGCGGCCCAGGACAGCGGCTCCGCCGAGAGTCCGTCGGCCCCACCGCGCACCACGATGGCGAGGTCGATGACGGCGACGATCGCGATCTCCGCGACGAGCAGTACGCCGAGAACGCGAGCACTGACCTCGACATCGAGATATCCCAGGTAGCCGACAGCCGCGAGCCCGGCGGCAGCGAGCATCCACCACGGAACGGAGACGCTGGAGAAGGTCTCGATCACGGTCACCGCGGCGGCGCCGAAATATCCGGTAACGGAGACCAGGAGAACGGAGTAGGTCACCAGCGCCAGCGCCGCGGCGCCGAGACCGACCGTCGTGCCCAAGCCGCGTTGCACGTAGGAGTAGAAGGCGCCGACGTCGCGGACCTGGGGAGTCATCGCGGAGTACCCGACCGTGAAGAGCACGAGCACGAGACCGACGAATACGAAGTCGCCGGGCGTTCCGATGCCGTTGCCCGTTCCCAGCATGAGCGGGATCAGCCCGGCGAACACCGTCAACGGCGCGGCCATCGCGACCACCATGAAGACGATATGGGAGACGCCCAGTTCCCGTTGTAGACCGGGCGCCGCGGTCGGGCCGCCGGCTCCCGCGGTCGTGCCTGGAGCCTGTTCGGTCATGCCGGCACCTGTTCGATGTGGCCGACGACGAGGTCGGCGATCCGGAGTGCGAGTGCGTCTGGCAAGTGGTGGCCCATACCCGGGATGACGATGTGTCGTGCGCCGGCGATCGCCGCTGCGGTGGCAGTACCTCCGGACGGTGCGACGAGCGGGTCCCGATCGCCGTTGATGACAAGTGTCGGAGCCTCGATCCGGGCGAGCTCGGCGGTCCGGTCGCCCGAGGCCTGGATGGCCTGGATCTGCCGCGCGGTCCCAGCTGCACCGTCACCAGCGGTGCGGTCCCAGGTCGTGCCGGCGTGCGCGGCCTCTTCGACTTCGTCGATGGGGTACGCGGTTCCGGCGATGTGCGCGGTGATCCGCAGGTGCCCCCGGACCGCGCCCACTCGATCACGCGGGGGCGGGCTGCCGGCGACCAAGGCCAGGCTCAACAGCGTCGGCTGGCCGACCTTCTTGCTCCCCGTGGTCGAATACAGGGAGGTGAGCGTCCTGACCAGGTGCGGGTACCTGGCGGCCACCACCTGGGCGATCATGCCGCCCATGGACCTGCCGACGAGGTGCACCGGGCCGACGCCGAGATGCTCGATCAGCTGCGCGGCGTCGTCGGCCATGTCGGCGAGGGTGTAGGCGTCGTGGCGGGGCAGGGCGAGTAGCTGGCGCAGCGTGTTCGGCGGCGGGGACGGGGAATACGTGGAGCGTCCGCAGTCGCGGTTGTCCATCCGGATGACGCCGAAGCCGGTCGCGGTGAGTGCGGACAAGAATCGGTCCGACCAGGTTGTCAGGTCCTCCGCGAGCCCTGAGATGAGGAGCACGGGTGGTGCGTCCGGGGCGCCGTCGAGCCGGTAACACAGTCGCGTGCCGCCGGGCAGGGAGACGAACCGGTCTTCGGGCAAGCTAGACACGGACCGCCCCCTTCGCGGTGCCGGTCACAGTGTCGTCCTTGGTCGAACCGAATCGCAGGGCGTCGTCGAGCAGCGGCCCGCGCAGGAGTTTGGCGTCTGCCGGGTAGGACATCTGCATCTGCCACATCCCGGTGCCCTGCTTGGGCAGGGTTGCGGAGGCCCGCTTGGCGTAGCCGGAGCTGAGGTCCAGGATGGGCCTGGTCTCCATGTCGGGGTCGGATTCGACGATCACGCTGTCGTAGCCGAAGGCGTCCATGTGCTGCACGAGCTTCGTGAAGTAGCGACACAGGATGCCGATCTTCAAGGTCCACGACGACGTGGTGTAACCGATCGCGAGGGCAAGATTGGGGATTCCCGACAGCAGCGTTCCCCGGTACACGACGGACTGCGACAGATCCGTCGGGACGCCGTCGATGTCGATGTCGATGCCGCCGAGCATGCGCACGTTGAGGCCGGTCGCCGTGACGATCACGTCTGCGTCGAGGTGCTTGCCGGACTCGAGCGCGATCCCTGTTTCGGTGAACCGAGCGATGCGGTCGGTCACGATGGACGCGCGGTTACTGCTCAGAGCGTCGAAGAAGTCGCCGTCGGGCGACAGACACACACGCTGGTCCCAGGGGTTGTACGGCGGGTTGAAATGCGTGTCCACGTCGTACCCCGTCGGCAACGATTTCTTGTTGATACGGCGGATGACCGCGCGACCGAGACGGGGGAATGTGCGCAGCGACTTGACTACGCTCCGATCGATCCAGATGTTGTTGAATCGCGTCATCGCGTATCCGCGCTGCTCCCCGAACCAGCGAGTGAGCCGCAGTGCGAGCTTGTCCACCTTGGGCCACGGGACGATGTAGGTCGGCGTGCGCTGCAGCATGGTGACGTGCGTGGCGGCGCCGGTGTGGTTGAGCATCGACGGGATCAGGGTGATGGCCGTCGCGCCGCTGCCGATCACCACGACCTTCTTGCCCGCGTAGTCGTAGTTCTCGGGCCAGTGCTGCGGGTGGATGATGTCGCCGTCGAAGTCCTCGCGCCCCTCGAAGTGGGGGGTGTAACCCTCGTCGTAGCGGTAGTACCCGGTGCCGGCGAAGATCCAGTTCGTCGTGAACTGTGTGTCGCCGTCGGGCGTGCTGACGTCGATCGTCCAGCGTGCGTCGACACTGGACCACGAGGCCTTCCGCACGCTGTGCCCCGGTCGGATCAGCCTGCCGAGGTCGAACTCGTCGACGGTCTCCTGGAGGTAGTCGAGAATCTTCGGGGCTTCGGCGATGGCGGCTCGGTCCTTCCATGGCTTGAACTCGTAGCCGAAGGTGTGCAGGTCGGAATCGGAGCGAATGCCCGGGTACTTGAACAGATCCCACGTGCCGCCGATGTTGTCGCGTCCCTCGAGGACGACGACGCGCTTACCGGGAAATGCCTCGGTGATGTAGCGGGCGGCGCCGATGCCGGAGATTCCGGCGCCGACGACGACGACGTCGAAATCTTCGGGCTGGGACGTCGGTGAGTTCATCGTGCGGCCTTCCGGTGGCGAGTGGAACGAGGGAATACACCGACGATGCCCGACCGACACGGGAGTGATCTACCACACAGTGCGCCCTCTTGATCGGCGTCGGGGTGCAGAGTGCACCCTCTCCTCGTGACCGGGTGGCGCGGTGCGGGTCATGCCCCGGTTGTCACCACATCGACGGCGACGCCGATGACCGCGACGTTGTAGAAGAACCCGATCACCGAATGAAGAAGCACCTGGGAGCGAACTCGGCGGGTTTGGGTGGTCACATCGGAGACCGCGAACGAGACGCCGATCGTCAGTGAGAAGTAGGCGAAGTCGAGCAGGTTCGGCCGTGGCGTCTCGGGAAACGACAGGGATTGTTCCGGGAGGTGCCGATGGTAGGTACGGGCGTACTGTTCGGCGAACCCGAGGTGCAGGAGAAACCAGGCCAGGAGCGCCACTGCCACCGAGATCGCTTCTGTCGACACCAGGTGGGTCTCGTCGTCGGTGCCGACCGCGCTCGACAAGACGGCAGCCAATCCGACGGCGCTCGTCACTCCGGTCAGCAGCAGTGCGGTCCAGCTGTCCGGGATCTCGTCCAGCCACTCGTCGGGGTCTTCGGCGTACTGCCTCCGCAGGAGTTGCACCAGCCAAGCGCCGATGTAGACGGCGGCGATGAAACCCCAGGCGATCAACCAATTGCGTGGTTCGGCCACCACCAGTGCCGCTACGCCGACCGCTACCAGTCCCGCTTCGACTACCCGGATGGCGATCACCCTCGCACTCAGCACTTTCGAGAACCTCCTACTGAGCACGGGTCGATCCGGGGCTTCGCCCTCCCATTCTGGGGTCACCGCCCCGAATCGGGACCAGTCGACCGGTGCTCGGAGCCTATCGCCGCCCGTTCGCCCTCCGTGTCGCGACACTCGCCCACCGAACTGCTACCGGCGATTCGTCAATGGGGCATTGTGCCGCAGCCCGGCATTACCCTCGACACATGTCCACACTCCGTCGGCAGCAGCGCAACCTCGACCGGGTGGCGTCCGGACTGCGGACTCAATTGGAGCGTTCGGCGAAATTCGATCAGACGCTCGATCTCGAGGCCGCCTACGCTACTTACCGGCGCGTGCTGGAATTGCTCGAGCCGCAACTGCCCCGGCTGCGGGTCGCGGCGGGCCTGCCCGCCACACCACCGATCATGGCGCGCTGGCAGGCCGGTTTCGCCAGGCCGTATGCCAGGACGCCGGTACCGTCTGATCGCGTCTTCACGTATTGGAACCAGCCGATCGACACCGCGCCACCGTTGGTGCGGGCGTGTATTGCGCAGATCCGGCGGTTCTATCCGCACCTGCGAGTGCTGGACGGGACCTCGGCTCGCGAGCTCGTCGAGATTCCCGAACGGATCGCCACGGTCGTGGAACAGTCGCGGCCCGCGCACTTCTCCGACTACCTGCGCACCCGTCTGCTCGCCGAGCACGGTGGCATCTGGTTCGACGCCACGGTGTGGCTCGGCGGTAACCTCGACGCGCAGCTGCACCGCTATCTCCGGTCCGGCACCGTCTTTCCCAGCTGGACCAAGCGCCAGATCGCCAACTGGTTCATCGCCTCCCATGCCGGCACTGCCCTGATCGCGCTGCAATATCGTGCGTTGCAGGCGTGGTGGGACGCCTACGACGACCTGCCCGACTATTTTCTCTATCACCGGGTCTTCGAGGTCTTGCGCGCCCTCGTCCCGGAAGTCCGGGGCCAGTGGGACGGCACGCCGCGGCTGTCGTCGACGGCGGCGCATCTGCTGCAGCTCGAGATGATGCAGCCCTGGAACCCGGACACCGTGCACGCGATTCTCGCGGCCGCGCCGCTGCAGAAGCTGAGCTACAAGTACGACACGGTCCCGCCCGGCTCGGTACTCGAGCATCTCCTGGACTCGTGATCGATGACCGACTCCGGGTGCGCATGACAGCGACGATCGCCTGGAATCCGTGCCCGCCCGGGCCGTCGACCTGGGACGGAGCGTAGCCGAGCGCCTCTGTCGGGCGCCTGCGGTGACCCTGCCGAAATAATTTTCGCAACAACTGTTGTGTGAACCCGTAGACCTCACTACAGTGATGCACGCCACTCCAGCGCGCGACAGCGGCGGGTGACCGACGAAGCGGTGTAGAGCGCCCATCGCTTCGGCAAGTCGCGTGATACCGCGACGGCTTCTCCGTGTCGTTTCGGGTGGCATTCCCGAATTTCCGGCAGCCATGTCCGACATGGCCGGCGGCCCAGCAGCTTTAAGGAGATTTGACCATCATGATTTCTCGTCGGACCCGGATTCGATCCGGTCGCTGTGTCACTGTCGCTGGGCTTTTCGGGGCTGTCGTGGTATCCGTCGGTGTACTGATTCCGGCTTCGGCGGGCGCGGATGTGTTCGTTGCGCTGCCGAATGGGTCGAAAGCCGGCCCCGGTGTCACCCTGACCCGTACCGGCGAGCACGCGATCGTTTCGCCGTCGATGGCCGCCAATGGTGTGGGCCGGGTGGTGTGGGTGTCGGGTAACGCGGTTGCCGATGTCGAGGTGACCCCGGAGGGGGAAGTCGGCCCGACCAATGGTCCGGCGGGCCTGCCGGGGAGCAACAATTCGTCCACACACGGTGCGTCGCAACTGAATACGGGCTACATCGTCGGCTGTCAGGTCAGCATCGCCGACGACGCGATCGGCGCCGGGGTCTCCGGTGGCATCTCCACGGGCGGGGTGAGCGCGGGTGGATCCATCGGTGTGAATCTCGGTCCCGGCGAGGTGAAATTCGTCCAGATCGACTACAAGGACATTCTGGCACCGGGTCGCTACTCGGTGGAATACCAGGACGCCGAGATCGAGATCCAGGGCTGCGCGGGCTACGCCCAGGCGCGCGCCTACACGGTGGTGGAAATCATCGGTGAGCACTACTCCAAGACCACTCTCTACGGTGCGCCGTTCAGCATCGGCTGAACGGCGCATCTCCTATTCCCTGCCTCGCTTTGCTTCTGTGAACCCGAATTCGAAGGTGCGTCCTATGTTCAACCGAAAGAATCTCGCGCGTAACAGCTTCGGCGTCGTCGCCGCTGTGGCGATCGGCCTTCTCGCCTGCACCCCTGCCGACGCCGACACGTTCGTGCCGCTGCCGGGAGGGGAGATGGTCAAGACTCTCTCCGACGGCACCGTGGTCACGGTCCGGCTCGTCGGTGAATCCGTCAATATCAATCCGTCGCTCGGGTCGACCCCGGTGCATCGCAACGCGTGGGTGTCGGGTACCGCGCAGGTCGAGATCGCCGGCGCGAGTGCGGGTTCCTACGCGCTGATCGTTCCCGGCTACACGGTGGGTTGCCAGGTCAATATCGCCGGTGGTGGTGTCGGCGGCGGTGTGGAAGGCGCCTCGGACTGGGAGGGCAACGCGAGCGTGGGGGGCGCCACCAGTGGCGAGCTGTCGCTCGGGCCCGGCCAGGCGAAGTCGTTCTACATTCTCGATCGGGAGAAGGCGGACGATTTCGGTAGCGAGTCGCACAAGGTCTACAACGTGGTGACCGGTGGTAATGGTTCGGTGGCCTGGGCCGATCAGACGATCGGCCTGACCGGGTGTGGCGGTTACGCCCAGGCTCGGGCGTTTGTCAGTGTCGAGGTCGTCACTGACAGTGTCACCAGCTGGGTGACGTTGTGGGGTCAGCCTTTCAGTCTGGGCTGACCGGCCGGATCCCGGAATCAGCCGGTCGCGCGGATTTTCGCGCGACCGGCTATCGGCGTTTCCGTGCCAGGCCAAGGCAATTCGTCGACCCCATCGCCGCACCGCTGACCTCGCTTGACGGCCACCGGTCAGCTGTTGCACCATGTGGTGAACAAGCGCTTAGTAACTAGGAGATTCGATATGACAACCGTGGCTCCGCGCAGCACGCCACTCGGGCTGTTCGGTATCGGAGAGATGCTGGACGACGACGAGCGCGACATCCAGGCGACCGTGCGGGAATTCGCCCGCGAGCAGCTGCTGCCGAACATCGGCGAGTACTTCGAGTCGGCCACTCTGCCGCGCGATATCGCCCGAGAATTCGGGCGCCTCGGGGTCCTCGGCATGCACCTGGACGGCTATGGTTGCGCGGGCACGAACGCGGTGAGCTACGGGCTGGCCTGTCTGGAACTCGAGGCAGCCGACAGCGGATTCCGCAGTTTCGTCTCCGTGCAGGGCTCGCTGTCGATGTTCTCGATCCATCGATACGGCTCGGAAGAGCAGAAGAACGAGTGGTTGCCGCGGTTGGCCGCGGGTGAGGCGATCGGTTGTTTCGGTCTCACCGAACCCGATTTCGGCTCCAACCCGGCGGGCATGCGGACCCGGGCCCGGCGCGACGGAACCGATTGGATCCTCACCGGCACGAAAATGTGGATCACCAATGGCGGGCTGGCCGACATCGCCACGGTGTGGGCACAGACCGACGAAGGCATCCGGGGATTCCTCGTTCCGCGCGGTACTCCCGGATTCCAGACCCGCGACATCTCGCGGAAGCTGTCGTTGCGGGCCTCGATCACCTCGGAGCTGGTCCTCGACGAGGTACGTCTGCCCGCATCGGCCGCACTGCCCCTTGCGAATTCGCTGAGCGCTCCGCTGTCGTGTCTGAACGAGGCCCGATTCGGCATCGTGTTCGGTGCGCTCGGTGCCGCCCGCGACAGTCTGGACACCGCGATCGAGTACGCGCGCACGCGCGAGGTGTTCGACCGCTCGCTGGCGAGCTACCAGATCACCCAGGCCAAGCTGGCCGATATGGCCCTCGAATTGGGCAAAGGCATGCTGCTCGCCCTACGTTTGGGTCGGCTCAAAGACGCCGGGCAGCTGCGGCCCGAACAGATCAGCCTCGGCAAACTCAACAATGTCCGCGAGGCTCTCGGTATCGCCCGGGAATGCCGGACGATCCTCGGTGCCAGCGGGGTAACGCTCGAATACTCGCCCCTTCGGCACGCGAACAATCTGGAATCGGTGCTGACCTACGAGGGAACCAGCGAGATGCACCAGCTTTCCATCGGTAAGGCACTGACCGGTATCGGGGCCTTCCGCTGATCGGCCGCTCGTAAGAATCTGGAGGTAACCATGACACAGTTCACGATCGCTTCGCCGTGCGTCGGTGAGGGAAGCCGGTGCGCACGATGAAATTGGCATTGACAGCCGAGGAAACCGCATTTCGCGACAGGCTGCGGGAATTCTTCCGCACAGAGATTCCGGCGAAGATTCGTGAGAAGGTGCGTCAGGGCGAGGAACTGACCAAGGCCGAGATCGTGACATCCCAGCAGACGCTCAACGCGCACGGGCTGGCCGTACCGAACTGGCCGGTGGAATGGGGTGGGCAGCAGTGGTCGGCGACGCAACGCCACCTCTGGCACGACGAGCTGCAGCTGGCTTCGGTGCCGGAGCCGTTGACCTTCAACGCGAGCATGGTCGGCCCGGTGATCGCCACCTTCGGCTCCCAGGAACTCAAACAGCGCTTTCTGCCGCCGACGGCGAATCTCGACATCTGGTGGTGCCAGGGCTTTTCCGAGCCGGAGGCCGGATCGGACCTCGCCTCGCTGCGCACCACCGCGGTGCGCGACGGTGACAGCTACGTCGTCAACGGCCAGAAGACCTGGACGACGCTGGGGCAGTACGCGGATTGGATCTTCTGCCTGGTTCGCACCGATCCGAACGCGAAGAAGCAGGCGGGTATCTCGTTCCTGCTGATCGAGTTGAGCACGCCTGGCATCACCGTCCGGCCGATCGAGCTGATCGATGGTGGCTTCGAGGTCAACGAGGTGTTCTTCGACAACGTGCGGGTACCCGCGGACCAGCTCGTCGGCGAGGAGAACCAGGGCTGGACCTACGCCAAGTTCCTGCTCGGGAACGAGCGCACCGGTATCACCGCGGTCGGACGGACCAAGGTCGCCCTGGCGCTGGCCAAGGAGCGCGCCGCGCAGACGAAAACGGCCGGGGGCACGCTGCTCTCGGATCCGCTGTTCGCCGCACGCCTGGCCGAACTCGAAAACCAGCTACTTGCACTGGAATTGACGCTGCTGCGGGTGGTGTCGGGCGCCGCCGACGGCAAGCCGAATCCGGCGTCGTCGGTCCTGAAGCTGCGTGGCACCGAGCTGCAGCAGGCGGCGACGGAGCTCCTGGTGGATGTCGCCGGACTCGACTCGCTGCCCTTCGAGGCGGGTGCGCGGATCGCGAGCCCGCAGTGGGCGCAACGCAGCACCTCCACCTACCTGAACTATCGCAAGACGTCCATCTACGGAGGATCCAATGAGGTGCAGCGCAGCATCATCGCCTCGACGATCCTCGGTCTCTGAACACAGATTGTGAGTCGATCCCATGGATTTCACTCTCGACGACGAGCAGCAGCTGCTACGTGACACCACTCGGGAGCTGCTCGCACGCAGCTACGATCCGGAACGGCGGGCCGAGGTGGTCGGCTCCGATCTCGGCTGGAGCCGGGAGGTGTGGACCACGCTGGCCGATGTCGGCCTGCTCGGGCTCACCTTCACCGAAGCCGACGGCGGGATGGGAGGGGGTCCGGTCGAAACCATGGCTGTCATGGTCGAACTCGGCCGCAGGCTCGCCCCGGAACCGATCTTGGACTGTGTGGTGCTGCCAGGTGGCTTGATCGCCGAGGTGGGGACCGCGGTGCAGCGCAAGCAGGTGCTCTCGCAGGTCGCCGAGGGTGCGTTGCTGCTGGCTTTCGCGCACACCGAACCCGGCATTCGCTGGCCGTCGGCCGAGGTCACCACCCGTGCCACCGGAAGCGACGGCGACTGGACTGTCAGCGGGCGCAAGAACCCGGTGCTTCGGGGCGACTGCGCGGACCGAATCGTGGTGAGCGCCGCCCTGCCCGACGGCGGCACCGGCCTTTTCCTCGTCGACGCCCAGGCCGCCGGGGTGACCAGGCGGGCCTATCGGACTCATGATGGTGGGCGTGCCGCCGAGATCGAGTTCGACGGCGCGCCGGCGGAATTGCTCGGCGACACCACCGATGCCACGCCCGCCGTCGAGCGGGGCATCGTGCGGGCGCAGGCCGCGTTGTGCGCGGAGGCGCTCGGTGCACTGGAGGAGTCGCTGCGGCTCACCACCGAGTATCTGAAGACGCGCAAGCAGTTCGGGGTGACGTTGTCGAAGTTCCAGACGCTCACTCAGCGCGCCGCCGACATGTACGTCGCGCTCGAGGAGGCACGCAGTATGGTGCTGTACGCGACGGCCTGTCTGGCCGAGGGGCGCGTGGACCCGATCGTGGCGTCCCGAGCCAAGCTGCAGATCGGCCGCTCCGCCAAGCACATCGGGCAGGAGTCCATCCAGCTGCACGGCGGTATCGGCATGACCGCCGAATATCCGGTCGGCCACTACTTCGCTCGGCTCACCGTGATCGACCAGCTCTTCGGTGCCGCCGACGATCATCTCCGGCTGCTCAGCGGCCAGGTCGCCGATTACACCCGGGTGGAGCTGTAGGAGGCAGGGTGTCGTCGGTGGGCGGTGCGCTGCGTCGGCCCGACGCAGCGCACCGCCCAACTCGCCATCTTCGGCGAACTGTCGGGATCATCGAACGGCCCCGACCTGAAACGCCATGGTTTCGCCTAGCGGCTGTTGTGTGAAACGGCTGTGCGAAACTTGGGGCGTGGCACGGAAGCAGAAGTCGAGCGAGTCGCAGCCCGATCCAGCTGGTGAGGGGGCGGTGGCGACCGCGCAGCGCGGGCGGCCCCCGGGCGATCACGCGTCCAAGCGCGCGAAGCTGCTCGAGGCCGCGGCCACGGTGATCGCGGCCGAGGGCTACGCCAAGGCGACGATGCGGCGGGTGGCCGAGCACGCCGGCTACACCACCGGTGCGGTCACCTACTACTTCGCCAACAAAGAGGACATGGTCCTGGCGTTGGTGACGGGTCGATTCGACCGCTACGACGCGATGCTCGAGGCTATCCGCGACACCACCGATGTCCGGGAGTTGCTGGCCCAGTGGTTCCAGCTGGGTCGGGGAGCGAAATTCTGGCCGTTGATGCCGGAACTGCTGACCTCGGCGCGTTCCGAACCCCGGATCGCCGAGCTGATCGCCGGCCGCTACGCGAAATTCCGCGCCGACTACGCCGCGGTGCTGGCGACCGCGCAGGCCCGCGGTCTGGTGCGCGACGATATTCCCCCGGACGTCCTGTCCGACCAGCTCAGTGCGATGGGTGACGGGTGGGCGCTGCTGTATCCGATCGAGCCGGATCGCTTCACCAGTGCGCAGGCGAGTGCCCTGATCGATGCCACTCTCACGCTGATCTCCCCGCGCTAGTACACCGCACTATTTACATAACACCTGTTGTGAAAACTCGAGGATCTCGATAGGTTGAAGGCATCTGCTGTCCTTCGCAAAGGAGATACTCGTGACCTTTTCCTACGACGTCGCGGTGATCGGCGCGGGTTTCGCCGGGGTGACCGCCGCCCGGGACCTGAGTCTCGCCGGGCACTCGGTGATCCACCTGGAAGCGCGTGACCGAATCGGTGGCCGCACGTTTGTCGGCGAGGCCTTCGGCAGGCCGGTGGAATTCGGCGGAACGTACGCGCATTGGTCACAGGCCCATGTCTGGCACGAGCTGAAGCGCTACGACATCGGTCTGACGAGGCGATTGGCGATCGGCCGGTGCCATTGGCTCGCCGACGACGCGGTCCATACCGGGACGCCCGCCGAATACAACGCCATCAGTAAGCCGCTGGCGACCCGCTGGCTGGCGGATGCGCGCGAATGGTTCCCGCTGCCGGGCGATATCACCGCCGCCGACACCACCGCCATCGAAAAGGAATCTCTCGCCGATCGGCTCGACTCGATGGGCCTGTCGGCCTTCGAACGCGATGTGCTCTCCGATGTGATGGCCACACTGGTGCATTCGGAGTCGGAGCAGGGGATGGCGCAGTTCCTGTTCTGGACCTCGATCAACGGAGGTAGCTGGGAGACCTTCATGGAGGGCGCCGGTGGGTTCCCGATCGATGGTGGGACCAAGCGGCTGCTCACGGCGATCAACGAAGAATCCAGCGCCGAGCTGCGTCTGTCCGTGCCGGTCGCCGCGGTGGACGACGACGGGGCCGGTGTCACCGTGACCACCGCGGCGGGTGAACGGATTCGAGTGCGGCACGTGGTGCTGGCGATTCCGCTCAATACCCTCGGTGATGTCGCCGTCACCCCACCGCCGCCCGCCGCGGACATGATCGAACAGAAGCATCCGATGCGCACCGCCAAGATCTGGGCGCGGGTGAAGGGTGAGGTTCCGGCCTTCTCGGCCAACGCGCCCGCCGGTAAGCATCCGATCAACTCGGCCCGGACCGAATATCGCTACGAGGGAGACACTCTGGTCGTGTGTTTCTGCAGCGACGCGGCCGCGATCGATCCCACCGACCGGGCGGCTGTGCAGCGCGCGCTGCGCCTGTTCGTCCCGGATCTCGAAGTGCTCGAGGTTGCCTCCCACGACTGGGTCGGCGATCCGTACTCGCAGGGGACCTGGGTGCATCACCGCCCGGGCCACCTCACCGGTTCCGTGCCGTTGCTGCGGCGCCCGCACGGTCGGATCCATTTCGCCAGTGGCGATTTCGCGTCCGTAGGGGTCGGTGGGATCGATGGTGCGATCGAGACCGGCGCGCGGGCGGCGCGCGAGGTCGTCCACGCTCTGCGCGGTGATTCCTGACCGCACGAGGATCCGGAAAACAGTGAATCCCCCCGGGAGTTTCCCGGGGGGATTCACTGTTTCGGGTGGATTACAGCGTACGCGCGAAGGTGCCGTCCGACGACTCCACGACGTCTCCGGCGTCGATCAGTCGAGCCAGATGCTGTTCGGCCACGCGCCGTTCGATGGTGTCGACGTAGGGGGCCGAGACGTGCGGGCGGTAGACGAACCGCCGGGCCACGATCTCCGCCAGCGTGCGCGGTTCCTCGAGGAACTCCAGCACATTGCGTTCGCGCTCGTACAGTTTGGCGCGGAAGGCCCCGAGGCGCTCACGGAACGCGTCGGCGCCCTCGATCACGCCCTTCTGGTGGAAGGTGCCGTACCAGTGGGCATCGATAGCGGCCACTCGGTCGATGGAGGCGAGGAAGTCGTCGGCACTGCTGTGCACGTCGCCGTACATGGGGCCGAACGAGGTGAGATCGATGTCGCCGACGAAGAAGAAGCTGTCCGGCTCGACGAGGACGCCGCAGTGGCCGGGAGTGTGCCCCGGCAGGTGGACAACCGTGGCGGTGACATCACCCAGTTCGAACACATGCCCGTCGGTAACGCCGATCACGCCTTCGCGCCGCGGCGGGAGGCCGAAGTCGTCGCTCAGTCCCCGGATGGCCTCGGCGCGCGCGTCCGCCGGTAGCCCGAATTGGTCGACCAGCGACTCCAGCGACGACACCGCGGGCGCATCGAGGTGGTGGGCGAAGGTGGGCACGTCGAAGTGGCGCAGCCCGGCGATGTGGTCCTCGTGTCCGTGGCTCAGGAAGACCAGGTCCGCCGCGACGGTACCGGGCTCGAGTGCCAGGGATGGGTCGATGACGAGTGTGCGCGTGCTGCCACGGACCACCACGGTATTGCCGTACGGCATCACGCCGCCGTTGTCGGCGGTCAGTACCGTGACGCGGCCGAAGATCTGGGGGGTAACCACTGTGCTGTTCCTCAGACGACTCGGCGGAAGATGGGGGAGCGGAACGGCTCGCCGGGGTTCAGCTTCGCCATCTCCTCGGTGAACAGGGTGCCGTTTCGGGCGAAGCGCTCATTCGCCTCGGGCAGGGGCCGGAAGGTCGCGTCGTCGCCGAAGAAGCGCAGGACCAGGGTATGCCGGGTGGGGCAAGCGGCGTCCACCGGTGCCCCGCCGTGCAGCGAACCGGGGTGCAGGGCGAAGACGTCGCCGGGTTCGATGGCGGCGGAGACCACGTCGTAGGCGTCCGGGTCGGCGGCGAGGTCGCGGTCGATATCGGGCAGCCGGGGCCAGGTGCCGTCACCGTGCAGTGGTTCGGTCGGGTCGTCCGGATCGGCGAAACTGCTACCGTCGTACTGGATTCCGCGGTGCGAGCCCCGGATGACCTCGAGCGAGTTCCGCTGCGGCAGTGACTGGAAGCTGATCCAGGCATTACCCCAGTGCTCCCCGGTCCAGGGTAGGTACGAGTTGTCCTGGTGCCATGGCCCGCGACCGGGCAGGCCGTTGGCGCGCAGGAAGGTCTCCTCGGCGAAGTACCATACTTTCTCCGAGCCCCAGAGTTCGGCGAAGATCCGGCCCAGCGGCAGCGCGGCGGCCAGCTCGTCGAGGCGCTGCTTGGCGAGTGGGTTGGCGTTGTCGACGTGGTAGGTCAGCTTGTCGCCGTCGAAGACCTGTTTCCCGGTCGGGCTCAGATTGTCGATGCCCCACCGGAACTCGTCGTAGCACTGCGCGAGCTGAGCCTCGTCGAGGCAGTTCTTCAGCAGGACCGCGCCGTCTTCGCGGAAGGTCTGCTTGATCAGGTCGTCCATCGTTACTCCTCGACATCTCGGCGATTCGGTCAGCGTATCCGCGGTTCAATATTTGCACAACAGACGTTACGTAAAATAATCGCGCGCGTCTCGCATTGACATAACAATCGTTGTGTAAATACTGTCGCGTGGCTAGTGTCGGTGCGATGACGCGCAGGTTCGGTGACTTCCAGAACGAGATCTACGGCGACGGGCTGCGGGGTCGGCTTCCGCGCTATCCCGTGGACTTCGACTCCCTCGAACGGACGGCGGCCGCAGTGCTGCCGAGCTGGATCTGGTCGTATGTCGCAGGTGGCTGTGGGGACGAGCACACCCAGCGCGCGAACGTGGCCGCGTTCCGGAAGTGGGGGATCGTGCCCCGAATGGGTATCGGCGAGTACGAGCGGGACCTGTCGGTCGAGCTGTTCGGTATGGCCCTGCCCAGTCCGGTGTTCCTCGCGCCGGTCGGGGTGATGGGTATCTGCACCGGTGACTTCCACGGTGATCTGGTCGCGGCCAGGGCATCCGAGCGCACCGGCGTCCCGGCGATTCAGTCGACATTGGCCATGGATCCGCTCGAAGTCACCGGGGCTGTCCATCGGCGGACACCGGGACTGTTTCAGCTCTACACCCCCACCGACCGCGAGCTGGCGATCAGCCTCCTCCAGCGGGCGGAACGAGCGGGCTACAAGGCCATCGTCGTCACCCTCGACACCTGGGTGACCGGCTGGCGCCCACGCGACCTGAACACCGCCAACTTCCCGCAACTACGCGGCTGGTGTCTCGCGAACTACTTCTCCGACGAACGCTTCCGCGCCATGCTCGGCCGTGCTCCGGAGAGCGACCCGGCAGGCGCCATTCATCTCTGGTCACGGATATTCGGCAAGTCGGTGAGCTGGGACGACCTCACCTGGATGCGCGAATCGACCAGTCTGCCGATCGTGGTCAAGGGCGTGTGCCGCAGCGACGACGTGCGGCGCGCGATCGATGCCGGCGCCGACGGTATCTACTGCTCGAATCATGGTGGGCGCCAAGCCGATGGGGGACTGCCCGCCCTCGACGCGCTGCCCGAGGTCGTCGCGGCGGCCCGAGGGCTGCCGGTGCTGTTCGACTCCGGGGTGCGCAACGGAACCGACGTCGTCAAGGCCTTGGCGCTGGGTGCCACGGCGGTCGGCCTCGGCCGCTCCTACGTCTACGCCGCGGCCGCGGGCGGCGAGGACGGGCTCGTTCACCACCTGCGCTCCGTGCTGGCCGAGGCCGACCTGCTGATGGCGGTCGACGGCTACCCGACGATCGCGGATCTGACGCTGGACGCGATCCGTCGCGTCGTATGAGCCGGACGTGCCGTGACGTGGTCAGCTGGGCGGCGCGGCGTGCGTACCGCGCCGGACCAACCGCACCTCGTGCACCGCACGCTGGGGTTCGACCTGCGGATCCTCCACGCGATCGAGCAGATGTGCCGTCGCCCGGCGCGCGAGGGCGGTGAGGTCGACCGCGACGGTGGTGAGGTCGAAGGCGCGCAACCGGGCCAACGGGATGTCGTCGAAGCCGACGACGGTGAGCTGCTCGGGCACCCGGCGCCCCAGCTGGGCGGCGGCCTCGAGCGCGCCGATGGCCAGTACGTCGTTGGCGCAGAACAGGGCGGTGAGGCCAGGCCGCGCGGCGAGGACGGTCCGCGCGGCGTCGCACCCGTCGTCGATGGCGAACGGCACCTCGACCACGGCATCGGGATGCAACGCGATCCCGTTCCGGGCCAGTGCGTCCCGGAACACGTGCAGCCGTTCACTGCCCGTGCTCGTGGTCGCGGGACCGGCGATGACGCCGATCTCGACATGGCCGAGCCCGGTGAGCAGTTCGGCGACCAATTCGGCGCCGCGCACATTGTCGGGGACATGGGCCGAGGCCGTCCGGCGGCCGGTGATCTCCCGGTTGATCAGGCAGTAGGGGACGCCGCGGCGCTCGATCTCATCGGCCAGACGCGAGTCGGAGGTGGTGGTGAGCACGATGCCGTCGAAGGATCCGTCGAAGATCGGAGCGCTGTCGGGTTCGCGGATGTCACCGTCGTGCAGCAGGACGCCGAGATAGCCCCGCGCGTCGAGTTCGTGGACGATCGGCGCGACCAGCGCGGCATAGAACGGGTTGGTGAGTTCGCCGACCACGATGCCGATGCGCCGGGATCGGCTCGTCGACAGTGACCGCCCGGATTGCAGCGGCACGTAGCCCAGTTCGCGGGCGACCTCCCGGACGAGGCGACGGGTCGCTTCGGAGGTGCCGCGTTGATCGCGCAATGCGCGCGACACGGTGGCCTGGGACACGCCCGCCCGCCTGGCGACGTCGATACTCGTCACTGCCATGGCACGAGCATACGTATACACAAGAATTTACAGTGATAGAGGCTCTAATCGGATCTTGACATGTATACGTATGCAAGCCAGTGTCGCCCGCATGTCATCCTCTGTTCCTCCTGAAACCACCGTTGTGAAGAAGGGCGCTACCGCAGTGGTCGCCCAGCAGCGCGATGTCGCCGATATCGTGCGCGGCGTCATCGACGACATCCGCGCCAACGGCGACGACGCCGTGCGCCGGTACTCGACCGAGTTCGACAACTGGTCGCCCGAGAGCTTCGAACTCGGTCCCGATCGGATTCGCGTCGTCGTCGACAGTGTGCCGACGACGGTGCTCGACGACATCCGTACGGTGCAGGCCAATGTCCGCGATTTCGCCCAGCGGCAACGCGATTCGCTGTCCGACTTCGAGGCCGAGGTGCGCCCCGGTGTGTTCCTCGGTCAGCGCTCGCTGCCGGTCGACCGGGCCGGCGCCTATGTGCCCGGCGGGCGATACCCGCTCGTCGCGTCGGCCCACATGACCGTGGTCACCGCCAAGGTCGCCGGCGTCGAGCACGTCACTGCCTGCACGCCGCCGATCAAGGGCGAACTGCCTGCCGCGACGATCGCCGCCATGCACCTGGCAGGTGCCGATCAGATCGCTGTGCTCGGTGGCGTGCAGGCTGTCGCCGCGATGGCTGTCGGTACCGAGTCCATCGACAAGGTCGACATGCTCGCGGGCCCGGGCAATGCCTTCGTCGCCGAGGCCAAACGTCAGCTGTTCGGTGAGGTCGGCATCGACCTGTTCGCCGGCCCCACCGAGGTTCTCGTGGTCGCCGACGAATTCGCCGACCCGTTCGTCGTCGCGGTGGACCTGCTGAGCCAGGCCGAGCACGGGCCCGACTCGCCCGCGGTGCTGATCACCACGTCCGCCGGGCTCGCGGCCGAGGTGGTCCGGCTGGTCGAGCGGATCCTGCCGACCATGCCGACCCGGGATTTCGCCGAGCCTGCCTGGCGTGACCACGGCGAGGTCGTCGTCGTGCACGGCAGCATCGAGGACGCCTACCGGATGGCCGACACCTATGCCTGCGAGCACGTGCAGATCCTGACCCGCGAGCCCCGGGTCGCACTGGCGGTGATGCGGAACTACGGTGCGCTGTTCCTCGGTGAGGGGACCTGTGTTTCTTACGGCGACAAGGTGATCGGCACCAATCACACCCTGCCGACCCGTGGTGCGGCCCGCTACACCGGTGGACTGTGGGTGGGCAAGTACCTGAAGACGGTGACCTATCAGGAGGTCACCGACCCGCGGGCCGCCGCCGAACTCGGCGAACTGTGCGGACGCGCGTCGCGCGTCGAAACCTTCGAAGGGCATGCGCGTTCGGGCGACGTGCGCGCCGCCAAGGTGCTGGGCCGAGGGCTGGCATGGGATCCGCGATGACCCGGACGCAGCCCGATCCAACCGACCTGCGCGCGTGGTACGACCTGCGGGTGCGGCTGGCCGACGACGACCATTACGGCCATGTGAACAACGCGGTCTACTACGAGTACTTCGATTCCGCGATCAACGGCTGGCTGATCGAGAACCTCGACGGGGTGCGCGTGCGGGATCTGCCCGCGCTCGGTGTCGTGGTGTCCAGCTCGTGTCAATTCCTGCGCGAGCTGCACTTTCCCGACCGGCTGCGGGTGGGCATCGCGGTGGCGCGCGTGGGCCGTAGCAGCGTGACCTATCGGCCCGCGATCTTTCTGTTCGGCGACGGCGGCGCTCTGACGTTGTGCGCGCACGGTGAGTTCGTCCACGTGTATGTCGATCCGCAAACACGCAGGCCGGTGCCGGTCCCTGAGGCTGTTCGCGCGCTCGTCGCCCCCTTGGCCGAGGCCGGGGTGGAGCAGCTCGCCGAATCAGGTGCGGAGAAATTTACATAACAACCGTTGTGCAAAGGGGGTGACTCACGCTACCGTGACGTGGGTCACCCCGATTTGTAGAAAGGCCACACACATGGACCAGTCAGTGAAGGAGGCGTTCCGCAACGACGGCGCCGTCCTGATCAAGGACTGCCTCACCGAATCCCAGTTGGCGCAGTGCTATGACGCGTTCACCTGGGACGTCGAGAACCCGGGACCGTACGTGTTCCGCGCGCTGGACGGAACCCGGTTGCAGACCCATATCGACAACTCGAACCCGCTGGCCAAGGGCCGTCTCGACGACATGGTGACCCAGATGCCGTTCGGTGAACTGTTCGCCGAATTGTGGGGTTCCGAGCACGTCTGGTACTTCGCCGAAGAGGTGTTCGTGAAGGAGGGCGGCCGGAGTGGCCGCGGCCCCTGGCATCAGGACACCTCGGTGCTGCCCTGGGCGGGTAGGCACTGGGGCAATGCCTGGATCTCGTTCCAGCGGGTGCCCAAGAAGAACTCGCTCGAGATCGTGCGTGGCTCGCACCTCGGCATCCAGTACGACGGCGCCAGTTTCCGTGATCCCGACGACCCCACCGACCCGGTGTTCGACGACGGGACCTGGCCCCGGTTGCCCCACATCGATGCCGAACTGGCCAAGGACCCCAACGCCTTCGACGTGCTGTCCTGGGAGGTCACGCCCGGCGACATCGTCGCGCTGCATCCGCACTGCCTGCACGGCGGCGCCGGGGTGGACGAGAGCTTCCCTGATCGGCACACCCTGGTCCTGCGGTTCTTCGGCGACGACGCGACGTTCCGTCCACTGCCCGAGTCGAACCCGCGCTACGCCCGCAACGGGCCGCTGTTCGCCGAGGAGATGGCGAAGCTGAACGCCGGCGACTCGTTCCGTTCCCCCGTTTTCCGTCAGCTCGTCTAGACCACGTAGGAGAAGCACTGCATGCAGCGCCAATTGATCAATCCGCCCGGTACCGAGGCGACGTACGACCGGCTCCACTTCTCACAGGCGGTCCGCGCCGGAAATCTGATCTGGGTCTCGGGCCAGGTGGGGATCGACAGGTCGACCGGAGAGCCGGCCGACGGCATGGATGCCCAGGCTCGCATCGCCTTCGAGGGTGTGCGCACCGTGCTCGAAGCCGCGGGTGCGAGCCTGAGCGACGTCGTCGAGTTGATGACGTTCCACACCGATATGCGCCAGGACATCGAAGAATTCGTCAAGGTGAAGGACGAATACCTGCCCGAGAATTTCCCGGCGTGGACCGGGGTGGGCGTCGCACAGCTGGCGCGTGACGGTCTGTTGGTGGAAGTCCGCGTCGTCGCGGCCGTCGGCAACTGATTCGAGGTCGACCCGGCGTGGCGGACACGCCGGGTCCACCCTCTCGCAGGACGGGCTTGCACACCCGAATCTGCACTCTCACTGAATTTTTCGCTAGCTCAGCGGTCGGTACCGAGAGCCGGTTCTGTAGACGTCCCCACGCTACGTCGCCGAGTGTACCGGTCCCCGCCGCGGGATGGAAAACCATGACACCTCTGGACACCCTCGAGTCCACCGCGCACACCGATGGCGCGCGGCTGGCCGCCCGGCTCGACCGGCTGCCGGTGATCTCACCGCACATCACCTGGATCGCGGTCCTCGCGATCAACCTGGCGCTCGAGTACTACGACAACGCCCTGTTCGCCTACGTGCTGCCGTCGATCGCGGAGAGTACCGGCCTGAGCCTGCCGCAACTCGGCACGGTCGGCAGCGCGTTCTTCGTCGGCATGATCGTCGGCGCGCTGGGCGGTGGCCGGCTGTCGGACCGATTCGGCAGGCGCCAGGTGCTGATCTGGGCCACCGTCATCTATTCGGCCGGCGCGCTGGTCACCGCGTTCGCCGCCAGTTTCGAGGCGATGTTGCTGGCGCGCTTCATCACGGGACTCGGAGTGCAGGCGGCGACCTCGGTGCTGCTGGTCTACGTCGCCGAGATGTTCCCGAGCAAGACGCGCGGCCGGTTCGCCTCGGTACTCACGACGGGCTTCGTGGTGGTCGCGCCGCTGGTCGCCTTCCTGGCGATGGTGGCGATCCCCAACGGCGGCCCCGACACCTGGCGGCACCTGTTCTTGATCGGCAGCGTCGGCCTGGTGGTCGCGCCGCTGGCGCGGTTCATCCTGCCGGAATCGGTGCGCTGGCAGATCTCCCGCGGGCAGATCGACAAGGCCGAGGCGCTGGTGACCGAGCTCGAGACCATCGCGTTGCGCCGCGGACCGCTGCCAGAGCCGTCGGTGGTGCCCGATGCGCCGGTCGAGAAGCAGTCGCTGCGGCAGGTCTTCGCCGACAGGCACGTCGTGCGGGTGATCGCGATTGTCGGCATCGGCTATTTCGGTTCCACGCTCGGCTACTACCTGTTCGGCAACTGGGTGCTGTACTCCCTGATCGAGGGCCTGAAGTACGACGAGGGCACCGCCTATGAGATCCAGCTGGTCTGGAACGTGGTCTACTGCGTGACTCCGCTCATCGCGTTGGCTCTGATGGATCGGGTCGAGCGCAAGACCCTGATCTTCCTCGGGTCGATCGTCAGCGCGATTCCGCTCGTCCTGCTCGGCGTCTCCACGCAGAGCTGGGTGGTCACCGCCGCCGGTGGTGCCGCGGCCATCACGACGGGCCTGGTGATCAACGTCTACTTCGCCTACATCCCCGAGGCGATGCCGCCACAGGGACGTGGTCTGGGCACCGGTGTCGTCATCGGTATCGCCCGCTCGGGCGGCGCCGTCTCCGGTGTCCTGGGTGCCGCCCTGTTCGGCCGGTGGAGCATCGGCGGCGTGATGATCGTCGCCGCGATCTGCTACATCGTCTTCTCCTCGGTGGTCCTGCTGTTCGGGCCACGGACCACCCAGCGCTCACTCGAAGGTGTCGCTGTGGAGAGCTGACACTTCCCGACCGTCGACGGAGACCGGTCGTGTGGTGCCGACACCGCGCGACCGCTCTCCGTCGGCGAGTTTTCGATTCCGTTTCGACGATAGGAGCAACACCATGACCGGGACCAGCGGTCCGCAATCGGCCGAGGACGCCGGGACCACCTACTCCACCTTCACCGGCTGGATCGATCGGCCGACAGATCTCGCCGCACCGCTCGACGCGGAGATCAGCTGCGACGTCGCCGTCGTCGGCGGTGGCCTCGGCGGCATGTCGATCGCCTTGCGGCTGGCCGAATTCGGCGCCGATGTCGTCGTGCTCGATGCGGACTTCTGCGGGTACGGCGCGAGCTCGCGCAATGCCGGTCAGCTCTCGGGAAAGCCGACCGGCGAACCCCAGCTCTTGGCCAAGGTGAACCCGGGGTTGCTGCGTGATCTGGTCCGGTTCGCCGAGGGCTCGGTGCAGTTCGCCGAGGACATGATCAAGCAGCTCGGCATCGAGTGCGAGTACGAGCAGGTCGGCAATGTCGGCGTGGCGGTCACCAAGGGCCAGCTGCGCAAGGCGCAACGCGACGCGCAGGCTCTGATCGCCGCAGGTGCCGCCGAAAGGTATGGTGACCAGCGCGAACTGGGCCTGCCCGATACTTTCCTCGGCGGTGTTCTCACCATGGTGGGCGGCACGATGAACCCCGGGATGTTCACCCTCGGAGTGCGTGCGGCACTGCTGCGCTCAGGGGTGCGGGTTTTCGAGCAGTCGCCCGTTCAGTCGGTGATCGAGACCGGGGCGGGCGCCCAGGTGGTCACGCCGCTGGGCCGGGTTCGTGCCAAGCGGGTGGTGCTCGCGAACAATGCCCACGCGCCCGAACTCGGGATCACCCCGAAGCACCTGTCCAAGCCGGTCTGGGTGAGCATGATCGAGACCGCTCCGGTCGACGCGGATCGGATCGCGGCCACCGGGTGGACCAGCCGGTCGGGTCTGGCGACCAAACACAATGTGATGGAGAGCTACCACGTGACTCCGTCCAACACCATCGCGGTGGGTGTCCGCCGGCTCGAGGTGGGCAAGAATCCGCTCACCGATCGCACCTCGAGTCAGGCCGTCGTCGCCGATCTGACCTCGGCGTTCCGCGCGCGATTTCCGTCTCTGCGGGATGTGCCCGTCACCAAGACTTGGGGTGGCTGGATCGCCATGACCACCACGCGCCTGCCGGTGGCCGGACAGGCATCGAAGAGCGTCTACTACACCGTCGGCTGCAACGGACATGGTCTCGGCCAGGCGCCCTACCTCGGCTCCCTGCTCGCCGAGTACCTCGCCACCGACGCCATCCACCACGACCTGATCCCGTTCTGGCGCAGTGCGCCTCGCTTCACCCGCTCGCTGTACCTGCACAACCCCGTGTTGCGGGCGGCCTGGGTGGTCGACCGGCTGGGTGACCGACGCGCGGGTCGGTGAGCGCGGACGAAGGAAAACTGCCCTGCACCGATTCGCGGTGCAGGGCAGTTCTTTTCGGTCGTTGCTCAGAACAGGGAGGGGATGCGTGCATCGATGAGGTGCGGGCCGGGCTCGGCCAGTGCCGTGCGGAACTGCTCGGCCAGCTCCGCGCAGGTGGTCGCGACCGTCGCGGGCACGCCGAAACCGCGGGCGATCTCGGCGAAGTCCATGTCCGGGCGCGCCAGGTCGAGCAGGCTCCCCGCCTTCGGACCCACCTCGGTGGCCCCGACGCGCTCCAGCTCCATCCGCAGAATCGCGTAGGCGCGGTTGTTGATGAGCACCGTGGTGATGTTCAGGTTCTCGCGGGCCATCGTCCACAGCGCCGAGATGGTGTAGGCGGCGCTGCCGTCGCTCTGCAGTGCGATCACGGGCCGGTCGGGGGCGGCGACCGCCGCGCCGACCGCCACCGGCAGGCCCTGCCCGATGGCACCGCCGGTGAGCGAGAGCACGTCGTGGCGTGGCGATCCCGCGGTCGCCGCACCGAGGAAGATCCCGGAGGTGTTCGACTCGTCGGAGATGATCGCGTCCTCCGGCAGCAGCGCGCCGATGACCTTCACCCAGTTGCGTACGTCGAGTGGCCCGGTGGGTAGCTCGGGCAGCGACGATGCCGCGCCGCGCGGCTCGACATCGGCCGCGACCACCGCGGCCAGCGCCTCGAGCGCGGCGACCACGTCGACATCAGATGCCGCGAGCTCATGGACGGTCGCGCCGGCCGGAACCAGATCGCTCGGCTTGTCCGGATAGGCGAAGAACGACACCGGCGCACGGGTGCCCGCGACGATCACGTGCTCGGCGCCGTCGAGCTGGCGGGTGGCCTGCTCGGCCAGATAGCCGAGGCGATCGACGGCGGGCACACCTGCCCCGCGGGTGAGCCGAGCGGGGTGGGTCTCCACGAGGGGACGTGCCCCGGTGGCGGCGGCGATGCGGTCGGTCGCCGCGAGGCCGCGCTCGGTGGCCGCCGGCCCGCCGATCAGTAGCACGCTCGACTCGCCGCTGCGCAGAACCTTCGCGATCTCGGCGATGATCGACTGGTCGGGTGCCGCCGCCGGAACCGGCTCGACCGGCGTCGCCGGAACCCCGCCGTCACCCCAGGAAACATCGGCGGGCAGCACCAAGGTGGCGATGCGCGACGGTGTCGCCTGCACGGCGGCGACCGCGTCCGCGGCGTCGCGCCCGATCAGTTCGGGGGAGCTACCGCGACGCGTCCAGCTGTGGCTCCAGCCGGTGAGCGCGTCGATATCGGAATCCAGGGGAGCGTCGTACTGCTTGTGGTCGGCGGCGTGCTCACCGACGACATTGACGATCGGGGTGTGTGCTCGCCGGGCGTTGTGCAGATTCGCCAGACCATTGGCCAAGCCGGGGCCGAGATGAAGGAGTGTGACGGCCGGTTTGCCCGCGATCCGGGCGTACCCGTCGGCCGCGCCGGTGACGACGCCCTCGAACAGGCACAGCACGCCGCGCATGCGCGGCACCGAATCCAGCGCGGCCACGAAGTGCATCTCCGAGGTTCCGGGATTGCCGAAGCACACTTCGACTCCGGCGTCGGCGAGCGTGGCGATCAAGGCTTGGGCACCGTTGGTCATGCATGCACCTTTTCTTCGAGGATGACGCCGGGGTTGAGTATCCCGGCCGGATCGAACGCGTGCTTGATGCCACGCATCAGCGTGAGCGCGACCGGATCGGCCACGGCGGTGAAGTGGGCGGTCTTGATCCGCCCGAGGCCGTGCTCGCCGGAGACGGCACCGCCCAGGTCGGTCGCGAGTGTGAAGACGCGGCGCAGCAGTGCCTCGCGTGTGGCCTCCGCACGGCAGAACACGCCCATGTGCACGTTGCCGTCGCCCGCGTGACCGCAGCCGACGAGGACTGCGCCGACCTCGTCGGCCAGAGCGGTCGCCCTGTCGAAGAACGCGGGCATCGCGGCCCGGGGAACCACCACGTCCAGGACCTCGTCGGCCCCGGCCGCTTTGGCCGACCAGAACGCCTTCTCCCTGGCCTCGATCAGCAGGCGAGCCGAATGGCCTTCGAGCACATAGATATTCAGTGCTCCTGAGCTCTCCAACAGCTGACCGAGCAGGTCTATGTCAGTATCGAGCGGGGCGCGCTCGCGGTTGTCGAGCCCGATCACCAGGTACGCGCGGGCGGCAGCGCGAACCCCGGGATCGATGCCGAGCTCGAGCTCCTGGGCCCTGCTGATCGCGTCCAGAGTGACGGTGTCGAGGTATTCGAGGATGGTCGGTGCCACTCCCGTGCGCAGGGTCGCCGGCACCGCCGCCATGACCGCGGCGAGATCGGCGAAGGCGGCCATCAGGGTGACGCTGTGCGCGGGCCGCGGGTACAGGCGCACGGTGATTTCGGTGGCCAGCGCGAGGGTGCCCTCGGAACCGATGATCAGCTGTGTCAGGTCGTAGCCGGCGGACAGTTTGGTGAGCTTGCCGCCGGTGCGTAGCAGTTCGCCCGAGGGCAACGCCGCTTGCAGGCCGAGCACATTGTGTCGGGTGACGCCGTAACGCACCGCCCGCATACCGCCCGCGTTGGTCCCCACGGTGCCGCCGATGCTGGCGGACAGTTCGCCGGGAAAAACGGTGTACATCAGGCCGTATGGCGCGGTCGCCGCGTCGAGCGCGGCCAGCGTGACACCCGGCTGCACCACGGCGACCTGGTTGTCGATGTCGACCTCGAGGACAGCGGCCATGCGCTCGAACGAGATGACCAGGCCGCCGGGCGCAGGTCGGCAAGCACCGGACAAGCCGGTACCCGCGCCTCGCGCGGTCACCGGGATCCCGGCGGCCGCCGCCGCGGCGAGGAGTTCAGCGGTTTCCCCGGCGGTGGCGGGCAGCGCCAGGTACCGCGGCGCCACCGGCGTGCCGGCGAGCGCCTCGTCGTGGTGGTAGTCGGGACCGATCCGGTTCCCGGTCAGCACATGAGCCGACCCGACGACAGCCGCGAAGCGGTCGAGCGCCCGCTGGTCGGGCGCTGTGTCTGTATCCGGAGGGGTACTCAAGGGCGTGCCACGTCGCTGTCACGTGACGATGCGGTGGAACGCAGTGCGGTGCGGTCGATCTCGCGCTTGAGGATCTTGCCGGTCGAACCCTTCGGGAGCTGTTCGACGAACTGGATGACGCGCGGAATCTTGTACGCGGACAATCGCTCCCGTGTCCAGGTGTCGATGTCGGCGGCGGTGAGCGTCGATCCAGCCCTTGGGGTGACAACGGCCGCGACCTCCTCGCCGTAGTACTCGTCGGGTACCCCGACCACGGCGGCCTCGACGATATCGGGGTGCTCGTACAGGACTTCTTCGACCTCGCTCGGATACACGTTGTAGCCGCCGCGAATGATGAGGTCCTTGAGTCGGTCGACGATCCGCAGGTCGTGCTCGGCATCGAGCTCGCCCAGGTCGCCGGTGCGGAACCAGCCGTCTTCGGTGAGCGCGTCGGCCGTGGCGTCGGGGCGGTTGCGGTAGCCCTTGAACACCGTGTCGCCGCGGACGAAGATCTCGCCGACCTCGCCCGGCGCGCACTCCGTGCCGTCGGGAGTGCGGATCTGCATCTGCAGGCGCGGAACCACCCGGCCCACCGAGCCGATCTTGCCGCCGCGATCGATGTCGTTGAAGGCGCCGAACGCGGTGGTCTCGGTGAGCCCGTAACCTTCCAGGATCGTGCAGCCGAACTGCTTCTCGAAAGCGCGTGCTACTTCGCCGGGGAGGGACGCGCCACCGGAGACGGCGACGCGCAGGGTTGCGAAATCTGTGCCGTCGGCGTCGCCCGCGGCGTGCAGCATGGCGTTCCACATGGTCGGCACGCCGCACATCACGGTCAGTTCGTCGCGGCGCAGTATCTCGATCATGGCCTGTGGCGTGAATTTCGGCAGAAGCGACAGCGATCCGCCGCTGGTGAAGGTCGCCATCATCACTGCGGCCTGTCCGAAGACGTGGAACAACGGCAGGGCGGTACCGGTGCGATCCTCGGCCGATGTGCCCGCGACGGCGCAGCCGATCTGGCCTGCCGCGAGCAGATTGGCGACGCTGAGTTCGGCGCCCTTGGGTCGCCCGGTGGTGCCCGAGGTGTACAGGATCGCCGCGGTCTCGTCGGGGGCGCGATCGACGATCTCGGCCAGGGGAGTGGCCTCGGTGTCCGCGCCGGCACTCAGCGTCAGATGGGTGACGCCCGCATTGTCGGCGGCCCGCGAGACCGCGGGTCCGATCTCGTGCCAGCTGATCGCGAGTTTCGCGCCGGCGTCGGTGAGGTAGTAACCCGCCTCGACTTCGGTCGACATGGTGTTGATCGGCACCACGGTCGCGCCGATGGCCTGAATTCCCATGTACGCCACCACGAATTCCGGGCAGGACGGCGCGGCGAGCAATACCCGGTCGCCCGCGGCGACCTCGTGACCGGCGAGCAGTTCCGCGTAGCGCAGGCTGCGCTCGAGCAGTTCGGAGTAGGACCAGGGGTCGGCGGTCGTGTGGATCGCGATGCGCTCGGTGGGCGCGCCGGCGTGCCTGACGATCGGGTCGATCAGATTGGACATGGGAGCTGCCTTTCGGAACAGGCGACAGGGTGCAGCAGCTGATGTGCTTGGCGTCACTGTAGGCACGGAGCTGAATTTACACAACAGTCGTGATGTAAATGTGTGGATGTCGGGATCACCCGGCGTGCATTTCCTCGACGGTCACGCCCTCGAGCGATTGATTCGTCGTCCGCGGGCCGAAGGCCAGGATGACGATCGAGAACGCGACGAAGGCTGCCGCCGCGGTGATCATCACGCCCGCTCCACCCCAGGCGCCGTAGAGCGTGGCGCCGAGCACGCCCGACAGTGCGCCACCGGCGTTGCCGACGCTGATGATGATCCCGCTGCCCAATCCGCGGGCCTCGGTGGGAATCGTCTCCGGAATGTAGGCGAAGTAGCCGGTGATCGTGAGTCCGGTGATCACGCCCGCCGCTCCGCCCGCCGCTGTCACCAGCCAATCGCTGGTGGCCAGGCCGAGCGCGACCAGCGGGAACGCGGACAGGACCGAGGACGCCAGAATGAGTGTCTTGCGCTCGACGCGGTCCATTACCAGCAGGGCGACGAGCGGGGTGACGAAGTAGGCGACGTTCCAGATGAGCTGGATCCGGTAGGCGTCGGTCTCGGGGAAGGCCAGGCCGTCGACCAGGACATACATCGCCCAGTTCTGGTACAGGAACAGACCGAAGGTGGCGCCGAAGTAGCCGATCGACAGTACGACGACGGTGCGGATGATGTGCTTGTTGCGCAGCAGCGTGCGCAGCGACAGTGGCGGCGGGCTCGCGGTCGCGGCCTGGGGTGCGATGAGTGGGCCCCGGCGCCGCGCGCGGGCCTCGAGTCCGCCGACGATGTGTTCGGCTCGGTCGATCTGGCCGCGTGTGATGTGCCAGCGCACCGACTCCGGCATCAGGAAGCGGGCGAGAGGCGCGATGAGCAGGCCGACGCCGCCGACGACGAACAAGTGCCGCCAGGTATCCGGCCCGCCGTTGGGGACGGTGACCAGCGCCAGCAGTGCGACGATCGGGGACACGATCACGAACGCTGAGGTGACGATCGAGACGAACCGGCCACGGGTCTTGGCCGGGAACATCTCGGCGATGTACACGAGCAGGGCCGAGGTCGCCGCCTGGACGCCGATCCCGGTGATCACCCGGGCGATGAGCATTGTCTCGAAGTTCGGCGCCAGGCCGGTGGCGATCGCGCCGAGCGAGTAGAGCGTCGTGCCCCACACGAGGATCGAGCGCCTGCCGAAACGATCGGCCAAGCGACCGCCGAAGAGACCGCCGATCACCATGCCGACGAAGAACGCGGTGCTGACGATGCCGATCTGGCCGAGGTTCAGGCCCGCGTTCTCCACGATCGCGGGGATCACGTACGCGAACAGCGCGTTGTCGTAGTACTGCAGCGCCAGGTTCGCGGTGAGGATGCTGATCCACAGGATGTGGGGTGCCAGTACCGGCAGGCGGTCGAGACGTGGGGGGATTGCCGCCGGGTTCTTCTCGGGGGCGGGGCCGGCCTCGGTATCGAGCAGGGTCATCGGGTGTGCCTTATCGACGAAGCGAATGTACGTGACGGACATCACTGTAGGAGCTACGCTGTGTTTTGCACAACACTTGTGATGTAAATTCTCGGCACAACATCCGAACGGGACCCGAGCGGGCGAACCGCCTGTGATCGGCGTTGACGGAAGGCAAGCGATATGAAAACCAAGGGCGCGATTCTCTGGGGCGTGAACGAGCCGTGGTCGGTGGAGGAGATCGAGATCGACGATCCTCGCGACGGAGAAGTCCAGGTAGAACTGGCCGCGTCGGGGCTGTGTCACTCGGACCACCACCTGGTCACCGGTGATACCCCGGTCGACCCGTTCCCGGTACTCGGTGGCCACGAAGGCGCGGGCGTGATCAGCAAGGTCGGCCCAGGCGTCAAGGGCCTGCGGGAGGGCGACCATGTGGTGCTCTCGTTCATTCCGGCCTGCGGGCAGTGTGGGCCGTGTTCGTCCGGTCACCAGAACCTGTGTGATCTGGGCATCGACCTGCTCACCGGCAAATCGATCAGCGACGGGACGACCCGGGTGCGCGCACGCGGTACGGACGTCATCCCGATGTGCCTGCTCGGCACGTTCTCGCCCTACGTCACCGTGCATCAGTATTCAGTGGTCAAGATCGCCGACCACATCCCGCTCGACGTGGCCGCGCTGGTCGGCTGCGGAGTGACCACCGGCTGGGGTTCGGTCACCAACGTGGCCGAGGTTCGGCCGGGCGAGAACGTCGTGGTGGTCGGGGTCGGAGGCGTCGGCATCAACTCGGTGCAGGCCGCGGCCGCCGCCGGAGCGAAGAACATCATCGCGATCGACCCCGTCGCCTATCACCGCGAGCAGGCCGAGCGGTTCGGTGCCACCCACGTCTTCTCGTCCATGGACGAGGCGCTGGCGCCGGTGACCGAGCTTACCTGGGGCCTGATGGCCGAAAAGGTCGTCCTCACGATCGGGCGGGTCCGGGGCGAGCACATCGAGCCCGCCCTCGCGCTGACCGCGAAAGCGGGCACCTGCGTGGTGGTCGGTATGGGGGACCTCGAAGACAACGAAGTCAGGTTCAACCTGACCATGTTCGCCCTGCTGCAGCAGCGTCTGCAGGGTGCGGTCTTCGGCGGCGCCAACCCGCGAACGGAGATCCCGTCGCTGCTGTCGATGTATCAGGCGGGCAAGCTGGAGCTGGACGGTCTGATCACCAACACGTATCGCCTGGACGACATCAACCAGGGCTACCAGGACATGCTCGACGGCAAGAACCTGCGTGGCGTCATCGAGTACACCCAGGCGGACCGATGAGCGAGCTCGACTACACCAAGATCTACGTCGACGGCGACTGGGTCGCGTCCGATGGCGCGGGCCGCATCGAGGTCGTCGACCCCACCACCGAGACGCCGATCGCGGCGGTGGCCGAGGGCACCGCGCGCGATGTCGATCGGGCCGTGCGCGCCGCTCGGGCCGCCTTTCCCGGCTGGTCGGCGCTGCGCGGCGCCGAGCGCGCCGGCTATCTGCAGCGGGCCCATGAGGTGGTGATGGCGCGCTACGGCGAGCTCACCGCGCTGGTCTCGCGCGATATGGGCATGCCGGTGTCCTTCGCTGGTCCGGTGCAGATCGAGATGCCCGCGGGCAACCTCGCCGTCTTCGCCGAACTCGCGCGAAGCTACGAGTTCGACAACGAAGAGGTGGGCAACGCGCTGATCGTGCGCGAGCCGGTGGGCGTCGTCGGCGCCATCACCCCGTGGAACTATCCGCTGCACCAGGTGGTGCTCAAGATCGGTGCCGCGCTCGCCGCGGGCTGCACGGTGGTGCTCAAGCCCACCGAGGTGGCGCCGTTGATCGCCTACGAGCTGGTCGGCATCTTCGATGAGATCGGTTTGCCCGCAGGCGTGTTCAACCTGGTCAGTGGATATGGACCGGTGGTCGGCGAGGCGATCGCCGCGCATCCCGGCATCGACATGGTGACCTTCACCGGGTCGACGCAGGCAGGCAAGCGGGTCGCGAAGGTGGCGGCCGAGACGGTGAAGCGGGTCGCGCTCGAACTGGGTGGAAAGTCGGCCAACGTCATCCTCGACGACGCGGATCTGGAACAGGCGGTCACCGACGGCATCGGCAAGTGCTTCCTGAACTCGGGTCAGACCTGCTCGGCCCTGACCCGGATGCTGGTGCCGCAGAACCGGATCGCCGATGCCGCCCGGATCGCGGCCGAGGTTGCCGCGGCGTATCGGGTCGGTGATCCGGCCGCCGAGACCACTGTGCTCGGCCCGCTGGTGAACGCCAATCAACTCACCCGGGTGCGGGCCTATATCGACAGTGGTGTCGCGGAAGGGGCGACGCTGGTGCTGGACGGCCGCGAAACCGCGGAGACGAAGGGGTATTTCGTCGGGGCGACGGTGTTCGCCGATGTCACCGAGGAGATGACCATCGCCCGTGAGGAGATCTTCGGACCGGTGCTGTCGATCATGGGCTACCGCGACGAGGACGAGGCGGTGCGGATCGCGAACAACTCCGACTTCGGCTTGGCCGGTGGTGTCTGGTCCGGTGACACCGAGCGTGCGCTGCGCGTCGCCCGGCAGCTCAGGACCGGGCAGGTGGAGGTGAACGGTGGCGAGTTCAACATCGCGGCACCGTTCGGCGGCTACAAGCAGTCCGGTGTCGGCCGGGAAGCGGGTACCTTCGGCCTCGAGGAGTTCTTGGAGGTGAAGGCCATCCTGCGGTAGCGCGGTTAGGGCGGAGGTCACGCGGTAGCGCCACCTCGGGTATGCACAACGGTTGTAATGCGAATTCTGTGACAGAATTGCTTCCATGGTGAAGCAGCCCGAGAGCGCCGCCCGGCGAGGCAGGCCGGCCGGTGACCACAAGGCCAAGCGGGTGGAACTCCTGCGGGCGGCCACCGCGGTGATCGCCGAGGAGGGCTACGCCAAGGCCTCGTTGCGCAAAGTGGCACAGCGGGCGGGTTACACCACCGGCGCGGTGACCTACTACTTCGCCAACAAGGACGAGTTGATCACCGCGCTGGTCGAGAGTCGTTTCGATCGATACGACGAGATGCTCGAGACGGCGAGGGAACAGCCCGACATTCCCGCGCTGATCCGGCGCTGGCTGGCGATGACAACCGGTGACTCGCAGCACTGGCCGGTCATGTCGGAGCTGCTCGTGCACGCGCGTTCCGAACCCGCCCTGGCGACCTTGATCCGGGAGCGCTACGCCCGGTATCGCGATACCCACGCCTCGATCATCAAGACCGCGCAGGCGCGTGGTGCCATCCGTGACGACATTCCCGCCGAGTTGCTGGGCGATCAGCTGGCCGCCATGGGCGACGGCTGGACGATGATGTATCCCTACGAGCCGGAGCGATTCACGCCCGCTCGCATAACCGACCTGCTCGACGCGGCAATCACGCTGATTGCCCCGCGCCCGGACGCCGGCCAGCCGTAACGACTGCGCGCGGCACCGCAGGTCACCACCGACTCGAGCAAACGCTCAGAAAATCTACCCATTGTGCGGGCGTGCGTCGGCGCGCCCTGGAGCCGCGCGCTCCGGAAAGGCTGTCATGACGGTTTACGAGACGATCCTTGTCGATGAAGCTCGGCCGGGCGTAGGGCTGATCATCCTCAACCGGCCCGAGAAACTGAATTCCTTGAGCCGAACCGTCGAACGGGAGGTGCTCGCCGCGGCACTGGCCTTCGATCGCGACCCCACCATCGGCGCCATCGTCATCACCGGTTCCGAGCGTGCGTTCGCCGCGGGGGCGGATATCGCCGAAATGTCCCCGTGGGCGTTTCCCGACCTCGACGGGATATCGCTGTACGAGGATTGGGATCGCTTGGCCGCCCTGCGGACGCCGTTGATCGCCGCGGTGTCGGGCTATGCGCTGGGCGGCGGATGTGAGCTGGCGATGCTCTGCGATTTCATCATCGCCTCGGACGGAGCGACATTCGCACTGCCGGAGATCACGCTGGGCATTCTCCCCGGTATCGGTGGCACGCAGCGAATGGCCAGGGCGGTGGGCAAAGCCAAGGCGATGGAGTTGTGCTTGACCGGTCGCCGGATGGGCGTCGAGGAAGCGGAGCGGGCGGGTCTTGTCGCCCGGGTCGTTCCGGCGGCGAGTCTGATCGACGATGCGCTGTCGACCGGTGAGCAGATCGCGAGAATGTCCCGCCCCGCCGCGACCGCCGTGAAAGACGCGGTGAATCGCGCGTTCGAGTCGTCCTTGGCGGAGGGTCTTCGATACGAACGGGCGTTGTTCAAGGCGCGGTTCGCGACCGCTGATCAGAAGGAAGGCATGGCTGCCTTTCTGGAGAAGCGGGCCGCGGAGTTCATTCGGCCCTAGCCGCAGGCGTACCCGTGCGGGCCGGTGGGTGACCTATCGGCCCGCGCCGGTCAGCCGGCGCCGACGATGCGCAATGCCATGTCGGCGTAGGCGGTGGCGATGTCTTCCGGCGACCAGTCGCCCTCGTCGCGGTACCAGCGCGAGATATCGATGCCGAGCGACAGCAGGGCGGTGGCCGCGATCCGTGCGTCGGGGGTGTCGAAGGCGCCTGTATGGATGCCGCGCTCGACCAGATCCCGAATTGTCTGCTCGATCTGATGGCGGATGCCGCGAATCTCGATGCGGTGTTCGGGACTCAGCGAGTTCAGTTCGTAATTCACGATCCGGGCGCTGGTGTGCCCGCGGGCGTGGTGCACGGCGAAATCGCGGACGACAGCGCGCAGCGCGGTCGCCGGATCGTCGGACGACGCGGCCGCCTTCTGGATCAGCTCGAGCGTTTCGTCGTGGCCCGATCGCGAGATCAGGTACAGCAGTTCTTCTTTGGATTTGTGATGCACGTAGACCGCGGCCGGGCTCACGCCTGCGGCCGCGGCGATATCGCGCGTAGTCGTCCCGTTGAAGCCCTTCTCTGCGAACGCTGCGATCGCGGCTTCGAGCAGGCGTGCGCGGGTCGCGTCGCTGCGGGATTCGGTGGTGTCGGTCATGGGAATGCCATTATCTCGCCTCGGTGGATGGGCACTCGCCAGGGGCGATGTGATGTGGATAACAAGCGGTGCGGGCTGGCTGTCTCTTGACGCCGGTTCAGGGTCGCCTGCACTATCTTACTAAGCAAGCGCTTATTCACCAAGGAGATGTGATGCCGGAAGCTGTGATCGTCGCCGCTGCCCGTTCCCCGATCGGCCGGGCGGGCAAGGGTTCGCTCAAGGACATGCGTCCCGACGACCTGACTGTCCAGATGGTTCGGGCCGCCCTGGCTCAGGTGCCGAACCTCGATCCGACCGAGATCGAGGACCTCGTTCTCGGTTGCGGGCAGCCGGCGGGTGAGTCGGGCTTCAACATCGCCAGGGCGGTCGCCGTGCTGGCCGGGCTCGACACCGTTCCGGGCACCACCGTCAACCGCTACTGTTCGTCGAGTCTGCAGACCACCCGCATGGCGCTGCATGCCATCAAGGCGGGCGAGGGCGACATCTTCATCTCGGCGGGCGTCGAGACGGTGAGCCGCTTCGTCAAGGGCAACGCCGACGGCCTGCCCGACACCGAGAACCCGATCTTCGCCGACGCGGTCGCCCGCACCGCCGAGCGTGCCGCCGGTGGTGCCGCGTCCTGGGCCGACCCGCGCGGCAACGGCGTACTGCCCGATGTCTACATCGCCATGGGACAGACCGCGGAGAATGTCGCCCAGTTCACCGGGATCACCCGCGCCGAGCAGGACGCATTCGGTGTGCGTTCGCAGAATCTGGCCGAAAAGGCCATCGCCAACGGCTTCTGGGCCACCGACATCACCCCGGTCACGCTGCCCGACGGCACTGTGGTCAGCGCCGACGACGGCCCGCGTGCCGGTGTCACGCTGGAGGCGGTGAGCCAGCTGAAGCCGGTGTTCCGCCCGGATGGCACTGTCACCGCGGGTAACTGCTGCGCGCTCAACGACGGCGCGGCCGCCCTGGTCATCATGTCCGACACCAAGGCGAAGGAACTCGGTCTGACCCCGCTCGCGCGCGTCGTCAGCACCGGAGTCTCCGGTCTGTCGCCGGAGATCATGGGCCTCGGCCCGATCGAGGCGTCCCGGCAGGCGCTGCGCCGCGCCGGTCTCGGCATCGACGACATCGACCTGGTCGAGATCAACGAGGCGTTCGCCGTGCAGGTGCTCGGCTCCGCCCGGGAACTCGGCATCCCCGAGGACAAGCTCAACATCAACGGTGGCGCGATCGCGGTGGGCCACCCGTTCGGCATGACCGGCGCCCGCATCACCAGCACCCTGATCAACTCGCTGCGCTTCCACGACAAGCAGTTCGGGCTGGAGACGATGTGCGTCGGCGGCGGCCAGGGTATGGCGATGGTGCTGGAGCGGCTGTCGTGACCGGGCGTTTCGCGGGCAAGGTCGCGATCGTCACCGGCGCGAGCCGTGGCATCGGCCTGAGCATCGCGCAGCGGCTGGTCGACGAGGGCGCGAAGGTCGTCGTCACCGCCCGCAAGAAAGACGCTCTCGACGAGGCGGTGCTGCAGCTCGGTGGCGCCGAACACGCACTGGGTGTCGCCGGCCGCGCCGACGATCTCGACCATCAGCGCGACACGGTCGAGCGTGCCATCGCCACCTTCGGCGGTGCCGACCTGCTGGTCAACAACACCGGCATCAACCCGGTCTACGGCCCGATGATCGAGATGGACCTCGAAGCGGCCCGCAAGATCGTCGAGGTCAACTGCTTGGCCGCGCTGTCGTGGACGCAGCAGGTGCACATGGCGTGGATGGCCGAACACGGTGGCGCGGTGGTCAACGTGTCGTCGGTGGCCGGGGTCAAGCCGGCGCCGGGCATCGGCTTCTACGGCGCCAGCAAGGCCATGCTGACCTACCTCACCCAGGAACTGGCCGTGGAACTCGGCCCGCGGCTGCGCGTGAACGCGGTCGCGCCCGCGGTGGTGAAGACCAAGTTCGCCACGGCCCTCTACGAGGGCAAGGAGAAGGAACTCGCCGAAACCTACCCGCTCAAGCGCCTCGGTGAGCCCGAGGACATCGCCGGCGCGGTGGCATTCCTGCTCTCCGACGACGCGTCCTGGGTCACCGGCCAGCTGCTGGTCCTCGACGGCGGCGTCACGCTGACCGGCGGAGTCTGACAACCACATCGAACTATCTGGAGACAATGATGAGTACCCCCACCAAGACCGCCATCGTCACCGGGGCGGCCCGTGGCATCGGCGCGGGCGTCGCCCGCAGGCTCGCCGCCGACGGCATGGCCGTGGCCGTGATCGACCTCGACGAGGTCGCCTGTAAGCCGGTCGTCGAGGCGATCGAAGCCGCGGGCGGCCGCGCGATCGCCGTCGGCGCCGATGTGTCCGACGAGGCCGCGGTCACCGCCGCCGTGGATCGGGTCACCGCCGAGCTCGGCGCCCCGACCGTGCTGGTCAACAACGCCGGCGTGCTGCGCGACAACCTGCTGTTCCGGATGACAACCGACGACTGGGACACCGTGATGAACGTCCATCTGCGTGGGTCGTTCCTGATGACCCGCGCGGCGCAGAAGTCCATGATCGAGGCCGGCTTCGGCCGCATCGTCAACCTGTCGAGCACCTCGGCGCTCGGCAATCGCGGCCAGGCCAACTACGCCGCGGCCAAGGCCGGTCTGCAGGGCTTCACCAAGACGCTCGCGTTCGAGCTCGGCAAGTTCGGCGTCACCGCCAACGCCGTCGCCCCCGGATTCATCGAGACCGAGATGACGGCCGCCACCGCGGCGCGCGTCGGAATCCCGTTCGAGGACTTCAAAGCCGGTGCCGCCAAGGAGATTCCGGTCGCGCGGACCGGTCTGCCCGAGGACATCGCGCACGCTGTGTCGTTCTTCGCCAGCGAGGGCGCGGGTTTCGTGTCCGGTCAGGTGCTCTACGTCGCGGGAGGGCCGAAGGCATGAGGACTTTCGACGGCATCGCCGAGCTCGAGGCGGCGGTCGGTTCCCATGTGGGCTACTCCGAGTGGCACACCGTCACCCAGGCGCAGATCAATGCCTTCGCCGACGCGACCGGTGACCACCAGTGGATCCACATCGACACCGAGAAGGCGGCGAACGGACCGTTCGGCACCACCATCGCGCACGGCTACCTGACCCTGTCGCTGGTCCCGCTGCTGGTCGCGCAGGTGTACCGGGTCGAGGGCGTGCGGATGGCGGTCAACTACGGCGCCAACAAATTGCGCTTCCCGGCACCGGTGCCGGTGGATTCGAAGGTGCGCGCCGGGATCGAGCTGGTCTCGGTCGTCGCGGGTGCCGCGGGCCACCTGGTCACCACCAAGATCGTGATCGAGACCGAGGGCGGCGACAAGCCGGCCTGCGTCGTCGAGTCGCTCACCCTCGTGGTGGTTTGATGGACGCCCGGACCGACCTTCCGGGACTGGATCTCGACCGGTTCTCGACCTGGCTGCGCGATCGGGTTCCCGCGATGGGCTCCGCCCTGAGCGGCACACTGATCGCCGGCGGCAAGTCGAACCTGACCTATGCGGTCAGCGACGGCCGCACCCGTTGGATCGTGCGACGACCACCGCTGGGGCATGTGCTGGCCACCGCCCACGACATGGCCCGCGAGTACCGGGTGATGGCCGCGCTGCGGCCCACCGATGTCCCGGTGCCGACGACGCACGCGCTGTGCCAGGACGACACCGTGCTCGGCGCGCCCTTCTACGTGATGGAACATGTGGAGGGGACGCCGTATCGAACCGCCGCGGAGTTGCGCGCGCTGGGACCCGAACGGACACGGGCGATCTCGACCGATCTGGTCGACACCCTCGCAGTCCTGCACGCGGTCGATCCGGCGGCGATCGGGCTGGCCGACTTCGGTCGTCCCGAGGGATTCCTGGAGCGTCAGGTGCGCCGCTGGAAGAAGCAGCTGGACGCGTCGCATTCGCGCGAGCTGCCCCTGGCGGACGAACTGCACGCACGACTCGCCGCCGACGTGCCCACCGAGTCGGCGGTGGGCATCGTGCACGGCGACTACCGGCTCGACAACGTCCTGACCGACCGGGACGACCGGCTCGCGGCGGTCATCGACTGGGAGATGGCCACTCTCGGTGACCCGCTCACCGATCTGGCGTTGATGCTCCTGTACGGCCGCCTCGCCGCGGACCGGTCCAGTGGTGCGACGGTGGCCGACGCGTCGACCGCCCCGGGGTTCCTGTCCGAAAGCGAGATCATCGAGCGCTACACCGCCCGCAGCGATCGCGACATGTCCCGGTTCGGTTTCTACCTCGGGCTCGCCGCGTTCAAGCTGGCCGCGATCCTCGAGGGCATCCACTATCGCCATCTGCACGGGCAAACCGTCGGCAAGGGTTTCGACACCGTCGGCGCGGTGATCGACCCCCTCCTCGAAGCCGGTCTCACCGCATTGAAGGAGTACCGCTGATGGATTTCGCCTACGACGCCCGCACCGAGGAATTGCGGGCCTCGCTGCTGGACTTCATGGACTCCCATGTCTACCCGGCCGAACCGGTATTCCGTGCGCAGCTGTCCCAGCTCGACAACCGCTGGGCATGGGATTCGGTGCCGGTCATGGCAGAGCTGCGGGCCGAGGCGCGCAGACGTGGCCTGTGGAATCTCTTCCTGCCCGGAGCCGAGGGTGCAGGCCTGACCAATCTGCAGTACGCGCCGCTGGCCGAGATCACCGGCCGCAGTGGACATCTGGCCCCCGCCACGCTCAACTGCGCCGCGCCCGACACCGGCAACATGGAGGTGCTGGCGCAGTTCGGCACCGAGGCCCAGCGGAAGGAATGGCTGGAGCCGTTGCTGGAAGGGCAGATCCGGTCCGCCTTCGCGATGACCGAGCCCGACGTGGCCTCCTCCGACGCCACCAATATCGCGACCCGCATCGAGCGCGACGGCGACGACTATGTGCTCAACGGCCGCAAGTGGTGGATCACCGGCGCGATGAATCCGAATGCTCAGATCTTCATCGTGATGGGCAAGACGGACCCCTCCGCGAGCCGGCATCGTCAGCAGTCGATGATCCTGGTCCCGCGCGAAACCCCCGGCGTGGAGATCCTCCGCGGCATGGAAGTCTTCGGGTACGACGACCACGATCACGGTGGCCACGCCGAGTTGTCGTTCACCGATGTCCGGGTGCCCGCGGCCAACCTGATCGGTGGCGAGGGCGCAGGTTTCGCCATCGCGCAGGCCAGGCTCGGCCCCGGCCGCATCCACCACTGCATGCGCGCCATCGGCGTGGCCGAGCGCGCGATCGAGGCGATGTGCGCCCGCGCCGACGAGCGCGTCGCCTTCGGCAAGCCGCTCAGCGATCAGGGCGTGGTCCGGGACTGGATCGCCGAGTCGCGGGTCGAGCTCGAACAGCTGCGGCTGCTGGTGCTCAAGACCGCCTGGCTCATGGACACCGTCGGAAACAAGGGCGCCCACACCGAGATCCAGGCGATCAAGATCGCCACACCGGCCACTGTGCAGCGGATTCTCGACAGGGCCATCCAGGTGCACGGCGCCGCCGGCCTGTCACAGGACTTCTCGCTGGCCGCGTCCTACGCGGGCAACCGCACGCTGCGCTTCGCCGACGGCCCGGACGAGGTTCACAAGAACGCGCTGGCCAAGAACGAGCTGCGCCAACAACGGGAGGCCAGAGGATGACCATCGACGAACTGCGGACCAGGATCGGGGAATTCCTCGCCGCCAACGACCCCGCAGCCCTCGATCGGCTCGAGTTCCTGCGTGCTCGCTTCGACGCCGGCCTGGCGTGGGTGTACTTCCCCGAAGGGCACGGTGGACTCGGTCTGTCCCACTCCTGGCAGCCGGAGGTGGACGAGCTCTTCGAGCGGGCCGGTGCCCCGGACAACAATCCGGGCGCCAATGTCATCGGGCTGGGCATGGCCGGTCCGACGATCCTGGCCTGCGGCACCGAGGAACAGAAGCGGCGCTTCCTGCGTCCGCTGTGGACCGGCGAGGAGATCTGGTGCCAGCTCTTCAGTGAGCCCGGCGCCGGTTCCGACCTGGCGAACGTCAGCACGAAGGCGGTGCGGGACGGCGACGAGTGGGTGGTGAACGGGCAGAAGGTGTGGACCTCGAGCGCGCATCTGGCGCAGTTCGCGATCCTGCTGGCCCGCACCGACGCGGGCATCCCCAAACACCGTGGCATGACGTACTTCCTGATCGACATGACCCAGCCGGGGATCGAGGTGCGGCCACTGCGGCAGATCACCGGTGAAGCCGAGTTCAACGAGGTCTTCATCACCGACGCCCGGGTGCCCGACGCCCAGCGCCTCGGCGCGGAGGGCGATGGCTGGCGGGTGGCCAACGCGACGCTCAACACCGAGCGCGTCGCGATCGGCGGCAAGGCGAGTACCCGCGAGTCCGGCATCGTCGGCGTGGTCGCCGACACCTGGCGCGACAACCCGCAGCGGCGGACACCGGAACTGCACGACCGGCTGCTGAGGCTGTGGGTCGACGCCGAGGTCGCCCGGCTCACCGGTCTGCGCTTGCGCCAGAAGCTGGCCCAGGGGCAGCCCGGACCGGAAGGCTCGGCGATGAAGCTGTCGTTCGCCCGCATCGCCCAGCAGTTGTCCGGCCTCGAGGTCGAACTCCTCGGCGAAGACGGTCTGCGCTACTCCGACTGGACCCTGGTCCGCCCGGAGCGGGTCGACATGAACGGCCGCGACGCGGGCTACCGCTATCTGCGCGCCAAGGGCAACTCGATCGAGGGCGGCACCTCCGAAATCCTGCGAAACATCGTGTCCGAACGGGTCCTCGGCCTGCCCGCCGAACCGCGCACCGACAAGGACCGTCCCTGGAAGGAGGTCGCGCGATGACCGACCTGAATCTGGTCTACACCGAGATCGAGGACGATGTGCGCGGTGTCGTGCGCTCGGTGCTGACCTCCCAGTGCCGACCCGACGCGGTGACCGCCCTGTACGACGGCGACCGCGCGCTGGTCGACAACCTCTGGAAGAACATCGCCGTCGACCTCGGCCTGGCCGGGCTGCTCGTCCCCGAAGCCGAGGGCGGTGCGGGCGCCTCGGCCAGGGAGGCCGCGGTCGTCCTCGAGGAACTCGGCCGCTTCGTCGCACCCGTGCCGTTCCTGACCAGTGCCGTGGTCGCCACCACCGCACTGCTCGGCTCCGGTTCGGCCCTGCTGGGTCGGCTCGCGGCGGGGGAGCGCACCGCCGCGCTCGCGGTGCCACTGTCCACCGCCGCCCACGCGGTGCTGCCGTCTGTCGCCGTCGACGCTGACAACAGGGTGACCGGGACCGTAACCAGTGTCGCTGGTGCGCTCGAGGCCGACGTGCTGCTGGTCCTGGCCCCCGGCCCGGAAGGCCTTGCGCTGTACGCGGTGTCGGCCGCGGATGCCCAGCTCGCCCCGGTCGTCTCCTTCGACATGACCCGCCAGCTCGCCGACATCGTGTTCGACGGTGTCACCGGTGAGCTCGTCGTGGCCGACGGCGAGGCGGCGGTACGGCGTGCGCTCACCGCGGGCGCGGCCCTGCTCGCGTCGGAGCAGTACGGCATCGCTCGGTGGTGCCTCGACGAGACGGTGGCGTACCTGAAGGAGCGACGTCAGTTCGGTCGTGTCGTCGGTGGCTTCCAGGCGATCAAGCACCGGCTGGCCGATCTCTACACCGCCGTCGAGTCCGGCAACGCCGCCGCCCGCTACGCCGCGGCCACACTCGCCGCCGATGACGACGTGCCCGTCGCCGCGGCGGTCGCCCAGGCGTTCTGCAGCGACCTCGCCGTGTACGCGGGCGAGGAGGCCGTGCAACTGCACGGTGGCATGGGCATGACGTGGGAGCATCCGGCCCACCTGTACCTCAAGCGCGCCAAGGCCGACCAGATCGCCTTCGGTACCGCTGGTGCGCACCGGGCGCGGCTGGCCGAACTGGTCGAGGTCCCGGGACCATGATCATCGGAGTCCTGCGGGAAGCACGCCCGCGTGAGACCCGGGTGGCCGCCACCCCGGCGACGGTCTCCCGGCTCGTCCGGCTCGGCTACGACGTGGTGGTCGACACCGGCGCGGGAAACCTCGCCTCGTTCTCCGACGACGCGTACCTCGCGGCGGGCGCCACCATCGGCAACGCGCGGACCGCCGACGTGGTGCTCGGTGTCAACGCGCCGGCCGTCTACCAGCTCGACGACCTGAATCCCGGCGCCACCGTGATCGGCCTGCTCGGGGTGGCCAATGATCCCGATCTGCTCGCCGACCTCGGTGCGCGGCCGATCACCGCGCTGGCTATGGACGCAGTGCCGCGCATCTCGCGCGCCCAGTCGCTGGACGTGCTGTCCTCGATGGCCAATATCGCGGGCTATCGCGCGGTGGTGGAGGCGGCGCACGCCTTCGGCCGCTTCTTCACCGGACAGGTCACCGCGGCGGGCAAGGTGCCGCCGGCCAAGGTGCTCGTCGTCGGGGCCGGGGTGGCCGGGCTGGCCGCCATCGGCGCCGCGGGCAGTCTCGGCGCCGTCGTGCGGGCGACCGATCCGCGCCCGGAAGTCGCCGATCAGGTGAAATCCCTCGGCGGGGAATACCTGTCGATCGAATCCGCGGAGACCGAGGTGTCGGCCACCGGCTACGCCAAGGAGATGAGCGGCGACTACAAGGCGCGCGAGGCGCGGCTGTATGCCGAGCAGTGCGCGGACGTCGACATCATCATCACGACCGCGCTGATTCCCGGTCGTCCGGCGCCCCGCATCATCACCGCCGAGATGGTGGCTTCGATGCGACCCGGCAGCGTCATCGTCGACATGGCCGCGCAGAACGGTGGCAATGTCGAGGGCACCGTCACCGACCGCGCGATCGTCACCGACAACGGTGTCACCATCATCGGCTACACGGATCTGGCCGGTCGCCTGCCCGCGCAGGCCTCGCAGCTGTACGGCACGAACGTGGTGAACCTGCTGGAGCTGCTGACGCCGGGCAAGGACGGGCGGGTGGTCCTCGACTTCGACGATGTGGTCCAGCGCGCGGTCACCGTCGTGCGGGGCGGCGAGATCACCTGGCCGCCGCCTCCAGTCGCCGTCTCGGCGGCACCGGCGCCCGAAGCGGTCGCCGCGGCCGAACCCGCGCCGGCGAAGGAACCGATGTCCGCCCGGCGCCGCTTCGGGCTGGTGCTGGCCGCGGCGGCCGCGGTCTTCGGGCTGATCGCGATCTCACCGCCCGCGTTGCAGGGGCACCTGACGGTGTTCGCGCTGGCGATCGTCATCGGCTACTACGTGATCGGCCACGTGCACCACGCACTGCACACTCCGCTCATGTCGGTCACCAATGCGATCTCCGGGATCATCGTGGTCGGCGCGCTGCTGCAGATCGGACACGGCGATCCGTGGATCACGGGGCTGTCTTTCGCGGCGATCCTGCTGGCGAGCATCAACATCTTCGGTGGCTTCGCGGTGACCCGCCGCATGCTCGCCATGTTCTCCCGCAGCTGAGCTGCGCCCGACCTCGGAGTGACTTCTCATGATTTCCGTTGAGACCGTGGCCAATTCGGCCTACATCGTCGCGGCGCTGCTGTTCATCCTCGCGCTGGGCGGGCTGGCCAGGCACGACACCGCCAAGCTGGGCAACTCCCTCGGCATCACCGGGATGGCGGTGGCCCTCGGCGCCACCGTCGCGCTGGCGATCGACCGCGACATTGAGCCGCTCGGCCTGGCGATGCTGGTCGGCGCGACCGCGCTGGGTGCCGCGATCGGCCTGTGGCGGGCCCGCATCGTCGAGATGACCGGGATGCCCGAACTGATCGCGCTGCTGCATTCGTTCGTCGGTCTGGCGGCGGTGCTGGTCGGCTGGAACGGCTACCTGCACGTCGAACGGCATCCCCGCGGCGCCGATGCCGAATTGCTCCGCGCCGCGGGCCTGCTGGGCATTCACGGGGCCGAGGTCGCGATCGGGGTGTTCATCGGCGCGGTGACCTTCACCGGCTCGATCGTGGCCTACCTCAAGCTCTCGGCGCGGATCGCCTCGGCGCCGATGATGTTGCCGGGCAAGAACATTCTGAATCTCGGCGCACTGGTCGTGTTCGCCGCACTGACCGGGTGGTTCGTTGTCGACCCGAATCTGTGGACGCTGGTGGCGATCACCGTGGTCGCGCTGCTGCTCGGCTGGCACCTCGTCGCCTCCATCGGCGGCGGTGACATGCCGGTCGTGGTGTCGATGCTCAACAGCTACTCCGGGTGGGCCGCGGCGGCGTCGGGCTTCCTGCTCGGCAACGATCTGCTGATCATCACCGGCGCGCTGGTCGGCTCTTCGGGCGCGTACCTGTCGTACGTCATGTGCGCGGCGATGAACCGCTCGTTCCTGTCGGTGATCGCGGGTGGCTTCGGCATCACCGCGGGCCCGGCGGGCGACACCGACCTGGGCGAGCATCGCGAGATCACCGCCGACGGGGTCGCCGAGCTGCTCACCGGGGCGGAATCGGTGATCATCACCCCCGGATACGGCATGGCCGTGGCCCAAGCCCAGCACGGCGTCGCCGAACTTACCCGCAAGCTGCGCGAGCGCGGGGTGTCCGTGCGGTTCGGCGTGCACCCTGTCGCGGGCAGGCTGCCCGGGCACATGAACGTGCTGCTGGCCGAGGCGAAGGTGCCCTACGACATCGTGCTCGAAATGGACGAGATCAACGACGATTTCACCGGTACCGACGTGGTGCTGGTGATCGGTGCCAACGACACCGTCAACCCCGCGGCCGCCGAAGACCCGGCCAGCCCCATCGCGGGCATGCCGGTGCTGACGGTGTGGGAGGCCGACAAGGTCGTCGTGTTCAAACGATCCATGGCCTCCGGCTACGCCGGCGTGCGGAACCCCCTGTTCTTCCGGGAGAACTCCGCGATGCTGTTCGGCGACGCGAGGGACCGGGTGGAAGACATCGTCAAGGCGCTCTGATCGAGCCTGAAGCGAGAAGAGGGCGGCAGTGCCACAAGCGCTGCCGCCCTTTGTGGCTTTCGTCTACGCGAGCGCGCGCAGGTAGACGCACACCTCGTCGATCGCTGCCTTGGTCTGCGCGAAAACCCCGACCTCGGTGAAGAATCCGTGGAAGACGCCGGTGTATCTGGTCGACGACACCTCGACACCCTCGGCGCGCAGCCGCTGCGCGTAGGCCTCGGCGTCGTCGCGGATCGGGTCGACCTCCGCGGTGACGACCAGCGCGGGCGGCAGGTCACGCAGTGACCGCGCGCGCATCGGCGCCGCGAGTGGGTCGCCGCCGGGATGCCCGGCACCGACGTATTGCTCCCAGAACCACTGTGCGTCCGCGGCGCCGAGCAGTGGCGCGTCGGCGAAGTCCGACCACGACGCCCTGGTGAACCTGTCGTCCACGGCCGGGTAGGCGAGTACCTGGGCCACGGGCAGGGCGCTGCCCTCCTCGCGTCGGTGCAGGCACAGGGCGGCCGCGAGATTACCGCCGGCGGAGTCGCCGCCGACCGCGACGCGGTCGGGGTCGATGCCCAGGTCGGGCGCCGATCGAATCAGCCACGCGTAGGCATCGAGGCAATCTTCCAGCGCCGCCGGGTACGGGTTCTCCGGGGACAGTCGGTAGTCGAGGGACACGACCGTCCAGCCGGATCCGGCGGCGATCGCGCGGCACAACTCGTCGGCGCCGTCCAGGGTGCCGAGCACGAAGCCGCCGCCGTGTAGGTAGACGAGGGCGGGCGCGGCGCCGTCGGGAGACGTACCGTCGGCGCGGTACAGACGGGCCGCGATCGTGCCGGAACGCGTCGGCACGGTCAATTGACCAACATGGTCCAGCGGCGTGATCGGGTCGGTGGACGGGGTCGAGTCCACCAGCGCGCGGGCCTGCTCAGGCCCCAGCTCACGCAGGGGTTTCTGCAGGATCTGGCCGATCATTCCGGCCACGGTCGCGGCCTGGTCGTCGAGCAGATCCCAGCAGGCGGGGGTGGCGTCGTTCATGGGAATCCTCGCTGGTCGTTGACAAGAGGGTGATCTGTGCCTCACCATCATAGTCACGTGACCCAGACATTTGACTATGAGTTCACGTTTCGTTGGGGATCCGCTGTCGACGCTGTACCGCGCACACGATCTCGTCGAGTCGAAAGGACAACATGATGACCGAAACGACGATCGATCCCGCGACACGCGGGGCCGACGCGGTCGGCGGGGTCGATATCCGGATCGAGGACGACGCCAGTCCGATCGTCCGGCTGATCGCCCGGACCGTCACCGATTCCCTCCGTGCCGACAGCTCCCTGCTGTCCACCGGTCCGGTAGGTGCGATCGCGATCCGCTCCCATGACACGCCGCAGGCCGCGACCATCACCATCGCCGACGGCGCCATCGCGGTGTCGGGCGGCGTGTTCGTCGAGCCCGACCTCGACGTGACCGTCGACCTGAACCAGTTCTTCGCCCCGGTCGGCGAGCCCATCGGCGCGCCCGAGTTCGTGGCCCTGGCCGTCGCGCTGCTGTCGCCGCCGCTGCCGGACTGGAAGACCGCGGCCGCGAGCTTCTGGGCGGCGACCAGATCGGTTCCCGGCATCCCGGACATGCTGATCGCGGTCATCGAGGGCCCCGAAGGCCTGGATCAGGTCGTCGCGGGCGAGGGGGAGACCCACTACGTCATCGCGGGCCCGCCGGAGCTGCTGGCCGCCATCTTCGCCGGCGCGGTCGATCTGCTCGCCGCGCTGTCCACCGGCCTCATCGGCGTGCGCGGCACGCTCGCGCAGCTGTCCGTGCTGGTCGCCGCATCCTGGAAGGTTCGTTACGATGTCTGAAATCGCCACCACCACAACGGCTCTCGTGCCCGATGTGCACACGGTCCGGATCGAGTCGACCAATCACGACGGTTCGTTCCACGGCAAGAACATCGCACCGAAGAAGTTCGCCACGACCGCGGAGTTCGGGGTGGCCGATCTGTTGTTCGGGCTCGACCTGGGTAACGCGCCGACCATGGGCTTCGCCTACCCGTCCTGGCGTGGGCACCTCGCCGACCTGCAGTTCCGGCCCGACATGTCGACGTCGGTGCAGTGGGAGCCCGGCGTGCAGTCCGTGATCGGTGACTACTGGCAGGCCGACGGCACCCCGGTCGGCATCTGTCCGCGCAACCTGGCTCGCACGCTGGTCGACCGGCTCGCCACCCGGGGATTCACCGCGACCATCGCGGTCGAGATCGAGGCCACGCTGTTCCAGGAGTCCGTCCACGAGGCCAGGGCGAAGGGATACCGCGATCTCACTCCGCTCGGCGGTTCCGCGGGCACCGCAATGAATCTCGCGAAGTCCAAGGACTGGGTCGACTACATGTCGGCGGTCGTGCGGCGGCTCGAGCAGATCGGCATCGAGTGGGAGGCCTGGAGCGACGAGGACGCGGCCGGTCAGGTCGAGCTCAATCTGGTACCCGGCGATCCGATCTCGGTGTGCGACAACTGGGCTCGCGCCCGGCAGGTGATGCGCGAGGTGGCCTTCGAACGCGGGCACACGGTGACCTTCATGGCCAAGCCGACCGCGGGTTACGGCCAGGCCTCGCACGTCAACCTGTCGCTGCAGCGCGACGGTGTCAACGCGTTCTACGCTCCCGACGGGCCGTCGGCGACGATGCGGCACGCGGTCGCCGGGCTGCTCGCGACGATGCGTGGGGCGACCTCGGTCATGCTCCCGCAGATCACGTCCTTCCGGCGCCTGGTCGACCTGAGTGGTCCGCCCACGACGGTGACCTGGGGCATCGCGAACAAGACCACCGCGGTGCGTGCGGTGGTCGGGCATCCCGTCTACTCCCGCCTCGAGTATCGCGTTCCCGGCGCCGACGCCAACCTGTACCTCGCGGTCGCGACGATTCTGGCCGGGGTGATCGCCGGGATCGACGGTGACCTCGAGCCCGCCGATCCGGTGAGCGACATGGCTTGGTGCGCACCGGATCTCGAGCGGCTGCCCGAGACCATCACCAAGGCGGCCGACGCGCTCGACGCTGATCTGATCCTGCGTGAGCAGCTCGGCGACGAGTTCGTCGACTATTGGGTCGGCACGCGGCGCTGGGAGTGGATGCAGTTCCACACCGGCGGCGGTGATCCCTTCTCCGAACTCTCCGAGTGGGAGTCGGCCCGCTACTTCGAGTTCCCGTGACAGCCCGCTCGGCACGGGTGAAACCGCTGATCGGACTGACCGGGCGACGGTTCCGGATCGAGCTGATCAGGGGTTCCCACCCGGGATACGGTCAGCGCCTCACCGACAGCTTCTTCACCGATTTCGCGGACCGGATCACCCGCGCCGGTGGTGTGCCGGTGATGCTGCCCTACGACGCGGACCCGGAAGCGTTGGGCGACTGGCTGTCCGGTGTGCTGATCACCGGTGGCCAGGATGTGCATCCGGCCTGCTGGGGCGGGGACGAGTCGGTCGTCGACGACGTCGATTCGCTCGCCGACCCCTCGGTCCACGACCGCAGCCGCGACGAGTTCGAGATCGCGCTCACGCGGGTCGCGCTGGCGCGGCGGATTCCGTTGCTCGGTGTCTGCCGCGGCATGCAGGTGCTCAATGTGACCCTGGGCGGCACGCTGATTCCCGACCTGCCGGACGGGCCGATCCGGCACCTCATGCCGGTGGGTCCGCTGTCGGACGGCGACCCCGAGCACGTGGTCTCCTTCGACGCGGGGACGACCGCCCAGAAGGTGTTCGGCGATCGTCTGGTGACCAACTCGTGGCACCACCAGGCCATCGAAATGTGTGGCGAGGGACTGGTGGTCACCGGCCGCACCGACGACGGTGTCGCCGAATCGGTCGAGCTCCCCGGTGCCGCCGTGCTCGGGGTGCAATGGCATCCCGAGTGGATGACCAGCGACGACGGCGCGCTGCGCTGGCTCGTCGACGCGGCCGCCGAGCGGCGCTGAGCGACGCGGAAACGACTGTGGCCGCCACCGTTTGCGGTGGCGGCCACAGTGTTCGTGGTGCCGGTGTGCTCATTCCACGCGCACCCAGGACACCAGCGACCGCATGTCCGGCTCCGGCGCGACCTCCACGGGTCGGGGCCCCGGCGTGGCGGCGTCACCCAGGTTGGCCGCCATCCACGTGTCGAGCACGCTGACGGTGAGTTCCACCTGGGCCCGCGCCGCGGCGGCATCGGTGAACACCAGCCAGTTGAGCGCGAAGCCGTCGGACAGCGTGGACACCACGTAGATCAGTTGATCGATCGTGTTCGAGTCGACGGGTCGGCCCGCGGCGGTCGTCGTGCTCTCGATGATGGTGCGCATGGTCGCGAAGGCCGCCGTGTACACGACCTCGGCCTTCTTGCCCTCGCGCTGGCCCCAGCTGATCAGCTCGAGGATGGTCGCGCCGAAGTCCGGATTCTCCAGGTACCACTGCAGCACGCCGCGGAGCAGTCCCCGCGCGGTGTGCTGGGTGTCGCTGTGGACGTCGCTGCGGTTCAGCACGTCGCGGTATTCGCCGGCGAGGAACTCGAACACCGCCCCGAACAACACCTCTTTGGTGGCGAAGCAGTAGTGCAGGGTCGCCAGCGGAGCGTTTGCTTCCTCGGCGATGCGGCGGGTGGTGGCACCGTCGACTCCGTGGGTGGCGATCACACGCACGGCCGCGGCGACCAGGTCGGCGCGGCGTTCGGCGGCGGGAATGCGAGCCATGCGGTGCTCCTTCGCATCGAATCTGAACGATTGATCAAGTCAATCACGACATTACCAGTCCGAACAGTGCATCGGGCGATCGTGGGCCGAGGATGATGGCAATTAGTTAGTCATTCGCCTTGATCAAATGACCCACAACGGCTACCGTTATGGCAGGCCTCACATCCCCTGGCGCTCCAGGCGTCGCGAGAACCCACCGTGACGGCGAGCGTGCGGGCATCGCAGCCCGGCGACCGGGGTCGATCCACGACCTGCCACCTGCTACCCGCGAAGGGACGACATGACCCACGTCGAATCGGTCCACACCGAGCGCGCGATCGCGCTCGAACGTCTGACCGTGGACCCGCCGATCGACACCCTGGTCGGTCTGCTGGCCGATCGGGCCGTCCGCGCTCCCGATCGGGAATTCCTCCGGTTCGTAGACGGGTCCTGGACCTTCGCCGAGGTCGACGACTGGACCTCGCGGCTGGCCCGGCGGCTGGTCACCGAGGACGGTGTCCGTCCGGGGGACCGGGTCGCGATCATGCTGCCCAACGTGGTGCAGTGGCCGATCGCCTGGCTGGCGATCCTCAAGGCGGGCGCGGTGACGGTGCCGGTGAACTCGGCGTACCAGCGGGCCGATCTCGAATTCGTCCTCCGGGATTCCGGCGCCAGGGTGCTGTTCACCGACGCCGCGCACACGCCGCTGGTCGACGAGGTGCGCGCGGCGAACGGTGAGCTGGCCGACGTCCGCGTCGTCGAAGCGACCGCTGCCGGTGAACTCTCGGCCTACCCGGCGGACCCGCCCGCGGTCGCCGTCACGGGCGCGACCCTCGCGAATCTCCAATACACCTCGGGGACAACCGGATTCCCCAAGGCGTGCATGCTCACCCACGATTACTGGACCCGGATCGGCTGGGTCGCCGCGACTGTGGCCGGACTCGGCGCCGACGACGTGGCCCTCACCTCGCAGCCGTTCTCCTACATGGACCCGCAGTGGAATACCGCGCTGTGCTTGACGATCGGCGCGCCGCTGGTGGTGCTTCCCCGGTTCTCCGCCTCCGGCTTCATGGCCGACGTCCGCAAGCACCGGGCCACGTTCTGCTACGTGCTCGGGTCGATGCCGACGCTGCTGTTCAAGCAGCCGCCCACGCCGTCCGACCGGGACAACCACCTGCGCATCGTGCTGTGCTCGGCCATCCCCGTCGCGCTGCACGCGGAGCTCGAACAGCGCTGGGGCGCGCCGTGGCGGGAGATCTTCGGGATGACCGAGAGCGGTGTCGACGTGGTCAGCCTGCCGGAGAGCGCCGGTGATGTCGGCAGCGGACGGCTGGGGCAGCCGGTTCCCACCAAACGGGTGCGCGTGGTGGACCCGCAGGGTCGCGAGGTGGCCGAGGGCGAGTCCGGCGAACTGATCACCTCGGGCAAGCCGATGATGCTCGGCTACTGGAACCGGCCCGAGGACACCGCGCAGGTCCTGCGCGACGGCTGGCTGCACACCGGTGACGTCGCCGTGCGCGAAGCGGGCAGCTACCGCCTGGTCGGCCGGATCAAGGACATGGTCCGCCGCGGCGGGGAGAACATCGCCAGCGCCGAGGTCGAACGCGTGCTGGAACGCGACGACAGCGTGGTCGCGTCCGCCGTCGTCGGTGTGCCCGACGAGCTGTTCGGTGAGGAGGTCAAGGCTTTCGTGCAGCTTGCCCCCGGCGTCGAAGCGAGTCGCGCGACCGCAACGCACCTCCTCGACAACGCGCGAACCCAGTTGGCGCGGTTCAAGCTTCCGCGCTACGTGGAGTTCGTCGCCGACTTCCCGCGCACGCCGTCAGAACGGGTATCCAAGCCCGCGCTGAAAGCGCGCGCGGCGGAATCGCCCGGCACCACCTACGACCTGCAACCCCCGCGCGACTGAGGAGCCGGACATGACCGACAACTATCTTGACACCCGCATCGACGAAGACGTCGCGGTGCTTACCCTGAACCGCCCCGCGAAGCTGAACGTGCTCGACGTGGCCACCCGGGTGCGGCTCGCGCAGACCATCCGCCAGTTCGGCACCGGTGATCTCGTCCGCGGCATCGTGCTCACCGGCACCGGCCGAGCCTTCTCCGCCGGGGAAGACCTGCAGTCGGTGCCCAGCACCTACGACGAGATGCGCGAGGCCTTCGCGACCTTCCACGACATCACCCGCGCGATCCTCGAGACGAAGATCCCGGTGATCGCGGCCGTGAACGGGATCGCGGTCGGCGGGGCCTCGGAGATCACCCTGTGCTGTGACGCGCGGATCGGCAGCCCGGCCGCCGAGTACTTCCAGCCGGAGAATCACCGCGGGATCATCATCTCCAACGCCTCGAGCTTCCTGCTGGGCCGGCTGGTCCGCAACCACGCGATGCGCATCGTCCTCGGTTCCGAGCGCGTGAAGGCCGACGAAGCACTCCGCATCGGGCTGCTCGACGAGATCGTCGCCGAGGACCACCTGGTTGCTCGCGCGGTCGACACGGCCCGCCGGTGGAATTCCGATCCCCGCACCACCGCACTGCATCTGGGCCTGTTGCGGCCACGCGCCGACGAGATCGAGGCCGCGTTCGCCCGCGAAGACGACGCGGCCCGCCAGTCCTGGGAGTCCGGTGCCCTGTCCGAGGGCATCGACGGTTTCTGGGCATCGAAGAACGAACGGAGACAAGGATGATCACCACCGAAGCAGCAGTTCTCACCGCGGTGAACGAACCGCTGGAGTTCACCGAGATCCTGGTCGACGACCCGGAGCCCCACGAGGTCCGCCTGGCCGTCACCAATGTCGGTCTGTGCCACAGCGACCTGCACTACATGACCGGCACGGTCGGCGCTGACCTGCCCGTGGTGGTCGGTCACGAGGTGGCGGGTGTGGTCGAGTCGGTCGGCTCCGCGGTGACCTCGCTGCGTCCCGGCGACCGGGTCGTCGGCGCGCTCACGCCCTCGTGCGGGCAGTGCCGCAACTGCCAGGTCGGGCATTCGACCCAGTGTCAGCGCGTCACCGAGATCCGGCGGCGTCCCCGGCCCGCCTTCCAACTGCCCGGTGGCCAGGTCGTGCATCGGCTCGGGGACATCGGCGCGTTCTCCCGGCACACCCTGATGCGGGAGAACGCCCTGGTGAAGGTGTCCGACGAGGTCGGACTGCACGTGGGCTGCCTGCTCTCGTGCTGTGTCATCACCGGCATCGGCGCCGTGTTCCGCGCGGCCCAGGTGCGTCCGGGCGCCACCGTCGCCGTCATCGGTTGCGGCGGCGTGGGTTCGGCCATCATCCAGGGCGCGCGCCTGGCGGGTGCCTCGGCGATCGTCGCCGTGGATCTGGACGACGCGCGGCTCGCCGCGGCCCGCACCTACGGTGCCACGCACGTCGTCAACGGTGCCGCCGACGTCCCCGCCGAGATCCAGCACCTGCTCGGCGACGGCGTGGACTACGCGTTCGAGGCCGTCGGCAGCGCGCGGACCGCGGCCACCGCGCTCGCGGTCCTGCGCGCCACGGGCACCGCGTGCATGGTCGGGATCGCCCCCGACGGAACCGATCTGGTGCTGCCCGCCTGGAACTTCTTCTTCAGTGAGAAGCGCCTCATCGGTTCGTACATGGGTTCGGGCCAGGCGCAGGAGGACATCGCCCAGTTCGCCCGGCTGTACCTGCAGGGTCGCCTGCTGCTCGACGAGATGGTCAGCGACGTCATCCCGTTCCGCGACGTCGACAAGGGCTTCGAGGCGATGAAGTCCGGCGAGGTCACCCGCATCGTCGCCGATCTCACCGTCTGACCTTCCCCATCGAGCATCGAAGGAGCTCCGGATGTCGAATCCACAACTGCCCCAGCCGATCAACTACATCGCCGACGAGTGGTCCGAGTGCGCGACGATCCCGGACGCCTGGAATCTCGACCCCAACACCGGCCTGCCCGTGCACCGCGCCGTCACCACTACCCCCACCGACGTGGAGCGCGCCCTGCGCCACGCCGAGCGGTCCTACGGTTTCGAGCGCTGGGACGACGCGGCGAGCGAGGAACGCGCCGCCGTCATCGAGCGCGCGGCCGACATCGTCGAGTCCCGGATCGAGGACATCGCCCGCACCGACGCCCTCACCAGCGGTGTCCCGATCGCCAAAGCCCGGATGGTCGCGCAGTTCCTGCCGCACCGGATCCGGGCCTCGGCCGCGGACCTGCGCACCACCCCCCGGCGCACCGCGCTCGCGGCCGGTGGGCGTGACGTGCGGCTCTACAAGGTCCCGTGGGGCCCGGCCGCCATCCTCACCCCGTGGAACGGCCCGAGTTTCATTCCGGCCGCGAAGATGGTGAGCGCGCTGGCCGCCGGCTGCCCGGTCATTCTCAAGCCGTCGGAGCACGCGCCGAGCAGCGCACAGATCATCGTCGAGAGCTTCGTGAAGGCCGGTCTGCCCGCCGGTGCGTTGCAACTGCTCCACGGTGCGGGCGACGTGGGCGCGGCCCTCACCGGCGACCCGCGCGTGAAGATCGTTTCCTTCACGGGCGGCCCGAACGCGGGCCGGGCGATCGCCCGCGCGGCGGCCGAGGACTTCAAGGTGCTCCAGCTCGAGCTCGGCGGCAACAACCCGGCCCTGGTGCTGGACGACGCCGACATCGATGTGGCAGCCGACGGCATCCTCGACGGAATGACCAAACTCAACGGTCAGTGGTGCGAAGGCCCTGGCAAGGTGCTGGCGCACCGGAGCCTGGTCGAACCACTGCTCGAGGCGCTGCTCGATCGCATCGCCCGCATCGAGATCGGGAACTCGCTCGACGAGCGCACCGAACTCGGCCCCATCTCGAACGCCCCGCACTTCGCGACGCTGCAGAGCCGCATCGACGGGCTGCGGGCCAACGGCGCGACCATCCATCAGCCCGCGAAGCTCCCCGGTCCGGACGGCTTCTTCCTGTCGCCCACGATCGCTACGGATGTCGACGCGTCGCTGGCGACCGCCGAACTGTTCGGTCCGCTCATCAGTCTGCACGCCGTGGAGTCCGACGAGGACGCGCTGCGCGTGGCCAACGCCAACCCCTCGGGTCTGGACGCCTATGTGTTCGGCGGGGACTTGGGCCGCGCCATCGAGGTCGGCTCGCGGGTGCTGTCGGGCGAGGTGCGGGTGAACGGCGCCAAGGTCGCCGACCTGGCCGACGGTTCGGCCCAAAGCTTCTGGGGCGCTTCGGGAATCGGCGGCCACGGCCCCGGTGAATCCGTCCGGGTGTTCTGCGGCGACCGGGTGGTCGGCGTCGATTCTCCCGACCTGCCGATGTAGTGATCGCGGAACTACTTCCGCCCATCCCTTGACTGTGACCGGGACCACTGGTGTACTTCAACTAAGTCATTTGATCCAGTCGATTGACCATGCTAAGGAAAGCGGCTTCTGCCATGAACTCCACTTCCCACTCAGAGATCGTCGACGTCATCGGTGTGGGTGCCGGCTTCACCGGCGTCTACCTCTCGCATCGGCTGACGACAGCAGGCTGGACCTTCGCGGGTTTCGAGGCCGGGCCCAGCGTCGGCGGCACCTGGTTCTGGAACACCTATCCGGGCGCGCGCTGTGACGTCGAGAGCATCTACTACTCGTACTCGTTCGACGAGGCACTCCAGCAGGAGTGGACGTGGAGTCAGCGGTTCGCCCCGCAGGCCGAGATCCTGAGCTACATCGAGCACGTGGCCGATCGGTTCGACCTGCGCAAGCACTTCACCTTCAACACCCGCGTGGTCGGTTCGACCTGGAACGCGGACGACAACCTGTGGGAGGTGCGGCTCGACAACGGGGAGATCCGGCGCGCCCGCTACCTGATCTCGGGCGCGGGTGGCCTGTCCACCCCGAAGGACTTCGACGTGCCGGGGCTGTCGAACTTCGCCGGTCTGCAGGTGTCGACCAGCCGGTGGAACATCTCGCTCGACGACCTCGCGGGCAAGCGTGTCGCGGTGATCGGCACCGGATCCTCGGGCGTGCAGGCCATTCCGCTGATCGCGGAGGTCGCCGACCACCTGACGGTGTTCCAGCGCACCCCGAACTATGTGATGCCCGCGCGCAACGCCGAACTCACCCCGGAACAGGTCACCGCCGTCAAGGACGACTACGTGGCCATCCGCGAGGAGTGCAGGCACTCGCCCGGCGGCATCCCCGATCGCCCCGTCACCGACCGGGCCTTCGACGTCTCGGACGAGGAACGCAAGCGCCGCTACGAGGAGGCCTACGAGCGCAGTGGTTTCCAGGGCGTCGGCGGTGAGTTCGTCGACCTGCTCTTCGACGTAGAGGCGAACCGGACCGCGTCGGAATTCATCCACGACAAGATCCGCGAGATCGTCGAGGATCCGGCGACGGCGGAACTGCTGGTGCCCAAGTACCACCCGCTGGGTGCCAAGCGCAGCGTGTTCGGCACCGACTACTACGAGACCTACAACCGGCCGAACGTGTCGTTGGTATCGCTGCGCGACGAGCCGATCGAGACCATGACCGAGAACGCGATCGTCACTCCGAACGGCACCTACGAGGTGGACGCGATCGTGCTCGCGATCGGTTTCGACGCCTTCACCGGGCCGCTGTACGGCCTCAACCTGACCGGGGCCACCGGCGAGAAGCTGCAGGAGGCCTGGAGTGACGGCATCCGCTCCTTCCTCGGGTTCATGGCCGCCGACTTCCCCAACTTCTTCATGGTCGGTGGACCGCTGAGCCCCGCGCTGGCCAGCAATGTGGTGGTGACGATCGAGCAGGCTGTCGACTGGATCGCCGACCTCATCGAACATGCCCGCGACACCGGTGCCACGGTGATCGAGGCCACCCCCGAAGCACAGCGGGAGTGGGTCGACGTCACCGAGTGGACCGTCGCCCAAACGCTGTACGCCACCACGGACTCCTGGTACCGGGGCTCCAACATCGCAGGAAAGCCCAACACTTTCATGGGTTACCTCGGTGGTGTCGGCAAATACCGCCGCATGTGCACCGAGATCGCGAAGCGGGGTTACCCCGGCGTCGCGCTCGACGGCGAAGCGCAGTCGCGCACCCTCGGCCCGATCCACGAGGAGATCGCATGAGCACGGCGATCCACCGGCGCTATGTCGCCTTCTCCGACGCGCACTACGCAGGGAATCTCGTCGACGGTGCCTACGCCTTGAAACTCTTCGGCGACGTCGGCACCCATCTCGCGATCGAAATGGACGGCCACGAAAGCCTGTTCGCCGGCTACTCGTCGGTGGAATTCCTCGCCCCGGTCCGTGGCGGCGATGTCGTCGAGGCCGAGGCCACCCTGGTGAGAAAGGGGAACCGGAGTCGCACAGTCGCTTTCGAGCTGCGGGTGATCTGTCGTGGCTCCGATGACACCGGCCACGCGGAAGTGCTGGAGCCGCCCCTGCTCGCGGTACGCGCGGTCGGCACCGCGGTCATCCCCGCCGACGGAACGGAGTAGGCGCCATGGAACTGATCCAGGACACCGGATGGGCCGCACAGCCCACGACGGTCGAACCGTCCCTGACCGCGGATATCGACTGCGATGTCGTGGTGATCGGCGGTGGTGGCGGCGGCATGTCGGCCGCACTGCGCCTCGCCGAGAAGGGCGTCGACGTGGTGCTGCTCGAGGCCCGCACGCTGGGTTGGGGCGCCACCTCGCGCAACGCCGGGTACATCACGAACTCGGTGGCCGCCGATCCGGAGATGCTGGGCTTTCTGTTGAAGCGCGAGCGGTTGCGCGAGCTGTACCGCTACGCCGAGAACGCGGTGCACTTCGCCGAGAACGCGATCGAGCGCCACGCGATCGACTGCGATTACCGGCAGGAGGGCATCGTGATGGCCGCGGTGTCGAAAGGGCAGTTGCGGCATGTGCGCCGCAATGCGAAGGTGCTGGCCGAGGCCGGGTCGTCGGGTGAGTTCGTGGAGGGCCCCGAGGCGGGTCTGCCGGAGGGTTTCCTCGGTGGTGTCCGTGAGGGGGTCGGCGGCACCGTCAACCCGGGCAAGTTCGCGCTCGGCCTGCGCGCGGCGACGATCGCCGCCGGCGTGCGTGTCTACGAGCACACTCCCGCCCGCGATATCGCCGACATCGGTGCCGGGGTCGTCGTGGACACCCCGCACGGAAAGGTCAAGGCCCGCAAGGCGCTACTGACCACGAACGCCGCGAGCAACAGCCTGTCCATCGCGCCCAAGCACCTCGCCACCCCGGTGTGGACCTCGCTGATCGAAACCGAACCCATCGCGCCCGAGCGGCTCGACGAGATCGGCTGGACCAGCCGGGCTCCCATGGTCACACTGCACATGATCCTGGAGAGCTACCGCGTCACCCCGCGCGGAACCATCGCGTTCGGCACGCGCCGGGTCCAGGCGGGCCGCAACCCGCTGCCGGATCGCACCCCCTCGCCGACCGTCGCCGACGATCTCGTCCGTGGATTCCACGACCGCTTCCCCGGACTGCGTGACATCAAGCCGGTGAAGGCCTGGGGCGGCTGGATCGGCATGAGCTCGACGTGGCTTCCCGTCGCGGGCGCGGCCTCCGACAACGTGCTCTATTCGGCGGCGTGCAACGGTCACGGCTTCGCCCAAGCGCAGTACGTGGGCCACCTGCTGGCCGATCACGTCACCGGTGCGCCGCGGCACGCGGACCTGGAGGCGATCTGGCACGGCAGCAAGCGGTTCTGGCCCAGCTTCGTCAGCAACCCCGCGTTGTATCTGGGCTGGCTCGCCGACCGTGCGACCGATCGGATGGCCGCGCTCGGGAGGTAAGCGCCGCCCTGGTTCGCACCGGTCGTCGGTGGAAGGGCGTCCTCTCCCGACGGCCGGTGCTGCCGAACGCCTATCCCAGCAGGTCTGTGGCCGATCCAATCGACTTGGTCGTATGACTTGGACGTAACGACACCTACTCAGGACTCACATGTTCACCAACACCTTCACCAAGACTTTCGGCATCGAGCACCCCATCGTCTGCGGCGGGATGACCGCTGTCGGCACGGCGGATCTGATCGGGGCTGTGGCAAATGCCGGGGCCCTCGGATTCCTCACCGCCCTCACCCAGCCCACTCCCGAGGCGCTGGTCAAGGAGATCGGCCGGTGCCGCGATCTCACCGACAAGCCGTTCGGGGTGAACCTCACGATCCTGCCCACCATCAAGCCCGTGCCCTACGACGAATACCGCGACGCCATCGTCGAGAGCGGCATCACCATCGTCGAGACCGCGGGCGGCAACCCGCAACCGCATCTGCCCACCTTCAAAGCCGCCGGCGTGAAGGTCATCCACAAGGCGGTCACGGTCCGGCACGCGCTCAAGGCCGAACAGCTCGGTGTAGACGCGGTCAGCATCGACGGATTCGAATGCGCGGGGCACCCCGGTGAGGACGATGTCCCCGGGCTCGTGCTGATCCCCGCCGCCGCGCGGGCGTTGTCGATTCCGATCATCGCCAGCGGCGGAATCGCCACCGGCGCAGGCCTTGTCGCCGCTCTCGCGCTCGGCGCGTCCGCGGTCAACATGGGCACCCGGTTCATGGCGACCACCGAGGCGCCCATCCATCACAACGTCAAGCAGCAGATCGTCGACAACTCCGAACGCGACACCGTGATCGTGTTCCGCGAGTTCCACAACTCCGCCCGGGTCGCCCGCAACACGGTCTCGGAGGAGATCGCCGCGGTGTCCCGCGAGCCCGGTGCGACCTTCGACGACATCGCGCATCTGGCCAGTGGCGCCCGCGCCCGTGAACAGGTCTACGGCGAAGGCGATGTCGAGGGCGGCATGTGGTGGGCCAGCCAAGCCCAGGGCCTGATCCATGACATCGGCAGCTGCGCCGACGTGGTCGACGCGATCCTCGCCGACGCGCGGAAGATCATCGTCCGCACTCTGCCGGGACAGCTCGGGGGCTGATCTGCCCCTGCCCGCCGAATCCACGCATGATCGGCCGGCCCGAATAAGTGGGTCAAATGGCTTGATCATATGACCCACTATCGGTAGGGTTATGACTGGCATCACATTCGGCCTCGCGCCGGGTGGTAGCCCGCTCGGCGGCCTGATGCCTCGGATTGCCGAAGCGGAATGACTGCCATTCGCCATAGCTCGGCAGCGCTGACAAACGACCCAATTGCCGCTGGTCGGCGGGCGTCACCATCAAGGAGAAAGATCATGTCCATCAAGGAACTGCTTTTCGCGGCCGCGGACATCTGGATGATCGCCGTCGGTTTCACCTACGGCATCAAGTTCATCCGGAACTACCGGAACTATCTGCTCGGTATCGAGTGGATCATCGTCGCGACATCGGGCACGAATTTCCTGCTGTACGGTCTGCTCAAAGCCGGCCACGACAGCCCGATGTATACCGCCGCGGCCTTTTTGGACGCCTTCTCCCGTTCGGTCGGTATCACGCTGATTCTGGTTCTGGGCCTGATGCAGGTCACCCATCGGTACAAGCCGTCGGTGGCGGTGGATATCGGGGCGTTCGCGCTGGCGGGCGTGGCCGGTCTGCTGCTGGTCGCCTTCCATGACGAGATCGGCCTGCCGGGCAAGGTCTACCTGGTCGCGGCCAACGTCGTCACGTCGATTTTCCTGGTCTATTTCAGCAAGCGCCTGTGGGACATCGGTGAACGCGGGCACGCTGTCTCGGCGGCCGTCGCCACTGCGTGCGGATTCGTCATCGCGGCGACCTACGACTTCGTGCGAATTCCGGGCGACGATGCCGAGCACACGATCTTCTACATTTTCGCGCTGTCCACCTGGGGCCTGCAGATGTTCGCGTATTACCGCGCGTACCGGGCATTCGACGCCCACAACAAGCGCGCCGACGCTCCCGTGATGACCGATGGCGCCCCGGTTGTCGCGTAAGCCACCGGACCCTCTTTCGAACGATCAATACAGTCAGGAGCCGAGATGGCAACGCACGATGTGCAGGAAGAAACCACCGAGGTCGTCGTCATCGGCGCCGGAATGGCGGGGTTGACCGCGGCGACCACCCTGGCGTCGCAGGCCGAGGTGGTGGTGCTCGAGTCCACCGATCGCACGGGTGGACGCGTCGAAACCGTTCGGCAGGGCGACTACTGGATCAATGTCGGTACCCAGTTCACCGAGGGCACCGGCACGCTGATCGAGGCGCTCGACCGGCACGGCATCGAGATGGGCTCGCTCGCGGGCAAGAGCGTCGCGCTGCACCTGAACGGCTCGACGGTCGACACCTCGAATCCCTTCGCCCTGATGTTCCGCACGCGCATGTCCATGATGGACCGGATCGGCCTGGCCGTGGTGGGGACGCGCATCCTCGCGGCCGCGCCGTTCCTCGGCTCGCAGGGCCGCTTCGGTCAGCGGGTGCGCGCCCGGCTGGAGACCAAGCTGGCGTCCTACCTGCTGAAGGGCGTCCGCTCGGAACTGGCCGCCACCATCGTCCGCTCGTGGTCGGCGCAGTGGATGGGCTGCGACCTCGACGAGACGGCCGCCGCGCAGTTCGTCTACTCGGTCGGCATCGCGCTGACCGACCCGGAGAAGGTGCCGAACTTCTCGCTGCCCGCCGGCGGCAACCAGACGCTCACCGATGTGCTGACCGAGGACCTCGGCGACCGCATCCGGCTGAACTCGGTGGTGCGATCGGTGCGCCGCGACGGCGACGGCGTGGTGGTCGACTATCTCGACGGCGACCGCCCCCGGCGATTGCGCGCCGCGCGGGCCATCGTCACCGCGCCCGCCGATATCACCGAGCGGATCATTCCGGACCTCCCGCAGCAGTATCGGAACGCGTTCAACGACATCACCTACGGTCGCTATGTGGTGGTCGGCTTCTTCACCGACGAGGTCGGGCCGCAGTCGTGGGACAAGTTCTTCGGCATCTCCTCGCCGCAGCTGTCGTTCCAGGCGATGTTCAATCACGCCGCGGCGCTGCGCAACGGCAGCGATCGCAAACCGGGCGGCGCCCTGGCCTGTTTCGCGGGCGGTGGCAAGGCCGACGCATTGCTGGACCTGCCCGATGCGGAGATCGTGTCGCGCTTCCGGAACGACCTGCTCACCCTGCTGCCCGAGCTGGACGGGAAACTGGGGGAGGGCATCCTGCGGCGGCACCGCCGGGTCGTCCCCTTCTGGGCGCCCGGTCGGCGCAAGACGCTCCCGACCTTGCGCGACCCGCTCGGCCACATCTATCTCGCCGGCGACTATCAGCTCGACGTGCCGTCGCTCGCCGACGCGGCCGCCTCCGGTGAGCGTTCGGCGCAGGCGGTACTGACCAGTCTGGGCCGCTCACGATAGGCGGGCGAGCGGCGCTTGCCGCGGTGGTCGGTGATTGACAGCGCGACCTCGTTGACGCAAGCTAAGCAAGCGCTCACTCATTCAGGTGGCGCTGGCTCCGGTGTCGACCGGGCGGATCCGCGGAGGAGAAGCGCCGATGAATATTGCTGGGAAGGTGGCCGTCGTCACCGGTGGTGGGGCGGGCATCGGGGCCGCGACGGCGGCGGCGCTGGCCGCTGCCGGTGCGCGGGTCGTGGTGTCGGATCTGCACGAGGCGACGGCACTGGCGACCTCGGAACGGATCAATCTCGCGCACCCGGGCGCGACCGTGGGTATCGGCGCCGACGCGACCGATCGTGCCGCGATCGAGGGCCTGGTCGCGCTGGCGGAGAGCTGCTTCGGGCCGGTGGATCTGTATTTCGCGAACGCGGGCATCCTCGAAGCGTCCGGCCTCGGTGACGACGCCGAGTGGGACAGGGCGCTGGAGGTCAATCTGCGCGCGCACGTCCGGGCCGCGCAGGTACTGGTGCCGGGGTGGCTCGAGCGCGGTGCGGGCTATTTCGTCAGCACCGCGTCGGCCGCCGGCCTGCTCACCCAGATCGGCTCGGCGACCTACTCGGTGAGCAAGCACGCCGCGGTCGGATTCGCCGAATGGCTCAGCGTGACTTACGGCGACAGGGGAATTCGCGTGAGCTGCGTGTGCCCGATGGGCGTTAACACCACGCTCCTGCACGGCCGGGAAGCGGAGCCGCAGGTCGCCACCGCGACCCGGGCGGTGACCACGGCGGGCACGGTGCTCGAACCCGAGCAGGTGGCCACCGCGGTCCTGGCGGCGATCGCCACCGAACAGTTCCTTGTCCTGCCCCATCCGGACGTACTGGAGATGTACCGCCGCAAGGGTTCCGACTACGACCGCTGGTTGCGCGGAATGCGCCGCTTCCAATCCTCGCTGCTCGCCACCGAGGGGCAGCGGTGAGTGCGGACACGGAGCGGACGGCGGTTCTGATCGATTTCGGCGGCGTGCTGACGACCAGCATGTCGGAGGCTTTCCGGCAGTTCGGCGCCTCGATCGGTGATCCGGATCTGCCCCTGACTGTGCTGACACGGGACGACACGGCGCGACGGCTGTTCGTCGACCATGAGTCGGGCCTGATAGGTGCCGCGGAATTCGACGCGGGTTTCGCCGCCCGCTTACGCTCGCACGGGGCGCGGCTGGACTCGGACGGGATTTCCCGCCGTGTCCTCGCCGCCCTCGGCCGCGATGACGAGACTGTCGCCCTGCTCAGCCGGCTCAGGAACGCAGGCGTGCCGGTGGCGCTGGTATCCAACGCGTTCGGGCGCGACCCCTATCAGGGCTTCGATCTCGACGCGCTGGCGGACGTGGTGGTCGTCTCCTCCGAAGTCGGCGTCCGGAAGCCGTCGCGGCGCATCTACGCGATCGCGTGCGAGCGTCTCGGGACTTCGCCGCAGCACTGCGTCATGGTCGACGACCTCCAGCAGAACCTCGACGGCGCGGCCCGCCTCGGCATCGCCGGCGTCCTGCACGTCGACGGCGCCACCACCGCTCGCCTGCTGGCCGAACAGTTCGGATTCACCGCAGCACTCGCGGACTGACAATCGCTGATCCGCTTGTCCGCGCGGGCGGACCACCCGGTGCGGCCCGCGTGATGTCACTCATCCTTCAGCCGGAGGACACGCCTGTGCGCCGCCACACCGTGGTCACTCCTCCGTGGGATCGCGCAGGCGTCGCCTCTGTGCCCAGCCGCTCCACGACCCCGGAGCGACGGAGGCTCAGCATCAGTGGGCCGAGACGCCGACGTTCGGCGGTCACCGGTAGGCCGTCGGCTTCCATGTCCCGGAGAACATCGGCGCCGATGAACACCTTGCCTGCCGGATAGTTCGCGATCACCCCGGCGGCTGCCGCGAGAAACCGCTCGGACTCATGGTCGTTCGCCGGCCTTGCCATGCTGTTCCCCGATCAGCCGTTCCGCATCGCCCACCCCGAGTGACGATATCCGAACTACCGCAATGTAATTCGACCTTTCGTGAGTCGAGGCGGCTGACTGCCTGCGCGCGCTCTCGGTGGGCACCGAGAACGGCAGGCTCGGCATCAGAAATTGCGATGAATTCATTGCTTTTCGTCATCGAGTAAGCGGCAGAAGTCGCTCGACCTGCGGAAACGGTCGGGTGGTGCACGGTTGAGTGGTCGAGCGGCGTGATCGAGATCGAGTAGCTTTCGATCGCGAGTGTGCCGGCGGTGTGATGGGGAGTTGCGATGAGAATTGGTGAGAACACGGTGTTCGAGCGGGAATTGCCGCTGCGGTGCGCGGTCAACGCCCGCGATCTGGGTGGACTGCGGACCGAGGACGGCCGCCGGGTGCGGCCCCGCCTGGTGCTGCGCTCGGATCTGGTGACCGAGCTGGGGCCCGACGACCGGGCGTTCCTGGTGGACGACTGTGCCTTGCGCACCGTGATCGATCTGCGCGGCGCCGACGAGATCGGGACGGACGGGCGCGGCGCGCTGGCCGACGTCGTCGCGCGGTACCACAACGCCCACGTCTACGGTGCGAGCCGCACTCGCCTCGACCTCACCGAGGTCGCCCCCGGCGACACCATGTTCGGCCGGTACCTCGAATACCTCGAGCACAGTGCGCACAACATCGTCGCCGCGCTCGACCTGCTGACGACGCCCGCCCACCTGCCCGCGCTGATCCATTGCGCCGCGGGCAAAGACCGGACCGGTGTCGTGGTGGCCGTCTTGCTCGCCCTGCTCGACGTTCGCGCCGACGACATCGTCGCCGACTACGCCGCCACGGCACCGAATGTCCCCGCTCTGCGCGCCCGCCGCGACTCCACCGCGCCGCTGCCCGACTGGATCTTCGCCGCCGACGCCGGCACCATGCGGCGATTCCTGTCCCACCTCACCACCGAACACGGCGGCGCCCACGCCTGGGCCGCGAGAGCCGGTCTCGACGACTCGGCTCAGCGTCAGCTCGCGACGATCCTCCTCGAGGACGCGGGAAGCCGCTGACCTGGAATATCCGTGGCGGTGCGGCCGGTCGTGGGTTGTCGCCGCGGGCGCCGGGGTAGGTTTCGGGCCGGAGACGAGTCGGGTGTTCCCGATCCGGTGCGTGGAAGGAACAGTGCGATGGCGCGGGCGCTGGACGAGTGGCTGGCAGGCGGAACGAGGTCGACGGTGCTGGGGCACACCATCTTCCACCGCCAGGACGGTCCCGCGGACGGGCCGCCGGTGACCCTGATGCACGGCTTTCCGACCTCGTCCTACGACTGGGCGGGGATCGTGCCGCGTCTGGTCGAGGCGGGATATCGCGTGACGACCTTCGACTTCCTCGGTCTGGGCGCCAGTGCCAAACCCCGCGGATACGACTATCGCCTCACCGAACAGGCCGATATCACCGAGGAGCTGTGGCGTCGGCTCGACATCGACCGGACCGCACTGGTCGCCCACGACTACGGGGTGAGCGTTGCCCAGGAACTGCTGGCCCGAGACGCCGACCGGATCGTGGCCATGACCTGGCTCAACGGCGGTCTCTATCCCGACCTGCACCGTCCCGTGCTGATGCAGCGACTGCTGCACGGCCGCTTGGGCCCGCTACTGGGCAGACTCGGCAGCGAACGCAGCTTCCGCGCGGTCATGGGCCAGATCATGGGCCGCGCGGTCGGTGACGAGGAACTGTCGGCGATGTGGGCCACGATCACCCTCGACGACGGCAAGCTGGTCCAGCATCGGCTGCTGCGCTACATCGACGAACGCCGGATCCACGCGCGGCGCTGGCAGGACGCCCTCGAAACCTATCCCGGCCCGTGCCAGTTCATCTGGGGCCCCGCGGACCCGATCAGCGGTGCCCACGTCCTGGCTCGTCTGCGCGACCGCGTGCCGGGCGCGGAGTTCACCGTCCTCGACACGCCACCGGCCGTGGGGCACTACCCGCAGGTGGAAGCTCCCGACGAGGTCGGCGCGGCATTGGTCGCCTTCCTGCTCGGCGCGCAGTAGATCCGGCACGCGCGGGCCGATGACTCGCATCGAGGGCCAGATGAGCAGTGAAGTGAACTGGTAACCGAACAATCCTGTGTCGCAGGCTCGCGCCATCGCCGAAACTCAGGAGGTGCGCGATGGTTCGCAGAGGTGAACATGCGGTGGTGCTCGGCGCGAGCATGGCGGGGTTGCTCGCGGCACGAGTGCTGGCCGATTCCTACGACCGCGTGACGGTGGTGGAACGGGATCGGCTCGGCACGGGAGACGAGCCGCGCCGGGGAGTACCGCAGGGCAAGCATGTGCACGCGTTGCTGCCGAGTGGGTCCGCGGCGCTGGAGGTGTTGTTTCCCGGTGTGCTCGCAGAGCTGGTCTCGGGTGGCACCAAGGTGGTCGAGGACTACACGGAGTTCTATTTCTCGGTCGGGGGCAACCGGCTCTCGTCCGAGGTGCAGCCGCGTGTACTGACCTACCTACCGACCAGGCCGCGTCTTGAAGGGGCTGTGCGCGACCGTGTTCGGGCGCTGCCGCGCGTGAGGTTCGCCGATGGCAACGACGTGGTCGGTCTGGTCTCGGACGAAACCCGCAGGCGGGTGCTCGGTGTCCGGATCATGGCTCGGGCGGCGGGGAGCGCGGAGGAGGTCTTGGCCGCCGATCTCGTCGTGGACGCGATGGGCCGTGGGACGCGGACCCCGACGTGGCTGCGCGGACTCGGCTACGAGATGCCTGCCGAGGAGTCGGTGTCGGTTCACATGGGCTACTCCAGCGTGTCCGTGCGATTGCGGCCCGGCACCGAGCCGGAGAAGCTGGTCCTGATCGGTCCGGCGCCGGACCGGCCGAGAGGGATGGCGTTGTTCGCGACCGAGGATGACACCTGGCTGTTCACCGCGACGGGTTACCGCGGCCACCACCCGAGCACGAGTTTCGCGGAGATGGTCGACGGCGTCGCGGGATTCGCCCCGCCGCGGGTAGTCGACGCGCTGCGTCACGCGGAGCCCCTGTCGGAGGTGGTGACCTACCGCTATGACGCCAACCGTCGGCGCCGCTATGACCGGGTGCGTAGATTCCCGCGGGGATTGATCGTGCTCGGGGACGCGCTGTGTGGCTTCAATCCCATCTACGCCCAGGGGATGTCGGTCGCCGCGCTGCAGGCCGTCGCGCTGCGCGATTGTCTGCGTGACAGTGGTGACGATCTGGAACGACGCTTCTTCCGCGCCGCCGCCGAGCCGGTGGGTGTCGCGTGGCGGCTGGCCGTCGGCGCGGATCTGACGCAGCCGCTGGTCGAAGGTCCGCGGCCACTTCCGATCCGGCTGGTCAACCGCTACGTCCGCCACCTGCTCGACGTCGGTAGACACGATCCGGTGGTGGCCACGCAGTTCCTGCTGGTCTCGGCGTTGCTCGACCATCCGGCGCGGCTGCTGCGACCCGGGATCATCGCGCGGGTACTGCGCGGGACGGCTCGACCGGAGCGGGTCGAGGGCGTGTCGGCACAGCGAGTTCCGGTCCGCTGAGCACCGGTGTCGGCAAAGACGAACAGCGCGGATACGGAGCTGATACACATGGCCGGTGAGTAGCGCCTCAGCACAGCCGAGAACCGTCGCCGACCGGCTCCGGCTGGCCCGCCGGCGCCGGTTCGTCGGCCGCGTCGGCGAGATCGAGCTGTTCCTGGCGGCGCTCGACGCGGACGAGCCGCCCTTCTCGGTGCTGTTCGTCCACGGGCCGGGCGGTGTCGGCAAGACGACCCTGCTCGCCGAACTGCTGGAGGCGGCCGCGCACGCCGGACGCGGCACGGTGCGGGTCGACGGACGCAGCATCGAGCCGTCGCCCGCGGCGTTCGACGCGGCCGTGTCCGAGCTCGCGGAGCGCGGGGACCAGCCGATCTCGGTGTTGGTCGTCGACGGCTTCGAACGCCTTGCGCCGTTGGAGGATTGGCTCCGGGAGACCTTCCTGCCCGGCTTGGCGACCGACGTCCTGGTCGTGATCGCCGGTCGGCATCCGCCCGCCCGGGAGTGGTCGAACGACCCCGGCTGGCGGGAACTGCTGCGCGTGGTCTCGCTGCGCAACCTGGCACCCGATGACGCCCGTACCTACCTTCGCGTCGCGCAGGTCCCCGAGGACAAGCACGACCGGATGCTGGCCCTGACCCACGGCCATCCGCTGGCCCTGTCGCTCCTCGTCGATCTGCTGGCCCAGACCGCGGGCGAGCTGCCCGCCACGCTGGTCGACGCGCCGGACGCGGTGCGGGCGCTGCTCGCGCGGTTCGTCGAATCCGTGCCGAGCAGACGTCATCGGGCGGCGCTCGAGGTGTGCGCCCACGTCCGGTTCACCACCGAGGCGCTGCTGCGGGCCGCGCTCGACGAACCAGACTGCGCGGAGGAATTCGGATGGTTGTGTGAGCTCGCGATCATCGAGCGCGGACCGCTCGGGCTCGCTCCGCACGACATCGCTCGCGACGTCCTCGACGCGGATCTGCGCTGGCGCGATCCGGAGTCCTATCTCGAGGTGCATCGCCGGGTGCGCGGGCACCTCCTCGAGGTGCTCGACACCACTGCCGAACACGGTCGATGGCCCGTCGCGGACCTGGTGTTCCTGCATCGGCACAACCCGACGATCTCCGGATATTGGGATTGGTCGAGCTTCGGCCGGGCCTTCCCCGATCGATACCGCCCGGCGCATCGCGAGTCGATCCTGGCGATGACGAAACGACACCAGGGGCCCGAACAGGCCGAGCTGGTGGACTTCTGGCTCGCCCGCCAGCCCGAGCACTTCGTTGTCGTCCAGGGTTCGGGCGCCGAGCCGATCGGCTTCTTCTGCCGGCTTGCCCTGCACGAGGCGACCGAGGCGGACCTGGCCGCCGACCCGGGCACCCGCGCGATGTGGGACTACGCGACCCGCTACGGCCGACCCCGACCGGGCGAGCCGGTGTTCGCGGGCCGGTTCCTCGTCGATGGGGAAATGAACCAGCTCCCGTCACCGACGATCAATGTGGTCACCGCTCGATCGACCAAAAACTGGCTGTCGCAACAGGATCTGACCTGGGAATTCATCGGCGCATTCGCGGATTCCGACGCATGGGAGCCGTTCATGCGCCACATCGATTTCCATCGTGCGAGCGAGGCCGGATACGAGATCGGTGGACAGCGCTACGCGGTCTACGCCCACGATTGGCGGCGCGGGGGCATCGCCGAATGGCTCGACTCGACCAATGACCGGGTCGTCGGCACGGATCTCGCCCGACCCGCGCCACCGGTACCCGAACTCGTGCTGTCCCAGCCCGAGTTCGCCGACGCGGTCCGGTCGGCGTTGCGCGAGCTCGCTCGCGGCGGGCGACTCGAGCGAAACCCGTTGCTGCGCTCCAAGGTCGTGCGAGGACGGCCGGGCTCGGCCACGGGCGGCACGCTCCGGGAACTGCTCACCACGATCGTCGAATCGCTACGCGAGGAGACCCGTGGCGAGAAGCTCTACCGGGCGCTCGACCGCACCTATCTGCGACCGGCACCCACGCAGGAACGCGCCGCCGAGGTACTCGGGTTGCCGTTCTCCACCTACCGCCGTCACCTCACCCGGGCGGTGCAGCGGGTGATCGAGAAGATGTGGGAGATCGAGCTCTACGGAACCGAGTCACCCGAGCGCTGATCGATGTCCTCCGGCGGATTCTCCGCGAACCGGGTGGTGAGGTCTGCCGCGATTTCGTAGTGGCGCAGGAGGAACGAGCGTTCGTCGAGCTTCTTGCGCCGTAGCCAGCCGGTCACCTCGGCATTGCACTTGCTGGAATTGCACGACCCGCAGGCGGGGACGACATTGCCGAGGGTGTAGCGGCCGCCGCGCGAGATGGCCTGCACGCAGTCCTTCTGCAGCGCGGCGGCGGGGGAGCCGCAGTACGCGCAGCCGCCCCACGACGTCTGGAGCGCGTCCCACTGCGCGTCGGTGAGGTCATGGGTGACGCGCGCCATCCGCTTCTTGCGCTTGCGCGCGGCACGAACCTGTCTGCTACCGCCAGTGGGCACGAGGGTGAGCGTACGCGGCGCGGGCGCCGACCGGTCGGAGGCCGCGCGGCTAGGAACCGACCTGGGAGCTCAGGTAGCTCAGGAGGATCTGGGCGTCGTCGCCGTAGTCGACGTGGGCTTCGGAGGCGTAGAAGTTGGCCATGTCCACGCCTTGACGGCCCAGCTGGACGAGCTCGTCGACGGTGGCGGGGTCGGTGATGCTGAACAGGGTGCGGGTGGTCGAGCGGAGGTCGGCGCGGATGCCCGCGGCGACGGGGCCGAGCACGGCGCCGGTGAGGTCGGCGCCGGTGGCGGCCACTGTCGCCAGGTCGACCGCGGCCGCGATGGGGTCGTTGCGGTCGAGGGATTCGACCGCACGCCACAGGATTTCCTGGATCTGACCGACGCTGTCGGCGATGCTCAGGAAATCGATGTGCAGGAGGGCGTCGGCGATGACGCTGACCCCCGCGGTCCGACCGGACGGGTCGACGGCCGCGGCCGCGCGGATGACCTGGGCGACCAATGTTCGGTCCACCCCCGCGGCGGCCTGGACCAGCGGGGCCAGGGCGACATTCAGGGCCTGCGCGGTGTCGTGCGCGCCGCGGATGTCACCGGCCGCGAGCAGTTCCGGGAGGCGGGTGAGGTCGTCGAGAATGGTCGGCAGGTTCGCCGCGGTGGCGGTCCAGCCCGCGCCCATGGTGACGGCCTGAGCGATCAGGCTGCGGGGATCGGCCGTGGCGGGCAGGTAATTCGCGATGGGCGTGGGATCACCGCTGAGGACCCGGCCGACGACAGCGAGGAACGGGGAGGTGGCGACATCGAGGGAGCAGTACAGGTCGCCGTCGGCGCACAGGGTGCGGACCCGATCGGTCAGCGCACCGAAATCCCGGTCCCGGCTTCCGGCGATGCCGTAGCCGGGCTGCGGATCACCCAGGGAGAGTGTGGTATCCGGATCGCGATGCGGATCGGCCAGTAGTCCGACACCGACGACGCGATCGGCATCGATGGGGCCGTCGCCGTTGCCGATCTCGGTGGCGAGATCGCCGATGCCATCCGCGCCCTGGCTGTAGCCCGCGAGGACGACCCGCGTCGACCCGCACAGGCCACGCAGCATCTGGCGCAAGCGGGATTCCAGCGTGCCCAGGGACTCCGCGTAGGTCAGGCCCTGGTCGAAAGCGCTTGCCGCATAAGGGGCGTAGAGCACGGTGATGTCGTCGCCGAACTGCCGTCGCAGGCCGTCGCCGACGGGGCGGAGCATGCCGACGGGCACGTCGGGATCGGCGCCCGGGGTGGTCTCCCAGGTCCCCGGCCCGAAGATCGCGGTGTACGGGGTGCAGGTCTGCGCGCCGGGCGCTTCCGCCCGCGCGACGCCGACCGACGCGGTTCCGGCGGCGACGACGGCGGCAACCAACGTCGTCGCGGCGGATCTCGACAGCCTGTTCATCGTCCAATTCCTCTGTTGCCGAAGGGGAGTCGCGACAGCGCGGCTATGCTGAATCCCACCGAACCGTCGTGACCAATTCTCGCCACTCGACGCCGGTTCCATCGGCACTTTCAGACACATTTTCATTTCAGATTCGGCGCCGAGGCGGCGGGATTCGTGGGTGTCTCGCTCGCTGCGGACGGGCCCGGGACCGTAGAATTTCCGGCAGGTGTGGTCGCAAAGGCGCGATCATTCTGGCCTGAGGGGCTGATGACAGTTGGCGGGCAGGATTTTCACACTGGGGGCGACGGACTGGACGGTCGTTCGGATGATCGGCCAGGGCGGGTTCGGTGCCGTCTACGAAGTCGACAACGGGGCGCGTCGCGCGGCGCTCAAGGTGGTACCGAAGCGGCCCGGAGCCGACCGGGAGTCCCTTGCTACGGAACTGGCGGATGTCCGCAACGTCATCCGGATCGAAGAGGTCGGTGAGGACAACGCACCCGCGAGCTATCTGCTGCTGATGCCGTTGGCACAGACCAGCCTGCGCACGGTGTTGTCCGACCGGGGCGCCTTGCCCGAAGACGAAGTGATCAAGATCCTGCGCGACGTCGTGACCGCGCTCGATGATCTGGGTCGCGCCGTCGTACACCGGGATATCAAGCCGGACAATGTGCTGCTGCTCGGTGAAACGTGGCACCTGAGCGACTTCGGTATCGCGCGGTACGCGGAGGCGGCGACCGCGACCGTCACGCACAAGGGCACCGCGACACTGCACTACGCACCACCGGAGTGGTGGCGGAACGAGCACCTGCACAGCCACAGCGACGTCTACTCCACCGGCGTGATGGCGTACGAGCTGCTGACCGGGGCTTGCCCCTTCACCGGGCGGAGCCGGGAGGAACTTCGTGACCAGCACCTGACGACACCGCCCGCACCCTTGGCGACGGTGTCGGTCCCGAAACTCGCGACTCTGGTGTTGTCCATGCTGGACAAGCGGCCTGCCGCGCGACCTACGCCACGGAAGATCCTCGAGCGGCTGGCGACAGCGACCATCGAACCGTCGACGGCACTGCGCAAGCTCCACGCCGCCGACCTCGCTCACGTCACTCGGTCCGCCGAGGAAACCGCCGAGCGCAACGCGGCGGAACAGGTGACAGCGCTGCGCGCCGAGCGCGAGAGCGTGGCAGTGGAGCAATTGTCGGCGATCTTCGCGACGATCGCGGAGACCGTGGAGGCCGAAACCAGCGGCACGGTCAGAAAACGGGCCGAAGACGCGCTGCATCTGCGGTTGTCGATGAAAAGCCCGCCCGCCACGTTGGAGATGCACTTCTACCAGGGCGCGGATTCGGTGTCTCGGCGGCCGGGGTTGCCGTTCGAGGTGATCGCGACCGCTGTGATCGCTGTGTTCTCCTACGATCCCGGCAGGATCTGGCAGGGGCGCAGTCACAGCCTGTGGTACTGCGATGCCAAACACGCTGGCGAATTTGCTTGGTACGAAACGGCATTCGCGGATGATTGGCGTGGAACGCGGCAGAACCAGCCTTGGGTCGATCCCTATGCCCGCTCCGTCGATGACACCTCGATTCTGGCGCTCCGTCCCGACGTCGACAGTCCGCTGGTCGCCTGGCCGTTCACCGAGGTCGACCTCCACGACCTCGGCGAGTTCAGAGATCGCTGGATCGGATGGTTCGCCGACGCCGCGCTCGGCCGGTTGGTCCGGCCGGAGAACATTCCCGAGCGTCCTGTTGCGGGCAGTTGGCGAGACGGCGAGAGCGACGACGAATTCTGATCGGCGGGTTCCGGCCGAACGGTCAGGTGGTCGGTGAGACGACGCAGAACTCGTTGCCCTGTGGGTCGTGCAGGACGGTCCATCCGAAGCCGGGGAGTGCGTGTTCGCCGAGGACGGTCGCGCCGAGCGCCGTCAACCGGTCGATTTCGCTCTGCCGAGTGGTCGTCTGGAAGTCGATGTGCATCCGGTTCTTGGCCGATTTCGGTTCCGGGACCAGTTGGAACGCGAGGTAGCGGCCCTCCCCGAAACCCACTCCCGGCGGGGCGATCATGATGAAGTCCCCGGCGTCCGCCAGGACCGTGTAGCCGAGGGCCGCGGTCCAGAACTCGGCGAGCTCGGCGGGGTTGTTGCTGTCGATGGTTACGCCACCGAAGGCGATGGTGTCGGACACGGTGCAGACCCTAGACCAGGGTGCCGACACCTTCGGCCGGGGCGCCGGGACCGTCATGGGGAGACGGATCCGGTGTGGCCGACGGTGCCCATCGGCGTGCGAGCCGATGGAATGTGTGGACGAGCTCCGGCGGGCGTAGCTCGGTGAGTTCGCTATCGAAGGTGGCGAGGATGCCCGCGACGCCGACCCAGGATCGGGCGCCGAGGGTGAGCCGGCAGCGCTCGGCATCGAGGGCCCTCACCGACGTCGTGGCGCGTTTCGAGGTCGACATGCGTCAGCGCGGCAGCGAGGTGCTGACCTCGGCTATGACGACCGTCCGGTGGATCCTGGACACCGACACCGGGCTCGGCGCCGCGGCCGCCGCCGTGAGCACTCCGATCCTGGCCGCGGCTGCTCGCCTGCGCTGGCGAGAGTGAGGTTTGCCTTGCCTTACTTCGTATGGTCTAGTGGCAGCGAACCAGTAGGCACGTGCGGAGGAGGATCGTCATCGCGAACGAGAAACGACACGACCGTGCGCTCAGCCGTCGGCGATTGTTCGCGGTGGCGGGGTTGGTCGGTGTGAGTGCGGGCCTGGCGGCATGCGGCACCGACGACGCGCAGGACGGAGCGGGGAGCTGGGAGTTTCCCGATGGTCGCGGCGGCACTGTCCGAACCGGTGGGATGCCACGCCGGGTGGTCGCGTTCACCGGTTCGGCGGGCGCGCTGGCCGACTACGGGGTGCGCGAGCGCATCGTGGGGATCTTCGGCGAAGCGCACGCGCCGGATCTCCTCGGCGACCTCGATGCGGCCTCGGTGACCGTCGTCGGTGACGCGTGGGGCGAGTTCGACATCGAGAAGTACGCGACCCTGGAGCCGGACCTGCTCGTCACCGATTCCTATGTGCCGGGCCGTCTGTGGTACGTGCCCGACGACAACCTGGGCAAGATCGAGTCCGCGAACCCGAATGTCGTCGCCATGGAGGTCTCCGGTCGGAGCCTGGTCGAGATCCTCGCGCGGTACCGCGCGTTGGCCGGTGCGCTCGGCGCCGATACCGCCGCCCCCGCGGTGGTTGCCGCGGGGCAGCGCTTCGGGGCCGCGTCCCAGGCGGTGCGGGACGCGGTGGCGTCGCGTCCCGGGTTGCGGGTACTCGCCGCCTCGGCATCGCCGGAGCTCTTCTACGTCTCCGATCCCCGTTCCTCGGCTGATCTGCGGTATTTCGCCGAACTCGGCGTCGACTTCGTCGTCCCCGACCGGGTGGACGCCGGCGGCTACTTCCGATCGCTGAGCTGGGAGACGGCCGACCGGTATCCGGCGGACCTGATCCTGCTCGACGACCGATCCAGCGGACTACAGCCGACCGCCCTTGCCGACCGGCCGGTGTGGCGGAGCCTCCCCGCGGTGACGGCTGGCCAGGTCGCGCCCTGGTCGCCGATCTTCCGATTCTCCCACGCCGCGACCGCGCCACTGCTGGAACGGCTGGCGGCCACGATCCGGGACTCGCGAAAAGTGCTCTGACAGCTCGAGGCTCAGCCCGATTTGTCGGCGCGCGTAGACCCCGTCGGTGGCTAGGCGAGGAGGGATTCGGTGGTCGCGGTGTAGAGCCAGTTCTGGTATTTGTCCCAGCTCCAGCCGCGGCGGTTGACCAGGCGGTCGGCGAGTTCAGGGGCGGTGAGGGCCCAGAGGGTGTCCGCGGCGTCGGCGGGGGAGAGGCCGGGGCGCAGGCCGAATCGGCGGTGCAGGTGGTTCGCGAGGTTGGTGGCGCCGAAATTGCGTTCGTTCTCGGTGGTGTCGGTGAAATCGCGGAGGTCGGGGTCGCCGGTCGCGGACTGGGCCAGGGCCATCGACACCAGGGGGAGTACGCGGTGGGCGATGGTGCGGGCGATGGCGGTGTAGTGCGCGAGGCACTCGGTGGCGGTCTCGGCCGCGAGCATCGCTTGGAACTGGGGTCGATCGATCATCGGGATCGGGTCGTCGTCACCGGCCAGCATCGTGTCGTACACGGCCTTGAACACCGCCGGCTTGGTGCCGACGGTGTTGTAGATCGTCTGCACGCTGACCTGCGCGGCCTGGGAGATCCCGGTGATGGTGGTGCCGAGGTAGCCGTGCTCGAGGAACAGCGTGCGGGCGGACTCCAGGACGCGGGCGCGGGTGAGCGCCGTCTGCTGGGTGCGCAGCGCCGTCGAGTATCGCCGCTTCCCTGTCACGGATCTCCTTGAACCATTTTCGATGGATGAACGTTCTAACCAATAGAGCTACGTTCATTCTAATCTCGGGAGGCCACGATCATGGCGAACGAACACAGCGCGATCGCAGACCTGGCGGTGCGGTCGATTCAGATCATGGGGGCGGGAGAGCTCGCCGACTTCGAGGAGGTGGTCCACCCGGAGGCGTACAACCGGGAAGGGGTGCAGGAACCGCCCGCCTGTCGGGGCAACGGTCCCGCGGCCTTCTACGCCACCGCCCTGTGGCTGCGACAGGCGTTCGCCGACCTGCGCTGGCAGGTGCACACCGTGGTGACCGAGGGTGACGTGGTCGCGGTGCACGTGACGATGGCCGGACGGCAGATCGGTCCGTTCGTCGCCTTCGACGTCAATGGTGATGTCGCGCAAGCTTTTCCCGCCACCGGCAAGTCGTTCGCGATCACGCAGACACATTGGATCCGGGTCGTCGACGGCAAGGTCGTCGAGCACTGGGCCAACCGGGACGATCTCGGAATGTCCATGCAACTCGGCTGGAATCCGCCGACACCGCGATATCTGCTGCGAATGCGCCGCGCGACGAAGCGGGCCCGACGGGAACAGTCGGCCACGTCGGCTCAACAGTAGCTGACACGCAATGGTGACCGAATGGATTTCGGGGGTGGTGTCCGGTGTGAGTCGAAACCGCGCGGAATATTCGCTCGGCAAAGCTTTTTCTCGCGACTATGTGCCCAGCTGGAAAGGACCTTATACCCTATTTGCCTGAAGTTTGCGGTGGTGGGATCGGTGCCCAGGAAATGCTTCGCAGACCACGATGGAGGGTGTTCTCGGGTGACCATTTCACACTATCCGGTTTGTTTCAATGGCGGTAGCCGAGGCGGGCGGTGACCGCGCGGGTCGACCTGTACGTCATCGCCCGCCTCGATGACGGCGATGCCGCAGTCGATATCTATTGCAGCGAGGTCTCTTTCGGCCACGCGTCCGACGGCGCGGTGTGCGGTCACACCACCGCGAACTTGTCGAGGACACTGCTATTGGCACCGGACGCTTCACCGGATCTCGACGGACTCGACCGGACGATAGCCGCTGCCGGGTATAGCCGTATCGGCGATTGGCGTGAATGCGTCACGGCCGCCGGCGTCGTGCGCTATTTCGCCGATGCGACAACCGGTCTTCATGCGGTGATGGACGGCTGACTCTTTCAGCCCAGATACGGCGTCCGGCGCCCTTCCAGGTAGTGACTCAGTCTGAGTCGCTGTGTGTGGTGCATGTCGAGGCTGTCCAGTTCGGTGGGGGAGACGAACCGCAATTCGGTGGACTCGTCGGAGATCGCGAGTTCGCCACCGCTCACCCGGGCCAGGAAGCACACGTTGAACTGGCGTCGAACCTCGCCATCGCTGTAGGCGATGATGTGGCGCGGATCGGTGTAGGTACCGACGAGACCGGTGATCTCGATGTCGAGACCGGTTTCTTCCTTGACTTCTCGCACCGCGCAGCCTGGAAGACTGTCGGTCATTTCCATGCCGCCGCCGGGCAGTGCCCAGAGGCCGCTGTCGGCCCGCCGCTGAAGCAGGATTCGGCCTTGCTCGTCGCACACGACGGCAGATGCCGCGACGACAAGGCTGTTCGGTTGTGGTGCGGTCGGGTCGTCGTAGAACTCGGTGCGCGCCATCGGCTCAGCCTTTCACCGGTCTGCCGGTGCGCCAGACCGCGTCGAAACTATCGGTGTAGGTGTCGAACAGGCCACCGTCGAGAGTACGGCGCAGGTGCCAGACCGGCGCTGCGTAGGCGTTCACGCCCCACACGTGGGCATTGACATACATTTCGTCGTCGGCGCGGAAGATGCTGTTGTAGAGCGTTGTCGCGTGAGTCCGCAGCTCGATACCGGGCGTCGTCACCAGTGCGCGGTAGTGCATCAGAGCCAGGCGGCAGCGGGATTCGATACCGTGCCCGAATTTCTCTTCCATACCCCGTTTCCGGACGTCGGCACTGTCGGCGTCGCCCACCGCAATCCGTATCGCACAGCCCGCTTCGGCACGTTCGGTCAACAGGTCGTTGAGCCGTGGATACGCTTCGTGGAGGAAGACTGCCGCGTACACCAGGATGTCGATGTGGTCGCGCGCCGGAGTGAGTAGGTTGACGAACATCGACGCCGAGACATCGGCTCGCCGGTCATAGAGGGCAACGAGCTCGGGGCTGACGGCGCGGGCTGAACGCGCCTGCTGCAGGGCGGGCCACAAGGCGTAGACATCCTCGCCCAAACATTCGGCAGCTTGGATTGCGGTGTGCCGCCGGGGGACTCGACCGAGGTTTACCCAGCGTTCGACGGATTTGGGGTCCACGTCGGTCGCCTCGGCCAGGCGCGCGTGTGTCCACCCGCGCGCGGCAATCGCGTCACGCAATCGCTCGTTCGGCATGGGGACGTTGTACACCTCTGGGGACGTCCTGAAGTGGGAAACGTAGGAGGTTTCGTCGTCCCATCGGGCGGAGAGACGCTGATGTGGCCCCGCCGCCGGATCGAGTAGTCCGCGGCGCCGGGAGCAGTCACCGACGAGGGGAAAGTCATTGTGTGGAGACGAACTACCGGGCAACGCCCAACGGTCGATGCGATACGGGCGAGGCTCGCGCGCGAGAACGCCCGGGCTGCGATGGCCCAGGACGATGAACAGACCGGCCGGAACATCGTTGTCGTGCACTCCGCACCGGGGGTGCGATTCTCGATCGGCGAGGCGCGCAGGACAGTTCAGGCTCATCGCGGCTGTGACCGCACTACCTGCCCGCGAAAGATGGCTGCGATCAATGTCCTGGTCGGCACCGGGCTGATGAGGCTGGATCGACGTGTCGGATTCTGATCACGAGCCGGGGGCTGTCTCGGCGGCTCGGGCGGCAGTCCTCGGTGCGATGCGCGATGTCGTCCGAGCCGACCGGCCCCATGCCGCGGGCTGGCTCAACACCTGGCACGCCGTCGACGAGTCCGGGCACGTCGGACTCGCGATCGCTGATGGGTCGCGTCCCGTCAGTGACCTGTACTCAGACCTGACGGAGGTGATGGCGACAGTCGCAGAACTAACCGCGCCGGACCTGCTGCCACCCGATGCGATCGGAGTCGACGCGCTCCTCACGCCTGCACTGCAGCGCCTCCTGGACGTCGCCGCGCGTGTCGCTCGCGACGGGGGCGCCGCTGCTGTCGATGTCGCTCACGTCGAGATCGCGCTTGACCGCCGTCGAACCGAGAAGGACGGCTGATGGAATTGGTTCGACAGGGGTGCGCGGGCGGGTGCCGGAGGAGGGGCCGCCAGAACAATGAGTGTCGACGTAGCGATTCTGTTGCTTGTGAGGTCGAGGGACGAGCAGCGGGTGCGGTCGGGAGGAGTGCGGGTGGTCAGCCGGTGACGGCGCCGTGGGCGGCGGAGCTGACTAGTTTGCGGTATTTGGCCAGGACGCCGGAGGTGTATTTGGGCGGTAGTGGTTCCCAGCCGATCTTGCGGGCGGCGAGGTCGTCGGGGGCGATCTCGACGTCGAGGATGCGGTTGGCGACGTCGAGGGTGATCGGGTCGCCGTCGCGGACGAAGGCGATGGGGCCGCCGTCGACGGCTTCGGGGGCGACGTGGCCTACGCAGAGGCCGGTGGTGCCGCCGGAGAAGCGGCCGTCGGTGAGGAGCAGGACGTCCTTGCCGAGGCCGGCGCCCTTGATGGCGCCGGTGATGGCGAGCATCTCGCGCATGCCGGGGCCGCCCTTGGGGCCCTCGTAGCGGATGACGACGACGTCGCCCGCCACGATCGTGCCGTTCTCGAGCGCGTCCATCGCGGCGCGTTCCCCGTCGAAAACCCGTGCCGTGCCGCGGAAGACGTCGGAGTCGAAGCCGGCGCTCTTCACGACGGCGCCCTCGGGGGCGAGGGAGCCGTGCAGGATGGTGAGGCCGCCGGACCGGTGGATCGGCCGGTCGAGTGGGCGGATGACGTCACCGTCGAGGCCGAGTTCGATCGAGGCCAGGTTCTCGGCCATGGTCTTGCCGGTGACGGTCATGACGTCGCCGTGCAGCAGGCCCGCGTCCAGCAGCGCCTTCAGCACGACCGGGATGCCGCCGACCTTGTCGACATCGTTCATGACATAGCGGCCGAACGGCTTGAGATCGCCCAGGTGCGGCACCTTCTCGCCGACCCGGTTGAAGTCGGCGAGGGTGAGCCCGACGTCGGCTTCGCGGGCGATGGCCAGTAGGTGCAGCACGGCATTGGTCGACCCGCCGAGTGCCATGACGATGGTGATGGCGTTCTCGAACGCCTCCATCGTCATGATGTCGCGGGCGGTGATGCCCCGGCGCAGCAGCTCGACGACGGCCTCGCCGGACTTGCGGGCGTAGTCGTCGCGACGGCGGTCGGGGGCGGGCGGGGCGGCCGAGCCGGGCAGGCTCATCCCCAGCGCCTCGGCGACCGAGGCCATGGTGTTGGCCGTGTACATGCCGCCGCACGCGCCTTCGCCCGGGCAGATCGCGCGCTCGATGCGATCGACTTCCTCACGCGTGATCAGTCCCTTGATGCAGGCGCCGACGGCTTCGAACGCGTCGATGATGGTGACATCGCGGCCGTCGACATTGCCCGGCATGATCGACCCGGCATAGAGGAAGACGCTGGCCAGGTCCAGCCGCGCCGCCGCCATCAGCATGCCCGGCAGGCTCTTGTCGCACCCGGCGAGCAGGACCGAGCCGTCGAGGCGCTCGGCCATCATCACGGTCTCGACCGAGTCGGCGATGATCTCGCGGCTGACCAGGGAGAAATGCATGCCCTCGTGGCCCATCGAGATGCCGTCGGACACCGAGATCGTGCCGAACTCGAGCGGGTAGCCGCCGCCGGCGTGCACGCCCTCCTTGACGGCCTTGGCCAGCCGGTCGAGGGAGAGGTTGCAGGGGGTGATCTCGTTCCAGCTGGACGCGACGCCGATCTGCGGTTTGGCCCAGTCGTCGTCGCCCATCCCGACGGCGCGGAGCATGCCGCGGGCGGCGGTTTTCTCCAGTCCGTCGGTGACATCGCGGGAGCGGGGCTTGATGTCGATCGGCCGACTGGTCATGCGGATCGCCTTTCCTCGACGGTGCGGCTGCCGTCGATGGCGACGCGGATGGTCGCACCGGGGCAGGTCGCCAGTGATCGGGCCACGCCTGGTAACGACAGTGTAGGGCGCGCGCGGCGCGCCGTTGGTCAGCCGACGGTCGACACGGGTCCGGGCCACACGCAGAGGTCGCCTATGTAAGGTAAGCCTACACATAGACGAAAGTAGGGGCAGATTTATGCGTATCGTGTCGTTCGGTTTCCAAACTTGGGGTCGTAAGACTCTGCAGGCTCTGATCGACTCGGAGCACGAGGTGGTCCTCGCGGTCACCCACCCCGCCGCGGAGTCGTCCTACAAGGCGATCTGGAACGATTCGGTCGAGGAACTGGCCACCGAGCACGGTATTCCGGTGCACCTCACCGAGCGCGCGGACGCCGAGACCATCGCGCTGGTCAAGAGTGTCGAACCCGATGTGATCGTGGTCAACAGCTGGTACACCTGGATGCCCGCCGAGCTCTACGACATGCCGCCGCACGGCACGCTGAACCTGCACGATTCGCTGCTGCCGAAGTTCACCGGATTCTCGCCGGTGCTGTGGGCGCTGATCAGCGGTGCCGAGGAGTTCGGCCTCACGGTGCACCGCATGGACGAGCAGCTCGACACCGGCGACATCCTGGTCCAGAAGCGCCTGCCGATCCCGGCCGGCGCCACCGGCACCGAGCTCGTCCTCGCCGGCATGGAACTGATCCCGGGTGCGGTGCACGAGGCGCTCGCGGCCCTCGAGAACGGCACCGCGGTGTGGACGCCGCAGAACAAGGCCGAGCGCACCTACTTCCACAAGCGGTCCGATCGGGACAGCCGGGTCGACTGGTCTCTGGACGCGGTCGAGCTGGAGCGTTTCGTGCGGGCGCTGTCCGCGCCGTATCCGCGCGCCTTCTCCTACTACCGCGGTGAGCGCATCGAGATCCTCGACGCGGTGATCTCCGAGGCCCGCTACGGCGGCACCGCGGGCCGGGTCATCGTGCAGGAAGGGGGCGGCGCCGTCGTGTGTGGCGCGCAGCCGCACCGGGGTGGCAGCCACGCGCTGGTGATCACCCGCGTCCGCACGGCGGCGGGCACCGAACACGACGGTGCCGAATTCTTCGCTCGCGGTGGCTATCTCACCGACGACCCGGCCTGATTTCCCGGTCCGGCAGCGCCCGGCCGACGGGTCGGGCGCTGCCGACCACCTTTTCTCTCCCAGCTTTCGAGGCACCATGATTCCCCACGGTTCGACCCCTGCTGTCCGCCCGCTCACCGCGGCACAACGCGAGGTGTGGTTCGCCCAGCAACTGCTCGGACCGGTGCCGCTCACCATCGCCCAGTACGTCGACCTGCGCGGACCGTTCGACCTCGCGATCTATCGCCGCGCGGCGCAGCTGGCCGCGCGTGAGCTGGGTGCCTACGTGCGCTTCACGGTCGTGGACGGGCAGCCCGGCCAGGTCCACGACGACGGCCTCGACGACCGGATCGCCGTCGTCGACCGGAGCGCGGAGCCCGACCCGGAGGCCGCCGCCCTGGCCTGGATGCGGGCCGACCAACGCACGCCGTTCGACCTGGTCACCGATCCGCCCATCGTCACCACGGTGCTGCGGCTGAGCTCGGACCGTCACCTGCTCTACACCCGCGCCCACCACCTGGCGCTCGACGGCATGGGCGCCATCCGCCTGCAGCACCTGCTGAGCAAGCATTACACGGCGCTCCTCGATGGCGTCGAATTGCCCGCGGCCGCAGTCGATTCGACGGCTGTGCTGACCGCGGCGGAGGAGAGCTACCTGAGCTCGCGGCGGTATGGGGCCGACCGTGACTACTGGCGCGAGCGGCTCGCCAGGCTGCCCGACCAGGTCACCCTCGCGACCCGGCCGGGTGCGCCCGATCCGCTCCCGATCCACGCGCGCGCCGAGCTGCCCGACGCGCTGGTCGAACAGCTGCGGACGCGAGCAGGCTTCCCCGGTCACGCGCCCGTGCTGGTGGCCGCGTTCGCCGCGTTCCTCGGCAGGCTGACCGACACCGAGTCGGTGGCGCTGAGCCTGCCCGTCACCGCCCGCACCGTCGCCGCGCTGCGCGAATGCGGCGGCATGACCTCGAATATCGTGCCGCTGAGCTGCTCGGGCGATACCGTCGGCGCCGCCATCGCCACCGCGCGGGCCGAACTGGGCGGGGCGCTGCGCCACCAGCGGTATCGCGGTGCCGAGATGGTCCGCGACAGTGGGCGTCGCGCCGAGTCGCTGGGGTTCGGACCCGCGGTCAACATCATGAACTTTCACACCGAGGTGATGCTCGGCGCGGCGCGCGGCACTGTCGAACTGCTGTCCACCGGGCCGGTCGAGGATCTCGCCCTCAATGTGTATCCGGTGGGCGGTTCCGGGCTGCGGGTCGAATTCGAAGCCAACCGGAATCGCTACACCGAGGCCGAGGTCGCCGCACAGCTGGATCGGTTCGTCGGCCTGCTGACGGCGTTCGCCGCCGCGGCCGATGACATGCCGATCGCCGAACTGCCGATCCTCACCCCTGCCGAGGCGGACCTGCTCGTCCCGTGGCGCGGCCCGGCGGCGGCGACACCGGCCACCCTGGGCGCGCTGATCGCCGCCGCCGTCGCGGCGAACCCGGACGGCATCGCCGTCGTCTACGGCGAGAAGCGCTGGACCTACCGCGAATTCGACGCCTGGACCGACCGCCTCGCCGGTGCGCTGCAGGCCGCGGGCGCGGGGCCGGAGACCTTGGTCGCGATGGTCATGGAACGGTCCGCCGCCTCGGTCGGCGCGGTCTGGGCGATCGCCAAGACCGGGGCCGGTTTCGTGCCGATCGACGTGGGTTACCCGGCCGAACGCATCGCCCACATTCTCGGTGACTGCGGTGCCGTCCTCGGCGTCACCGGTGTGGACCACCCGGCGGATCTGCCCGGATCGGTCCGGTGGACGATCGTCGACCCCGACGCGATGCCCGCCGCGCAGCCGCGCCTGCCGGTCGTCGCGCGGCCTGAGCACCCCGCGTACCTCATCTACACCTCCGGCTCGACCGGCGTGCCCAAGGGCGTGCTGGTGACCCACGGTGGACTCGCGAATTTGGCGGCCGAGCGCCGTGAACGCTACGCGTTGCGCCCCGGCGCCCGCACCCTGCACCACGCCTCCCCAGGGTTCGACATGGCGGTCGGTGAGATCCTGTGCGGCCTGGCCGGTGCGGCGACGCTGGTGGTCGCGCCGCGCTACGTCATGGCCGGACCCGACCTGGCCGAACTCATGCGGCGCGAGCGCGTGACCAACGCGATCATCACCCCGGCGGTGCTGGCCACCCTCGACCCCGAGACCCTGCCCGATCTGCGGGTCCTCGGCGTCGGCGGGGAGGCGATCCGCGCCGATCTGGTATCGGCCTGGTCGCGAACCCGGTTGATGCGCAACGGATACGGCCCCACCGAGGCCACCGACATCGCGACCATCGCGGAGCTGACGCCGGACCGTCCGGTGACCATCGGCGCGCCCCTGCGCGGATTCCACGCACTGGTGCTGGACGCACGACTACGCCCGGTGCCGCCCGGCGTCATCGGCGAGCTGTACATCGGCGGCCCGGCCCTGGCCCGCGGCTACCACGGACGGCACGCGCTGACCGCGGCCAGATTCGTCGCCGACCCGTTCGGCCCGCCCGGTGGCCGGGTGTATCGCACGGGTGATCTGGTCACTCTCACCGCCGGTCCGGAGCCCGAGCTGATCTACCACGGCCGCAGCGACTTCCAGATCAAGGTGCGCGGTCATCGCATCGAGCCGGGCGAGATCGAGACCACGCTCACCGGTCTCGCCGGTGTCGGCCGGGCCGCCGTCACCGCGCATCAGGACGCCAGGGGCACCCATCTGGTGGCCTATCTGGTGCCGGACGGTCCCCTCGACGTGGAGCGGGTACGACTCCAGATCGCCGAGCAACTGCCCGCGTATCTGCGGCCGAGCGCCTACCTCGTCCTCGACACCCTGCCGCTGACTCCCAACGGCAAGCTCGACACCCGCAAGCTGCCCGCGCCGGTGTTCGGTCAGGCCGTGTCCCGGCCCATCTCGACGGATGCCGAGCGCGCGGTGGCGGCGGCCTTCGCCGAGGTCCTCGCGATCGAGGTGGACGGCGCCGAGAGCGACTTCTTCGACCTCGGCGGCACCTCGCTCACCGCGACCGCGCTCGCGGCGCGGCTCGGTATCGGGGTCCGCGCCGTCTTCGACGCGCCGACCGTCGCGGCGCTGGCGCTGCGGCTCGCCGATGCCGACGACCCGGTCGTGGACGCCCCGAGGGCGGAGACCCGGCCCGACCAGCTGGCGCCCGCCCCGGCCCAGCTGCGGATGTGGCTGCTCAACCAGCTCTACCGGGATTCGTCGGCGTATCACCTGCCGATCGCGTTGCGCCTCACGGGATCTCTCGATGTGGCCGCGCTCGATGCCGCGCTGCGGGATGTGGTGGACCGGCACGAGGTGCTGCGCACCGTGTATCCCGCCGGCGGCGCCGGTCCGCAGGTGCGCATCCTGACCGTCGACGCGGCGCTGGGTGACGCGCCGCTGACCGCGCGCGCCCTCGACCCGGCCGGGCTGGACGCCGAACTCGCGGTAGCGGTCGCCGCGCCGTTCGACGTCACCACCGACGCGCCGATCCGGCTAACACTGTGGCACCTCGGCCCCGACGAGCACGTGCTCGCGCTCGTCGCCCATCACATCGCCGCCGACGGCTGGTCGCACGGTCCGCTCGTGGCCGACCTGTCCGCGGCGTACACCGCGCGGGCGGCGCGCCAGCAGCCGCAGTGGGAACCGCTGCCGCTGCAATACGCCGACTACACGCTGTGGCAGCACCGACGGCTCGGCGATCGCCACGATCCGCGTTCCACCGCCGCGCGGCAGCTCGCGCACTGGGTGGACGCCCTGGCCGGTGCCCCCGACCGGCTGCCGCTGCCGACCGATCGCGTCCGTACTCCCGGCTCCGGCAGGCCGGGCGGCACCGGCGCGGTGGTCGAGTTCGAGATCGGCGCCGACATCGGGACGGCGCTGACCGAGCTGGCTCGCCGGCACAACGCCACGCCCTTCATGGCCGGGTACGCGGCGTTCGCGGTGCTGCTCGGTGATCTGGCCGGGATCGCGGACGTGACGGTCGGGACCCCGGTCGCGGGCCGTGGCCACCCCGCCCTCGACCGCCTGGTCGGCATGTTCGTCAACACGCTGCCCCTGCGCCTTGCCCTCGATCCGCAGGAACACTTCACCACGCTGCTGGCGCGGGCCAGGGAGGTCGCCCTCGCCGCGCTCGGCAATGCCGATGTCCCCTTCGACCACATCGTCGAAGCGGTGAACCCGGCCAGGGACACCACCAGGCACCCGCTGTTCGAGGCCGTGTTCTCCTACGAGAACCTGCCCGTGGCGCCCTCGCTCGACCTCGGTGGCCTGACCGTCTCGACACTGGATATTCCGTGGGAGACAACCCATTTCGATCTGAGCATGACGCTGCGTGAGCGGCCGGGCACCGGCGGGCTGACGGGCAGCCTGCGCTACGCCACCGACCTCTTCGACGCGGCGACGGTTGCCGGGTTCGCGGCGCGGTTCCACGACCTGCTGACCGCGATCGCCACCCGTCCCGAGGCGACGGTCGGGCAGCTGTCCGGCTCCGTCGCGGCCGCTCCGCCCGAACGCGCGGCAGCGGTCGGTGCCGACACCGTCGCCGCCGCGGCCGGTGACGGCGAGCCCGCGACCGTGCGCGAGCTCGCGGTCGCGCGGGTGTTCGCCGATGTGCTGGAACGGGATTCGGTCGGGATCGACGACAGCTTCTTCGATCTCGGCGGTACCTCGCTGCTGGTCTTCACGCTCCGCTCGGAGCTGCGGACCCGGCTGGGCATCGACGCCGACCCCCGCATGCTGTTCGAAGCGCCGACGCCGCGTGGCGTGACAGCGGCGGTGACGGCCGAGTCCGGTGCTTCGGCGGCCGAACACTGGACCGACATGCTGATCGCCGACGCGCGCCTGGACCCTGCGATCACGGTGCCGGAGTCCTTCCCGGTGCCGCCGCTCGCGGCCGACGAGGTGCTGCTGACCGGTGCCACCGGCTTCGTGGGCATCCATCTGCTGCGCGAGCTGCTCGACCGCACCGCCGCGCGCGTGTGGTGCCTGGTCCGCGCCGAGGACACCGACAGTGTGCGCCGCCGCCTCGAAACGACGCTCCAGCGCTACGGACTCGCGACCGAGGGACTCGCGGACCGGGTCGTGCCGGTGCCGGGCGACCTCGCCGCACCGCGCTTCGGGCTGACCGAGGACACCTGGGCCGAACTGGCCGCGCGGATCGAGGTGATCTACCACAACGGCGCCCGCGTGAACCATCTGGAATCGTATGCCGCCCTGCGCCCGGCCAATATCGCCGGAACCGTGGAGATCCTGCGGCTGGCGGTCGAGGCCAGGGTGAAGACCCTGCATTTCGTGTCCACCGTGTCGGCGGCGGTGGGCGCCGGGCACACCGGCGTCGTCACCGAGCGCACGGCGATCACCGCCGCCGAGGTGCCCCGCAACGGCTATCTGGCCACCAAGTGGGTGGCCGAGCAATTGGTGCTCGCGGCCGCCGACCGCGGACTGCCGGTCGCCGTGCACCGGCCCGGCCTGGTCGCCGGATCGATCAGCAGCGGCGCGAACAGCGCCGACGACGCGTTCTGGACGCTCATCCGGTCGGCCGCCCACCTCGGGGTCGCGCCCGATATCGAATCCGCCGACGTCACCCTGGCGCCGGTGGACTACGTGGCCCGCGCGCTGGTCGCGCTCGCCACCGGGCGGCAGCCGAACACCGAGATCTACCACCTGGTCAACAGCGCGCCCACCAATGTCGGCGACATCCTGAACACCCTGCGCCGCAGCGGGTTCCCCGTCGAGACGGTGTCGGTGGCCGATGCCGCCGAGCGCCTGGCCGGGCAGATCGCCCAGCACGCCGACCTCATGCGCGCGGCCCTCGTCGCCGACAACTACCTCAACGGCGGTGGCGACGCACTGATCGTCGACGACCCCGGCACCCGCGCGGCCCTGGCCGACTACGACGTGCGGTGCCCGGCGATCGATGCCGCTGTCCTGCAACGCTATGTCGACGGATTCATCACCGCGGGCCTGCTGCCGACCCCGCTCGAATCGCCGGAGGCCGCGACGACGCCGCGGTGAGACGGAGCGCGCTGACAGAGGAACAAGCAAGCGCCGGAGTGTGATTCAATGTTCGGTTCGCTCGAGGCAGGACATCGTGCGGACTGTCGCCGACGGGAGTGTTTCGCCGGCACATCGTTTCGCGAAAGGACAGCTTGAAAATGACACGGTCTGCCATCCGGCACATTGTCGCGATGATCGGAGCGGGCGGCGCCGTCGCCGGGGCCGCTGTGGTGGGGGCCGGTGTCGCCGCCGCCGCGGAAGTGCCTGCCTACGGCAATGTCCGCTACGTGTTCTGCTCCGACGTGCAGGCAGGCAACGAGATCACCTACTACGACTCGCTGGGTAAGCGCGACGAGGTGGTGACGCTGACCGAATCCATGGAGGGCGACCGGTGGTGCCGCACCGTCGACGTGCGGTTCCCCAAGGAAACATACGTCTGGTCGGCGATCTCGCACCCCGAAGCCCACTACGCCTACGCCGCGGTCTATGTGAACGGCAAGCTGGTGGCCCGCGACGAGGACCGCTCGAGTTTCGGCTACGCGTCGGCGCAGGCCATGTGATCGGGCGTCGCTGAGTGCGTGCACCGGTTCCGCGCGGAGCCGGTGCACGGGGTACTACCCGGGTTCACCCTGCCGGGCCGGACGTGTCCCGGTGGCGACGGGGATCTCCGGGATCAGGTGGCAGATCAGGAGTTTGAGCGAGAACAGCGGGATGAACCACACCAGCGCCGCCGGGACCGGGAAGACGATCAGATTGATCGAGAACACGGCCATGAAGGCGGCCATGGCGACGGGTCGGCGCAGGTAGGCCGGGATGGATTCGATCAGCAGCGCGGACCCCATCAGCAGCACGGTATTGCCGAGGAACCACCTCGGATCGCCGAGCAGCCACAGGCCGACGACGGCGAGATGCAGAGTGTGGACCGCGACGAAGGTCAACCGGCCCCGCGACGACCGGCTGCGGTGGTACCAGCGTTTGGCGGAGTTGGTGGCATTGGTGAGCACGCCCCCGACGAGGTCGAGCACGATGACGACGAGCACCACGCGTTCGGCAAGGCTCCACCCGTCGAGCTCCGGCCGGCAGTAGGCCAGGAGCAGCAGGACACAGACGCCGCCGCCGAGGTATTCGACCGCCGACTCCGCCCGGGTCTTGCCGGGGCCCATGAACTGTTCGATGCGCCCGGCCCAGCCGGGGGACGTCGGGGGAATCGTCCAATCGGGGTGCAGATCAGTGCGCATGGCGGGGCTCCCACAAGCCGGCGAGCAGGTCGAAGATCTGGTCGGGATCGGCGCCGCCCGCCAGGGCCCAGTGGTCGCCGACGCGCAGGACCGCGGCCGTGGCCGCGGTGAGGAGGTCGCGGTCGATGTCGGTGCGGACGATGCCGAGGTCGATCCCGTTGGCGAGCACCTCGGTCAGCCAGGCGTTGTCCTCGTCGGCCGGGACCCGGGCCAGCGCGGCGTCGGCGAGCGCGCGGTCGAGCGGATTGTCCTCGAGGAACTGCGTCAGCCCAGCCGAATCCCGGCGGAGGGCGGTCCAGAACTCGGTCACGGTGGTGACCGGTTTCCATGCTCCCAACTGGCGTCGCAGGCGGTCCACCACGTCGGAAAGCACCAGTCCGAGCAGGTCGTCCTTGCCGTCGAAGTACTGGTAGGCAGAGGTTTTCGAGATGCCCGCGGTCGCGATGATCGTGTTGTACGACGCGGCGTCCGGGCCATGACCGGCGAACTCGGTCTTCGCGACCTCGATGATGGCGCGCTGCCGGTCGGGTGGGAGGCGATGAAAACGGGGGAGCGGCATGTACCAATGGTACGCACTACTGGTGTGTACCACTAGTGCACATTGCGCATCGGGCTATCCGTTCGAGGTCGTGACCCCCTACCATGTCGACGACCTGGCGAAGCGGAGGACGGACGATGACGGCCACCGCGACGGTTGTCGGCGGCAGCTGGCGTGAACTGCTCGGCCCCCGCCATCTCGCGGTGGCTACGGTGCTGGCCGGGGGCGTGGGACTGTACGCCACCAACGAATTCCTGACGATCAGCCTGCTGCCGAGCGCGGTCGCCGAGATCGGCGGCCACCGGCTCTACGCCTGGGTGACCACCGTGTACCTGATCGCGTCGGTCGCGGCCGCCACCACCGTGAGCGCGACGCTGGCCCGGCTCGGGGCGCGCCGGTCGTATCTGCTCGGGCTGACCGCCTTCGGTCTGGCCGGCGCGCTGTGCGCCCTGGCGCCGACGATGGAGGTTCTGCTGGCGGGCCGGACGCTCCAGGGCGCGGCGGGCGGACTGCTCGCCGGTCTGGGCTACTCGGTGATCAACTCCGCTCTCCCGCAGCCACTGTGGACGAAAGCGTCGGCGCTCGTCTCGGCCATGTGGGGAGTCGGCACGGTGCTGGGGCCCGCGGCGGGCGGCCTGTTCGCGCAATACGGTTCGTGGCGTTGGGCTTTCGGTGCCCTGCTGATCGCGACCGGAATCATCGCGGCGCTGGTTCCGTTCGCGCTGCCTGCCCAGCCGGATGGCCTCCGGCGAAGCCGGGATCGGATTCCGGTCCGGTCGCTGCTCCTGCTCGCCGTGGCGGCATCGGCGGTCAGCGTCGCGGCGATCGCGGGCCGGCCCGGCGCGACGACAGCGCTGCTCGTCCTCGCCGCGGGCGCGGTCGGGGCATTCCTCGTCGTCGACCGCCGGGCGGCATCGGCTGTCTTGCCGCCCAGTGCGTTTCGGCCCGGTCCACTGAAATGGATCTACCTGACCCTCGGCATCCTCATGGCCACCACCATGGTCGACGTGTACGTGCCCTACTTCGGGCAGCGGCTCGCGCACCTTCCGCCGGTGGCTGCGGGTTTCCTCGGTGTCGCCCTGGCCGTCGGGTGGACGACGAGCGAGATCGTCAGCGCCTCGGTGACGCGCCCACGGGTGATCGCGGGTGCGGTCAGCGCGGCGCCCCTGGTCATGGCGGTCGGCTTGCTGACCGCAGCGGTGAGCCAAGTCAGCGACGCCACGGCGGGCACCATCGCCCTCTGGACCACCGCGCTGCTGCTCACCGGCGTCGGCATCGGCATGGCATGGCCGCACCTGACCGCCTCGGCGATGAGCAGCGTCACCGACCCCGCCGAAGGAGCCCGCGCCGCCGCCGCGATCAACACCGTTCAGCTGGTCTGCGGCGCCTTCGGCGCCGGCCTGGCGGGCATCGTCGTCAACGCGACCGACACCGGCGGGGTCGCACCCGCACGGTGGCTGTTCGCGACGTTCGCGGTTGTCGCCGTCCTAGGACTCGGGGCGTCCGCGCGCAGCGTCCGCCCGGTCCCGTCGAGCTGATCGGTTGGGGGACCACGGTACTCGGCGATGACCGGGACCTGGCCGCTCAGGCCGCCGCGATCTCGGTGGCGCCGTTGAGCCGGGCGTAGCGTCCCGCATCGTCGAGCAGCGTCGTGTGGTCGCCGAGTTCGACGACCCGGCCGTGGTGCAGGACGGCGATCTGGTCGGCGTCGCGGATGGTGCTGAGCCGGTGCGCGATGGTGATGACCGTGCGGCCCCGCGCGACCACGTCGATGGCGGCCTGCACCGCTCGCTCGGTCTCGTTGTCGAGGGCGCTGGTGGCCTCGTCGAGCACCAGGACGCGGGGGTCGCGCAGGAGCGTGCGGGCCAGGGCGATGCGCTGTTTCTCGCCGCCGGAGAACCGGTGACCGCGCGATCCGACCACGGTGTCGTAGCCCTGGGGGAGCGAGACGATCAGGTCGTGGATCTGGGCGGCGCGGGCCGCGCGCTCGATCTCGGCGTCGGTGGCGGCGGGCTCGGCGTAGCGCAGGTTCTCGCGGACGCTGGCGTGCAGCAGGTAGGACTCCTGCGAGACGACACCGACGATGCGGGCGAGAGTGCCCAGTTCCAGGTCGCGGATGTCGATGCCGTCGATGGTCACCCGGCCGCCGGTGGCGTCGTGCAGGCGGGCGACGAGCGAGGCGAGGGTGGTCTTGCCGGAGCCGGTCTCGCCGACGAGGGCGAGCGTCGACCCGGGCGGCACCACCAGCGAGACGCCGTCGAGAACGTCGGGGCCCGCGGCGTCGTAGCGGAAGCTGACGTCGTCGAACCGGACCTCGCCCACGACATCGCGCGGGTCGATGTCGACCGGCCGGGTGGGTTCCTCGATCTCCACGGGAAGATCGAGGTAGCCGAAGATCCGGCTGAACAACGCCATCGAACTGGTGACCTCGACACCCACGTTGAGCAGGCTCATCAGCGGCCGGAAGAGCGCGGCCTGCAAGGTGGTGAAGGCGACCAGGGTGCCGATCGTCATGCCGCCGCTGGTCGCGGGGAACCCGGCGGCGAGGTAGAGCACGGCGGGAATCGCCGCGAAGACGATGTTCATCGTGGCCATCCGCCACCGGCCTGCCAGCTGGGAGCGCACCTCGAGATCGACCAGGTCGTGCGAGGTCTGCTCGAAATGCGCGGAGGCCACCGGACCGGTGCCGAGTGTCTTGCCCAGCAGCACGCCGCTCACCGAGAGCCCCTCCTCGACCTGACCGTGCAGGTCGGCGAGGTGGCGTTGGCGCCGGGCGGTGATGTCGCGGCGGAGCAGGGCCACCCGCCGGGTCAGCCAGATCGCCGGCGGCAGCACCACCAGCGACAGCAGCGACAGCCGCCACGACAGCACCGCCATCGCGATCGACGTGCCGACCACGGTGGTGACATTGCTCGCGATGGCGGTCGCGGTGCTGGTGACCACGGACTGCATCCCGCCGACATCGTTGATCAGCCGGGACTGGACCTCGCCGCCGCGGGTGCGGGTGAAGAACGCCAGCGACTGCCGCTGCAGGTGGCGGAACACGTCGGTGCGCAGGGCATGCATGACCTGCTGTCCGACGGTGGTGGAGATGAGCGTCTGGCCGACGCCGAGCACGGCGGTGAGCACGGTGACGGCGAGCATGCCGCCCACCGCCCAGAGCAGCAGCGCGATGTCCTGGTGCGGCAGCGCGTCGTCGATCACCGCACGCAGCAGGAACGGCGAGGCGAGGCTGATCGTCGACGCCGCCACGATCAGGCCGGTCAGCAGGGCGAGCCGGAGCCGGTACGGCGCGAAGAGCGCGGCGATCCGGCGCGGCGAAACGGGGGACTCGCGCAGTTGGGCGCGGTCGGTGGGGTCGGGGCGACGGGTGCGGCCGCCGCGGGACATGTCTTGGTCTTGCACAGGCAACCCCCTCGGGTTGTGCGGTTATGCTGAGGTTCCCTCACTATCTGGCAGTGTAAACACTTCGAGAGGCCGGTTTTATGCCCGACAACGAGAGCGAGCTCCTGATGCAGGTGGCCAGGACGCTGCGCCGGCGCTGGGCCGCGGCGTACGCGCCGATGGGCCTGACCCCGCATCAGGCCCGCGCACTGCGCGTGGCGGGCGAGCACGACGGTCTCCGGTTGTCGGCCGTCGCCGAGGCGTTGCGGATCAGCCCACGGTCGGCCACGGAGGTCGTCGACGTGCTCGAGCGGGCCGACTTGGTCACCCGCAGGCCGGACCCGACCGACCGCCGGGCGACGCTCGTGGCGGTGACCGCGCTGGGCGCCCGGACGCTCGACACCCTGTCCGCGGCCCGGACGAAGGAGGCCGACGACTTCTTCGCCCGGCTCACCGGGGACGAGCGCATCGCGCTGCGGGGCATCCTGGGCAAGCTCGTCCAGGAGGACACGGCCCCGGCGTCACGATCGAACGCGGTCGGCCCTCAGTAGTCGAGGGCGTGTTCGGGCTGGCAGACGTGCAGGGGTGACGGCAGGTACCGGACGATGGCGTCCAGCAGCGGGCCGACATCACTCCACAGGGCCGCGTCGCACAGGACGGGCGCGGCGTCGCCGATATGGGTGAGATCGCGGACGCGGTCGTACAGCTGCCCAGGAGCGACCACCCCCGCGCCGAGTTCGCTGTCCTGCTCCCGCACCGCGCGGACGAGACGGCGATACCACTGTTCGGCGATGTGCCAATGGCCGCCGTAGAATTCGGCGGCCATCGGTTCGAGCGCCCACATCGGGACCAGGTCGACGACGCCTTCGAACGCCGTGCCGATGCCGTGTGGGATCTGCACCGTCAAGGGCACCGCCCCGTGCGTCCCGGCGATGGTGCGGACGCAGCGGTCGAAGTCCGCGGCCGGGTGATCGAGTCCGGTCACCAGGCACAGCCGGGCGACCTGGTGGTCGTCGGCGACCCGCAGCACTGTCTCGAGCCGGGGCGCGCGCCGCGCCGCCGCGGTCATCACCGCGATCACCCCGTCGGCCATCCGGACGGCGCGTTCCAGCGTCGCGATGGGCGCGTGGCTCGACAGCGGGGTGAGGCGGATCGTGTGCTCGACGCGGTCGGTCGTCCACCGGACCGTGGCCACTGTGCCGGACCCGCATTCGGCGACACGGCCGGTCAGCCGGTGGACGACCCGTTTCGTCTCCTCGGGGTCCCCGATGATGGTGACGTTGCGGATCGTCTGCGGTTCAATGCCTTCGGTGCCCATCGCGTCGCGGTACTCCCATCCGGTCTCACCGTACCTCCGCGCGGACGCCGGTGAAGCGGATTTCCGCCCCAAAGTAGAACGTGTTCCTATACCGTCGGGCTCGTGCAGAAAGAACAACGCCCTGCCGTGGCCGACTGGTTCACCGCGGACGACGGCACCGTGCGTCTGCGGGGGAGTCGCTGTACCGCCTGCGGCACACCGTATTTCCCGCGCAACGCGCTGGCCTGCCGGAACCCGCAGTGCACGGGTCCCCGCAACGGCTCCGAGCTGGAGGATTACCTGTTCTCCACCCGGGGCCGGATCTGGTCGTACGCGGACGCCCGCTACAAACCGCCACCGCCCTATGTCTCGCCCGATCCGTTCGAGCCCTATGTCGTCGCGGCCGTGGAGCTCGAGGTCGAGCAGATGGTGATTCTCGGACAGGTGGTCCGTGGCCTGACGGTGGACGACCTGGCGGTCGGCATGCCGGTCGAGCTGACCCTCGGCGTGCTGTACGAGGACGAGGAAGCGGAGCACACGGTGTGGATGTGGAGGCCGGTCGATGACCGAGACCAGTGATCGCGATATCGCCGTCCTCGGTGCGGGCATGCACCAGTGGGGCAAGTGGGGCCGCAATTTCGTCGAATACGGGCTGGTGGCGGCCCGCGCCGCGCTGGCCGACGCCGGCGTGGACCACCGCGACGTCGGCTACATCGCCGGCGCCGACACGATCCGCAACGGCTACCCCGGCTTCGTCTCCGGCGCGACCTTCGCCCAGGCGCTCGGCTGGACCGGAGCCCGGATCTCGAGCAGCTACGCCGCCTGCGCCTCCGGTGCCCAGGCCATCGCCAACGCGCGGGCCCAGATCCTGGCCGGGCTGTGCGAGGTCGCGCTGGTGGTCGGCGCCGACACCACTCCGAAGGGGTTCTTCCAGCCGGTCGGCGGCGAGCGCCGCGACGATCCGGACTGGTTGCGTTTCCACCTGCTCGGCGCGACGAACCCCATCTATTTCGCGCTGTACGCCCGGCGGCGGATGGCGTTGCACGGCGCCACGCTCGACGACTTCGCGGCGGTCAAGGTCAAGAACGCCCGGCACGGCCTGAACAACCCGTACGCCCGCTATCGCAAGGAGGTGTCGGCCGAGGAGGTCGCCGCCTCGGCGATCGTCTCGGACCCGCTGCGGCTGCTCGACATCTGCGCCACCAGTGACGGTGGTGCCGCGCTGGTGCTGACCTCGATGGACTACGCGCGACGCCACGGCGTCACCGATCCGGTCCGGATCAGCGCGCTGTCGACGGTCACGCCGACGTTCCCGAAAACGGTGCTCGATCTGCCCGATTTCGCGACGGACTCCGCCGTGGCCGTCGAGGCTCCGCCGCGCGAGTTCCGTTCCGCCGTGGCCTACGCGGCCTACGAGGAGGCCGGGCTCGGGCCCGACGACCTGTCTCTCGCCGAGGTCTACGACCTGTCCACCGCGCTGGAGCTGGATTGGTACGAGGACATCGGGCTCTGCGAGAAGGGCGGAGCGGAGCACCTGTTGCGCAGTGGCGCGACGACGCTGGGTGGCCGGGTGCCGGTGAACCCCAGTGGTGGGCTGGCCTGCTTCGGTGAGGCCATTCCCGCGCAGGCGATCGCTCAGGTCTGTGAGCTGACCTGGCAGTTGCGTGGCCAGGCCGAGGGCCGCCAGGTCGAGGACGCGCGCGCGGGCATCGCGGTGAATCAGGGCCTGTTCGGCCACGGATCGGCGATCATCGCCACCCGCTGAACCGGCACGGCTCCGGCACCGATCGAGTCATCGGTGCCGGAGCGCGGGTCAGCCGAGGTAGGTGTTGATCGTCTTCTGCTCGGTGTAGGCGTCGATCGCCGCGGCGCCCAGCTCGCGGCCCCAGCCGGACTGCTTGTAGCCGCCGAAGGGCAGCGCGGCGTCGAAGGCGTTGTGCGCGTTGATCCATACCGTGCCCGCCTTGATCTGGCGGGCGGTGCGATGCGCCTTGGACACATCGCTGGTCCACACCGAGGCGGCCAGTCCGTACGGGGTGTCGTTGGCCGCCGCGGCCACGCCCTCCTCGGCGTTGAACGGGGTCGCCACCACGACCGGGCCGAAGATCTCCTCGCGGTACACGCTGAACGAGGCGTCGACATCGACGAACACCGTCGGTTCGACGAAGTAGCCGCTCTCGCCGTGACGGCGCCCGCCGGTCAGCGCCCGGGCCCCGGCGCGTACGCCGGCGTCGAGATAGCCGAGGACCCGGTCGAGCTGGGTCTGCGAGACCAGCGGGCCGACGTCGGTGGCCGGGTCCAGGCCCGAGCCGATCCGGCTCGCCGCGGCGGCCTCGGCGACGCCCTGGGTGAATTCGTCGAAGATCTTGTCCTCCACCAGGAGCCGGGTGCCGCTGGTGCAGGTCTGGCCCTGGTTGAACAGGAACCCCGACGCGGTGCCGGGGATCGCCAGGTCCAGGTCGGCGTCGGCGAAGACGACCTGCGGGCTCTTGCCACCGAGCTCGAGGCTGACCTTCTTCAGATTGCCCTTGGCGGCGTCGACGATGAGCTTGCCCACCTCGGTCGAGCCGGTGAAGGCGATCTTGTCGACGTCGTCGTGGGCGGCCAGCGCGGCACCGGCGTCGCCGTAGCCGGTGACGACATTGAGCACGCCGTCGGGCAGCCCGACCTCGGCGAGGATCTCGGCCAGGCGCAGCGCGGTGAGCGGGGTGTCCTCGGCGGGCTTGAGGACGACGGTGTTGCCGGTCGCCAGGGCGACGGGAATCTTGAACGCGGCCATCAGCAGCGGGAAGTTCCACGGGACGATCGCCCCGCATACGCCGATCGGCTCGCGCAGGGTGTAGGCGTGCCACTGGGTACCGGGCGCCCAGGGTACCGAGATCGGGATGGTGCGGCCTTCGATCTTGGTGGCCCAGCCCGCGTAGTACTGGAAAAGCTCGGCGACCCAGGTGATGTCGACCGCCTGGGCGACCCCGGCGGACTTGCCGTTGTCCAGCGATTCCAGCTGGGCCAGCTCCTCGGCGTGGGCATAGATCGCCTCACCGGCGCGGAACAGCAGCCGCTGGCGCTGGGCCGGTGTCCACAGCGACCAGTCGCCCTCGAACGCGGCCCGCGCCGCGCGCACGGCGCGGTCGACATCGACGGCCTCGGCATGGGCGACCTCGGTCAGCACCTGTCCGGTGGCCGGGTCCCTGGTCTGGAAGGTGCGGCCCGAGGCCGCGTCGACCCACTGGCCCCCGATGAACAGTTGCTTCGGGCGCGACAGCCAGTCGCGGACCTGCGGCAGCACCGGGGTGAGGGTGGTGGGTTCGAGTACTTCGGTCATGTCTTGCCTCCCTGTCAGGAGTGGTCGTGCACGAGCACGCCACGGATGTTCTGGCCGTTGAGCAGGTCGTCGTAGCCCTGGTTGATCTGGTCGAGGGTGTAGGTGCGGGTGATGAGCTCGTCGAGTTTCAGGTCGCCGCTCTGGTAGAGACCGAGGATCTTGGGGATGTCGACGGTCGGGTTGCAGTCGCCGAAGAGGCTGCCGCGCAGTTCCTTCCGGAACAGCGTCATGATCGAACCGGGGAGCTGGATATTGATCTCGTCGAGCTTGTTGAGCCCGGTCAGCACGACCTTGCCGCCCTTGCCGACGGCGTCGAAGCCCGCGCGCACGATCTCGGCGGTCAGCAGGTCGGGGATCAGGATCGCGGCGTCGGCGCCTTGGCCGCGGGTCAGGTCGTTGATCGTGGCGAGCGCGTCACCGGCGTCGGCGAAGGCGTGCGTGGCGCCGAGTTCGAGGGCACGTTCGCGCTTGTTGTGCAGCGGATCGACCGCCACGACGTAGCGCGCGCCGGCGAAGCGGGCGCCCTGCACCGCGTTGATCCCGAGCCCGCCGATGCCGAAGACGACCACCACATCACCGGGCTTCACCTCGGCGGTGTTGACCGCCGAGCCCCACCCGCTGGGCACGCCGCAGCCGACCAGCACCGCCTTGTCCAGCGGCAGGCTCTCGTCGACCGTGACGCAGGAGTTCTGGTGGATCACCCCGTACTGGCTGAACGTGCCGAGCATGCACATCGCGCCGTACTCACCGGCCGGTCCCCGCAGCGGGAAGCGGCCACCGGGCAGATAGCCCTCCAGGATCGTGGCGCCCATATCGCAGATGGACTGCTGACCGTTCGAGCAGTAGCGACAGGTGCCGCAGTTCGGAATGAACGAGCACACCACGTGATCGCCGGGCTTGACCCGGGTCACGCCCGGCCCGACCTCTTCGATGATGCCCGCGCCCTCGTGCCCGAGCACCATCGGCAGCCGCGCCTCGAGGTCACCGTGCGCGATATGGACATCGGAATGGCACAGCCCGCCATAGAGATACCGGATGAGTACCTCTCCCTCGCGTGGCTTGTCGAGTTCGAGCTCTTCGATCTCGATCGGCTTGCCGGGTTGGTAGACGACCGCGGCCTTGGTTTTCATGGCGGGTTCTCCTGATCCTCGTCGATGCGCCCCGTCCGGAGTGACGGGAACCACATTCGCAACGGGGGGAGCTCGCGACTGTTCAGAAATTGGACAATCGTGACCCCGGTCACGATTGCTACGGTGGACGCATGCACCCCGAGGTGAAGCGGGAACCGATCGCGGCGTCCTGGCATCGAGCGACGATGGCGGGTCTGGAGCCGGGCTCGGTGCTGGACACGATCAGCTATGTCGACATCGACGACGCCAGTCCGCTGATGGCCGCGGCCGCGGTCGTGCTCGACGACCTCGAGCATCGGCTCGACGGCACCGACTTCACCACGATCGTCGTCGACCGGGAGGGCCGCATCGCGCACCAGTGGTGCGGTAACCGCGGCGCCCGCCAGGTCTTCGACGATCTCGGTGTCGATGTCGGCGCGTCCCTGCTGGAAGAGGTGGTCGGCACCACCGCACCGGGCGTCGCCCTGGAAACCCGCACCAGCATCGCCGTCAACGGCGACGAGCACTTCGCCGTTCCGCTGCGCCACATGAGCTGCTACGGGCACCCCATCTTCCACCCCACCACGCGCCGGATCGAGGGCGTGCTCGACCTGTCCACGGTCGCCCCGGAAGCCAGCCCGCTGCTGCTGCCCCTGGTCGCCCGCGCGGTCGCCGACATCGAGCAGCGGCTGCTCGACGGTTCCCGCGTCTCGGACAAGGAGCTGCTCGCCGCGTTCCAGGCCGCGGGCACGCGCCGCCGCGCGGTGCTGGCCATCGGGCGTGACCTGCTCATGTCCAACCAGGCCGCCGCCGATCTGCTCGGCGCGACCGACGTCGCGCTGTTGCGCATGATGGCCCCGGATGTGCGCCGCGGTTCCGTCTTCGACCTGACACTCGAGTCCGGGCTGGCGGTGCGGGTCGAAGCGACCCGCGTCGGCGGGCCGTCCGGGGGCACCCTGCTCAATGTCGAACCGCGGGAACGGGCGAGCGTCGCCTACTCCCGCCGCGCGCTCGACCCCGGCGATCCGCTGCTGGTCGCGGGCCCGCCGGGGTCCGGGCGCTCGCGCGCCGCGCGCGAACACGCCACCGAACAACCGGTCACCGTCCTGACCGCCGCCAACGCCCTGCTCGACGGCAGCGACGTCTTCGCCCGCGACTTCGCCGCGCTGGTCCGCACCCGGCAGGGCACCGTCTGCATCGACGGCCTCGACCTGCTGCCCGACGATCTGATCGACCTCGTCGCCACCCACGTCGCCGACCGGCGGGTACCGCGCGTCGTGCTGGTCACCGGAGCGGTGGACACCCTCACCGGCCGCGCCGCCGCGCTGGCCGCGGAATGCACCGACCGCGTCGAACTCGGCCCGCTGCGCAACCGTCGCGGCGAGATCCCGGCGCTGGTCGCGGCGATGCTGCGCGAAGCGGGTGCGGACAGCTCGCTGTACTTCACGCCGGGCGCGCTGTCGGCGCTGTCGGCCCACGACTGGCCCGGCAATCTGCGCGAACTGCGCGCGGTCGTCACCGAGGTCGTCCGGCATCGGCGCACCGGCGCGGTCGTCCTCGCCGACCTCCCCGAGGCCTATCGCACCCAGCAGCCGCTGCGGCCGCTGATGCCCATTGACCGCGCCGAGCGCGACGTCATCGTCGAGGCGCTGCGCAAGTTCGACGGCAACAAGGTCAAAACGGCTCAGGCCCTGGGTATTTCGCGCACCACGCTCTACGCGAAGATGCGCGCCCTGCGGATCACCGTCTACTGACCACTACGTCACCACGAAGTCGGCCATCATCGCCATGTCCTCGTGTTCGAGGTTGTGGCAGTGCAGCATGAACGGGCCGGGGTAGTCGGTGAAGCGGACCGCCACCTCGACGGCTTCGGCGGGGCGGACGTCGACGGTGTCCTTCCAGCCCGCGTCGAAGGGTCCGGGCGGGCGATTGTTCCGGGAGATGACCTGGAACGGATCCAGGTGCACATGGACCGGGTGGTGGAAATCGGTGATGAAGCGCCAGATCTCCACGGTGCCCAGACGTGGGTTCGCCAGCGCACGACCGGGTTCGTAGGGAGCGCCGTTGATCGACCAGCCGGCCGGGCCCAGCTGGAACAGGAAGGTGCGTTCGGCGACGGCGGTGGCGGGATCCAGGCGCTCCATGGGCGCGAGCCGATCGGGGACGGTGGTGTCGTCGCGTCGCGGCGGACCCGTGACGTCGAAACGCAGGACCTCGGCGGTCGGTCCGGTGTCGAGGGCGTTGCGCAGCCGGACCGAGGTGCCGGGCGGGTAGGCGGCGAAATCGATGATCACGTCGAATCGTTCGGCCGGGGAGATGTCGATGTGGTCGTGCCGGAGCGGTCGGTCCAGCAGGCCGCCGTCGCTGCCGATCTGCACGAAACCGCCTCCCGGACGAGAAGAGTCGAGGGTCAGCCGGTAGCGGCGGGCGTTGGAGGCATTGAGCAACCGGAATCGGTAGCGCACCGGCGACACCTCCAGCCGCGGCCACGGCGCGCCGTTGACCAGCACCACGTCGCCGAGAATCCCGTTCATGTATCGATCGGTGACTCCGGGCGTGCGCAGCTCCGGATCGACCAGCGGATAGGCGAACGAGCCGTCCGCGGCGAAGGAGCGGTCGCTGATGAGCAGGGGGATGTCCCGGTCGCCGCGGGGGAGTGGCAGCGCGTCCTCGACCTCGTCGCCGATCAGGTGGAACCCGGCCAGCCCGCGCCAGACCGCCGGACCGGTGAAGCTGTGCCGATGGTCGTGGTACCAGAGCGACGCGGCACGTTGACGATTCGGATACCGGTAGGTGCGTTCGCCGTGGGCGAGCGCGCCGGTCGAAGTGGCGACTCCATGACCGTGGTTCGGCGGGGGCGCGGTGCTCGTGCCGACCGGCAGAACCAGATCCATCGGGTAGCCGTCGCTGTCGGCAGGGGTGTGCCCGCCGTGCAGGTGCACCACCGTCGGATGGGGAAGCTCGTTGCGATGACGCACCGAGGTCGCCCGACCGGACCTCGCCCGGATGGTCGGCCCGGGAAAGCTGCCGTGGTAGGTCCACGCCTCGGTGCGCAGCCCCGGCAGGATGTCGAGATGCGTGGTGCGCTGGGTGATCTCGTAGTAGTCGGTGGAGAGATCGGACCGGACGGGCGTCAGCTCCGGTGGAATCGGCAGCCGCGCCTGGAACGGTCGCGGCAGCGGCGCGGCGCTGGGCAGCAGCCGACCCGGCTCACCGGGTCGCACGAGTTTCGGTACCGCCGCCCAGCCCGCGCCGCCGAGCGCGACGGCCGCTCCCACACCGGCTCCGGCCCGCAGGAATCCACGTCTGCCGATGCTCATCGCCGCCACCGCCACGCCCAGTTCGTCAGCAGCGCCGTGCCGATGGCCAACCCGACCGCGAGCGGAATATGCACCGCCAGTACACGTTCCTCGCCGAGGGGGATCAGTGCCGCCGCGATGGACAACTGGAGCACCGCGGTCCGGGCGGGCCACGCGGGCCCGCCGCCCTTGCGCCACAGCAGAATCGCGCAGCCGAGCTGGCCGAGAAACACCAGAGCCACGATGCCGCCGTTGCGGCTGTGCATCGCCAGGGCTTCGAAGTGCCCGGCGAGGAAACCGCCCGCGAGGGCGGCCTGCGCGAGCACCAGGACCGCCGCTGTCGTCACCGTCGCCCGGAACAGCGGCAGCGGCCACCGGGCGACGACCGCCGCGGTCATCGGCGGGCCTGGCGCACGCCGCGCCGCCACACCTCGGCGATCGCGGATGTCGCGGTGATATCGGTCGTCGGATCACCCTCCACGAGAAGGAGATCCGCGCGCAGGCCGGGTGCGATGCGTCCCCGATCGGACAGCCCGAAGCGATCGGCGGTCCTGCTGGTCGCGGCCGTGAGCACTTCCAGCGGGTGCAACCCCGCCGCGGTCAGCAGCTCCAGCTCCCGATGCAGGCCACTGCCGTGGGCGGGCACGTACGGGGTCGCGTCGGTGCCCGCCAGCAGGGGCGCCCCGGCCCGATGCAGTGCCCGGGTCACGCGCATCGCGTCGTCGAACGAGCCGGGCGCCGCGCAGTCGGCGGTGTGCTCGCGCTGCCCGGTGATGGCCTCGAAGTACACCAGGGTGCTCACCACGAACACGTCCTGCGCGGCGATCCGGTCGGCCAGATCATCGGTGCCGCTGGTGACATCGGTCCACACGTGGGCGAGCCCGTCGACACCGGCCGCCAGCGCGATCAGCACGTCGGACTCGGTGATCGCGTGCGCGATGACCTGCAATCCGGCGTCATGGGCGTGGGCGGTCAGCGCTCGCGCGGTCCGCTCCGACAGCACCGGCAGGCTCGTGCCGTGCACGCTGCCGTCGTCGATGACGATCTTGAGGTAGTCGGCGCCCTCCGCCAGCCTGGCCCGCACGAAATCGGCCGCCTGCTCGGGGCCGGAGATGGTGTCGAACGGTGCGAGGCCGAGCGCGGCGATCTCCGGTGCGGCCAGCAGCTGACTCGGATGGCCGCCCGGCGCCGTGGCCAGGGTGCCCGCGCTGCGGAGATCGGCGACGTCGTCACGCCGCGCGGCCGCCCGCTGCGCGGTCAGCACGTCGGGGAGACAGAACATGTCGAGCTCGGTGGTGACACCGAACGCGAGCGCTTGGGCCAGGTCGCCGTCGAAGACGTGGGTGTGGGCATCGATGAGACCCGGCAACAGGGTGCGGCCGGACCCGTCGATCTCCACCTCGGCGGACGCGTCGTCGGTGGCGACGATCCTGTCGTCGTCGAGCAGCACCGTCGTTCGATCGATGCGCCGCTCGCCGTCGAAGACACGGACATTGCTGATGCGGGTTCGCATGGGAGCTCCTGGTCGGGGATGGTGGAAGAGATTTCGCCGACGAGGAGTGCGCGCTGCGGGCAGAACGTGACACCGAGGGGCGATCCTGTGGGGTGGATCACAGATTCCGGCGCGCTTGTCACACTCGGCAGTGCCGCACGCCTCTTCGTAGAAAGACCATCCCGCCGGACCGGAGGACCGCCATGACCGATGCCGTCGACACCGCCACCGAGACCTTCCTCGGCTACCGCGAACTGCTGTTCTCGGTGGTCTACAACATGCTCGGCAGCGTCGCCGACACCGAGGACGTCCTGCAGGAGGCGTGGCTGGCGTGGCAGGCCCGCGTTCGCGGTGGCGAGCCGATCGACAATGTCCGCGCCTATCTCACCCGGATCGTGGTGAACCAGGCGCTGGCCCGGCGGTCCGTGCTGGCCCGGCGCCGCGAAGACTATGTGGGGCAATGGCTTCCGGAGCCACTGCTCGACGCCGACACCGCCGTGGGCGACGGCGCGGCGAGCGTGGTGCGCGCCGAGTCGTCGTCGATGGCGATGCTGGTGGTCCTGGAGTCGCTGACGCCGCTCGAGCGGGCGGTGTTCGTGCTCAACGAGGTCTTCGCCTATCCGCACACCGAGATCGCCGACATGGTCGACCGCTCACCCGCCGCCGTCCGCCAGCTCGCCCATCGCGCCCGGGCCCACGTCCAGGCGCGCAGGCCGCGCACCCGGGTGGACCCGCGGGTCACCCGGGAGGTGACCGAGCGTTTCGTCGACGCCGCGATGGGCGGCGACCTCGAGAAACTCCTGGCGGTCCTGGCCCCGGAGGTCACCCTCTGGACCGACGGCGGCGGCACCGGACCCGCCACCTCGTTGCAGCCGGTCTACGGGCGAGCCGCGGTCGCCGAGGTATTCCTCGCCGTCGCCGCCGGTGGCCTCGACGGCTACCGGGTGGGCTGGCGCACGGTCAGCGGTGATCCGTGCGCGGTGATCTTCGACGGCGCCGCGCCGCTGGCGGTCGTCGTCCTCGATGTCGCCCCCGACGACACCGTCCTCGGGATCTACTCGGTCACCAACCCCGCCAAGCTGACCCGGGTGCACGATCCGGATCCGACGCACTGATCCCCGGGCCGAGCCCGCTCGTGCGGTAGTCGGGAGTCGTTGATAACGCCGGTGCGGTGGATGGCGATCTTGAACCGCTGTTCGTCTCGCACCGAAGGAGATTCGTGACTCAGCCTCCGATACCACCGCAGTATCCGTCCGCGCCCAACCCGGCCTATCCACCGCAGCCGCCGCGCCGTACCAACACGACCCTGTGGGTGGTGCTCGCGGTGCTGGGTGTCCTGCTCCTGGTCTGTGGTGGGTGTGCCACCTCGGTGTTGCTCGCCGCGGGCGACGTCTCCGACGTCGGCCGGTCGACGGTGAGCACTCCGCCCGCCGGGGGACCGGCCGAGCCGCCACCGGCGTCGGGCGCACCCCGCTCCAGCGCGCCTCGCACGGCGCCCTCGACACCGAACGCGTTGAGCAACAGCAAGATCCCGGAGAAGCAGGACGAGTTCATCGCGACCCTGGATCGCGAAGGGATCTACTACTCGTCCCGCCAGGCCGCGCTCGACATGGGGGTGGCGATCTGCGAGGAACGGGCCGCGGGCGCGACCGATGTCGAAATGGCGACCGCGCTCACCGAGAAGGGGTATTCCAGCCGGGACGCCGCCTATCTCGTCGTCGCGGCGCAGATGCAGTTCTGTCCCGAATACGCCTGACGCGGCCGTGCCGGTCCCCGGGGGAGGGGACCGGCACGCGCCGTCAGGCGATCTCGCCGATGTCGCCGATGACGCTGCGCAGCTGGGCGCGCCCGTCGGCGAGGTTGTAGGTCACACAGGCGATGGCCAGCGCGCCGGCCTCGACGCGCTCGGAGATCGTCGACGACCGCTGCATGAGCAGGCGCGCTGTCTCCTCGACGTGGCGGGCTTCCAGCTCGTCGACATTGGTCAGGCCCTCCCGGCGCCCGAGCAGGATCGACGGCGTGACGCGCTCGACGACGCTGCGGATGAACCCACCGGGCACCGTCCCGTTGTCGAGGGCGTCGATGGTGGCGGCGACCGCGCCGCAGGAGTCGTGGCCGAGGACGACGATCAGCGGCACCTGCAGCACGCCGACGCCGTACTCGATCGAACCGAGCACCGAGCTGTCCACCACGTGTCCGGCGGTGCGCACGACGAACATGTCCCCGAGCCCGCGGTCGAAGATGATCTCGGCGGCGACCCGGGAGTCACCACACCCGAACAGGATCGCCGAGGGCTGCTGGCCACCGGCCAGCTTGGCGCGATCGGCGGCACCCTGGCTGGGATGCTGCAGGGTATCGGTGACGAAACGGTCGTTTCCATCACGCAGGGACTTCCACGCGGCTACAGGATTCGAATGGGGCATAAGACCCATACTGCACGAATCGCGGCCCGCGGGGGGATGGGCCCCGCCCACCTCGGCACCCACCGCGGGTCGGGATCCGGATTCCGACCCGAGCCATCCGGCCGGGTGGGCTGGCCGAACTCCGTTGCATCCATCCCAGCGCGGCAGCTCGCCGCCCTTCCGGAAGCGACGGAAACGACCATGCGATCCCTGCGCAGCACACTCCTTGCGGCAGCACTTCTCGGCTCGGTGCTGGGCGCCGCCGCCTGTTCCGACGACGATTCGGCCACCTCGGCGGCGACGTCCTCCGCACCGATGACCACCTCCGCCGCGAACGGAACCGGCGCCTCGGACCTCGTCGGCCCCGGCTGCGCCGAGTACGCCGCCCAGGTTCCCAGCGGCCCGGGCTCGGTGAGCGGGATGGCCCAGGACCCGGTCGCCGTCGCCGCGTCCAACAACCCGATGCTCACCACCCTCGTCGCGGCGGTGTCGGGGAAGCTCAACCCGCAGGTCAACCTGGTCGACACCCTCAACGGCGGCCAGTTCACCGTCTTCGCGCCCGTCGACTCCGCCTTCGCGAAGGTCGATCCGGCCACCGTCGAAGCGCTGAAGACCGATTCGGCCACGCTCACCCAGATCCTGACCTACCACGTGGTGCCGGGTCAGCTCTCGCCGTCGCAGGTCACGGGCACCCACAAGACCGTCGAGGGCGCCGACGTCACGGTGACCGGTTCCGGTGACAACCTGCAGGTCGACGGCGCGTCCGTGATCTGCGGCGGGGTGCGCACGGCGAACGCGACGGTCTACCTGATCGACAGCGTGCTCCTGCCACCCGCGGCGTGAGGTCGACGATGGTCACGCCGCCGAGGGCCGTAGAGTCACGAGAGAAAGTCTTCGGTGGCGCCCATCCGTACCGCGGGGCTGGCCGAAGTCCCTCTCATGCTGACGCACGCAGGGACCACACGATGACGAACCGTCCGGGCTCCTCGCCGATCCGGCTGCGCGTGGTCGCCGACCCGGCGCCCGCCTGCCCGGCGCCGACCCGGACCGACCACGCGGTGCAAGCGCGCCTGGTGACGCTGCTCGGCGAGATCGCGTCCGGGGACCGGACGGCCTTCGCCGAGTTCTACCGGGCCACCAGCCCGCGGGTGTTCGGGCTCGCGCTGCGGGTGGTGCGCAACCACGGCGCCGCCGAGGACATCGCGCAGGAGGTGTTCCTGCAGGCCTGGTCGCTGGCGGGCGAGTACGACGCGGGCAAGGCCAGCCCGATCGGCTGGTTGATGATGCTGACCCACCGCCGCGCAGTCGACCGGGTCCGCGCCGAACAGTCCGCGACCAGCCGTGACCTGGTGTTCGGGCACACCCACCTCGGCCGTGACCACGACATCGTGGCCGAGGAGGTGACCCAGCGGCTCGACGAGCAGTCGGTCCAGGACTGTCTCGCGACGATGACCGACCTGCAGCGTGAGGCGGTGGCGCTGGCCTACTACAGCGGGCGCACCTACGCCGAGGTCTCCGAGACCCTGGACGTGCCGTTGCCGACGGTGAAGAGCCGGATCAGGGACGGCTTGAAACGACTCGAAAACTGTTTGACCGGAGGGAATTCCCGATGAGCGAGACAGATCGGCGGACCCCTCGGCCGTGGCTCGACGACCCCTATCCCTACGCCCTCGACGCGCTCGATCCCCGACAGCGGCGCGCCGTCGACGACGAACTCGCCGCGGCGGATCCCGAGCGCGCGGCGGCGTTCCTCGACGCCGTGCACCGCATCAGGGAGACCATGGCCGCGTTGACCGTGTCCGACTCGGTGCCGCCGCCCGCCCGGCTGGAATCCGCGCTGCTGCGGGCACTGGACCAGCTCGATCCGCAGGCGCGTCCGCTCGCCCGGCGGGACCCGCTCGGCAATCGCCGGCGGTGGCGCCGGCTGGCCGTCGCCGCGGCCGCGGTCGTCGCGGTCGGCGTCGGCGCCGGGGTGGTGGTCGTGCTCGACCGCGCGAACGACGACACCGGCGCGATCACCGCGCAGCAGGTCCTCGACGAGCCCGACAGCCGGGAGTCGTCGGTCGCGATCACCGGCGGCGGCGAGATGACGGTGCATCAATCCACGGCACTGGGCGCCGCGGCGGTGTCGTTCCACGACATGCCCGCACTGCCCGCCGACCGCGCCTACCAGCTGTGGCGGGTGCCCGCGGGCGGCGCGCCCCGCTCGGTAGCGGTCATGGACGGGCCCGCCGCGGTGGTGACCGCCGTCGACACCGCCGACACCCTCGCGGTGACGGTCGAACCCGCCGGTGGATCGGCCGGTCCGACCACCCCGGCGATCGTCAGCATGACCGTCGGCTGACCCGCACACGGCGGGCCACGCCGGCACTCGACCCCTCAGGAGTGACAGCATGGTCCGCCGTATCGCGCCCTCCCCGCGGCCGCCGGGGCGCATCGCCGCCGCGTCGGCGGCGATGGCCGCCGCTGCGACGGTGATCGGTGTCGGGCATCTCGTCGCGGTGTTCGTCGATCCGGCCGCCTCCCCGTTCTTCGTCCTCGGGGACACCGTCGTCGATCACACGCCGAAGTGGTTGAAAGACAGTGCTATCCGCTGGTTCGGCACGAACGACAAACTGGCGCTGGCGATCACGATGGTCGCGGTGATGGCGGCCGCCGCCGCGCTGATCGGGCTGCTCGCCCGCCGCAGCCCGGCGGCCGGTGCCGCGGTCCTGGGGGCGCTGGGGGTGGCTGTCGCCGTGCTCGCGGTGCGCCGGCCGGGCGCGGGCCCGGACTTCGCGCTGCCCGCACTGGCGGGAACCGGCGCGGGAATCGCCGCGCTCTGCGTGCTGTTCGTCGTTCCGGCCGCTCGGCGGCCCGGCGACGGGCTCACCCGGCGTGGCTTCCTGCTGGCCGTCGCGGGGGTGACCGCCGGGGCGATCGCGGCGGGTGCCGCCGGACGGGTCATCGGTGCCCGGCTGCGCGATATCGGTGCCGACCGTGCGGCTTTCGTGCCACCGCGCGTCGCCGATCCGGCACCGCCGGTCCTGCCCGACATGGACCTTCCGGTGCCCGGCCTGACCCGGTTCGTCACGCCGACCGCGGAGTTCTATCGCATCGATACGGCGTTGCAGCTGCCGTCGCTGACCCGTGCGCAGTGGCGGCTGCGCGTCCACGGGATGGTGGACCGGGAGATCGTGCTGGACTTCGACACCCTGAGCGCTCGCCGCGCTGTCGAATCCCTGATCACGCTGACCTGCGTGTCGAACGAAGTCGGCGGCACGCTCGCCGGGACCGCCACCTGGACCGGCTATCGTCTCGCCGACCTCCTGGCGGAGGCGGGGCCCGCGCCCGGCGCCGACATGATCCTGTCGCGCAGCGTGGACGGTTTCACCGCCGGAACCCCGCTGGCCGCGGTCCTCGGCAACCCGGACGCCCTGCTGGCGGTGGCCATGAACGGCGCGGCGCTGCCCGTCGCGCACGGCTATCCGGTACGGATGATCGTGCCCGGTCTCTACGGTTACGTCTCGGCCACCAAATGGGTCGTCGACCTGGAACTCACCCGGTTCGACCTGGCCCGCGCGTACTGGACCGAGCGCGGCTGGTCGGAACGCGCACCCATCAAGACCGCGTCGCGGATCGATGTCCCCGCCGCGTTCGCGACCCTCGCCGCCGGGCCGGTGACGGTGGCCGGAGTCGCCTGGGCGCAAGGACGGGGGATCACCGCCGTCGACGTACAGGTGGACGACGGGCCGTGGCAGCCCGCCACCCTAGCCACGGCCTACTCCCTCGACACCTGGCGTCAGTGGACCTGGAGGTGGGAGGCCACGCCGGGAACCCACACGCTGCGTGTCCGCGCCGTCGACGGCGCCGGCGTCGTCCAGACCGAGGCCCGCACCACCCCGTTCCCCGACGGCGCCACCGGCAGGCACACCCGGGTGGTGACCGTGCGCTGAGCACGCGAGTCCACGATCTCCACCCATCTCCCGACGGGCGCGGCGCGAACTCCCTCCGCACCGCGGGCACATCCGGTCCGAGGGTGTGCCGACGCGCCCGTCGGAGCACGGACCCATCAGGAGGAACTGTGAACAGTGAGCTGGGCGAAGTAGTCGTGGCGAGCACCGTCCGCGACGGCGACAACGAGATCGGCGTGGAGATCGCCGATCCGCGGCAGGACACCATGACGCAGGACTGGCACTGCACCTATCGCGTCGCGGGCACGCGCACCCATCGCGTCCGCGGCCCGGACCGGTTGGCGGCCGTCTACGCGGCGCTGATCGATATCCCCGGTGCGACAGCCCGATTCGGCTCCACCGACCTCGTGGCCGACCCGCATCGGCGGCGCGACCCCGTGGCAGGCCGCCCGCGCGGCGGCACCTCCGGGGCGACCGCCCGCGAGTTCGGTCCGCCGCTGGGGGCGCGTGCCGTCGACACCGCCACCGGACCGGTGGTGATCGTGCTCGGTCGCCCCCGCCGGGACCCGTCCAGCCCGCACACCTGCCTGTGCCCGTTCCGCATCGACGATCGCACCGAGGTCTTCGGACAGGGATTCGACGACCTGCACGCCGTGCTGGCGGCGATCCGTGGGGCGAGCGCCATCCTGGGAATTCCGCGTGACTGGCCCGCGGGCGCGCAGGCCCGGACGACCCGGAGCGGATGAAGCGCGGCAGCGGGATGCGGGATCACCCCGTCTCCTGCTCCCAGAGCCGTCGGGTCGGGGGCATGGCGGCCTCGCCCCTCGCTTCCGGGACGACGCCGAGGACCTGGTGGATGCCGAGTCCGCCGTCCTCGAAGCCCAGCGCGGAGGCGGCCATATAGAGCCGCCAGACGCGTGCTCGTCCCTCGCCGACGAGGGAAACCGCCTGCTCCCACTCATTTTCGAGATTCGCGACCCACTGGCGCAGGGTGCGCGCGTAGTGCTCGCGCAAGGACTCGACGTCGCGAACCTCGAATCCGGCGCGCTCCATGGCCAGGACGACCTCGCCCACATCGAGGAGTTCGCCGTCCGGGAAGACGTAACGCCCGATGAAGGAGCGGTTCCGCATGGTGGAGCCGCCCGGCGAGGAGATGGCGTGGTTGAGCAGCCGCCCGCGCGGGTGCAGCAGGGCGCGCAGGGTGTCGAAGTACTCGGCGGCGCGCCGGGACCCGACGTGTTCGAACATGCCGATCGAGGAGATGGCGTCGAATTCCTCGCCGCGCAGGTCCCGATAGTCGGCGAGCCGGATCTCGACACTGCCGGACAGCCCCGCCTCGGCGACTCGCCTGCGAGCGAGGTCGACCTGAGCGCCGCTGATCGTGACGCCGACGACCCGCGCCCCGTAGGTGGCGGCCGCGTGCATCGCCATCGATCCCCACCCGCATCCCACGTCGAGCAGGCGCATCCCCGGCTGCTCGGCCAACCCCAGCTTGCGGCAGACCAGGTCGTGTTTGGCGCGCTGGGCCTGCGTCAGCGAGCCGTCCTCGCCCGGGACGAACCGCGCGCACGAGTAGGTCATGCTCGGGCCGAGCACCAGCCGGTAGAAGTCGTTGCCGACGTCATAGTGATGACTGATCGCCGCCGCGTCGCGCCGTTTGGTGTGCAACGCTCCGCGCCGCGGTCGCGCCTCCTCCGGCGGCGGTGGCGGGCGGCGGCCGAGCGCCCCGAGCCGCCGCGCCGCGCCGATCGCTTGCCAGGCCGCGCCGATGCCGAGGCGGGCGTCGTTCGGTGCGGTGGACTGGAGGGCGCGCAACATCGTGAAGATGTCGCCGTCGAGATCTACTGTGCCGGAGACGAAAGCGCGCGCCAGGCCGAGTTCGCCGGGCGCCCAGATCAGGTGCCGCAGCGCCACCTCGGAGCGCACGCGCAGGGTGCCGGGGCTCGTGCCCTCGGGCTGGATCGTGCTGCCGTCCCAGAACGCGAGTCCCACCGCGGGGTGTGGACCCAGGGTGGCGTGCAGCAGGGGTTCGAACGCGGCGGCGACCGTGGTCTGGTTACCCATTCGACCACTATGGCCCGCGTCGCCCCGCGGGGACGGCAGCGACGCGGGCGGCGGTCAGTCCCGGCGCCGGTGCACCGGTGGTGGGGCCCACGTCCCGTCGAGCGCTTCGGCGCGCGGCGCGTAGAGGCGCATGGTGATGCCCAGTGGCCCGCTCGGCGCGGGCAGCCAGTTCGCTTCCCGGTCGGGTCCCGGGTTCTTCCGGGAGACGTGGATGTCGAGTGAGCCATCCGGGTTGTACTGCAAGGGATCTCGGTCGCCGATGGCGAAGCGATCGAGTTCGTTGGGGATCTGGAACCCTTCGGCGTCGTACATGGTGATCGACCAGAACGCCGCCGCCGGCGGCAGTTTCCCCGCGTCGAAGTGGATCAGGTACTCGTTGTCGCCGACGAGCGGATCGCCGTCGGCGTCGGCGGCCAGCAGCGGATAGATCGCGTCTTCGGGCGGGTTGGCGCCCAGGCCCGCCAGCGTGATGGCCGACCGGGTGAAGTAGTTGTTGCCGTAGACGCCGATCGTGCCCAGCACACTGACCCACCCGTTGACCGGCTGGGCGAGTTCCATCGGCGCCGCCAGCACCGCGGCGCGCGCCGCGGTGACGCCCGCATCGATCGCGGCGCGGTCCGCGGCGGAGAACCGGGACGCGTCGAAGTCCCGGCCGGGCACGATGCCCAGCAGCGCGATGCGCGCGAGCTGGGAGAAATCGGTGCTGTGCGGCGGGTCGACCCGCAACGCCGTGGCGGCCCGCTCGAAGAACTCCGTGGCCGACATCGCGTTGACCTGCCGCAGCGGCTCGGTCTCGGTGACCAGGGCGGGGTCCGGCTGAAACGGTGCCGGATCTCCCAGTTCGGTGATCCGCAGTCCGTCCTGGAACTCGCGCACCGCCGCGTAGTCGGCGGGCCCGTTGGTCTGGGTGCGACCGATCATCCAGGCGTGCGGGGTCGGGGAGTGGATCACCGGGACTCCGGCGGGTAGCTCCCCGCCGTACCCGGGCCCCACGACGACGAAGTCCTGTTCGGCGGTGCCGGTGGTCCGCTTGCCCGGGTTGGCGAAGACATCGGTCCAGGCATCCAGGATCGGGAGCATGTAGAACCGGTCGCCGCTGTCGGGAACGTGGACGCGGACCGGGCCGCGGGTCAGATCCAGCCAGGCAGAGGAGTACAGCGTGTCGAAATTCGGCCGCACGACCGCGCGAAAATCGACGTCGGGGAAGGAGCGCATGTGATGGAACCGGTTCGGCGGTCCGAAACCCGGGGTGGAGTCGGCGGGGGAGTTCGTCTGCTGCTGGCGGGTGACATCCATCGTCACCAGCGAGTACAGGTAGACATACGCTTCGTAGCTCAGCGTTTGCAGGTCACTGGACAACACGCTCATGACGCCTCCATCGTGGATCGCGATCCAGCCGGGACGAGCCTCTTTCCGAACGTAACAGCGGGGAGTCACGACCCCATCACAGGGCGTTTGCCAGATCGCGGGACATCACGCTGGGGTGAGCACGCAGAATTCGTTGCCCTCCGGATCGGCCAGAACGGCCCACGGCACATCACCCTGGCCGATGTCGAGGTCGGTGGCGCCCAGCATCCGGAGGCGGTCCACCTCCGCGGCGTGGTCGTCGCCGGGGTAGGGCCGCAGGTCGAGATGGAGACGGTTGCGGACGGTCTTCGGCTCCGGTTTGCGGAGGAACTCCAGGTAGGGGCCTATGCCCGCGGCGGACCGCAGCGTCGCGAAGTCGTCGGACACCTCGTGCACAGTCCAGTCCATCGCCTCGCCCCAGAATCGGGCCATGGCCCGCGGATCGCCGCAGTCGACGACCACCGCGGCGATCGGCCCGGTGTCGCGGTAGACCGGTCGAGGCTCCAGCACGCAGAACTCGTTGCCCTCCGGGTCGGCGAGAACCGTCCAGGGCACGTCGCCCTGGCCCACGTCCGCGGGCGTCGCACCGAGCGCGACCAGCCGCGCGACCAGCTCCGCCTGCTCGGTGCCGGAGCCGGTGGCGAGGTCGATGTGCACGCGGTTCTGCACCGTCTTGGGTGCCGGATCGATCACGATGTCGAGACAGACCGCGGCGGGATCGGGATAGGAGAAGCCGACGGGCTCGAGATTGGCCACCCCGGGTGCCTCGCTGTCCATCCGCCAGCCGAGCGCCGCCGCCCAGAATCTGCCGAGCGCGACGTCATCGCGAGCCTTCAGATGGATCTGGACCAGCCGCATAGCCATGGGACCCGAGTCTAGGGTTGGCGTCACGCCGCGGCTATTCGTGCCGGCGCGGTGTCGGAGCGGTGGCGCGCTCGCCGAGCGCGTACTCGACCGCGGCGTCGAAAGTCATCGCCGCGCCCCGGCGCAGGCTCGTCTCGAATACCCGCGAGCTCAGCGCGTCCCGGCAGGCGAGCTCGCATTCCGTGCGGTGGCGCAGGAGCGCGGGGAAGACGAACGGGGAGCTGCCGGTGACACCGGCCAGCGAGTCCGCCGCTCCCATCAGCACTGTCGCGCGCCGGTGCCGGTCGCGCTCGGCGGTGATCCACGCCAGCTCTTCGACGCAGGCGGCGGCGACCAAGGGATCCGGCACCTGCCGGGCCGCTCGAATGCCCTTCTCCAACAAGTCCACCGCGCGGTAGGTCGCCGCTGCGCGCCAGGCGACATACCCCGCCGCCGCCAATGCCCACGAGCGGAGCATCGTTTCGCCCGCGGCCTCGGTGGTGGTGAGCACCTGGTCGAAGCAGTCGGTCGCCCTGGCCGCGCCGCCGAGCAGGACACACGACCATCCCAGCGAGATCAGCACGTCCAATCGCATGCTGAGTTCGTCCAGCGCGGTGTAGATCTCGAGGGCGCCGGTCAGGAGTCCGTCGGCGCGCGCCGGATCGGCGTCGGCGGTCATGAGCACGGCGCTGCCCTCGGCGTGCATGTGCAAGGCGCCGACCAGTGGGTCGGTGGACTGCTCGGCGAGCTGCCGGAGCTGGGCGAGTCTGTCGGTGGCTTCGGTGAAGTCGCGTTGCAACACCGCCATCGCCACGGCGGCGTGCAGCGCCTTGGCCTGTTCGGTGAGCGGCGCACCGGTCGACAGGCCGGCCAGCGCCCGGGCAGACCAGCGGCGGCCTTCGCTGAGCCGTCCCCGCATCATCCAGAAGGGATAGAGGGCGTTGGTCATCCGCACCGCGGTCTCGTTCGCCGCGGAGACGGCGGATTCCAGTGCGGCGCGCACATTGGGCAGTTCGCGCTCGAGCCGGGCGACCCACGTGAGCTGGTGCGGGCCGATCCACTCCGTCTCCGCGCGCAGCACCAGGTCGAGAGCCCACTCACGGTGTCGCCGTGACCATTCCGCGTACTCGCCACTGTCCTGGGCCCGCTGCCTGCCGTACTCCCCGACGGTCTCCAGCATCCGGAACCGAACCGTGTCACCGAGGTCTTCGCGGATCACGATCGACTTGTCGACCAATCCGGAGACCGCGTCCAGCATGTCCGCGGCGGCCGGATCGTCGCCACAGAGCCGGGCCGCGGCATCGAGCTCGAAGCCCCCGGCGAACACCGACAACCGGCGCCACCAGCGCTGCTCGTCCGGAGTGCACAGGTCATAGCTCCAGCCGATGCACCAGCGCAGGGTCTGCTGCCGCAGCGGGGCACCACGGCGGCCGCGCGTCAACAGACCGTAGCGATCGTCGAGCCGGGACAGGATCTGCTCCGGCGACAGTGTTCGGAGCCGGGCCGCGGCGAGTTCGATCGCCAGCGGGAGCCCGTCGAGGCGGGCGCAGATCCGGGTCACGCAGGCCCGGTTGCTCTCGGCGATGCCGAATCCGGGCACCGCCGCGGCGGCTCGTTCGGCGAACAACGCCAGGGCGCTGTCCCCGGCGGTGCTCGGCGTCGGCGCGAGCGCCGGGTCGGGAATCGTGAGTGGTGGCACCGCGAGCACCGCTTCGCCGCCGATGTCGAGCGCTTCGCGGCTGGTCGCCAGGATCCGCAGGTGCGGGCAGGCGCCGAGCAGGGTTTCGGTCAGCGACGTGACGGCGTCGATCACCTGCTCGCAGTTGTCCAGCACCAGCAGCAGACGACGGGCGGACAGATAGCCCGCCAGCACGTCGACGGTCGGTCCGGCCCCTCGGCCCCGCAGTCCGAGGGCGCCGGCGACCACGTCGACCAGCAGGGCCGGATCGCGCACCTCACCCAGCTCCACCAGCCACACGCCGTCGGCGAAATCTCCCATCACCTCATGCGCGACATGGAGGGCGAGCCGTGACTTCCCGACTCCGCCGATCCCGGTGAGCGTCACCAGGGACGACCGCGCCAGCAACTGCGTGACCTCGGCCAGCTCGGTCCGGCGACCGACGAAACTGGTCAGCTCGATCGGCAGGTTCCCGCCGTCACGCGCCGCCGCGGGCTCGGGTGGCCCGGTCGGCGCGGATCCGGGTGCGGACCGCACTGGCATCCGGTCGACCGGGAAACCGTGGCCGCGCTGCGCCTCGCGGAGCCGCTCGCCCATCGTCGCGGCGTCGGGCCGATCGGCGGGATCCCGCGCCATCGCGTCCTCGATGACAGCGCACACGTCGTCGGGAAAACCGCTGCCGCGCAGTGGGGGAGCGGGTTGCTCGGTGATCCGCAGGAATTGCGCGACCAGCTGTTCCCCGCTGCGCCGCTCGAAGGCCGCGTGCCCGGTCAGCACGCAGAACAGGGTGGCCCCCAGACTGTAGACATCGGCGGCCCGGCTGGGCGCGTCCCCGGTGAGGACCTCGGGAGCGGTGAAGGCCGGGGAACCGGTGATGACCCCGGTGGTTGTCTCGAATCCGCCGGTCATGTGGGCGATGCCGAAATCGGTCAGTGCCGGCTCGTCGTAGTCGGTCAGCAGGATGTTCGCCGGTTTGATGTCGCGGTGCAGTATGCCGGTGCGATGTGCCGTCTCGAGCGCGCCCGCGAGTTTCACGCCGAGGTGGAGCACGTCCTGGAGCGGGAGCGGGCCGTCGCGGTGCAGGCACTGCTGGATCGAGCCGCGCTCATAGTACGGCATGACCAGATACGGGTGACCGTGCTCGGTGGTGCCGACCACCAGCAGGGACACGATGTTCGGATGTCCGGTCAGCTGTCCCATCGCCTGCTGTTCGCGCAGGAACCGGTCATGGTTGTCGTCGAGCTCCTCGGTGATCACCTTCACCGCCACCGTGCGCTCGACGCCGACCTGCCTGCACCGGTAGACCGCGCCGAACCCGCCCCGCCCGATCTCCTCGGCGTCCTCGAAACCGGCAGTGCTCAGCTCCGTGATGACATCGAACCCGGCATCACGCTGTGTTCGGGACGGATCATCGCTGTCGGCCATCGGCTACTCGGATCTACCAGGGACAGAGTCAGGATATCCCGCCGACGGGTGCCTTCGTGGCTGGTGCTCGACCCAGGGAGGAGCGGCCGTCTACCGTGCGATTCGCGCCGCTCGGGAGGGTCGATCCGCGAGCGGCGCGGCATCGGCGTCGGTCAGGGCTGACCGCTGACGACGGCGGTGACGGCGTCGAGGAAGGGCTGACCGCCCATCGCGTAGCCACCGGCGATCGCGCCGAGGACCAGGCCGACCGGGCCGGTGATGATGCTCAGGAAGCCGAAGCCGAGGACCGTGCCGATGAGGCCGCCGAGCAGGCCGCCGACGACCACGCCGACCACATTGCGGTTGATCTCGTTCGTCAGCTGGGACATGGGGCTGATGGTCTGCATCTCGCCGATCTCGGTGGCGTTCGCCTGCGGGGTGAGCACCAGGTGGCGCCCGTTGTCGGAGATCGTCTGCGCGACCCGCATCTTCGCGCCGGAGATCTCGTAGGTGAGCGGGATGTGGGTGACGACCTCGCCCGCGTCGGAGGTGAGGGTGACCGCCGTGTTGTCCGCGGTGGTGGTGAAGGTGCCGCCGGTGACGGTGGTGGTCAGCACGCGGGAGAACTCGGTGAGGGTGGCCTCGTAGCGCACGGACCGGTCGACCCCGGACGTGGTGGCCTGGGGCGTCGGCGCGGCAGGCTCCGCGGCGGCGGCACCGGAGGTGATCCAGACGGCGGTGCCGACCAGGAGCGCGGTAGCAGGGAAAAGACCGAGTTTCATCAGGGATTTCCTTTACGCATGACGAAGACAGCCCGGCCGACCGGCGTGCCGCGGGGCACGAACCGTGGTGTCCGCCAGTGAGATCGGGCAGACCCTAGCACCCTTTTTCCCCGGATAGTTATCCGTGCTCATTTGGGCGCCGGACCAGCTTTCCGCTGTAAAACTGCGCAGATTCACAATTCGACACGTTCGTGTGCGGCCGTGTATGAACTGTCAAGCAGTGGGGCGTCGGTCGGGAGGCGTCCAGCGGACGAGTAGGAACAACACAGATGGCGCGTCGAAAGAACTTGGCCGTGGCTGGCGTGTCGGTGGTGGCGGTGTTTGCCCTGGCAGGGACGTTCTACGGGGCGCTGTCGGTGATCGCGGGGCTGGGCGCGCGGATGTCCGGACCGGCAGATGACGATTCTGCCGCAACAACTTCCTTTACCGAGGTTTCGGGAACTCAGCCGCTGGGTACTATTCTCGAGCTGTCCGGTGGAGTCGCGTCCACATTGAGTAAATCCGCGTCCCGGATTCCCCGCGTGGATCTGAGCGTCGGCGATTGTGTGGATTTGGGTGCGGCCGATATTCAGCAAGCCGCGTGCGGCAGCGCGAATTCTCACTACAAGGTCACGGAATTGGCGGCGGCGGGCGCCCACTGCCCCGGCGACGTCGACCGTTCCCAACCCCGCACCCTCCCCGGCGGTCTGCAGGAGACCCTCTGCCTCGACATCGATTGGACGGTCGGCGGCTGCGTCGACCTGTCCGGTGGTGCGGTCCGGCACGTGGAATGCGCTGCCGACGTACCCGGTCGGGTCCGCGTCCTGGAAATCCGTCACGACACGACCGACGTGAACGTCTGCACGGCGGGCGACCGCGGCGTCGTCTACGGCCAGCGCCGCTACGTCGTCTGCGTCAGCTCCCGCTGAGCGATACCGTGCGGGCTCGGACCGACGACGAGCACGAAATCCGTGCCGCGCTGGATATTTCGGGCGATGTCGCCATCACGCTGTGCGACGTGCGCGATCGGGAATCCGCCAAGCAGGTCCTGATCCGTCTGATCGAACACCTCATGGCGGGGTGATCGTTGGACGGTGTCTACCCCGCGCGTGGCCGTACCCTGTTGAGGGCCTGCATGTTTGGTGGCCGTAGCCCGTAGGATGGAGCCTGATGGACCACACGGACCCTTTCCCTCGACCTGTTCCGTTCACCGTGCCGAAGCTGCTTGTGGGCCTAGGGCTGTTACTTGTCGTCGCCGCGGCGATCGCCTCCTTCACTTTCACCTCCACCCTCGCGCGGATCGCGGGCGTCCCCGAGGACCTGACCTGGCTGTGGCCGGTCGTCGCCGGGCTCACCGTCGCGCTGGTGGCCTGTACCTTCATCACCCTCGTGGGTATCCGTGACGAGAAGGCCACCTCGCTGGTGCGGGTCTACGAGCTGCTGCTCGTCGCCGCCGTGCTGGCGAGTGTCTTCGGGAACGTGATCGCCATCGCCAGGGAGCCGATCGAGCTGGGCACCTTCGGGATCGCGACCGTCGTCGCCATCCCGCCGGTCTGCCTGATGATCTGCGTGGGCAACTACCTGCTGCTCACGGCCGTCGTCCCCGTCCGCATCGTCGCCGCGATCCCCGAGGACGACTGGCGGCTGCGGGCCCTCGGCATCCCCAGCCCGTCGGCGCCGCCGAAGGAGCCGGGCGCCGCGCCGAACGAGAGCGCCTCCTGGTGGGACCAGTACCGCAGCGAGGCCAGGACCCCACCGACGACCCCGAAGGCCCGGACCTAGGCGGCCCGAGCCGGGTCGAAGACGAGTCATGGGTGTCTTGATGCAGAATGTGAAGGTGAAGGAAAGACCTGAGAGGAAGTTCGGAGTGTCCGCCGCTGTGGGATCGATGGGTGTCGCGACGCCTGTTCGCGGTTAGTTCGATGTCGGACCAGGAAGCCGGGTCGGGGCCTGGTGGAAATCGATTCGACGCGGTGGAGCAGCTGCGTCGGAAGTGGGAAGAGTCGAAGGCCGCCGACGGTGGATCCGGTGCGGCCGAGGCCGGGGCGTCGAATGTCGTCCGGCTGCCGCGACGGCCACGGCGCGGCCGTGAGGACGCCGGCGAAGCTCGGCGCCTGCCCTGGTCTCCGGAGGCCGTGTACGACCCGGCGCCGACCCGCCCGGTGACTCGCGCGGAGTTGCAGGGGGAGACCGGCTCGTGGTCTGCCGACGCGCAGGGGCGGCCCGTGCCGCCGGGCGGCGGGAGTGTCGAGCACGAACGCAATGTCATCGACTTCGGCGCGTCGCGCCGGAAACGCGCCGGGACGGAGTCGTCGCCCGCGGGGCAACGGCCGACCATGAAGCCACGCAGGGTCGGGCCGGTCGAGCGGAAAACGGGCGGCGAACCGGGCTCCTCGGAGCACTGACGCGCGATTCCCGGCCGGTGTCACCCGGCGCGGACGATGTCGCGCGCGAACCCGGCGTACTGGGCGGTGACCTGGTCGGGGCGGTAGTTCAGGTTCGGGTCGTACCAGTTGGCTACCCGCATGTCCATACTCGCGATCGCGATGGCCGCCAGGTACGGATCGTCGACCGTGAACTCCCCGGCGTCCGCGCCGTCCCGGATCGTGTCGACGAGCAGCTGAAAGCACTTGTCGCGCATCGTGAGCGCCGGTTCCGCCCGCTCGGGGGCCAAGGCGTGGAGTTCGTTGTTGACGACGACCGCCAGCGGTGCGTAGTCGATGTGCAGCCGGACGTGGGCTTCGACCAGGGCCGTCAGTCGCGCGGTCGGCGCGGCGACGTCGGCCGACGCCGCGCTGAGCCGGTGCCACATCTCCTCGTGCCCGATCCGGACCAGCTCGACGAGCACGTCGTCCTTGGACGGGTAGTGCGCGTACAGGGTGGCGGTGGTGATGCCGACGGCCGCGGCGAGTTGCCGGATGGAACTGCCGTGGAAGCCGTGCTCGGCGAACAGGGCCAGCCCGGCTCGCAGGATCGCGCCCCGGGTCCCGGGCGGGGTCGCCGCCTCGGGCAGCGTCGGCGCCTCGGCGGCCAGCCTGCGCTGCCGGAGGGCGATCTCCCGCACGTCGGGTCCTGGCATGCCCACTCCTTGTCTCCCTGACGATCGATCGGTTGACAGTGTACCGGCCCGTCTGTGACCCTGATCACGAAGCCGATCGATCGATCGGTAGGGAAGGTGGGTCAGGATGACGAAGACCGTGGCGGAACCGATCGTGTCCACCAGTGGCGGACGGATACGGGGCCGCACCAGCGCCGATGGTGTGACGAGCTTTCTCGGCATTCCGTACGCCGCCCCGCCGGTGGGTCCGGCGCGATTCCGGCTGCCCGAACCGGCGATGCCTTGGACCGGCGTGCGGGACGCGCACGAGTTCGGGCCGACCTGCCCCCAGCTGCCCTATCCGGGACCGATGCAGGCCCTCGTCGGCGGCCCGGCGATCGCGGGCGAGGAGTGCCTGAACCTCAATGTCTGGACACCGGACCCGGCAGGCGCCGGCCTGCCGGTGCTGGTCTGGATCCATGGGGGCGCGTTCACTCGGGGCGGGAACTCGCATCCGCTCTACGACGGTGCCGCGTTCGCCCGCGACGGTGTGGTGCTGGTGTCGATCAACTACCGGCTCGGTATCCCTGGCTTCGCCGTGCTTCCCGGCGCCCCGCTCAATCGCGGCCTCCACGACCAGGTGCTGGCACTGCGCTGGGTGTCGGAGAACATCGCCGCGTTCGGTGGCGATCCCGGCAATGTCACCGTGTTCGGCGAGTCCGCGGGCGCGATCAGCGTGGCGTGTCTGCTGACCGCCGCGCCCGCCGCCGGCCTGTTCCACCGCGCCGTCCTGCAGAGCGGCAACGCCTCGGCGGTGGCCACCGCGACGGATGCCGCCCGAGTGACCGCCGAAGTCGCGCAGTTGCTGGCCACCTCCGCGACCGCGGCGGACTTCGGCGAGCTGTCGCCGGAGCACCTGCTGCAGGCTCAGGCCGACGTGGGAACGGCACTGGCGCTCGACCCGGATCCGTCGCGCTGGGGTGCCTCGGTGATCGCGGGCGGAGCCGGTCTGATGAGCATGTTCCCGGTGATCGACGACGATCTCGTGTCCGGTGCGCCGCTGGACCTGGTGTGTGCGGGCACGCGGCGCGGCGTTCCGCTCCTCGTCGGCACCAATGCCGAGGAGTTCCGCTTCTTCGCGGTGCCACTCGGGCTCGTGGCCGGGCTCGACGAGCAGACGCTGCCCATGATGCTGGCCCGCGCGGGCATCGGCCCGGCAGCCGTCGCCGCGTGGACGCCGCGGCGAGCGAACCCCGCGCCCGGCGATGTCTTCTGCGAGATCGTCACCGACCGGATCTTCGGTGAACCCGCCCGGGAGCTGGCCGAGGCCGCAGAGGGTTCCGGCTATCTCTACGAATTCGGCTGGTCCACCGAGGTACTGGGGCTCGGCGCGTGCCACGCGCTGGAACTGCCGTTCGTCTTCGACACCCTCGACCGCGCACACGCGCTGACCGGCGAGCACCCGCCGCAGCGGCTGGCCGACGAGATGCACCGCGCATGGGTCGATTTCGCCACCGACGGCGAGCCGGGATGGCCTGCTTACCGCGCCGACGCACCCGTCACGCACACCTTCGATGCGCCGGAGGGACACCGATGACATCCGCGCCGCCGGTATCCACCTGGTGCCGGCGACCCAGCGCCCCTCCGTGGCGATGGTGTCGTCTCACCACCCGATTCGCCCACGGGTCAGCGGTGGTGCCGGTGGCCGCCCTCTGCATGGTCCGGGCGATCACCGGCCGATGAGCAAGGGGCGCAACGGATTCGCCCGGGGCACCGTGTCACAGGCGCAGCGGTCCCGGGCGAAGCGTCGGCTCAGCCGGTCGATCGGGTCAGCGCTCGTGGCCGTCCTGGGTGTGCATTCCGGCGAGCAGCCGGATGCACACCACCGCCAGCAGCGAGAGCCCGATCAGCATGAGCGACAGCGCGGTCGTCGAGCCGGTGCGGTCGAGCAGCTCGACGGCGATCAGCGGGGTCGCGGCGCCGCCGATCACCGACCCCAGCTGGTAGCCCAGCGATGCTCCGCTGTAGCGCACCTCGGGCGGGAACAGCTCGCCGAAGAACGCCGCCAGCGGGCCGTACATCATCGTCAGGAACGTCATGCCGACGGCGAGCCCGGCCGTCAGGCCGAGGAAGGTCTTGGTGTCCACCAGGGTGAAGAAGGGGAAGGCCCACAGCGCGGTGAGCAGCGCGCCCGCGGTGTACAGCGGCCTGCGGCCGACACGGTCGGACAGCGCCGCGAACAGCGGCATGCAGACGAGCAGCAGGGTGGTCGCCAGGCTGAGCGGCAGCAGGACATCGGCCATCGTCAGTTTCAGCGTGCGCGTTCCGTAGTCGAGCATGAACGTGATGTAGAGGTAGAACGTCGCGTTCACGACGATGAAGGCGCCGCCCGCCAGCGCCACGCGTCCCCAGTGCTCGCGCAGTACGTCGAGCACCGGCGACTTGCTGATCGACTGCGCCGACGCCGCCTGCTCCGCCGATGCCCGCTGCAGGTTCTGGAAGGCGGGGGTTTCCTCGAGCCGGTGGTGCACGTAGAGGACGACACCGACGAACAGAATGCTGATCAGGAACGGGATGCGCCAGCCGTAGCTGCGAAAGGCCTCGGCGCCCAAGGACACCGAGAGCAGGAAGTAGGCCGACACTCCGAGCAGCACGCCGATGGGCACGCCGAGCTGGGCGAAGCTGCCGTAGAACCCGCGCTTGTGCGCCGGTGCGGATTCGGTCGCCATCAGGGCGGCGCCGCCCCATTGGCCGCCGACCGCGAGACCCTGGGCGAAGCGCAGCAGGGTCAGCGCGACCGGGGCCGCGATGCCGATGGTGGCGTAGGTCGGCAGCAGTCCGATGAGCGCGCTCGCCACCGCCATCAGGGTCAGGGCGGCGATGAAGGCCTTCTTGCGGCCCACCCGGTCGCCGAAGTGACCCCACACGACGCCGCCGACCGGTCGCGCGATGAAGCCGATGCCGAAGACGCCGAAGGAGGCCAGCACGCCGGTGACCGGGTCGGTGCTGGGGAAGAACAGCTTGGGGAACACCAGCGCCGCCGCGGTGCCGAAGAGGAAGAAGTCGAACCACTCGACACTGGCGCCGACGAGGCTGACCAAGGCCACTTTGCGGACATCGGCCTCGTTGACTGTGGGCGGGCGCCCTGAGCTCGTCGTCATCGCCGGTCTCCTTCGATTGTGCGCATCCACCAGGGCGGATGCCGTTCCACTGGTACCGCTCGAACGCTAGGTTCCCGGCCCGCGCAGGTCAGTGGTCGTGCGAACACCGAACGGCGGCCCACAGTGTCGGCCGTCACACTCGACAAAGGGAGTCATCAATGCTCGATTCGGTCGATTCCGCGGATACCGCGCTGGTGCGCGAAGTGGTCGGCCGGGTCCGGCGGGAGTTGCCGGCGATGGTCGACCACATCACCGGCCGGATGTTCACCGAGATCCCGTTCTATCGCGGCGGCGGGGCGGGCACCGTGGCGGAGGTGCGGGCCCGATTGCGGGTGAACCTCGAGGCCGGACTGTCCAGCCTGCTCGGCGTCGGACACGCGCCGGGGCCACCCGCCGAGACCGGCAGGCTCCGGGCCGGACAGGACGCGCCGCTGGCCGACGTGCTGTGCGCCTATCGCCTCGGCTATCTGGTGCTGTCGAACGCCGTCGTCCGCGCCGGTGCGCAGGCGCCGGCGGTCCCCGCGGAGATCGTCATCGAGCTGCTGCAGGCGCTGTTCCGCAACCACGGCCTCGACGCCGACGCGATGGTCGACGCCTATCGCGAGGAGGCGCACTACCTGATGTCGCAGCGCGAGCGCGAACGCGCGGCCTACATCGACGTCCTGGTCTCCGAGGATCCCGGGCTGGCCACCCTGCTCGAAGTCGCTCGCGCGCTACGCCTTCCCGTCGACGGGTCGTTTCTGGCGATCGCCACGGTGAGTGATCGCGGCCAGGACCCGATGCCGCGGGTCGTGTCGGCATTGGCGGCGATCGACGTGACGATGGTGTGGCGGATCCGCTACGACACCGCGGTCGGGGTGCTGTCGGTGCGCAACCCGGCCCGTGCCGACCAGGCGATGGCGGTGCTGCGGAGACACACGACCGGTCCGGTGGGCGTGAGCCCGGTCTTCGGGTCACTGCGGCAGACCGCCTGGGCGCTCGGCCTCGCCGAACTGGTGCGCGACGGCATGCCGGGCGCGCCGACGGTCGAACAGTTCGAGAACACCCCGCTGAACGTGCTCGTGGCCGGCGGCCGCGACGCCGCCCGCACCACCGCGCGGACGGTGCTCGGCGGCCTGCTGGACGCGCCCGGCGAGACCCAGCAGACCCTGCTCGCCACGCTGCGGGAGTGGGTGGCGGCCGCGGGCTCGGCGGACCGCACCGCGCAGCGGTTGCACTGCCATCCGAACACCGTGCGCAAGCGGCTGCGCCGGCTCGAGGAACTCACCGGGCGCAGCCTGGCCGAACCCGGCGGCATCGCCGAGCTGGTCACCGCCTGCCACGCCTGGACCCAACTCCGTCGCTGACCTCGGCCCGCTGAGGCGGTCGATTCCTCGCCGGGCTCAGAGCGTGACGTTGTCGCTGCGCGGATCGATGAGGATCTTGGCGTGGTGGTCCGGGGAGCCCAGGGCGGTGAAGGCCGCGTCGACGCCGTCGAGGCCGACGGTGCCGGTGATCAGCGGGCTGGGGTCGACGGTGCCGTCGGCGATCATGTGCAGGGTGTCGCGGAACTCGCCGGGGTCGTAGCCGAGGACGAACCGCAGTTCGATCTCCTTGTTGATGGCGTTGGCGGGATGGAACGTGTCCTGCTGCATGCACACACCCACCACCACGACGCGGGTCGACGGCGGTGCGTCGGTGAGGATCTGGTCGATGATGCCGGGCACGCCGACGCATTCGAAGACGACGGGACCCGCCGGGCCGCGATCGAGGGTGTGTGCCGCGCGGAACAGGTACCACCACGGCACCTTCGGTACCCGGCGCACCCGTTCCATGACGTCGAAGGCGAGATTCAGCAGATCCGGAGCGCCGGCGATGCGCGGCGGCTTCGGCGCCGCCGCCCAGGCGGATTCGGTGGTCGGATCGACCACCACATCGGCGCCGCAGGCACGGGCCAGCTCCCGGCGGCGCGCCGAGAAGTCGCTGGCGACCACGGTGCGCACGCCCGCTGCCTTGAGCATGGTGACGACGGCCAGTCCGATCGGTCCGCAGCCGATGACGAACGCGGTCTGGCCCTTGGTGATCCGGCTCTTGCGCACGGCGTGCCAGCCCACCGCCATCGGCTCGGTGAGCGCGGCGAGGTCGGGGGAGAGCCCGTTGGGCACCGCGAAGGTCACCGACTCCTGCGTCAGCACCTGTTCGGCGTACCCGCCGGGAGCGTGCACGGACAACCCGGTGAGCTGCGGTTCGCGCTCGCTGCGCAGGATGGGCATCGCGACCACCGGCGTGCCCGGCTTCCAGCGCCGGTGGGTGCGCGGGCCGTATTCGGCGATCTCGCCGGTGAACTCGTGTCCGAGGACGATCCGCTGGTCCGACCGCATGAAGCCGCTGTAGCCGGTGGCGACGGCCAGGTCGGCGAGCTCGTCGCAGTGTGTCCGGGCGTGCAGGTCCGAGCCGCAGATACCGCAGCGGGTCACGGTGACGAGGATCTGGCCCGGCCCTGGTCGCGGGGTCGGCAGGTCCTCGACGCTGAATTCGCCTTTGCTGACCACCGTCGCGCGCATGAGTTCCTCCTAGGCGAGTGCCGGGGCGTCCCCGGGCCCGGGTGGCTCGCGGCGATTCCGAGCCGTCTCGGTCGCCATCGTAGCGCCGGCGGTCGGCCGGGGCGGATGATCGCCCCGGCCGATTCCGGGCGGCGGTCCCTAGTGGACCGCGCGGTCGGCATCCGCCCAGTGCAGCTTGCGCAGATCGCGCTTGAGTACCTTGCCCGCTCCGGAAACCGGTAGCGCGTCAAGGAATTCCACGCTGCGCGGCAGCTTGTAGTTGGCGATGTGCTCGCGACAGAACTCCCGGATGTCGGCCTCGGCCGCGGTCTGCCCCGGCGCCAGGACGATCACCGCGTGCACGCGCTCACCCCAGTCCTGATCGGGCACGCCGATGACCGCGACCTGGGCGACGGCCGGATGCTTGGCCACCGCGTTCTCGACCTCGACCGAATAGACGTTCTCGCCGCCGGTGACGATCATGTCCTTGAGCCGGTCGACGACGAAGACGTAGCCGTGCTCGTCCATGTATCCGGCGTCACCGGTGTGCATCCAGCCCCCGCGCAGCGCCGCCGCGGTCTCGTCCGGCCGGTTCCAGTAGCCGGACATCACGTGATCGCCCCGGACGACGATCTCGCCGATCTCGCCACGCGCCAGTTCGGTGTCGTCCTCCCCGACGACGCGGACCTCGGCGTGGACCGCCGCGCGCCCGCACGACCTGGTCAGCGCGGGATCGTCGTGGTCCTGCGCGGTGAGCAGCGTGGCGACCGGCGCGAGTTCGGTCATCCCGTAGGCCTGGGTGAAGCGCGCGTTCGCGAGCACGGCCCGCGCCTTGGCCATCACCGTCTCGGAGATCGGTGACGCGCCGTAGAGCACGCGGGTGAGGCTGGACAGGTCCGCGTCGGCCGCGGCGGCGGAGTCGACGAGCAGCTGGATCATGGTCGGTACCAGCAGCGCGTCGGTCACCCGGTGGGTGACGATGGCGTCGACGGTGGCCGCCGGGGTGAACGACGGCACGATCACGTGGGTGGCGCCGGTCAGATTGCCGACGTTCCACGCCGCGATGTCGGCCAGGTGGAACATCGGCGCGACGTGCAGCAACATGCCGCCGCGGGTGAGCATGTCGGTGGTGACCAGACTGCCCATCGCCGAGGTGAGACAGGCCCGATGCGACAGCATCACGCCCTTGGGGAAACCCGTGGTACCGCCGGTGTAGAAGACGCCGAAGAGCGCGTCGCCGCCGCGCCGGGCGTCGGGGATCGGCGCCGTGGCGGCGAGGAGGTCTTCGTAGGCGAGCATGCCCTCGGGTGTCGGACCGTCGCCGGCGAAGACGACCGTGCGCAGGTTCGGCGCCGCGGCGCGCAGCGCGTCGACGGCGCCGGCGAAGGCGTCGTCGACCACGAGGACATCGGTGCCGCAATCGACGAGCGAGTAGGCGACCTCGGCCGCGCTCCAGCGGATGTTGACCGGGTTGACCACCGCGTCCGCCCACGGCACCGCCAGCAGCAGTTCGTGGTAGCGGTCGCTGTTGAGGGCGTAGATCCCGACGCGATCACCGGACCCGACACCGAGCGCGCGCAGTGCCCCGGCTAGCCGTGCGATGCGATCGACCGATTCGGCGACCGTGCGGCGGCGGGTGCCGAAGATGGTCGCGATCCGGTCGGGATCGCGTTGCAGCGCCGCGTGCAGTGATTGCGTGATGTGCACGGCCAACTCCTCTGTTGTGAATACCGATCTGTGTGATCTACGTGACACTGTTGCCGCTCTTGAGGGAATGTCAAGGGTCGTGTAACCATGAAGTGAATATTGATTCGCCAAGTGAGGTGGTGGTGTGATGCAACGGGTGCAGGTCGCCGGAGTCGGGATGGTGCCGTTCTCGACGCCGAGCAGGAGTGAGCCCTACGACGTCCTGGCGGCGGACGCGGTCCGCAACGCCCTGCGCGACGCCGGGATCGGTATCGACCAGGTGCAGCAGGCCTACGCGGGCTACGTCTACGGCGACTCGACGAGTGGTCAGCGCGCGCTCTACAGCGTGGGCATGACCGGTATCCCCGTGGTCAATGTCAACAACAACTGTTCGACCGGATCGTCGGCGCTGTGGCTGGCACGCCAAGCCGTCGCCAGTGGTGCCGCCGAATGCGTGCTCGCCTTCGGGTTCGAGCAGATGGAACGCGGCGCGCTCGCCATGAAATGGCCCGACCGGCCGAGCCCGTTCGTCGACTTCATGGCGGTGGCGCATCAGCACAACGGTCCGAGTGAAGCACCGTTCGCCGCGCAGCTGTTCGGCGGAGCCGGCGCCGCGTACGCCGAGAAGTACGGCACCGATCCGGCGACCTTCGCGATGATCTCGGTCAAGGCGCGCACCCACGCGAAGAACAATCCGTTCGCCGTGTTCCGCGACGCGGTGACCGTCGAGCAGGTGCTCGAATCGCCGCAGATCTTCGGTCCGCTGACCCGGTTGCAGTGCTGCCCGCCCACCTGTGGCGCGGCCGCCGCGATCATCACCAGCGAGGACTTCGCCCGGCGCCATGGCCTGCGCACCGACGTCGCCATCACCGCGCAGGCGATGACGACCGATACCCCCGACACCTTCGACGATCTGCCCAAGCTGGTCGGCTACGACATGGCCCGGCGCGCGGCCGATCAGGTCTACGAGGCGGCGGGCGTCGATCCCGCCGACATCCGGGTGGTCGAACTGCACGACTGCTTCACCGCGAACGAACTGCTCAGCTACGAAGCGCTCCGGTTGACCCCCGAGGGCACCGCGGAGAAGTTCATCCGCGACGGCGACAACACCTACGGCGGCCGCGTGGTCACCAACCCTTCGGGCGGACTGCTGTCGAAGGGACATCCGCTCGGCGCGACCGGTCTGGCCCAATGCGCAGAGCTCACCTGGCAATTGCGCGGCCAGGCCGAAGCGCGGCAGGTCGACGGTGTGACCGTGGCGTTGCAGCACAACATCGGCCTCGGCGGCGCCGCCGTGGTCACGCTGTACGAGAAGGTCGGCTGATGGCGGTCGATATCGAGCGCGCGCTGGCGCTGACCCTGCCCACCTTCACCGTCGACGTCGAGCGCGGCCGGTTGCGCCTGTTCGCGCGCGTCATCGGCGAGACCGACCCGATCTACACCGACGTCGAGGCCGCGCGGGCGGCGGGGCACCCGGACCTGCCCGTCCCGCCGACCTTCTTCTTCAGCCTGATCCTCGAAGCACCGTCGCCCTTCGGCTATTTCGACGAGCTCGACATCGACCTGCGCCGGGTCCTGCACGGCGAGCAGGCCTTCGAGTACGTCGCCATGGCCTACGCCGGGGACACCGTCGAGATCAGCGAGCGCGTCGTGGACGTGACCGTCAAACGCGGTGGCGGCCTCGAGTTCGTCACCAAGGAGACCGAATTCCGCCGTGGCACCGAGCTTCTCGCCAAGGCGACCAATGTGGCCGTCGTCCGCAACCCGGAGGTGACCGCGTGAGCACCGCGCTGCTGAACGTCGGCACCGAGCTGCCGCCCCTGGCTCTGCCGCCCATCTCCCGCACCACGCTGGCGTTGTTCGCCGGTGCCAGCGGGGACCACAATCCGATCCACATCGATCTCGACAACGCGCACTCCGCGGGCTTCGACGACGTCTTCGCCCACGGCATGCTCTCCATGGCCTACCTCGGCCGGCTGCTGACCGGCTGGGTGCCCCAGCGCGACATCCGGTCCTTCGCGGTGCGATTCACCGCGATCACCCCGATCCACGCGGAGCCGACCTGCACGGCGACGGTCACCGCCGTCGCGGACGGACTCGCCACCCTCGATCTCGCCGTCACCCTCGCCGACGGCACCTCCACCCTGCTCGGCACCGCGGTCGTCGCGGTGCCGGGAACCTACTGATCAGGAGTCACACCAGTATGGGAACACTCGACGGCAAGGTCGCCATCGTCACCGGATCCGGTCGCGGCATCGGACGTGAGATCGCGCTGAAGTTCGCCGCCGACGGTGCGTCGGTGGTCGTGAACGATCTCGACAAGGACCCGGCCGAGCAGACCGTGGCCGACATCCGCGCCGCCGGCGGCACCGCGGTCGCGTGCGCGGGCAGCGTCACCGACGACGACTTCGCCGACCGGTTCGTGCAGACCGCGGTCGACGAATTCGGCGGCATCGACATCATCGTCAACAACGCGGGCTACACCTGGGATACCGTCATCCAGAAGATGACCGACGAGCAGTGGGACGCCATCCTCGACGTCCACCTCAAGGCGCCGTTCCGCATCCTGCGCGCGGCCCAGCCGATCATCTCCACCGAGGTCAAGCGGGCCAGGGCCGCCGGGGAGACCGTGCCGTGCCGCAAGGTCGTCAACATCTCCTCGATCGCCGGGCTCGGCGGCAACGCCGGTCAGGTCAACTACGCCGCGGCCAAGGCCGGCATCACCGGGCTGACCAAGACCCTGGCCAAGGAATGGGGCAGGCTCAACGTCACCGTCAACACGGTCGCCTTCGGCCTGATCACCACGCGACTCACCGAAGCACCCGCCGACGGCAGCGCCACCATCGACGTGGGCGGCCGGGAACTCGCCGTCGGCGTGAACCCGGCACTGCTCGACGCCATGTCCCAGCAGATCCCGCTCGGCCGCGCGGGCACCCCGGCCGAGGCGGCGGGTGCCGTCTATCTGCTGTGCCGTCCCGAATCCGATTACGTCAGCGCCCAGACCCTGGTCTGCGGCGGCGGCTACACCATCTGAGAGGGGATCCACGATGGACCGGGAGATCTTCGAACCCGAGCACGACGCCTATCGCGACAGCGTCCGGCAGTTCCTCGCCAAGCACGTCGTGCCCGGCTACCAGGAGTGGGAGCGGGCGGGCATCGTTCCGCGCTCGCTGTTCACCGACATCGCCGAACTCGGCGCGTTCATGGCGGTGCCCGAGCAGTTCGGCGGTGCTGGGGTGCGGGACTTCCGGTTCAACGCGATCCTGATCGAGGAGGCCGCGGCGGTCGATGTCGCCCCCGCGGTCCTCGGTCCGACGTTGCAGGCCGACGTCTGCATGCCGTATCTGCTCGAGCTGACCAACGACGAGCAGAAGGCGCGCTGGCTGCCCGGCGTCGCCAGCGGCGAGACGATCGTCGCGATCGCCATGACCGAGCCCGGGACCGGCTCCGACCTCTCCGGTATCCGCACCAAGGCGGTCCGTGAGGGCGACCACTACGTGCTCAACGGGGCGAAGACCTTCATCACCAACGGCATCAACGCCGATCTGGTGATCACCGCGGTGCGCACCGGCGAGCACCCACACCGCGGCCTCAGCCTGATCGTGGTCGAGCGCGATACCCAGGGATTCGCCCGCGGGCGCAACCTGGAGAAGGTCGGCATGCACGCCCAGGACACCGCGGAGCTGTCCTTCACCGACGCGCGGGTCCCGGTGGCCAACCTGCTGGGCGAGGAAGGTACGGGCTTCTTCGGGCTCAGCAACAACCTGCCCCAGGAACGGTTGGCGATCGCCGTCGCGGCCATGGCCGGTGCTACCACCGCGCTGCGCGAGACGATGGACTACGTGCGGGAACGCCGGGCGTTCGGGCGCGCGATCGGCGATTTCCAGGCGACCCGGTTCCGGCTCGCGGACCTGGTCACCGAGGTCGAGATCACCCAGACCTACGTCGACCGCGGCATCACCGCGCTGAACGCGGGCCGATTGAGCGCGGTCGACGCGGCCAAGGCCAAGCTGTGGGCGACCGAACTCCAGAGCCGGGTGATCGACGCCTGCGTGCAGTTGCACGGTGGCTACGGGTACATGCTCGAATACCCGATCGCCCGGGCCTATCTCGATTCGCGGATCGCCCGCATCTATGGCGGCACGAGCGAGATCATGAAGGAGATCATCGGCCGATCGCTGCGGTTGGGCTGAGCGGTAGCATCCCCGTGGTGTCCTCCCCGTCCGCCGCTGTGCGCCGCAAACGTCCGGCCAACCGTCGCGAACTGATCGTCGACGCGGCCGCGTCGCTGTTCGCCGACAGTGGTTTCGAGAACGTCGCGATGAGTGATGTCGCGGCCGCTGTCGGCGTCGGCCCCTCGGCGCTCTACCGCCATTTCACCGGCAAGGACGACCTGTTGCGCGCCGCCATCGAGCAGACGCTCGACCGGTTCGCGAGCACGCTCGACGGCCCCGACGTCCTGGACGAGGTCGCCGATTTCGCGGTCGGCAGGCGCACCGCGCCACTGCTGTGGGTGCGCGAGGCACGTCACCTCCCGCGCCCACAGCGCCTGGATGTGGTCGCCCGGCTCGACCGGTTGTGCGAGGCGTTCGCGGTGGCGACGACCGGCGACGCGGTCGGCCCCGGTGCGCGGTTGCGCGCGCGCATGGCGCTGGCCGCGCTGCTCAGCCCGGCCTTCCACGGCACCACGCTGCCCGTCGAGGAATTCCGGTCGACCCTGGTCGGCATCGCCGCCGCGGTGCTGGGTACCGAGGTGGAAGTGCCGCCGCCACCACTGGTTCCACCACCGGCGGGGTTGGCCCGCGGCAGCAAGCGCGAACAGATCCTGCGCGCGGCCCTGCGGATCTTCGCCGATCAGACCTACGCGAGCACCGGGATGGAGGAGATCGGCGAGGCCGTCGGCCTGTCCACCTCGAGTGTCTACAACCATTTCACCAGCAAGCTGGAGATCCTCGACGTCGCCCTGCACCGGGCCAACGGCTATCTCCAGGTGACCCTGGACGACACGCTGCTGGCCGCGCCCGACGAGGGCGCCGCGCTGCGCGCGCTGGCCGGGGTCTACGCCGACTTCACCCTGCGGCACCCGGCCCTGGTCGACATCCTGGTCACCGAAGTCCGCAGCCTCGGCGCCCAGGCGGAACCGCTGCTGCAGGCCCAGCGTGACTACGTCAGCGAATGGGTCAGGCTCTGCCGCGCGGCGCGCCCCGCCCTGACCCGTGAGCAAGCCCTGGTCACCGTGCAGGCCACGCTCATGGCGATGAACGACATCGCCAGGGACAGCACGTTTTCCGATGTCCGCCTGCTGAGCGGTCCCTTGGCCGCGATCGCCGTCGCCGCCCTCGGCCTTCCGGAGCAGACGTCCGGGCCGTGACCGCGGCGTTCGGCCCGCGCGGTGGGCGTCCGCGATGAGCTGAATCGATCGGCCGTCGGAGCGCGGTCGAAAGATGTTGCGGTCGGCTATCTTCGAGGGGGAGGAGCGCGGGACCGTCGTCCGGGCTCGGGCAACAGGGGGTAGGACATGAATCCGAGAATCGTCGCCGCCGCGGTGGCCTTGGCCGCGGGCGCCGTCGTCGCGACCGGGTGTTCGAGCGACGCCGATGTGGTGTCGAAAAATCTGTCCAAGGAATCGGACCAGTTCAAGATCGACCGTCGGGTGGTGTTCTTCAACGGGATCACCGACAAGTACCTGCTGTCCATCGAGGGCAAGTGCTCGATCAAGGACGAGAACAACCAGCTCGAGGTCACCTGTAAGACCGGTGACGACGAGTACAAGAAGCACTTCCTCGGGCTCTCCGACAATGTGAGCTACTTCGTGGAACAGCTCGAATCCGCCGAGGTGAGCCGCTATCACTACAAGGTGATCTTCAAGCCCGAGACCATTCTTGCCGACGTCGACCGGCCCTGAGCCGAGCGGCTCGGCGCTCGACCGACGGGTCAGGCGCCGAGCCGCTCGTGCACGAAGGCCGCGGCCTGGTCGCGGTTGTCGTTGACGAAGTACGCGAAATGGCCGTAGCTCAGCGCGTTTCCGAAGCCTGCTGCCGGGTTGCCGCCCTGGCAGACTCGGTCGCCCGCGTTGCAGTAGTCGCGCAGGCGGTCGGCGAATTCGGCGAGGGCGCCCACGGGGAGCGCACCGGTGCCGGACAGGGCGGGATCGTAGCTGCCACGATCGTAGGGTTCGGCGCCGTTGAACAGCGGGCTGCCGAACAGGGCGATGGCGTCGATCCGCGCGGCGGCCTGGTCGGTCACCGCGGCGCGGGCGGCGAGGGTGTTGCCGATGACGCGGGCGCCCTGCGAGTAGCCGAGCAGGACGAGCTGCTGGTCCGGGCAGGCCGCGGCGGTCGCGTTCAGCAGCGCGGTCAGGTTCTCGACGCCGCGCAGGGAGCTGTCCGGCGCCATCGAGGCCGGGTACTCTAGCTCGGTCACCGTGGTCGCGCGCCCGGATTCCTGGGCGATCCGCTTGGCCAGCGGCGTCAGCAGCAGGCTGCCGATCTGCGGTTCGAGCGTGCCACGGACGGTGACGACGCGGACCTCCGCGCAGCCGGTGGGGCCGGTGGACGGCTCGGCGGCCGCGGCCGGGAGGGCCGTGAGCGCCAGTGCCGCTGTGACTGCCGCCGCCGAACGCAGCAGGATTCGGGATGGTCCACGCATGCGCCCACTGTATTGCGCCGAGGGGCGAAGTGGGGCCGGACAGACCGGGTTTCCGCACGTTCTCATGGAGCGGCCGCGCGGTGACAGACAGTAAAATTAGGGTATTTCACAATGGCGGGACTCGACTAGTGTCGGCGAGCACATTCATAGGAGGTAGCCATGACTCATCTACTCGCCAAAACCCTTGCCGTCACCGCTTTTTCGGGCGCCCTGCTAGGCGCATCCCTGAGTCCGGCGTATGCGGCCCCGGGCCCCGTCGCGCCGATCGCGGAATCCGGATCCGCGTCGGGTTCGGGCGATTCCGGTTCGTCCCTGGCGCCGCTGATCACCATCCCGCTCGGCGCGCTCTACATCCTGCTCTGTGACGCCGAACCGAACGGCCCGGTCTGCGCCCTGATCTACGAGATCGGCCACGGCAGTTCCGAATCCGACCCGGCCTGATCCCCGGAACATCCCCCTACCTGATCCGAGGTACTCCTTCATGGGCCGAATACTCACCACATCCCTTGTCGCGGTGGCACTCTCCGCCGGATTGACGCTGGCACCGGCGCAGGCCGCGCCGGCGGTGATCGCGCCGGTCGCCGATACGCCGACCGGATCGGCGTCGGGATCCGCGCGAATCCTGCTGGCCTGGCCGCTGGGCTTCGTATTGTTCGGCGCCTGCTTCGCCGACGGCGACAGCCCGACGCACAATCCCCTGTGCCAGGCGCTGCTCGACCTCACCGCGGGCAGCACCGACTTCTGACCCGACCGACACCCGACGCCGTCGTTCCCGCACCGCGGGGCGGCGGCGTCGTTCTGTTCCGGCGAGGGCGAATTCACTTCGCGCGGGACGGTTTTCGCTGCGTCGTGGGGGACAGGCTATGCCGGACGAAGCGCTGGCCGGCCTCGATCGCGGCCGTCAGCGCGACGGCGTCCGGCGCGATGAGGTACTGCGCGCCGACGCCGCGCAGCATGCCGACGAGGGTCACCGCGGTCGCGGCCGGGTCGAGCGCGCTGTCCACGGTCGCTTCGGCCTGTCCCGCGCGCACCACGGTCTCCACGCCCAGCCGGAACAGCGCGTCGTCGGCGGCGAAGATCGACCGCAGAGTCGCCTCGTCCGGGATCGCGGAGGACCACATGACGAAGAAGGCCCGACCCGCGTCGGGTTCGGAGACGAGCGCCGACAGGTAGTCCTGGACCAGGCCGACCAGGGTCTCGACGGCGTCGTCGCCCGATTCGGTCATCTTGGTGACGATCCCGGCGACGAACCGCGCCTGGATATCGTGGGCCAGCCGATCGATGAGCGCGGCCTTGCTGCCGAAGTGGTGGTTGACCAGACCGCGGCTGTAGCCCGCCTCCAGTCCCACATCGGCGAGCGAAGTCCGGTCGACACCGCGCCGCGCGAACAGTGCCGCCGCCGCGTCGAGCAGTGCCTGTTCGGCTTGCGCGGTCCGTTCCTGCTGGGTGCGGCGGGGTGCGGGGGTCGTCGTCGTTCCGGAGCTCGCGGGTGGCTTCTTGCTGGTCTTCCCCTGATTTCCGGTCATGCGGAGAACGGTAGCAGTCAACTTGCTGACCGTTCGACACGGAAGAAACTTGCTTGATGGTCAGTAAGTATCTATGGTTGGTTCGACTGTGACGCCGACCACGGCGCCCGACCACCGAAGGAACGACACATGACCGATGGCTCCGACAGCGTCATCCGCACCGAGCGACGATCGGACGATCAGGTGCTGCTGATCACGATCGACCGGGTACAGCGCCGCAATGCCTTCGACGGCGCGACCGCGCGAGCCATGGAAGCCGTCATCGACGACTACGAGGCCGACGACACACTCCGGGTCGCGGTCGTCACCGGCGCGGGACCGACGTTCTCGGCCGGACAGGACCTCGTGGCCGCCGCGGTCGGCGACATGGGAGTGTCCGCGCGCCGCGGCGGGTTCGGTGTGCTGGCGAAGCCACCGGCCAAACCGCTCATCGCCGCGGTGGAGGGCGACGCGCTCGCCGGTGGCTTCGAGCTGTGCCTGGCATGCGACCTGATCGTCGCCACCGAGGCGACCCGGATGGGCCTGCCCGAAGCGGCCCGGGCGCTGGTCGCGGTCGGCGGCGGGCTGTTCCGGCTGCCGCGCAAGATCCCGTTCAACGTCGCCATGGAACTGGCCCTGACCGGAAAGCCTCTGCCCGCCGCGGAATTCCACCGGATGGGTTTGGTCAATCGGCTGGTGCCGGTGGGCCAGGCCGTGGCGACCGCGCTGGAGCTGGCCGAGCAGATCGTGGCGGCGGGACCGCTGGCCGTCGTGGCGAGCAAGGCGATCGTCGAGCACAGCTACGAGTGGTCCGACGACGAGGCCTGGCAGCGGCAGTGGGAGTTCGCCGGACCCGCGATTCAGTCGGAAGACACCCGAGAAGGAATCCGCGCGTTCATCGACAAGCGCGCGCCGCAATGGAAAGGCCGCTGACATGCTGACCACCCCGACTCTCACCAGCACGCTGCTCGCGGGCAGAACCGCGATCGTCACCGGCGCGGGCAACGGCATCGGCCGCGCGACCGCCGAGGCGCTGGCCGCCAGCGGCGCCCGCGTCGTCGTCGCCGACCTCGACGCCGATCTCACGAGCGAGGTCGCCGGCGAACTCGGCAACGACGCGGTGCCGTTCGCCGGTGACCTCACCGACCCGTCGGTCCCGGACAAACTCGTCGCCGCCGCGGCCGCCCTCGGCCAGGGCATCGACATCATCGTCAACAGCGCGGGCTACTTCTGGGACGCCCCGGTGCACCGGATGACCGACGAGCAGTTCCAGGCGATGCTCGACATCCACCTGCTGGCACCGTTCCGGATCTGCCGGGCAGCCGCGCCCTACTTCCGCGACGCCGGTCGCGCGGAAGCGAGCGGCGGCGCCGTCCGGCACCGCAAGATCGTCAATGTCACCTCCCTGGCCGCCAGTTTCGGCACGGCCGGAGCGGCCAACTACGCGGCGGCGAAGGCGGGCCTGATCGGCCTGACCAAGACGCTCGCCACCGAATGGGGCTCGGCCAACGTCAATGTCAACGCCGTCGCGTTCGGCGTGATCCAGACCCGGTTCGGCGCACCGCGATCCGCCGGACAGACCATCACCGTCGACGGGCGCGAGGTGGCACTCGGGGTGCCCGACAAGACGCTCGCGGCCATGGGTTTCGACCCGGCCGAGGAGCGTGACCTGTTCGCGCCCCGCCCGATGTTCGGCGCCGCGCTGGGCCGCACCGGAACCATCCGGGAGGCCGCCGACGCCATCTTCTGGCTCGCCTCGCCCCTGTCCGATTTCGTGACCGGTCAGGTCATCCCCGTCAGCGGCGGCGCCCGCGGCGGACTGTCCTGACCTCGCTCGACCGCTCGCATCGCTCGAAGAGGAGCCATCATGTCCACACACTCGCTGACCCCGTCACCCGCATACGCGCCTGCTGATCTCGATGCCGTCTGCGCCACCGAAGGCGACCGCACACTCACCTGGCGCGACTGGAATTCGCGCGCCGACCGGCTCGCCGACTCGCTGGCCCGGCGCGGCGTGTCCGAGGGCGACCGCATCGCGGTGCGGATGCACACCCGCCTGGAATGGCTGATCGTCTCGCTGGCGCTGGCCAAGCTGAAAGCGGTCATCGTCGCGGTGAACTACCGGCTCTCGCCACCGGAAACGCTGTACATCGCCACCGATTGCGCGGTGACAGCCGCCGTCGTCGACGACGCGGATCCCACCACCGTCGTCGAGGCGTGGGCACCGCTGGAGCTGAAGGCCATCGTGTCGATCGACGTCGCGGCCGACGGTACCGAACTGCTGGCCGAGCTGATCGCCGAGGGCACGGAGCGTGACCGGGTGGCGGCGTCGCTGGCGCCGCTGATCATCTATTCCTCCGGCACCACCGGCGCGCCCAAAGGCGCACCGCTGGCCAGCTTTCAGACCGATGTCGACGAGGCCGTCCTCCGGGACTATCGGATCTCGGTGCAGTTCGACTTCGCCGCCGGCGGTCCGGGCAACCGGACCCTGATCAACCTGCCGATGCATCACGGCGCCGGTCCGTCCTACACCGAGTTCGCCCTCGCGACCGGCGGCGCCGTGGTCTTCCAGCGGCGCTTCGACGCCGAAGAGGTACTGGCGTTGATCGCCGGACACGGGGTGACCCATTGGATCTCGGTCCCGACCATGCTGCACCGCGTCCTCGAACTGCCCACCGAGGTCCGCGCCCGCTACGACACCTCGACGCTGCGATTCCTCGGCGGCGGCGCGGCGCCGTTCAGCGCCCAGCTCAAGCGGCAGGCCATCGAGGCCTTCGGCGACGTGGTCTACGAGGTCTACGGTGCGACCGAGGCGGGCATGATCGCGGGCGCGACCCCGGAACTGTTGCGGCGCAAGCCCGCCGCGACCGGTTTCCCGTTCCGGCAGGTCGAGGTGCGCATCGTCGACGAATCGCGGCGCCCCGTTCCCGCGGGCACCGCCGGGGAGATCATCGTGAAGACTCCCGCCGTCATCAGCGGCTACCTCGGCCGCGGACCCCTGACCGAGGACGAGATCGACGCGGACGGCTTCTACTACACCGGCGACGTCGGCTATCTCGACGACGAGGGTGTGCTCTTCCTGTCCGACCGGATCACCGACATGATCATCGCCGGTGGGGTGAACATCTATCCCGCCGAGAGCGAAGCCGTGATCGTGACACACCCGCAGGTGGTCGATGTCGCGGTCATCGGGGCGCCCGACGACGACCACGGCGAACAACCGATCGCTTTCGTCCAGACCGTGCCCGGCGCGAGCCTGACCGCCGCGGAGATCCTGGCCTACTGCGACGGCAAGCTGGCCAAATACAAGTGGCCAAGGGAGATCGAGTTCATCGACGAGATTCCGGTCAACTCGATGGGCAAGAAACTCAAACGGGTCTTGCGCGCCCACTACGCGGCGAACAAGGGGGCGACGGCATGACCTCCGTGTCGGCGGAGCCCGCCCTCTACGACGTCGATGCCGACGGAGTGCCCCGGCTGTTCGGGCTGCGTGACTCCAGTGGATTCGTGTCCTATCCCTTCCAGCCATACGGCTCCGAGAACAACGGCGACCACGGCGAACTCGTCCGGCGAGTGGCCCTGGCGGGCACCGGCACGATCACGGCCGTCACCACGGTCCATCTCGCGCCGCATCCTTCCGTCGACGCTCCCTACACGCTGGCATCGATCGTGCTCGACGAGGGACCGATGGTGCGCGCGGTGCTGATCGATGCCGACGACGCCGGAATCGGCACGCGCGTGCGGGCGGTCACCGTGCCGATCGAACGCGGGGGCGAGCAGGTCGCCGAGGTGCGGTTCCTGCCGATCATCCAGGGGGACAGGTGAAGATCACGCTCGCCCAGCAGCGACCGGTCTACGTCGCCGGTGTCGGCAGGCATCGCTACCAGAAGCCCGGCGACACACCCTATGTCCAGCTGGGGCTGACCGCGGTCCGGGCGGCGCTCGGTGACGCGGGCGTCGCGTGGCCCGCCGTCGACAGCGTGTACACCGCGACCGCGATGCTCGGGATGGCGGTGTCGCGGCCCTTGTTCAAACACCTCGGCGTGACCGGGGTACCGATGACGCAGGTGGAGAACGCGTCGGCGTCCGGGTCCACCGCCTTCCGGCTGGCCTGCCACGACGTGGCCGCGGGGACGAGCGACATCTCGCTGGTCCTCGGGGTCGACAAGCTCCCGGCCGCCGGTGTGGTGCCCGCCCCGACCGGTGTTCCGACTCCGGCGGCCGCCTATGTACCGCCGATGGCGCACTTCGCGCTGCTGGCCTCGGAGTACCTCGACCGCTACGGCGCGACGCCCGATCAGCTGGCCGCGGTCGCGGTGAAGAACTACGCCAACGCGGCGCTGAACCCGGACGCGCAGCGGCCGAAGGCGCGCACCATCGAGGAGGTGCTGGCCGGTCCGTTGCTGGCCGGTCCGCTGACCCGTCTGCAATGCTGTCCGCTCGGCGAAGGCGCGGCAGCGGCGATCGTCGTCTCCGACGACGCCATCGATGCGCTCGGTCTGGACCGCTCGCGCTGTGTGCGGGTGCTGGCCTCGGTCCTGCGCAGCGAAGAACTTTACGGCGCACGGAGTTTCGATGCCGAACTCACCCGGGCGACGGTGTGCTCCGCCTACGACCAGGCGGGGATCGAGCCGGAGGATCTGGACGTGGTCGAACTCCACGACGCGTTCACGATCGAAGAACTGCAGTACGTCGAAGCGATGGGGCTGGTCGAGGAAGGCAAAGCCGCGGCTGCCCTGGCGCGGGGTGAGTTCGACCTCGGCGGCCGGGTGGCGGTCAGCCCGTCCGGCGGACTGCTGGGGGCGGGGCATCCGATCGGTCCCACCGGGGTCGGTCAGATCGGTGAGGTCACCACCCAGCTCCGCGGCGAGGCCGGACCCCGCCAGCACCGTGGCGCGCGCACCGGGCTGGCGCACATGGTCGGCCTCGGCGCGGTCTGCGCCGTCCACATCCTGCGGGCGGGGGAGTAGCGGATGAACCGCGATTCGGCAGCTCACCGCGCACCGCGCGTCTCGACGCGAGTGATCGGAGCCGGGCGATGAGCGCGACGAGGGACGCCGACACCACCGGGGTCGCCTTCACCGGTGGCGCGGGCCGCCTCGCGGGCGACCTGTGGGGCGGGTCGGGCCGCGCGGCGGTCGTGCTGGCGCACGGCGGCGGCCAGACCCGGCACTCGTGGCGGCGCACGGCCGCCGACCTGCATCGCCACGGCCATACCGTCGCGACCTTCGACGCCAGGGGCCACGGCGACAGCGACTGGTCCACCGCAGCGGAGTACTCGTTCGACGATCTCACCGGCGACCTCGCCGACGTCGTCGCGCAGGTGCGGTGGCGCACCGGTGTGGGCCGACCGGTGCTGGTCGGTGCGTCGATGGGTGGGATCGCCGCCCTGCTGGCCCTGGCCGCCGATCCGGGACTGGCGGCGGCGCTGGTGCTGGTCGATGTCACACCGAAGGTCGAGCCGGACGGGGTCAGCCGGGTCCATCGCTTCGTGACCGGTGCGCCGAACGGATTCGGTGATCTCGACGAGGTGGCCCGTGCCGTCTCGGCCTACAACCCGCACCGTCGCACGCCCGCCACCCCGGACGGCCTGCGAAAGAACGTGCGCCGCGGCGCGGACGGCCGGTGGTACTGGCACTGGGATCCGGCGTTCTTCCAGGTCCGCCGCGAGGTGACGGCCCAGGGGCTGCAACGACGGCTGGAACGGGCGGCGCAGCGTATCGCAGTGCCCACCCTGCTGATTCGCGGCACGGCCTCCGATATCGCCACCGACAGTGGGGTCGCGCTGCTGCACCGGCTGATCCCGCACGCCGTGGTCGCCGATATCAGCGGCGCCGGGCACATGGTCGCCGGCGACGACAACGACGTCTTCGCGGTCGCGCTGCGGACATTCCTCGACGAGCTGTAGCGAGGAATGCCCGTGGCGTCCACCGCCCCTTCGAAAGGTTCACGCCCAATGACCACCGCTCCGGCCGAGATCCGTGCACGGATCGCCCAGCAGAAGTTCCTGCTGCCCGGCATGTACGGCGCCATCGACTTCACCCGGCGCCCGGAACGATTCACCGACGCGCCGGACGCCGAGACCGCGATCCGCGCCGAACTGGCGTCCCTGCGGCCACGACTGCTCGCCGACAGCGACCGTGTCGCCACCATCGAGGCGTACACGATGCTCGGCGATCTCGCCGCCGATGCCTACGCGGCGCTCATGCCCGAGTACGGCTTCCGGCGCCTGGTCGAGATGCTCGACCAGGCGTGCGCCGACGGGATCGGCAGCATCGAGCATCCGCCCGCCGAGCTGATCGCGCTCCTCGCGGAGATGGAGCGGATCCCCACCTGGCTCGACATGGCTCTGGTCGAGGAGGGCGCCCGGATCGAACGGAACATGACCGCGCACCTCATGCCGTTCCTGATCCGCGGGTCGTTCGTCGGCACCTTCATGAATTCCTATGCGGCGCTGCCGATGGCGATCACCGGGTCACTCGGCACCAGGACCGCCGGACGGCGGATGACGGAGACCGCGTCGTTCTTCGCCTGCACCACCCTGCCCGGCGCTTTGGCCCGGCACGGTGTCGGATTCCGGGCGGCGGCCAAGGTCCGGCTCATGCATTCGATGGTCCGGTTCAACATCCTGCGTCGCGACTGGGACGCCGCGGTGTACGGCATCCCGATCCCGCAATCGGATCAGATGCCCGCCGGACTCATTCCGACCATGCTGCTGGCCCTGCGGGTCCTCGACCGGGGCCGCGACCACTTCACCCCCGCCGAACGGGCCCAGGTCGAATTCGCCCGCTACCGTTGCTATCTGCTCGGCCTGCCCGAGGATCTGCTCCCGGCCACGCCTCGCGAGATCGTCGATGTTCTGGCCACCCGGCAGGCCACCCTGCGCCGGGCCTACGACGACACGACCTGCGGTGCGCTCGTCCGCGCGACCATGGCGGCCTACACCGAGCCTGATCGCGGTCTCGCCAGCCGGCTGCACGACCGCGTGGAACGCAGCGCCGCCAAGGTCTTCTTCGTACAGGCGGTGCTGTCCGGCAGCACCGAACGAGCCGCTGCCATGGGGATCGAGGTGACGGCCGCCGACAGACTCCGCGCGACGGTCGCCTTCGCCTACGCGGGCTGCCGTCTGGCCACGTACCGCCTGCTGCTGCGCATCCCCGCGACGAGGTCGATCGCGGACGCTCGCCTTGTGCGCAAGATCGATCGGTACCTGGCGCGGCTCGGCCACGCCGAATTCACCACCGACGCTTCGACCTACCGCGCACCCTAGGGCTCGCGGCCGTCCGGGGTAGCGACCCGGACCACGCCGGTGTGCTCGTGCACGTGATCCAATGGCCCGCACCGGACGTCGAATCGGGTGCGGATGGTGTCCAGGGACCGGCGCAGGTGCTCGCGTTCGCGGTGGTGAGTGAGGGCGAACCGGGCCATGGCCGCCATGCGACGGGGGAGGGGATACCAGCGATCGAGGTCGAGTCCGCAGTCCCGGAAGATCGCGTTCGGGACGCTGTCGTAGATGCGGCTCACGTTGTACTGGGTGAGGGTGAACAGTGCGTACGGGACAACTGTTTTCGACTTGTCGAGGAGGTCCTGGACGTCGAGTTCGTAGAGCGGAGTGTCGGAGATCCGGTCCAGGAACATCAGGTGGGTCAGGAAATACGCGATCATTGTGGTCAGGTAGAGCGTGGCCGAGCGCGGCTGGATGGACAGGACGGCGCCGTCGTTCGACATGTACGGCTCGTAGGGATACTCGTGGCGCATGACGTAACCGGTGCAGTTCACCACCCAGCTGCCGGGCTGGATGGACGTGGACGTGCCGCCGCGGAAGACGAGGCGGGTGTCGTCGCCGTCGTCGACGGCGTCCACGAGATAGTCCATGACCACCGTGCGCAATCCCGCGGCGATCGTCGCCGCTTCGGCTTCCGACAGGATGCCCAGCAGGAAATTTCCGGCCTCGGGTGTCACCGCGGTGCCGAACGTCGTGCGATGCCAGTCCCAGACGGCGGCCTCGTTACTGCCGTCGAATCGCCGGTTGACCTCGCGGAGCAGAGCGCTGGGCAGCGCACCGCCCCACCATCGCCGGGTGCCCCCGGGGAAGAACTTCTCGCGGCTGTGGAAGAAGGTGCCCCTACCGGCGACCAGATTCACCTCGCGACCGGGCTGTGCGGTGACCAGTTCGTAGGCGGTGTCCATGGCGGTCTTGCCGCCGCCGATGATCCAGACGGGATCGGCACTGGCGCGCAGGCCGTCGCCGCGCAGATCGCAGTCATCGGGTGACACCGACCTGACCCGCGTGCTGGACAGGGTGAGCGGTGTGTTCGGGGCGATGCGGAAGCCGTAGGCCTTGATCAGCCGCCGCGTGTCGATCACGACCGAGCGGCCGTCCGCGGACTCGCAGGTGATCCGGACGGTGCCCGCCGACTCGTCCTGCGCGGTCATCGTCCAGCCGAAGAGCTCGTCGACGTGCACGCGCTGCTCGATCTCGGCCAGGCAGTGTTCGAGATGGTCGAGCACCTCGTCCTTGGTCGCCAGATAGGAACGGTCCTGACCGAGGGTCCACGGGATGTCGCCCGCGGTGAACATGCCGTGCGGCTGATGCAAGCGCACGTACGGATAGGTGTCGGTCCACATGCCGCCCACCCGTTTCCGACTGTCGACCAGCACGACACGGTGGTCGCGGCTCAGATAGCGACTCGCGACATACAGCGCGTTGAGCCCGGCGGCGCCCGCACCGACGACGCACACATCGCACGTCATCGTCGCGGCGTCCGCCGCCGCTTCGCCGGAGTGTTCGCTGCGGGGAGACATGCTCTGCTCCCTCCTTCGAGGTGGACGCGATTCCGTCCGATGGGGCAATTGTCCGGCAAACCGGTGCGGTCGAACAGAGTAGTGCGTTACCCGGTCGTGGGTGACAGCCGTCATAGCCGCCCCCTACCGCGGAAGCGCTATCTTGTTAGTGACTAACAAGTGGTAGTCACTAACAGATTCGTGCACGCGGTGGTCGGCGGACGGCCCGGGAGTGGAGGAAGTGCGATGGCGTCATGGTTGTACCGGCTCGGCCGGTACTCGTTCCGGCACAAATGGCAGGTGATCGCCGCCTGGCTGATCGCCGCGACGGCGGTGGCCGGGCTGGTCGGTGCGCTGAACCCGAAGTTCGCCAAGGACTTCGACCTGCCCGGAACGGACTCCGGCACGGCGACGAGCCAGGTGGAGAAGTACTTCCCCGAGGTCATGGAGCAGCAGATGAAGGCCTCGACGAGTGTGCTCGTCGCGGCCGAGGACGGGATCGCGAACCACACGGCGCAGATCGACGCCCTGGTGGCGGACCTGCGGACCCTGCCCGAGCTGACCGATCCGGCCACTGTCGTCGACCCGGTGCTGGTCGCCCAGGTCGAGCCCGCGCTGGCGGCGTCGGTGCTGGGCGACAACGGCAAAGTCGGCCTCATCCAGGTCCGCCAGAACATCGACGTACTGGATCTGAAGTCGGATCAGAAACACGAACTCCAGGACATCCTCGACCGGCACAACGGTGACGGACTGCAGGTGGAGGCCACCGGCTCGCTGATGCAGATCATGGAGGAACCGGGCAAGGCGGAGCTGATCGGTTTCGCGCTCGCCTTCGTGGTGATGATCGTGGCCTTCGGTGCGCTGGTCGCCGCGTTCATCCCGCTGGTCACCGGCGTGGTCGGGGTGTTGATCACGATCCTGCTGGTGACCCTGAGCTCGGAGTTCATCAGCGTCAACCAGAGCGCGACCGGCATCGTCACGATGCTGGGCATAGCGGTGTCGATCGACTACGCGCTGTTCATCGTGTCGCGATATCGTAGTGAGCTGGCCCGTGGCGGCGTCCCCGCCGACGCCGCCGGGCGCGCGGTCGGCACGGCCGGCTCTGCGGTCGTCTTCGCCGGGCTGACCGTGATCATCGCCGTCGTCGCGCTGACGGTGATCGGTATCCCGCTGATCACCCAGATGGGCATCGGCGCCGCGGTCGCGGTGGCCATCGCGGTGCTGGCCGCGCTGACGCTGATCCCGGCGATCCTCGGTGCGGTGGGCCGTTTCGCGTTCACGCCGCGGATCCCGTGGATCAAGCACGCCGAGCAGTCGGAGACCGCGGAGACCACCGGGGTGAAGTTCGGGCGGATGGTGGTCCGCAGGCCGCTGCCGTTCGTCTTCGCGGGCTTGGCGGTGCTGGTGCTGGCGGCGCTGCCGATGAGCAAGCTCGAACTGGCGATGACGATGAACACCCCGGACGAGGCGCGTGCGATGACGTTGCTGCAGCGCGGTTTCGGCCAGGGCATCAACGGCCCGCTGCTGGTCACGGTTCACCACGACGACGGTGACGTGCGCACGGCGGCCGACGCGAGCGTGGCCTACATCAAGACCCTGCCCGATGTCGCCAATGTCGACACGCTGACCTGGACCGGCAACGGCGCCGCGCAGCCGAACCTGGACGCGGACACCGCGCTGATCATGGTGATCCCCACCAGCGCGCCCGCGGATCAGGCGACGCACGATCTGATGGAGCGGATCCGCGACTACGCACCGGCCGCCGAGCGGGTGGGCGCGGAACTACATGTCGGCGGCCAGACCGCGATCGTGTCGGACCTGTCGGCCAAACTCGACCGCGCGCTGCTGCCGTATCTGGTCGTGGTCGTCGGCCTGGCGTTCCTGATCATGATCGCGGTGTTCCGGTCGATCTGGGTTCCGCTGATCGGCACCCTCGGCTTCGTCTTCTCGGTCCTGGCGACCTTCGGCGCCACCGTCGCCATCTTCCAGGAGGGCGCGCTCGGCCTCATCGACAACACCCAGCCGATCGTGTCGTTCCTGCCGATCTTCCTGATCGGGGTGGTGTTCGGCCTCGCGATGGACTATCAGGTGTTCCTGATGACACGCATGCGGGAGGAGTACATCCACGGCATGTCCGCCAAGGACGCCATCGTCGCCGGTTATCGGCACGGTGCGCGCGTGGTGACCTCGGCGGCGATCATCATGGTCAGCGTCTTCGCGGCGTTCATGCTCGCCCCCGACACCACGATGAAGATGCTGGGCTTCGCACTGGGCATCGCGGTGTTCTTCGATGCCTTCATCATTCGGATGATGGTGGTACCCGCCGTCGTCGCGATGCTCGGTGACCGGGCATGGGGCCTGCCGACGTGGCTCGATAGGCTCGTGCCGAACTTCGACATCGAAGGCGGCGCCGTGCGCAACCGCGGTATCCCCGCGGCGGCCGACGACGCGGCCGAACTCGTCGAAGTGAGGAGCTGACCGAGGCACCGCCGATGAAGGAGCCGAGATGACGAACGCGACGACCCCGGGCACGAGCCCGGGGCGTCGGGTCGGGCTGCGTGAGAAGCACAAGATGCGCACGCGAACCGCGATCCGCGAGGCCGCGATGCGCCTGTTCGAGCAGCAGGGGTACGCGAGCACGACGGTCGAGCAGATCGCCAAGGAAGCCGACGTCTCGCACACCACCTTCTTCCGCTACTTCGCGTCCAAGGAGCAGGTGGTCATCCACGACGACCTCGCCGACGAACGAGAAGCCGCGATCGCCGCGCTGCCACGGGGGCTCAACCACTTCGATCTGCTCCGCGCTGTTCTCCGCGAACTCTATCGACTCGCCCTCGAGGACCCGTGGACGGCCAATCCCGAGCGGATGAAGCTGATCCACGCCGAACCGGCCCTGCGGACGGCGTATCAGATCGAATCCGATCGGGCCATCTCCGAGGCCGTGGAGTTCTTCGCCGACTACCTCGGCGTCGAGCCGGACAACCCGCGGCTGCGCGTGTTCATCGCCGCTGCGGGCGGGGTGATGTTCCACATCGCCAACAGCGCCTACGAACCCGGCGACGATGTCTACCGGCTGGTACTGGAGGCGGTCGATCTGCTCGAGCAGGGGCTGCCGCTGTAATCAGTGTGAGAGTCGTCTATTTCGGCCGCGCGAGACAGCGAAATTAGAACGTGTTCTAGTAGGGTTCGGCTATGGAACGACTTACTGGATTGGATGCCAGTTTCCTCTATCTGGAGACCGATACCCAGCATCTACACGTGTGTGCCCTGCTGATTCTGGATCCGGCCGACGGGCCGTATTCGTTCGACCATCTGCGCGACGAGCTCCGCAGGCGCCTGCCCCTCATCCCGCATATGCGCCGCCGGGTCCACCCGGTGCCGTTCAACCTCGACCATCCGCTCTGGGTGGACGACCCCGAGTTCGACATCGACAACCACATCCGGCGCGTCGAGCTGCCGGAGCCGGGCGGGCAGGCCGGTCTGGCCGCGCTCATCGGCGAGGTAGCGAGTACGCCGATGGATCAGAACCGGCCGCTGTGGGAGATGTCGGTGGTGGAGGGGCTCGACGACGGCAAGGTCGCGGTGGTCTGCAAGTACCACCATTCGGCCGTCGACGGCATCACCGGCACCAACATGATGATGCACCTGTGCGATCTGGAGCCGGGGCTCAGCAGGCCGGAACCTGAACCGTGGCACCCGGAACCGGTGCCCGGCGATCTCGAGCTCATCGCGCGCGCCGCGGTCCGCTTTCCCGCCAGGGTCGGGATGCTCGGCATGGTGCCCAAGACTCTCGGCATGGTGGCGGGTTTCGCGCAACGGCGGCGGAACAACGAAGCGGGGATGGCCCTGCCGTTCTCCGCGCCGCGCACGCCGTTCAATCAGGCCGTCACCGCGACCAGGGCGGTCTCGTTCACCAAGACCGATCTCGGCGTGATCAAGGAGATCAAGGCCGCGTTCGGGGTGAAGGTGAACGATGTCGTGCTCACCGTGGTCGGTGGTGTGTTGCGCCGCTACCTGGCCGATCACGATGAGCTGCCTGATCGCTCGCTGGTCGCCTCGGTGCCGGTGTCGGTGCACGAGTCCACCCGGCACACCGAGGGAATCAACAAGGTCTCGACGCTGTTCTGCCGGCTCGGCACCGATATCGCCGATCCGGTCGAGCGGCTGGAGATGCTGGCCGTCGCCAACCGGGACGCCAAGGCCGAGCACGATCTGATCGGTGCCGACTTCCTCCAGGACTGGTCGAAGTACGCCCCGCCCAACACCTTCCGCCTCGCCTCGCGTGTCTATTCGTCGCTGAAGCTGGCTGAACGGCATCCGGTGGTGCACAACCTGGTGGTCTCGAACGTGCCCGGTCCGCCGATGCCGCTGTACTTCCTCGGTGTCCGGGTGGACGGCATGTATCCGTTCGGGCCGGTCTTCCACGGCGCCGGGCTCACCGTCACTGTGCTGTCGAACTGCGGCGACCTCGATTTCGGCTTCATCGCCTGTCGTGACCTGGTGCCCGATGTCGGCGCGCTGGCCGACGCGGTGCCCGCCGTGATCGACGAACTGCTGGCCGCGGCCCGCGCCAGGGGCTGATCGCCCACTCCGCATGTCCGCCCTGTTCGCCACCGGCGTCGAACAGGGTCGTCGACTACCGCCGCGCGGTCGCCGCCCGGCACGCGTCGGCCAGTACCGGCACGAACCGGTCCGGTGCGACAGCGCACGCCGCATGACCCGCCGCGACCGGATGCACGCTCGACCCGGGAATCGCGGCGGCGAGCTCGATCTGCCGATACACCGGGATCGCCCGGTCCTTGGTCGTGATGACCACCGCGGTCGGCACCCGCAATTCCGGCAGCCACGGGGTGGCGTCGAAGGTTCCGATCTCGGCCAGCACCGGCGCCAGCGCCCATCCGCTCGTACTGCGGAATTCGCCCATCGCCCACTGTCGTAGGTGCCCCGGCACCAGCGCGTCCGGCAGTTCCGGCAGCGCGCGCAGGAGCCGCCGGGCCCGGCGATACGGATAGTCACCCAGCGCCTCGGCGACGCCGGCGAAGCCGCGATGGAATGCCCGCTCACGCCACTTCTCCTGGAAGCGATACGGCGTCGCGCAGAGCACCAGCCCGGCCACCCGGTCCGGATGCCGGTGGGCGGTGAGCAGGGAGACGATGCCGCCGAGCGAATAACCGACGCAGACGAAGCGGTCCAGGCCGAGCGCGTCGGCGACCGCGACCACGTCGTCGGCGCAGTCGTCGAGCCGGAATCGGGCCGACTGGATTCCGCGCCCGTGCCAGCGCTGATCGAACAGCACCACGCGGTACCGCGCGCTCAGGGTCTCCAGTGCCGGAAACCAGTTCAGGGCCGCCGTGCAGGCGGTGCCGTGCAGCAGGATCAGGACGGGGGCGCCGACCGGTCCCGGGATGTCCACGACATAGGTCCGGCCGCGGCCGGGCAGATCGAGCATCCGTCCGCCGGGAATCTCGTCGACGGCGGGCACGACGAAAGGCCCCGTCCGCACCGATCGCGCAGGTCCCACGGCGGCCTCCTCGACATTTCTAGAACTCGTTCTAGTTCATGATGCCACAGCGGCGCGAGGACGCCGGGATCTCACCCGGCCACCCGCTCGATCGCCCGCAGCCACGCCGCGTTGTCCTCGACGAAGAAGCCGATCTCGCCCGCTCGGGTGTCGACGACCAGGTGGGTGCGGCCGCCGGTCACCGCGCCCTGGAAGACCTTCGTCTCGTGTGCGGACACGATCTCGGCCACCGGCACGTCGAAAGCCGTTCCGACGTACGGCCGGAACCGCAGCGAGGTGGCGGTGAGCGCGACGACGCCGTTGCCCTTCACGGTCGGGAATCCCGGCGCGGTCGCGCCCCGGTAGAGGGCCCGCTCCGGTCCGCGCACGACGGTGTCGCCGCGCAGGTCGCGGGTCAGCTCCTCGGTGACGCGCGCCTCGCGTCGCCGCAGCCACACGACGACCGGGATCGAGACGATCGCGAGTGCGGCGAGAATCCCGGCGACCAGGACGACGACGAACCACAGGGTGCTCATGCGGTGATCATCGTTCGCGCGGGCCGCGCTGTGAACAGGCGCGCCGCCGACCCTTCCGGCGGCGGTGGCTGCCGCGATGCCGACCTGGTGGGAAGGTGGTGCCTGCTACACCACCGACCCGGTGGGCAGCTCCATCGAGATCCCGGCCCGCCTCGACAACCATGGGAGTCATGACCCACCCACCAACCGAGCCGACCCTGGTCATCAGTGGTTCCGGCGAGCAGACCGCGGTCCTCGACGGCCTTCGCGAGCCAGCGCGCCCCCGCGGCGGGGTGCTCGCCGCCATCGCGCGGGCGCCCTTCCAGCTCCGGACCTGGAAGGAGCTCGGCTATCTGATCCTGTCGTTCGTGCTCGGCTGTGTGGCCGTGTGCTACCTGTTCTTCGGTGTCGGCGGCGGGCTGTACACGTCGATCTTCCTCGTCGGCATCCCGCTGCTGGCGCTGATCCTGCTCGGCGGCCGGGTGTGGGGACGGATCTACCGTCGGCTCGGCAGGGCGCTGCTCGATGTCCGGGTCGAGGCGCCACCGGCGTTCGTCCGCGGACCGGGCCTGATCGGCTTCCTGAAGAGCGCGTTCACCGACCGGGTGAGCTGGCGGGCCACGCTGTTCCTGCTCGCGCAGTCCGTGCTGGGTGTGGTGGTCGGCTACGTGGTGCTCGTCGTGACCGCGATGGTCGCCTTCACCGCGATCTCGCCGATTCCGTGGCTGCTGGTCGACCCGGTCCAGGTGGACGAGAACGGCATCGAGCGGCACAGTCTCGTGCAGTTCGGTTCGTTCTATGTCGACACCTGGCCCAGGGCGCTGGCCGTGTCCGGCATCGGCATCGCGCTGTGTTTCGCGGTGCCGTGGCTGATCCGCGGTGTCTGCTGGGTGCACGGGATGCTGATCACGCACCTGCTGGCCGCGACATCGCGGGACCGGCAGCTGGCCGAGCTGCGCGCGAGCAGGCGGGCCGCGGTCGACGACGCCGCCGCGACGCTGCGCCGGGTCGAGCGCGACCTGCACGACGGCACCCAGGCACGGCTGGTCACCATCGCGATGGCCCTGGGCCGGGCCGAGGAACGCCTGGCCACCGGCGGGGACCCCGGCGATCTCATCGCGGAGGCCCGCGCCGGTGCGAAGGAGGCGCTGACCGAGCTGCGCGAACTGGTCCGCGGCATCCACCCGCCCGCACTCGAACTCGGCCTCGGGCCCGCCCTGGAGACGCTCACCGCCCGCTGCGCGGTGCCGGTCGACCTGCGCGTCCACCTGCCGCGGCGGCCGAGCCCCGCGGTCGAGGCCATCGGCTATTTCTCGGTCGCCGAACTGCTCACCAACGTGGTCAAACACGCGCGGGCGACGGAGGTCACCGTCACGGTGCTGCCCGCCAGTCTGCGCTCGCTCGTGATTACCGTGCGCGACAACGGGATCGGTGGCGCGTGCCCGTCCGGGTCCGGCGCGGCGGGTGGCAGCGGGCTGGCCGGTCTCGCCGCCCGTGCCCACGCCGTCGACGGCACACTCACTGTCGACAGTCCCGCCGGTGGGCCTACCGTGGTGGCCATGGTGTTGCCGATGACGGGTCCGCGGTGAGCACGCCGGGGCCGCTGCGAGTGGTGATCGCCGAGGACAGCGCGATCCTGCGGGACGGTCTGGCCGGCCTGCTCACCGAACGCGGCCACGAGGTGGTGGCGATGGTCGGTGACGCGATGTCGCTGTCCGAGGTGGTCGGGGCGCACCGGCCCGATGTCACGGTGGTGGACGTGCGGATGCCACCCACCTTCACCGACGAGGGACTGCTTGCGGCGATCGAACTGCGCCGCGCCTACCCGGACATCGGTGTGCTCGTCTTCTCCCAATGGATCGAAACCCGGTACGCGACAGAACTTCTCGCAGCGGGCGCGGGCGGTGTCGGCTACCTGCTCAAGGATCGGGTCGCGGACGTCGCCGATTTCGTCGACGCCCTGCACCGGGTCGCGACCGGCGGCACCGCGCTCGACCCGGAGGTGGTGAAACAGCTGATGGGCGCCTCCCGGCAGCAGGACAGCCTGACCCGGCTCACGCCCCGCGAGCGCGAGGTGCTCGAACTGATGGCCCAGGGCCTGACCAACAACGCGATCGCCGCCGCCCTCACTGTCACCGAACGCGCGGTCGAGAAGCACATCGGCAACATCTTCACCAAACTCGACCTGCCACCGTCGGACACCCATCACCGCCGAGTCCTCGCGGTCCTGCGCCTGCGGGGGTGACCTGCCGGGTCAGAACCAGTTCTCGTCGGTGTCGAGGGTCGTGCGGTCCAGCGCGGCGAGCAGGTCGAGCTGGGGTGCGGTCTTGGGTAGTTCGTAGCGGAAGTAGTAGCGGGCGGCCGCGCGCTTGCCGTCGTAGAAGTCGCCGTCCTTGCCGACGGTCGCCAGTTCCTGTTCGAGCCAGATCCAGGCGAGGACGAGGTGTCCGAACGCCTCGAGGTAGACGGCGGCGTTGGCCATGGCCGCGGCCGGGTCGCCCGCGGCGAACATGGCGGCGGTGACGGTGAGCAGGCGCTGCCAGGCGGTGTCGAGGAGCTCGGCGTGCGCGCCGGGCTGTCCGCCTGCCGCGCCTGCGGCGGACACGGTGGCCGCGATGTGTTCGGTCAGCAGGAGCAACGACGCGCCGTCGTGCTGGATCACCTTGCGGCCCAGTAGATCCAGGCCCTGGATGCCGTGCGTGCCCTCGTGGATGGGATTGAGGCGGTTGTCGCGGTAGTGCTGCTCGACGTCGTATTCGCGGGTGTAGCCGTAGCCGCCGTGGACCTGGATGGCCAGATTGTTGGCTTCCAGACACCACTGCGACGGCCAGCTCTTGGCCACGCCGGTGAGGATCTCCAGCAGCCGGGTGTGCGCGCGAGCGGCCTCGGGATCGGTGTCTGTGCGCTCGAGATCGATGAGCCGGTTGCAGTACAGCAGCAGCGCCAGCGCGCCCTCGCTGTAGGCCTTCTGCGCCAGCAGCATTCGCTTGACGTCGGGGTGTTCGATGATCGGGATCTGCGCGGTGGCCGGGTCCCTGGTGGTGAGGGCACGGCCCTGGTGGCGGGTGCGCGCGTACTCGACGGACTTCAGGTAGCCGGTGTAGCCGAGCGCGGTGGCGCCGAGGCCGACGCCGAGGCGGGCCTCGTTCATCATCGTGAACATGTAGGACAGACCGCGGTGCGGCTCGCCGACGAGGTAGCCGACCGCGCCGGGCGTGCCGTCCGGCGTGTGGCGGCCCTCGCCGAAATTGAGGACGGTGTTGGTGGTGCCGCGATAGCCCATCTTGTGGTTGAGCCCGGCCAGGACGACGTCGTTGCGTTCGCCGCGTGACCCGTCCTCGGCGACGAGGAACTTCGGCACGATGAACAGCGAGATGCCCTTGGTGCCCGCGGGGCCGCCCGGGATCTTCGCCAGCACCAGATGCACGATGTTCTCGGTCAGTTCGTGATCGCCGCCGGAGATCCACATCTTGGACCCGAACAGCCGGTAGGTGCCGTCGTCCTGCGGCTCGGCGCGGGTGACGATGTCGGCCAGCGAACTCCCGGCCTGGGGTTCGGACAGGCACATGGTGCCGGTGGCGGTGCCCTCGATCATCGGGCGGACGAACCGCGCGATCTGGTCGGCGCTGCCGTGGGCCGCGATCAGATTCGCGTTGCCGATGGTCAGGAACACATAGGCGGTGGTGCCGACATTGGCGGCCTGGAACCAGCTCATACCCGCGGCCTGCACGGTCGCGGGCAGCTGCAGCCCGCCGAGCTCCTCATCCATGCTCGCGCCGACGAGGTTGGCCTTGGTGAACGCCTCGACCGCGGCGCCCACCTCCGGGATCATGGTGACCGTCGCGCCGTCGAAGGTGGGCTCGTTGCTGTCGTTGCGCTTGTTGTGCGGGGCGAAGTAGCGCGTCGCGATGTCCTCGCACAGCTCGAGGAAGCCGTCGAAGGTCTGCTTGGAGTGTTCGGCGAACCGCGGGGCCGCGGTCAGCTCCGCCACGCGCAGCCACTCGTAGAGCAGGAAGTCCAGATCCCGGCGGGAGATCAGGGTCGAGCGCACGGTCGTCCTCTCCGGGGCGGCCGTCTCGGACGGGAGCCCCTGTGCTGTCGGCACCAAGCTACCGACGATCGGTCAGTGGTTCCGGGGAACTCGCCGCGAGGATCGGCACCGCGGCGAGACCCGATGTCTCGTCGCGGTGCCTGCTCGGATCAGAACGCGGCTTCGGGGATGGTCATGGCGTCGTCGGTCAGGCTCGCCACGACCGCGCGGTCGGCGGTGAGCCGGGGCAGGACCTCGCGAGCGAAGAACGCGGCGACGGCGACCTTCCCCGCGTAGAAGTCCCGCTCGCCGGTCGTGCCGTCGAGAGCCGCGAGGGCGATCTCGGCGTTGACCAGCAGGCGCCAGCCGATGAACAGGTCGCCGACCGCCATCAGGAAGCGGACCGAACCCAGGCCGACCTTGTACAGCTCGGTCGGCTGCTCCTGGGCGCCCATCAGGTGGCCGGTCAGGGTGGCGGCCATGGTCTGGACGTCCTCGAGCGCGGTGGCGAGCAGCTTGCGCTCGCCTTTCAGTCGTTCGGTGGCGGAGTCGGCGTCGATGAACTTCTGGATCTGGCCCGCCACGTGGGCCAGGGCCACACCGCGGTCACGCGCGATCTTGCGGAAGAAGAAGTCCTGCGCCTGGATGGCGGTGGTGCCCTCGTACAGCGAGTCGATCTTCGCGTCGCGGATGTACTGCTCGATCGGGTAGTCCTGCAGGAAGCCGGAGCCACCGAAGGTCTGCAGCGAGTCGGTCAGGTACTGGTAGGCGCGCTCGGAGCCGACACCCTTGACGATCGGGAGCAGCAGATCGTTCACGCGCGCGGCCAGCTCGCCGTCGGCACCCGAGACATGCTGTGCCACTTCGGGATCCTTGTGCGCGGCGGTGAACAGGTAGACCGACCGCAGGCCCTCGGCGTAGGCCTTCTGCAGCAGCAGCGAACGACGCACGTCGGGATGGTGCAGGATCGTGACGCGCGGTGCGGTCTTGTCGGTCATCTGGGTCAGGTCGGCGCCCTGGACGCGGGTCTTGGCGTACTCCAGCGCGTTCAGGTAACCGGTCGACAGGGTCGCGATGGCCTTGGTGCCGACCATCATGCGAGCGTTCTCGATGACCTCGAACATCTGCGCGATGCCGTTGTGCGCGTCGCCGACGAGCCAGCCCTTGGCGGGCACGCCGTGGCCGCCGAAGGTGAGTTCACAGGTGGCCGAGGCCTTGATGCCCATCTTGTGCTCGACGTTGGTGACGAACACCCCGTTGCGATCACCGAGTTCGCCGGTGGCGGAGTCGAAGTGGAACTTCGGGACGAAGAACAGCGACAGGCCCTTGGTGCCGGGACCGGCGCCTTCCGGACGGGCGAGGACCAGGTGCACGATGTTGCCGAACAGGTCGTCGGAGTCGGCGGAGGTGATGAAGCGCTTGACGCCCTCGATGTGCCAGGAGCCGTCTTCCTGCGCGATCGCCTTGGTGCGGCCCGCGCCGACGTCGGAGCCCGCGTCCGGCTCGGTCAGCACCATCGTCGCGCCCCAGCCACGCTCCACGATGATCTGGGCCCAGGCGCGCTGCTGGTCGTTGCCGACGCGGTCGAGGATGTCGGCCATCACCGGACCCATGCTGTACATGTGCGCGGCGGGCTGGGCACCGAGGACGAACTCGGTGACCGCCCACTCCAGGATCGCGGGCGCGGGCACGCCGCCGATCGCCTCGGACTTGCCAAGGCGCCACCACTCCGCGTCGTACCAGGCGCGGACGGCGCGCTTGAACGAGTCCGGCAGTGACACCGTGTGCGTGGCCGGGTCGAATGTCGGGGGTGTGCGGTCGGCCTCGGCGTACGGCGCCGCGACCGGACCCTCGGCGAGCCGGGCCGCCTCACTGAGCACCGAGCGCGCGGTATCCGCGTCCATATCACCGAAAGTGCCTGCCGCGAGGACGGTTTCGAGTCCGTACACCTCGAACAGGTTGAACTCGAGGTCTCGCACGTTGCTCTTGTAATGACTCACGAACGTTGCCTTCTCGGTGGGCCGGGGACGCGACGCGTCCGGAGGGATGGGGGGCGGCGGTGCGGCTCCCGCGGCCACTGTGCGGCACGGCAGCGCGGCGGGCAACGCTAAGTGAACGGTGGCTAAAACGGGGTGCGCGGGGGCGGTGGGCCCAGTAGCTGGTAGCCGGACGTCGGCGGCCACCGGTCAACGTCCGGTGAGTGGCGTGAATCACTTTCCGGGTCGTGCGGGCTCCAGCGGGACGGCCTGAATCCGCTCGGCCACCGCGACCAGCGCCTCGACCAGATCCGGACGCCCGGCCAGCCGTGGGTTGCGGACCGCTTCGATGACCACGGTGGTGACCGCGCGGATGAGCATCCGCGCCACGGGCGGGGCCACCTCGGGACGGAGCGCCCGCAGCAAGCGCGCCCAGCGGCCGATGCCGTCCTGGCGGACCTGCCGGTACCGGCGTTCGGCGGCCGACGGCAGGTAGCGGGTCTGGCTGACCGTGATGGCGAGCAAATCGGGTTCGTCGACGCCGAACCGGGCGAAGTTGCGGGTGAGGGTCCGCAGCGTCTCCCCGGGATCACGGCCGTGCGTCAGCGCGCGGGAGACCAGCAGATGGACCCACTCGTCGTGCCTGCGCACGATCTCGTCGAGCAGTTGCGCCTTGCTGTCGAAGTGGTGGTAGACGGCCGGGCCGGTGATGCCGACGGCGGCGCCGATGTCGTCGATGCTCACGCCGGGGAAGCCGTGGTCGGTGAACAGATGCGCGGCCGCGGCGAGGATGCGTTCGCGGCGCACCGTGCGGTCGAGCCCTGGGCGATCGCTGGCCGCCCAGTGCGCGCGAACATGCGCGGCGCGCGCCCCGTTCGCCGGGAGGTCGATCGCGAGGACCTCGCGCGCGGTCGCGACGAGCACCCGCGCCGCGACCGGCGGGGGCAGCTCGAGCCGGTGGTAGGCCGGGCTCGCCGCGACCGAGAAGGCCGCCCAGCTCAGCAATTCCACGTCGGCGGCTCGCAGTTCCGGTCGTCGCGTCCGCACGGTGCGGCGCAGGTACTCCGTCAGGCGGGCGGCGCGCAGCAGCACCGCGACCCGGTCGGTGGGGTGCAGGTGCCGGAACTCGAGCTGCCACAGCCGGGGCAGACCGCGGCGGTCCAGCGCCACCTGGACCAGCTCGACGACCACCGCGTCGTCGGCGGGGGACCGTCGGTAGGCGGTCTCGAGCCGGGCCAGCGCGTCGTCCAATCCGGCGAGCAGACACTGGCCGAGGAGGTGCTGCTTGCTGTCGAAATGCCGGTAGAGGGCTCCGGGGGAGATACCCACCCTGGCGGCGACCATCGCCATCGAGGTGTCGTGATATCCGTCGTGCGCGAAGGCGTCGAACGCGGCGTCGAGGATGATCGTGCGACGGTTGCGCGGTCGCGTGCGGCGGGTGGTCACCTCGGATCTCATCCCCCTCAGTGTGCCCGCACCCGGCTCAGACCACGACGAGACCGGTCTCGGCACAGCCCTCCCGCAGTTCCCGCAGTCCGAAGGCATCGACGGGGCCGACCACACCCGCGGTGGACGAGGCGCCCTCGGCGAGGCGCGTCGCGGCCCAGGCGATGAGCTCGCCGGTGAGGTCGTAGATGCTCGGACCTTCGACATGGACCTCGGTCGCGGGGCCCGACGCCGACGACGCGACCGCGACGACATGCGTTCTGGTGCGGGCGCGTTCGGTGGCGTCGGGCCCACCGGCGGGGCCGATGACCGGGCGGGTCAGCGTATCGATCAGGGCGCGCCCACCGGGCACGCGCAGGGCGGCCGCGGTCGCCGCGGACAGCACCGTCGCCGGGCGGCTCAGGGCGGGGAACCAGCCGTTGTAGACGGTGACGTTCTCGAGCGACGGGAACGCCGCGGGCAGGTGGAGTACCTCGGTGCCCGAGACCAGGAAGGCGCGTTTGCGCTGCCCGCGGACGGTGAAGGCCCGGGTGGACGAGGCGCTGCGTTCCTCGACCAGTCGCGCGTCCCGCCAGCGGGCGGTCGGCAGCGACAAGCCGTCGCGCATGGTGGTCCGGGTGCCCTGGCTCAGGCCCCGCCACAGCGGTCCGGTGGCGAAGTAGCCGATGTCGAGCGAGCGCACCGGGCTCGGGTGGTCCGCGGCGGCGAGTGACCCGGCGAGGATTCCGGGGACGTAGTCGTAGCCGAAGGCGGGGAGCATCACCGATCCGGTCCGCCGGGCCCGGTCGTCGAGGTCGCGGTGCAGGTCCCGCACGAAACCGACCTCGCCGGTGGAATCGATGTAGTGGGCACCGGCCTCGGCGGCCGCACGGGCCACGGTGTGGCCGAACCGTTCGAACGGGCCGACCGTGGTGACGAGGACATCGCCCTGCCCGATCAGCGCGGCGACGCTCCCGGCGTCGGTGACGTCGGCGACCGCCAGATCGAGACCGCCGGACCGCTCGGCGAGTGCGTGCAGCGCGGTCCGGTCGCGGCCCGCGAGCACGGGTCGGGCACCGCGGCGCCGCAGTGCGCCGAGCACCAGGTCGCCGGTGTAGCCGGTGGCGCCGAGCAGGACGATGCGTCCGGTCATGGAATCGATTCTCCTTCGTCGAGGCGGGCGGTCGGCACCTGCCGCCGCAGGAAGTCGAGCTGATCGGTGACGACGCGTTCGAAGGCGTCGCCGCGGTAGATGTCGAAGTGCCCGTCGGGATACGTCCGGGTCTCGCCGAACGGCGCGTGGGCGGCGTAGCGCAGTGTCGGCCCGGCCGGGGCGACCGAGTCCGTCTCGCACACCGAGAACAGGATGGGGACCCGGATGTCGGCGGTGAGGCGTCCGGGCCGGTCGGTGAGGATGTCCAGCACGACCCGGGCGGCGACCTCGTTACGGAAGTCCGCGCCGGGCGGGACCAGCTCCAGATAGCCGGACTCGGCGTCGGGTGCGGTCATCAGCGCCGTGCCGCGGACAGGTCCGGCGGTGGCGATCATATGGGGCGCGCGGCCGGCGCGGGTACCGACGACATCGCGCAGCCAGGCGACGGTCGCCTTCACCGAGCTGACCGGATGGACGGCCAGAGTGGAGGCCACGCCGTCGGTGAACGGGCACTGCGCGATCGCGGCCACGAGGCCGGCCGGTCGTTGCGCGGCGGTGTAGATGACGTGACCCCCGCCGAAGGACGTGCCCCAGGCCACGATGCGGTCGCCGTCCACCTGGGGCAGCTGCCGCGCGAAAGTGAGGGCGGCGGCCCAATCGGCCCGCTGTTCGGTGGTCGAGAGCAGGTGCCGTGGTGTGCCTTCGCTGTCTCCGAAGTACCGGTAGTCGAACACCAGGCACGCGTAGCCCGCGGCCGTGAATCGTTCGGCGTAGGCGGCCAGGCCCATGGCGCGGATCGCGCCGAGGCCGTGCGCCATCACGATCACCGGCGGGCGCTCGCCCTCGGGCAGGTACAGCGTCGCGGCGCAGTATTCGCCGCCGACGGACGGGAAACGCAGATGTTCGATGCTCATCGCGCCGCCACCTCGAGCTCGCGCTGGCGGCGTGCGGGCACGGACGCGGTCGGGTAGTCGGCGCCCGACAATCCGGCGGGGCGAGCGGCTCCGCGCTGCCGCTCCAGGCGAAGATCGCGCATGTAGTCGTCGAAGTCGACCTGGATGGTGTGCCGCTTCGACGCCACGTAGCGACGTTCCAGCCCCCGCCGATGCGCGGTGATCTCCCGATCCATCGCCCGGCGGTCGGGCAGGTGGTAGACGCCGTGCAGGTGGTCGGCCACCAGGTGCGCCTGGCGTTCGGCGATCGGCATGATCGCGCCCAGCGGCTGCACCAGGCCGATGAAGTACAGGCCGGGGACATCGGGATGGAAGAGCCTGCGGTACAGGCCGATTCGATTGTCGCCGGAGGGGTCGAGGAATCCGGGGTCGAAGAACGGGAAGCTGATCTTGTAGCCGGTGCAGAACACCACCAGGTCGGCGGCGACGCGGCGGCCGTCGGCGAAGACGACCTCGTCGCCGTCGAACCGGTCGATGGTGGGCACCGGGGTGATCGCGCCGTGCGCGAGCCGGTCCAGGATGCGGCTGGACATGGTCGGATGCGCCTGGGCGAACTTGTGGTCCGGCTCCGGCAGGCCGTAGCGGGACATCGGGCCGGTCGCCGCGGCCATCAGCCGCCGGGCCAGCGGCCAGCGCAGGAACGAGGGGATCCATTCCGCCCCGCCGATCCGGTCGTAGGGACGCCCCCACACGTACTTCGGGATGACGTGGACGCCGCTGCGAGCCGAAAGATGGGTCTGCGCGGCGTGATACGAGGCGTCGACGGCGATGTCCATCGCCGAATTGCCCATGCCGAGCACGACGACGCGCTTGCCGGTCAGCTGGGCTTCGTCGGTGTAGGCGTGGGAGTGCATGATCTCCCCGCGGAATTCGCTCGCGCCGGGGAACATCGGCTCGGGCAGGCGCGGATCCCAGTGGTGGCCGTTGGCGACGAGAACCGCGTCGTAGCAGACGATCTCGCCGGTGGACAGGGTCACGTCGAAGGTGCCGTCGTTGCGCGGGGCGACATGGGTGACGCCGGTGTGGAACCGGATGCGGTCGCCGAACCGGAAGTGCGTGACGTAGTCGGCGAAGTACTGCGCGATCTGATCGTGGCGCGCGAAGTCGGGCAGGTGCGCGGGCATCGGGAAGTCGCTGAATTCCATCCGCTGCCGCGAGGTGTTGATGTGCAGCGACTTGTACGCGGCCGAGACCCCGTTGCTGTTGCCCCACACCCAGTTGCCGCCGACCCGGTCGGACAGCTCGTAACAATCCACGTCCAGGCCGCGTTCGGCCAGCACCTTCACCGCGGCGATGCCGGCCGAACCCGCGCCGATCACGCACACTCGGGCGCCCTTGGAGGGGTCGAACATGATGCACACTCCTTTGTGACCAGTGGTCATATGACCACTGGTCACTGTACGATCGAAGAGGTCACACCGTCAAGGGCCCGCGGGCAGAGGAGAGCAGTGATGCCGACAGGGACATGGGACCGGCTCGCGCCCGCCCGCCGCGCCGCCGTGGTGGCCGCCGCCGAGGCCGAGTTCGCCGCGCGGGGGTTCAGCGGCGGCAGTCTCAACACCATCTGCCGGGAGGCGGGCGTCGCCAAGGGCAGCCTGTTCCAGTACTTCGCCGACAAGGCGGATATGTATGTCTACCTGGCCGAACAGTCCAGCGAACGGATCCATGCGACCATTGATGCGGCCGCGGCGGAACTGCCGTGGGATACCGACTTCGTCGGCGCGTTCGAGAGTCTGGTGACGACCTGGGTGCGGTACTTCTACGACCACCCGCTCGAACGCGCGATGACCGCCGCGGCCAATCTCGAGCCCGATCCGGTCGCCCGCACGGCGGTCCGGGAGGCTGTCAACAAGCATTACCTGGCGGTCCTGCGTCCGCTGCTGGAACGCGCGGTCGACACCGGTGTGATCCGCCGCGACGCCGACCTCGACGCCCTGCTGGCCCTGCTCCTGCTGATGCTCCCGCATCTGGCGCTGGCGCCGCACGTCCAGGGATTGGACCCACTGCTCGGGCTGGCCGACGGCGATGCCGACCATGCGGTGCGCGTCGCGTTGAACCTGGTCACCACGGTGCTCGCGCCGTTCCGGGTCACCGATCCGGCGGTGTGAGGCCGACCGCCGGGTGATGCCCCGGTCCCTGGCGGTCCGTGCGATCGCCTACGGGTGACGGTGGATCGGGTCGACCCAGTGCACGGTTTCCGGCTTCTCGATCGGCTCGATATCGAGATTGACGACCACCGCTTCGCTGTCGCTGCGCACCAGCACGCACTCCAGGGGTTCATCGGTGCTCGCGTTGATCTCCTGGTGCGGGACATACGGCGGCACGAAGATGAAATCCCCCGGCCCGGCCTCGGCGACGAACTCCAGCCGCTCACCCCAGCGCATCCGCGCCCGCCCCCGCACCACATAGATGACACTCTCCAGCGCACCGTGATGATGCGCCCCGGTCTTGGCATCCGGATGGATCGTGACCGTCCCCGCCCAGATCTGCCGCGCCCCCACCCGCGCGGCATCGATCGCCGCAGCCCGGTCCATCCCCGGTGTCTGGGCCGTGTTCGCATCCAGCTGATCCGCCTTGATCACCCGAACACCGTTGTGCCGCCAGTCTTCCGCTGTCATATGTGCGCTCCTCCGTTTGCGGTCGGGGTCGAGCTGTTCGGCCGATGAGGCCGGGCAATGACGATTCGTTCTGCTGTCGATCAGCGTGCCAGGCCGGGTAGCGGGAGGATGCCGAGATCGGCGTCGAGCCCGCCGTCGACCACGAGGGTGGTGCCGGTGATGTAGCTCGCGGCGGGTGAGGCGAGGAACCAGATCGCCTCGGCCTGTTCGCGGGGTTCGGCGAGGCGGCCCAGGGGAATTCGGCGCTCCAGTGCGGAGAGCACGGCGTGGTCCTGGTGGACGCCGGCGGTGATGCCGGTGCGGGTGAGACCCGGTGCGATCGCGTTGATCCGGATCCCCTGTGCGGCATAGTCGAGCGCGAACGCGCGGACGAGATTGATCAACGCGCCCTTGGACGCGTTGTACGCCCAATTTCCGGTATCGCCGCGCAGACCGGCGACCGAGGCGGTGAACACCGCCGAGCCGCGGGAGTCGCGCAGGGCGGGCAGTGCGGCCCGGAGGCCGTGGACCGGGCCGAGCAGGTTCACGTCGAGAATGCGATCGGCCCGGCCCACCGCGTCCGGGGATTCCAGCGGTGGGGTACCCCCGATCCCGGCATTGAGCACGATCGTGTCGAGCCGCCCGAACCGGCTGAGCGCCGTATCGACAGCCGCCTGATTGACCGCCGCCGCGGCGATGTCTCCGGCGAGCGTCACGATGCCGTCGCCGAGATCGGCGAGCCCGCGCTCGGCGACATCCACCGCCACCACGTCATGTCCACGTTCGGCGAAGAGTTCGACTGTGGCGCGGCCTATTCCGGAAGCGGCACCGGTCACGATCGCGACGCGGTGGACGTCGGCGGGGGCGGTCACCCGATGCCACCCAGCGGACGCGACGGGAAACCACCCGCGCCGAAGCCGCGGACAGTGATCGCCGGCCGTGCCGGACCGCATCGATCGAGGAGCGCGCTGGTCACGAGACCGAAATCTAGGTGGTTGCCTGCGTTCCGTGAACGGTTGCGATCACCCGGAACCCTAGGTGCGCGGACGTGCCGGTCAGAGGGTGATCGGGTCGGCGAAGACCGCGCCGGTGCCGGTCACATCGAGAGAGTGGGTGGTGATACTGGTGTAGGGCCGAACAGTCAGTGGCCCAGCGCAATTGGTGACAACCAGGTGGAAGTCGCGGCTGTGGACATAGCCGGTCGCGTCCGGACGCAGGGCCTGCTCGCCTACGGAGATCTTGACGATCTTGCCCGGTGCGACCGACAGTTCGATGCCGAGTCCACCGGAGACGTTCGGCCCGACGCCGAGCTCGACACCCGGGTCAAGGGAGGTCAGGCCGACGTCGAGCGTGGCGTTGGCGCCCGCGTCGAATCCGAGTCGTCCCTCCAGCTTCACCTCGACATCGATATCGGCCGCGCACGCCACGAGATACCCCGCCTCGACCGTGCCCGTCCCCGGCCCGGTGACCCGCCCGTACCCGGTGATATCGAGAAATGCCTCCCGATTGGTGGGCATCCCGTTGAGCGCTCCGACCGACCGAGCGGCGACATCACCGTGCCCCACGGTGTACTCGATCCCACCCGGCGCGTCATAGGTCTTCTCGCGCGCGGGCACCGTAGCCGTCGCCGGAACCAGCACGAGCAGATGGCCGACGCTGAGCGCGGCACCGATCGCCACGCGCTTCCTGTACATGATTCTCCCGCTCTGTCTCGATCAGCCGGACGGCCGACGGCCATCGTTTCCGCTGAACCTCCAGGAACCCTGGACGATCGCTGGGAGGAGCCTGGGAGCGAGGCGAATCACAGTGTGATCGCAGCGGTTATCCAGGCTGGTCGCCCAGGGTGAGTGGAAGGGTGGGGTCGGCGGTCCAGGCGGTGAGGGAGCCGTCGTAGACGGCGACGTCGTCGCGGCCGAGCAGGGCCAGGGCGTGGGCGACGGCGGTGGCGGCGACCCCGCCGCCGCAGTAGGTGACGGGGGTGATCGTGGAATCCAGCAGGCCCGCGGTGGCGAACAGGGTCCGGAGTTCCGCCAGGGGGCGCAGGGTGCCGGTCCGTGGGTCGCGGATCCGGTCGATCGGGAGGTTGATGCTCGCGGGGATGTGTCCGGGGCGGGCGAACACCTCGGTGTCGCCGCGGTAGACGGCGGGGTCCAGGACGCCGACGAGAACGGAGCCGTCGTCGTCGATGGCGGCCCGCACCTCGGCGGTGGATCGGAGGAGACCCGGCCGCCGGCGCGGGGTGAAGGTGACCGGGGTCGGTGGGACGGGGAAGCTCGAGACCTCGCCGCCCGTGGTCTGCCAGGCCGGGAGTCCGCCGTCGAGGACGGCGACGTCGTCGAAACCCTCCAGGCGCAGCTGCCACCAGAAGCGGGTGGCCCACATGCCGTCGTCCTGGTCGTAGACGACGACGCGCACGCCGTCACCGATGCCCAGGGCGCCCGCCGCCGCGGCGAAGCGCGCCGAATCCGGTGCGGTGACGGGCTGATCGGCCGTGGGGTCGGCGAAGTCGGTGAGCAGGTCCGCGAAGACCGCGCCGGGCACCTGCGCGGCGGCGTAGGCGGTGCGGCCCGGCTCGAGGGAGAAGGTGCCGTCGTCGTGCACGGTGAACCGGGTGCTCGCGTCCACGACGAGCAGGCCGGGCTCGCCGAGATGGTCGCGGAGCCAGGAGACGGACACGGTGTGGGGGAAGGTGAGCCCCATGTGAACCTCCGATCGCGCTGGTGGGCACTGCCTCCCGAACCTAGCGAGGGGCGTCGAGTGGTGGACAGAGCACCGATCGCCGTGAATGTAATCAGGGCCTCGAACTGAACTCGCTGTTCCAATTCACTGTACGGTCGGGATGACATCGATGAACCGTCCCGTTAGCATCAATGTATGAAGCACATTGTTGTCGCCGGCGGGACCGACGGCCTCGGGCGGGCGGCGGCTCTCGACCGCCTGGCCAAAGGCGACACCGTCGTGGTCATCGGGCGGAACCCGGTGCGGGGCGCCGAGTTCCTGGCGGCGGCCGAGGCGCTCGGTGGCGGGGACCGTGCGCATTTCGTCGCCGCCGACCTCAGCTCGATCGCGGCCACGCGTGCGGCGATCGCGGCGGTTCGCGCGCGCGTCACCCGGCTCGACGCACTGGTACTGTGCGCGCGGCACTACCGGTCCGAACGGCTGGTGACCGCGGAAGGATTCGAGTACACCCTCGCCTTGTTCTATCTGAGCCGCTTCGTGCTCGGCTACGACCTGCTCGACCTGCTCGCGGCCGCACCTCGGCCGCTGATCCTCAATGTGGCGGGCCCCGGTAGCGGCACCGGCCAGATCCGCTGGGGTGACCTGGGTTTCGCGCAGGGCTATCACGGCCTGCGCGCGCTGTCGCAGGGCGGTCAGCTCAACGACCTGCTGGGAATCGAGTTCGCGCGCCGCGCTCCGGCCCGGGTGGCGTACGTGCTGCTGCATCCGGGCGTGGTCGACACGGGGCTGTCCGGCGACTACGACCCCGAGATGGCGGCCAGGATCGAGGCGATGCGGGTGGGCGCGCAATCGGTGGAGCGGGCGGTCGGCCCGATCCTCGACGTGCTGGACGATCCGCCGGTCGCGCCACTGACCGCGATCGTGCAGGGCAAGGTTCTCGACGTCCGCGGGCCCGCCTTCGATCCGGTCGCGGCGGCGCGGCTGTTCGACGAGACGACGACCCTGCTCGCGCGCCTGTCCCAGACCGTGGGTGCCGTCGAGCGCTGAACCGAGAACTGCGCTCGTTCGGCTATCGGCGGGCGAACTTTCGTCTGCAAGCACATTTGCCTTTGCATCGACGATCTGGCGGCGGATTGTGTAATCGCCTGTGCGAGTATTCGATTCGAGATCGTGATCTGCAAGAGATAAGATCATGAAAATCGTATGTCGAGCGTCACTGTGAATGACGCTGTGTCGCTGGTACTTTGAAACAGGGGTGGGAATTCTTCGCGGCTGTCGACGGCGTGGCCGCGAAAGCTCGGCTTGCTGCACCAGGGAGACTTCATGAACGATCATCCTGTGCCCTGTTCGGACGGCACGTCGCCGCCGGGCGTAGTGAATTCTATGGCGGGACGCCAGGAATTCCGGTCCATCGGTACGACCCGGATGTCCGGGTGCGCGGAGAGAACCCGATGCGATCGCCCGGAGCGGACCTGGTGTGAACGGCGCGATGCCCGGCTCACCCGCACGATCGATTACCTGTCCGGCGTCGGCCACAGCGAGGCCCGTATCCGGTTCGGCGACGCCGACACCCTGTGCGGCGGCGTGCAGAGCATGCTGTTCGTGCACTGCGGTGTACTGGACCGCGAAACCATCGTCCGCCGTTCGGAACTGGTGCTCGACACCGAATCCGGGCAGCCGGACGCGGGCTGCCTGTGGCTGGCGCTGCTGGCGCTGGTCTACGCGGACCGCTGCGCCGAGGCCGCGGCCTACTGCACCCGGCTGCTGTCGGCCGACCGAACCGAAACCTCGCCGCGCGTCGTCGAGGCACTCACGCTGATCCGCGCCAGGATCGACGCCCAGTCCGGCAGACCCGCCGCGGCGATCGAGGCGATGGGACCGCTGCTGCGGCGCGGGGTGTCGCCCTCGCTGCGGGGAATGGCGCTGGCCTGGCTGGTCGAGGCGCTGGTCCAGGTGGGTGACCTGCGCGGTGCCCGGTGTCTGTTCGAGGACCGGATGAGAGCGGTAGAGGCCATGCCCGACCACGCGCACGTGCTCGCCGCCCGCGGCGCGTTGCACCGGGCCGAAGGGGAGCTCGAGCGCAGCCTCGCGGACTATCTGGCCTGCGGAAAGGTCCTCACCGCACTGAATGTCGCCAATCCGGCGATCGTGCCGTGGCGGTCTCGCGCGGCGCTGGTCGCCACCGCGCTCGGGCGCTGCGACCTGGCGGCGGCGCTGGCCGACGACGAACTCGCGGCCGCCCGGCGCTGGGGGTCACCCGGCGCGGTGGGGCGGGCGTTGCACGCGGTCGGGATGGCACGGCGCGACGGCGGGTCGGTCGCCACGCTCGAACGCGCCGTTGAGCTGCTGGAACTGGCCGAGGCCCGGTACGAATTGATGGGCGCCCTGTGTGACCTGGGGCAGCTGCACGCACTCGAAGGTGATGTGGCGCGATCGCGGTGGGCGGTCGCGGCGGCCACCGAGCTCGCGGCCGCCGCGGGCAGCAGACCGGTGCTCCAGCGGGCGGGCTCGGTGCTCGGCACGCTGGACAACCAGCACCGCGAGACCGGTCTGACCAGACAGGAGCGCAAGATCGCCGGCCTGGCCCTGCGGGGGCTGACCAACAAGGACATCGCCGAAGAACTGTTCCTGACTGTGCGGACCGTCGAGTTCCATCTGTCGAATGTGTACCGAAAACTCGGCATTCCGGGTCGGCGGCAACTGGCGGGGGTGATGAATTCGCGGGAGTGTGCATGAACTAGTTTAGCGGTAGTCCAATTCCTCGGACGGTAGTCGTGTTTCGCACGGCTGCCGTCCTTCGTGCGTTTCCGGTGGCACCGAATGCGAAGTCCCGGTGGTGATCCTGTGGGTTTCCCGGGGATAACCTACGGGTCGACCGTAGAGTCGTTCCGCAGCTCTTGAACCGCCGCCGAATCCTGTGCGAGATTTCTCGTGATCGGTGAGCAGCGTTGTCGCCGAATAATTCTCGAAATTCGGCGAGAGGAATCGATATGTCTGCCAACCCGTCCCGCGCGGAACTCGTCGAACGTGCCGCGAAATTGGCGCCGCTGCTGCGCTCCCGGGCCCGGTGGATCGACGAGAACCGCCGTCTGCCCGACGATGTCATCGCGGCGATCGAGGAATCCGGCCTGCTGAAGATGCAGGCGCCCGCGCAGTACGGCGGCTACGAGTCCGCCACCCGCGATTTCGTCGATGTGCTCGCCGAAGTCGCCCGCGGCAATACCTCGGTGGCGTTCTGCCTGTCGATCTATGCCTCGCTGACCTGGATGTCGGCACTGTGGCCCGACGCGGCGCTCGACGAGGTGTTCGCGACGCCGAACGTGCGGATCTCGGGCACCACGGCCCCCACCGGCACGGCCACGAAGGTCGACGGCGGGTGGTTGCTCAACGGCACGTGGCGCTTCAACAGCGGTGTGCTGCACGCGCAGTGGAAGATCACGGTGGCCCTGCCGACCGAGCCCGGCGCCGCGCCGGTGCCGATCTTCGCGCTGGTGCCGACGGCGGATCTGCGCATCGTCGACGACTGGTACACCTCCGGGCTGGAAGGCTCGGGCAGCGTCTCCACGGTGGCCGAGAACGTCTTCGTGCCCGAGCACCGCGTCATCACCGGTGAGGACTTCTATCAGAACCGCTCCAAGTCGGCGGTCAACGTGCTCAAGCCGCAGTACGCGGCGCCGGTGCTGGTGCCGGTCACCGCGATCCAGACCGGACAGCTGGTCGGCGCGGCACGGGCGGCGCTGTCGGCCTTCGTCGAACGGCTGCCCGGCAGGCCGATCACCTACACCGACTATCCGAGTCAGCTCGACGCTCCGGTCACCCACCTCCAGGTCGGCGAGGCCGCGCTGCTGATCGAGGACGCCGAGGCACGGGCGCGCACCTTCGCCGACGTGATCGACGCGAAGGCAGCGGCGAACGAGGCGTGGACCGAACAGGAGCGGGTCTGGTCGCGGGTGCAGATCGGCTGGGTGGCTCATCAGGCCAAGGCCGCGGTGGAGATCCTGGCACAGGCCGGCGGCGGCTCCTCGATCCAGCGCGACGTCCCGATCGGGCGCTTGCAGCGCGACATCCACGCGACCTCGCTGCACGCCATGATCACGCCCAGCGTGAACATCGAGCTGTACGGCCGCTCGCTGGTCGGCCTGCCGCCCAACACCGTCTACCTGTGACCACGACGCAGCGACAGGGAGCCGGAACCATGCGCAAGGTACTCATCGCCAATCGAGGCGAGATCGCGGTCCGCGTCGTGCGCGCGTGCCGCGACGAAGGACTCACCGCGGTCGCGGTCTACGCCGAACCCGACCGGGACGCACCCCATGTCCGGCTGGCGGACGAGGCGTACGCGCTCGGCGGTGACACGCCGGCGACGAGCTATCTCGACTCGGCCAAACTGCTGGCCGCCGCGGCCGCCGCGGGAGCCGACGCCGTCCATCCCGGCTACGGATTCCTTTCCGAGGACGCGGATTTCGCGCAGGCGGTGCTCGACGCGGGGCTCATCTGGATCGGTCCGCCGCCGGCCGCGATCCGCGCGCTCGGTGACAAGGTCTCGGCCCGGCACCTCGCCGAGGCGGTCGGCGCTCCGCTCGTGCCGGGCACCCGTGATCCGATCGCGGGCGCGGCCGAGGCGGTGGCCTTCGCCGATCGGCACGGTCTGCCGATCGCGATCAAAGCCGCCCACGGCGGCGGCGGTCGCGGGCTGCGGGTCGCGCGGGATCGCGCCGAGATCGCCGAACTGTTCGACGCCGCCGTGCGCGAGGCCACCGCGGCCTTCGGCCGGGGCGAGTGCTTCGTCGAGCGCTACCTCGAGCAGCCACGACACGTGGAAACACAGTGCTTGGCAGACGCTTTCGGGCATGTCGTGGTGGTGTCGACCCGGGACTGCTCGCTGCAGCGCCGCCATCAGAAGCTGGTCGAGGAGGCCCCGGCGCCGTTCCTCACCGAGGCGCAGCGCGCGGAGCTGTACCGGGCGTCGAAGGCGATCCTGTCCAGGGCGGGCTATGTCGGCGCGGGCACGTGCGAATTCCTGATCGGGCGCGACGGCACACTGTCGTTCCTCGAGGTGAACACCCGGCTGCAGGTCGAGCATCCCGTGAGCGAGGAAGTGACCGGGATCGACCTGGTGCGCGAGATGTTCCGGATCGCCCGCGGCGAGGCGCTCGGTTACGACGACCCGCCCGCGCGCGGCCACGCGCTGGAGTTCCGCATCAATGCCGAGGACCCGGGGCGCGGATTCCTGCCCGCGCCCGGCACGGTGACCGCGTTCGCCGCGCCCTCGGGGCCGGGAGTCCGGGTGGACACCGGTGTCTACGAGGGGACCGTGATCGGCCCGGCCTGGGATTCGCTGCTGGCCAAGGTGATCGTCACCGGCGCCGACCGCGAGCAGGCGGTGGCCAGATCGCGACGGGTGCTCGCCGAGCTCACCGTCGACGGCCTCCCGACCACGCTGCCGTTCCACCGCGCCGTGCTCGACGACCCAGCGTTCACCACCGCGCCGTTCACCGTGCACACCCGCTGGATCGAGACCGAATTCGACAACCGCATCGCCCCGCAGGACCTCGGGGGCGAAGCGGAACCGGAGCAGGCGAGGGAAACGGTCGTCGTGGAGATCAGTGGTCGCCGGGTCGAGGTATCCCTGCCCGCGGCCGAGCGGATCGGGCCGGGTAGCGCGCCCCGCCGGACGCCACGGGCGGCGCGCGGTGGCGGAGTCCGCGGGGCTGTCGCCTCCGACGCGCTGGTCGCTCCCATGCAGGGCACCGTCGTGAAAGTCGCTGTGGCGGAAGGTCAGTGGGTCGACGCCGGCGAGCTCGTCGCGGTGATCGAGGCCATGAAGATGGAACAACCGATCACCGCGCACCGGGCGGGCACCGTGCGCGAACTGACCGCCACCGTCGGGACGACGGTGAGCTCCGGCACCACCCTGTGCCGGCTCGACGACTCCGGAAGTCATGCGGCATGAACGGGATTCAGGAGGAAACCATGGACACTGCGGTCATCGTGGCCGGAGCGGGACCGACCGGGCTGACCCTGGCCGGGGAACTGCGGCTGGCCGGCGTCGACGTGATCGTCGTCGACCGGCTGCCCGCCCGCACCGGGGAATCGCGCGGCATCGGGCTGACGCTGCGCACCGCCGAAGTACTGGAACAGCGCGGCCTGCTGAGCCGCTTCGGCGCGCTCGAAACGGGTTCGGCCGGACACTTCGGCGGTATCCCGCTGGACCTCGCGGTGCTCGGCGCCCCGCTGGAAGCACCGCGGACCGTGCCGCAGTCGACGACGGAAGCGGTGCTGGAGAGCTGGGCGCGGGAACTCGGCGCGGACATCCGGCGCGGGCACGAGGTCGTCGGGCTCGACAGCGACGCCGACGGGGTCACCGTGCACCTCGACGGTCACCCGCCGCTGCGGGCGGGCTACCTCGTCGGCGCCGACGGCGGGCGCAGTGTGGTGCGCAAAGCGGCCGGATTCGACTTTCCCGGCACCCCGGCCACCACCGAACTGCTGCTCGCCGACGTGCGTGGCGTGGAGATCGCGCCGCGGATGATCGGTCAGCAGGTGGCGGGCGGCATGGTGATCAGCGCCCGGCTGCCCGACGGCACCTACCGCATCATCGTCGGCGAACGCGGTGCCGCGCCCCGGCGGCGCAGTGGCCCACCGGATTTCGCCGAGGTCGCCGACGTGTGGAAGCGGCTGACCGACGTCGACATCTCGCACGCGGAGCCGGTGTGGGTGAGCGCGTTCGGTGACGCCGCGCGCCTGGTCACCGAGTACCGCCGCGGCCGGGTCCTGCTGGCGGGCGACGCCGCCCACGTGCACCTGCCCGCGGGCGGGCAGGGCATGAACACCGGCATCCAGGACGCGGTGAACCTCGGCTGGAAACTCGCCGCGGTGGTTCGGGGCACGGCGTCGGCGGCGCTGCTCGACACCTACCACGCGGAGCGCTATCCGGTGGGGGAGCGGCTGCTGGCCAACACCAAGGCGCAGAGCCTGTTCCTGCTCGGCGGCGAGGAGGTCGGGCCGCTGCGGGAGGTGCTGCGCGAACTCGTCGCCTATCCCGAGGTGGAACGGCACCTCGCCGCGCGGGTCACCGGTCTCGACATCCGCTACGACGTGGGCCGCGGCTCCCACCCGCTCTTGGGTGCGCGGCTGCCGCGGCGCGCGCTCGTTCGCGGCGGGCAGGTCACCGACACGGCCGCGCTGCTGCGGTCCGGTCGCGGTGTCCTGCTCGACCTCACCGACAACCCGGCGCTGCGCCGCCGGGCCCAGCCCTGGACCGACCGCATCGACGTGGTCACCGCCACCACCACCGAACCGATCGAGGCCGGCGCCCGCACCACGGCGGTGCTGGTGCGGCCCGACGGCCATGTCGCCTGGGTCGCTCCCGGCACCGACGACGATCTGCCGACCGCCCTGGACCGCTGGTTCGGGCCGGGCCGGTGAAGACCACAGAGAAGGGGAAGTCAATGTTCAGCACACTGATCGTGGCCCGCATGGACCTCGCGTCCGCGGGCGATGTCGCCGGATTGTTCCGGGACTTCGACACCACCGAGATGCCGCACCGGATGGGCACTCGCCGCCGTCAGCTGTTCCACTACCGCGGCCTGTACTTCCACCTGCAGGACTTCGACGCCGACGACGGCGGCGACCGGATCGAGGACGCCAAGACCGACGACCGCTTCGTCCGGATCAGCCAGGACCTGAAGCCGTTCATCGAGGCCTACGACCCGAAGACCTGGCGTTCCCCGGCAGATGCCATGGCGCACCGCTTCTACGACTGGAACGCGCGATGAGCGCCGGGGAACGCCGCGTGGTGATCACCGGCGTCGGTGTCACCGCCCCTGGCGGGGTCGGCACCAAGAGCTTCTGGGACCTGATCTCCAACGGCCGCACCGCGACCGGGCGCATCTCGCTGTTCGATCCGGCGCCGTTCCGCTCCCAGGTCGCCGCCGAGATCGACTTCGACCCGGAACTGCACGGCCTGACCCCGCAGGAGATCCGGCGGATGGACCGGGCGGCGCAGCTGGCGGTGGTGAGTGCCAGGGAGGCGGTGGCCGACAGCGGACTCGAATTCGACGACATCGACCCGTTCCGGACCGGTGTCACCATCGGCAGCGCGGTCGGCGCGACGATGGGGCTCGACCAGGAGTACCGCACCGTCAGCGACGGCGGGCGGCTCGAACTGGTCGACCACACCTACGCGGTGCCGCACCTCTACAACTACTTCGTCCCGAGTTCGTTCGCGACCGAGGTGGCCTGGGCCGTGGGCGCGCAGGGACCGTCGACGGTAGTGTCCACCGGTTGCACCTCCGGTCTGGACGCGGTGGGCTACGCCGCGGAGGTCCTGCGCGAGGGCGGCGCCGACGTGATGATCGCCGGTGCCACGGACGCGCCGATCAGCCCGATCACCGTGGCCTGCTTCGACGCGATCAAGGCGACGACCCCGCGCAACGACGACCCCGAACACGCCTCGCGCCCGTTCGACGCCAGCCGCAACGGGTTCGTCCTCGGCGAGGGCGCCGCGGTGTTCGTGCTCGAGGAACTCGAGAGCGCGCGCAGGCGGGGAGCGAAGATCTACGCCGAACTGGCCGGCCACGCCACCCGGTCCAACGCCTTCCACATGACCGGCTTGCGTCCGGACGGCAAGGAGATGGCCGAGGCGATCCGCACGGCGCTGGGTCAGGCGCGGATCGACGGCTCCGAGGTCGACTACATCAACGCGCACGGCTCGGGCACCAAACAGAACGACCGGCACGAGACCGCCGCGGTCAAGCGCAGTCTCGGTGACCACGCCTATCGCACGCCGATGAGCTCGATCAAGTCGATGGTCGGACACTCGCTCGGCGCGATCGGCTCGATCGAGATCGCGGCCTCGGTGCTGGCGCTGGTCAACGACGTGGTGCCGCCGACGGCGAACCTGCACAACCCTGATCCCGAATGCGATCTGGACTACGTACCGCTGACCGCCCGCGACCACAAGGTCGACGTGGTGCTGTCGGTGGGCAGCGGGTTCGGCGGCTTCCAGAGCGCGGTCGTGCTGGCCGATCCGTTCCGGAGCGGGCGATGACCGCCGCGGTGGTGACCGGGCTCGGTGTCGCCGCGCCGACCGGTCTGGGCTTGGACGAATACTGGCGCGCCACCCTCGCCGGGCAGACCGGGATCCGCCGGGTCACCCGGTTCGACCCCGAGTCCTATCCCGCCCGATTGGCCGGGGAGATCACCGGATTCGAGGCCGAGGAGCATCTGCCGGGCCGGCTGCTGCCGCAGACCGACCGGATGACCCGGCTGGCGCTGGTGAGCGCCGACTGGGCCTTCGCCGACGCCGGGGTGCGGCCGGACGAACTGCCCGACTACGCCGCTGGCGTGATCACCGCCAGCAGTTCGGGCGGGTTCGAGTTCGGGCAGAACGAGCTGCGCGCGCTGTGGAGCAAGGGCGGCGAGTACGTGAGCGCCTACCAGTCCTTCGCCTGGTTCTACGCGGTCAACAGCGGACAGATCTCCATCCGCAACGGGCTGCGCGGTCCGAGCAGCGTCGTGGTCAGTGACCAGGCGGGCGGCCTGGACGCGGTCGCCCAGGCGCGCAGGCAGATCCGGCGCGGCACCGCGCTGGTGGTGACCGGTGCCGTGGACGCCTCGATCTGCCCATGGGGCTGGGTGGCGCAACTGGCCGGTGGCGGGCTGAGCACCGTCGACGACCCCGAGCGGGCCTACCTGCCGTTCGACGCGCAGGCCGGTGGCTACGTCCCCGGCGAGGGCGGAGCGCTGCTGGTGCTCGAGGACGCCGAGCATGCCCGGCGCCGGGACGCGCCACAGATCTACGGCGAGATCGCCGGACACGCGGCGACCGTCGACCCGCGACCCGACGGCCCGGGCGAGCCCGGACTGCGCCGGGCGATCGACCTCGCCCTCGCCGACGCGGGCGTCACCCCCGCCGAGATCGACGTCGTGTTCGCCGACGCCGCGGGCATCGCCGAGCTCGACCGGATCGAGGCCGACGCCCTGGTCGCGGTGTTCGGCGCGCGTGGCGTACCGGTGACCGCGCCGAAAACCATGACGGGACGGCTGTATTCGGGCGCGGCGCCGCTCGATCTGGCCGCCGCCTTCCTGTCCATCCGCGACGGCGTGATCCCGCCGACCATCGGCACCGATCTCGCCGCGGACTATCCACTCGATCTGGTCGGCGAGGCCAGACAAGCCCCGGTGCGCACCGCGCTCGTGCTCGCGCGCGGCGCGGGCGGGTTCAACTCCGCCATGGTCGTGCGCGGCCCCGATCATCTTCGTCCCTGAGAAAGGAAAGCCCCGTGTCGACATCCCCGTTCACCCTCGACGACCTGCGCCGCATCCTGCGCGAAGGCAGTGGCGACAGCCCCGGCCTCGACGGCGAGTTCGCCGACCTCGAATTCGAAGAGCTCGGCTACGAGTCGCTGGCGCTGCTCGAGACCACCGGCCGGATCAAGCGCGAATTCGGCGTGACCCTCGACGACGACGCGGTCGTCGCCGTGACCACGCCGCGCGCCCTGGTCGCCCTGGTCAACGAACAGCTGCTCGAAGCGCCACAGCCCAGCTGAGCGCGACACCGATTGCCCGACAGGAGTACAGACATGACCAACGACGACAAGGTGGCCCTCGTGACCGGCGCCACCAGCGGCATCGGCCTGGCCTCGGCCCGTCAGCTGGCTGGCCAGGGACACCGGGTGTTCCTGTGCGCCCGCAGCAAGGAAGCCGTCGCCGACACCGTCGCGCGATTGCGGGGCGAGGGCTTCGACGTGGACGGCACCACCGCCGATGTCCGTGCGGCCGAGGACATCTCGGCGTTCGTCCGGGCCGCGGTCGACCGGTACGGCCCGGTGGACGTGCTGGTCAACAACGCGGGCCGCTCCGGCGGCGGTGTCACCGCCGACCTCACCGAGGAACTGTGGTCCGACGTGATCGCGACCAACCTCAACAGTGTCTTCCTGGCCAGCCGCGAGGTGCTGACCACCGGCGGCATGCGGGACAAGCAGCGCGGCCGCATCATCAACATCGCCTCCACCGCGGGCAAGCAGGGCGTGGTGCTCGGGGCGCCGTACTCGGCGTCCAAGCACGGTGTCGTCGGCTTCACCAAGGCCCTGGGCAACGAGCTGGCCCCGACCGGGATCACCGTCAACGCGGTGTGCCCCGGGTACGTGGAAACGCCGATGGCGCAACGGGTCCGGTCCGGCTACGCGGCGGCCTACGACACCACCGAGGACGCCATCCTCACCAAGTTCCAGGCCAAGATCCCGCTCGGCCGCTACTCCACCCCCGAAGAGGTAGCCGGCCTGGTCGGCTACCTGGCGTCCGATCTGGCCGCCTCCATCACCGCGCAGGCGCTCAACGTCTGCGGCGGACTCGGCAACTTCTGAATCCGGCCGACGAGCACCAGGAGACTCCCATGACGACGCAGACCACCCGCCAGGTCGAGCACACCATCACCGTGGCCGCCCCGCCCGGCGAGGTGTACCGCCTGCTGGCCGAGGTGGAGAACTGGCCCCGGCTGTTCCCACCGTCGGTGTACGTGACCCGGCTCGAACACGAGGGCAACTCCGAACGCATCCAGATCTGGGCCACCGCCAACGGCGAACCCAAGACCTGGATCTCGCGTCGCGCCCTCGACCCCGTGCAGCTGCGGATCACCTTCTGGCAGGAGGTGTCCGCGCCGCCCGTGGCGCAGATGAGCGGCACCTGGATCATCGAACCGAGCGGGGACGGCACCGCGCTGCGGCTGCTGCACTCCTACCGGGCGATCGACGACGATCCCGAGGGCCTGGCGTGGATCGAGAAGGCGGTCGACGACAACAGCCGCGCCGAACTGCCCGGGCTCAAGGCCGCGGTGGAGTCGGCGGTGCGGACCGCCGATCTCACCCTGTCGTTCGTCGACTCGGTCGAGATCGTCGGCGCGGCAGGCGATGTCTACGACTTCGTCAACGAGGCGGACCGGTGGACCGAGCGGCTGCCGCACGTGGCCTCGGTGCGGCTGACCGAGGACACCCCGGGTGTGCAGGTGCTGCGGATGGACACCCTGACCAAGGACGGGTCCAGCCACACCACCGAATCGGTACGGATCTGCTTCCCCCGGGAGCGGATCGCCTACAAGCAGACCACCCTGCCCGCCCTGATGGCCGTGCACACCGGCTATTGGGAATTCCGGACCAACCCGGACGGCACGACCACCGCGTCCTCGCAGCACACGGTGATCATCGAGGAATCGCGGATCACCGAGATCCTCGGACCCGATGCCGGGGTGCCCGAGGCCCGCACGTTCCTGCGCGAAGCGCTCGGCGGCAACAGCCGGGCCACGCTGAACCACGCCAAGAACTATGCCGAAGCCCGACGATGACCCCGACGTCCTGATCGTCGGCGCCGGACCGGTCGGGCTCCTGCTCGCCGGCGACCTGGCCGAGGCGGGCCTGCGCGTGACGGTGGTGGAACAGCTCGCCGCGCCCACCACCGAATCGCGGGCCTCCACCCTGCACGCCCGCACCATGGACGTGCTCGCCGAGCGTGGCGTGCTCGACCGGCTCGGTCCGCTGCCCGACGGTGGTCCCGGCCATTTCGGCGGGTTGCGGCTCGACCTCACCGAAGCCGATCCGGCACACCGGTTCTCGGGCCAGTGGAAATGCCCCCAGGTCCGGCTGGAAGCGGTCTTGCAGGAGCGAGCGCTCGAGGCGGGGGCCGTGCTGCGGCGTGGACATCGGGTCACCGCCCTGATCGCGCACCCCGGCTTCGTCCGGATCGAGACCGTCACCGGGGACGGCGTCCGGCACACCCACCGCGGCGCCTATCTCGTCGGGTGCGACGGAGAACGCAGCACGGTGCGTGACCTGGCCGAATTCGAGCTGGCGGGCGCGGCGGCCGGCAGGGAGATGCTGCGGGCCGACGTGGCCGGGATCGATATCCCGGCCCGCCGGTTCGAACGGCTCCCGCACGGGCTGGCGGTGTCGTCGCGCTGGCCCGACGGCAGCACCAGGGTGATGGTGCACGTCTACGGCGCCGAACCCCGGGGCACCGGCGGCGAACCCGGGTTCGAGGAGATCGCCGCCGCTTGGACGCGGGTGACCGGCGAGCCGATCGGACACGGAACGCCGCTGTGGCGCAACGCGTTCGACGACACCAGCCAGCAGGTCACCCGGTATCGGCGCGGCCGGGTCCTGCTGGCCGGTGACGCCGCCCACCGCCAGCTGCCGGTCGGTGGCCAAGCTCTCAACCTCGGCCTGCAGGACGCCGCCGACCTGTCCGGCCGACTGATCGGCAGTCGCGCCGATGTCGAGGCCGGACTCGACGGCTACCACCGCACCCGGCACGCCGTCGGCGCCCGCACCCTGACCAACATCCGCGCCCAAACCCTGCTGCTCCTGGGCGGACCGGAGGTCGAACCCGCCCGGCAGCTGTTCGCCGAGCTCCTGCGCCTCGGCGACGTCCGCTCCCATCTCGCCCGCATGATCAGCGGCCTGCCCGGTCCCGGCGACCCGGCCGCCGCACCACCCCCGTCGAAGGAGAACCTCATGAGCCTGACGAACAAGACCGCCCTGGTCACCGGATCCAGCCGTGGCATCGGTCGCGCGACCGCCCGGCAGCTCGCCGCCAAGGGTGCGCTCGTCGCCGTGCATTACGCGGGCAACGAGGCTGCCGCGCGCGAGACGGTCGAATTCATCGAAACCGACGGTGGCCGTGCCTTTCCCGTCCGCGCCGACCTGGGCGAGGCGGGGGGCGTGCACGAGTTGTTCCTCGGCCTGGAACAGGGACTCAAGGAACGCACCGGTGAGACCACCCTCGACATCCTGGTCAACAACGCCGGGATCACCACGCCGGCCGGTGTGCTCCCCGAGGACGTGACGCCGGAAGACTTCGACCGGCTCTTCGCGGTCAATGTCCGGGCGCCGTTCTTCATCGTGCAGCGCGCCCTCGGACTGCTGCCCGAAGGCGGGCGGATCGTCAACATCTCCTCCGGCCTGACCCGATTCGCCAGCCCCGACCAGGTGGCCTACTCGATGACCAAGGGTGCGGTGGAACAGATCACGCTGCACTTCGCCCGCCACCTGGCACCGCGCGGGATCACCGTCAACACCGTCGCGCCCGGCATCACCGACAACGGCAGCGCCGTGTTCGACATCCCCGAGGCGGTCGAGCAGATGGCCCAGTTCTCGGCGTTCAAACGCGTCGGCGCGGCGGTCGACGTCGCCGATGTCGTCACCTTCCTCGCCACCGACGAGGCCCGGTGGATCACCGGCGCCTTCCTCGACGCCACCGGCGGAACACTGCTCGGCTGACCGCACGGCCCCGGCCGAGACACCCCAGGAGATCCGATGACGACAGTGCACGAACCCACCGGGTACACCGACCGGCTCGACGAACTCGATGCCGTCAAACGCGCCGCCCGGCTCGGCCCCGATCCGGCGGCCACCGAACGACAGCACGCCAAGGGCAAACTCACCGCCCGCGAACGCATCGACCTGCTCCTCGACCCCGGCTCGTTCGTCGAGGTGGAGCCGCTGCGCAGGCACCGGGCCACCGGCTTCGGGCTGGAAGCGCGGCGGCCCTACACCGACGGCGTGATCACCGGCTGGGGGACCGTGGACGCGCGCACGGTCTTCGTCTACGCGGGCGATTTCCGCGTCTTCGGCGGTGCGCTGGGCGAGGCGCACGCCCAGAAGATCCACAAGATCATGGACATGGCCGTCGCGGCGGGCGCGCCACTGGTCTCGCTCAACGACGGTGCGGGCGCCCGCATCCAGGAGGGCGTGACCGCGCTGGCCGGCTACGGCGGGATCTTCCGCCGCAATACCCGGGCCTCGGGGGTGATCCCGCAGATCAGCGTGATGCTCGGCCCGTGCGCGGGCGGCGCCGCGTACTCGCCCGCGCTCACCGACTTCGTCTTCGTGGTACGCGATATCGCGCAGATGTTCATCACCGGACCCGACGTGGTGCGCACCGTGACCGGCGAACGGGTGACCCACGACGAACTCGGTGGCGCCGACGTCCACGCCTCGGTGTCGGGGGTCGCGCACTTCGTCTACGACGACGAACAGTCGTGCCTGTCCGATGTGCGCGCGCTGCTGTCGATGCTGCCCGCCAACAACCGGGAGCTGCCGCCGGTCGCCTTCACCGCCGATCCCGCCGACCGGCAGACCACGGCACTGACCGAGCTGGTGCCGCTGGACGGCAACCGCCCCTACGACATTCGCGATGTGCTGGTCGAAATCGTCGACGACGGCGACTATTTCGAAGTCCAGGCCACCTGGGCGACGAACCTGGTGTGCGCGCTGGCCCGGCTCGACGGACAGGTGGTCGGCGTGGTGGCCAGCCAGCCGCTGAGCCTGGCGGGGGTGCTCGACATCGACGCCAGCGAGAAGGGCGCGCGGTTCGTCCAGTTCTGCGACGCCTTCAACATCCCGCTGCTGACGCTGGTCGATGTGCCGGGATTCCTGCCCGGCGTCGGGCAGGAACACGCGGGCATCATCCGCCGTGGCGCGAAACTGCTCTACGCCTACTGCAACGCGACGGTGCCGCGCGTCTCGCTGGTGCTGCGCAAGTCCTACGGCGGCGCCTATATCGTGATGGACTCGCTGTCGATCGGCACCGACCTGGCCCTGGCCTGGCCGACCAACGAGATCGCCGTGATGGGGGCCGAGGCCGCCGCCGACGTGGTGTTCCGGCGCGAGATCGCGGCGTCGGCCGACCCCGCGGCCACCCGCGAGCGCAAGATCGCCGAATACCGCGACGAACTCGTGCACCCCTACTACGCGGCCGAGCGCGGCCTCATCGACGACGTGATCGACCCGCGGGACACCCGGGGCGTGCTGATCCGCGCCTTCGCCATGCTGGCGGGCAAGGACACCGATCTGCCCCGCCGCAAGCACGGGAACCCGCCGCAATGAGCGCCGATCACCCGGTGCCCTTCCTGCGCGTCGAGAAGGGCAGCGCCGACCCGGACGAACTCGGCGCCCTGCTCCTGCTGCTGCTCGCCCGGCGTCGCGCCGCCGCCGAACCGCCGGCCCCCGCCAGGCCCGTCGCCCGCTGGCGGCGCCTGGAACGCCGGCCCGCCTTCACCGACCCCCGCGCGTGGACCGGATCCACCCGCTGACGAACGGAACCCGAAATGGACGTCGGACTGCTTTTCGACCTGCGCAATCCCGCCCAGTGGCAGCGGCCGTGGGCCGACCACTACGCCCGCACCCTCGAGTTCTGTGAGGAGGCCGACCGGCGTGGTGCCGGCGGGGTCTGGTTCACCGAGCACCACCTCTTCGAGGACGGATACCTGCCGCAACCGCTCACTTTCGCCGCCGCCGCGGCGGCCAGGACGAAGCGGGTACGCATCGGCACCGCCGTGGTGCTGCCCGCCCTGCGCAAACCCGCCCAGCTCGCCGAGGAGGCGGCGCTGGTCGACCTGATCAGCGGTGGTCGGCTCGAGCTCGGTCTCGGCGCGGGCTACCGTGTGCCCGAATACCGGCTCTTCGACACCGATTTCGGCCGCCGATTCGCCCGCACCGGCGAGACCATCGCCGAAGTCCAGCGGCTCTGGGCCACCGGCGGCATCACGCCGGGACCGATCCAGGACCCGGTGCCGCTGTGGGGCGGGTTCTACGGTCCGCGTGGCGCGCGCCTGGCCGGGCGGCTCGGCATCGGGTTCCTGCACATCTCGCACGCGCTGTTCCCGCAGTATCGCGAGGGACTGATCGAGGGCGGGCACGACCCCGAGACCGCTCGCGTCTCCGATCTGCTGCCGATCCTGCTGGCCGACGACCCCGAGGCCGCCTGGGAACGGGTGGCCCCGCACCTCGCCCACCAGATGAACTCCTACCGGCAGCTGTCGGTGGCGGGCACCGACGCCCCGGTGCCCCCGGCCCTGGAACTCGACGAGCTACGGCAGCGCCCTGAGGACGGATCCTTCGGCCTGCTCGAAATCCTCACTCCCGAACAGGCCGCCGCGCGGATCCACGACCGCGTCGCCGGGCTGCCGGTGCGGCACCTGATCTTCTGGGCCAGCATCGCCGGAATGCCCGACGACCTGGTGACCCGGCACATCGAGCTGGTCAGCGAACAGCTGCCGCCGTTGCTGGACAAGCGGTTCCAGCTCGCCGCCGGGACGATTCCCGACGGGCGCCGCTCGACGACCGGCGCCCCGATTCCCGCCCGCAACGGCCATGGCTGACGCACGACCAGCGGTGCCGACCTGGGATCGGCGCCGCTGGGTACTGCTGCTGGTGCTGTCGGGCAACATGATCCTCGACGCGATCGAGGGCTCGATCCTGGTGCCTGCGTTCGGGGCGCTGACCACCGAGCTGGGCCGGTCGGCGTGGGAGACCCAGTGGTTGTTGGCCGGTTTCGCCGCGGGCTTCGCTGCTCTCTTGCCGACCGGGCCCGCCTTGGCCGTCCGGTTCGGACGCAAGCGGGTCTACCTGGCCGCGATGGCGTTGTTCGCCCTCGCCTCGGTGGTCGGCGGGCTCACCGACGACCTGTCGCTGCTCGTCGCGACGCGGGTGGTGAAGGGCGCCGCCGCCGCGCTCACCGCACCCGCCGGGTTGGCGGTCATCGCCGCGGAGTTCCCCGCGGGTGCCCAGCAGCGCCGGGCGATCTCGGTCTACGCGGTGTTCGGGGCCGCCGGATTCACCACGGGCCTGCTGCTCTCCGGTGGGCTCGCCGCACTGAACTGGCACCTGCTGTTCGTGTTTCCCGCGCCGGTCGCGATCGTGCTGCTGATCGCCGCGTGGCGGGTGATCCCCGACGCGCCGGTGGGTGCGCTACCGCGGCTGTCGAAGGCGTTGGTGCGCAACGGTTCCCTGGTGCGGTCCGCGCTCGGCGCGGCGGCACTCAACGGTGGCTATCTCGCCCTGCTGGTGGTGTTCGCCGTGCAGTTGCACGAGGTGCTCGGTTGGGCCACTTGGCAGATCGCGCTCGGGCTGTTGCCCGCGAGTGTGCCACTGGCGGTGTCGGTTCCGTTCGCGGGACGCTACGTCGCCCGGTTCGGCACCGCGCCGATGATCCTCGCCGGCGCGGTGGCGACCCTGGCCGGTCACCTGCTGCTGGTCGCCGGGCCCGACATCCGGGACTATCGCGGCGATGTGCTGCCGGTGCTGCTGCTGATCGAGGCGGGGTTCGTGCTCTCCTTCGCGGCGCTGAACATGCAGTCGACCGCGACCGTGCCCGCCGAGCTCCGCCCGATCGCAGTGCCGCTCTATCAGACCGGGGTCCAGTTCGGTGCCGCGCTGGTACTGCCGGTCGCGGTCGGGATCGCGGTCGCCGCCGACGCCTACCGTCCCGCGGCGGCGGTGATCGCGGTCGCGGGCCTGCTCGCGGTGCTCGCGGCGAGCGCGGAATTCCGCGCCACCCGTCGCCCGACCGCCGACCCCGGCGAAAGTCATTCCCTGACAACCACAGTCGAAGCCGAGAGGTCCCCGTCATGACCGCAGATGTTTTCCTCCGAGAACACCCCGACGAGCAGCGTACCGGCAGACGGACCCTGGCCCTGTTCCCCGGCCAGGGCTCCCAGCGGCCCGGAATGGCCGCCTGGATCACCGACTACCCGGCGGCCGCGGAGGTCTTCCGGCGCGCCGACGACATCCTCGGCCTCCCACTGACCCGGCTGTGCGTCGAAGGCACCGCCGAACAACTGCGGGCCACCGATGTCGCCCAGCCGGCCATCGTCGCCACCAGCCTCGCGCTCAGCGCGGTCCGCGCCCAGCGGGGCCTGCCCCCGGCGGCCGTCGCGGGCCACAGTCTGGGGGAGTTCACCGCCCTCGCGGTCGCCGGCGTCCTGGACGAGGACACCGTGCTGCGCCTGGTGCGCCGCCGCGGCGAGCTCATGGCGGAGGTCTCGCGCCGCCACGACGGTGCGATGAGCGCGGTCATCGGGCTGGCCGCCGAGCAGGTCGACACCCTGTGCGCCCAGGTGACCTCGGGGGTCGTCGGTGTGGCCAACTACAACCAGCCCACCCAGACCGTGGTCTCGGGCACCGCCGCGGCGGTGGCCGACCTCGAGGACCTGGCCCGCGCCGCCGGTGCCGCGAAAGTGGTGCGGCTCAGAGTCGCCGGCGCGTTCCATTCCCCCCTGATGGCCGAGATCGCCGACGAATTCGGCACCGAGCTCGACCGCTGCGCCCTCCACGCTCCGCGCATCCCGGTCCTGAGCGCCGTCACCGCCGACTACGTCGCCGACCCCACTGAAATCCGTGCCCTCCTGCGCGGCCAGCTCCTGGCCCCGGTCCGCTGGGTGGAAACCGTCCAGCGCGCCGCCGCGGACGGCTACGACGAACTCGTCGAGCTGGGCCCGGGCCAGGTACTGACCGGCTTCTCCCGCCGCATCGCCCCCGACCTCACCTCGACGGCGATCTCGACGCCGGAGGGCTAGCCGAGGTGCCGGTCCGGTGGTTTGCGCCAGACCGAGACATGGCTCTCGCTGTCGTCGGTGAACGGCGTGCCGAGCCAGTCCGCGGTGCGCCGCTCCGGCGACAGTCCGGCCAGCTGGGCCATCAGATCGCACTCGGCGGGCCAGGCATAGCGGAAGTCGCTGTGGCCGTAGGTCACCGTGCCGTCGGGATGGCGTCGGTAGTGATGGGACGTGCCCTGCTGGGTGCTCAGATCGTAGGTGTCGAATCCGGTGTGGTGACTGCCCACATGGAACGGCACCGCGGTCTGACCCGGCGGGAACCGCCGGATGCCGGGGACCCACAGCTCGATGACGAACCTGCCGCCGGGGGTGAGATGTCGTGCGGCATTGCGGAAACACTCGACCTGCTCGGCTTGAGTCAGCAGGTTTCCGAGGCCGTTCCACACCAGGTACACCAGGGCGAATTCGCCCGGCACCCGGCTCGTGGTCATGTCACCGACGACCACGGGGAGGTCGGGGCGCTTGCGGTGGAGCTGCTCGACCATGGGCGCGGACAGTTCGATTCCCTGCACGTCGACGCCCTGCTCGAGCAAGGGAATCGCGACCCGGCCGGTGCCGATGGCGAACTCCAGCGCGGCACCGCCGTCGGCCGCGTCCGCCAGGAACCGCACCGCCGGATCGAGGACCTCGGGCGCGAACATGAAGGCCGAGTCGCGGTCGTATCGCTCGGCCTTCGCGGCATCCCACACCTCGCTGCTCACCACACCGGCAACCCTTCCCTGGCGGACCGGTCGCCTGCCACTCCTTTTCGCGGCGCGCTCACAGGTCCAGGTCGAGGACGGGGGAGTGGGACCGGGACGAGCAGGTCGTGAACATGCCCTCGGCCCGTTCGCCGTCGGTGAGTACATCGTCGCGATGGTCGGGATCGCCGGCGAGCACGCGCACGACACATTCGCCACAGATGCCCTGCTGACACGAGAAGGGCGCGTCGACACCGTTGTCCAGCAGGACATCGAGCACGGTCCGGTCCTCGTCGACGGGGTATTCGGCGCCGGTCGAAGCCAGTCGGACGACGAATCCGGTCGCCTCGGACCCGGCCGGTGCGGCGAGATCGGTACCGAATCGTTCGGTGTGCAGGGCCTGGCCCGGCCACCCGAGCGCCTCGGCCTTGCCCAGCACATAGTCCATGAACCCGTCCGGCCCGCAGACGTAGACCGCCGTCCCCGACCGCGGATCGCCCAGATCGCGGGCGACATCGAGCGCAGTGTGTTCGTCGTCGATGTGGAGGCGGACCCGGGGATTGCCGGTCAGCTCGTCCAGAAAGGCAGCGCGAGAACGGCTCCGGGCGCTGTAGTGCAGGACATAGTCCGTGCCCACCTGTTCGAGCTCGGCCAGCATGGCGAGCAGCGGCGTGATTCCGATCCCGCCCGCGATCAGCACCTGACGCTTCGCCGTCACCAGGGGAAAGCGGTTGCGCGGGGCGGAGATCCGTACCCGATCACCCACCGCCAGCGCGTGCATCGCTTGCGACCCGCCGCGCGAGTTCGCCGCGTGCAGCACCGCCAGCCGATACCGGCCCGGCCCGGGCGTTCCGCACAGTGAGTACTGGCGGACCGTCTCGGGACCGAGCTGGACATCGATATGGGATCCGGCGGTGTACGAGGGGAATTCGGAACCGTCGACCGGGGCGAGCTCGAGCACCACGATGTCGGGCGTCACCAGGGTGCGGGCGCGGACTTCCGCGTCGGTCCAGGTCATCGCGTGCCCCGGTCAGACACCGGCCACCGGTACCGCCGACGCGGACGCCTCGGGCGTCGACTCGGCGAGGGTGAACAGTCCGGCCTGGGTGTCCCGGACCGGTTCCTCGACCAGACTCACGCCCTGGGGATCGCGACCGGCCTCCACATCGTCGATCATGGTCCGTAACAGCCTGCGCAACAGCACCACACCGCGATCGGTGGTTGCCAGGGTTTCCTCGGAGTGCAGGGCGACCGGGCCCTGGGAGGTCATGATCTCACCGTCACCGGGAGACCGCTGACGTTCCTCGTCGCTCAGCTCCCACGAGTTCTTGCCGTCCTGGGTGATCCCGAACAGGAACCGCTCCAGGCGACCGGGATCGCGCGCGCGAATGGAGAAGAACGCGCGATGCCGGGTGTCGTCGATCGGCACCGCCCAGATCACCATGTCGGCCTTGGTATCCGGGGTCAGCTCCACCCAGTCCGGCAGCACCGTGGCGTTGGGCAGGTGCAGCTCGGCGCCCCAGACCCGCTCGGTGCGCACGCCGTCGCGTTCCCGGTCCAGGAACCGGACGCTGTACTTGGCCCCGAACTCGGTGCGGTCGTAGCTGACCCGGCCCGGCAGGGTGTACGGATCGAAGAAGTCCTCTGGAAAGCCGGTCGTGCCGGTGCCGAGGAATTGGTAGCCGCTGTGCTGGGAGTGCAGCCAGTTGATGTGCACCGGATCGATCGTGTTCTCGTAGATGAGCAGCCAGTGGAAGTCCTGCTCGGCGCCGGTCACCGACACCCCGGGAAAGGGCCACTCGGCGAAGTACTGCTCGCCCTCCCCGAGATCTTCGAGGACGTCGTAGCGGGGCAGCGCCGGTTTGCGGTCGGGCGGACCGAGGTAGGCGAACACCAGCCCGTAGCGCTCCTCGACCGGATACCACGGCTGCCGGGCGGCATCGCGGCGCCGGCCGCGATCGGGCTCGCACGCCTGCTCCAGGCAGCGGCCCTGCACGTCGAACTTCCAGCCGTGATAGCCGCAGCGCAGCCCGTCGTCCTCGACCCGGCCGAAGAACAGGCTGGCGCCCCGGTGCGCGCACCGCTCGAACACCACGCCCGCCCTGCCCTGACCGTCCCGGAAGACGACCAGATCCTCGCCGAGAATCCGGGTGCGATGCGGTACGTCGGCGGTGAGCGTGGCCGAGGTGGCGATCGGATGCCAGTACCGGCGCAGCGCCTCGCCCATCGGAGTGCCGGGACCGACCTCGGTCAGACGTTTGTCGTAGGACGGGGCCGGGCGGCCGTATCCGGTGCCGGTGTCCACCGTGCTGTGGTCGGTCATGGTGCCGTCCTCCGGATTTCCTGGATGATCGGGGCGAAGGACTCCATCTCGGGTTCGAGCACGGTGTAGTAGGTCAGGCCGAGTGTCTTGCGCCGCTCGCGCAGGGTGTCGGCGTTCTCCTCGGGCGTCCCGAACAGCAGCGACGGCAGTTCCTCGAGCTCCGCAGGGGTCAGGTCGAGGCGGTTCTGCCAGACGTCGGTGACGCCGTCGGTCGCACCCTTGGGCAGCACCTTGTGGACGGGAATGTTGAACTCCACCTGGTTGATCCGATCACCGAGCAGCCCGCGCACGTACTCGATCCGATCGGTGACCTCGGTGATGCCACCGAGTTTGAGCCCGTCGCCGTCGCGGACCTCGGTGGTGCCGGTGAAGGCGATGATGTCGGCGTGCGCGGCGGCCAGCTTCAGCAGCCGGGGTCCGCGCCCGGCGATCAGGATCGGCGGTCCGCCGGGCTGTTCGAACCGGGCGTACGGTTCGAGCTCGGCTCTCGGCTTGCGGAACTCGGCGACCGTCCGCTCCAGCTGGGAAACCCGTTCGCCCGCAGCGGGAAACGGGATTCCGGCCGCGTCGAACTGCGCCCGGTCGTAGCCCGCGCCGAGTCCCAGCTCGACCCGGCCCCCGGAGTACCGGTCCACCGTCGCGAGATCGCGGGCCAGCACCGTGGGGTGATAGAAGGCGGTATTGAACACCAGCGTGCCGATCCGGATCCGCTCGGTCGCCTCGGCGGCCAGCAGCAGCGTCGGGATCGGGGCGGGCATGCCGAGATGATCCGACACCGAGATGACGTCGTAGCCCAGTTCCTCGGCCGCGCGCACCTTGGCGACCCACTCCGCGCGGGTGGACGGGGTGAAGACGCAGAGGCCGAAGCGGAATGGCCGATCGTGCGGGGAGGTCATGGCGCCTCCTCGGTGGCGATGTTGTCGGCGATCGTCGCCAGTACGGCGTTCGCGGCGAGGAACTCCTCCTCGGTGATGCCACGCAGCGACTCGGCGGCGTGCGCGTTCACCAGGGTTTCGGCACGCTCGTGGGCGGCCTCGCCCGCGGCGGTCAGCCGCAGCGTCGCCTCCGCGACCTCCACCCAGCCGCGGCCGGTGAAGTCGTCGACGATCGGCTGATAGGTCCGCGCGCCGTCGGCGACGAGGAACGGCGCGAACGCCGCGTCGAGTTCGGCGACGCTCCCCAGGCCGATCTGCAGGGCGTGCAGGATCTGCCAGTCCCGCCGGGTGAGCTGCTCCTCGCGCAGCAGTGTCCCGGTCGCCGCGTCGAACTGCTGATGCAGATGTAGCAGCCAGTAGCCGATGCGTTTGGTCGTGTTCTTCTGGAGCATGACGAGCCTCTCTGTTGTTCCGACGTCGGCTACTGCTGCCAGCCGCGCGAGTACGGGACCACCCAGTACAGGTCGAGCTCTATCCGCGCGAACCGCCACCGGCCGTCCTCGCGGACGTACTCGTCGGTGAACTTGCCTGCCACGAAAGAACTTTCGGTGTCGAAGACGACCTTCTCCTCGAAGAAGGACACGCCCGTCGCGCGGTCACCGAGGATCTCCACGTCGTGCCCGTGCAGGAACTGTTTGACCAGGACCTGCCCCGCCGGGCTGTTGTCCTCGATCAGCTGCGGCAGGCCGGCGAAGTAGGCCGCGATGGCCTCCCGGCCGCGCGCCTGGCCGAGGTGGCGGTAGTCGAGGAACGCGTCGGCGCTGAACAGCTCGCCGACCTCGGCCCACCGGCCCTCGTTGATGTGGCGCGGCAGGTCGTGGCGCAGGGTGTTCAGCGCTCGGACGGTCTCGAGCGTCTCGAGCCGTGCGGTGAGCAGCTCGACCTGCTCGACCAGTTCCAGGACTTCCGACATCGCGTGGCACCTCTCGCTCGAACCAGAAACCGGAGCAGATCCCCGCGGCGTTGCACAGGCCGGTCGGGAGCCTCCGGGAAACCTCGGCCACGTCGTTTCCGGGCCGGGCTGAAATCACCTTCGCACGGGTGGTTCGGGGCGTTCAAGATCGTGGCCGAAAACCTGCGGACCGACCGTAGGTTTCGGCTGTCCCGACCGCAGTATTCCGATATCCGGTGGACAGCCGCACAAATGTTGTCGGAACATGGGTGACAGTGTCATCGGCGGCGTCGGAATATCGGCAGCGGAAATGTCACCGAAGGTGTCGGAACACAATGTCACCGATGTTCCCGAACAATTCGGTGACCGTGTTGCCGCGGTGCGGCGAAAACAATGATCGGGCCGGACTCGACAGCGAGTCCGGCCCGATCGCGCGGTGCTCTTCAGATCGGTCCGTGACCCGCGGCGACCCGTCCCGCGACATGACGCACGTCGCGATGCGAGATCAGCCATTCCCCCTCGTACTGCTCGAACTCGTCCTGGACCAGCCCGACGACGGTCCAGTCGGCCGGCCTGCCGACATCGGTGGCCGGGGTGCTCGAGAACCAGTGCCAGACCGTGGCATAGGCTGTGAGCAGGGGTTTGTCACCATTCCATTCGATACTGGCCTGCCCGATCACGTGGGCGACCAGGGACCGCTGCGACTTCGGCACGCGGCTCATGTGCGCGGTGAACTCGTCCCGGCCGTGGAACAGCACCGGCGGGCCCGGCATGATCCGGTACTCGATCAGCGCGTCGGGGGTGAAGCACTCGCTGAACCGTTCGCTCTCCTGGGTGTCGGCGATTCGGAAGAATTTGTTGAACGTTCGGAAGATCGCCCGCTCCGCTTCGATCGTGGCGAGCAGATTGTCGTGTACAGCGGTCACGTCGGTCCTTTCTCTGCCGGGCGACGACGCATCGACCCGGCGCGTCCTTCGGTAATCGACCCGATGCGAAACTAGCACGGTGCCGCGACCGGCTCGATGGCGTGCCGGGGAATTCGCTGCGACCAGGTATTGCGAGCGAGGTGATTCGAATTGTTGACCGAGTATTTCATGGTGTGAAATCTTTCGTCGTGTCGCCCGCCGTGAGTCCCACGTGAATCCGGGCAGTAGACAGAGGAATTCTGGCGTGAGCAGTGCTGTTCGTAAGAAGTCGATTCGCCGTGCCGTGGTGTCGGCGGCGGTGGTGAGCCTGTTCGCCGGTGGGTGTGGCACCGGTGCGCAGCAGGGCGGCGAGGCGGGGCCGCCGAGATCCGGTGGCACGCTGCGGTTCTCGGTCGCCTCAGACGCGGGCTGCGTCGATCCCCAGCAGGTCGGCAGCAGTGACACCTTGTACTCGCTGCGCGAAACCGTCGATTCGCTGACCGACCAGGACCCGGAGACGGGCAAGACGGTGCCGTGGCTGGCCGAGAGCTGGGAGGTCGGGTCCGACGCGCGGGCGTTCACCTTCCGGCTGCGCCGCGACGCCACCTTCAGCGACGGCACCCCGGTGAACGCCCAGGTGGTCAAGGCGAATTTCGACGCGATCCCGAAGCTGGGCGCGCTGGCGATCCTGTCCAAGGGCTACATCAACGGCTATGTCGGCACCGAGGTCGTCGACGAGTACACCGCCAGGATCACCTTCGAACAGCCCAACGCGCAGTTCCTGCAGGCGACCTCGACCGCCGCGCTGGGTCTGGTCTCGGCGGCCAGTGCCGAGAAGACGCCGCAGCAGCGGTGCAGTGACGGGGTGATCGGCTCCGGGCCCTTCGTGCTGTCGAAGTACGTGCCCAACCAGTCGATCACGATCGCCAAGCGGGCCGGGTACGCGTGGGGTTCCCCGCTGTGGACCAAGACGGGCGAGGCCTACCTCGACACCATCGAGTTCACGGTGATCCCCGAATCGGGGGTCCGCGCGGGCAGTGTGCAGTCCGGGCAGATCGACGTCGCCGCCGGCCTCGGCCGCGCCGACGAGGCCGGGCTGAAGGCCGCGGGCATCTCGCTGCTGACGCGGTCGCACCCGGGTGCGGTATTCAACTTGGGGCTCAACAACTCCCGGCCGATCCTGCAGGACGCGCAGGTGCGCCGTGCGATCCAGACCGCCGTCGATCGGCGCCAGATCGTGGAGGCGGTCTTCGCCAGCGGCACGGTGCCCGCGACCGGCATCCTCTCGCACACCACGCCCGGGTACACCGATCTGTCCGCGGACCTCGCCTTCGACGCCGCCCGGTCGACGTCGCTGCTGGACGCGGCGGGCTGGCGGCCCGGCGGCGACGGCATCCGGCAGAAGGACGGCGCCCGGCTGAGCCTGAACGTGGTGTGGTTCAACAACTCCCAGAACACCCGCGCCGCGCTCGAACTGGTCCAGCAGCAGCTCAAGGCCGTCGGGGTGGAGTTGCAGCTCAGGGAACTCCAGGTCACCCAGTTCCCGCAGCTGATCGGCTCCGGCGACTTCGACGGTCTGTGGGGCGGCGATCTGAGCCGAGCCGACCCGGACTGCCTGCGCACGCTGTATTCCACCCAGCAGGTCAACGCCTACCGGCTGCCGCCGAGCGAGCTCGACGGGCTGCTCACCGCCCAGGCCGCCGAGACCGACCAGGCCGAGCGCCAGCCGATCGTGGAGCGGGCCCAGCAGCTGGTCGTGCGCAACGCCTACGTGATCCCGGTGGTGGAGCTCGAGACGGTCCTCGCGGCGGGGCCGACCGTGCACGGCCTGACCTTCGAGTCGTCGAGCCGGACCCGGCTGCACGACACCTGGCGGAGCTGAACCGGCGTGGGACGGTACGTGATCCGCCGCCTGGCCCAGGCGGTCGGGGTGCTGTGGGCGGCGTACACGGTGTCGTTCTTCGTGCTGGAGTTCCTGCCGGGCGACCCGGTGTCGGCGATGGCGGGTGGCGGACTGACCGCCTCGCCGGTCGATCCGCAGGAACTCGCCGCGTTGCGCGCCGAGTACGGCTTCGACCAGCCCATCGTGGTGCAGTACCTCGACTATCTGGGGCGGGCGGTGGTCGGTGACTTCGGCGATTCGGTGGCCACCGGCCGGTCGGTGACCGCCACCATGGGCGCGGCACTGCCGCCCACCCTGCAGCTCACCGGCGCGGCGCTGATCCTGGCCGTGCTGTTCGGCGGCGGCCTCGCGGTCGCCGCCACCTACACCTCGCGGCGCTGGTTGCGACAGGTCCTGCTGTCGCTGCCGCCGTTGGCGATCTCGATCCCGTCCTTCTGGGCGGGCCTGATGCTGGTGCAACTGCTGTCGTTCCGGATCCCGCTGTTCCCGGCCTTCGGCAACGGCGGGCCCGCCGCACTGGTGCTGCCCGCCGTCACCCTGGCGATCCCGACCGGCGCGCTGCTCGCGCAGGTGCTGGCGAAGAGCCTGCTGAGCACCCTGGACGCGCCCTTCGTGCAGACCGCGCGGGCCAAGGGCGCGGGCCGGATCCGGGTCCACCTGCGGCACGCGTTGCGCAACGCGTCCCTGCCCGCGCTCACCCTCGTCGGCCTGCTGGTCGGGCAGCTGGTGGCGGGCGCGGTGGTGATCGAGACGGTGTTCTCGCGCAACGGTCTCGGCCGCGTCATGGCGAATGCCGTGAGCGTGCAGGACATTCCGTTGGTGCAGGGCGTGGTGGTGTTCGGCGCGTTCGTCTTCGTCGTGGTGAATCTGATCGTCGACCTGATCTATCCGCTGCTCGACCCGCGGATCGTGGTCGCGCGCCCGAGGAGCTACGCGTGACCGACACCGCGCCGGCCGTCGCCCGCCCCGTCATCGCCGGGACAGCCGACGACGATCACGACACCGACGCCGCCCGGAGCGGGCTCGCGCGGTTCCTGCTGTACCGGCCCGGGCTGATGCTCTCGGTGGTGACGCTGGTGCTGGTCGTGCTCGCCGCGGCGTGGCCGACGCTGTTCACCGCCCGCGACCCGCTGCTCGGCGTGCCGTCGGAGATCTTCGCGCCGCCGAGCGGACAGCATTGGTTCGGTACCGACGAACTCGGCCGCGACCTGTTCACCCGCGTCGTGCACGGCACCGCGATGTCGCTCCAGGCGACGGTGATCGCGGTGGCCGTCGCGTTCGTGGTCGGCGGCGCGATCGGCCTGGTCGCCGGTTTCGTCGGCCGGTGGGTCGACGACGCGCTCATGCGTTTCGCCGATGTGCTGCTGTCGATTCCGTCGCTGTTCCTGTCGCTGGCCCTGGTGACGGCGCTGGGCTACGGCACGGTGAAGGTGGCGATCGCGGTGGGGGTCGCGGGGGTGGCCGGGTTCGCCCGGGTGATGCGGGCGGAGGTGCTGCGGGTACGGCAGGCGGTGTTCGTCGAGGCGGCGTGGTCGTCCGGAGCGCGCTGGTTCACCGTGCTCGGCCGCCATGTGCTGCCGAACTCGATCGGCCCTGTCGTCGTCCTGGCGACGCTCGAGCTCGGCACCGCGGTGCTGGCGGTGTCGGCGCTGAGCTTCCTCGGCTACGGCGCGGTCCCGCCGGCGCCGGAATGGGGCACGCTGATCGCGAGCGGCCGGAACTATCTCGCCAACGCGTGGTGGATCTCGACCATGTCTGGCCTCATGGTGGCGTTCGTCGTGCTCGCGACCAACCGGATCGCGCGGGCACTGGACGGGGAATGGGAGCGTCGCCGATGACCGGGAAGCTGCTGGAAGTGCGCGGGCTGTCGGTGTCGTACCGCACCCGCACCGGCCGGGCGCGGGCGGTGCGCGGGGTGGACTTCGACATCGCGCCCGGCGAGATCGTCGCGCTGGTCGGGGAATCCGGATCGGGTAAGAGTTCGACCGCGCACGCCGTCACCGGGCTGCTGCCCGCCGCGGGCCGGATCGATGCGGGCGGTATCCGGTTCGGCGGCACCGATCTCGCCACCGCGGGCGAGAAGCACCTGCGTGCGATTCGTGGCGCGCAGATCGGCCTGATCCCGCAGGACCCGGCGGTGTCGCTGAACCCGGTGCAGCGCATCGGCACACAGGTCGCCGAGGTACTGCTGATCCACGGCCTGGCATCGCGGCGGTCGGCGGCCGACGCGGCGGTGGACCTGCTCGCGCGGGCCGGGATGCCCGACCCGAGGACGCGCGCCGCCCAGTACCCGCACGAACTGTCCGGTGGCATGCGCCAGCGCGCCCTCATCGCCGTCGCCATCGCCGCGAATCCGGCGCTCATCGTCGCCGACGAGCCGACCAGCGCCCTGGACGTGACCGTGCAGCGGCTCATCCTCGACCACATCACGAGCCTGACCGAAACCCTCGGCACCGCGGTCCTGCTGGTGACCCACGACCTCGGCGTCGCCGCCGATCGGGCCCAGCGGATCGTGGTGATGTCGCGCGGCCGGATCGTGGAGAGCGGACCGACCCGCGAGATCCTCGACAACCCCCGCGACCCGTACACCCGGCAGCTGCTGAGCAGCGTCCCCGGACGCGCCGCTACCCGCCCGCCCGGCCGGCTACCGGACACCGCGCCGCCGCTGCTCACCGTCGAGAATCTGGTGAAGGAGTTCCCGCTGCCGCGCGCGCGGAGTGTCCCCGCGGTGGACGAGGTGAGCTTCACCGTGCGCCGCGGGGAGACACTGGCGCTGGTGGGGGAGTCCGGCTCGGGCAAGACCACCACGGCCAGGATGGTGCTGCGCCTGACCCCACCCACGGCGGGCCGCATCGTCTTCGACGGCGACGAGGTGACCGCGAGCACGGGCGCGCGGTTGCGGGCCTTCCGCCGCCGGGCCCAGGTGATCTACCAGAACCCGTACGCGTCACTGGATCCGCGTTTCACCATCCGCGACGTGATCACCGAGCCCCTGCGGGTCTTCGGGATCGGCAACCGTGCCGACCGCGCGGCGCGGGCCCGCGAGCTGCTCGACCGGGTCGCGCTGCCCCTGGCGATGCTGGACCGCAGGCCCGCCGAACTCTCCGGCGGGCAGCGGCAGCGCGTCGCGATCGCCAGGGCGCTGGCCTTGTCACCGGAACTGGTGGTCTGCGACGAGCCCGTCTCGGCACTGGACGTCTCGGTGCAAGCACAGATCCTCGAGCTGTTCGCCGAGTTGCAGGCCGCTACCGGCGTGGCCTACCTGTTCATCTCGCACGATCTCGCCGTGGTACGCCGGATAGCCCATCGGGTGGCGGTGATGCGCCGGGGCCGGATCGTCGAGATCGACAGCACCGAAAGGGTTTTCGGTGCGCCGACCCACGACTACACCCGGCAGCTCCTGGCCGCCGTTCCCGGTGCCGGACTCGTCGAGGGGGCCTGAGCGATCAGGTTCCCGCCAGGCGGGCGACGACCGGCGCGAGTTCCCGTGCCGCGTCGTCGTCGAGGACGATGTAGGAGATGCCGTATTCGTCGCGGAGCCGGTGGAGCTGATCGGCGACCCGCGTGGCCGATCCGGTGAGCAGATTCGGCGCGCCGGCGGGGATCGGCGGTCCGATGGTGCTCGCCGGGGTACTGAACCGCAGACCACGTTCGATCTCGGAAAGACGTGTACCCGCGGCAGTTTCGAGCCAACCGACCTGGCGGGCGAGCTGGTCGGCGGCGAAGGTGCTGAACGCGACGGTGTCGGCCTCGGCCGCGGCGAGTTCGGTCGCCCTGCGCCCACCCGCCGCGATCAGCAGCGGCACCTTGCGTGGCGGCGGAGGCAGCAGCGCCGTCCCGGCGTTGGTGTAATGCGGTCCGGTCGCCGTCACGCGTTCCCCGCGGAACAGTGCGTTGACGATCCCGACCGAGGCGGCGAGACGCTCGAACCTGATCCGGTCGGACTCGACCGCGACACCCAGCTCGCCGTAGCCGAGCGCGGTCTGACCGGCGCCGAGCCCGAGCCGGAACCGGCCGCCGGACACCAGATCCAGGGTCGCGGCCTCCCTGGCGAGGACGAATGGGTTGCGGAAGTCGTTGGCCAGCACGAACGTTCCGACTTCGAGCGTCGTGGTGGACGCGGCCGCCCAGGCGAGCGCGGTCAGCGGAGCGGGTACCGGGCCGGGCAGCTCGGGCAGCAGCAGTGACGAGAAGCCGGCGTCTTCGGCCCGGTGGGCGGTCGACGTCCAAGCTGTCGCGTCGGCGGGGGCGACGGTGACCAGGCCGAAGCGGAAAGGGCGGTGGCTCAAGGGTTCTCCGTGGTGCCGTAGGCGCGCAGGAAGGTGTCGACCGCCGCCGTCGCGACGGCGTGCATCTCGGCGGCGGCGACCTTGCGGGTTCCCAGCCTGGTCCGCCCCTCCATGGGCCCGGTGATCAGCACGAGGAATTGCTCGGCGGCGGTGGCGGGATCGCTCGCGCGCAACCGCCCCGACAGCGCCAGCCGCGCCAGCCGATCCGCGAGCGCGTCGCCGAGCTGGTCGGACGTGCGGCTCACCACGACATCGATCAGGTCGGGGAACTGGGCCACCTGACCGTAGGTGAGCCAGCGCAGGGATCGGGACTGCTCCGAACAACACGACCGGATCAGCCGGTATGCCACGTCTTCCAGGGTGGCGCGCAGATCGTCACCCGGGGTGCGCAACCGCTCGACCACCGCCAGGTTCTCGGCGAGCACGGCGTCGCTCACGGCGGCCAGCGCGTGCCGGAACAGCGTTTCCTTGTCGTTGAGGTGGTTGTAGATGGTCGGCTTGGCGACCCCGGCCACCTCGGCGATCTCCTGCACGCCCGCCTGCGCGTACCCCCGCCGGGCGAACACGACGAACGCCGCGTCCAGGATCGCTTGGCGCTTGTCGATCCGCCCGCGCGAAGTGGTCTGACCGGCCGGTGTCGTCGCTGAAGTCACGACCGCAGTCTATCCCATCCGCACCGGAAAATTGCCTCGCTGGTTCAGTTCCATGTACTCCGGTTGTAATGTTCGTGCTCGAACATTAGAGTGAACCAGCGAGTTCAATTCACGCTGCTCCAGTTCGGGAGAAATCGATGACGCAACCCCTGGAAGACCGGCTCGACCCGGCCCTGCGCCGGATGATCGCCGTGATCCTGCTCGGCGGGATCATGGGCATCCTCGACGGCTCGATGGCCGCGGTCGCGGTGGACACGTTGTCCGCCCGATTCGACACCTCGCTCGCCACCGTCGGCTGGGTGTCCACCGGCTACCTCCTCGCGCTGACCCTCACGATCCCGGTCGGCGCGTGGGCGGTCGACCCGGTTCGGCGGCCGCACCCTGTGGCTGTCCGGGCTGGTGGTCTTCCTGCTCGGCTCGATCGGTTCCGGCCTGGCCTGGTCCATCGACAGCCTGATCGTGTTCCGGGTGATCCAGGGCATCGGCGCGGGCATCCTCGACCCGCTCATGCTCACCCTGCTGGCGCGGGCGGCGGGCCCGAACCGGATGGGCCGGGTGATGGGCGTGATGGGCATCGTCGGGTCGACCGGTCCGATCCTCGGCCCGATCGTCGGCGGACTCATCCTGAGCAGCTTCGACTGGCGCTGGATGTTCCTGATCAATGTGCCGATCGCGATCGTCGCCTTCGTGCTGTCGCGCCGGATCCTGCCCGCCGATCCGCCCGAACCGTCCACCACCAAGCTCGACGTGCTCGGTGTGGCGTTGATCGGTCCCGGTGTCGCCGCCGGTGTGCTCGCGCTGTCGGCGGTCGGCGAGCACGGGACCGCCGCGAGCTGGCCGGTGCTGCTCCCGCTGGGTGTCGCCGTCGTCCTGCTGGCCGGATACGCCGTGCACGCGTTGCGCCCCAGGCTCACACCGCCGCTGATCGACCTGCGGCTGTTCGCGCGGCGCAGCTTCACCGCCAGTGTGATCGCGGCCGCGCTGCTCGGCCTGGTCAGCTTCGCCAGCATCTTCGCGATCCCGCTGTACTACCAGCAGGTGCGCGGCTTCGACGCCTTCGAAGCCGGTCTGCTGCTCGCGCCCTTCGGCCTCGGCTCCGCGATCGCGATGCCGTTGGCGGGCAGGTTGTCCGACTCACTCGGCTCCCGCAGGCTCGCGCTGATCGGCGCGACCATCGCGCTGCTGAGCTCGCTGGTGTTCACCCGCTTCGACGCGGACACCCACCTCTGGTGGACGGCCCTGGCGGCGGTCGCCCTCGGCGTCGGCACCGGGTCGGCGGGCGCGCCGGTCATCGGGTCGGTGTACCGCACGCTGCCGCCGGAGCTGGTGCCCCAGGGCAGTTCGGTGCTGTACATGCTCAACCAGCTCGGCGCCTCGATCGGTATCGCGACGGTCGCCCTGGTCATGGAGACCACCGTCGGCGCGCAGCTGGGCTTCCAGCACGCCTACCTCTGGATCGCGGGCGGTGCGGTGATCATGATCGCTGCGGCCTCGTTCATCCCCGGCAAGCCCACGGCCGCGCCCACCGAGGACGCCGCCCCGCCGGCCGCGCCCGCGCCGGTGGCTGACCGGGCCGATGCGGTGTGATCGATGAGCATTCCCTCCGGACAGTGGCTCGAGATCCTGCAGGCCCCCGAACGGGACCGGCTGACGGTGACCGAGGTATGCCGCCGCTACGAGATCTCGCGCAAGACGTACTACAGCTATCTCGCGCGCTACCGGGCACACGGTGAGGATGGGCTCGCCCCGCGCTCCCGTCGCCCGAAAACCGTGCCGGGCCGCTCACCCGCGGACCTCGAGGCGGCCGTGGTGCGGATCCGGCTGACCCGCCCCGGCTGGGGCGCCCGCCGCATCCGCGCCGAGCTGCTCCGCGCCACCACCGACCACGTCCCCGCCGTCTCCACGGTGCACGCGATCCTGCGCCGCCACGACCTGGTCGGCCGGACCAGGGGGTCCATGCGCTGACCGGCCGCGTGCCGGGCCGGCGTTCTGCCTCGCGCGGGGTGGTCGCGCGGTGGCGTCGTGGTTCACAGCGGGCTCCCAGCCGGTACCCAGCTGGGCTGTAGTGGGCGGGGACAAGGTGGTGGCTATGTCAGTTACCGCCATCGTGCCTTCCGGGCACCTCGATACCCGTGCCGAACTCGGCGAGCCGGTCACGGTGCGCCGCGATGGACGTGCGCAGTGGGTCGGCTTGGTCCTGTTGCTGGTGGGGACCGCCGGGGCCTACCTGTGGAACCTGTCGGCCAACGGGTGGGCCAACACCTATTACGCGGCTGCCGTCGAAGCGGGGGCGCGGTCGTGGAAGGCGTTCTTCTTCGGGTCGCTCGACGCGTCCAACGCCATCACCGTCGACAAGACCCCGGCCTCGTTGTGGCCGATGGAACTGTCGGTGCGGCTGTTCGGGATGAACAGCTGGAGCATGCTGGTGCCGCAGGTGCTGCTCGGCGTCGCGTCGGTCGCCCTGCTGTGGGCGATCGTGCGCCGGCACTATGGAGCGAATGCCGGACTGCTGGCGGGTGTGCTGCTGGCGGTGACCCCCGTCGCGGCGTTGATGTTCCGGTTCGACAACCCCGACGCGCTGCTGGTGCTGCTGATGCTGGCCGCGGTGTGGGCGATGAGCCGGGCGCTGAGTGACGGCCGGTGGCGCTGGCTGGTGTGGTGCGGTTTGTTCGTCGGGCTGGGGTTCCTGGCCAAGCAGTTGCAGGTTCTGCTGGTCCTGCCCGCGCTCGCCCTGACCTACCTGCTGTTCGGGCCACCCGCGCTGGGCAAGCGGATCGCGCAGTTGTTCGCGGCCGGGGCGGCGATGGTCGTCGGTGCGGGCTGGTGGATTCTGATCGCCCAGTTCTGGCCCGCCGATCAGCGACCGTATTTCGGTGGCTCGGAGAACAATTCGATCATCGAACTCACCCTCGGCTACAACGGGCTGGACCGGCTGAGCGGCGGTGAAGGCCCAGGCGGCGGATCCGGTGGCGGGAATCTGCCCGACATCTCCGGTGACGTGCCCGGCGGCTTCGGAGGTGGAAGTGCGTTCTCGCAGAACGGGATCGGAAGAATGTTCAATGACGCGGTCGGCGGACAGATCGCCTGGCTGATCCCCGCGGCATTGATCCTGCTGGTCGCCGGCCTCGTGGTGTGCGGGCGTGCGCGCCGCAGCGATCCGCGCCGGGCCGTGCTCGTGCTGTTCGGTCTGTGGGGGGTGGTCACCTGTGTGGTGTTCAGCCTGATGAGCGGCATCTTCCACGAGTACTACACCGTCGCCCTGGCACCGGCCCTGGCCGGGATCATCGCGGCGGGGCTCGGTGTGCTGTGGCCGCGGCGGGACCGCTGGTGGATCCGGCTGACCCTGGCCGCCGCCGTCGCGGCGACCGCGATCACGGCGTGGATTCTGCTCACTCGCACACCGGATTTCGTGCCGTGGCTGAAGTGGGTGGTCGCCGCTGCCGCGGTGCTCGCGATGGCCGGGCTGCTGGCCGGGAAGCGAACGAACCTCGCCGTGGTGACGGTGCTGGCCGCGCTGTTCGTCGGTGTCGCCGGGCCCGTCACGTACACCGTCGACACGATCGGCACCGCGCACACCGGGTCGATCCCGACCGCGGGCCCGCAGACCGAGCGGAGCGCGGGCGGTCCCGGCGGGTTCCCGGGCGCTGTCGGCGACGGTCCGAGCACGGACGGTGGCATGCCCGGCGCCGATCGAACCCCCGGATCCGGCACCACGACGATCCCCGGATCCGGCGGTGGTGATGTCAGCGACGAGGTGGTGGCCTTGCTCGACGCCGATCACGACTCCTACCGATGGGTCGCGGCGACGGTCGGCTCGATGTCGCAGGGCGGGTATCAGCTCGCCAGTGATGGCGAGGTCATGGCCATCGGCGGATTCAGCGGCGGCGACCCGTCGCCGACCCTGGAGCAGTTCCAGCGGTACGTCGCCGACGGCGACATCCACTACTTCATTGCCGGTGGATCCGGCGGTGGACCGGACTCGTCGAACACCAGCGCAGGATCCAGGGTCACCGCCTGGGTGACGGAACACTACAACGCCATCGAGATCGACGGCGTCACGCTCTACGACCTCACCCAGCCGAAGACCTGACACGAACGAAGCGCCCGCCGGGAACCCGTCCGGCGGGCGCTTCGTCTGTTCAGCGAACCTGTCAGGCGGCGTCGAGGGCCGCGGTGATCTTGCGCAGCATCGCGGTCACGGCGGGGCTGGGCGCACCCTGGGCGAACTGGGCGGCGGATTCGGTGGCGGTCAGGACGGTGTCGCGGAAGTTGGCCGCCTCGGCCGGGTGCTGCTCGCCCAGCAGGCGCACGGCCGCGGTGAGGCTCGGCAACACCTGGTCGGCGAGCTCGGCGACCGACTTACCGTGCAGGTGAACATCTTTGGACTTGGCGGCCAGCACGTGACCGACCAGACCGGTCGCCGACGTGAGGGCGATCGAGCCGTGCGAGATCGCCTTGTGCGGCGCGCCCGCGGCCGCCAGCAGCGAGACGGCGCCGTAGGCGGCGGTGCGCAGGGTGGCGGCGTCCTGGGCGGTCAGGGTGGTGACAGACATGGTGTTCTCCTCGAAATCCGTTGTGGCGCCGACGGTGTCGGTGCCGGTTGTTTTCTTCGATGAACACACTGTGCCGGGGCGTCCTGATACCGCCCTGACGCACACCTGACACCACCACTGACACGCGATCGGCCGAGACTCAGAGCCACCTGATCCGGCGGAACACCACCACCAGCGCCAGGCAGATGACCACCATCGTCGCCAGCACCACCGGATAACCCCACGTCTGCCTCAGTTCCGGCATGTAGTCGAAGTTCATCCCGTAGATGCCGGCGATCATCGTCGGGACCGCCAGGATCGCCACGAACGCCGAGATCCGGCGCATGTCGGCGCTCTGCTGGATCGCGATCTTGGCCACCGCCGCGCCCACCAGCGCGGTCAGCGACTCATCGAGGTCGTTGATCCGCTCGGCCACACCGGTGTGATGGTCGGCCACATCGCGCAGGTAGCGGCGGATCTCCTTGGGCAGCGGTATCTCGGGGCGGGTCAGCAGCTGCAACGGCTGGGCCAACGGGCTCACCGCTCGCCGCAGCTCCACGATCTCGCGCTTGAGCTGATAGATCGATTCGATCGGCAAGCGGCTGCGCGGAGTGAACAGCTCCTCTTCGATCTGCTCGACGTCGTACTCCACCGATCCGGCGACCTCGAGATAGGAATCGACGACGTGATCGGTGATCGCGTGCAGCACCGCACCCGACCCCCGCGCCAGACGCTGCGGATCCGCTTCCAGCCGGTGCCGGACCTCGGCCAGCCCGGAATGCTCACCGTGCCGGACCGCGACCACGAAATCGGGCGCGGTGAACACCATGATCTCGCCGGTCTGGACGATCTCGCTCACCGTCGCCATGTCGTGCTCGACATAGGCGACCGTGCGCATCACCGTGACCAGGGTGTCGTCATAGCGCTCCAGTTTCGGCCGCTGGTTGCCCTTCACCGCGTCCTCGACCGCCAGCGAATGCAGGTCGAAGGTCCGGGCGATCTCACCCATCTGCCGGGCATCGGGCTCGAACAACCCCACCCAGACGAACCCCTCGCACCGGCGCCGCACCTCCGCCAGCGCGGCGGCCGGGGTGAACCGGCCGGGCAGACGCCGCCCGGCCACGTAGACGCCGCAATCGACGATCGCCCGCGCCGTCGGCACCGCAGGCTTCGGCGCGTCCTGCGCGGGAGTGAAGCGGGAACGTCGAAACCGGAACTGCGGAGCTGATGACACCGCACGATCCTACGGAGCCGCACGTCCACTATCCGTGCGGCTGACTCGGGTCGTAACCGGGACAGCCCGCGTACGGGCGGGGGAGTTCGGGCTTGGCGCCGAAGCAGACGCTGTTCGGGTCGGTCGGGTCGTAGGAGTCGCCTTCTCTGCGGTGGGTGCCGGACGGGATCGGAACGGGGGTGGTGGAGTCGGTGGGGGTGGTGGGCGGCGGCGTCGTCGGGGTGGGCGGCACCGGGTCGGCGGCGCGCGAGCAACCGGTTCCGAGAAGCGCGAGAGCGAGCACGGAAGTGACGAGCAGGGTGCGGTTCACAACTGTCCCTTCATCGGAGATCGCCGCCGCCGACGGACGGCCAGCACACTTTCGGCAACACTAGTGTGGTGGGCCGTCGCCGCCGTCAGCGGGGGAGCAGGGTGATGCGCGCGTTCGCGGCGGGACTCAAGCCGGTGTGATAGCGCCGCGGCGGCTCGATCGGGCCGTCGATCGGCGCGATGCGGCGATGCTCGAGCACCGTGCGGAACAGGATCCGCGCCTCGGCCAGGGCGAACTGCGCGCCGAGGCAGCGGTGCGCGCCCGCGCCGAAGGTGAGCCAGGTGTTGGTGCTCGGGCGGTGGTCGAGGAACCGCTCGGGACGGAAGGTCATCGGGTCGGGGTAGTGGTGCTCGGATTCGTGGATCAGCAGGATCGGCACGATGACGATCGCGCCCTTCGGGATGGTGATGCCGTTGATCTCGGTGTCGCGCAACGCCCGTCGGCCGGTGAACGGCGAGACCGGGCGCAGCCGCATGACTTCGGCGACCACCGCGTCGAGATAGTCGTCCAGACGCGCGCTGTCGCCGGTGTCGACGGCGGCGTCGACCTCGGCCATGGCGGCCGGATGGGCGGCCAGCATGGCGGCGATCCAGCCGAGGGTGATGGCGGTGGTCTCGTAGGCGCCGAGCAGGATGCCGCGCATATTGCGGGCCAGGGCGGGGTCGTCGTGCTGGTCGAGGTCGGTGCCGATGTAGCGCGACAGCACGTCACGGCGGCCGCTCGCGTGCTCGGGCGCGGCGCGGCGGGCGGTGATCTCCTCGACGATGACGGCGTCGACCTCGCGCTGGGCGCGGCGCAGCGGCGGGTAGGGGATGGTCAGGCCGCCGATGAACGGGGTGATCAGGGTGACGGCGAGGAAGCCGCGGCTCTCGATCTCGCCGAACCACGCGGCGACCGCGTTCCGCAGGCGGTCGCGGCGCTCCGGCGCGACCTCGCCGAAGACGACACCGAGCAACACGCCGATGGCGAGGTCGTAGCCCGCGGTCAGGAATTCGAAGGACTCACCCACCGGCCAGTTCGGCAGTTCGCGCTCGACCACGTCGACCATCAGGTCCTCGTAGGAACGCAGTGCGGCGGTTTGGAACGGCGGCGCGAAATGCTTGCGTTCGCGCCGGTGCTCTTCACCGTCGAGGAAGATCATCGTCTGCTTGCCGAACATCACGTCGTGACTCGAGAACCGGCTCAGGACCTGGCCGATGGAGAAGTCGTCGTGATTGGCGAACAGCGCGCGCACATCACCGGGTTCGTGGGTGACCAGCATCGTGGGAAATCCGGGGGGATCGACGACGAATCGCTCGCCGAATTCCCGCAGCGGGGAACTGTGCGTGCCGGGGCGCAGCAATCCGCCCAGCTCGCCGAGCCGGCGCAGGGGTAGTCGGGGCAGGTCGCGCAGCGCGAGGGAGGTCTGTGACACCCCGCCATCCTCACCGCGAAAATGCCGTTGTGCCAAGCGGTGTCGAAAATTCGATGCCCCCAATTATCGGGGCTCACCATGACGCGGTCGATGGTTCACGACGCCCGCTGAGCGCTCGTGTGGCCGCTATTGTGGGCGCAGTCAGTGGGTTCCACGGTCAGAGGAAGTAGTTCGTGCTCAACACTTTCGTCGAAACATTGTTCGCCCAGGTCGAGAATCGGCCGGCCGAGGTGGTGTATCGGTTCTTGGACAATGGTGACGTCGATGGTGTCGTGCACGAATTGTCCTATGCCGAACTGGGGCGGCGGGCCCGCGCGATCGGCGCCGTGCTCCAGGATTCCGCGCCCCGGCGGGCGCTGTTGCTGTATCCGGCCGGGCCCGAGTTCGCCGAGGCGTTCTTCGGGTGTCTGGTCGCCGGGGTGGTCGCGGTGCCCGCGCCGCTGCCGGAGTGGGAGAACCGGTCACTGCGGCGGTTGCGGCGGATGGTGGCCCACGCTGAGGTCGACATCGTGCTGGCGCCGCGCCGGATCCTCGCCGACGCGGCGGCGCTGGGAGCCGAGATCCCGGAATTGGCCGGGGTGCCGTGGCTGTCGACCGACGACCTGCCCAGCGCGGCGGCCCTGCGCTGGCGCGAACCGGAGCTGCGACCGGACTCGGTGGCGTTCCTGCAGTACACCTCCGGCTCGACCAGCGCGCCGCGCGGCGTGGTCCTCACCCACGCCAATCTGCTGCACAACCAGGCGGCGCTGACCGCGGGCCTGGGCCACGACCGGATCGCCGACCACGACGGCGCGCTGTTCGCCAGCTGGCTGCCGATGTACCACGACATGGGACTCATCGCGCCGCTGCTGCACACGGTGTATCGCGGCGCGCACTCGGTGCTGATGTCGCCGTTGCACTTCCTGCAGCGCCCGGAACGGTGGCTGCGCGCCATCTCCACCTATCGCGCGCACACCAGCGGTGGACCCAATTTCGCCTACGAACTGTGTCTGCGCCGCATCGCGCCCGAGCAACTCGACGAGCTGGACCTGAGTTCGTGGCGGTGCGCGTTCAACGGCGCCGAGCCCGTGCGGGCGGGCACGGTGCGCCGCTTCAGCGACACCTTCGCCCGTGCCGGGTTCCGCGCGACGGCCCAGCAGCCGGTCTACGGCCTGGCCGAGGCCACGCTGATCGTCACCGCCCCGTCCACGACCGCCGCGCCGACGATCATGCCCGCCGCGGAAAGTCCCACGCGCGGTGGCGAACTCGTCGGCGTCGGTCGCGCGGTGCCGGGGATCTCGCTGTCGATCGTCGATCCGGACAGCGGGACCGAGCGCGCGGAGGGGGAGGAGGGCGAGATCTGGGTGGCCGGTGACAGCGTCGCGGCGGGCTACTTCCGCGACGATGCGGCCACCGCCGAGGTCTTCGGCGCCGAGCTACCCGGGCGCGACGCGACGTTCCTGCGTACCGGTGATCTCGGATTCCTCTCCGGTGGTGAACTTTTCGTCACCGGCAGGCGCAAGGATCTGGTGATCGTGGACGGGCGCAATCACTATCCGCAGGACATCGAGGTCACCGTCGAGGCGGCTCACAGCGGGGTCCGGGCGGGGTGTGTGGCGGCGTTCGCCGTCGATCTGGACGGGGAGCAGCCGGTCGTCGTCGCGGAGGTCCGCGGGACCGACCCCGCCGAATTGTCGGCGATCGAAGGCGCTGTGCGAGCCGTGGTGGCGACCGAGCACGGCCTCACCCTGGCCGCGGTCCTGCTGATCCGGCCGGGCACCGTCTTCAAGACCAGTAGCGGGAAGATCCAGCGCTCGGCGTGCCGGGCGGCCTATCTGTCCGGGGAACTGCTGACCCTGCTGGCCGGTCCCATGCGCGCGCCGGAGGACGAGATCGCCGACGTCGAAGCGGCCGTCGCCGCGGAGCCCGAGGTCGACGAGCCGGCGTCGGCCCTGTCGGCGGAGGCGGTGCGGGACTGGCTGGTGACCGCGATCGCCCGCCAGGCCCTGCTGGATCCCGAGCGGGTCGACGTGCACCGCCCGCTGGTCGAATTCGGTTTGGGGTCAGCGGATCTGGTGGAACTGGTCGTCGACCTGTCCGACTTCGCGGGCCGCTTCATCGACACGAACCTCTTCTTCGACCACCCCACGATCGACGGTGTCGCGACCGTCCTCGCCCGACCGACCGAGGACGCGGCGGTGCCGACCCCGGCTGTCGACGCGGTCGCGACCGAGGACACCGACGACGACGGCATCGCGATCATCGCCATGTCGTGCCGGTTCCCCGGCGCCGCCGATTCCCCCGAGGCGCTGTGGCGGCTGCTGGACGGCGGGGCCGACGGGCTGGGTGAGGTGCCGCCGGGGCGCTGGGATATCGACGGGCTGTACAACCCGGACACGACCGCGACCGGCACCGCCTATACGTTCCGCGGCGGATACGTCGACGGGATCGATCGTTTCGACGCCGCGTTCTTCGGCATCGGCCCCCGCGAAGCGGGGGTCATGGACCCCCAGCAGCGGATGATGCTACACCTGGCCTGGGAAGCCATCGAGCGTTCGGGACGTGATCCCCGGACCTTGCACGGCAGCGCCACCGGCGTCTACCTGGGCGTGTACAGCACCGGATATCTTGCCGACCCGGCGCCCGAGCAGCTGAACGGGCAAGTGGGAACGGGTCTTTCGCCGAGCGTCGCCTCGGGCCGGATCTCCTACACGCTGGGCCTGCACGGTCCGGCCGTCACCCTGGATACCGCGTGCTCCTCCTCGATCGTGGCGATGCACCTGGCGATGCAGGCGCTGCGGGCGGGGGAGTGCGATCTCGCGCTGGCGGGTGGCGCCACTCTGCTCATGTCGCCGGTCGCTCATATCGAGCTGTGCCGGTTGGGAGTGCTGTCCCCGACCGGCCGGTGCGCCCCGTTCTCCGCCGACGCGGATGGGACGGTGTGGGCCGAAGGCGCGGGCGTGGTGCTGCTCAAGCGGCTGGGCGACGCCCGCCGCGACGGTGACCGGGTGCTCGCGGTCGTGCGCGGGTCCGCGGTCAATCAGGACGGCCGCAGCCAGGGCCTGAGCGCGCCCAATGGTGCCGCACAGGAACAGGTTCTGCGCTCGGCGCTGCGGGTGTCGGGGCTGACCCCGCACGACATCGACTACGTGGAAGCCCACGGCACGGGCACCGCGCTGGGCGACCCGATCGAGGCGCGGGCGCTGGCGCGGGTGTACGGGCCGGGCCGGGATCCGGGGCGGCCGCTGGGGATCGGCTCGCTCAAGTCGAACCTGGGCCACACGCAGGCGGCGGCGGGCGTGGCGAGTGTCATCAAGCTCGTGCTCGCGCTCGAGCACGAGCGCATTCCGGCCACCCTGAACGTGAATGTCGCCTCGCCCCATGTCGATTGGGAGCGCAGTGGGGTCGCGGTCCTCGGGCACACCTCCCCGTGGCGACGCGGCGACCGGCCGCGCCGGGCCGGAGTGAGTGCGTTCGGGCTGAGCGGTACGAACGCGCACCTGATTCTCGAGGAACCCGCGCCGAGCCCCGCGCCGATCGCGTCCGGCCGCGAGACCGCGGTCGCGCTGCTGCCGATCTCGGCGCGGAGCGAACGATCGCTGCACGGGCAGGCCGAGCGGCTGCTCGACCTCGTGCTCGCCGATCCCGGCGCCGAGCCGTGGTCGGTGTCGCGGGCGCTGAGCACCGAACGCAGTCAGTTCGAGCGCCGCGCCGTGCTGGTCGCCGCCGATCGGGACGAGATGATCGGCGCGCTGCGCGACCTGGTCGACGGCCGGACCGCGGCGAATGTCGTGGTGGGCGACGGTCCGGTGCTGACCACCGCGAAGACCGCCTTCGTCTTCCCGGGGCAGGGCATGCAGTGGGTCGGCATGGCGCGGGACCTGCTCGACGAATCGGCGGCGTTTCGTGCCGAGTTCGAGCTGTGCGACAAGGCATTCGGTACATACCTCGGCTGGTCGCTGACCGCCCGGCTGGCCACGCTGACCACCGTCGATCTGGTCGATTTCCCGGTCGTGCAGCCGGTGCTGTTCGCGACCATGGCCGCCTTGGCCGCCACCTGGCGGGCGGCGGGTGTCGCCCCGGACGCGGTGCTCGGGCACAGCCAGGGCGAGATCGCCGCCGCGTACTGCGCGGGTGCGCTCGACCTCGACGATGCCGCCCGGATCGTCGTCACCCGCAGCCGCCTGATGCAGGCCATCGACGACCCGGCGGCGATGGCGATGATCGGGTTGCCCGAGGCCGAGGTGGCCGCGCGGCTGCTCGCCTACGACGGCCGGATCTCGATCGCCGCGGTGAACATCCGGCGATCGACCATCGTGGCCGGTGAACAGGCCGCCGTCACCGCGCTGCTCGCCGAACTCGACGATGCGGGCGTCTACACCCGGCTCGGTGCGTCGGGGCCGGGCCTCGCCGGGCACTGCCGGATCATCGAGGACATCCGCGACGACCTGACCGCGCAGCTGGCCGACCTGTCCGCGAACGCGCCCACCATCCCGTGGTATTCGACGGTGACCGGCGAGCCGATGACGCTCGCGCCGACGGGACCGGACTACTGGTACCGGAACGCGCGCGAGACGGTGCGCTTCGCCGCCACCGTCGAGCGGATGATCGGCGACGGTGTCCGCTACTTCGTGGAGTTGGGCGCGCATCCGTCGTTGACCGCCGCCGTGCGGACCGTCGCGGAGGAACTCGGGCGGGACGTGATCGCCGTCGGGTCGCTGGTGCGAGATCAGGACGGGCCAACGGCGCTGGCGCGGTCTCAGGCGGCGCTGTACGCCGCCGGACACGACCTCGACTGGAGCCGCCTCGCTCCCGGTCCGGGCCGGATCGACCTGCCCACCTACGCCTTCGACGAGCGGCGGTTCTGGACCGACAGCGGTCACCGTGACACGGGCGCGATCGGTCTCGACGACATCGCCCACCCGGTCCTCGGTGCCGTTGTCGCACAGCCGGATTCGGGTGGCGTCACCCTGACCGGGCGGCTGTCCCGCGCGCTGCACCCGTGGGTCGCCGACCATGCGGGACCCGCCGCGGTGCTGGTCCCCGGTGCCGCGCTGGTCGAGTGGGCGGTGCGCGCCGGGGACGAGGTGGACTGCCCGGTCGTCCGCGAACTGGTGCTGCGCGCGCCACTGCTGGTGCCCGAGCGTGCCGCGATCCAGCTCCAGGTGGTCGTCGGCGGCGCGGACGCCGAGCAGCGGCGGACGGTGCGCGTGTACGCCCGCGACGAGCACGATCCGGACGCGCAGTGGACGCTGCACGCCGACGGGCAGCTCGGCGAGGACCCGGGAGTCGCGCCAACGCAGACGAATTCGGCTGTGTGGCCACCGGCCGGTGCGGAGCCGGTCGATATCGGCGGGCTCTACGATCGACTGTTCGATCGAGGTCATCGGTACGGTCCGGTGTTCCGGGCGGTGCGTGCGGCGTGGCGACGCGACGACGACCTGTTCGTCGATGTCGAACTGCCCGAGCAGGCGCACGAGGACGCGGCCGGATTCGGTCTCCACCCGGCACTGCTCGACGCCGCCCTGCACGCCACCGCGCTGTTCGCGGGCGACGGCGAGCACGCGCTGCTGCCGTTCGTCTGGTCCGACGTGGTGCTGTCGGCGACCGGCGCGACCGCGCTGCGCGTGCGGCTGAGCCGGTCGGGGCCCGACACCGTCACCGTGTCCGCGACGGATCGGTCGGGCCGTCCGGTCGTGTCGGTGGGGTCGCTGCTGTCGCGTCCGATCGATGTCACCCAGTGGCAGGGTGCGTCACCGGCTGCGGCGTCGCGCCGCCTGTTCCGCCTGACGTGGACACCTTTCGCGGTGCCCACCGCGACGGGCGGGTCGGCTGTGGTCGAATGGCCCGGGGTTGGCGACACCGTCGTGCTCGCTGTCCCCGAGGGGCAGTCGATCGCCGAGGTCCACACCGTTGCCCAGGGAGTCCTGGCCGAGCTCCAGACGTTCCTCGGCGACCGTCGATTCGAGCGGTCCACTCTCGTGGTTCGCACCCGCAACGCTGTGGTTGAGAACCCGCTCGGGAGCAACCCCGAAGCCTCGGCAGCCCTCGGTTCCCCGATCAGCCCGGATCCGGCCGGTGCGGTGGTCTGGGGTCTGGTCCGCTCGGCGCAGTCGGAGAACCCCGGGCGGATCGTCCTGGTCGATTCGGCCGACCCGGAGATCGACTACCCGGCGCTGCTCGCCGGCGGCGAACAGCAGTTCGTCATCCGTGACGGTCGCGCGTTCGTGCCGAGGCTGACCCGGTTGCCGGAACCCGCCGGGGCCACGCCGCCGCCCCGGATCACCCTGGGCGACGGCGCGGTGCTGATCACCGGTGCGCCGGGACGCCTCGGCTCGGCACTCGCGCGCCACCTGGCCGACGCCTATGGTGCGCGCGACCTGGTCCTGGTCAGCCGACGCGGCATCGATGGCCCCGGCGGCGCGGACCTGCGCGACGACCTCGAACAGCGGGGTGTGCGGGTGCGGTTCGCCGCCTGCGACATCACCGACCGATCCGCACTGGCCGATCTGCTCGACGGGCTGCCGCTGGCCGGTGTCGTGCACGCGGCGTGTGTCCTCGACGACGCCACCATCGGCTCGCTCACCCCGGCCCAGCTGACCGCGGTGCTGCGCCCGAAAGTCGATGCGGCGCATCACCTGCACGAACTCACCGCCGATCGCTCGCTGTCGATGTTCGTCCTGTTCTCCGCCGCGGGTGGCCTGTTCGGGACCCCCGGCCAGGCCGACTACGCGGCCGCGAACGCCTATCTCGACGCACTCGCGCTGCATCGCCGAGCGGTGGGCCTGCCCGCGCAGGCCCTGGCCTGGGGCGCCTGGGAAGTCGACATGCACGACCATCTGGCCCGCGCCGACATCGCCCGCATCGCCCGCGCCGGGGTCCGCGCGTTCGCCGTCCCCGACGGCATGGCGTGCTTCGATGCCGCTCTCGCACAGGGCGATCCGCTGTTGGTGCCGCTGCTCCTGGACACCGCGGTCCTGCGCCGCTCACCGGCGGTGCCACCATTGCTGCACGGGCTGGTGCGGCGGGCGCCCCGCCGCGCGGTGGCCGATCGCGCGGCGGTCGACGCCGGGGTGAGTTCGCGCTTCGCCGACGAGCTGCGCACCGCGCCCCGCGCCGACGCGGTCGCCACCGCCCTGGCCGCGCTGGCCGGGTGGACGGGCGACGTGCTCGGACACGGCGGCACCGAGACGGTCGACGCCGGGATGTCGCTGCACGGTCTCGGCCTGGATTCGCTGATGGCGGTGGAACTGCGGAACAAGGTGCGTGAGCACACCGGGATCGCGGTGCCGCTGGGCACCATCCTCGCCGAGCAGAGCCTCACCGACCTCGCGGGCTATCTCGTGGACGAGATCGGCCGCCGGGCCGGCGACGACACCGCCGCCGTGGTGGTCGAGGTCCCCGAGGTCGAGGTGCTGCCGGTGACCCGCGACATGATGCGGCTGCTGCGCACCGAACAGCTCGGCATCCCGAGTGCCGCGCAGACCGGTGGCGTCGCGGTCCGGGTGCCGGTACCGGTCACCCGGACAAAGCTGAGCGCGGCCGTGGCCCGGCTCGTTCGCCGACATGCCGCCTTGCGCAGCACCATCCGGCCCAGCGAGGTTCACGGCCGGGAACTGGCTATCTTCCGTGACGCCGAGGTACCGGTCGGGTGGCGCACGCTGGACCACCTCGACGACAGTGTCGTGGAGCGGCATTTCCGCGCTCTGATGACACCGCCGTTCGATCCGGCGACCGGTCCACTGTGGCGCTTCGAACTGCTCGACGCCGGTGCGGCGGGCCAGGTGCTGCTTTTCGGGGCGCACCACGGGATGAGCGATGTGCAGTCGATGCTGCTGGTCGCGGGCGAACTCGCGACGGACCTGTCCGGTGCCCCGCTCGGCGACGCCGTCACCAACCGGGACCTGCACCAGCTGCTCGCCGCGCAACCGAGCCGACGCGACGACACCGCGGTGATGCGCTGGGGCGCCGCCTTCGCCGGGGCGCAACGGCTCGACCTGACCCTCGCCCGCCCCCGCCCGGCCGAGCGCACCTACGGCGCGGGTGCCTCGGCACTGGACCTGCCGCGGGGACTGCACGCCCGGGTCGCCGACCGGGCACGCGAGCTCGGGATCACCCCGGCCGCCCTGTTCCTCGGCGCGCTGACCGTCGCGCTGGCCCGGCGGCAGCGGGTCGATCGGTTCGCACTCGCGGTACCGGTCGACACCCGGATGCACGCGGACGCGACCGACGCCGTCGGCTACTTCGGTGTGCCCGTACCGTTTCCGGCGGAGGTGGCCGACGGCGATCGGGTCGCCGATGTGCTGCGGCGCACCGGTGATCGGCTCCGCACGCTCCTCGCGCCCGGGGCCGGGTTCGCCGAGGTCCTGGCCGCACTGGCCGGGGAGGGGCTGTACCGGGACAACGCGCCGATGGTGGAGGTCTACTTCAACTATCTGCGCGCCAACTCCGCGGTGGCCAGCGCCGAGATCGTCCCGGTGAGCACCGGGTTCTCCGATCTCGATCTGATGATCGCGGTGCTGCCGGACACCGGCCAGGTGTGGTTCACCTACAACACCGACATCATCGACGCGGCGGCCTGCGCCGAATTCGGCAGGTACTACCTCGATGTCGTCGCTGCGGCGGTCGCCGATCCCGGTGCGCCCGCCGTGCCCGAAAGCGGTGGGCAGCAGTCGAAGTCGGGCCTGCGGGTCGCGGTCGGTGCGACATTCGCGCTGGGGCGGCTCCCCGAACTGCTGGCGGCCGCGGCCACCGAGGTGCCACTCACCGTCGCCGAAGCGCCGTACCACCAGGTGCTGTCGTGCCTGCGTGACCCGTCGGGCGTGTTCGCGCAGCCGTCGACCGAGGTCGGTGTCGTGCTGATCCGCGCCGCGGATCTGGAGCGCTTCGGTGACCTCACCGACGATGTGCTCGCCGAACTGGCGATCGAATTCCCCACGGCGGTCGGCGATGTCGTCGCGCGGACCGGACGGCCGATCATCGTCGGCCTCCTCCCGTCGCTGCGGCCGACGCCGCGGTGCGCGGACTGGGAGCGGACCGTCGCCGATCGGCTGCGCGACATTCCCGGCGTCGCGCTGCTCGAGCACACCGAGTGGCACCGCGTGCACGCGGTGGATGCCCCCTTCGACGAGCGCACCGAGGTCCTGGCGCATCTGCCGTTCACTCCGGAATTCCAGGCGGCGGTGGCGCTGACCCTGGTCGCGACCGTCGCCGCGGTCGGCGAACCGGCGCCGAAGGTCATCGCCGTGGACGGTGACGACACATTGTGGAGCGGGACAGCGGGCGAAATCGGCTCCGCCGGTGTGCGTTTCGACGCGTCGCGGCTGGCGCTGGCCGCCCGGCTGCGGCAGTGGCGCGACGCGGGCACCCTGCTGGTGCTGCTGACCAACAACGACGACGACATCGTGCACGAAATACTGGCACGTCCGGATAGTCCCTTGCGCCGTGCGGATTTCGCCGCCGTGGCCACCGGGTGGGCGGCCAAGCCGGGCCGCCTGACCGCCGTCGCCGACACGCTGCGCCTGGGACTCGACACCTTCTGCTACCTCGACGACAACCCCGTCGAGATCGCGCGGATGCGCGCCGAGCTCCCCGAAGTCCTCGCGGTGACCTGCCCGCCCGCCGACGAACTCCCGTCCTTCCTCACCCGGCTGTGGCCGCTCGTTCCGCTCGCCACGACCGCCGAGGACCGAGGCCGGGCCGACTTCTACCGCCAGGAGTCCGCACGCGACACCGTCCGCGCCACCGTCGAATTCGAACAGTTCCTCGATCAGCTCGGCCTCGAGGTGGAGATCGAGGCGCTCACCGACGACTCCGCCACCCGGGCACGGCAGCTCGTGCGGCGGACCACCCAGTTCACCCTCGCCGCCGTCACCGGCGACGACCTGGACCGCTGGCGCACCGAAGGCGAGGTCTGGACCGCCACCGCGCGCGATCGCTTCGGCGACTACGGCCTGATCTCCGTGCTGGCCCTGCGCGTGGACGGTGACAGCCTGCGCGTCACCGGCTGGCAGCTCAGCTGCCGGGCCCTCGGCCGCGGCGTCGAGGAACGGCTGCTGCGCTGGGTCGCCTATCGGGCGGAGGCCCTCGGCTGCTCGACGGTGCGCATGACGGTCGACAACACCGCCCGCAACACCCCCGCGCGCCGCCTGGCCGCCCGCCTGCACGGCCACGACGCCCACGACGACGCGCAGAAGGTGTCGACGACACCGGACCGATTGCGCGAGTTCCGTTCCTGGCACACCCCCGTGCCCGTGGGAGAGGTGATCCGGTGACGAGCCAGGACGACGTGACCACGGCCCGCAACCCCACCGTCGACCGGCGGGCCCGCGGTGAGTCCATCGACAGTGGCGCTGCGGGAATGGATGTCGCCGCACTGCTGGCCCGCGTCGGCGTGCACAGCGGCGAGCCACTCGGCGGTGCCGACCACCCAGATGCCGCCGTGCCGCGGCGTACCGACTCGGCTGAGGCCATCGAGTACTCGCGTGACACCATGGACGCCGTCGGGCCGCGGCGTACCGACTCGGCTGAGGCCATCGAGCACTCGCGCGACACGACGGACACTGCCGCGCCGCGGCGTACCGACGTGGCCGCAGCTATCGGGCACTCGACTGACATCACGGAAGCCGCCGCGTCTGGCCACATCGGCGGGAACGAGGCTGTCGGGCCGTCGGCTGACACCGCGCGCACCGCCGGGCCCGGTCGCATCGGTGGGGCCGAGGCTGTCGGGTTGGCGGTTGGCCCCTCGGGCACCGCTGACCCGAGCCGTCTCGGCGAAACCGAGGCCGACGAGCAGTCGGACACCTCGGACGCCGCCTGGCGAACCACATCGAGCCCGAACGTCCACGTGCGAGCCGCCGATGTCGACGAGGTGGCCGAGGAAATCGCCGCCCTGGCCGATCGGTTCGCCGCATCGGCGGTCGGCGTCGACACCGACTTCTTCGACGCGGGCGGCACTTCCATCGCCGCCGTCGAATTCGTCGCGGCTCTGGCACGTGAGCTGGATATCCACCTCGACCTCGACACGGTGTTCTTCGATGCGCGTCCACGGCGACTGGCGCAGCGGTGGCTGGCCGAAAAGGCCGACGGGTCTGTGGCTTTGCTGGAGCCCGTCGAGTCGAGCGCGGAATCGCCCGCGCCCGCGGATACCGACGACCTCGCCCTGCTCTTCGCCGATCTGGCCGGAGCGGACCGCCTGCCGGTGGTGGCCGCGCCGGAGTCGGTGGTGCCCCGCCGGATCCTGCTGACCGGGGCGACCGGATTCCTCGGCAGCCACCTGCTGCTCGACCTGTTGCGGCACAGCGACGCCCACGTCGTCTGCCTGGTCCGCGCCGACGACGATGCCGCCGCGGCCCACCGGCTCGAGCACGCCCTCCGGGGCTACGCCCTGCCGTGGTCACGGGAGATCCTGCGCCGGGTCACCCCACTGGCCGGCGACCTGCGCAGGCCGCGGCTCGGTCTCACCGCCGCACGTTGGGACACCCTGGCCGCCGAGATCGACGCGATCGTCAACGCGGGCGCCGCGGTCGACTTCCTGCGCGGGTACCCCTCGCTGCGCGGCACGAACGTGCACGGTCCGCTCACCCTGGCCGAGCTGGCCTGCGCCACGCGATCCAAACCGCTGCACCACATCTCGTCGCTGGCGGTATTCAACGGCTCGACCGCCACCACCCTCGCCGAGGACGCGCCGACCGCCAACGTCGCCGCCCTGCCCATCGGCTACGACCGGTCGAAATGGGCGGCCGAGGCCCTGCTGCGGCGGGCGGGCGAGCACGGCGTCACGGTGACCGTGCTGCGTCCCGGCGGCATCGGCGGCCACCCCGAGACAGGGGCGCACAATCCGCGCGACCTCAACACCGGCATCACCGCGGCCCTGCTGCGGTTCCGCACCGTCCCCGGTTTCCGGTATCTGAACGCGGCGCCGGTGGACTGGGTCAGCCGGGTGGCGGCGCAGATCGTCCTCACCCCGGACGCGTGGGGCCAGACCTATCACCTCACCGGACCGCCCACCTCGCTCGACCAGATCATGGCCGAGACCACGCTCGGCGGCATGGGCGTCCGCGTCCAGGACTGGGCGCGGTGGTGTGCCGACGTGGTCCGGGCGATCGAGGACGAAGCGATCACGGAACTGGAGCCGCTGGCCCAGGTGCTGCGGAGCCCGGTCGCCCGGCGGCAGCTGACCGCGATGGTGGACACCCCACCCGCGACGGCGACCCGCACCGAGGCCTTCGCCGCCGCCCACGGCCTGCCCGCTCCGAGCAGCGCGGGTCCGGCGCGCGCCCGGATGCTCGCCGCCCTGGCCGCCGTGGCCCCGGCGGGCGACCACCCGTACCTGCGATTCCACGAGACACTCAGCGGAACCGTCACCCGGACAGGGGAATCCGTGTCGTTCCCGTGCGAACTGCGGCTGACCCTGTCGGTGGCCAACAGCGCCCAGGTCTTCGCGGCGCGCACCCTCGACGTCACCGGAGAGCTCACTTGTCCCGCCCTGCACGACGAACCATTGCGTGTCGACGGGACCGCCACGGTCCGGCCGCACGAGGGAATCCCGCTGCCCGACGAATTGCGGCACCCGATCATGCGGTACCAACTGACGCTGCGTGATCCGGCCGGCGGCACCTGGTGGTGGACCGGCCACAAGTTCGCCGCCGCCCGGCGCCGCTTCGTCCGCCAGCTGGGTACCCAGGTGATCGAACTCGGCCGCGTCGGCGAACCCGGCTCCTACACCGGCGAGGTCGCCGTGCCGATGCACACCTACCTGCCCGATCAGATCGACGGCATCGAGATCGATCCACGACTACCCGAACGGCAACGGCGGCTGGCGAAGATGCTGTGGCTCAGCTGGTTCGGCGGGCAGCTCGGCAAGAGCCTGATGGAGCCCATGCTGCGCGTCGGCATCGACCTGCTCGACCTGCGCCGCGCCCTGCGGAAGGAGCACCGCCGATGAGCCAGACCCGGGTGTCCGGCACCGAATCCGAGACGATCACGGTCCGCACCGCCGACGGACTCGACCTGCGACTGCGCCGCGTCGGCCCCCAGGGCGCGCCCGCGGTGCTGCTGGTGCACGGGCACGGGGTGTCCTCGGAGATGTTCGCGCTGGCCGAGATCCGCAATCTGGTCGACGTCCTCGCCGACGCGGGCTACCAGTCGTGGCTGCTCGACTGGCGCGGAAGCAGCCGCCTGCCCTACAACGTGTCCGGTCCGCCCTACACCCTCGACGATGTCGCGCTCTACGACCTGCCCGCCGCGGTCGCCCGCGTCCGGGAGTCGATCGGCGACCGTCCGCTGTTCGCGGTGGCGCATTGCGTCGGCGCGCTGGCGCTGGCGCAGAGCCTGACCGCGGGCCTGCTGCCCGGGCTGGCCGGTGTCGTCGCCCAGGGCGTGTTCCTCACCCCGAAGGTCAGCACCTCGACGCGGGTGCGGGTGCTGGTCGGCAGCGAACTGCTCGGCTCCCGCGTCGGCCACCTCGAATCCGACTTCCGCAAGGTGGGACTGTGGTCGCGGCGCACCTTGCTCTACGCGGCCCTCTCGCGCAAGGGCGACTGCCCGGACCCGACCTGCCGGATGGTCCACCACGGCTGGGGGATGGGCGCCGAACTGTTCGCCCACGACCACCTCGACCCGCGCACCCACGACCGGCTGGCCGAGCTGTTCGGCGCGATCCCGCTCTCGGTGCTGCCGCACCTGCGCCAGATGGAGCTGGCCCACGCCGTCGTGCGCTGGAACCTCGACGACGACCGCTACCTGGCCCTGCCCGAGAACGCCCTCGACCACGCCGACCGCATCGACTGCCCGGTACTGCTGCTGGCGGGCAGCCGCAACGCGGCCTGGGTCGATTCCAACCGGCTCTGCCACGAGGTGCTCGCGGTGCGCAATCCCGGTCTCGACGTGCGCTACACCGAGATCCCGTCGTACGGGCACCTGGACACGTTCATCGGCCGGGGCGCGGCGCTCGACGTGTTCGGGCACCTCGTCGACTTCCTCGACGAGCACTCAGCTGGGCAGGCGTAGTGGCAGCCCGGCGCGGCGGTAGACGGCATCGATGACGGACATGGTGACGATCGCGTCGTCCGGGGTGGTGGCCACCGGCGCCCCGCGCAGCACGGCATCGGCGAAGGCGTCGAGTTGGTAGTCGTAGGACGGGCGGCGGGGGAAGCGGCGGACCCGCCTGCCGCGGTCGGAGCGGACGGCGAGCAGATGCCCGTAGTGCGGCAGCACCGGATTCAGCAGGCGCATCCGGCCGCGGTCGCCGACGACGGTCGCGCTGATCCGCAGGACGTCCGAGGACCACATCGAGCAGCTGACGCGCCCGGTGTGCCCGGCCGGGAACCGCAGCTCGGCCGTCATCGCGCGGTCGATCCGGGGATCGGTGTGCGGTTTCGCCCGCGCGGTGACGACTTCCGGGTCCTGGCCGCCGAGCACACGGGCCATGTGCACGGCGTAGCACCCCGCGTCCATGAGCGCGCCGCCGGCGAGGTCGTAGTCGTAGCGGATGTCGGAGAACTTCGGCAGCGGGAACGACAGCGCGGTCTCCACCCGCCGCAGCGTGCCGAGTTCGCCGGACGCGATGATGTCCTCGGCGGCCCGGATCAGCGGGTGGTAGCGGTAGTGGAACGCCTCCATCACCACGCGGCCGGAATCCCGTGCCAGCGCGGCGATCTCGCGCGCCTCGTCGGCGTTCGCGGTGAACGGCTTCTCGCACAGGACGTGCTTGCCCGCCGCCACCGCGGCCCGCGTCCAGCGTCCGTGCAGGCCGTTCGGCAGCGGAATGTAGACGGCGTCGATCTCCGGCGCGTCGACCAGTTCCTGATAGTCGTCGAAGACCCGCGCGATCCGGTGCTTGTCCGCGAAACGCGCGGCCCGCGTGCGATCGCGCGCGGCGACCGCCGCGACGGTGACTTCCGGATGGCGCCGGGCCGGACCCACGATCGCCGCGGGCGCGATGGCGGCGGCGCCGAGAATGCCGATACGGAGCGTGAGGCGTGGGTCTTCGGTCACGAGCAGACGGTAACAACAGATCACGAACGGAAGTCGAGAGTATGCGAATCGCCTTGCTGACCGCCGGAACCCGGGGCGATCACCAGCCCTATCTCGCCCTGGCCGACGAATTCGCCGCCCGCGGCCACGCGGTGACGATCACCGCCACCGAGAACTACGCCGAGGTGGTGCGGCGGTCGGGCTTCGAACCGCACGTCATCCCGTTCAATTCGGCCGAACTGCTGGAGTCGCCCGCGGCCAAACGGGCGCTGTCCTCGGGCAAGACCCTGCCGTTCGTGCGGATCATGCTCGATACCGTCAAGATCATGACCGGTGAACGCGGCGAGCGGATGCACCAGGTGCTCACCGAAGCGTGCGAGGGGGCCGACGTGATCGTCTCGTGCGCGTCCACGCTGCCGTGGGCGATGGAACGCGGCGAGAAGACGGGCCAGCGGGTCGTCGGCTGCCTGCCCTATCCGCTGGAGCGGACGCGGGAGTTCCCGTCCTCGTTCATGGTCAAGAAGATGGTCGCGGCGCGGTGGCTGCGGCTGGCCAGCTACGCGGGGTTCGAGTTCGCCTACGGGGTGGCGTATCGGCGGGTGGACCGCCGGGTCAGGGAACTCATGGAACTGCCCGGCGCGCCGCGCAATCCGTTCCGCCGGATCCGGGAGGACGGGATTCCGCTCGTGCACATGGTCAGTCCGGTCCTGCTGCCCAAGCCCGCCGACTGGCCCGAGCGGTCGACCGTCGTCGGCGCGCCGATCCTGCCGCGCCGGCTGCGCGGCGCCTGGGGCGAAGCCGAGGTGGATCCGACCCTGACCGGGTGGCTCGACGAGGGCGAGCCACCGGTCTATTTCTGCCTGACCGGCATGCCGATCCTCGACCCCGTCGGCAGCTGCGATCTGATCGCCGACGTGTGCCGCCGCCTCGGCGTCCGGGCCCTGGTGACGGTGAAGGGCGAGGGGTACCCGCGCGGCATCGGCTACGACCGGAACCTGTTCGTGCTGGACTCCTTCGACTACGACCGGGTGCTGCCGCGTTGCCGCGCGGTCGTCCACCACGGCGGCAGCGGCAACACCCACGATGTGCTGCGCGCCGGTCTGCCCGCGGTGGTCATCGGCGTGCACAGCGACCAGTTCTTCTACGGCTGGCGCATCGCCGACCTCGGCATCGGCGCGGACTTCCCGTATCCCGCGCTCACCGCCGATCGGCTGCACGACGCCCTGGCCCGCACCTTGACCCCCGGGGCCCGCGACCGGGCGGCGGAACTCGGGCGCGCGGTCGCGGCCGAGAACGGGGTCGGCGCGGCCGCGGACGCGGTGGAACGCCTCGTCGTCGCGGCGACGGCCTGAGCCGGGCGGCCGCGTGCACATCGCGCTGTTCACCGACTTCCACCCGGACACCCTCGGCGGTGTCCAGACCGCCCAGCGCGCCCTGTGCGACGGACTCCGCGGCCGCGGTCACCGGGTGAGCGTCTTCACCGCGCCTGCACCGGGTTCCGGGGACAGCGACGGCACGATCCCGCTCCGCACGGTGCCGCTGTCGATGAACAACGGCTTGCCCGTTGTCCTGCCGACCCGGGCCAACCGGCGTCTGCTCGACGCGGCGTTCGCCGAGCGCGGGCCGGTCGATGTCGTGCACACGCTGACCACCTACGGCGTCGGCATCGCCGGCGTGCGCGCCGCCCGCCGCCATGGCGTCCCGGTCGTCCAGAGCATGCAGAGCCGCGACGACACGATGATCGAGAAGTACTCGCCGTCACCGTATTTCGCGGCCCTGACCATGCGGATGCTGCACGGCTGGTTCGTGCCGCTGCGGGGCGAACAACGCCACGACGGCGACGGCCGGACCGCGCGGCTCGCCTGGCGGCCGCTGCTCGCCCAGGCGCAATCGGCCGACCGGGTGGTGGTGCCGACCGAGCACTTCGCGCGCCGACTGGCCGCTCGCGGTGTCGACCGCCCGATCCACGTGGTGTCCAACGGCATCGACGACGCGCTGCTCGATCGCGTCCGGCGGGCCGAGCGCGCGGCACCCGCTACCGGGGCACCGCTGCGGGTGCTGTGGTGCGGCCGGTTCTCGGCGGAGAAGCGCCCGCTCGAGGCGATCGAGGCCGTCCGCCGGACCGAGCACTGCACGCTCGATGTCTACGGCAGCGGCCCCCTGGCCGACCAGGTCGGCGCGGCGGCCGGTGCGGCGGGAGAGCGGGTGCGCCTGCACGGTGCGGTCACGCAGGCCGACATCCTGGCCGCCATGCGCGCGCACGATGTCCTGCTGCTCACCTCCGACTGCGACACCCAGGGCATGGTGCTGCTGGAAGCGGTCGCGACGGGACTGCCGATCGTGTTCTGCGACCCCGAACTGTCCGAAACCGTGCCCGAGGGCGGCGGTGTCCGCACGGGTGATCCGACCGTGCGCGCGTTCGCCGATGTCCTCGCGGCTCTCGCCGGGGACCGCGCGCGCCTGGGCGCGATGCGGGAGGTCCTGGCCGCGTCCGGGGACGAGCCACGCCAATCCCGTCATCTCGACCGCCTGCTGTCGGTCTACCGGGATGCCGCCGGGTGACCGGGCCCGGCGTCAGTGACCGAACCGGAGGGTGACCGCGTCGTCGTCGGCGTAGGCCCGGCAGGCCAGCACCTTGCCCGCCGCCAGGTCGGCGGCGCTGATCGCCAGCAGGGGATCGGGGTCCATCACGACGCTGCCCGACCGCACCGAGGCCAGGCAGGTGCCGCAGGAGCCGCCCAGACAGGAATAGGGGAGGTCGTCGCGATGTCGAACGGCGTCGCCGAGGATCGGGCGGCCCCGCGGCATCGTGAACACCAGATCGTCTCCGTAGCCGGTGAGCGTTACCTCGCACGGCGGCGTGTCCGGCTGGGCCACGGCGGGTTCCGGCGCGGAGGTCGCGAACAGCTCGAGGTGCACCCGATCGGCGTCGATCCCCCGGGTGGACAGCGCGGTCACGATCGAGCGGGTGAGTTCCGTTGGCCCGCAGACGAACCAGTGGTCGGCGTCGACGGCATCGAGATCCGCGGCGGCGAGGCGACCGTGCCGATAGTGGACATTCCCGGTACCGGTCGGTGGGTGCTGACGCGATAGGTGGTGGACGACGCGCAGCCGATCGGGGAAGCGGGCGCTCAAGGCGGTCAGCGGGTCGGCCAGCATGGTGCTGCCCTGGTCACGGCTGCCGTAGTGCAGGGTGACCGTGCTGGCGGGCTCCTCGGCCAGGACGGTCGCGATGATCGAGACGATCGGCGTGATGCCGCTGCCCGCCGCGACCGCCGCGTAGTGCTCGGCCCGGCCGGAACACGGTGTGGCGGTGAAGGTTCCGGTCGGCTCGGAGACATGCAGCAGCGTGCCCGCGGTCAGCTGGTCACGAGCGAAGTCCGAGAAGGCGCCGCCGTCCTGGTGTTTGACAGCGATCCGGAGACGCCCGTCGCCCGTCGCGTCGCACAGCGAATAGCTACGGCGGATCGGTCGGCCCCGATGGACACCACGGATCACGACGTGCTGTCCGGCCAGATAGGAGTACCGGTCCGCGAGCAGGTCGGGCACCGCGAATTCGATCAGGGTGCTGTCCGGCGTATCCCGGTGCACGGTCGCGACCGTCAGCAGATGGAATCCGGGCGCTGGGCCGGTCGGCAGCGGATCGAAGGCACTCGGCCGCGACGGTGATCCGCTTGCCGAGCGGATGGACCGGAGCCGGTCGGTACCCAGGGCGACGGCGGCGCGGGCCGCACCGGCGAGAACACGCGGTGACAGGACGGTCGCCGGGCTGTCCAGGAGACCCGCGACGCGGGAGATCTGTTGTCCCAGTGTCGCGTCGCGGGCACCGAGGGCGACGGCGACCTGGGTCAGTGAGCCGATCGCCCGCAGCCGCGGCTCGCCCTGCGCGTCCACGTGCGGCATGGCCAGGTCGAACAGCCGGGTGATCGTCCACGCGTCGTCGACGGCGCCGGCCGCGGCGCGGAAGAAACGGGACGCCAGCTCGTGGTCGCCCGCGGCGAGCACCGCGCGCAGTGCCAGCGCCTGGAGCGAGGACACCGTCATGCCCTGGCCGAACGCGGGGCTGAAGCTGCACACCGCGTCACCCAGCACCAGCAGACCGTCCGGGAACCGGCGCAGACGCTCGTAGCGCCGGCGCTGATTGGCCAGGTAGCGGTAGGTGCTGATCTCGCCGAGTGGTTCCGCGTCCACCAGCGCCCGGCGCACGTCCGGCGGCGCGACCGAGGCGGCGAAGCGCCAGAACCCGTCGGAATCGGTCGGCGGATGGTCTCCGCCGTAGCCGATGAGGGTGAGGATGTGCAGGCCGTCCTCGATCGCGAACAGAGCCAAGCCCCGGGCGGGATCCCGGCCCGCGATGACGATCTCCTTGTCGCCGACGCTGCCGCCGGGCAGGCGCAGGTAGCGGCTGGCGTACATCATGTCGATCCGCAGGCCCTCCTCGGCGGGGCGGTCGTAGCCGAGCTCGGCGAGCCAGTCGGTGATCGGGCCGTGGCGGCCGAGGCAGCTGACCACCAGGTCGGCGGAGAGGTCGCGGCGGCCGCTGTCGTCTTCGACATCGACTCCGGTGACCCTCCTGTTCGCCGTGTCGGTGGTCAGGGCATGGGCATTCGTGCGGTCGAGGATCCGGACGTTGGCGAGCGCGCGGACGCGCTGCCGCACCCGCCACTCCAGAAACGGCCGACTGGCCTGCAGGAGGGAGTATCCGCCGTCGGACCGGTGCAGGGTGTGCCCGGAGATGGTCATCCGCATCTCGGTCAGGGACCGACAGTCCACCGCGCCGTCGGCGAGCAGCTCCGCGGTGATGCCGGGGAAGAGCGCCTCGACATTCTGCTTGCCCCGGGCGAGCAGCGCGTGCACGTGCCTGCCCTGCGGGACACCCCGCCGGTCGCCCGGCGTCGAGAGATCGTCGCGCTCGACCACGGTGACGGTGTCGAACGTCTCGCTCAGCACCCGGGCGGTCAGGAGCCCCGCCATGCTCGCGCCCAACACCACGGCATGGCCGCGCCGTCCCCGTTCGAGGCCTGCCCTGGGGTTCATCTGTCCTCCGACTCCGTTGTCAGGTCAGTCCACGCCGACGTCTACGCCGCTCGAACTGATACGAATAGGGAGATTAGTCTCAGTGGTCGAGACCTGGCAACCGTCGGTGTAGAAAGAGACATGGCTTCGACGACCCGATCATCGGACGCGCTGCGGGCGGCGGCCCTCGCGCTGATCGCCGAGAGCGGCCTCGATTCGCTGACCCTGCTCGCGGTCGCCGAGCGGGCGGGGGTCTCGCGCGCGACCGCCTACCGCGAGTTCGGCGACAAGGACGGGCTCGTGGCGGCGGTCGGGCGCGGTGAGATCGCGGCGATGGTCGGGGCCGCCTACGGCGCGATCGATCTCTTCGCGCCACTGCCCGAGGTCGTGCGTTCGGCCACCCTGTTCGCGCTGGCCTACCTGCGAAAGCATCCGGCGTTCGGCTATATCCGGACCAACGAGCCCGGCTGGCTGCTCGGCGTCGCCGTCCAGCACGGCGACGCCGAACTCAATCTGGTCGAGACGGTCGCCGCCCTGGCCGCGCCGCTCATCGCGGCCAGGGCGGGTGACGATCTAGCGCTGCCGCCCGCGGCGGCGGCCGAGGTCGTGGTGCGCATCGTGCTCTCCCACGCGCTGATCGAGCACAGCGCGCTCACCGACGAACAGATCGCGGACACCGCGACGAGAGCCGTCGTCGCGGGTGGCGCGTAGCCGCGCGGCCCACTGATATTGGTAGCTGAATTCGTCTCAGTGTGTTCAGCGTCGCCAGAAGAAGTGGTGCACCACGCCGCTCGGACTCGGCACCTGCTCGTGGTGGAAACGGTCGGCGTAGTCGTCGGGGCCGTTCCAGAATCGTTCACCGCGACCGAGTTCCACCGGGGCGACGACCACGTGCATCATGTCGATCAGGTCGGCCGCGAGGAATGACCGGACGGTCGCGACACCACCGCCGATCCGGACGTCCTTGCCGTCGGCAGCCACCTTGGCCTGCGCGAGGGCGTCCTCCGGTGACGCGTCGACGAAGTGGAACGTGGTGTCGGACAAAGTGAACGATGGCCGCGCGTGGTGGGTGAGGACGAAGACCGGGGTGTGGAACGGCGGTTCGGCGCCCCACCAGCCCTGCCAGTCGTAGTTCTCCCACGGGCCACGCTGCGGGCCGAACTTGTTGCGCCCCATGATCTCCGCGCCGATATTGTTCGCGAAGTCACGGGTGATGTAGTCGTCGAGACCGTAGGTGCCACCGGGGTCGGTCCGGTTGACCCAGTGCGCGGTGGCACCGGCCCAGGACATGAAGTCCGCGGGGTCGGCGTGGCCGAACGGGTGCTCGAGGCTCTGCCCTTCGCCGGCCCCGTAGCCGTCGCGGGAGATCGAGAAGTTCTGAACGCGAACGAACTGTGTCATCGGAGGAATCTAGCGCCGGGGACCGACACCACGTAGGTTGCCACTCAGACGATCTGGTGTCCGAGGGGGAGGCTGTCCGTGCTCATCGATTTCGTTCCCGACAAGTCGCTGTACCCGTTCGAGTCGCGGTGGTTCGACTCGTCCGCCGGGCGGGTGCACTACCTCGACGAGGGGTCCGGTCCGGTGATCCTGTTCTGTCACGGGGCGCCGGCGTGGAGTTTCCTGTACCGCCACCTCGTGGTCGGCCTGCGCGATCGGTACCGCTGCATCGCCGTCGACAACCCGGGTTTCGGATTGTCGGAGCGCCCGGCGGGATACGGCTACACCGTCGCCGAGCACACCGCGGTCCTCGGTGAGCTGATCGATCACCTCCAGCTCGACGGCTTCGTGGTGATGGGCCACGACTGGGGCGGCCCGATCGGCCTGGGCGCGGCCGTCACCCGCGCGGACCGGGTGCGCGGGATCGTGCTGGGCAACACCCTGTTCTGGCCGACCGAGGCGCTGGTCAACCGGGCGTTCAGCGTGATCATGAACAGCCGTCCGATGCAACGCCGGATCCTGGAACAGAACTTCCTCGTCGAACGCGTCCTGCTCGCCGAACTGGGGCGCGTCCTCACGCCCCTCGAGGCCGAGCACTATCGCGCGGTACAGCCCACCGCGCAGGCCCGGTGCGGTCTGGCCGCGACACCCAAGGAGATTCGCGCCGCGCGGCCCCTCCTGGAGCGGCTGGGCCGGGAGGTGCCGGAACTGCTCGGCGACAAGCCGACCCTGGCGGTGTGGGGAATGCGGGACATGGCTTTTCGTCCGAAGGCGTATCTGCCGCGCATCCGGGCCACCTTCAGCGACCTCGAGGTGATCGAGCTCGCGGGCGCCGGGCACTTCATCCAGGAACACGATCCGGAGACGATCACGGCCGCGATCGCGAAGCGGTTCCCGTAGGCACGGCGGTGGGTGGCGGCAGCAGCAGCGTCGCGATCGTCCCGCCGCCCGCCACCGGCTCGATCGTGGCGGTACCACCGTGCAATTCGGCGATCCACGCCACCAGCGCCAGACCGATACCGCTGCCGCGCCCCGCGGTGACACCACGGTCGAACGGGTTCGACGACAGCCGCGGCGCCAGACCCGTGCCGTGGTCGCGGACGCAGACCCGGCCCTCACCGACGTAGATCTCCACCGGCGCCCGCGGATTGACCGCGCCGTGGGTGAGCGCGTTCTCCACCAGGTTGCGGATCGCCAGCGCGAGCAGGTGCGGATCACCCATCACCACGGTCGGATTCGGCTGGAGGACGAGGCGGGGGTTGTCGAATTCGTCGACCACCGACTCGGTCAGCTGGTCGAGCAGCAGCTGCACCCGCTCCATCGTGGTGACCCCGGACTGCATGCGCGCCCGGGCGAGCAGCCCGGTCACCACCCGTTCCATCTTCGCGCCGAGCGCGTGTACATCGGCCAGCACCTGTTCGGCCTCGGCCTGCGTGCGCCTGCCCGGCGCGGTCGCCAGGCGATGGGTGGCGAGCGGGGTGCGCAGTTCGTGCGCGGCGTCGGAGAGGAAACGCTCCTGATCGTCGAGCAGCACCAGCGCCTGGCGCATGCTGCGCCCCGACAGCAGATGCCCGCCCACCGCCGACGCCGCCACCATCACCGTGCCGCCGACGATCAGCGCCCACCACAGCAGCGCGCGTCCCCGGTCCCAGCCGTCCGGGTCCGCGCCGGTGATCAGCACGACTTCCCGATCGGACTCCTCCCAGCCGAACACCGCCGTCGCCAAGCGCACCCGGCGGCCCGCGCTGTCGATCGAGTCCCGGTACACGGTGTCGCCCGCCGCACGCGTCGCGGCGTCGGCGGTGGCCGCGATCCCCGACTCGGCGGGCATGTGCGAGCGCAGATGGCCGTAGTGGACGGTCCACCCGCCGGTACCGTCCGCGGTCAGCACCAGGATGGCGATCTCGCCGCCGACGAGCTGATCGCTGGGTAGGTCGGAGGTGTCGACCGAATCGTCGTCGTTCAGATACACCCGCGGCGCGAGCCCGGTCAGCACCCGGTCGAGGGCGCCGTCGAGGGCCTGGTCCCGGGAACGCGCGTCGATCACCGCGGCCACCAGGCCGAGCACGATCATGCACAGCGTCGTGATCGCGGTGATCAGGACCGTGAGCTGTACCCGGGTGCGGTGCAGCCGAGCCACCGCGGGACGAGCGTCGGAGGTGGAGATCAGGACACGCACGCGACGCCACCGAGGACGAAGCCCGCGCCGCGGACGGTGTCGATCACCTGCGGTGGTCCGAGTTTGCGGCGCAATCCGGCCATCACCGCGTCGACCACATTCGAATTCGGTTCGGCCATCTCGTCCCAGCACGCCTCGATCAGCTCCGAGCGCGACACCACCGTGCCTGCCCGGGTCGCCAGCAGTTCCAGCACCGCGAACTCCTTGGGCGTCAGCGAACGCAGGATGCCCGCCCGCTGTACCCGGCGACGCGGCAGGTCGATCTCGATATCGCCCAGCCGCAGCAGCGCCGGGAGCGGGTGGTCGCGGCGGCGGCACAGCGCCCGCACCCGTGCGGCCAGTTCGGCGAGCGCGAAGGGCTTGCTGAGATAGTCGTCGGCGCCGTGCTCGAAACCGGCGATCCGGTCGGACAATCCGTCGCGCGCGGTGAGGACCAGCGCCGGGATCCGGCAGCCGCGCGAGCGCAGCGCGCCGAGCAACTGCAGGCCGTCGCCGTCGGGCATGCCACGGTCGACGACGAGCACGTCGTAGCTGTTCACCGAGATGTTCACATCGGCGTCGACGAGCAGATGCACGAGATCGACCGCGAATCCGGCGGCCCGCAGCCCCGTCGCGATCTCCCGGCCCAGTCCCTCGTCGTCCTCCACCACCAGCACACGCACGAGAAGCGAGCGTAAGGCAACCCCCGGCAGGCCCGGCGTCATCGCGGCATCACGAAAAGCTCATCACCGCGCCTCATGAAATCCTCACGCGCGCTTTGGTTCTCTGATCCCGGCCCGGAAACGACCGGGCCGGTACGAAAGGAACACCCATGAGCATCAAGTCCGTGATCGCCGCCACCGCGATCGCCGCCGCCTCCGTCGCGGGCGCCGGCCTGGCCTCGGCCGCCCCCGCTCCGATGCTGAGCGGCTACGTCGGCACCTACGCCACCTACGAAGCCTGCGCCGCCGACGGCAACTCGCCGAGCACCGGTGGTGCGCAGTGGGAGTGTGTCGAGGTCATCGGCGGCTGGGACCTGTACACCTACTGACCCCGGTCAGCCCGCGCGCGGCGGCCCTCGATGTCGACTCCCCGAGACATCGAGGGCCGACCTGTCCGCGGAGACGCTCAGGTGAGCGCTTCGGCGAGTTGATCGGTCGCGAACACCAGCCACCCGGGATCGCCGTCGACCCGCCCCCACAGCGCCTCCCGCACCGCGCCCGCCTGCGTCCAGCGGCGCACCCGCACCGGGTCGAGCTCGGCCGCCTCACTGTAGATATCGAGCAGGCGCAGAATCCTCGCCTTCGGGTTCGCTGCCCGGAGTTCGCGGTCGAATCGGGGACTCCGGATGACATCGAGCGCGTCGCGGGCGGGATCGCCGACCGCGCACTTGGGATCGATCGCCAGCCATGGTTCCCGCTCGGACGCCAGCACATTGGCATCGTGCAGGTCCCCGTGGACCAGCAGGTTCGGCTGGTCGGGCCCGAGGTCGCGGAGCGTGGCCAGCGCCGCGTCGACGACTCGGCCGGGCAGCGGGTCACCCAGCTCCGCCGCGGTGGCCCGGATCGAGCGCGCCCAGTCCCTGGCCTGATCGGTGAGCCGGGGGAGTCCGGCGGGAGCTTCGACAGCCAGTCGTCGGGTGAGCGCGCCCTGGATCGCGATGGCCTTCTCGGGGTCGGTCACGGTGGCGAGGGTGGCGCCCGCGCGCTCGAGCAGCATCGCGCACCGGTCGTCGTCGCGCTCGTGGAGGTGGACGGCGCCGCGGCCGTTCCACACGGTGAAAGCATCGGGTTCGTGGCGGATGTCGGGACGCGGGTACGAGATCTTGATGACCGCAGGCGGCAGCGCGCGCGGCCGGACCGGCACCACGATGCCGACCTCGCCGTGCATCGCCGGCCCATCGGGGACGCACGACCACAGCTCGAGCAGGTCGTCGACCACGCCCGGCAGAGCCGCGAGCCAGGCGCGTCCCGGGGCGTCGACATACTTGCCGGCGAACGCCGCGGGCACCGCGATCATCCGGCGGTGCCGCTTGCCGCTGGGCACTGTGCCACGGTCCTCCGATGAACGTGTCGATTCGATTCTCGGCAATCTATCGCACGGTGGCGTGAAACATGTTCCGCACCAGCTGAATATGGGGACACATGCTCAATCAGGCAGGTTGTTACAGTGAATTGCTGATCGAATGCCAGAAGGTTTCCATGCGATGGATTGCTGGCGAATCGGGGGCGAAATCCCGGCAGTAGTTAGCCGAAGCAAGGATGCATGTCGTCACATATTCGCTGATAAAAGCCGGGTGTGACGAAAGCAACTATCTGGACGTACGTCCAAGTGCTGGAAATTTGCCGGAAGTCCAGTACTCTCACCGCAGGTCGGATTTCGTTGTGCCGCAGCAGGGCTGTGGCACCGATGCGAGGGTTTCACGGCGTGCTCGACATCTATCACTTCTCCTATGGCTGGATCACCCCCGTTCTCGCCTACTTCATGTCCTTTCTCGGCTGCCTGCTCGGCCTGCAGTGCGCGGCCCGTGGACGCAATGCGGGCAGGGGGCGCGCCGGCTGGTTGATCAGCGCCGCGGTCGCCATCGGTGGAACCGGTATCTGGGTCATGCATTTCATCGCCATGCTCGGCTTCTCCATCGCGGGCTCGGAGATCCGCTACGACGTTCCGCTCACGCTGTTCAGCGCGGTGACGGCGATGATCGTCGTCGGGGTCGGGCTGTTCATGGTGAACAAACCGCAACCGACGCTCGCGTCGCTGATCGGCGGCGGCACGATCGCCGGGCTCGGGGTCGGCGCCATGCACTACGCCGGCATGTACGCGATGAAGTCCCATGCGGTCATCTCCTACGATCCGTGGCTGGTCGCGGCGTCGATGGTGATCGCGGTGGTCGCCTCGATCGTGGCGCTGTGGTTCACCCTGCGCGTCAAGGGATTCCTGGCGACGGTCGGCGCGGCGATGATCATGGGTGTCGCGGTCTGCGGGATGCACTACACCGGCATGGCCGCGATGCGCGCGCACGAGGGGCATCACACCTTGGCGCCGCCGCCGGGCGTGCAGGCGATGCAGTTGCTCGGGCCGCTGATCGGGATCATCAGCATGGTGACCATGCTCGTGCTGATCAGCGTGAGCCTGTCCGAGATCGAGAACGAGGACGCGCTGCCGAAGATGCGGTGGAATACGACACCGCGATCTCGCCGCTGAGGTATCCGCAAACGCTCAGCTATGTTAGTTTTCCTTCGGCTCGATCGCCGGGGCAGCAGGCGGTCGGGTGAGGTTCGCTGCTGCGCCCAGGGAGTGCGGATGTCGTCGAGTGTTCCGATCGGTGCTCGGGTCGTCGTCGGCCGGCGCAGACCGTTCTCCGATCCCTGCTTCGATCGCTTCATCGCCTTGGTCGACGGCCTCTCGGTCGAGTCGCACGAGATTCTGATCGGATTCGCCGAGCGGCTGCGCGCCGTCGAAGGCATCCCCGTCGACCCGCTGGTCGACTAGTTCATTCCTGGTCCCTCTCTCGGGGACTTGCCGTCCCGTGCTCATCTATCCGGGACTTCTGACTCACTAAATCCGCGCAGGTCATCGCCGTTTCCGGCAGGCCTGCCGTTCTGCTGTGCCCAGATCTGGTTCCGTTCGAGGTATTGACCTGGACGCGATGTCCAACCTAAATTGCAGGGACACCGTGTCCCACATACTGGGGACGCGCGGCACACAGGAGTGCGTACATGACACAGAAGGTGTTCGTCGTCGGCGTCGGCATGACGAAGTTCGAGAAGCCGGGCGAACTGGAGTGGGACTACCCCGACATGGCCAGGGAGGCGGGCACGAAGGCGCTCGCCGACGCCGGGATCGAGTACCGGCTGGTCGAGCAGGCCTATGTCGGCTATGTCTACGGCGAGTCCACCTCGGGTCAGCGCGCGGTCTACGAGTTCGGGCTCACCGGCATCCCGGTGGTGAACGTCAACAACAACTGTTCGACCGGGTCGACCGCGCTGTACCTGGCGGCGCAGGCGATTCGCGGCGGGCTGGCCGAATGCACGCTCGCCCTCGGCTTCGAGAAGATGCAGAAGGGCTCGCTCGGTTCGACTTTCGACGACCGCGAGCAGCCGATGATGCGGCATCTGCTGGCGCTGGCCGAGCTGCAGGAGTTCGCGATGCCACCCGCGCCGTACATGTTCGGCGCCGCGGGCAAGGAGCACATGGAGCGCTACGGCACCACCGCCGAGCAGTTCGCCAAGATCGGCGTGAAGAACCACAAGCATTCGGTGAACAACCCGTACGCGCAGTTCCAGAAGGAATACAGCCTCGACGAAGTGCTCGCGGCCAAGCAGATCTACGGCCCGCTCACCAAGCTGCAGTGCTCGCCGACCTCCGACGGCTCCGGCGCGGTGATCCTCGCCAACGAGGCCTTCGTCGATCGCCACGGGCTGGCCGATCGCGCGGTGGAGATGGTCGGGCAGGCCATGGTCACCGATCTCCAGTCCACCTTCACCGATCCGACCGCGATCAACCTGGTCGGCTCCGACATGTCGCGGACCGCGGCGCTGAAGGTGTACGAGCAGGCCGGGATCGGTCCCGAGGACGTCGACGTCATCGAGCTGCACGACTGCTTCTCCACCAACGAACTGCTGACCTACGAGGCGCTGGGCCTGTGCGCGCCGGGTGAGGGCGGTCGCCTCGTCGACGACGGCGCCACCACCTACGGCGGCACCTGGGTCGTCAACCCGTCCGGCGGCCTGATCTCGAAGGGTCACCCGCTGGGCGCGACCGGTCTGGCCCAGTGCAGCGAACTCACCTGGCAGTTGCGCGGCACCGCCGACGCCCGCCAGGTCGACGGCGCGCGCATCGCGCTGCAGCACAACATCGGTCTCGGCGGCGCGGTCGTGGTGACCGCCTACCGCCCGGCTGTCCGCTGATCCACCCCCCACGAATCATCGAGGAGTAACCCCATGGCGTCTGTGAGCGTTTCCACCGATCTTCCCGTCACCCCCGAGCAGGCGTGGGCACGCCTGAGCGATCTGGCGAACTGGGCGGACTGGCTGACCATCCACCAGGGCTGGCGCAGCGAGCTGCCCGCCGAGCTGACCGCGGGCGCGCGGTTCATCGAGGTCGTGTCGGTGATGAACATGGCCAACAAGATCGAGTGGACCGTGGCCGAGGTCGACCCGAACACGTACCTCAAGATCACCGGCACCGGCATGGCCGGGGTCACGGTCGAATTCGCGTTGAAGGTGGAGCCGACGGCCACCGGATCGAGCGCGGTCTTCGACGCGAGCTTCAAGGGCACGATGATCGTCGGCCCGATCGGCAAGGCCGTCGCCAAGCACGCCGAGGCCGACCTGAAGGAGTCGATGGCCAAGTTCACCGAGCTCGTCGGCTCGGCCGCGTGACCACCTCGGAATCGGCCGGAGTCGTCTTCGACGGCTCCGGCCTGGGGGAGTGGACCGACCCCGAGCACTTCACGGTCACCGCCGAACGGATCGCGGAATACGCGGCGGCGACCAATGATCCGATCGAGGCGCACCGCGGCGGTGAGATCGCGCCGCCGGTGTTCGCGGTGGTCCCGGTGTTCACCTCGATGGCGCCCGCCGCCCTGTCGGTGGCGCCGGTGGAGCTACTGATGAAGCTGGTCCACGGCGAGCAGGACTTCCGGTTCCATCGCCCGATCCGGGCCGGTGACGACCTGGTGGTGCGGGCCAAGCCGATCGGCTACGTGGGCAGGCCCAACGGCTCGACCGTGGTGGTCTACGCCGAAACGCGAGACGCGGCAGGCGAACTCGTCAACGAGCAGTGGATGACCGCGTTCTTCCGCAAGGTCGACGCCGGGCCCGGTGAAGGGGAGCCCGCACCCGATCATCGGATCACCGACGCTGATCGGGCCGGGGAGCCGGTCGCGCGGGTCACCGCCCACATCGACCAGGACCAGACCTTCCGCTACTCGCCGGCCTCCGGCGATCCCATGCCGATCCACCTCGACGACGAGATCGCCCGCATGGCCGGGCTTCCCGGCATCATCAACCACGGCCTGTGCACCATGGCGTTCACGTCCTGGGCGGCACTGACCGAACTCGCCGAGGGGGACACCGCCCGCCTGCGCCGGCTCGCCGTGCGCTTCGCCAAGCCGGTGCTGCCGGGCCAGGACATCACCACGACCCTGTGGCGCGCCGAGTCCGCGCCGGGAGTCACCGCCTACGCCTTCGAGACCGAAGCCGCCGGGCAGATCGCCATCACCGACGGCCGCGTCGAATTCAATTAGGAGACACAGACTCATGGGAAAACTTGACGGTCGCGTCGCCGTCGTCACCGGCGCCGGACGCGGTATCGGCCGCGAACACGCGCTGCTGTTCGCCCGCGAGGGCGCGCAGGTCGTGGTGAACGATCTCGGCGGCGCCAACGACGGTTCCGGCAGCGACGCCGGTCCGGCCCAGCAGGTGGTCGACGAGATCGTCGCCGCCGGGGGCCGGGCGGTCGCCAACACCGACAACATCGCTACGTGGGACGGCGCGAAAGCCCTTGTCGACCAAGCGATCAGCGAGTACGGCTCGCTCGATGTGCTGGTCAACAACGCCGGCATCCTGCGCGACGCGTTCATCGCGGGGATGGAGGAGTCCCAGTGGGACGCCGTCATCGCCGTGCACCTCAAGGGCCATGCCGCCACCCTGCACCACGCCGCGGCGTACTGGAAGGCGCAGGCCAAGGCGGGCACTCCGGTCGCGGCCTCGGTGATCAACACCGCCTCGGCCTCGGGCACGTTCATGCCCAACGCGGGCCAGGGCAACTACGGCGCCGCGAAAGCGGGCATCGCCGCGCTGACGCTGGTGGCCGCCGACGAGCTCGAACGCTACGGCGTGCGGGTCAACGCGATCGCCCCGATCGCCCGCACCCGGCTGACGCTGGCGACCCCGGGCATGGGGGCGCTGTTCGCCGCCGAGGTACCCGAGGGGGAGTTCGACGCGTTCGCCCCCGCCAATATCTCACCGCTGGTCGCGCACCTGGCCGAGGCCGGCTGCCCGCTCACCGGCAAGGTGTTCGCGGTGCAGGGCGGCGCGATCGTCGAACTGGCCGGGTGGCACGACGTGCGCACGGTCGAGACCGACGGCCCGTGGACCATCGACGAGGTCGCCGCCCGGCTGAAGGAGACCAGCTAGCCATGGCACGCAACAGCTACGAGCTCGGCGTCGGCGTCGGCGAAGACCACCTGGCCCTCGCCGACGCGGTCAGCGGATTCGTCGAGCGCACCGTCACCGCCGAGATCGTCCGCGCGGCCGTCGAATCCACCGAGGCGGGCAAGCAGCTGCCGTACTGGGACGCGCTCGTCGCCCAGGATCTGCTGAGTCTGCACGTCTCCGAGGACCTGGGCGGCCAGGGCGCGGGTCTGCTCACCCTGGCCGTCGCGCTCGAACCGCTCGGCCGCGGTCTGCACACCGGTCCGTTCGTGCCGACCGTGCTGACCAGCGCGTTGCTCGCCCAGGACAGCGGGGCGTGGGCGCGGGCCCAGCTGCCCGGGCTGGCCGACGGATCGCGCACCGGCGCCGTCGCCCTGTCGTCGGGGCTGACGGGTGTGCTGCGTGACGGTGCGCTGATCGTCGACGGGACGGCCGACGGCGTGACCGGGGCGGTGTCGGCGGACGTCATCCTGGCGCCGGTCACCGTGGACGGTGACCGGCGGTGGGTGGCGTTCGAGAACGTCGACCTGACCGTGAGCGCACAGGATTCCGTGGACGTGCTGCGCGGCGCGGCCCGGCTGCACGCGGATGCGGTCGAGGTGCCCGCCGAGCGGGTGCTCGCGGTGTCCACGGCGCGAGTGCGCTCGGTGGCGGCGGTGGTGCTAGGCGCCGAGGCGGTCGGGGTGATGTCGTGGTGTGTCTCCACCGCGGCGGAGTACGCCAAGACCCGCGTGCAGTTCGGCAGGCCGATCGGGCAGTTCCAGGGTGTCAAGCACAAGTGCGCGCACATGGGCATCGCGCTGGAGAAGGCACGGGCGGTCCTGTGGGACGCCGCGTTCGCGCTCGACCGCGACGACGAGAACGCCGACTACGCGGCCGCGGTCGCCGCACTGATCATCCCCGACGCCGCGGTCGAGGTGGCCCAGGACTGCATCCAGGTCCACGGCGGCATCGGCTTCACCTGGGAGCACGACGCGCACCTGTACTACCGGCGCGCGCTCGCGCTGCGGGGTCAGCTCGGGGCACGGGACGAACGGGCCGAGACGGTCGCGGGCTACGCGCTGTCGGGCGCGACGCTGTCGAGCGAGCTGGAACTGCCCGCCGAGGCCGAACAGATCCGGGCCGGGATCCGCGCGGAGCTCGCGGTGATCGCCGCGATCGACGACGAGGACGAGCAGCTGGTCGCCCTCGGTGACGGCGGCTGGAACCTGCCGCACCTGCCGCGTCCCTACGGCCGGTCGGCGTCGCCGCTCGAGCAGGTGGTGATCTCGCAGGAGATCAAGGCCTCGGGGATTCCGATGCCGCAGCTGCTGATGGGCACCTGGGCGGTCGGCGCGATCGTCCCGCACGGTGACGAACGGCAGAAGCGGGAACTGGTCGTGCCGACCCTGCGCGGGGAACTGGTGTGGTGCCAGCTGTTCAGCGAGCCGGGCGCGGGGTCGGACCTGGCGAGCCTGACCACCAAGGCCACCAAGGTCGACGGTGGCTGGCGGATCTCCGGCCAGAAGATCTGGACCACGGTCGCGCAGTTCGCCGACTGGGCGATGCTGATCGCCCGCACCAGCCCGGACAAACCCAAACATGAGGGCATCACCTATTTCGTGCTGGACATGTCGACGCCGGGGATCACCGTGCGGCCGCTGCGGGAGATGACCGGATCGGCGCTGTTCAACGAGGTGTTCCTGGACGACGTGTTCATCCCCGACGCGAACGTGGTCGGGGCGGTCGACGACGGCTGGCACGTGGCCCGCACGACGCTGGCCGGTGAGCGGGTGGCGCTGAGCCAGAAGATGGAGGCCTACGCCACCGACACCGATCTGCTGCGGTTCGCCATCGGCCGGGAGCTCTCGCCGGTGGCGCGCTATCACGTCGGCGAGCTGATGGCCGAGAGCCGGGCGGTGGACGTGATCGGGTCGCGGGTGGTGCTCAAGCAGCTCTCCGGCATCGATGTGTCGACCACATCCAGCGTCGGCAAGCTGCTGGGAATGGGCCTGGGACAGGCGATCTCGGAGTTCGTCGTCGCCGAGCTCGGGGTCGCGGGGGTGGTCTCGGTGCCGGGCGAGCGCAGCGATCACGCGATGGAACAGTTGATCGCCGGTCGCGCCACCACCATCTACGGTGGCACCACCGAGGTGCAGCTCAATGTTATCGGTGAGCGGATGCTCGGCCTGCCCAGGGACGCCTCGGTGACCGCCTGACGCGGTCACGGCCGCGGCCGCACCCACCCGCCGAAGGCGTCCTGGAGGGTGAGGGCCGCGGCGATCGACAGGTGGTCGCGGCCGGCACCCGCGACCACCTGCACACCCAGCGGCAGCCCGTGCGCGCCCCGGCCCAGCGGAACCTGGGTCACCGGCAGCCCGGCGAGGCTGAACGGGGCGACCGCGTCGGTACGCCACGGCTGCCCGGTGGTGCGACCGTGGCGCGGCGCGACGGAGGTGAGCGTGGGATGCAGGAGCAGACCGTCGCCGATGGCCTCGGCGATCTCGGCGGCGGCCGCGTGAGCGGCCCCGGTGATCCGCCGGGCCGGTCCGGCGGGCACGCGAGCGGCGAGCAGTTCGCCGAGCGCGAGCAGCCGGGTGGGCAGGGTGTGGTCGCCGGGCAGGCCCGCGAGCTGCCGTGGGGCCAGGATGTCGGCGCCCTCGCCACGCATGATCTCGGCGAAGCTGATGCCGGTCTCTTTCGCGAGCACCATCGTGGTGAACAGTCCGATCATCCGCAGCGACCCCGTCCGGACGCGGACGATCTCGGCGCCCGCGCTCGCCAGCGCGGCGGCCGCGCGATCACGCGCGGCGAGCACCTCCCGGCCGACGCCGGGGGCGAACGCGCCGTCGAGCAGCACGACCCGCACCCCACCCAGCGAGGTGGTCGCCGGATCACCGAGCGTCATCTCCCGCGCGAGCGGGTCCACGCCGTCCGGACCGGCCATGATCCGCAGCAGGGGCATCAGATCCTCGGCGCGGCGGGCGATCAGGCCGTTCGCGCAGAGGACGGCGACGCCGTAGGGCGGCGGCCACGCGCCGGTGGTCGGCAGCAGGCCGGTCGACGGGCGGTGGCCGAAGACGCCGTTGCAGAACGCCGGAATGCGGATGGACCCGAGTGTGTCGGTGGCCAGGCCGAGCGGGGACCCGCCGCTGCCGACCGCCGCGCCCTCACCACCGGAGGATCCACCCGCCGTGCGGGTCCGGTCGTGGACATTGCTGGTGCGGCCGTAGACCCGATTGTCGGACTCGATCCACATGCAGCCCTCGGAGGTGTTGGTCAGCCCGAGCAGGATGGCCCCGGCGTCGAGCGCCCGCTGCACCACCGTCGCGTTCGCGGACGGGCGCAGGTGCCTGCGGGCCAGCACCCCCGCCGTGTGGGGCAGGCCGGCCACGGCCAGCGACTCCTTGACGGTGATCGGCACGCCGAACAGCGGCGGCAGCGTCGCGGGGCCGGTCGCCAGCTGCGCGTCGGCCGCGTCGGCCTGGGCGCGCGCGGCCGCGTAGCGCTCGACGACGACGGCGTTCGTCGCCGGGGCGAAGCGTTCGAGCACGGCGATATGGGCATCGACCACCGCGCGGGCACTCACCTCACCCGCGCGGAGGGCGGCAGCCAGGCCGATCGCGGACTCGTCGGTGATCGTCGTCCCGATCCGGCTGGAGCTCATGCGTTACATTATTACGCACTATGTCAACTCGATCGGCGGACGTGGCGCGGCCGGTCAGGGCATGCTGTGCGCCAGCGCGAGGATGCCGCCGACCAGCAGGGCGAGCACCTTCACGACCTCGAGGGCGATATAGGCGAAATGGCTGTGCGATCGTGGCACGTCGGCACCGGCGAGCACGGCGTCGCTGCGGCGGGTCAGGCGCGGGCGCACGACCGCGACCTGCGCGGCGAATACGACCATCGCCACCGTGAGGGTCCGGGTGGCCGCGGCGCCGGGGGAGTCGACCAGGATCGCGGCGAGAATCGTTGCGGCGAGGACGAGTTCGGCGATATTGAGGGCCCGGAAGACCAGCCTGCCGATGCCGAGCCCGATCGGCACGGTGACCCCGGGCGCGCGGAATTTCAGCGGCGCCTCCAGGAACGAGATGGCCAGCACCATGCCCAGCCAGCAGAACGTCGCCGCGGCGAGCACGGCCAACGCGGTCGTCATATCGATCGGGTCCTCTCCGTCGGTGATCCTCGCCGACCAGACCAGGATCGCCGATCGGCGGTGATCTGTCCCGAGTCCGCGTCGGCCGGGTGCCGGACCCGGCTGGGATACTGTCCGGGCCGGATCGCCCCGTTCCGGTGCCCGATGGGAGGAACGTGACCGCACAGCGCGCCGATGGCCGGGCCAGCCGGTGGGACCGGCATCGCGCCGAGCGCCGGGACCGGATCCTCACGGCGGCGCTGACGGCCGTGCAGGCCCAGGGTGCCTCGGTGGGGGTGCAGGAGATCGCCGATCTCGCTGAGGTGCCGCGATCGGTGCTGTACCGGCTGTTCAAGGACCGCCAGGACCTCGACGAGCAACTGCGGGCCCGCATCGTCGACGACCTGATGGCCGTGCTCGCCCCGACCCTGAACCCCGAAGGCACCGTCGCCGAGGCCATCGCGCGCTCGGTGGACGCCTACGTGGGCTGGATCGCCGCCAACCCGCGACTGCACTATTTCCTCGGTGCCGGGTCGGCGGCGGAGAAGCGGCCCAATTCGCCGATCGTGTCCGGCACCAAGATCGCCATCGCGGGCACCGTCCGGGAGGTGTTCGAGAACGCGCTGCGTGCCCAGTCCGCCCCGGTGACGATCGCCGAGCCGATGGCCTTCGGCCTGGTCGGCTTCGTCGACGGCAGCGTGAACCGCTGGCTGAGCCGCGCCATGCAGCCGATGAACGCCGCCGAGCTGTCGTCCTATCTCCAGGAAGCGATCTGGGCGATCGTGGACAGCAGTCTGCGCAAGGTCGGCGTGATGCTCAATCCGCTGACACCGATGGCGGATCTGGTCGCGCCGCCTGCCGAGGACTGACTCACCGTTCGGTGGCCGCCCGGACCGTGGCGAGCAGTTCGCGCGTGCACGCCGCCAGGTCGAAATCGGGCTCGGCGGCGACCCGGGTGATCACCCCGTTGCGCAGCGACAGGACGAACCCGGCCATCAGATCGGTGTCGAACTCCCGGAACTCGCCGTCGCGCTGCCCGCGGGCCAGCAGTTCGGCCAGCTGCGCCCGGTCCGCTGCCGCCAGTCCGGCCAGGTCCGCGCTGTCGGGCGCGGCGGCCTGGATGCGCAGCATCGCCACCAGGTGATGCCGGTGCTCGCGCAGGAATTCGCTGTTCGCGAGGAGGAACCCGGCCAGTTCCTCGGCCGCGGTACCCGGCGCCGTGCGCGCCACCACGAAGGCGGCGAAATCGGCCAGGACAGTGCGCATCACCTCGGTGATCAGGTCCTGTTTGCCCTGGAAGTGGTACGAGATCATCCCGGTGCTGCTGAGACCGGCCCGGCGCGCGATGGCCGCGAACGAGGCACGGGCGTAGTCCGTCTCGGCGATGGTGTCGATGGCGGCGCGCACGATCTGGGCGCGGCGGGCCTGTTCGGTGATCGTGAGCACCGCACGCCGCTGCTGTCCGGCCATCACCACCCCGTGATCGCGAGCGCGAAGGCGTGCCGCTGCGGTGCGGCCTGGGCCGGTAGCTCGACGAGCAGGTCGGGGCCGTGCTGCTGCCAGGTCGGTGCGGGTGGCCCGCCCACCAGGGCGACCGTGGCGCTGTCGGGGATCGTCAGGTCGCGCAGGGTGATCGCGCCCGCGGGCTGATCGGCCAGCACGATCGCGTGCACGGTGTCGCCGCGCCGGGTGAAGCGCACCGGGTGACCGTCCGTGGTGGTGGTGGCGGTCCGGTCCCACGGGACCGTGTCGTAGATCGCCGCCGCGTTGCGCCCGAGCCAGGTACCGAGCGCACGCAATGGTGCCCGCTGGAGGTCGGGGATACGTCCGGCGCCGTCGGGGCCGACATTGAGCAGGAGATTGCCACCCCCGGCCACCACGTCGACGAGCAGGTGGATCACCTCGGTCCCGGTGAGGGTGTCCGCGGCGGTCTCCTCGGCGTTGTATCCGAACGACCTGCCCAACCCCCTGGTCAGTTCCCAGGCGCCGGACGGTGGGTCGGTGGGTAGGGCGTACTCGTAGGTGGTGAAGTCGTGGTGGAAGTCCTTGGGCGGGTCGGGAATCGGCTTGCCGAGCGTGCCCATCACCCGCAGCGCCCCGCCCAGGAAGCGCAGATAGGCGGCCCGGGCGACCCGGTTTCCCGGCAGCTTCGGCTGCATCCAGCGATCGTTCACCAGGCCCTCGGGGACGGTGTCGTAGTAGTGCGCCATGATCTCGTGCGGATCTACCTCGGCAGGCCAGCCCATGTCGTTCCAGAGGATCGACGGCGCGTAGGTGTCGATGAGTTCACGCCACTGCGCGGTGGCGTAGCGGGCATATTCGGGTCCCAGCGCCTGATGCCGGATCAGGTCGGTCATGGTCCGCAGCGGGGCGGTCCGGAAGGTCCAGTTCATGCCGCCGCAGTAGTACAGGCCCATCCGCGCGCCCCGCTGCCGCACGGCGGCCGACAGATCGCCGACGAGATCGCGGGACGCGCGATAGTTCCCGGGCATATGCGGATTGCCGATATCCGTGGGCCACAGCGGATATCCGTCGAGATGCCGGGTCACCAGGACGACATACCTGGCGCCCGCCCCGGTGAACAGCTCCGCCCACTCGTCGAAGTCCACCGCCCGCGCGGCCGCGTCGAAGCGGGGTCCGAAGCCGGTGTAGTCGACACCGTCGCCGTAGGTGGCGGCATGGTGGATCGCGGTGGGGGAACCGGGAACTCGTAGCGAATTGAGGTACCACTCCGCGTACGGGATCCGGTCGGCGGTCGTCGCGCCGGTGGTGAGGTCACGCATGAACGCGGTGTAGTCCGCGGTGCCGCGTGCGGCGAAGGCGGGCACCGAGTACGGGCCCCAGTGCACGAAGATACCGAGCTTGGCCCCGCGGTACCAGTCCGGGACCGGCCGCTGGGCCAGGGCCTGCCGGTTCGGCGGGTAACTCATCGGCACTCCTCGGTGTCGTGCGGTGCGAGCGGCGATCCGCAGATTTGCTCAGGTGAGCAAAAATAAGCATACATGAGCAAGAGGGCCAGGTTCGCCCAGGTCAGGGCCGCGCGAGAGCCCGTTCAGCCCTGTGGCATCGGCAGGGGAATCACCACGCCGAGCGGCAGCGTGAGCTGCGGACCCGGTGTGGGGTCGGTGTCGGCCGGTGGCCGTTCGGTATCGGTGGGCTGCTCGCCGCACAGGATCCCGCACTCGATGGCACCGATCACCGGGAGCGACACGAGAATCACCGGTTCACGCGGCGGGGCCGGGGTCGGTGCCATGGGTTCGAGTGCGAGCGGGGATTCGTCGGCGGGGGAGGGGGTCTCGGGTGCCGTGTCGACCGGTGGCCGGGTGGGTGCCACCGGATCGAGGACGACGTCGACGCGCACCGGGGAACCACCGGTGCGGTAGCGCTCCGACCAGCCGAGGACGTCGGCCGCGTAGGCCGCCGAGTAGTTGTAGCGCAGCACCGCACGTTGCCGCGCCGCGGCGTCCCGCAGATCGGTCCCATCGGCACACAGGTAGCGGCCCGCGGCCAGCGCGGCGTCGAACACATTGTGCGGGTCCGTCGTTCCGTCGCCGTTGCCGTCGGTGTCGTAGCGGCTCCAGGTGCTCGGCAGGAATTGCATCGGGCCGACCGCGCGCACGAATCCGCCCCCGGCGGCGGGGATCACCTCGTTGCCCGGCAGCGTGCCGTCGAGGGCCGGACCGAAGATGGGGCGCAGCGTGGTGCCCTCGGCGTCGGTGTTGCCCCGGTCGGCGTGATCGGACTCGATCTTGCCGATCCCCGCCAGCAGATGCCAGCTCACGCCGCATCCCGGGGCCGAGGTCTGCAGGGACAGTTCGGCATTGCGATAGGCGGCGAGGACGATCTCGGGGATGCCGAGGCCGCCGGTGGTACCGGTCGACGCGACCGCGATCGGCTCGATCGGCGGCGTCGCGGTCCGCAGCTTGCGCGGTGTGGGTGGCGTGGGCGCGAGCAGTCCGACAACGGTCGACTCGGTCGGCAGGGACTCGACAGTGGCCGGCGCGGCGATGAATTCGGGCACGGCCGGTGCGGTGACGCGGGCCGAACCGGTGACGAGCAGCCCGGCCGCGAGGATCGTGGTCGCGGCGAGAGGAGCGGAGCGCATGGGGTGAACACCTTCCGCGGCCTGGTGCGGGCCGCCTGGAATCGGGTAGTGCGGACGGGTGGCCGTGTCCGGCCTGGTGGGCGACGTGATCAGCGCACCGGATACCTGCGGTCGGTCAGGTCGAAGGCGTGGGGCCGACCCGCGTGATAGAGCGCGCTGTCGGCGAGCTTCAACGGCTCCCACAGCGGCATCCGGAATCGGGGCGTGATCGGGACGCGGCCCGCCGCCGAACCGCTGACGTGCAGTACCGCGTTCGCCGCCAGCCGTCCGCCCTCGTTCGCGCCTTCCATGCACGCGACATTCGCCGGGGTCCGGATCCAGTCGCCCGCGAGGAACAGGTTGTCGATGGCGGTGGTCGCGTCCGGCCGGTCGGCCCACGAGCCGGGTTTCGGGAGGAAGCCCGCCGCGAGATCGGCCCGTCTGCGCAGGAAGAACTGGACGCCGACCACCCAGATCGACGGCAACCGGGAGACCCCGTCGAGCCGGGGGTCGGCGGCGAGAACGTCCGCGGTGAACACCGCGGTCGCCTTGTCCGGCGGGATCGCGCAGACGTAGTAGTCGGCCTCGACGCGATGCCCGGCACCGGTGTGGTCGGTCACCGTGGCGGCCCGGATGTGCGCGCCGTCGGTCTCGAAGCCCGACAGCCGCGCGCCGAACGCGAAGGTGACACCGAGCGAGCGCAGGTGGGCGACCCACGGATCGATGAAGGTCGCCGAGGTCGGCCCGTTGAGCACCCGGTCGTCGCGGTCGTCGTCCGGGTTCAGTAGTGACCGGACGAAGTCCTCGCCGGTCAGGCCGATCGAATGCGCGCTGCAGGCGCTGGCTTGCGTCGCCATCAGCGTCCGGAGGAAACCGTCGCCGAGGAAGCGGTGGTATTCGGCCGACGCGTTGTCCAGGCCCGCGAATTCGCTCCAGCTCATCCGTTCCCACTGGCCGAGTCTGCGTTCCTCGCAGCTCGAGATGTAGACCGCCAGCCGTTCGGCGGCGAACAGCGCCTCGTGCGGGAGCAGGCAGAACAGCGTCTCGAACACCGAGGCGAAGGAATCGGCGAACTGCCGTGGCGTCCTCGGGCTCTGGCGCGACGGCAAGGGAAACGGCAGCGCGGCGGTCGAGTCGGCGCGTCCCATCCCCGCGATCGTCGCCGCGTCGACCCGGACCAGATTGTCGTACACGCCGTCGCGGTTGCGGCGGAACGGAATACGGCGCAGCGTGTCGGGCAGATCGCGGTGGCAGCCGAAGAAGGTGTGGAAGCCGTGCTCGCCGGGCAGGGTCCGATCGCTGACGATGCTGCGGCACTTCCCGCCCGCCGCGCCGAGCCGTTCGTAGACGGTGACCGCGAAGCCGCGTTCGGCGAGTTCGTGCGCGGTGGTCAGTCCGGCGAGCCCGGCGCCGAACACGGCGACGGTGCGCCCGCCCGGCGCGGCCGCCGCCCGGCGGTTGGTCGATCGCAGGAAGCCGCGTCGCGCGGACTGCCAGGTGATTCCCATGTCTCGTCCAGTCGTCTGCCCGGCCGTCCTCGACGTGTGCGCGCCGTTGCCGGGTGTCGATACCCCTGCCTTATGTTACTGACGATTCTGGCTAGGCAATGCGAATTCGCTAATACTCATGCGGCGCAACGCCGGTTGTCGAGATCAATAAGTTGATGACAATTCCGTTAACTCGAGGTACTGTTCGAAGTGCCCGGCGACGACGTGTGTGGCGGAAGTGCCCCTCGCCACAGCGTGATCGCGCGTCGTGCCTCCTCACGTGTTCCGTGCGGCAGCCCAGCGAACTCACTGTCGCGGGGAACGGGTGATCGAGAAGCGCGGCGGCCGGAGTCGATGTGCCGGTTCCGGCCGCCGTGCGCCGGGCAGGCGGGGCCTAGTGCGGCAGTGGACGGCCGAGCAGAACGGTCTCCAGCAGCCCGATCACGGTGTCCTGCGGGCAGATTCCGTCGTCACCGAAGGTGCGTCCGAGGTCGACGACCAGGCTGAAGGCGGCGTGCACCAGGATGCGGGCCTCGCCGAGCGAGAGCTCCGGCCGGGCCGCGACCACCAGCCGGGCCCACTCGGTGACGATCAGTTGCTGGAGATGGCGCAGCGTCACCTGGTCGGTCTGGTCGACATGCCGGAATTCCGCGTAGTAGACGAAGGTCAGCGCGCGTTCGTCGAACGACCCCGACACGTACAGCTCGATCAGCGTGCCCAGCGCCGCGGCCGGTGTGCGCGCGGCGGCGGTCGCGGGCCGGATCGCCGCCGACACCCGGTCGGCCGCCCGGCGGAACGCCGCGACCAGCAGATCGCTTTTGCTGCGGTGATAGCGGTAGACCGCCGATGCCGAGGACAGCTCGGCGGCCGCGGCGATGTCCTCCACACTGACATTCGGGTATCCGCGCTCGTGGAACAGCTCGACCGCCCGATGCAGCAGCAACTCGTGTTTGAACAGGGGCGCTCGGTCACCGGTCCGGCGCACGCGGGGCGCGGTGCGCGGGGCCGACAGGTCGGCGTCGACCACGGCCCAGCTCAGCGAACCGAGCAGGGCGGCCAGGGTTTTCGCGGGCACCGTCGCGTGATGGTCGCCGATGCTGCTGATGACGGCGTAGATGGACACCGCGCGCACGGCGCGATCGTGCCCGTCCAGCTCCGGCCTGACCTCGCCGATGCGCGCGCGCAGGCTCGCGATCGCGGCCGCGAACTGATCGCTGAACGCCCGGAGGTCCTCGGGTTCCAGATAGCGGCGTTCCCAGCGGGCCAGGGCGGCGGTGGGCCGGTTGGCGATGGTCGCGGCGACGATGGCGGCGAGCACGTGCTCGAGGCGCTGCCGTGGTGTCCAGCCCGCCGCCTCCTCGGGGAGTTCGACCGCCCGCAGCGCCAGGCCCGACAACCGGAGCAGCTCGGCGCGGAACAGCGCGTACTTGCTCGGGAAATGCCGGTACAGAGCGGTCGAACTGATATCGAGCCTGCGGGCGATGTCGTCCATGCTCACGCCGTGGTAGCCGTGCGCGCCGAACGCCGCCGCCGATTCCGCGGCGATCTGCGCCCTGCGATTCTTGGGCCTGCGCCGGACCGTGCGCGCCGGTGCGTCCGAGGACGGCGCGTCGGCGTGCGTGCCCGGCGATCTGCCCTCGGCCGCGCGCGCGGAACCGCCGCGGCGCCGGGGGGATAGCGCGCCGGGTTCGGTCACTGGGCGGGTGCCGTCGTCAGCGGGGAGTTCACCTTCTCGACCAGCCAGCGGCCGTTGTCGTTGTGCAGGCGCAGCACCATGGACAGCTGCCCCGGCTTGGGCTTGTGCTCGGTGCCCAGGCTGGAGATGGTCTGGCCGATCACCACGATCGCCTCGGCGGACTCCTCGTCGCCGGTGCGGATCGCGCACTGGGTGTCGGTGACCTTCGAGGTGACTTCGCCCTGGGTGAGGACCTCACGCAGTTCCCCGCTGGTGGCCTCGAACTGCTTCTTCCAGTCGCCGGTCGAGCCGTCGAGGACCGCGGCGAAGTACGCGTCGAGCTTCTTGCTGTCGTAGTCGGCCAGCACCGGACCGTAGTGGCAGGCGGCCTCGCGCGCCTGCTGCTGGGCCGCCAGCAGGTCCTTGGTGTTCTGGTTCTCGAAGAACAGGAACACCGAGGCCGCCAGCGAGGCGCCGAGCAGGACGGCCGCCGCGCCCCGCAGGCCGAGCCGCCTTCGGTCCATCGCCCGCAGGCGCGATGCCAACCCGACAGTCGGGGCCGTGGATGTTGTTTCGGCAGTAAGCGTTTCGGTGTCGGTGTCGGTGTCGGTGGCGGTCAACTCGGCAACCGGGGACTCGTCGGTGGTGGTCTGTTCGTTGCTCATCGTGGGGACTCCTTATCGAGGTGCCGGGACCGCGGGCTGGGACAGCTCGTTGCCGGTGGCGCCGGGCGGGGGACCGGAGCCGTTGTCGGGACCGGCGGGCCGCGGGGCATTGGCCGAGCCGCGGATCTGCAGCGCCGGATTGTTGGTCACGCAGTAGTTGTAGAGGCGCACCCTGGTGTCGGTGGTCGGCGTGGTGGCCACGACGGGCACGGTGTCGTAGTCGCAGGTCGGGCGCGGCCAGGGATCGACCATCGTGAAATACATGTTGTCGTGGGCGGGGACGCCGACCGCCTCGGCGAAGCGGCTCAGCGACGGGAAGAGCGCTTCGATGGCGGGCTGGCGCAGTTTGGCCGCCCGGGTGATGGCGACCAGGTTCGTCACCAGATCGGTCATCGGGTTCTGCGTGCGGGAGACGAAACCGCCGAGGGTGGCGAGCTGTCCCGGACCCTGTTCGAGCAGATGCCGCAGTTCCGCGTCGGCGGCGGTGAACTGGCGGAACAGCGCGCTGCCCGCGGTGGTCAGCGTGCCGAGATCCGGCTGCGCGTGCGAGGTCGTCGCGGCGATCACCTCGAGATTGCGGATGAGCTGTTCGGTCTGCGGGAGCAGATCGGTGAGGCCCGCCATGGCGCGACTGAGCCCGGAGATCATGTTGCGCAACCCGTCCGGGCCGCCGGCCAGCGCCTTGTCGAGTTCGTCGACGATGACATTGAGCCGTTCGGGATTCATCCCGCCGACCAGCCCGCTCAGATTGCCCAGCACCGACTGCATCTGGACCGGGACCGCGGTGTCGGCCCGGCGCACGACCGCGCCGTCGGCCAGGAACGGCCCGGACTCACCGGCGGGGCGGAAGTCCAGATACTGCTCACCGGCGGCGGACAACCGGGCGACGGCCACGGTGCCGCCCACCGGAATCCGGGTGTTCCCGTCGATCTCGGCGACCGCGGCGATGCCGTCGCCGGCGACGCGCACATCACCGACCCGGCCGACGCGCACGCCGCGGAAGGTCACGTCGCTGCCCGTCGTGAGACCGCCCGACGTCGCCAGTTCCACGGTGACGTCGTACTGGCTGCGGGTCGGGTCGAACCGCAGGACCGCGCCGCCCAGATAGAGGCTGCCCAGGACCAGCACCACGACCAGTCCGACATTGGCGACCGCGACACGATGGCGGACCAGCCACTGCCACAGGGGTGGATTCATCGGGGTCCCTCCTGCTGCGGCTGCGGCGCCTGCGGGGTACTGGTGACGCGGCCGATCACCTTGGCGATGACCTCCGCGAGGCTGCCGAGGAACGCGGGCACGTCCCCGGCCTCGGGCCAGCGGCTGCCGGTGGGATCGGTGAGCGCGCCGACGTCGAGATAGGACAGGGTGGCCGCCACGGCCAGGTTCGGGCCGCGCAGGCTGTCGACCAGCGACGGGTACAGCGCGTGGAAGCCGTCGAGAGTGCCGGTGAGGTCGTCGCCCATCTGGGAGAAGCCGTTCATGAGGTTCTGGATGCTCTGGAACAGGCTGACGAACTGCGGCCCGTTGGTCGCGCTGAAGTCGCCGAGCGCGTCCATGGTGACCGCGACCCGGTTGATCAGGTCGACGATGGCCTGGTTGTTCTCCGCGAACAGGCCGATCAGCTGCGGGAAGCTGTCCGCCGCGGCCCCGAGTTCGGTTTTGCGCCTGGCCAATTCGCCGGTCAGCACCGACAGCCCGCCGAGCGTGGCGTCGAGATCGCCGGTGCGCTGGTTGAGCGCGGAGATGACCGAGGTCATCTCCCCGACCAGATGCCGCAGCTGGGGCGCCTTGCCCGCGAAGATCGAGTCGAGCTCGGCGGTGACCCGCGCGGCCTGATTGAGCCCACCGCCGTTGAGCAGCATCGAGATCGAGATCATCAACTGCTCCACCGAGGCCGCCGACGCGGTGTGCTCGGCGCCGATGGTCGCGCCCGCGACCAGCGGCGGCCCGGCCGTCTCGGCGCTGGGCAGTGTCATGGCGACGAAGATGTCGCCCAGCGGCGTCGCCTGGCGCAGCTCCGCGGTGGTGCCCTGCGGCAACTGGATGTCGGCGCGGATCTGCATTTCCACATCGGCCAGGAACGAGGTCGTCGAAATGCCGGTGACGACACCGATATCGGTGCCGCCGATCTTGACGTGGGCCCGATCGGGCAGGTTCAGCGCGTCGCGGAAGGTGGCGTGCAGGGTGTAGCCGGGCCCGCCGATGCCGGGTTCCGGCATGGGCAGGTCGGCCACGGTCATCGAGCACGCGGTGCTCGTCGAGGCGACGGCGGCGGCGCACACGGTGGCCGCCAGGGCCGAGCGGAGATTCATTTCGTCAGTCCCAACAGCGCGGCGGTGAGCCCGAAATCCGGGCCCATATCGGCGATCTTTCCGGTGCGGCAGCCGTCGAGGCGCATCTGGACGCGCTCGCAGAACAGCGACAGCGCCTCGCTGTCGAGCACGATCTTGTCGAGCAGACCGTGCAGGCGCAGGGCCCGGCGCTCCCGGCTGACCGCGTTGTCGACGTTCTGGAACAGCAGCGGCGCCACGTCGACGACCTCGGTGAGATTGCGGGCATTGGCCCGCATCTGGGCCGCGATCGCCACGAACTTGGTGAGCGCGCCCGCGAGCTGGTCCTGGTTCTGGCCCAGCACCGAGGAGGTGTTGGTGATGAAGTCGTCGAGCTGGGTGAGCACCGCCTGCAGGCCGGGGGACTGCTGGCCGAACAGGGCGATCAGTTCGGTGATCCGGCCGCTGAAATCCCGGACGGTCTGGTCGTTCTCGGCGATGATCTGGGTGATCTCGCTCAGCTTCACGATCGTGTTGGCGATCTGGTCCTTGTTGGCGAAGGTCACCTCGAACGCGGCCGAGAGCTCGTCGAGGGTCTCGCGCAGGCGGTCACCGTTGCCGTCGAGCAGCGGGAACAGGACCCGGCTCGCCATCGGCCCGGTCTCGCTGCCACCTTTGAGCGCCTCGCCGAGCTGATCGAAGTTGGCCAGGATGCGGTCGAGTTCGACCGGTGTCCTGGTGCGCGCCAGCGGCAGATGCGCACCGTCGGCGAGTTCGGGACCCGACCCGGTGTAGGCGGGCGCGAGTTCGACGTGCCGGTTGGTGATCAGCTGCGGCGACACCAGCGCCGCCATCGCCTCGGCCGGGATCCGGACGTCCCGGTCGACCGACATGACCACCTCCACGTAGCTGCCGCGCGGGGTCACCGAATCGACGACGCCGACCGGAACGCCGAGCACCGAGACCTCGTTGCCCGGGTACAGCCCGGCGACGTTCTCGAAGTCGGCGCTGATCCGCTTCTGCTGGCTCACCATCCGGTCACCCAGCCCGGTCACGCTCTCGGGCAGCAGCGCGCAGCCCGAGGCGAGCAGCGCGGTCAGGCACACCGCCGCCACCTTGCTCGTGTGTCGTGTGTTCATCAGTTGCACCCCTGTACGGCTTGCGCGAAGCACAGCCAGTTGTCCGGGAAGATCCACGGCGCCCAGATCTCGCCGTAGGGCCCGTTGCCGACCACGTTGTTGAACTGGCGCAACGCGACCGGGGAGATCTCGTAGAGCCGGTCCAGGTTCTCCTTGTTCTTGGTCAACCCGTCGGCCATGGTGTTGAGGTTCTGGATCAGCGGACCCAGCTCGCCGTTGTTCTCGATGCCCATGTCCTGCAGCAGCTTCGACATGGCGGCGACATTGTCGAGCAGCTGGGTGAGCAGGGTCTGGCGCTGCTGGACGGCGGCGCCGATGGCCTCGCCCCTGGTCAGCAGCAGGAGCACACTGTTGCGGTTGTCCGAGACCAGCTGGGAGACCTGGTCCATGCTCTTCAACAGCGTGTCGACCTCGTCGCGCCTGCTGTTGATCACCTGGGCTAGCGCGCCGATGCTGTCGAGGGCCTGCACCGCCAGCGCGGGCGAGTCGCCGAGCTGGGTGTTGAGCACATCGAGCGCGTCGCGCAGCTTGGCCGCGTCGATGCGTTCGATGCGCTCGAACGAGGAGGTGTACTTCGGGTCCTGCACGACCTTGCTCAGGTTGTACGGCACCGAGGTGCGGTCGAGCGCGATCCGGTTGCCGGGCAAGCCCTTTCCGTTGCCCGGCGTCAGCTCGATGTGCAGACGGCCGAGGATCGTCGACATCTTGATCGCGGCCCGCGCGTCGGGACCGAGCCGGATGTCGCCGCGGATCCGCAGCGCCACCTCCACCCGGTCGTTCACCAGCCGCACCGACTGGACGGCGCCGACCTCGATGCCGGCGATGTCGACCGTCGCACCCGGCCGCAGACCCGCCGCCTGGGCGAACTCCGCGTCGATCGTCTTGTCGCCCAGGCGGACCTGGGCCAGCAGGCTGGACCCACCGAGCAGCACGACCACCGCGAGCGCCGCGGACAGGCCCAGACGCAGGTACCTGTTGCGTCGCCAGAACTCCGGAACCCGTACCCGCATCATCGGCACACTCCCGACTGCGAGTTGCCGCCGACCTGGGAGAACAGGCCTTCGGGGAGCACCACGCCCCACAGCGAGACGTCGAGCCGGCAGATGTAGGCGTTGCCGTAGGTGCCGTAGCTGGTGAAGCGGGCGACGCCGTTGAGGAAGTCGGGCAGTTCGACCGCGCCGCGGTCCAGGGCCGCGCCGTTGTAGAGCAGCATCATCACGCCGGTGGTGGCGTCGCGCTGGGCGGCGCCGAGGCCCGGCTTGACCTGGCCGATCAGCGAGACCAACGAGTCCGTCGCGCCCGCGACACGTTCCACGGAGCTCTTCAACGACTCCCCTTCGGCATACAACCCGTCCATCAGGGCGCGGGTCTGGGTGATCAGGGTTTCCAGCTCGCCGCTGCGATTGGCCAGGCCGGCGAGGACCGAGCTCAGATTGCTGAGCACGTCGCCGAGGATCTGGTCGCGCTCCCCGAAGGTGCTCGCCAGCTCGGCGGCCTGGGTGATCAACGCCGCCAGCGACACCTCGTTGCCCTGCAACGCCTGGATCAGCGTTTCCGACAGCGAGTTGATCTGATCGGGTTGCAGGACACTGAACAGCGGCTCGAAGCCGGACAGCAGCGTCGAGACGTCGAACGAGGGCTCGGTGCGGTGCAGCGGAATCTGCGCGCCGACCGGGACGACCGCGCCCGCGCCGTCGCCCGGGGCCAGCGCGAGGTAGCGCTGGCCGATCAGGTTCTGGTACCGGACCAGGGCTTTCGTCGTCTCGGTCAGGTGCTGTCTCGCCTCGATCCGGAAGTCCACCCTGGCGGTGTACTCGGGGGTGAAGTCGATCTTGTCGACCCGGCCGACCCGGACCCCGGCCATGCGGACGTCGTCACCCACCCGCAGCCCGAGGACATCGGTGAACACCGCGGAATACGAACTCGTCTCACCTGCGACGCCGCGTTGCAGCGTGGACCAGATGGTGTAGGTGAGCACGGTCGTCAGCACCACGAAGAAGCTGAAGCCGACCAGTGGTTTGGTGTATTTCACTGGCGCAGGCCGCCTTCGGTATCGGGGACGAGGGGGACGCTGCCGATGATCGACCCGAGCAGCAGCAGCTGGGTGAAGTTCGGCCGCCCGCCGACCAGCGCCGACACCGCGGAGACGCCGGTCAGCCTGCGCGGCGGTGTCGCCTGCGGCTGATCGGTCGCCGCGGCGGGCGCGGTGATGCCCGGGATGGCGGGCAAGCCGGGGATCGTCGGCAGCCCGGGCAGCGTGGGCACCGAGATGCTCGGCAGTGCGGGCAGTCCCGGGATCGGCACCGAGGGCACCACCGGCGCCGGACCCGCCGCCTCCAGGCGCTGTGGCAGGAGCTGCGCCGGGTATTCCTGCGGCGGTGCGACCGTGGGCACGGTCGGTCCGCCGCAGCGCGGCCCGGTCATCTCGCCGTAGCGCGGGCAGTCCTCGGCGGTGTACTGCTGGAACGGGGTGAACGACACGTCCATCCGCCACGCCATCTGCTTGCGCGGGCCGAAGGTGAAGGTCTGCTGCAGTTTGGCCAGCGAGACATTGAGATTGGCCGCCGCGGACTGCAGCGCCCCCGGGTCCTTGGCGATGCCGCCGAGCAGCCCGTCCAGGCCCGACACCAGCTCCTTGCCGGAATCGGGATTGGCGGCGAAGAGACTGTTGACGGCGTCGACCGCGGAATTGCCCTGGGTGAGCAGCTCGACCAGCTGGGTGCGGTGCTCGTTGAGGGTGCGCGCCGAGGTCACCGAGTCGGCCAGCACGCCGACCAGCTCGGGCGCCGACTGGCTCAGCGCGGTGGCCGCCTGCCCGAAATCGCCGAGCAGGTTACCGATCTCGGGAATCTGGTGGATCGAGGTGAGCCAGGTGTCGAGCCGCTCGATGGTGGAGCCAGGGACCCGGGAACCCGGGTCGAGCGCCGCGGACAGCGTCGCCAGCACCCGGCCGAGCTTCTCGGGCTGGATGGTGGCCAGGACGTCGCGCAGCGTGTTGAGGGTGGACTGCAGCTGGATCGTCTCCGCGCTGGTGTCCTCGTGGATGGTGTGACCGCTGCGCAGCGTGCCGGTGGCGGCGCCGTTGTCGACCAGCTGGATCGAGGAGACGCCGAAGATGTTGTCGGGGACAACCCGGGCGGTCACCGTGTCCGGGATCGTCTCGGCGATACCGGGTTTCAGTTCGAAGGTGGCGTGCTGGCGCTCGCCCTTGGCGACCATCGCCACGTCGCCGACCATGCCGACGACCATGCCGCGATACTTCACGTCGGCGCGCTGCGGCAGCCCGTCACCGGTGCTGGTCAGCTCGGCGCCGACCACCACCGTGCTTTCGAACTCGCCGTTGTAGCGCAGTCCGAGCAGATACAGCGCGGCCGCGACCGCGGACACCATGGCCAGGCCCGCGACGGTCAACTGGCGACCGGTCGGCCCGCGTCCACTGGGATCGAGAATCATCCGATCGACCTATCCCGAGATCCGGAATCCGGGGTCGATGCCCCAGATAGCAAGGGTGAGAAACAGATTGGTGAAGACCATCACGACGATGACCATCTTGATCGCCCGTCCCGCCGCGACCCCGACACCTTCGGGGCCACCGGCGGCGACAAAGCCGTAGTAGCACTGGATGAAGGCGGCGATCAGGACGAACACCACCACCTTGAACAGCGAGAAGAACACGTCGCCGCCGATCAGGAACTGGAAGAAGTAGTGGTCGTAGGTGCCTGCGGTGGTACCGCCGAGGAACAGCACCGACAGCTTGGTAGCCAGGTAGGCCACCGCCAAGCCGAGGGTGTAGAGCGGGACGATGGTGACCGTGGCCGCGATCATCCGGGTGGTGACCAGGTAGGGCAGCGGCCGGATCGCGATGGACTCCAGCGCGTCGATCTCCTCGGAGATCCGCATCGAGCCGAGCTGGGCGGTGAACCGGCAGCCGGACTGGATGGCGAAGGCGAGGGTGGCCAGGATGGGCGCGATCTCGCGGGTGGTGGCGAAACCGGAGATGGCCCCGGTCAGCGGACCCATGGTCAGCAGGTTCAGCGCGGAGTAGGACTCCATGCCGACGGTGATGCCGCCGAATCCGCACAGCACGATGACGACACCGACGGTGCCACCGCCCACGATCAGCGAACCGTTGCCCCAGCCGACATCGGCGACCAGGCGCGCGACCTCCTTGCGGTAGTGCCGCAGCGTGAACGGAATCGCGATCAGGGCCTGGAAGAAGACGATGGCCTGGTGCCCGAGCCGCTGATTGGCCTGGACGGGGATCTTGGCGGCCGCGCCGACGGCGCGGACCGGGCGCAGCGCGGGCGGGATGTACTCGGCGGCCATCTCACACCACCTTCGCGGGGAACAGAGTGTTGTAGAGCTGGGTGACGATGATGTTGGTGGCGAACAGCATCAGCGCCGAGGAGACCACCGCCGAGTTGACCGAGTTGGCCACCCCGCCGGGCCCGCCCTTGGTGTGCAGACCGATATCGCAGGCGATGATCGAGGTGAGCGCCCCGAAGATCGCCGCCTTCACCAGCGCGACGAGCAGGTCGTTGGCGACCGCGAAGGACGCGAAGGAGCTGATGAACGACCCCGGGGTGCCGTGCTGGGCGTAGACGTTGAACAGGTAGGCGGTGGCGAAGCCGACGAACACGATGAATCCGCACAGCAGCATGCTGACCAGTACCGCGGCCGCCAGTCGCGGCGCGACCAGCCGGCGCACCGGATCGACACCCATCACCTTCATGGCGTCGATCTCCTCGCGGATGGTGCGCGAGCCCAGGTCGGCGCAGATGGCCGAACCGACCGCGCCCGCGATCATCAGCGAGGTGACCAGCGGCGCCCCCTGCCGGATGATGCCGAGCCCGGCCACCGCGCCGATGAAGGTCGTCGCGCCGACCTGGTTGACCAGCGCGCCGACCTGGATGGAGACGACCACCGCGACCGGGATCGCGACGAACACCGTCGGCACGGCGGAGACATTGGCCATGAAGGCGCACTGCCGGATGAACTCCTGGAACGGGAATCGCCGCTGCACCAGGGACAGGAACAGCTGGGCGATCGCGGCCCGGCCGAGCAGGACCTGCCTGCCCAGGGTCTCGACCGACTGCTGGGGGTGGCGTTGCCACAGACCGGTGACGCTGTCGGCGATCCGGCCGACCTCGGAGGGTTGCGGCGGCGCGGTGCCCGCCGGGGAATGCTCGGTGGAGGTCACGCCGCACCGAATCCTTTCTTGTCGCGCCGGAGCGCGGCGGTTCAGAGCGTGCTCAGCCAGCGTTCGAGCAGGACGAGGAAGCCGGCGCCCGCGGCGAGACCGGCCGCGACGACGCACAGCAGTGAGATCCACATGCCCACGCGGAGAACGGGATTGACCTGCGTTCGGCCACCCAGGATCTTGACGACGGTCACCACGATGTCGATGACCCAGACCAGCGCCATCATCAGGTCATCGTCACATTCGCGAAGGTGAGCACCGGCCAGCAGACGATCGATCCGAGGAACGAGATGACCAGGTCGACGCCGTAGAGGTTGCGCAGATGCGCGGTGTGGGTGAGCGTCCAGACGACGCCGACGATGCCGTACGGGATGCCGATGATGATCAGGGTGCCGAGGAACTCGGAGACCTTCATCTCGTAGCTCAAGAGCCTGTCGAGCCGTCGCAACATGGTGTACCGGTGTTCCTTTCCGCGGGACCGGTGGCATCGACGGCTGGTGGCCGACGTCGCTGACGGTCCGATGATGTTGCCGAGCATTCTGTCGTCGGCGGGTACTTCTTCGGCTGATCTCCCAGTGAATACACAGCAGATCCGCAGAGTTGGCGGCGATTCGCGTTGATCGCCTGAGCTAAGTTACTACGGATTCTGGGAAATGTGAGCAAAATCGCCGGTAACGTTTCCGGGGTTGGGCGGCTGCTCGTCCGGTGGCCGCATCGGCGCCGCGGCGGCGTTGCCCGACGCCGATGCGGCCCCCGCATCGCGCCCCCGACATCAACCGCACGATGCGGAATTGACGGTAACATGGGCCACTGATTGCCGTCTACGGTGCATGAAGCAGTGGAAATATCGATGAAATCTACCGGAATCATGATTAACTTATGGCGTTGAGGCCGCCGACGGTCGGCGGTTGCGCAGGAGGATCATGATGTCCGCGGTCATCGTCGATGTTGTCCGAACACCGTCCGGGCGGGGAAAACCCGGTGGTGGCCTGTCGTCGGTCCACCCGGCGACCCTGCTGGCCGGGGTGCTGGCCGAACTGGTCGACCGGACCGGGATCGACCCCGCCCTGGTCGACGATGTGATCGGCGGATGCGTCACCCAGAGCGGTGAGCAGTCGAGCAACATCACCCGCACGGCCGTGCTGGCGGCGGACTTCCCGGAATCCGTGCCCGCCACCACGGTCGACCGGCAGTGCGGCTCGAGCCAGCAGGCGGTGCACTTCGCGGCCCAGGGCGTGCTCGCCGGCGCGTACGACGTGGCGATCGCCTGCGGCGTGGAGTCGATGAGCCGGGCGCCGATGTTCTCCAACGCGCAGGGCAAGGACGCGCTGCGCGGCCCGCTCGCGGTGCGCTACCCGGCCGGGCTGATCGGCCAGGGCATCGCCGCCGAAATCCTCGCCGCCCGATGGAAACTGGACCGCACCACGCTCGACGAGTTCGCGGCCCGCTCGCACCGGCTGGCGGCGGCCACCGCGGCCGCGGGCGGTTTCGACGCGGAGCTGACCTCCGCCGGTGTCCTCGACGCGGACGAGACGATCCGGCCTGGCACGACCGTCGAGGGTCTGGCGAACCTGCGTCCGGCGTTCACCGATCCCGCCGCGCTGGAACGGTTTCCGGAGATCTCCTGGTCGGTGACCCCGGGCAACTCCTCGCCGCTGACCGACGGCGCGTCGGCGGCGCTGATCATGAGCGAGCGGATGGCGGCGAAGCTGGGACTGACCCCCCGCGCGCGGTTCCACTCCTTCGCGGTGGCGGGCGACGACCCGACGCTCATGCTGACCGCGGTCGTCCCGGCGACCCGCAAGGCGCTCGAGCGCGTCTCGCTCACCGTCGACGACATCGATACCTTCGAGGTCAACGAGGCGTTCGCGCCGGTTCCGCTGGTGTGGCAGCACGAGCTCGGCGCCGATCCGGAGCGGGTGAACCCGCGCGGCGGCGCGATCGCGCTGGGTCACCCGCTCGGCGGATCGGGTACCCGGCTGCTCGCCACCATGGTCAACCATCTCGAGCAGACCGGCGGTCGCTACGGGTTGCAGACGATGTGCGAGGCAGGCGGCATGGCCAACGCGACGATCATCGAACGGATGTGACGGCGATGACCACCGCGGCGAAGTCCGGCGAGCCCGACTACGACGACCCGACCAGCGCGATGTACGTGGCCGAGGGGCCGGGCCATGTCCCCATGCCGGGGACGAGCGCGGCACCCGCGCCGGACCCGGCCTCGCACGCGCCGTTGACGCTGGCGCAGGTGCGGATCCCGTTGCCCGACAGTCATCGTTCGCCCCGGAAACGGCCGGCGCAACTGGCGGACGCGCTCGACTTCTGGGCGTTCGCGGGCGCGGCGGCGAATGTGGCGATGCAGTTCGCGCATCGCGGGGTCGCGGCGGGCGTGATGGAGAGCCCGGTCGAGTCGGGGGCGCTGATGGTGCACCCGTGGAAGCGGTTGCGGACCACCGCGGCCTATCTGGCGGTGGCGGTGCTCGGCTCCGACGAGGAGAAGCGGGCGATGCGCGAGGCGGTGAACGTCGCCCATCGGCAGGTGCGGTCGGGGCCGAACTCGAAGGTGAAGTACAACGCCTTCGACCGGAACCTGCAGCTGTACGTGGCGGCGGCGATCTACATCGGCTACGAGGACACCCACCAGCTGCTGTGCGGCAAGATGACCGAGGCCGAGCTCGAGCAGTTCTACCAGGGCGCCGACACCTTCGGCACCACCCTGCAGGTGCACCCCGACATGTGGCCCAAGACCCACGCCGAGTTCGACGCGTACTGGGTGCAGGCGTGCCGGGACGTGGTGTGCGACGACGATTTCCGCGCCTACATCGACGATCTGCTGCACCTGCGGATGATCCATTGGTCGCTGCGCCTGCTGCTGGGCGGGCTGCTGCGGTTCCTGACGGCGGGATTCCTGCCGCCCCACTTCCAGGAGCAGATGGGCGTCGAGTGGAGTGCGGCCGATCAGCGGCGGTTCGAGAATCTGTTCCTCTTCGTCGGCTTCGTCAACCGGTTCATTCCGCGGTTCATCCGGTTCTCCGGCACCAACGCGATGATGGCGGACGTGCGGCGCCGGATCCGCAAGCACAAGGCGATCATCTGACCCGTCCAGGGGGAGGGGGCCGCCGGTTCGTCGAGCCGGCGGCCCCGGTCATCGCGTGGCCCGGGCCTGTGACACGTAGCGAAGTCGCCGGGGCGCCATCGTGAATCCGGTGCGCGCGGTGAGCGCGACGGCGCGCAGTGCCGCGGTGTCGGTGGCGGTGGGGGCGACGTCGAAGAGCGCGAGCGCCCGCGGATGCTGCATCGCCTTGGCGGCCCCGGCGGGCAGGTGGCGGACGATCCAGGCGTCGGGGCGCAGCACCTGATCGCGGAATTCGCGCGCGGCGGGTCCGTCGCGCAGCTGGGTCGCGCAGGCGTCGCCGAAGTACTCGGTGAACTCCGGGCGGGTCCGGGGGAGCAGGCGATCGCTGACGCCGTAGGTCCGGTACCAGGCCAGGGTCTCCCGGTAGAGCTGGTCGCGGTCGTCCGGGGAGAGCGCGGGGCCGAACAGGTCGGCGGCGGTCAGCAGCGTTTCCACATAGGTGGCGTGCTGGAAGAGGAAGACCTCGGGATGCAGCGCGTGGTAGCGGTGTCCCCGGTCGTCGACGCCCTTCACGTGCTCGTGGGCGAAGCGGATCACCGAATCCGCGGCCCGGCCCGTGTGGGCCAGATAGATCATCTGCGAAACGGTGCGTTTCTTGTGTTCCCACAGGCGATTCGGCGCGTGCTCGCACAGCGCGGTCGCGATGACGGGGTGCAGGACCTGCAACCCGACCGCGCGTGGCAGCGTCAACAGGAATCGCCGGTCGCCGAGGTGACGCCGCAACAGCGGCCCGGCCTGCTCGGTCATGGATACCCCCTCCATCGTGATCCGAGCAGTAAGTTACTCTTCATTCTGGCTATAGGACAGTCGTATTGCGAGTGAATCGCCTTGCATGTGATGGTGGATTCCCCGTTGTGGCCTTGCGTCGGCGGGCGGGTGGATGAGAGTCTGAAGGAGTAAATCTCTCACTCTCTTGGAGGTTGGTCGTGTCTCAGCCCCGCGCGGCAGCGCAGCCGCAGCATCCCGTCGACGACAACGCCGAACGCAGGCATCGCTACCTCACCGGCGCCGGGGCGATCCTCGGTGGACCCGCCAATGTCGTGATGCAGCTGAGCCTGCTTCCGGTCGGGCGTGGCGTGGTGGAGAGCACGGTCGAATCCGGGAGCTACGCGCGGAATCCGGGCAAGCGCGCCAAGACGACCCTGACCTATCTCGCGGTGGCGATGCTCGGCACCGAGGAGGATCGGGCGGTGTTCCGGGAGGCGGTCGGTACCTCCCATCGGCAGGTGCGCAACCGGCCCGGCGGGCCGGTGAGGTACAACGCCTTCGACCCGCGGCTGCAGCTGTGGGTGGCCGCGTGCATCTACCGCGGTACTCGCGACAGTCTCGAGCTGCTGTTCGGCGCACTGGACGAGACCTTCGCCGACGAGCTGTACCAGGACTCGGCGCGGTTCGGTACGACGCTGCAGATGCCCGCGGAGCTGTGGCCCGCCGACCGGGTGGCGTTCGACCGCTACTGGGACTCGATGCTCGACGAGCTCGCCCTCGATGCCGAGGTGCGCGGGTACCTGCTCGAGCACGTCGTCGACCTCGGTCCGCAGCCCTGGCCCATTCGCATCGCGGGCCGCCGGATCAATCGGTTCTTCGTCACGGGGTATCTCCCGCAGCGGTTCCGGGACAGCCTGGGATTGGCGTGGAGTCCGCGTCGGCAGCGCGCGTTCGAGCTGGTCATGCGTGGTTTCGGGCGCGTGCTCACGGTGCTGCCGCAGGGTGCGCGGCACCAGCCCTTCCCGCGCCTGCTCGTCGATATGCGCAAGCGCGACGCGGCGGGGAAATCGCTCGTCTAGCGGGGTGGCAATGTAGGTGTAACGCGAAGTAGCGCCAACCCTTGTATGGTACTGCCGGTACCACTAAACTGGAGGCAGCACCTACTGAGGAGACATCGATGACGCTGTCCACCGCCGCCGCGCGTCCGGGGGAACCCGGATACCACGAGATCCTGCGCAGTCTGTCCGAGGGATCTGTGACCAAGCACTTCGACCCCTATGTCGATATCGACTGGGAGTCACCGGAGTTCGCCGTGCACTCCGACGATCCGCGCTGGATCATGCCCGACGAGGACCCGCTGGGCCGCCATCCCTGGTACAAGGCCCAGCCCGTCGACAAGCAGATCGCGATGGGGATGTGGCGCCAGGCCGGGATCGCCAAGGTCGGCCTGGATTTCGAGCAGCTGCTGATCCGCGGGCTGATGCAGTATCTGATCTCGGTGCCCAACGGTGACCCGGAGTTCCGCTACGTCACCCACGAGGCGGCCGAAGAATGCAACCACACGATGATGTTCCAGGAGATGATCAACCGCATCGGCTACCGCGATGTGGTCGGCATGGGCACCATCGACCGCAAGCTGACCATGATCATCTGGCCCGCGGTGAAGTACTTCCCCGAGCTGTTCTTCACGATGATCCTGGGTGGCGAAGAACCGATCGACCACCTGCAGAAGTCGCTGCTGCGCGGTGGCGTGGACATGCACCCGATGGTCCATCGGGTCATGCAGATCCATGTGGCGGAAGAAGCGCGGCACATCTCGTTCGCGCACGAGTACCTGCGCAAGAACGTGCCGTCGATGCATCCGATCACGAAAACCGTACTGTCGGTGGCCTTCCCGATCGCCATGCGGGTGATGCTGTCGATGATCGCGACGCCGCCGAAGCAGTTCGTCGACAAGTTCGGCATTCCGGACGAGGTGATGCGCGAGGCGTACTGGGGCAGCCCCGAGTCGCAGGCCACCAAGCGCGACGTCTTCGGTGACGTGCGCGCGCTGGCGGTCGGCACCGGCCTGATGAACCCGGTCGCCAGGCTCACCTGGCGCCTGCTCGGGATCGATGGCGCCGCGTCGCGCTATCGCAGCGAGCCCGCCCGCAGAGCCGCCTGACCACGATGATCCGCCCCGACGGGCCGGTCGCCGCGACCGGCCCGTCGTCCGCACCTTCCCCTGGAGTACACCGTTGACTGCCGACCCCACCCGATCGCGCGCCGAGACCTGGACGGCTCCCGCCTGGGCCGTCCTGCCCGACGCCGACCCGTTCTATCAGCCGCGGGCCGGATTCGAGCAGCTCGCGGAGGGCACGATCCTGCGGTCGCGGCCGATCGAGCTCGCCGCCTTCGGACTGATCCCGCTGAAGGTGTCGGCGTGGCAGTTGCTGTACCGCACCACCGACCTGAACGGGCGGCCCGAGGCCGCGGTGACGACGGTGATCGCCCCGGCGGGCGGTGCCGGACCGGCGACGCCGCTGCTGTCGTTCCAGTGCGCGATCGACGCGGTGTCCTCGCGCGGCTTCCCGTCCTACGCCTTGCAGCGCGGTTCCCGCGCGATCGGCACGTTCGCCCACGTCGAGCTGCTGTGCTTCGCCGACGCGCTGAGCCGGGGCTGGGCCGTGTCCATCCCCGATCACGAAGGCATGCTCGGTGCCTGGGGCGCGCCGCGCGAGCCCGGCTACCGCGCGCTCGACGGCGTTCGGGCCGCGCTGTCCTTCGCACCGCTCGGCCTGGACCCGCGGGCCCAGGTGGGGCTGTGGGGATACTCCGGCGGTGGCCTGGCGACGTCGTGGGCCGCCGAGATGGCGCCCACCTACGCGCCGGAACTCGACATCGTCGGCGCGGTCCTGGGCTCGCCGGTGGGTGATCTGCTCTCGACCTTCCACCGGCTCAACGGCAGCCTGCACGCGGGCCTGCCGACGCTGGTCGTCGCCGCGCTGCGCCGGGTGTATCCGGCGTTCGACGCCGTCCTCGGCGAGCATGTCAGCGAGGCCGGTCACGCCGTGCTCGAGCGCGCGGCCCGCTCGACCACCGGCGCGTCGGTGCTGCGCCTGGCGCGCTACGACGTCGACCGGCACACGACCATGCCGATCGCCGAACTGCTCGCGCTCGAGGACCTGGTGGCGGTGTTCGCCGATGCCGAACTGGGGACCAGGGCGCCCGCGGTACCGCTGCTGGTCGTGCAGGCGGTGCACGACCAGATCATCGCGACCGCCGATATCGACGCGCTGGTGGACCGCTATCGCGCCCACGGCGCGCACGTCACCTACCTGCGCGACCGGCTCAGCGAGCACATCACCCTGCTGGCGTTGTCGACACCGCTGAGCCTGAACTGGCTCGCCGACCGGTTCGCCGGCGCGCCCGCCACACCGTCGCGGACCCGCACGGTGTGGAGCGTGCTCGGACTGCCCGCGGGCCGCCACGGCCTGGCGGGGTTCGTCCGGGCCGCCGCGCAGGTGCTGTTCGGCAGGCCGCTGACCGGCGCGGCGAGCGGGCCAGCCCGCGGCGCGCGGCCGGGCGCGGACCGCCACGCGGCGTGACGATTCGATCGGGGACGACTGCCGTCCGGCAGGAAAAGGTGAAGTGAGGGTTCTGTGGTGCAGGGGATCGTGGCGGACGCGCGGCGCGCGGTGCGCAATGTGTGGTCGGTGTCGTTCGGCGGTGGGCTCGAGCAGGCGCGGCCCGCGCCGTCGACCACGGTGTACGAGGGACAGCACCGGCAGCTGAAGCGCTACGACCGGACCACCCCGGCGACCGGCAACCCCGTGCTGCTGGTGCCGCCGCTGGCGGTGACGCCCGCCTGCTTCGACCTGCGTCCGGGCCAGAGCCTGGTGCGCTTCCTGCTCGACCAGGGCAGGCAGCCGTACGTCGTCGACTACGGCCGATTCGGTTACGCCGACCGCGATCTCGGGCTCGAGGACTGGACCCACGACATCCTGCCCGAGGCGATCCTGCGGGTCGCGCACGAGCACGACGGCCCGGTCGACGTCGTCGGCTGGTCGCTGGGCGGGGCGATGGCCCTGCTCACCGCGGCCGCCCACCCCGACCTGCCGATCGCCTCGATCACCGGTCTGGCCACCCCGATCGACCAGGCCCGCACGCCGATGCTGCAACCCTTGCGCTGGGCGGGCCGGGTCACCGGCGGGCGCGAGATGGCCGTGGCCACCCGCCTGATGGGCGGTATTCCGCAGGAGTTCGTCCAGCTCGGCTTCCGACTCCAGGCCTTCGATCGCGAACTCGCCCGGCCGATGTTCCTGCTGCGCAACGCCCTCGACACCGAGGCGCTGGCGCGGATGGAGGCCACCGACCGGTTCATGTCCAGCATGCCCGGCTACCCGGGGCGGTCGTACTGGCAGATCTATCGCAGTCTCGTGCTGCGCAACGAACTGGCGAGCGGGTCGATCCGGCTGCGCTCGGACCTGGTCGTCGAGCTGGCCAAGGTCACCTGCCGAGTCCTGCTGGTCGGCAGCCGCGCCGACCTCGTTGTACCCGCGCGCGCCGTGCGGCGCGGACTCGAGATCCTCCCGAACGCCGCCGAGACCCGCTTCGTCGACGTCCCCGGCGGCCACCTCGGCCTGCTCGCCGGTCCGGCCGCCGCCGAGACCACCTGGCCCGCGATCGAGGAATTCCTCCGCGGCTGACCGGTCCACCCACCCGACAGGGCCCGGTGACGTGGCGTCACCGGGCCCTGTCGCATCGGCTCGTCAGCCGGCGACCGGCGCCGAACCGTGCAGCTTGCGCAGTTCGTGCTTGACCACCTTGCCGCCGGCATTGCGCGGCAGCGTGTCCACTACGACGAGGTCCTTCGGGTGCTTGTAGCGGGCCAGATGGGCGTTGAGGTGCGCTTCGAGCTCGGCGAGGGTGATCGCGTCGGCGTCCTCGACGGCGACGATCGCCACCGGCACCTCGCCCCACTTGTCGTCGGCCCGGCCGATCACCGCGGCCTCGCGGATGCGGGGATGACTGAAGAGCACGTTCTCGACCTCGGCGCAGTAGATGTTCTCACCGCCGGAGATGATCATGTCCTTCTTGCGGTCGACGACGTAGACGAACCCCTCCTCGTCCCGGCGGACCAGATCCCCGGAGTGGAACCAGCCGCCCGCGAACGCGTCGGCGGTGGCGCGCGGGTTGTTCCAGTACTCGCGCATCAACGTCGGTCCGCGATAGACGATTTCGCCGATCTCGCCGGGTGCGACATCGTTCATCTCGTCGTCCACGATCCGGGTGGCGATGGTCGGGATCGGCTTGCCGACCGATCCGAGCTTGCGGATCGCGTCCTCGCCGTCGAGCACACAGGTGATCGGCGACATCTCGGTCTGGCCGAAGACCGCCACATTGAGCGCGTCCGGGAAGGTCTCGGCCATGGCGCGCAGCACCGTGTCCGAGGCCGGCGCGGCGCCCCAGCTGATCACCCGCAGGCGCAGATCACGCTGCGGCACCGAGGGATCGGCGCAGACGATCTGCCACTGCGCCGGAACCAGGAACACCGAGGTGGCCCGCTCGCGCTCCCACGCGTCGAGGACCTCGGTCGCGTCGAAGGCCTTGAGCGGATGGATCACCGTCAGCGAGCCGAGCACGAAACAGGAAGCGATCGAACCCAATCCGGCGATGTGGAACAGCGGTGAGGCGCAGAAGGCGATGTCGTCGGGGCCGTAGCGCATGGCCCGGATACAGGTCAGCGCCTGCGCGTTCATATTGAGGTGGGTCAGCACCGCGCCCTTGGGGTTGCCGGTGGTGCCGGAGGTGTACATGATCAGCGCGGCGGTGTCCTCGGGCACGTCGATCGGCTCGTGCGGGTCACCTTCCTCGGCGAGCAGGTCGTCGTAGCCGAGCATACCCTCGCAGGTGCCGACGCCGACCACGATGCGGGTGTCCAGGCTGCCGGTCTGGGCGGCGACCGCGGTGACCAGCGGGGCGAACATCGCCTCGGTGATGATCGTCGTGGCGCCGCTGTCGGTGACCAGGTAGGCGATCTCGGGCGGGGTGAGCCGGAAGTTCACCGGGACCGCGATGGCGCCGAGCGTATTGATGGCGAACACCGATTCGATGTACTCGGTGTTGTTGAGCATCAGGATCAGCACCCGGTCGCCGGCGCCGACACCGCGCCGGGACAGCGCGTCGGCCAGCTTCTGCACCCGCTCGTGCAGTTCGCGCCAGGTGGTGGTCTCGCCGAGGTAGCGCAGCGCGGGCGCGTCCGGGATGGCGGTGGCGTGCATCGCGATCTGGTTCATCCAGTGATTGCGTCGCGAGCGCATCGGTTCTGCGGCAGTGGACATCGTCGTCTCCTCGAGAGAGCTAGGCAGGGTCGGCGATCGGGCGGGGAGCGCCGGCGAAATTCGGGGCGCGACGGGTCAGCATCGCGGTCATCCCCTCCAGGAAGTCGGCGGAGGTGAGCAGTTCGGACTGGCCGTCCTTCTCCCGCGCGAGCGCCCCGTCGAGCTCGGACAGGGTGGCGGCGTTGATCGCGGCCTTGGTCAGCTCGAGCGCCCGCCGGGGGCCCGTCGCGAGCTTCGCGGCGACGGTGTCGACGTGCTCGGTGAGGTCGGCAGCGGGCACGGTACCGGTGATCAGACCGGCCGCGGCGGCCTCGCCCGCGGGCAGACGGGCGCCGAGCAGCGCCATCTCCGCGGCCCGCGCCCGTCCCATCGCCGCCGCGACCATGGCGGTCGCGCCACCGTCGGGCATCAGGCCGATGGAGGTGAACGGCAGCAGCAGATAGGTGTCGTCGGCGGCGTAGATGAGATCGGCGGCCAGCGCGATCGAGGCGCCCACCCCGGCGGCGGGCCCGTTGACCTGCGCGATCACCGGCAGGGGCGAGTCGACGATCGCGCGGATCACGCCGTTGGCGGTGTCCATGACCAGCTCCGGCGACACCTCGTTGCCGCCCGCGGCGGCGGCCGCGGCGAGATCGGCGCCGGTGCAGAACGCCTTGCCCGCGCCGGTCAGCACGATCACCCGGGTGGTCGGCTCGGCGGCGGCCGCCGTGATCGCCTCGGCCAGTTCGGCCATGGTCGCGAAGTCGATCGCGTTCATCCTGGCCTGGCGATCGATCGTGATGCGCAGGACGCCGTGTTCGGTGTCGATGTGCAGGCTCTCGCTCATCGGGCGACCGCCTCGACGATGCTCCCCGACAGCCGGCCCGCGATGAGATCCTCGGCCTCACGCACGATGCGCGCGACCAGATCGCCGCAGGTGGGGATGTCGTGGATCAGCCCCTGACACTGGCCGACGCTCCAGATGCCCGCGTCCACATCGCCCTCCTCGTAGACCTTGCGGCCCCGCGCGCCCGCGACGAGATCGCGCACGTCGGCGAAGGTGCCGCCGCCGCGCTCGATCTCGACGACCTGGCGGCTGACGGCGTTGTCGGCGACCCGGGCGGTGTTGTTCATGGTCCGGAAGATCAGCTTGGTGTCGAGCTCGGTATTGGCGACGATCTGCTCCTTGACCGCGTGCGCGATCGGCGACTCGACGGTGCACAGGAACCGGGTGCCCATATTGACGCCGTCGGCGCCCAGCGCCATCGCGGCGACCAGGCCGCGCGCGTCGGCGATGCCGCCGGAGGCGATCATCGGGATCTCGAGTTCGCGCGCGGCGGCGGGGATCAGCACCAGGCCCGGGGTGTCGTTCTCGCCGGGGTGACCGGCGCATTCGAAGCCGTCGATGCTCACGCCGTCGACGCCGACCTGCTGCGCCTTGAGCGCGTGCTTGACGCTGGTGCACTTGTGCAGCACCTTGATCCCGGCGTCCTTGAGGAAGGGCAGGTGGGTGGCCGGGTTGCCGCCCGCGATCTCCACGATGGGCACACCGCCGTCGATGATCGCCTGCCGGTACTCCTCGTACGGCGGCGGCGTGATCGACGGCAGGATCGTCAGATTCACCCCGAACGGCTTGTCGGTGAGGTCCCTGGTGCGGGCGATCTCCTCGCGCAGCGCCTGCGGCGTCGGCTGGGTCAGCCCGGTGACGATGCCGAGGCCGCCCGCGTTGGACACGGCCGCGGCGAGCTCGGCTCGGCCGACCCACATCATGCCGCCCTGCACGATCGGGTGCTCGACACCGAAAGCCTCGGTGAATCGGGTGCGCAACATCGCGCCCTCCCTCCGGATTCGACGTTCCCGCCGGCCGCAGTCCGCTGGGAATGCTTTGCAACCGACGAGAACCATGATTAACTTAACGAGAATTGTGATTAACTTAACGGCGGTCGGCGCGACCTGTCAACAGTCCGCGCCGCCCCGTTGGATCCCAGGAGCGTCCCGCTCGGCCGTCCGGCCGCGGGATGATCACCGAGTTGGCCGAAGGATGGTCGAGGATGACCGAAACCCCCACTACCGCACCTATTTCTGCGACAATGATCGCCACCGCGAACCCGGCGACGGGCGAGTCGGTCGGCAGCTGGCCGGTCGACGACGCCGCCGCGGTCGCCGCGGCGGTCGAGCGTGCCCGCGTGGCGGCGCAGACCTGGCGTGAACTCGGGTTCACGGAGCGGAAGCGGGCCTTACAACGATGGGCCGCCCACCTCGTCGTCAATGTCGACGAGTTCGTGGCGCTGATCAGCGCCGAGAACGGCAAGACCGCCGACGACGCCTACCTCGAGGTGGTCACCGCCGTCGAGCACCTGAACTGGGCCGCGGTGAACGCCCGCAAGATCCTGGGGCCGAAGAAGGTGTGGCCCGGAATGATGATGGCCAACCACGAGGCCGTGATCGAGCAGCGCCCGCACGGCGTGGTCGGCGTGATCGGGCCGTGGAACTACCCGGTGTACACGCCGAACGGTTCGATCGCCTACGCGCTGGCCGCGGGCAACACCGTCGTCTTCAAGCCCAGTGAGCTGACCACCGGCGTCGGCCACTGGTACGCCGACGCCTTCGCTGCGGCGAATCCCGCACTGCCCGAGGGCATTCTGAGCGTGGTGAGCGGTCCGGGGGAGACCGGCCGGGCGCTGGTCGAGTCCGGCGTCGACATGATCGCGTTCACCGGGTCGACCGCGACGGGCAAGCGGATCATGGCCGCGGCCGCCGCGCGGCTGACCCCGGTCGTGCTGGAATGCGGTGGCAAGGATGCCGCGATCGTGGCCGAGGACGCCGACATCGCGGCCGCCGCCGACGCGATCGCCTGGTCGGCGATGGCCAACTCCGGGCAGACCTGCGTGGGCACCGAGCGCTGCTACGTCGTCGCCTCCGTGCTCGACGAGTTCCTGGCCGAGCTGACCAAGCGGGTCACCGACCTGCGGCCGGGTTCCGGCACCGACGCCTCCTACGGTCCGATGACGCTGCCGAGCCAGGTCGACGTGATCACCAAGCATGTCGAGGACGCGCTGGCCAAGGGCGGCACCGCCGTGGTGGGCGGGCCCGCATCGATCGAGGCGCCATTCGTCGGGCCGATCGTGCTGCTCGATGTGCCGGAGGACTCGATCGCGGTCCGCGAGGAGACCTTCGGGCCCACGCTCACCGTGCGCTCGGTGCGCAATGTCGAGGAGGCGATCGAGCTGGCCAACGCCTCCGAGTACGGGCTGGCCTCCTCGGTGTTCTCGCGCAAGCGCGGCATGGCGATCGCCCGGCAGCTGCGGGCCGGCGCGACCTCGGTGAACAGCCCGGCCGCCTACGCGGCGATCCCGGCGCTGCCCTTCGGTGGTGTCGGCGAGTCCGGGATCGGCCGCATCCACGGCGCCGCCGGCCTGCTCGGGTTCACCCGGCCGCACTCGATCGCGCGGCAGCGCTTCGTGATTCCCGGCATGGCGTTGCTCTCGTTCGCCCGCACCGAGTCGACGCTGTCGACGGTGCGCAAGCTCACCGCTCGCCGCTTCGGACGAGCCAAGTAGACCCATCCATCGATCGGTACGGAAAGAAGAGGGACAGTATGGGCGTCGAATTCAGCCCGGAACAGAAGGATTTCGCCGCGGCCGTGGCCGCGTTCGCCAAGCGTGAGGCGGGGACGCGGGAACAGCGCGACGCGCTGACCGAGCACGACAGGGAACAGCACAACCCCGGCGTGTACGCGAAGATGGCCGAGCTCGGCTGGCTGGGGCTGACGGTGCCCGAGGAGTACGGCGGCTCGGACGCCTCGATGGTCGACATGTGCATCCTGCTCGAGGAGTCGCTGCGCGGCATGCTGCCGATCGGCGCGATCGGCCCGACGCTGATCACCGGTGGCGCCTACGCCAAGTTCGGCACCGAGGCGCAGAAGGACAACGTGCTGCGCGGCATCGTGCGCGGTGCGTCGCAGTCGATCTCGATGTCGGAGCCCGAGGCGGGCTCGGATGTGGGCAACCTGTCGACCAAGGCGGTCAAGACCGCCGACGGCTGGCTGATCAACGGCCAGAAGACCTGGTGTTCCAACGCGCACATCTCCGAGAACATCCTGCTCGTCGCGCGGACCTCCAAGGAGGGCGGCAAGCACGAGGGCATGACGATGTTCCACGTGCCCGCCGATACGCCCGGTCTGCAGATCTCGCCGATCGAGCTGATGGGCAATCAGAAGGAGACCAACGACCTGTACTTCACCGACTGCGTGCTCCCCGAGGACGCGGTGGTCGGTGAGGAGGGCAACGGCTGGCGTCAGCTGATGACCGGGCTGAACTTCGAGCGGCTCATCCTGGCCGCCATGAGCCTGGGCGCCGCCGAGCGCGCGTTCGAGGACACGATCGCCTTCGTCACCCAGCGCAAGCAGTTCGGCCGTCCGGTCGGCTCGTTCCAGTCGCTGCGGCACCGCCTCGCCGATCTCGCCACCGAGATCGAGTGCACCAAGCTGCTGATCTACAGCGTGGCCAAGGAGGCCGACGCCAACCCGACCAAGGTGCTGGCCAGGGAGGCGTCGATGGCGAAGCTGAAGGCCACCGAGGTCAGCAAGCGGGTGGCGCTGGAAGGCATGCAGATGATGGGCGGCTACGGCTACGCCCGCGAGTTCGACATGGAGAAGCACGTCCGCGGCGCGCTCGTGTCGACCATTTTCGGTGGTACCAGCGAGATCCAGCGCGACATCATCGGTCGCACCCTGGGTCTGTAGCGGTCCACCGACCCCTCGCCGCCGCACCCTCTCCCGGCGGCGGCGAGGGGTCAGGCGTGGCCGAACAGCGTGGTGCGGTGCAGCGTGGTGACGCGGTCGCGTGGCGCGATGCCGTCGTCGCCGAAGGCCCGGCCGAGGTCGACGACCAGCGCGAACCCGGCATGGACGAGGATGCGGGCCTCGGCGTCGGAGAGCTCGGGGCGGACCTGGACCAGGAGCTTGGTCCACTCGGCGATGACCAGCTGCTGGATGTGGTGCAGCGTCACCCGGTCCTCGGCCGCGACATTGCCGAATTCGGCGTAGTAGACGTAGGTCAGCGCCCGCTCGGCGAACGAGCCGTCGACATACAGGTCGATCAGGCCCGACAGCGCGTCGGCGGGGGTGGCCGACGCGGTCACCATCGGGCCGATCGCGCCCGAGACGATATCGGCCGCGCGGCGGAACGCGGCGGCGAGCAGGTCGCTCTTGCTGCGGTAGTAGCGGTACACCGCCGAGGCGGTGGCCAGCTCGGCGGCGGTGGCGATGTCCTCCACGCTGACGTTCTGGTAGCCGCGCTCGTGGAACAGCTCGACCGACTTCGTCAGCAGCACTTCGTGCATGAACGGCGATCCCGGCTCCGGCTCCGGCGGGGCGGGCGTCGGCTCCGGTGCGGGCAGCTCGACGTCGATCAGGGCCCGGCAGGTCGCGGCGAGCAGGGGTGTGAGCAGCCTTGTCGGCAGCGTCGCGTGGTGATCACCGATGCTGCTGACCACGCTGAACACCGCGACCGAGCGGACCGCGACATCGTCGCGGGCGAATTCGGGGTGCAGCTCGCGGACGATGGCGCCGAGCAGGCGCACGGCCTCGGCGAACTTGTCGTCGAGGGCCTGGCGGTCCTCGTCGTCGAGATAGCGGCGTTCCCAGCGGACCAGCGCCGTGGTGGACCGGTTGCCGATGGTCTTGGCGATGATGGCGTCGATGACGTGATCGAGGCGCTCCCGCGGGGTCCACGTCGCGGCGTCCTCGGGCAGGGTCACCGCCTGCACGGTCACCTCGGCGAGCCGGAACAGCTCCTCGCGGAAGAGGGCGTACTTGCTGCGATAGTGCCGGTACAGCGCCGCCGAGCTGATGCCGAGCCGACCGGCGATGTCCTCCATGCTCACACCGTGATACCCGTGCGCGCCGAACGCGGTGGCCGCTTCCGCCGCGATCTGGGCGCGCCGGTTCTTCGGCCGCCGCCGCACCACCCGCTCCGGCGCAGCCGTCTGCGTACCGGGCTCGGGCGGCTTCGTCTCGGCCCGCTGCTCGGTATGGTCGGTGACGCTCATGAATCGATCGTACGGAGCCGTGCGGGTCGTCCCGACCAGTGGTCGCACCCGGCGTGGCTATCCGGTGGTGGCGCGGGTGGTGTCGCGGGAGAACTGGATGGCCAGGGCGCCGAGGATCACCACCAGGGTGAGGACGACGAGCCACGCGGGGAGCCAGTACGCGGCGGCCGCGGCGACGCACAGCACCGCCGCGCCGACGACCCGGGGAATCCAGCCGCTGCCGGTCTCGCGGCGGAAGTAGAAGGCCTGCGACAGCAGGTAGACGGCCGGGCCGAGCAGAATGAGGACGCCTGCGACGTGCGCGGCCGGCTCGTGGGCGTGGGCCAGCAGGGTTTCGGCACCCGCGGCGAAGAGGACCAGGCCCGCGACCACGCCGTAGATCGCGCTCAGGCCGATGTGGACGGCGGCGATCGGGTCGGCGCTGCCGGTGAGATGGTCGACCACCTGTTGTTCGGCGCGGGCGAAATACATCTGCCACAGGCAGACCAGGGCGAGGAAGCAGCCGAAGGCGAGCGTCAGGATGAGGGCGTCGTCGTGGTGGTCGGCGATGACGCGGCCGAGCGTCAGCACCGTCTCGCCGAGCATGATGATCAGGAACAGCCGCATGCGTTCGACGATGTGTTCGGCATCGAACGACAGTGCGGTGCTGCGCATCCGGTGCCCGGGGAGCGGATGCGCCAGCCATGTGCCGACCAGGTCGATCGCGGCACCCACCGCCCAGAACGCCAGCCGGGCGTCCGGTGCCATCGCGGCGCCGATGAGCCAGAACGGCGTCGACACCGCGAACCAGATCAGCACCCGGCCGAAATGCGCGCGGAGCGGCGCGTTCGGCGCGGTCAGCGTCGCGTAGGCCGAGGGCCCGATGAGCGCGGCCAGCATGGGGATCACGAACAGCCACGGACTGTCGTCGAACGCGTGCGCGATACCCGCGTTCGCGAACAACCCGAGCGCCATCACGACCACCGTGACCGCTTTGGTGCCGCGCCGCTCGATGTCGAGCATCGCGACTTCGAAGGTCGTGAAGGTCCAGATACCGACCACCGCGATGAGCGCCACCAGGGTCTCGGCCGCGCCGCGCCAGGTCAGGTGCGCCACGAGATGGTGGGTGAGCTGGCCCAGCGCGAGCACGAACACCAGGTCGAAGAACAGTTCCAGCGGGGAGACGGCACGGGCGTCTGGCGTGCGCTGCGCAGTCATCGGCGTTCTCCTCCGGTTCGGCATCCGCGACGGTGATGCTAACGCCGACGGCCCGCCCGCGGGGTGACCGGTGCGGGCGGGCCGGACGCGTCGGGTGCCCCGAGGCCTAGCCGGTCACCGCCGGGTCGGCCACCGTGCGTGCCGATACGGTGGCGTCGGCGCGCGGCAGGGTGAAGGTCGCGAGCACGGACAGGATCGCGATGACGAAGCAGGCCAGCGTGTACCAGAGATTGCCGATCGGATCGCCGTTGGCGGTCTCGCCGTTCACCGCGTCGAAGAAATCGGGCAGCGCGGCGAGCCAGAGTCCGGCGAACACCACCAGGTACACGACGGCGTAGCGCTGGACGAACGGATTCGTGTAGCGCGGTTCCGCCGTCTCGCCCCGGCGCAGGTCCCGCCACCGGCGGACCAGCACGACCGCCGCCACCACCGACAGCGTGATCAGCTCCAGCGCGTAGACCACGCCGCGCACCGTCGTACTGCCCGCGCCCAGCACCGTCGCCGGCAGCGGCAGCAGGAAGGTGCCGACCGAGGCCAGCAGGCCGATCACGACGGTGCGCCAGACCAATTCGACGCCGGAGAAGTCGCGGCCCTGGTCGACCTGACGCCCGACGAAGTACTGCACGCAGAACGCCAGCGACATCGGCCACAGCGCCGCGAACACCACGACGCTGCCCACCGGGACCGAGTCGAACATCGGCTGGTTGAGCGGATTGTCGATCGACCACTCCCACCACCGCAGCTGCGGCCCGAGATGGTCGAAGATCTCGTAGAACGCGTGGTGCACGAAACCCACGCAGGTCGCGCCGACGAGGACGCCGTAGCGGCGGAAGACGCCGAGCATCCGGACGATCCCGAAGGCCAGCGTGGCCATCAGCGGATAGATCGCGACGATGTAGATCGGCAGCCTGCCCCACAGGAAGTCGACGGTGAACACGTTGTGCGCGAACATCGTGTCGACGTGGTCCTCGATGCCGAACGCGGCCGGGAAGTACAGCGGCGGCTCGATGACGAACAGGTAGGCGGTCGCGCCGAACCACAGCACCAGATCGGTGGGGTCGCCGTGGCGGCGCAGGCGCACGATCGCGTAGACGAGCGCGAGCACCGCGCCGACCACGATCGTGAGTTCGAGAACGGGCAGCGTCCAGTTCTCCAGGGCGAACGGATTGCGGAACTCGACGAGCCCGCCTGCCTCCGCGCAGGAGAACCCGAGCTGGGTGGCGAGATCGGCGAAGGTGGGGGAGCAGTGCTCGGCCATCGGGGTGCTCCTAGGAACTCACGGAATCGGCGGTGTACCAGCGGGTCACGTCGTAGCCCTCGTCGTAGCGGCGGAACCACTCGTCCGCGAGCGCGGGCAGGTTCTCGTGCGCGGGATTGTGCCGGGGCATCTGGCTGCGGATGATGCCGCCCAGGGCGACGAGCTGTTCGCCCAGGCCCAGATCGTCGAACGCGCGCGGCATGGTGCCGTTGTCGGCGGGCCGCAGCCCGGGCAGCACCCGGCGCAGGGTCTGTCCGCGCCGGTAGTTGGCGAACATCGACAGCGCGTCGACCTGCCGATCCGCCAGCGGCACATGCTCGTTGAAGCCCGCGCAGGCCACCCGGATCACCTGCAGCACGTGCCGGAAGATCGAGGGCGCCACCCGCATCCGGTACAGCTCGCTGTTCACCACCGAGTTGAAGATGATCAGCGCCGAACTGCGGTGCTCGACCTCCTCGACGAAATGCCAGATGAACAGCGAGGCCACCCGGTCGTCGCCGGGGGCGAACAGGCTCGCGTCGTTGTCGAGCATCAGCTTGAACACCGGGGTGAAGGTGGCCTCGAGATCGGCGGTGTAGGCGAGGCGGTACTTGACCGGGGTGCTCGCGGTGAGCTTGTCGAACTCGGCGATCACCGCGTCGAGGGTCTGCTGCAGGCCGGGGTAGCGGCGGATCAGCGCCTTCACGTGCTGGCGGTGCGCGGTCGAATGCTGACCCTCCTGCCGCATGAACGCGTCGGCCTCTTCGGCCACCTCGGGGTCGGTGATCTGCGGCTTCGCCTGCGTGATCAGCTGCACGATCATCTTCTCGAAGCCGATCGCCAGGAACGACACGGCATTGGCCATGGAGGAGAAGGCCGGGTTCTGCGGGTTCCACAGGAACGGCACATCGTAGTCGGCGAAGGCGAAGTCCATTTTGCGGACGTGGAGATCGGTCACGGTGGAGTACCTCGTTGTTCTCGGGCGTGCGCGAGCCGCTCGGCTGGAGTGACGTAATCATACGAATGTATATCCGAGTGTATGATCACTTTCGCGGAATTCGCGCTGACCTGGGGTTGTGCTAGCGTCCACCCGGTGGCGCGCAGACGTGGATGGGGTGGCAGTCCACCGGCGGACGACGCGGAAGCGTCGCGCCGGATCATCGCCGCCGCAGTGGATCTCATCGGCCGGACCGGGGCGGAGATCAGCATCGCCGACGTGGCGGAATCGCTCGGCGTCATCCGTCAGACCGTCTACCGGTATTTCCCCAGCGCCGACGCGCTGATGACGGCGGCGGCCATCGCCTCGGTCGACGGCTTCCTCGACCGGCTGACCGCGCACGTCACCGGCCTCGGCGACCCGGCCGACGCGATGATCGAGGCCGTCGTCTACACCCTCACCGAGGTCCGCCGGACCCCGCACCTGGGCATCCTGCTCTCGGGCTCGTACTCGAGCCAGCACGCCGACCGCATGACCTCCGACGAGGCGCAGGCCTTCGGCATGACGATGATCCGGCGCTTCGATGTCGACTGGGCCGCACACGGATACGACGACGCGGCCCTGCGCGACCTCGTCGAATACGCGCTGCGCACCATGCAGTCGTTCTTCCTCTCGCCGGGCGATCCACCGCGGACCGACGACGAACTCCGGCGCTACCTGCGCCGGTGGATGGGGATCGCGATCAGCGCCCAGACAGCGGCGACGCCGGGTCGATGAGATCGGCCAGGGCGGTGTCGATATCGGGCCCGGTGAGCGGGTGCCGGACGCTGCGCAGGACCAGTCGGCGCGGTCGCGGGCAGTCCGGCGGTCCGGAATCGGCATCGGTGGGCACGATGCGCGCCGAGGCACCGAGGCGGTCGCGCACCCGGGTCAGCAGGTCGTAGCGGCTCACCGCCTCCGGGCCCGCGAGGTGGACCACGCCGGTCTCGTCGAGCAGTTGCTCGAGCAGGGGCGCCAGGCTGGGCAGATACAGCGGGGTGCCCACGATGTCGGTGCGCGCCTCGACCGCGGGCGCGGCGAAGCGGGCGAGGAACTTGTTCGAGCGGGGGCTGCGCCCGTAGACGAGCGGGAGCCGGACGACGAGGTGCCCGGCGCGGGCCAGCACCCGGTGTTCGGCGGCGGCCTTGGTGCAGCCGTAGACGTTGATCGGGGTGCGCAGCGCGGTTTCGTCGTAGGTGTCGCGGGTGCCGTCGAAGACGTTGTCGGTCGACAGGTAGACGAGCTTGGCGCCCGCGTCCTCGACCGCGTCGAGCAGGGCGGCCATCGGCGCCACGTTGATCGCGAAGGCGGCGTCCGGATCACGTTGGGCGGCGGCCAGATCCACGATGCCCGCGGTGTGGATCACCACGTCGACGTAGTCCGCGACGAGCGCGCGGACCGCGTCGGCGTCGGCGAGATCGAGTGGGACCAGCCCGGATCCGCCGCGGCGGCTGGTCCCGACGACCTCGTGGCGCGCGCCGAATTGCGCGAACAGTGCGCCGCCGACGAAGCCCGAGGCGCCGAGAACCAGGATCCGCATCGTGGTCAGCGGGCCTGCCAGTTGGGCTTGCGCTTCTCGGCGAAGGCGAGGGTGCCCTCGCGCACGTCCGCGGTGCGGGCCACGCTCATGATCTCGCGGTTGGTGAGATCCCAGGCGGCGTCGTCGTCGATCTTGCCGTCGACCAGCCCCAGTGCGACCCGCTTGCTCGCCTGCACCGCCAGCGGCGCGTTCTCGGCGATCCGGCCCGCCAGCTCGAGCGCGGCGTCGAGGACCAGGTCGGCCGGGACCACCCGATTGACCAGCCCGAGCTCCAGCGCCCGGGCGGCGGTGATCGGTTCGCCGGTCAGGATCATCTCCATGGCGACCTTGCGCGGCAGCTGCTCGGGCAGCCGGAACGCGCCACCGGCGGCCGCGAACAGGCCGCGGGCGACCTCGGGCAGGCCGAAGGTGGCCGTCTCGGCGGCGACGGCGAGGTCGCTGGCCAGGACGAGTTCGGTGCCGCCACCGAGGGCGAAGCCGTTGACCGCGGCGATGGTCGGCTTGCTGATCGGGTGGCGGACGTAGCCGGCCAGGCCCCACTGCTCGTTGCCCGGCGCCAGGATGTTCTCGCCGCGACCGAGCGCCTTCAGGTCGGCGCCTGCGCAGAAGGCGCGCTCGCCGGCACCGGTGAGCACGACCGCGCGGACCTGCGGATCGGCCTCGGCCTGCTCGAGCGCCGCGCCCACACCGGTGCTGACCTCGGCGTCGACCGAGTTCATGGCCTGCGGCCGGTTGATGACGACGACGAGCACGTGCTCGCGTTGCTCGACGAGGACTGCGCTCACGAGGAACTCCTTGACTCTCCGCCTGTCCGCCGTGTCGCGTGACAGGTCACCTCGAGATGTATCACGCCGGGGCGCGGTGGGTCCCCGGATCGGGCTACTCACCGGTTCTCGCGCGGTCGCCGGACACTGTGGAAAACTCGGGGAAGAAATTTTCGGTCGGTTGTCGATCGGTGTCGTCGCCCGTTCGACCTAGGGATGAACAGGGACCCACCCGGGTCCACACCTACCCGAGGAGACAGACCATGAAGTACATGCTGATCATGCGCGCGACCGACGACGCCTGGGCCAAGGCCGCCGAGCTCGACTTCGACGAGATGCTGGAAACCATGGGCAAGTTCAACGACGAGCTGATCCGGGCCGGCGTGCTGGTCGCCGCCGAGGGCCTCGACGACCCCGCCGAGACGGTGGTCGTCGACTACGCCTCGGAACCGCCGATCGTCACCGACGGCCCCTACGGCGAGACCAAGGAACTGTTCGGCGGGTACTACATCCTCGATGTCACCTCCAAGGAGGAGGCGGTGGAGTGGGCCAAGCGGATGCCGATGACCGGCCCCGGCGTCAAGACCGAGATCCGCCGCGTCCCCAGCATCGAAGAGTTCCCGCAGGACAACAAGTGGATCCTGAAGGAGCGGGCCTGGCGCGAGGACACCGGCCAGCTCTGAACCCGACGATGACCCAGGACACCGGCCGCGAGGCGGTCGCCGCGGTCTGGCGGATCGAATCGGCCAGAATCGTCGGTGCGCTCGCCCGCTACACCGGCGACTTCGCGATGGCCGAGGATCTCGCGCAGGAGGCGCTCGCCGAGGCGCTGGTGACCTGGCCGCGCGACGGAGTCCCGCGGCAACCGGCCGGCTGGCTGCTCACCGTCGGCCGCCGCCGCGCGATCGACGCCTACCGGCGGCGCGCCGCGCTCGACGACCGCTACGCCACCCTCGCCGGACATCTCGGCGAGGGTGGCGTGCTGACCGGCGGTGAGGCGGCCGACCCGATGCGCACGGCCGACGCCGTGCTCTGGGATCCCGACCAGATCGACGACGACGTGCTGGCGCTGATGTTCATCTCGTGTCACCCGGTGCTCTCCCGGGAGGCGCGGCTGGCCCTGACGCTGCGCGTGGTCGGCGGTCTGACCAGCGACGAGATCGCCAAGGCGTGCCTGGTGCCGACCGCGACCGTCCAGGCCAGGATCACCAGGGCGAAGAAGACCCTCGGTGCGGCGGAGGTCGCGTTCGCGGTGCCGCCCGCCGCCGAGCGCGGCGCGCGCGTCGGCTCGGTGCTCGGGGTGATCTACCTGATCTTCACCGAGGGGTCGTCGGCCAGCGCGGGCGACGATCTCATCCGCTTCGACCTGGCGGGCGAGGCGCAGCGGCTGGCCCGGGTACTCGCGCGGCTGATGCCCGGCGAGCCCGAGGTGTACGGGCTGCTCGCGCTGCTGGAGCTGACGGCGGCGCGGTTTCCCGCCCGGACCGGACCCGACGGCGAGCCGGTGCTGCTCGAGCAGCAGGACCGCCGCCGCTGGGACCCGTCCGCGATCCGGCGCGGCCGGGCGGCGCTGGCCAAGGCCGCGCAGGCCGGGCGCGGCCTCGGGGCCTACGGACTGCAGGCCGCGATCGCCGAATGTCACGCCGTCGCGCCGTCGGTCCAGACGACCGACTGGGAGCGGGTGGTCCTGCTCTACGAGGCGCTGGGCAGGCTCGCTCCCTCACCGGTGGTGGACCTCAACCGGGCGGTGGCGGTGTCGATGGCCGACGGGCCCGCGGCCGCGCTGCCGATCGTCGACGAGCTGGCCGCCGGGGGAGCGCTGGCGCGGTCGCACCTGCTGCCGAGTGTGCGCGGTGAACTCCTCACCCGGCTCGGGCGGGTCGCCGAAGCGCGCGAAGCGTTCACCGAGGCGATCCGCCTGTGCGGCAACGAACGCGAAAAGACCGTTCTCACAGGCAAACTCACCGCTCTCGAGTGAGGTACGACGTTTCCGGCCGCCGGGGTCGCGCGGGAATCGTCGCACAGTCGTAAAGTTTGCTCGGCTAATTGTCGGGTAGCCCGTAGAGGCGACGACGAGAGGTTTGTGTAGATGTCACAGGAATCGAAATCGGTGCTGCATCGCGCGATCGGTGCTTCGGCGATCGGCAATGCGGTCGAATGGTTCGACTACGGCGTCTACGCCTATCTGGCGACGTATATCGCGGCATCGCTCTTTCCCGGTGACGGCGAGGGGTCGAGCGTCGTCTACACACTGCTCGGATTCGCCGTTTCCTTTTTGATCCGCCCGATCGGCGGAATGATCTGGGGCCCGCTCGGTGACCGGATCGGGCGTAAGCGAGTGCTCGCGACGACGATCGTGCTGATGGCCGCGTCGACGCTGGCCGTCGGCCTGATCCCGAGCTACGAGGTCATCGGGATCGGCGCGCCGATCCTGCTCTACCTGCTGCGGATGGTGCAGGGCCTGTCGGCGGGCGGCGAATACGGCGGTGCCGCGACCTTCATGGCCGAATACGCGCCCGACCGCAAGCGCGGGTTCTACGGCAGTTTCCTGGAGGTCGGCACGCTGGCCGGATTCACGCTCGGCAATCTGGTGGCCCTGCTGCTGGTGAATATTCTCGACGATCCGGCCATGGAATCGTGGGGCTGGCGAATTCCGTTCCTCATCGCCGCGCCGCTGGGTTTGGTCGGAATGTATCTGCGGAGCCGGGTGGAGGATACGCCGGTCTTCCGCGAGGTCGAACGCAATGACGAGACCGAGGAAACCATCGGCGTCTATCGCGACCTGGTGACCAAATATCTGCGCCCGGTCCTGACCCTGTTCGGTTTGGTGATCGCGCTCAATGTGGTGAATTACTCGCTGCTCAGCTACACGCCGACCTATCTCGGCAACACCCTCGGCATGGCGGAATCCGACGCGCTGCTGGTCCCGCTGATCGGCCAGATCGCCATGCTGGTGACCCTGCCGTTCCTCGGCGCGCTCTCGGACCGGGTGGGCCGCAGGCCCCTGTGGCTGTTCTCGTGCGCGGCGCTGATGATCATGGTCATCCCGGTCTACAAGCTGATCGGCAGCTCACTGACCGGCGCCATCGTCGGCTTCGCGATCCTGGGCCTGCTCTACGCGCCGCAGCTGGCGACCATCTCGGCGACCTTCCCCGCCATGTTCCCGACGATCGTGCGCTTCGCGGGCGTGGCGATCGGCTACAACGTGGCCACCTCGCTGTTCGGCGGTACCGCTCCGGTGATCAACCAGGCGTTCATCGACGCCACCGGCGATCACCTGTTCCCCGCATACTACATGTTCGGCGCCTGCCTGGTCGGGCTGGTGGCCGCCTGGTTCCTCATCGAGACCAAGGGTGTCTCGCTGCGTGGCACCCAGGTGCCGGGCACCCCGGAAGCGATCGAGGAACAGCGCGACCTGGGCGACGATCCCGTCCCGGTGCGCTGAGGCGGATGCCGGTCGCCGTGGTGGCGACCGGCATCCCGGTCAGCCCGTGACCGCGGCGCGGAAGACCGCGAGCGCTTCCTCGCCCAGATGCGGCCCGCTGACCTGCACCGGCACATTCGAGGTGGCGACCAGGTCGGCGCAGGTCAGCGCGAAACTCGGGCCGCCGGTCAGGATCTTGCCGAACTCGGCGGACGCGGCGGCGAACACGATCCGCCCGACCTGCGCCCACACCATCGCGGCCGCGCACATCGGGCACGGTTCGCCGCTGGCGTACACGGTGGCGCCGCGCAGCGCCTCGGCCTTCCCCGCGGCGGTGGCCGTGGTGATGGCGACCAGCTCGGCGTGCGTGGTGACGTCGCCGCTGCTGCTCACCGCGTTCTCGCCCTCGGCGACGACCCGGCCGTCGCGGTCGACGGCGACCGCGCCGAACGGGCGGTCACCGCGCGCGGAGGCCTGGCCGGCGAGCTCGATGGCGCGACGCAGATGCGTGATGTCGTTCTCGGTGAGTGTGGTCATGCGCTGAGGTCCACTTCCGTTCCGATGCCGTTGGCGCGAGCCTTGTCGATGAGCAGCCGGGCGGCGGCCAGGTCCTGCAGGCCGATGCCGACCGAGTTGAACAGGGTGATGTCGCGATCGCCGGTGCGGCCTGGTGTCCGCCCCGCGACGACCTCACCCAGCTCGGTGCCCACCGCCGCCTCGGTGATCGCGCCCTCGGCGATGGCCAGCAGCGTGTCACCGGACTTGGTGAGCGTGGTACCGACCGAGTCTACGACGACCCGCGCGCGGCGCATGGCCGCGCCGTCGACCTCCCGGTGATCGGCCCGTGGTGGCGCGCCGACCGCGTTGACGTGCAGCCCGTCGCCGAACCAGGCGCCGTGCACGATCGGCTCCCGCGAGGGCGTGAGCGTGCACAGGATGTCGGCGGCCCGGGTGACCGCCTCCGGCGACGGCTGCGCCCGCACCTCGAGGCCGAGGTCGGCGACGGCCGCGCGAAACCGTTCCACGGTCGCGCTCGACCGCGACCAGACCAGCACCGTGTCCAGGGCGCGCACCCGGGCGATCGCGCGGGTGTGCTCGACGGCCAGCCCGCCGGCACCGATCAGGCCGAGAACCGAGCTGTCTTGGCGCGCCAGATATTTCGTCGCGACCGCGCTGGCGGCGGCCGTGCGGACCGCGGTCACGAGCCGTCCGTCGATGAGTGCCTCGCAGCCGCCGTCGGTGGCCGAGGTCACCAGGATGGCCGAGCGCTGCACCGGCAGCCCGCGCTCGCGGTTGGCGGGCAGGTCGGCGAGCAGTTTCACCACGGCGGCGCCGGCGGCCTCGGCGGCGGCGACCATCGGCACGAAGGCCGCGCCGCCGAGGGCCACGGCGGGCGGCGCGGGGACCAGCGCCGTGCCGAGCGCGAGGTCGGCGTGCGCGCGTTCGACCGCAGCCAGCACCTCGGCACGGTCGAGGACGGCGGCCACATCGGAATGCGACAGGATCAGAGTCAACGCGGGTACTCCTCGAAAAGCGGGGACGGGTCAGGAAGATCGGGCGAAGGCGACGGTCAGGTCGCGCGGCGAGCGGCTGTTGCCGACCAGGCCGCTGACGGCGACGATCGCGATCAGATAGGGCAGCATCACCAGCAGCGCGAACGGCACGTCGACGCCCAGCGCGGGCAGCGCGAACTGCAGCGCCTGCGCGATGCCGAAGAACACCGACGCCCAGATCACGCCGAGCGCGCGCCAGCGGCCCGCGATCACCGCGACCACGGCGAGATAGCCGATGCCGCCGGTCATGTTGTCGCTGAACGAATGCACCTCCGACAGCGCCAGTTGCGCACCACCGAGACCGGCGGCGACCGCGGCCAGCAGCACGCAGCCGTAGCGGACGGCCCGCACGGACAGGCCGGTGCGATCGGCGGCGATCGCGTCCTCGCCGATGGCGTCGATCACCAGGCCGAGCTTGGTGCGGCGGGAGAACACGACCGCGAGCGCGGCCACGAGGGCGAGGCACAGGTAGCCGAGCGCGGTCTGGCCGAACAGGGCCGGACCGATCACCGGGATCCGGTGCAGCAGCGGAATCCGCAGCGGGTCGAAGCCCGGCACGGAGTGACCCTTGCCGTCGGCCAGCAGCAGCCGCGCGCCGTAGGTGGTCGCGCCGAGGGCCAGGGCGTTGCTCGCGATGCCGACGACGATCTGGTCGGCGCGCAGACCGATGCTCCAGATCGCCTGCGCCACACCGAAGATCAGCGCGGCGACGACGGCGGTGAGCGCGCCGAGCACCGGTGATCCGGCGGTGACGGCGCCGAGCACACCGGCGAACGCGCCGGTGAGCATCATCGCCTCCAGGCTCAGGTTGAGCACGCCGGCGCGTTCGCTGACCAGCTCGCCACTGGCGGCGACCAGGATGGGCAGGGTGAAACCGATACCGCTGGTGGCGATGTCGGTGACCGTGTCGAGGCTCATCGCGGCGCTCCTGCCAGGTCGGGGGAATCGGTCGTATCGATCGCGGAAACCGGTGGGGGCGTGGCGGGTTCGGCGGCGCGGGCCGATCGGGTCCACAGGGCCGCCCCCGCGATGAACACGATCATCAGCGACTCCACGACCGAGATGGTCGAGGCGGGCACGTTCGCCGCGAGCTGCAGATTGATCCCGCCGGAGACGAGGAAACCGAGCAGCAGCGACACGGCGACGACGGCGGACAGCGAGCCACGGGCCAGCAGGCCGACCACCAGGCCGGAGAAGCCGTACCCGGAGGAGAAGCCCTCGGCCAGCACGAACGGTGCGGTGGCGACGAGCAATCCGCCCGCGACACCGGCGAACGCGCCCGCCGCCGACAGGCTCAGGAAGCGCAGCCGGGGCACCGGCAACCCGAGCCTGGCCGCCGCGTCGGGATTGAGCCCGACCGCCCGCAGCCGGGTGCCGAGCGCGGTGTGGCGCACCAGGATCGCTGTGCCGACCGCCGCGACCACCGCGATCCACAGGGCGATCGTCGCGGGGGAACGCTCGATGCCGAGCAGCGGCAGATGCGCGGCGGGCGTGAGCGGTTCGGACTGCGGCAACGTCTCCGAGGACGTCACCGGCTGCCGCAGCAGCGCGGGCTCGTGCACCACCAGCAGCACCATCGCCAGGCCGACGAAGTTGAGCAGCAGCGTGGTGATGATCTCGCTGGTCCCGCGCCGCACCCGAAGGTACGCCGCGATGGCGGCCCACAGCCAGCCCGCCGCGCCTGCGCCGACGATGACCGCGGGCAGGGTGACGGCGGCGGGCGCGCCGGTGAGGGTGGTGCCGATGGCGGTGGCGGCGATGCCGCCCGCGCAGATCTGGCCCTCGCCACCCACATTCACCAGTCCGGCCCGGTGCGCGATGGTGAAGCCGACCGCCACCAGCATCAGGGTCGCCGCGACATTGAGCGAGGCGCCGATCGCGTAGTCGCTGCCGAACATGCCCTCCCACAGGGCGGTCATGGTCGCTGCGGGCGCGGCACCGGCCGCGGCGGCCAGGATCAGCCCGATCACCCCGGCGGCGAGCATCGCCGCCACGGCCACGACGACCGGCTGATGCGCCCACCGGCGCAGGGGGATTCGGTGCGCGAGCGAGGTGATCATGCCGCGACTCCCATCATGAGTTCACTGATCCGCTGGGCCGCGGTGGGATCGGACGTCTCGACCGGGCCGGTGAGGGCGCCGCGATAGGCGACGAACACCCGGTCGCACAGGGCGAGCAGTTCGGGGACCTCGCTGGACACCACGAGCACTCCGCAGCCGTCGGCGGCGGCCGCGCGCAACTGGGTCAGCACGAAATCGACCGCGCCGATGTCCAATCCGCGGGTGGGCTGAGCGGCCACCAGGCAGCGCAGGTTCGCGGTGGACAGCTCGCGGGCCAGCACCACCTTCTGCTGATTGCCGCCCGAGAGCGCGCCCATCCGCACCCACGGTCCCGCCGCGCGCACGTCGAACCGCTCGAGTTCGGCCTGCGCGGCCCGGCCCATCGCGCGCTTGTCGAGCAGACCGAACCGGCGGAACCGGCCCAGCTGTCCGAGGAAGAGGTTCTCGGCGATCGTCATGTCGGCCACCATCGCGTCGCGGTGCCGGTCCTCGGGGACGATCCCGAGTCCGAGCCCGGTGCGGGTGGCCGGACGCGCGGTGGTGATGTCGGTGCCGTCGAGGGTGACCGTGCCGCCGGTGGCCGCGACTCCGCCCGCCAGCACGGCGACGAGTTCGCTCTGGCCGTTGCCCTCGACGCCGGCGATCCCGACTATCTCGCCCGGCCGCACCGCGAGCCGGACCTCGTCCAGCGCCACACTGCCGTCCGGGCGATGCGCGCTGACCCCGTCGACGGCGAGCACCGGCGCGACCTCGCCGAGGTCGGGTGCCGCCGCGCGCACCACGGGTTCGGCCGCCGGGTCGAGGCCGAGCGTGGCGGCCACGGTCGGGTCGAGATCGGCGGCGGTGCGTCCGACCATGGCCGTGAGCAGGTGCGCGATGCTGGTGTTCGACATCCGCCCACCTCCGGCGACCGTGCCGCGGCGCAGCACGGTCGCGGCGTCGGCGACCCGGGCGACCTCGCCGAGCTTGTGTGTCACCAGCACCACCGCCTTGCCGTCGGCGGCGACGGCGCGGCAGGTGTCGATGAGCGCGTCGATCTCGGCCGGATCGAGCACGCCGGTCGGTTCGTCGAGCAGGATCAGCGACGGATCGCGCAGCAGCGCCTTGACGATCTCGACCTTCTGGCGCGCGCCGACCGGCATGGTCGCCACCCGCTGGTCGAGATCGATCCGCAGCCGGTAGCGCCGCGCGATCTCGTCGAGCCGGTCGGTCAGCTCCGCCCGGCGCATCCGCACGCCCCGCTGGGTGAGCAGCAGGTTCTCCGCGACGGTCATCGTGGTGACCAGGCTGAAGTGCTGGTGCACCATCGCCACGCCCGCGGCCATCGCGGCGGCGGGGGAGTCGGGCCGGAACTCGGTGCCGCCCAGCGTCATCCGGCCGGTGTCGGGCCGGTAGCCGCCGAAGACCAGGTTGCACAGCGTCGACTTGCCCGCGCCGTTCTCGCCGAGCACGCAATGGACGGTGCCGGATTCGACGGTGACGTCCACATCGTGCAGGGCCTGCACGTCACCGAAGCTCTTACCCAATCCCTGCAGGGTCAGTGCGGAAGCGCTCATGACGGTCAGTACGGCTTGACCGCGCCGGTGGACAGGGCCGTCTTCGCCTTGGCCAGCGCGTCGGCGACCGCGGGGTCCTTGCTGCACAACACGAAATCGGTGCCGTGGTTGGGTGAGGTGAGCCCGAAGCGCACGTTCTCGGCCTTCCAGGAGTTGTCGAGCGCGGCGTTCACGGCATACTCGACCTCGGCGCCGATATCGGTGTGCACGTAGCCCAGGTAGACCGGGTTGGTGCAGTCACCGGGGATCGGGCCGCCGACCATGGCCGCGCCGGACTGGGTCGCGGCCTGTTCCATGCCCGCCTTGCCGAGGTTGACGATCTGGCCGAGCGCGCCCGCGCCGGCGCCGTAGTCGGCCAGGGCGGCCTGCTTGGCCTTGGCCGGGTCGTTGAAGTCGCCGACGTACTGCGGGGTGAGCACCTTCACGTCCGGCTTCGCGAACCGGGCGCCGTTGCCGAAGGCGTTGGCGGCGTTGACGATCGCGGGCAGCTCGACCCCACCGACGAAGGCCACCGCGCCGGTCTTCGCGCCCGCCGCCGACACCGCGCCGCTGAGGAACTCGGCCTCGGCCTGCTGCGGGTCGTAGTAGGCGAGATTGGCCATCGGCTTCGCGTCGGCGGGCCCACCGATCTCGACGAACTTCACGTTCGGGAACTGCGGGGCGACCTTGCGCACGTCGGCGTCGGTCTGGCCGCCGAGGGAGATCACCAGGTCGTTGGTCGAGGCGAAACGGACCAGGGCCTGCTGGTAGTCGCTGGCGGCGACCTGTTCGACCTTGCTCAGTTCCACCTTGTCGCCGAGGGTGTCGGCGATGCGCTGGTAGCCGAGGTACCCCGACTGCATGAAGCCGGTGTCCGACAGCGAGCCGGGGAAGAACACGCCGACCTTCAGCTTGCCGCCCGACGCGGCGGAATCGGAGGACCCGCAGGCCGACAGCAGGGCGGCGGCGGCGAGAGCGGCCGAGCCGACGGCGATCGCGCGCCGAGTGGACTTGTGCACGGGGTACTCCTTGGTCGAACGAACCGCTCACTTAGCGGTATACCGTTAAGTGTCAGCCTGGTGCCCGCAGATGACGGGCGGATTACCGAAACGTAAGAAACGGTCGCTCCCGGCTCGCGGTATTACCGTGGGGGCTGTGCAGGCGCGGAAGGATGATGCGGTGACGGAGGAACCGGCGAAGAAGTCGCTGCGGGATCGGGCCTATGAGGAGCTCCGCGACCGGATCATCGACCTGCGGCTGAGCCCCGGCCAGCGGCTGGTCGAACGCGATCTCGCGACCGAGCTGGCGATCTCCCGGATTCCGCTGCGCGAGGCGTTGCAGATGCTCGAGCGCGAGGGCCTGGTCGTCATCGTGCCGCGGCAGGGGGCGATCGTCGCGCCGTTCACGGTCACCGATGTGCGCGACCTGTTCGACGTCCGCGAGAGTCTGGAGGTGCTCGCGGCGCGCCTGGCCGCCGAGCGCGCCGAACCCGCCGACCTGACGGCGCTGCGCGACCAGCTCGATTCCGCGCGCCGCGCCACCGCCGCCGGTGACCAGGCCGCGATCGCCGCCGCCAACGCCGGTTTCCACACCCTTATCGTCGAGGTCTCCGGCAACCCGCTGCTGCATTCGCTGCTGCGCCCCTTGGAATCCCGGGTCCGCTGGCTGTTCCACCTCACCAAGGAACGCGACCCCGGCACCCAGTGCGAGGAACACGAAGCCCTCTACGCCGCCATCGCCGCGGGCGACCCGGACGCCGCCGCCGAGATCGCCTATCGCCACGTGGCCTCGGGCCGCGAACCCAGCCTCGCGCTCTCGGCCCAGTGGTCCATGCCCGCCATCGACCCGGTCTCGGCCACCCGCACCCGCCAGCGGACCTCGCAGCGCGAGAAGAGCGCGTGATGATTCCGGAGTCGGCGGAGGATTCGTCGGGGGAGACGATCGCGCGCGCGGTGCGCGCGGAGATCCTGTCGGGCCGATTGCCCGCGGGGGAGCGGCTGGTCGCCGAAGCACTGGCCCAGCGGTTCGGGGTGTCGCGGATTCCCGTGCGGGAGGCGCTGGCGCGGTTGCAGTCCGAGGGCTTCGTGACGATCGTCCGGCATCGTGGTGCCACGGTCGCGGAGCCGCCGGTACCGGTCGCGCGGCAATTGCTCCAGGTACGGCGGGGAATGGAAGTGCTGGCGGCGCAGCTGGCCGCGGAGAATCGCGGGGGCGCGGTGGCCGGCGAGCTGTCCGGCTACGTGGACGGCGAGAGCGCCGAATCCGGCGGCGCCGGATCGCCGTTCCACGATCTGATCGCGCGCGCCTCCGGCAACGACGAGCTGCGCAGGCTGCTCGGTGATGTGAACGCGCGGGTGCGCTGGGCGCTCGGCCACAATCCGGAAGTGTCGGCGAGTGACCACCGCGCGGTGGCGATCGCTGTCCTCAACGGCGCTGTCGTGCAGGCCGGTTACCTCATGGACGAACACCTGCGCCGCGACGACGTGTACTTCGCGGGCACGTTCTCCTCCTGAGTCCCGATCAAGATTGCATTCAATCTGGGGGGATATATCGATCAGTTAACGTGATTAGATGTGGTCGAAACGTGTAGGTCAACGGGATTGCATACAAAGTAGGCAGCTTGCTTCCAGTGCCGCTGAGGCAGCTCGCCGATGCGAACGTTGTCGGTGTCGCTCCCGTCCCCGGAGTCCGCGATGTCCCTCACCTCCTCTGACACTCCGTCCGCCACCTCCTCGCCCGCCGCGTCCCCCGGCCTGGCCGCCGCGCTCGATCGCATCGGCTTCGGCCGGGTGCAGGTCGTCGTCATCGCCCTGCTGATGGCCGGACTGTTCTTCGACTCGCTCGAACAGAATTCGACCGGCGCCATGGGCCCGCTGCTGAAAGACGCCTTCGGCATCGGCAATGCCGAGCTCACCCTGATCAACACGGTGACCGTGATCGGCGGCCTGGTCGGCCGGCTCGTCGGCGGCTATCTCGCCGACCGCTGGGGCCGCCGCACCGCGCTGAGCCTCAACCTGCTCGTCTACACCCTCGGCGGTCTGATCAGTGCCGCCGCCGTCGACTACGAGATGCTGCTGGCCAGCCGGTTCGTCGTCGGCGTCGGCCTGGGCGGTGAGTTCACCGTCGGCTTGGCGATCCTGGCCGAACTGGTGGCCACCCGGCACCGCGGGTCGCTGCTGGCGACACTCAACATCTCCTCCGGCGGCATCGGCAATATCGCGTCCTTCGGCTTCTTCGCCCTGGTGCTCGGTCCGCTCGGCGGTGTCCTCGGCGGTGACGACACCTCGTGGCGCTGGACGTATGTGATCCTGGCCGTTCCCGCGGTCCTGGTCGTCTACTTCCGCAGGTATCTGCCCGAATCGCCGCGCTTCCTGCTGTCGAAGGGGCGGATCGACGAGGCCAATCTGAGTCTCACCCGGCTCGGGAGCGGCAGCATCGCGGGGCTGCGGCACCCGGGCGCCACGGTTCGCTATGTCACCGAGGCCGATATCCCGCGGCAGACCAAGTCCTCGTACGCCGAAGTCTTCAAGGGCCGCAATCTGCGCCGGGTCGCCGCGGTGGGCGCCGCCTCGTGGATGTCGTTCGGTGCGCAGGTCACCCTGCTGTTCCTGATGCCGATCCTGCTGGTGTCGCGGGGCTACTCGCTCACCGATTCGCTCGCCTTCACCATGATCATGAACATCGGCAGCCTGTTCGGTGCCTGCGCCGCGTGCTATCTCGCGGGACGCGCGCCCCGCCGGGTGACCGTCATGGCGGCGGCCGTGCTCGGCTGCGTCTCGGCGATCGCCTTCGCCCTGTTCGCGAACTCCACGCTGCTCCTGCTGACCCTGGGCATGATCTTCCAGTTCTTCACGATGCTGCTCAACACCATGCTCTCGGTGTGGTCGCCGGAGCTGTTCCCGACCTCGGTCCGCGCGATGGGCGCCTCGGTGGTCAACGGGATCGGCAATGTCGCGGGCGCCGTGATGCCGTTTCCCGCCCTGTTCTTCTTCGACATCGCCGGTGTCCCAGGCGTTTTCGCGATGATCGCCGCGATGTACGCGCTGCTGGTGATCGCCGCCCGCTTCGGCCCCGAAACCTTCGGAAAGCCCCTGGAAATCGTCAGCGGGGAAACCGCTGCGGCCCCCGCCTAGTCCCCGACCATACGAGCAGAGGAGCCCGATCATGGACGAACTGAAGATCTCCGCCACCGCGCACGGACTGAACTATCTGCCGGAGTATGTCGCCGCCGATACCGGTCTGTTCGCCGCACACGACCTGGCGGTGACCGCCACCGCCAAGGATCCCTGGACCGGCGTCCTCGACGACCTGGACAGCGGTGCCGCCGACATCGCCCTCGGCGGCCTGTGGGTCCCCGGAATGTACTGGGGCACACCACGGGAACTGACCGTCTTCGCTCAGCTGAACCACCAGTTCCCCAAGGCGCTGGTGGTCCGCGACACCCACGCCGGATTCGGCTGGGCGGACCTGGTCGGCCGGACCGTGCTGGCGCCGGGCATCGGTGGCAGCGCACCGTACGCCTTCACCGCGGGGCTCATCCGCGAGGCCGGCGTCGATCCGGCCGACATCGAATTCCTGCGCGATCTGTCGACACCGATGTTCGTCGAACTGTTCGAGGCGGGTCTGGGTGACGCGATCATCCTCGACCTGACGACCGCGCAGATCCTGCAGGACAGGGGAACCGGCGTCATCGCGATCGACTACACCGAAGCCGGGGGACTGGGTCCGAACAGCGTGTACTACCTGCGCACCGATCGGTTCGAGGAACTGTCGGATCGTCTCGTGCGGTTCACCTCGGCCCTCGACCTGGCCATGCGGCGCCTGCGGACGACGGCGGTCGCCGAGCTCGAACCGCTGCTCGCCGCCCACTGGCCGGAGGTGGCGACGTCGACGCTGCTGCGGTCCTGCGAGCGCATCCGGGCATCGCGCACCTGGGAGACGGTCCGCATCGACGCCGCCGCCAGCGATCGGTGGATGCGGATGCTGGCGGAAGCGGGGATGGTGCGCACGGCGCCGCCCTTCGCCGACCTGATCGAGACCGGCATCGTGGACAGCATCGCGCTGACCGGCTCGCCCCGCTGACCCCACCCGGCGGGGGCCGCGCCTGGTCCGGCGACGGCCCCCGCCGTTCGGCAACCCCGTGCTCAGCCGCCCGGGTGGGTGCGATCCGCGGCGGCGCGCAATGCCGTTCGCGCGGCCTGGACCGCCGGGTGTGCATCGGTGCCGTTGCGGTGGGCCAGATAGGTGTGGCGCCGGATCGGCAAGGGGGTCAGCGTGATCGCGGCGGGCGGGGAGTGCAGGGCCATCGCGGGAACGATCGCGGCACCCGCGCCCGCCGCGACCAGTGCCAGCACGGTGGTGAAATCGTCGGCGTGATGGCGGATGCGCGGGGTGAAGCCCGCGGCCTGACAGACGCGCAGCGTGACGGTATGACACAGCGTGCCGGGAGTGCCCGCGATCCACGGAGATTCGACCTGAGCGCGGAGCGGATCCGGTGTGCGAGCCGGGGCGCGCGTGGCGAGGTGGACCGTCTCGGAGTGCAAGGGCTCGGTGCGCAGGGCCGCGTCGGGGGTGGCGGGCACCAGGTCGTAGTCGTGGGTGAGGGCGATGTCGAGGGTGCCGGCGCGCAGGGCGTCGGGGACCTCGGCGGGGTCGATCTCGGTCACCGTGAGTTCCAGGCGCGGATGGTCGGTGCTCAGGGTGACCAGGGCGGGGGAGAGCAGGGTGCGGGCGGCCGTGGGGAAGGCGCCGATACGCAGGGTGCCGACGAGTTCGTCTCGGGCACAGGCCAATTCGGCATCGGCGCGTTCGAGGGCGGCCAGCACCGTCTCGGTGTGGCCGACGAGCAGATGTGCCGCGGGGGTGAGCAGGACGCGTCGCCCCGTGCGTTCGAGCAGGGGGACGCCCGCCTCGCGTTCGAGCGCGGTGAGCTGCTGGGACACCGCCGACGGCGTGTAGCTGAGCGCGTCGGCGACCGCGGCGATGGTGCCGCGATGAGCGAGTTCGCGCAGGAGGCGGAGTTTGCGGACATCCAGCATCAGCTCAGCTTACGTTTGTCGTCAGGAACGTGAACTGGACCTGATGTATTCGTGGCCCGACGATGGACCCATGACATCGCTGCAGGGACTGTTCGTCCCCATGATCACCCCGTTCACCGCCGACGGCGAGCTCGCGCTCACCGCCCTGGAACAGCACGCCCACCGGGTGCTCGACGCCGGCGCGACCGGGCTCGTCGCCCTGGGCACCACCGCCGAGCCGTCGGCCCTCACGGCCGAGGAACGGGAGCTGGTCCTCGATCGCTGCGCCGGCGTCTGCGCCGAGCGGGACGCACCGCTGATCGTCTGCGCGGGCGGCAACGCCACCGCCGACTCGGTCCGGGCGGTCGGCGCGCTGCGGCAGCCGATCGCGGGCGTGCTCGCGGTGGTGCCGTACTACGTGCGGCCCAGCGAGGAGGGCGTGATCGCGCACTTCACGGCGCTGGCGGCCGCCAGCCCGGCGCCGCTCTACGTCTACGACGTGCCCTATCGCACCGCGCGCCCGCTCGGCGGTGACACGCTCGTGCGGCTCGCCGGCATTCCGAATGTCGCCGGGTTCAAGCACTCCGTCGGCGGTGTCGACGCGGCCAGCGTCGAATTGCTGGCGCGGGCGGGGGAGACGACGACGGTGCTGTGCGGCGACGACCGCTTCGCCTCGGCCCTGCTCGCGCTCGGCGCGCGCGGCGGCATCCTCGCGGCGGCCAATATCGCGCCCGCCGCCTACGCGGAGCTGATCGCCGCCTGGCTCGCCGGTGACGTCGCCCGGGGCCGCGCGCTCGGGCATCGCCTCGACGCGCTCGGCGCCGCGCTGTTCGCCGAACCCAATCCGACGGTGATCAAAGCGGTGCTCGCCGACCGGGGCCTGATCCCCAGCGCGGCTGTCCGGCTGCCGCTGCTGTCCGCTTCGCCCGAGTCCACGATCGCGGCGCTGCGGGCGGCGGAGGCGGCGGCGGTGACGCCGGTGTGACCCGAGATCACGAACAGTAAATTTCACTGGTCTTCGGGAGCGAAAGGTGCCAGGCTCAAGCGGTGACGAAACCTCCGGATATCGGCGCCGCCGATCCCACCTCCGACAAGCTGGACGCCGCCGTACTCAAAGTGGCGGGCGTAGTCGTGCTCGGCGCGGTGATGTCGATTCTCGACATCACCGTGGTCACCGTGGCGATTCCGACGTTCATGGCGGATTTCAACGCCTCCGTCGAGGTCGTCGCCTGGACCATGACCGGCTACACCCTGGCCCTGGCCTCGGTCATCCCGATGACGGGCTGGGCCGCCGACCGCTTCGGCACCAAACGCCTCTATATGGCGGCACTGTCCTTCTTCATCATCGGGTCGGTGCTGTGCTCGATGGCGTGGAGTATCGAATCGCTGGTGGCCTTCCGCGTCATCCAGGGCATCGGCGGCGGCATGCTCATGCCGCTGGGCATGACGATCATGACCCACGCCGCGGGCCCGCAGCGGATCGGCCGGGTGATGGCGGTCCTGGGTGTGCCCATGCTGCTCGGCCCGATCTGCGGCCCCATCCTCGGCGGCTGGCTGATCGACTCCTTCAGCTGGCACTGGATCTTCCTGATCAACCTGCCGCTGGGCCTGGTCGCGCTGGTCCTGGCCTACATCGTGTTCGCGCCCGACAAGCCCAAGCCCTCGGAATCGTTCGACTTCCTCGGCATGCTGCTGGCCTCGCCCGGCCTGGCCCTGTTCCTGTTCGGCGTCTCCTCCATCCCGGAGAAGGGCACGGTGCTCGCCGCGCGCGTACTCGTCCCCGCGATCATCGGCGCGGTCCTGCTGGTGGCGTTCGTGTTCCACGCGCTGCGCACCGAGCATCCGCTGATCGACCTGCGCCTGTTCCGCAACCCGTCGCTGCGCTTCTCGGTGCTGACCATGTCGCTGTTCGCGACGGCGTTCTTCGGCGCGGGCTTCCTGCTGCCCAACTACCTGCAGCAGGTGCGCGGTGAGACGGCGTTCGACTCCGGTCTGCTCATGGCCCCGCAGGGCATCGGCGCCATGCTGACGATGCCGATCGCCGGCTTCCTCGTCGACAAGATCGGTCCCGGCAAGATCGTGCTGTTCGGCATCACCTTCATCACCGTCGGCCTGGCCGGCTTCACCCAGCTCGAGGCCGACACGTCCTACCTGATGATCGGCGGCGCGCTGTTCGTGATGGGTCTGGGCATGGGCTGCACCATGATGCCGGTGATGACGGCCGCCATCCAGACGCTCTCGCACGCCCAGGTGGCGCGCGGCTCGACGTTGATGAACATCATCAACCAGACCGCGGCCTCGATCGGCACCGCGACGATGTCGGTGGTGCTGGCCGCCCAGCTCAACGACCACCCGGCGACGAAGATCGGCATCGCCTCCAACGCCAAGCCCGAACTCGCGGCGCAGTTCCCGCCCGAGCTGATCCAGCAGGGCCTGGACCTGGCCGCCGAGGCGTTCAGCCACACCTATTGGGTCGCGGTGATCCTCGCCGGCCTGACCCTGATCCCGGCGTTCTTCCTGCCGCGCACCAAACCGGACGCCCCGGTCGACGCCGAAGCGTCGATCATGGTCTGACCCGACCCGCGAAAGCCCGGGGGGAACACGGTGTTCCCCCCGGGCTTTCGCGGTATTTCAGCGCCGACCGGCGATCTCGTGCAGGACCCGCACCATCCGATCGATCTCGTCGACGGTGTTGTAGAAGGCGAACGACGGCCGCACCGTCGCCTCCACACCGAGCCTGCGCAGGATCGGCTGCGCGCAGTGATGCCCGGCCCGCACCGCGATGCCGCGTTCGTTGAGCGCCCTGCCGATGTCGGCGGGATCGCATCCCTCGATGACGAACGAGAGCACGCTCGCCTTCTCCGCCGCGGTCCCGATGAGCCGGGCGCCCGGCACCGCCGCGACCAGCGGGGTCGCGTAGGCGAGCAGTTCGTGTTCGTAGCGGCCGATGACGTCCATGCCGATGCGCGAGACGTAATCGATCGCCGTGGCGAGGCCGACCGCGTCGGCGATATTGCCGGTACCCGCCTCGAACCGGCCCGGTGGTGGCTGGAACGTGGAGCGTTCCAGCGTGACGTCGGCGATCATATTGCCGCCGCCCTGCCACGGCGGCATGTCCTCGAGCACCGCGGACTTGCCGTAGACGGCGCCGATTCCGGTGGGCCCGAACAGTTTGTGCCCGGAGAACACGAAGAAATCGGCGTCGATGTCGCGCACATCGATCGGGGTGTGCGGCACCGACTGCGCGCCGTCGATCAGCACCGTGGCCCCGACCCGGCGGGCCTGGGCGGTCAGCTCGCGCACCGGGGTGATGGTGCCCAGCGCGTTGGACACCTGCGTCACCGACACCAGTTTCGTGCGGTCGGTGAGCAACCGGGTGTACTCGTCGAGCAGCAGCTGACCGCGATCGTCGACCGGGATCACCTGGATCCGCGCGCCCGTCTCCGCGGCCAGCAACTGCCACGGCACGATGTTCGCGTGGTGCTCGAGGTGCGAGATCAGGATCTCGTCGCCCGCGCGCAGGTTCTTGCGACCCCAGGTCTGGGCGATCAGGTTGATGCCCTCGGTCGCGCCGCGCACGAACACGATCTCCGCCGGCGACCCCGCGCCGAGGAAGCGGGCGACGGTCTCGCGCGCCTGCTCGTAGGCATCGGTCGACCGGGCCGCCAATTCGTGTGCCGCCCGGTGGATGTTGGAGTTCTCGTGCGCGTAGAACGACGCCAGCCGATCGATGACCGCGCGTGGCTTCTGCGTGGTGGCGGCATTGTCGAACCACACCAGCTGATGCCCGTTGACCCGCTCGGCCAGGATCGGGAAGTCGGCGCGCACGGCGTGCACGTCGAACGCCGGATGCGGATCGGCCGCGACCGGCGGGACCGGCCCGCCGTCGAGGAAATAGAACGACGGCGCGCCGGGCGGGGCCGGTGCCACCGGAGCACGCGGCGGCGACAGGATGTCGCGCAACGACGGCAGCACCGCGAGGAACGGATCGACGTGCACGGTGTCGGCCCGCGCCGGCGGGCTCGACGGGGCGTGCTCGGCGCCCCAGCCCGGCACCGCGGGCGCGGTGGTCGGACCGCCGGGCACCGAACTTCCCGAGGCCCCCACCGGTGGTGCGGGCTGGAAGACCGGCGGTGCCTTCGTGGCGGGCGCGGGTGGCGTGACCGGCGCGTCCGGTTGCAGCAGCGACACTCCCGGTGTGCCCGCCGCTCCGGTCGGCAGCGCGGCGAAGAGCTCGCCGGCGAGGCGCGCGAGCGTCGCCTCGTCCGGGAGTCCGTCGCCGCCGCCAGCCTCAGGCCCGGTAGGACGGGGCGTAGTCATGGAACTTGTCCACCTCGGCACCCTCGAGCAGGGCCACCGCGTCGTCGGTCAGGATGGTCAGCGAGCAATACAGCGACACCAGGTACGAGGCGATGGCGCTGCGATCGATGCCCATGAACTTCACCGACAGGCCCGGCCCCTGCTCTCCGGCCAGCCCCGGCTGATACAGCCCCACCACACCCTGGCGGGATTCGCCGGTGCGGATCAGCAGGAACGATGTCTTGCCGTCCACCACGGGCACCTTGTCCGACGGAATGATCGGAATCCCGCGCCACGTGATGAATTGGGAGCCGAACAGACTGACCGTCGGCGGCGGCACCCCGCGCCGGGTGCATTCCCGGCCGAAGGCGGCGATACCCTGCGGATGCGTGAGGAAGAAGCCGGGTTCCTTCCAGACCTTGGTGATCAGATTGTCCAGGTCGTCGGGGGTGGGTGGCCCGGCCAGCGTCGTGATGCGCTGGCGCTGCACGGTATTGGCGATCAGCCCGTAGTCGGGGCTGTTGATCAGCTCGCCCTCCTGGTGCTCTTTGATCGCCTCGATGGTCAGCCGCAACTGCTGAGCGATCTGATCGTGCGGGCTCGAATACAGGTCCGAGACCCGGGTGTGCACGTCGAGAATCGTGTTGACGGCCTTGAGGCGGTACTCGCGCGGTTCCTTCTCGTAGTCGATGAAGGTCTCCGGCAGGGGCGACTCGTCGAAGTTGTCGCACTGGATATCGACGGTCTGTTCGTGCGTGACGCGGTTGCGTCGGTAGATACCGGCCTCGACCGGTACCCAGTTGAGGAGATGGACCAGCCACCGTGGAGTGATCGACTCCATCTGGGGGACGGTCTTGGTCGCGTTGGCCAGTGTCCGGGCGGCGACATCGCCGAGGGCTACCGGGCGCGGTACAGCGTTGGTCATCGAACCACCTTGCGTATAGGCAAATCGACGGTTAACCGGCGGAGTCAGCCTAACTCCGCCGGGATCGCCTGTCGCGCCGGAACGCCCGTGTCCGACCGCTGTTCACACGCGGAAACGCGATCTCAACCGTAAAGCTTCACAAATGCCTCGAGCGAGCGTTCGATGTCGCCGCGCAGCGCCTTGGCCACGGCCGAGCCGATCGGGCCGAACAGGGGCGCGCCGCCGAGGTCGATGTCGACACTCACCTTCGAGCCGCTGCCCTTCGGCTCGACCAGCATGGCCAGCCCGAACTTGGTGCCGCCGATGCCCGCACCGGTGAGCGCGAGCCGGCGCGGGGGCTCGGCGGTGCGTACGGTCCAGGTGACCTTGTTGCGGAATCCCTTCACCCGCGCGATGCCGATGAGCACCGTGCCCGGGGTGAGATCGTCGGGCAGGGTGCCGCGCCACGCCTCGTGGATGGTCAGCCAGTCGCCGAGCGCGGGGAGGTCGGAAGCGTGCGCCCACGCCTGGTCCGGCGGGACGGGGACATCGACGGAGAGCTTCAGTTTCGCCACGCCCGGATGGTATCCGGTACCCGAGGTTCCGCCTCGACCGGATCGCGGCATAGCAAACCAGAATAGATCAACTGCCCAGCTGGACGTGCGGGAATTCTGATGCCGGACAGGACGATCCGCGCCGGAGTCGATCATGGTGCTGCTACTGTGTGCGGGTCGCTGGAAGCGGGGCGTGTCGATCGGATATCCGAAGCCACCGCGCTCCCGGGCGAATGCCTCCCGGGCGGGCCGGTGAGGGCCCACCGGCCAGGGCGTGGTGTGGTCGACGACGACGAAAGATCTGATGAACTCAGGAATCGCGGTGCTGTTACTCGTCATCGGAGCGCCGCTGTTACTGCTCGCGCTGGCCGTGACGGTCTTCGCCATGCGCAACGAGCGCCAGCAGCGACTACGGGCCGACGCCGCCATCCGCGAGCGGGTCGCGTGTGAGAACGCGCTGATCCAGCTCGCGCAGACGACGCTCCCGGGGATCACCGCGGCCGTGCGCAGGCACGAGATCCCCGTGGTCGCCATCGAGCTGCCCGCCGAACTGCAGGAGACGCAGGTCGGCCAGGTGCTGCAGATGATCGCCACCGGTCACGCGGAGGACCTGCGGGTGGTCACCGAGGAGACCAGGGCGATGGTCGAGCGCTACGGCGAGCAGCGGCGCACCAGCGAGGTGCAGGCCGCGCAGGAATCCGCGCGCGCGGATCTGTCGGCCACCTCGCGGGCCGCAACCAGCGCCGCGGTGCGCTCGTTCGGTACCTCCGTGGTGAGCCTGGGCACCGATCTCGGCCAGGTGGTGAGCGCGGCGCTGCGCGAGCACCGCGACGACGCGATCTACGAGACGCTGACCAGGATCGACCACACCGTGCAGCAGATGATCCGGCAGGCGCAGTCCTACGTGATCGTCTCCGGTGGTCTGCCCGGCAGGCGCTGGCCGCAGCAGTCGCTGACCGACGTGGCCGGTGGCGCCACCGGACGCGTGCGGGAATACCTGCGGGTGCGTTCGGGGCAGTCCGACCGGGTGGTGATCAGCCGTGCGGTCGAACCGCTGGTGCACACCCTGGCCACGCTGCTGGACAACGCGCTGCGGTATTCGCCGCCGTCGTCGTTCGTCGAGGTCGGGTTCCAGGAGGGGCATCACGGCGTCACCGTCATCATCGACGACGCGGGCATGCGGATGAGCCCGGAGCAGCTCGAGGACGCGCGACAGGTGCTCAGCGGCGAACGCGCCGTCGACATCCACGATCTCGGTCCCGCGCCGAAGGTCGGTTTCCCCGGTATCGCGGCCCTCGCGCGGCGCTACGGGTTCTCCGTCCACGTCGACGGGCCGAACATCTTCGGTGGCATGCGGGCGATGGTCTACGTGCCGTCGGCGCTGCTGGTCAGCGGTGCCGCGCCGCGGCTGCCGGAGCCGGAACTCGCCGCGCCCGCGCACCTTCCGGTGCCGGTGCCGACGCTGGTCGAGGTCGACGCGCCGCACGCGGAGGTACACGAGATCACCAGTGGGGGACTACCCAAGCGCCGCCGCAGGCCGGTCGCGCCGGATTCGGCGGGAGTGCCCGCCGACGACGCGGGGCAGGCTCGCCCCGACCTCGCCGCTGCCTGGCACAGCGGCTCCCGCAGCGGTCGCCTCGCTGCGGCCGAGCGAACCACGGAAGGAACCGCCGATGAGCACACCGGTAGCCGATAGCACGAACCGATTGGCATGGCTGCTCGAGGACCTGGAGATCCCCGGCGTCCGCTTCGCGGTGCTGCTCTCCGACGACGGCCTGCGAATCGCGCACTCCCGGGGCGTGGCCAAGGACGACGCCGAGCGCTTCGCCGCGGCAGCCTCGGGCCTGCGCTCGCTCGGCAAGGCGCTCGGCGAGTTCTGCGGTGGTCCCGCGAACACCGTGCGCCAGAACATGACCGAGTACGACGAGGGCATGATCATGATCACCGCCGCCGGTGCGGGCGCCCTGCTAGGCGTCGCCACCACCGCCGACGTGGACGTCGCGCTGGTGGCGCACCGGATGAACGAGCTCGCCTCGCGCGTCGGCCACGAGATCGGCAGCGCGCCGCGGCACGGTGGCAGGTAATGAGCCGGGGCAGGCGCGATCCCGACCTGGTCAGATCGTATGTGCGCACCGGCGGCCGGGTTCGGGCCGCCCATGAACTGGACCTGGTGACCCTGGTCCGCTCGGTCGCCGACGCGCGACCCGATCACCGTCCCGACGAGCGCCGGGTTCTCGCGCTCACCAGCCGCCGCGGTGCGCTCTCGATCGCGGAGCTGTCGGCGTATCTGGATCTGCCCGCGTCGGTCGTGAAGATCATCGTGTCCGATCTGCTCGACAGCGGTCATCTACAGTGCCCGACTCCGGCCGAGGTGAAGCCGGAACTCGCGTTGATCAAGGAGGTGCTGCATGGTCTCCGTGCCATCGCGGGGTGAGGTCGACTACGTCGCGGAGACCGTGACCCGATCGGTGAAGATCCTGGTCGCGGGCAACTTCGGGGTCGGCAAGACGACTTTCGTGTGCGGGGTGTCGGAGATCCGGCCGCTGCGCACCGAGGAGACCATCACCGAGGCCAGCATCGGCGTCGACGACATGGCCGGGCTCGGCAGCAAGGTGCAGACCACCGTCGCCCTGGATTTCGGCAGGCTCACCCTGAATCCGCAACTGGCGCTGTACCTGTTCGGCACGCCGGGCCAGGAGCGCTTCGCCCCGCTGTGGGAGGAACTGGCCCGCGGTGCGCTCGGCGCGCTGGTGCTCGTCGACACCCGCCGCATCGAGAAGGCCGACGACGTGCTCTCCGCGCTGGAACAGCGTGGGGTGCCGTACGCGGTGGCGGTCAACGAGTTCGAGGGCTTCCGCCGCTACCCGCTCGAGGAAGTGCGTGAAGCGCTCGACCTGTCGCCGGAGACGCCGGTCGTCGCGGTCGACGCCCGGCGCCGCGACCACGGTCTGCGCGCGCTGATCACGCTGGCGGAGTATCTGTTCCAGCGGCAGGAAGCAACAGCGTCATGACGGTCGACCTCGCGGCGGCCGAGCGGGTCCCGATGTACGCCCCCGAGTTCGCCGCCGATCCCCAGGCGGCCTACCGGGAGATGCGGCGCCGATTCGGGTCGGTGGTGCCGGTGGAGCTGTCGCCGGGGATCCACGCCACCCTGGTCATCGGCTATCACGCGGCGGTGCGGATCCTCAACGATCCCGAGCACTTCCCGGCCGACCCGCGGATGTGGCAGCGCAACATCCCGCAGGACTGCCCGGTACTGCCGATGCTGCAGTTCCGCCCGGCCGCGCTGCGCACCACCGGTGCCGAACACGTCCGATACCGGCAGGCCAATGTCGCCGGGATCGCGGGCGTCGACCTGTACGCGATGCACGCCACGATCGAGCAGTTCGCGATCCCGCTGATCAACAGCTTCTGCTCGACCGGCTCGGCGGACCTGCTGAGCCAGTACGCGTTTCCGCTGGTGTTCCAGGCGCTGAACTCGATGCTGGGCTGTACGCCCGAGATCGGTCAGCAGGTGGCCACCGGCATGGCGCAGATCTTCGAGGGCGACGACGCCGAGGCGGGCAACAACCTGCTCGCCTCCGCGCTGACCGACCTGGTCGCGCTGCGCCAGCGCGAGCCGGGTGACGATGTCGCCACCCGGCTGCTGCACCACCCGGCCGCGCTCACCGACGAGGAGATGGTGCATCAGCTGCTGGTGCTCTACGGCGCCGGCATCGAGCCGATGCTGAACCTGGTGGTCAACACGCTGCGGCTGATGCTCACCGACGACCGCTTCGCGGGCAACGTCCTGGGCGGGAGCCTGTCCACCCGCGACGCGCTCGACGAGGTGCTGTTCACCGACCCGCCGCTGGCGAACTTCTGCATGACCTATCCGCGCCAGCCGATCCTGGTCGACGAGATGTGGCTGCCCGCCAATGAACCGGTCGTGATCAGCATGTCGGCCTGCAACAACGATCCGGCCATCGCCGGGCGCGATGTGGTCGACAACCGGGCGCATCTGGCGTGGAGCGCGGGCCCGCACGGGTGCCCGGCCAAGTCGGTGGCGTACCTGATCGTGCAGGACGCGATCGACCAATTGCTCGACGCCCTGCCGGAATTGCGCCTGGCCGTGCCCGCCGAGGACCTGGTGTGGCGACCCGGCCCGTTCCATCGTTCGCTGGCGGCCCTGCCGGTCGAGTTCCCGCAGACGCCGCCGCTGCCGCTGCCCTGATCCGCTAGCGCGGGCGCAGGGCCGGGCCGACGAACCGTTCGACCAGCTGCCGTTCGGCCGCGGCGTCGGGCAGCGGCCAGGTGAGCAGCGAGAGCACCACCCGCACGATCCAGCCCGCGGCCGCGTCGTCGGGGGCGATGTGGGTGAGCGCGGTCGCGATCCGGCCCAGTTCCGGCGCGTCGGCGAGGACTTCGTCGGTGTCGGGGGAGCGGTGCCGGACCAGCCATTGCCGCAGCACGGGATCGGCGCGGATCGCCGCGACCGCGGCCAGGATCGCCTCGACCGGGCGTCGGCCTGCTGGGACCTGAGCGACCGCGGCCTCGACGCGCGCGGCGACGGTGCCCGCCGCCCGGACCATGACCGCGCGGACCAGGCGTGGCTTCCCGCCGACGTGGCGGTACATCGTGGCGCGCGAGCAGCCCGCCGCCGCGGCGATGTCGTCGGCGGTGACCGCGTCGATGCCGCGGTCGAGGAACAGGGTGAGCGCGGCACGTTCGATCCGGTCGATCGCGACCGCGCGGCGGTCGCCGCCCGCCAGCCAGTCGGTGCTCATCCTGGTCTCCTTCGGCGTCTCGATGTGAGACGGTTTCGGCAATCTGTCTACCTCATTCCTCCCAGGCAGAACCTCATTTTCGGGAATCGTCTGCTGCTCGGCTCTTGAGACCATCTGTCTCATCACGAGACGGTTGTTGACCCTCTCGTCACCCCGGGGGACCGTGAGCGCCGACAACCTGATCAGGAAAGGCGGCGACGATGACCACGGACCTCGGGGCGATCGATCTCTTCGACGCGGCAGTACTCGACGACCCGTACCCGCTCTACGCGGCGCTGCGCGAGCACGCGCCGGTGTATCGGGTGCCCGGCACCGACTTCTTCCTGGTCGCGTCGTGGGCCGCCGTCACCGAGGCGACCGCGCGGACCCAGGACTTCTCCTCGCATCTGACCGCCGTGCTCGTCGCCCAGCCGGGCGCGGCGCCGGTCACCTTCGACCTCGATGCCACCGGGCAGGCCGTGCACGTGCTCGCGACCGCGGACGGCGCGGTGCATGCCGCGCATCGCGGCGTCGTCGGCCCCGCCCTGGCCAAGCGGGTCCGGACGCTGGGGCCGGTGGTCACCGAGCTCACCGAACAGCTGTGGGCGGAGGAACTCGACGGTGACCGGATCGACTGGGCGAGCGGCATGGCCGACCGGCTGCCACTGGCGCTGATCGCCGAACTCGTCGGATTCCCCCGCGCCGACGTGCCGCGATTGCTGGCCTTGGCCTACGACTCCACCGAGATGCTGGGCGGCGTCGTCGCCGACGGCCGAATGACCGACCTCGTCACCTCGGCCGCCGAACTGGCCCACTACGCCTACCTCGCGGTGAACGCGGCGATCGCACGGGCCGACGCGCCGGAGGTTCCGGAGGCGCTGATCGATGTGCTCGCCGCAGCCGTGGCGGCGGGCCGGATCGACGAACAGCAGGCCGTGCTGATCGTGGTCCAGCTGATCGGTGCGGGCGGCGAGTCGACCGCGGGCCTGATCGCCTCGGCGGCCCGCCTGCTGGCCACCGACCTGGACCTGCAGGACACCCTGCGCGACCGCCCCGGGCTGATCCCCGCCTTCCTGGACGAGGCCCTGCGGGTGGAATCGCCCTTCCGCGGACACCATCGGCACGTCGTCGCCGACACCGAACTGGCGGGAGTGGCCCTGCCCGCGGGCAGCCACCTGCTCCTGCTGTGGGGCGCAGCCAATCGCGATCCGGCCATGTTCGCGACGCCGGACGTCGTCGACCCGGCCCGCCCACGCGGCCGCGCGCACGCGGCCTTCGGCGCGGGCGCGCACTTCTGCATCGGCTCCGCCCTGGCCCGGCTCGAAGCCACCGCCGCCATCACCCTGCTGCTCGAACGCACCGAACGGTTCACCCTGGTCGAGGGCGCGCCACCACGCTGGGTACCGAGCCTGTTCGTCCGCCGACACGCGAGCTTGCCGCTGCGGGTGGTCCTCCGCTGATGGACCGGTCACCCGTAGCGGGTGATCCAGTGCAGCACCCGCCCGGACGCACGGCGACGGCCGGGCACTACGCCGGGTCCCTGCAGCGGAGGGCGGGCATGACGCCGGGTGCCCGGCGTGGCGGCGGCTGGGTGGGTGTCCGGGCCGGCTGTCGCCGTGGCGGGCGGGCGGGTGCTGCGCTGGATAGCCCTGCGACGGTGGGTGGGCCGGGTGTGCCGTGATGGGCGGGCGGGGCTGCGCCGGATGCCCCGCAACAGAGGGCGGGTGCAACGCCGGATGTCCGTGGTGGAGGTGACCGGTGTCCGGCGATAGCGGTGTGGCACGGTGGCGGGGTGCGCACCACGCTTCTCCTGCCTGTCTGCCTGCTCCCTGCCACCATGCTGTTCGCCGGGTGCACCACCACCCCGGGGCCCACGGCTGCTCCGGCGACAGTGGAGTCCGTGACGAAATCCGTCTCCGCTCAGGCGGTTCCATCCGCCTCGCCGGTGTCGTCGGTCGTACCGCCGGTCGCGGGCCGGACGGTCGTCCTCGATCCCGGGCACAACGGCGGCAATGCCGCGCACCTCGCGCAGATCGACGCGCGGGTGCCCGATGGTCGGGGTGGTGTCAAGGCGTGCAACACCACCGGGACCGCTGCGGCGAGTGGGTACACCGAGCACGAGTTCACCTGGGATGTCACCCAGCGGGTGCGCGACGCGCTCGTCGCCCGGGGCGTGCGGGTGATCCTGACCCGCGACGACGACACCGGCGTCGGACCGTGTGTCGACCGGCGCGCGGCGATCGGTAACGACGCGGTGGCCGACGCGGTGGTCTCCATCCACGCCGACGGCAATACCGGCGCGGGCGCGCACGGTTTCCACATCGCCTACTCGGACCCGCCGCTGAATCCGGTGCAGGCCGACGCGGGCGTGCGACTGGCGACCGCCCTGCGGGACGCGATGGTGCGCGGTGGCGCGGTGCCGTCCACCTATGTCGGCGCGGCCGGGCTCGACCCGCGGGCCGACCTCGCCGGTCTCAATCTCGCGCAGCGTCCGTCCGCCCTGGTCGAATGCGGCAACATGCGCTCCGATATCGACGCCGAACTCATCGAGACACCGGCGGGCCGGGCCCGCTACGCCGAACTCATCACCGCCGGGATCCTGGCCTTCCTCGGCTGAGCCGGACGAATTTCGAGGAAGTCGCGCAACGTTCGCCGGTCCCGTTCGGCGGTGCAGCGTGCTGCTCTCGGTAAGCGTCCTTGTTGTCAACTGGATGTCATTCCGGCAACATTCGGCAAACATCCGGAAACCCCGGAGCTGGACTGTTAGCCGACTGCTTGCCGCTGATGCGAACCGGTTGGTTCGAAACTCGGAACATTCGTCGTATTCGCACCGTGTGAACAACGGTGGCGAATACCGGTGAGTAGCCGTATTTTTCGCTATTCCGATGCTTGACGGGTGATCTTCGCCGCCCTACTGTCCCTGTCACAGTTCGATATCGAAGTGTTCGTGACATCGCTCGAAATGTTTCCCCCCGGATGGCACGCCGGCCCCTGCCGTCCTCCGTGTGCGTTTCCTAGGAGTATTGATAGTGCGAAGCCGAATTCTGTCCGTCGCCGGAGCCATGGCCCTGACACCCCTCGTCACCCTGCTGGTCCCCGCCGTGAACGCCGAAGCCCACGGCTGGGTCGCCGGACCGGCCAGCAGGCAGGAACAATGTGCCCGCGGACTCGTTTCCTGCGGTGCGGTGAAATACGAACCGCAGAGTGTCGAAGGTCCGAAAGGGCTGAAGAATTGCAGCGCGAACAAATATCCCGAACTCGACGACGACAGTCTCGGCTGGGTTCCCCAGAAAGTCTCCGGGCGCACCACCTTCACCTGGAAGAACACCGCCAATCACCGCACCCTGAATTGGGAATACTTCCTCGGAGACACCCGGATCGCGGTGATCGACGGCCGCAACGAGCAGCCGCCCATGGAGGTCAGCCACACCCTCGACCTGTCGCAGTATTCCGGCCGCCAGAAATTGCGCGCGGTCTGGAATATCGGTGATACCGCGGCCGCCTTCTACAGCTGCGTCGACCTCGAGATCGGCGGCGGTGGTGGCGGAACGCCGACCACGACCACCCCGAAACCGACCACGACCACGCCGCCCGCCACCACGACGAAACCCCCGACGACGACCCCGCCCGCCACGACGACCACACCCCCGGCCACCACGACACCGCCCGCTACGACCACCCATCAGCACCCGACCACCACGGCCCCGGCCGCGTCGGCGTGGCGGCAGGGCGCCACCTACGCGATCGGTGACAAGGTCACCTACCAGGGCGTCACCTACAGCTGCAGGCAGGCGCACACCGTGCACGACCCGAATTGGACGCCGCCGAACACCCCCGCGCTCTGGTCGCGCATATAGCGGCCCGGGCCGGGAAACGTTTCGTGTGTTCTCCCACCATCGGTCACGCGATGGGGTGAGGATTGACCTCGACTCGCCGGCCTCGCGTTCGGCCGGCCCCGCAGCACAAGGACGTGAGATATGAGTGACAGGAAATTAGCCTTCGCCATCGCGGCCACCGGGACAGCGTTGCTGGCCATGACGGTCGGTTCCCCGTCCGCCTCGGCGGTGGTCTCGCAATTGACGGTCGATCCCGGACTCAGCTTCGGGCTGGCAACCAATTACGGCACCGGCTGCACCCATCATCTGGTGGCCCGGCTCAGCGTCGACCTCGAACCTGTCTCCTTCTACGACAACGGCGTGCTGCTGGCCGTGGTCGTTCCGCTCGACGGCACCGCCAGCATCGACTGGATCCCGGCCGGCGGCGGTCCGCACAGCCTGGCGGCCCTGCAGGGCGGGGTCGGCCGCGGCGCCGACGTGCACGTCGGCAAGGGCTACCGCTTCGGGGAATCCTGCGTGGTCACCGGCGGCTGACCCGCGACACCGACGATGGCCCGGTCCGCACGGACCGGGCCATCGTCGTCTCCGCTACTTCTTCGACGAGGCGAGCTTCTTGTCCCCGCCCTTCTTCGCCGACTTCTTGGCGGGCTTCGCGGCCTGCTGCTTCGGGGCCGATCCGTTGGTATCCGCGGTGTTCGCCGGGGCCTGGGCGGTGACGACGAGATCGTCACCGGCGGTGTCGACCAGCACCGTCGCCCCCGGATCCATCCCGCCGTCGAGCAGCAGCCGCGAGATCCGGTTGTCGAGCTCCTTCTGCACCGTGCGCCGCAGCGGCCGGGCGCCGAACTCGGGCTGGAACCCGCGATCGCCCAGCCAGTCCACCGCCGAGTCGCTGATCTCGAGCCCGATGTCCTGGGCCGCGAGCATGCGCCGGGTCTTGTCCAGGATCAGGTTCACGATCCGTTCCAGCTGCGTCTTGTCCAGCCGATGGAACACGATCTGCTCGTCGATGCGGTTGAGGAACTCGGGCCGGAAGTGCCCGCGCAGCCGCTCTTCGAGCTCGGGCACGATCGAATCCAGATCGCCCTTGGGTGCCTTCAGGATCAGGTCGGAGCCGATGTTGGAGGTCATGATCACGATGGTGTTCTTGAAATCGACGGTGCGGCCCTTGGAATCGGTGACCCGGCCGTCGTCGAGCAGTTGCAGCAGCACGTTGAACACATCGGGGTGCGCCTTCTCGACCTCGTCGAACAGGATCACCGAGTACGGCTGCCTGCGCACCTTGTCGGTGAGCTGGGCGGCGTCGTCGTAGCCGACGTATCCGGGCGGCGCGCCGACGAGCCGGGAGACCGTGTGCTTCTCCTGGAACTCGCTCATGTCGAACCGGATCAGCCGGTCCTCGTCGCCGAAGACGGCCTCCGCCAGGGCTTTCGCGAGTTCGGTCTTGCCGACACCGGTCGGGCCGAGGAACAGGAACGAGCCGATCGGCCGGTTCGGATCCTTGAGCCCGGCCCTGGCCCGGCGCACCGCCTCGGCCACCGCGACGATCGCCTCGTCCTGCCCGATCACCCGCTTGTGCAGGACGTCCTCGAGCTGGAGCAGGCGCTGCTTCTCCTCGGCGGTCAGGTCGGCGACGGGGATGCCGGTCTGCCGGGAGATCACCTCGGCGATGTCGACGACCGCCACCTCGGGCTCGCCGGAGCGGACCCCGGATTCCTCGAGCTCCTCCTCCTTGGCCGCGATATCGGCCTTGATGGCGTTGGCCTTCTCGTAGTCCTCGTTGTCGACGGCGGCGTCCTTCTCCCGGTACAGCCGCGCGATCGCCTCGTCCCTGGCCTTCACCTCCGGATCGGGGGTGCCCGAGCGCAGCCGGACCCGCGCGCCCGCCTGGTCGATCAGATCGATCGCCTTGTCGGGCATGAACCGATCGGTGATGTAGCGGTCGGAGAGCTGGGCCGCCGCGACCAGCGACTCGTCGGAGTAGCGCACCTGGTGGTGCTCCTCGTAGACGTCGGCCAGGCCGCGCAGGATCTCGATGGTGTCCTCGACCGAGGGCTCCGACACCATCACCGGCTGGAACCGGCGCTCCAGCGCCGCGTCCTTCTCGATGTACTTGCGGTATTCGTCGATGGTGGTCGCGCCAACGACGTGCAGTTCACCGCGGGCGAGCGCTGGCTTGAGCAGATTGCCCGCGTCCATCGAGCCCTCGCCGCCGCCACCGGCGCCGACGATGGTGTGCAGTTCGTCGATGAAGACGATCAGTTCGTCCTTGTGCGCGCGGACCTCGTCGAGGATCTTGGTGAGCCGCTCCTCGAACTCGCCGCGATACTTGCTGCCCGCCACCAGCGTCCCGACATCGAGCGCGATGACCCGGCGGTCGGCGAGCGTGGACGGCACATCGTTGTTGACGATCCGCTGCGCCAGGCCCTCCACGATGGCGGTCTTGCCGACACCGGGGTCACCGATCAGCACCGGATTGTTCTTGCGCCGCCGCGAGAGGATCTCGATCGTCTGCTCGATCTCCTCGGCCCGCCCGACCACCGGGTCGACGAGACCTTCGCGGGCCTCCGCGGTGAGATCGCGGCCGTACTCGTCCAGCGTCGGCGTGTCGGTCTGCTGCTGCCGCTTGGTGGGCGCGCCCGTGGTGGCTGGACCCGAGGAGTTGCCGCTCTGGGTGGCGGCGATGCCAGCCATCAGCGCCTGCGCGGCCACCGAGTCCGGAAGCGAGGCGATACCGAGCAGGATGTGCTCGGGGCCGATGTAGCTGCTGCCGGACTGGGCGGCCTGGCGCTGGGCGGCGCGCAGCGCCATCTTGGTGCCGGGGCTCAGGGTGATGTCGGCGAGTTCGTTCTCGCTGGGCGAACCGGTGTCGAGGAAGTCCTGCATCTGCTCGGCAACCTGGTCGGGGTCGAGGCTGAGCTCGGCGACGATGCTGCGGCCCGGCTCGGATTCGGTGGCGGCGTAGAGCAGATGCTCGGGCGTGATCTCCGGATTGCCCCATTCCTGGGCCGCCTCGCGCGCCGAACCGATGAGCAACTTGGCATTGTCGGTCATCAGTCTGCCCAGGTCGATGCGCTGCACGGGGGGCTTGGCCGACATCCCGGGGCCGAAGAATCGCTGGAAGATGTCATCGAACGAGTTCATCGAACTACCTGGCCAGCTGGCTGTCATGTCCACACCTCTTCGCTCGTCGTGCCGCTCGCGCGGCGACTCATGCAGATCGGGTCGGTACTGCTAGCAATACTTCGGCATCCTCGGATGGGGTGCAAGCGATTGGACAGTTTCACATCTGCAATGTCGTGGGGTGTGGCGCGCAAACCAAAGTCCGGCCGAAGCGGCCCGAAACCACCGGTTTTGTCTGATTCTTGATCGAGGAACGGCACGGGCGGGTAGCGTGGCGACCCGCGCGGCGGTATCGACCGTGGCGCCCATTTTTGCCCGCCGACCGACTGGTCGAACAGGCCGACGGGAAGAGCACGGAGTTTGGTCACCGACGTCATCGATGTCACCGCGGATTTCACGATCTCGCGTCAATCACTGTGGGACGTCCTGCTGGACCCCCAGAGCTATCCGCGGATGTTCACCGGCATCGGCAGCTGCGAACGGGTCGAGCGCCCCGACGGTTCGGTGGTCTGGCAGGTGCGGGTCGGCTCGGCGAGCGCGGGGATCGAGACCCACGAGTTCGTGCTCGAGATCGGGCGCTGGTACGAGAGTTTCGAGCTGCGCAGCTCCGCGCTGGGCAGTTTCGCCGCGATCCGCCTGCGCGGTGACGAGCAGCGCACCCGCCTCGACATCACCCTGTTCGCCGCGGCCAGGGTGCACCCGATGCTCGGCGCGCGCAGCAACTCCGCGGTCACCGACTGGGTGAAGGCCGGACTGCGCCGCACCGCCGACATCATCGCGGGCACCAGATCCTCGATCGTGATCAACGCCGAGCGCTCGGTGGTGCGCCGCAATACCGGGGTGGTGCGCAGCATCGCGGCCACCGGGCTGATGCGCCCGGAACCCGTCTCGATCGTGAAACAGCTTCGCTCCCTGGCGAAGTGGGGCTTCAACCTGGCCGGCGGCTACGCCGCGGGCGCCGCGCACACGCCGACGCGCCTCGCGGTGATCGGTCCGCACGGCACACGCACCTTCGCCGAGGTCGACGAAAGGTCCACCGCGCTGGCCGGGGCGATGTACTCCCTCGGCCTGCGCGCGGGTGACGCGATCGGCCTGCTCGCGCGCAATCACGCGGGCATGGTCGAAACCATGGTCGCGGCGGGCAAACTCGGTGTCGACGTGGCCCTGCTCAACGCCGGGCTGTCGGGGCGGCGGATCGAGGAGATCGTGCAGCGGCACCGCCTCAGCGCGGTCTACGTCGACGGGCAGCTGGAGACCCTGATCCGCTACCTGCACAGCGACGTGCCCCGGTTCACCACCGACGACCAGCCGCCGGACCCGGAACGCACCACCATCGACGGCCTGATCACCTTGGCGCAGAACGATTTTCCGGTGCCCGCCCATCCCGGCAGGCTGATCGTGCTCACTTCCGGAACCAGCGGCTCACCGAAGGGCGCGCGCCGCCCGCACCCCAAGGGCTTCGGCACCATCGCGGCCCTGCTCTCGCGGATCCCGATGCGGGTCGAGGAGGTCGTACTCATCCCGGCGCCGCTGTTCCACACCTGGGGCCTGGCCGGGTTGCAGCTGAGCACGGCCCTGCGCGCGACCGTGGTGCTGACCGACGGCTTCGACGCGCTCGCCTGCCTGCGCGCGATCGTCGAGCACCGGATCACCACGCTGATCGTCGTCCCGACGATGGTCGAGCGGCTGCTCGACGTGCCCGACGAGGTGCGCGCGAGCTTCGATCTGTCCAGCCTGCGTCACGTCGTCAGCTGCGGCGCGCCGCTGGCCGGGGCCACCGTGCTGCGCTTCCTCGACACCTTCGGCGACGTGCTCTACAACGTGTACGGCTCGACCGAGGTGTCCTGGGCCAGCGTCGCCACGCCCGCCGACCTGCGGGTCTCGCCGACCACGGCGGGCCGCCCGCCGCTGGGCACCCGGGTGGCCGTGCTCGGTCCCGACCTGCGCCCGGTGCCGGTCGGCGCGACCGGGCACATCTTCGTCGCCAACCACATGCTCTTCGACGGCTATGTCAACGCCGCGCCGCCGGAGGAGGCCGACGGCATGCTCGACACCGGCGATCTCGGCTATCTCGACGCCGCGGGCCGGTTGTTCGTCGCGGGCCGCGACGACGAGATGATCATCTCCGGTGGCGAGAACGTCTTCCCGCGGCCGGTCGAGGAGGCGCTGGCCCATCTGCCGCAGATCACCGAGGTGGCCGTGGTCGGCGTGCCCGATCGGGAGTTCGGGCAGCGGCTGGCCGCGTTCGTGGTGAAACGCGAAGGGGCGGGCCTGGATTCGGACATGGTCCGGACCTACATCCGCAACCGGCTCAGCCGCTTCTCGGTCCCGCGCGATGTCACCTTCCTGTCCGCGCTGCCGCGCGGGGAGACCGGCAAGATCCTCAAGCGGGTGCTGGTGCGCCCGGAGTCAGCCCTGAGCGAGTAGCCGCCGCAGCGCCCGCTCGATCGCGGCCGCGGCCTGTTCGCGCGAGCGGCCGCGCCGATCCCGCAGGTGGTGGTGGGCGGGCCAGGCCAGCGCGCCCTCGACCAGGTCGAGCAGTTCGTCGTCACCGGCCAGTTCGGGAGCGAACAGGGCCGCCAGGGTGTCGCGGATACGGTCGTCGGTGCGCCGCATCCGCGCGTCGATCTCGGCGACGGAGCGGGATTCCTGCAGACCGGGCAGGCGCGGGGACCGCTGGAGGTCGAAGACGGCCGAGCTCTGCCGGACCGCCAGGGTGATCCGCTCCGCCAGCGGCAGGGTGGGATCGGGGGTGACCAGGCAGGCCTCGACCGTCGCCGACTGGCGCTCGACCGCGGCGACGAGCAGGGCCTCCCGATCGGCGAAGTGCACGAAGATACTGCGCTCGGAGGTGCCTGCCCTGGCGGCGATCGTGCGCGTGGTCGGCGCGAAATCGCCGTCGGTGAGGGCGGCGAGGAGCCCGTCGATGATGGCCTCGCGGGTCTTCTCCGGATCGCGGCGCCGTCGCGGCGGGCGCGCGGTGTGCTCGCCCGTCGCCGCGGTCTCGTGCCCTGAACTCATCGGCCCATCACAGCACAGACCGCCCGCCCCCGGGTCACTCGCTCGGCGGCACCGCCGTCCGGTTCATCACCGAATGCGTGCGCGAGTAGCCGAAGTAGACGATCAGACCCACCACCAGCCACGCCAGGAACCGCAGCCAGGTCTCCCACGGCAGCGAGTAGATCAGGTAGGCCGAGAACCCGATGCCGACCAGCGGGATCACCGGCATGAACGGCAGCCGGAACGAGCGCGGCGCGTCGGGCCTGGTGCGGCGCAACACGATCACCGCGACGCACACCACGATGAAGGCCATCAGGATGCCGATGTTGGTGAGCTCGGCGACGGTGTTGATCGGCAGCACGCCGGCCAGGATCGCCGCGCCGACGCCGACGATCCAGGTCACCCTGGTCGGCACCTTGCGGGTCGGGTGGGTCTTGGCGAACCACGCGGGCAGCAGCCCGTCGCGGCTCATCGCGAACCACACCCGGGTGACGCCGAGCATGAACGTCAGCACCACGGTGACGATGCCGACGATCGCGCCGACGGCGATGATGTTGGCGACGCCCGGCATCCCGACCGCCTCGAACGCGGTGGAGAACCCGCTGGTCGGGCTGATCTCGGTGTACTTCTGCATACCGGTGAGCACCAGTGTGGCCAGCACGTAGAGCACCATGGCGATGGCCAGGGAGTAGATGATCGCCTTGGGCAGGTGCTTGCGCCCGTCGACGGATTCCTCGGCCGCGGTGCTCATGGCGTCGTAGCCGAACACGGCGAAGAACACCGTCGCGGCGCCCGTCCACACCGCGCCGACGCCGAACGGGAAGTACGGGTCGTAGTTGGCGCTGTCGATGTGGAACACGCCGAGCACGACGATGAGCACCACCAGCGCGACCTTGATCCCGACCGCGACGGTCTCGAACCGGCCGACGCTGCCGATCCCGCGCGAGAGCACCCACGCGGTGCCCAGGCAGAACAGCACGGCGAACAGGTCGACGACCCGCCCGTCGCCGGTGTCGGGCGCGCCGAGCATCCACTCGGGCAGGGTCAGGCCGATCTGGTCGAGCAGGAACCCGAAGTAGCCGGACACACCGATCGCGACCACCGCCGCCACGGCGATGTACTCCAGCAGCAGGTCCCAGCCGATGAACCAGCCCGCCAGCTCACCGAGCGAGACGTAGCCGTAGGTGTAGGCCGATCCCGCCTTGGGCACCATTCCCGCGAACTCGGCGTAACACAGCGCCGCCGCCGCGCTGGCCACACCGGCGATCAGGAACGAGATCAAGACCGCGGGACCGGTGACCGAGTGGGCGACCGACCCGGCCAGGGTGAAGATGCCCGCGCCGATGATGCCGCCGACGCCGATCGCGGTCAGCTGCCACAGCCCGAGCGATTTGGCGAGCCGCTCGTCGCTCGGGATCTCGTCCTCGACCTCGACGAGGGGTTTGCGGCGCAGCATCTGGGCGCGCAACTCTGCGAAAGACATTCGCGTTCCTTCCGTCGACGCACACCAGTACACCGCCACGTCGGGGCCGCGGGCGCCGAGAGTGAATATTGTTCAGCGCCCGCCGACCAGCGCGCGCAGGAAGAACCCCAGGTTGGCGGGCCGTTCGGCCAGCCTGCGCATGAAATATCCGTACCACTGGTCACCGTAGGGGACATAGACCCGAACGTGGTTGCCCGCGTCGGCGAGTCGCTGCTGTTCGTCGGCGCGGATGCCGAACAGCATCTGGAACTCGTACTCCTCGGTCTTGCGTTGCGCCGACTGCACCGCGACCCCGGCGGCGGCGAGCACCGCCGGGTCGTGCGAGGCGATCATCGGGTACCCCGCGCCCGCGGTCAGGATCGCCAGGCAGCGCAGATAGGAGGCGTCGACCTCGGCGCGGTCGCGGAAGGCCACCGACTCGGGTTCGTCGTAGGCGCCCTTGCACAACCGGATCCGCGAGCCGGGACCGGCCAGCGCGCGGCAGTCGTCCTCGGTGCGGCGCAGGTAGGCCTGCAGGACGGTGCCGAGCCACGGGTAGTCGGCGCGCAGCTCGCGCACGATCTCGAGGGTCGAGTCGGTGGTGGTGTGGTCCTCGGCGTCGACGGTGACCCACAGGCCCGCGGCCTCGGCGGCCGCGCAGATCCGGTGCGCGTGCTCGCGGGCGATGGCGTGTCCGTCGCGGGGCAGGGCCTGGCCCAGCGCCGACAGTTTCACCGACACCTCCAGCGGCCGCACGGCGCCCGCCGCCACCTCGGCCTGGGGGAGCCGGCCGAGCGCGGCGACGAGTGTGCGGTACTGGGCGACGGTCGATTCCGCGCTCGCCAGATCGGTGGTGTCCTCGCCGAGATAGTCGACGCTGACGAAACGGCCGGAGCGCAGCAGGGTTTCGGCCGCGCGCACCGCCTGGTCGACGGTGGTGCCCGCGACGAAGCGGGCCACCACGTCCCGGCTGACCGGCAGCCGGGTGATGGCGCGTTCCAGTCGCGGCGAGCGGGCGGCGGCGAGCAGGGTCGAGCGCAGGACGGCGGACATCAGCGGACCTCCGGGTCGGGTGCCTGATGGGGATAGCGGTGCTCGGTCGGCGGGGTGAAGGTTTCCTTGATGGTGCGCGCGGAGGTCCAGCGCAGCAGATTCTGCGCCGAGCCCGCCTTGTCGTTGGTGCCCGAGGCGCGCCCGCCGCCGAACGGCTGCTGGCCGACGACGGCGCCGGACGGTTTGTCGTTGATGTAGAAGTTGCCCGCGGCGAAGGTGAGCCGGTCGGTGGCGGCGGTGATCGCGGCCCGGTCCTCGGCGATGATGGAGCCGGTCAGACCGTAGGCGCTGCCCCGGTCGACGAGATCCATGGCGGCGGTGAAAGCGTCGGGGACGCGGTCGTCGTAGACGTGCACGGCCAGGATCGGGCCGAAGTACTCGGTGCGGAAGATCTCGTCGGCGGGATCGTCACCGACGACGACGGTCGGTTCGACGAACCAGCCGACGCTGTCGTCGCTGTGGCCCCCGGCCACCACGGTCAGCCCGGGCGTCGCCTTGGCCCGCTCCAGCGCGGCGGTGTTGCGGTCGAAGGCGCGTCGATCGATCAGTGCCCCACCGAAATTGGTGAAGTCGGCGACGTCGCCGTAGCGCAGCGCGGCGGTCCGCTCGATCAGGTCCTCCGACATCGCCGCCCACACCGAGCGCGGGACGAACGCGCGCGAGGTGGCCGAGCACTTCTGCCCCTGGTAGTCGAACGCGCCGCGCAGCAGGGCGGTGGTGAGGACCGCGGGGTCGGCCGAGGGGTGGGCCAGCACGAAGTCCTTGCCGCCGGTCTCACCGACGAGCCGCGGGTAGGTGCGGTACCGGTCGATCCGCTGCGCCACCTCGCGCCACAGGTGCTGGAAGGTGGCCGTCGAGCCGGTGAAGTGCACGCCCGCCAGTCGTGGATCGGCGAGGACGACCTCCGAGATCGCCGGTCCCGCACCGTGGACGAGATTGATCACCCCGGCGGGCAGTCCCGCCGCCTCGAGCAGCCGCATCGTCAGGTAGGCGGCGACGGCCTGGGTGCGCGCGGGTTTCCACACCACGGTGTTGCCCATCAGCGCGGGCGCGGTCGGCAGGTTGCCCGCGATGGCGGTGAAGTTGAACGGCGTGACCGCGTAGACGAAACCCTCCAGCGACCGGTACTGCATCCGGTTCCACACCCCGGGCGCGGAGATCGGCTGTTCGGCCAGGATGCGGCGGGCGAAGGAGACATTGAAGCGCCAGAAATCGACGAGTTCGCACGGCGCGTCGATCTCGGCCTGGTAGGCGGACTTGGACTGGCCGAGCATGGTCGCGGCCGCGATCGTCTCGCGCCAGGGTCCCGCCAGCAGATCCGCGGCGCGCAGGAAGATCGCGGCGCGATCGTCGAACGACATCGCCTGCCAGGCCGGTGCCGCCGCGGTGGCCGCCTCGACCGCGGCGGTGGCCTCGGCGGCGGTCGCGTCGTGCAGGGTGCCGAGGACGGCGGCGTGCCGGTGCGGCTGGACGACGTCGACGGCCGGGCCGTCGCCGGGCACGTGGCGGCCGCCGATGACGTGCTGGATGTCGGTGGGTGTCGCGGACAGATCGGCGAGGGCGGTGCGCAGCCGGGCACGCTCCGGGGTCCCCGGGGCGAAGCTGCCGACCGGTTCGTTGACCGGCGGCGGAGTGGTCGCGATGGCGTCCATGAGGGCGGCTCCTGCGTCGAGTGGTGGCGGGATGTGACGTAGTCAACACCGGGTGTCACGCGGCATAATCGGCTGATCGGACGAAGAACAGCGCAAGGGTTCATCCGATCGGACAAAGCCGGGAGGTCTGTGATGCCGGACGACGCCACGACGCTGGGCGAGCTGATCGCCGCCCTCGACCACACCGTCGCCACGCTGGTCGACGCGCCGGCGGGGGAGTCGGTGCCGCTGCGCTCGGTCGCGCTCGCCGAGCCCGCCGACCTGCCCGACCAGCTCGAGACCGAGGGGGCGCTGCCGACGGTGTATCTGCTGGTCGGTGTCGATGCCGAGGCGACCGTGCGCTGGCTGCGGGGCGTGGGCGCCCGCGATCCCGGCCAGCGCCCTCGCGTGCTGATGACCAAGAGCGCCAACGACTCGCCCGCCGTGCGGGCCGCGGCGTCGGCGGCCGGGCTGGCGCTGGTGCACGTGCACCGGCAGGCCCGCTGGGACCAGGTGTTCGCGCTGGTGCGCCGGATGCTGGCACGCTCGCCCGGCCAGCGCGCCGCGGCCGACGAGCACGACCTGCTCGCCCCCGACACCGACCTGTTCGGCCTCGCGCAGGTGGTCGCCAAGGAGACCGGCGGCATGGTGTCCATCGAGGACCCGCAGTCGCATGTGCTGGCCTACTCCGCCTCCGACGCCTCCGCCGACCAGTTGCGCATCCGGTCCATCCTCGGTCGCGAAGGACCGGGCGACTACCTGCGGATCCTGCGTGACTGGGGGGTCTTCGACCGGGTGTGGCGCAGCGACGAGGTCGTCGACGTGCCCGAACATCCCGAACTCGACATCCGGCGCAGGCTGGTGGTCGGCATCCGGCGCGGTACCCCCGAGCGGGTGCTCGGCACCATCTGGCTCCAGCAGGGCGATCGCCCGCTGCGGCCGGACGCGGCGCAGGTGCTGCGTGGCGCGTCGGCGGTCGCGGCGCGGATCATCGCGCGCGGGCTGGACGCGCCGTCGACCGAGGCCCTGCTGGTGCGCCGGTTGTTCGGCGCCCACGGCGACGGTGTCGACGTTCCGTCCGTCGCCGCCGCGCTACACCTGCCGACCGCGGGTCCCGCCGCGGTGATCGGCTTCGCCCCGGTCGGCCCGGTCGCCGACCTCACCGCCTCCAGCGGCCTGATCCGCTTGCACGCCAGCGCCTTTCGCGACGACTCGGTGACCGAGGCGATCGGTGACCGGGTGTACGTGCTGCTGCCGTCCTATCACTCCGAGCGTGGCGTCGGCTCCTGGCTGCGCAAGCTCGTCGCGCAGCTGGAACAGGCGCGCGGGCTGGTGGTGCGCGCGGCCGTCGCGGCGCCGGTGGCGGGGCTGACGGCCGTCGCGGGTGCCCGCGCCGAAGTCGATCGTGTGCTGGACAGCCCGGCGGCCGCGGCGTCGGGCAGCCGGGTCGCCACCCTGGCCGAGGCCAGGACGGCCGTGCTGCTGGCCGAGATCGTCGAGCTGGTCCGGGACCGGCCGCATCTGCACGATCCCCGGCTGGCCGTGCTCGACGCCTACGACCGCGAACACGCCGCCGAGCTGCGCGGCTCGGTGCTGGCCTATCTGCGGGCGCACGGTGAGGTGAGCGCCGCGGCGGCCGCGCTGCGCGTGCATCCGAACACGCTGCGCTACCGGCTGCGCCGGGCCGAGGCCGTGCTCGGGATCGACCTGGCCGACCCCGCCGACCGGCTGCTGCTCGAGATCCAGCTGGCCGCTGTGCCGATTGCTCAGTCGTAACTCAGTTATTGCAGTTATGCTGCAATAGCGACGCCGGTCGCACCGCTCGTGCGGCGGGGAAGTGATCACCTGAGTGAGGATGTAGTGGTGGACGGGACGAACACGGATCGGTTCGAGGTGTCGCGCCGCGGCATGCTCGGCGTCGGAGCCGGGGCGGCCGCCGCGCTGGCCGTCGGCCTCACCGTCACCGGCTGTGGCGACGACAGCGGCGAGGTCAGCCCGTCGATGACGCAGACCGACCCGACGAAGTCCGTCGCCGACGCCAATCGCGCGCTGACCGACACCCTGCCCTTCGGCGACACCGCCGATTTCGCCGACGCCGATCGCGGCTGGATCGCCTCGCTCGAGCCGGGCAAGGTCACCGACGCGGCGGGAAAGGTGGTGTGGGACAACGACTCCTACGAGTTCCTCGCCGGTGCCTGTCCGCAATCGGTGAACCCGAGCCTGTGGCGGCAGTCCCAGCTCACCGTCAAGCAGGGGCTCTACGAGATCGCGCCCGGCTATTACCAGATCCGCGGCCTCGACCTGTCGAACATGACCCTGATCGAGGGCGACACCGGCGTCGTGGTGATCGACCCGCTCGTCTCCGCCGAAACCGCGGCGGCGGGCCTGGCGCTGTATCGCAAGCACCGCGGTGACCGGCCGGTGACCGGCCTGATCTACACGCACTCCCACGTCGACCACTTCGGCGGCAGCTACGGCGTCCTCGCCCCGCAGGACGTCGCGGCGGGGCGCTGCCCGGTGCTCGCGCCGGCCGGCTTCCTGGAACACGCGGTCGCCGAGAACATCTACACCGGTACGGCGATGGCCCGCCGCGCCGCCTACATGTACGGCGCCGCCCTACCGCGCGGACCGAAGGGCCAGATCGGCTCGGGTCTGGGCCAGACCACCTCGACCGGAACGGTCAGCCTCATCCCGCCCACCCGCGACATCACCCACACCGATCAGACCGAGACGGTCGACGGCGTGCGGATGGTCTTCCAGCTCACGCCGGGCACCGAGGCACCCGCGGAGATGAACCTCTACTTCCCCGACCGCCGCATCCTGTGCATGGCCGAGAACGCCACGCACACCATGCACAACATCGTCACCCTGCGCGGCGCGCTGGTCCGTGACCCGCACGTCTGGGCGAAGTACCTCACCGATTCGATCAACCGCTACGGCCGCCGCAGCGAGCTGGTGTTCTCCTCGCACCACTGGCCGATCTGGGGCACCGACCGGATCGTGGAATTCCTGTCCCTGCAACGCGATCTGTACGCCTACCTCAACGATCAGACGCTGCGGCTGCTGAACAAGGGCTACGTCGGCGCCGAGATCGCCGAGATGATGACGATGCCGCCCGCGCTCACCGCCGCCTGGTCGACGCACGGCTACTACGGCTCGGTCAGCCACAACGTGAAGGCCGTCTACCAGCGCTACATGGGCTGGTTCGACGGCAACCCGGCCCACCTCTGGGAGCATCCGCCGGTGGAGAACGCCCGCCGTCACGTCGACGCCATGGGCGGCACCGCCGCGGTGCTCCAGCAGGCGCAGCGGGCCTACGACGCCGCGGACTTCCGCTGGGCGGTGCAGCTGCTGAACTACGCGATCTTCGCCGATCCCGACAACGGCACCGCGAAAGCCCTGCAGGCGAGCGCGTTCGAACAGCTGGCCTACGGCGCCGAGAACGCCACCTGGCGCAATTTCTACCTCAGCGGCGCCTACGAACTGCGCAACGGCTCCTTCGGCACCCCGACCGCGGCGAATTCGGCGGCGCTGGCGGCGGCGCTGAGCGTGGAGCAGGTGTTCGACGCGATGGCGCTGCGCATCGACGGGCCCAAGGCCTGGGACGTCCGGACCACCAGCGACTGGCGGATCAGCGACGAGGGCAACCGGACCCACCGCGTGGAACTGCGCAACGGCGTGCTCGTGCACTACGACCGGTTCCCCGGCGACGACCTGCCCGCGCCGGATGCCACCCTCACCCTGACCAGGCCCGTGCTGATCCGCAGCCTGGCCGGCGGCGGCGATCTGAAGAAGGAAGTGCTCAGCGGCGACATCATCATCGAGGGCGACATCACCGCGCTGGCGAAGCTGCCCGGCCTGATCGACAAGCCGGACCCGAACTTCGCCATCGTGACGCCGTAAGCGGTTACCGCTTGGCGTAGTCGGCGACGCCCTGCCAATCGAGCATCACGCAGGCTTCGTCGCCGACCACCCAGGCGTCGTGACCGGGCGGCACCACCATCAGGTCGCCCGGCCCGAACTCCTGCTGCTCGCCGTCGTCCATCACCACCACCATCCGCCCCGACAGGCAGTAGCCCATGTGCGGTGCCTGACAGCTCTCGGTCCCCGCGATCGGCTTGACGTGCAGCGACCAGCGCCAGCCCGGTTCGAACACGGCCCGGCCCACCGGTCCGCTGTCGAGATTCACGAGATCGAGCTTGCCCTTGTCCTGCTCGAAGGGCCTGGTTTCCTCGGGTGCGTCGAAATTCTTGCGCGTCAGGGCGGACATCATCGGCTCCTGGGTCGTCGGAGGTGGCCGACGGGTCGGGTCCACCGGGCGCGTGTGCGCGCTCGGCCCACGACGGCAGCCACCGCACAGTCAATGGTTCGCCGGTGGGGGACCGTTCGCAAGCGAAACGTCGGTTCAGCTGACCCGGCGTCAACTGTCATCCGGACAACGCCTGTCCGTGGCCGTCCCGAAACTCCGGTGCGGGACACCTGACGGATGAGTTATCCCCGCGCCGCGGCCGACGTCGCGCGGCCCGCCCCGCGCGCGGCCCCGCACGTCGTCGCCGCGCGCGCGACCGCGCTGCTGTGCCTGGCGGCGATCGCACTCGAATGCGTCGCCGACATCCTGCCCGACGAACCGATCACCTGGATCGTGACCCCGACCCGGCTGGTCGTCCTCGTCGGGCTGCTGGCGGTGGCGCTGACCGGCGAATCCCGGTTCCGCACCGCGTTCGACCTGCCGATCGCGCTGCTGCTCGTCGCCTCGGCGGTGGCCAATCAGCTGGCGGGACAACCGTGGTCGTCGTGGCGCGGCCTGCTCACCGTGGTGGCGGTCTACTACCTGGCGGTCGGTGTGCGCCGGGTGGTGCCCGACTCCTGGCCCGCGATCGCCCTGCTCGCGCTGGCCTGCACCACGATCGCGAGCATCGTCGCGTTGCAGCAGATCGTGCAGGAGACCCCGACGGGCTTCTGTCGTGGCGCGATCGACGGATCCGCCGACATCTGCGGTCCCGACACCATGATCCGCGCGGTCGGCACCTTCGCGAACCCGAATCTGCTGGCCGCCTACCTGGTGCTGCTGCTGCCGGTGGCCGCCGCGGGCGCCGCCTCGCTGGCGGACATGCGGTCGCGGCTGGTCGCCGGCGGATTGGTCGTGCTGGGGTACCTGGGGGTGCTGCTCACCGGATCGCGTGGCGGGGTGATCGCGGCGATCGCGGGGCTGGCGGTGTACGTCTTCCTGCGGCGGTTGCGGCCCGGCAGGCACGCGACGACCGATCGCTGGGTTCCGTGGATGATCCCGCTCGGCGCCGCGCTCGTCGCCGGGCCGGTCCTGGTCGCCCTCGTGACCCGCGGGAAGGTCGGCGTGCGGGCGGACGTGTGGACGGCCGCGGCGCGGCTGGCCGCCGACCGTCCGCAGGGTGTCGGACCGGCCCGCGCCGGCGCCCACCTCACCGCGGCGGTCGACAGCACGGAGCAGTTCCAGCACGCGCACAACCTGTGGTTGAACTTCGCGGTCGAGGCCGGCGTCGGCGGGCTGCTGGCGATGCTGGCGATCACCGTCGTCGGTACCTGGACGGCCGTGACGGCGAGCGCCGCCGGATCGATGACGGCGCCCGCCACGGCGGCCGGACTGTGCGGTTTCCTGGTGATCAGCCTCGGCGACCATCCCGCCAACACCCAGCGGATCGCGTTCGCGGCGGCCGCGATCGCCGCCGTCCTCGTCACCGACGAGACCCGGCGACGACAGGCGCAACCGGCGATCGACGCGCAGCCCTGGCGCGCGGTGTCGCTGTTCGACGAGACGATGCCGCTGCCCCGCGACATCACCCGGACACTGCCGAGAGCCCGTGCGCCCGAACCGAACCGGGGACGCGCGGGCCCGGGGTTCGTGCCCACTCCCCGTGGCACCTGGTGACCACGGCGGGCGACGCGGTCCCGGTCTCCGGCCTCAGGAACCGGTGGGGACCTCACCCACGGCCTCGGCGGGATCGATGACGCCGAACACCTCGCCCTGGGGTGCCTGCACGATGCCCATCCGCCCGAACGGGCTGTCGTCGGGGCCCATGATCACCTTCGCGCCCAGCTCGGTGGCCTTGGCCAGGGCGGCGTCGGCACCGTCGACCTGGATCCAGGTGAGCCAGTAGGTGGGAGTGCCCAGCGCGGACGCGTCCATCACTCCACCGATGGTGTGCGTCTCGCCGGGCAGCGCGAAGGTGGAGTAGACGAAGTTCTCGCCGTCACCGATCTCGGTGTAGTGCCAGCCGAACACCGTGTTGTAGAAGTCGTGCGCCTGGTCGTAGCCGCCGGTGTGCAGTTCGTTCCAGCAGTAGGCGCCGTGCTGGTTGTAGACCCCGGCGCCGGTGTGCGCCTTGGCTTCCCAGACGCCGAACACCCCGCCGGTCGGATCGGCGCCGATGAACATGCGGCCCACGTCGAGCACGTCGAACGGCGGCATGAACACCTGCCCACCCGCCTTGCTCACCTTCTCGGCGATCTCGTCGGCGCGCGCGGCCGCGAAATAGGTGGTCCACGCCGAGGGCATCGGCATCCCGTCGGGCTTCGGTCCGATCCCGGCGGCGGGCCTGCCGTCGAGCATGGCCATCAGATACCCGCCCGCCTCCGCCGGGCTGTCCTGGATGTCCCAGCCGAACAGCGCGCTGTAGAAGTCGCGGGCGGCGGTGGTGTCGTCGACCTGACAGTCGATCCAGCAGGGCGTGCCCTGCGGCCAAGCTTCGTCACGTGTGGGCATGTCGAACGTCCTCCTCGGCGATGGATGGAAGCCGGCCGGATCCGCGCCGGCGGGTGTCAGTCAACCACCGGCCACCGACAGTCGCGAGGACCCCGCGGCGCGCTGAACTGGAACAACACGTCTTCACTGCGACAGTCCGAGCGGGCCGACGCTGGCCGCCTCAGGTCGTTACCCCTGTTACAGTTTCCGCGCTCGATCGTGCGGCGGCTAGGTCAACAGTGGAGACGAACGAACCGGTCGGGGAGCGACACACAATGGCAGTGAGAGGTTCCGAACGCGGGCTCGTCCGGATGCTGGTGACGATCCTCGCGGTGACGGTCGTGCTCGGATGTGGCGGCGGACCGGCGGCGGGTGAGCCGGCCGAACCGCCCGCGGCGCGCTGGACGGCCCTGCACGACGGGCCTGCCGCCTACCCGGAGGTGCGGGTGGAGCGCGGCACGCAGATCACCATGAGCGACGGTGTCGTGCTCAAGGCCGACATCTACCGGCCCGCGAACGCGGCGGGCGAGATCGAACAGCGGCCGCTGCCCACGATCGTCAGCCTGACGCCCTACTCGAAGTTGATGACGGGCCTGATCGAATCCGCCGCCGCCATCCCCGGCCTGCAGACCACCGCCGTCGACATCGTGCGCAGGCTGAACCTGTCAGCCACCCCGATCAGCGGGTTCGGCGACCTGATGCAGGCGCTCGACGGCGGCATGATCCAGACCATGCTCGGTGTCGACCGCAAGCTGATCAGCAGCGGATACACCGTCGTCGTCGCGGACGTGCGCGGAACCGGGCTGTCGCAAGGCAAATGGGACACCCTCGGCGCGCGCGAACAACTCGACACCCGCGAGGTGATCGACTGGGCGGCGCAGCAGCCGTGGTCGAACGGGCGGATCGGCATGAGCGGCGGCTCCTACTCCGGCATCAACCAGCTGCGCGCGGCCGAGAACGCGCCCGCCGCGCTGCAGGCCATCTTCCCGGTGGAACCGGGCAGCGACCTGATGCGCGATGTGGTCGCGCCCGGCGGCGGCGTCGGCACCACCTTCCTGCCGCTGTGGCTGAACTCGGTGAACCAGCTCAAGCTCGTGCCGGATGTGGCCTCGATGGCCGACGGCACCTTCGACTGGACCTGGTTCCACGATCGCCTCGCCGATCCGACCACCAATTTCGACCTGCTCGCCCAGTCGCTGCTCACCCCGTCGCTGTCGAACATGCCGCCCGCGCTCGACGGCGCCCTCGACGACACCTCCGCGTTCCGCGAGGCGATCATGGGGCATCCGGAGCAGGTCACCGTGCCGACGTTCGTCTACGGCGGCTGGCACGACATCTTCGCCAACAGCGCGACCAAACTCTACGAGCAGATCCCGCTGCCCGCGGGCCGCAAGCAGCTCGTCGTCGGCGACACCTATCACGCCAATCCCGGTGCGGGAACCGGTGTTCCGGGTGCGCCGCCGCGCTTGGACGTGCTGCAGCGGGCATGGTTCGACAAGTGGCTCAAGGACATCGACAGCGGCGTGGACGGTTTCGGCCCGGTGACGGTGAAACAGCAGGGCGGTAGCTGGATCACGCTGCCGGAGTTCCCGATGCCGGGCGTCACGCACCGCCGCGTCTATTTCTCGGCGGCGCCCAGCGGCAGCACCGAGGACAGCCTGCACGACGGATCGCTCAGTGCCACCGGGCCGACGGGCACCGAGAACCTCACCGTCGCACCGGGTCTGAGCACGATGTGCTCCCGCGACGCCGCCCAGGGCTCGGCCGGGATGGCCGCGGCACTGGACACCTGCGCGAAGGACTCCCGGATCGCCGAACGCAACGCGCTCACCTTCACCAGTGCCCCGCTCACCGAGCAGACGGTGATCTCGGGCCCGATCAACGTGCGGCTCAACACGGTGCACGACACCACCGACGGGTTCTGGAACGTCACCGTCAACGATGTGGCGCCCGACGGCACCTCGACCGTGCTGACCACCGGCCAGCTCACCACGTCGATGCGCGCCATCGACGAACGGCGCAGCGCCCGCTCGGTCAACGGCGATCTCACCGCACCGTTCAATCCGCTCACCGTCGATCATCTGCTGCCTGTGGTGCCGGGCGCACCCACCGATCTCGACGTCGCTGTCATCCCGACCCAGGCGGTCCTGGCGCCCGGACACCGCTTGCGCATCGATGTCTACGCGGGCAACGCGCCCAAGGCGCTGCCGTTCCGGCCGATGCTGAACGCCAGCGGGATGGAACCCCAGCACCTGCGGCTGGACCCGGCCGCGCCGAGCTTCGTCAACCTGCCCACCGACCGTCCCATTCCCTGAGCCTGCGCCGGAATCGATCACCGGTTCGGCGTTTCCCTGACCCGGTTCCGGCCCGGTGTGTGAGCCTGGAGGGCAGTGGCTCGGACGAGGAGGTCGGTGTGGTGCAACCCGTCATCGTGGTGATGGGCGTGTCCGGGTGTGGCAAGACGACCGTCGGCGCGCTCACGGCCGAACGGCTGGGGGTGCCCTATGCCGAGGGTGACGACTTCCACCCCATCGCCAATATCGAGAAGATGGCGGCGGGCATCCCGCTGACCGACGAGGACCGCGCCCCGTGGCTCGATATCGTCGCGGGCTGGCTGGGCGAGCATCAGGAATCCGGTGGGGTCGCCGCGTGCTCGGCGCTGCGTCGCGCCTATCGGGACCGGCTGCGCCGTGGCGCGCCGAACACCTACTTCGTGCACCTGGCCGCGGGCCGCGAGGAACTGCTGCGCCGGATGACCGGCAGGCTCGGTCACTTCATGCCGACAGCCCTGCTCGACTCCCAGCTGGACACGCTGGAACCGCTACAGCCCGACGAAGCGGGCATCACCCTGAACGCGCTCGAACCGCCGACCCTCCTCGTCACCGAGGCCGTCGCGGCCTGGCACGCCGCTCACCGCTGAAGCAGCGGGTGCAGCTGCTGCACCGGCGCCAGCAGCAGCGCCCCGCCGACGACCAGCGCGGCCAGACACAGGACGGTGAAGAGCCCCACCCACAGCAGGGCGGGCAGATGGGTGAGCCGGGCCAGCTGGTCGGCGTCGGAGGCGGTGTGGCCGGGCTGCCTGCGGCGGCTGCGCTGCAGTTCGATCACCGGGCGGACCGCCGCGGCCAGCAGGAACCAGGCGGCCAGATACGCGAACGCGGCCTGCATCTGGTCGGTGCCGAACCAGGACACCCCGAACACCAGCGCGCCGAGCACGGCGACGGTCAGCAGTCCGTAGATGTTGCGGACCTTGATCAGGACGGCGGCCAGCATCAGCAGGGTCGCCCACAGCATCAGCGTCACCCGGCCCGAGCCGAGCAGCGCCGCGTAGCCGAGCCCGAGCAGCGCGGGCGCCGGGTAGCCCGCGGCCGCGGTGAGGATCATGCCGGGACCGGTCGGCTTCCCGCTGGACACGGTCAGGCCCGAGGTGTCGGTGTGCAGGGTGATCGCGTGCAGCCTGCGGCCGGTGAGCAGGGCGACCAGCGCGTGCCCGCCCTCGTGCGCCACGGTGACCGCGGCCCTGGTGAGCCGCCACAGCGGCCGGTAACCGACCAGGACGAGTGCGACGGCGGCGGTGGCCAGCACCAGCCACCAGGCGGGCGCGGGTTGGGTGGCGAGGAGACGGTCGAGCAGCGAGCTGGCGGATCCGGTGTTCACCGCCGCACTTTAGCCGTCCACGGCGTGCGGCGTGCGTTCCCGCGTGACCTGGGACGGCAGCGGGTGATCCGGTTCCAGCGCGGGCAGTCCGTCGATGCTGGTGGCGTTGTCACCGGCGATCCGGCGGGCGAAATCGGCGTCGGTGCGGCGCGCGTGGGCCTCGTCCAGGATGGACCGTTCCTCGACCAGTTCCAGGTAGGGCACCGACCAGCCGCACGAGTCGGCGATCCGGTCCACCGCAATCACGACGATCGCCCGGATACCCGGGTGCTCGGTGCCGAATCGTGCACGCAGTGTGTCGAATTCGGCCGAGTCGGGCCGGACGATCCGGCCGGTGCCGAACAGTCGAAGGATGCGGGCGGTGCGGGCGAACGAACAGAACATGACGGTGATCCGCCCGTTGTCGCGCAGGTGCGCGATCGTCTCCGCGCCGCTGCCGAACAGGTCCAGGTAGGCGACGGTGTGCTCGTCGAGCACGGCGAAGGTGTCGCGGTAGCCCTTGGGGGAGACGTTGACGTGGCCGCCGTCGGAGGGCGCGGTGCCGACGAAGAAGATCGGCTGCTCGCCGATGAAGGCCCGTAACCTGTCGTCGATCCGGTCGAAGATCTTGCCCATGACGCGCTCCCTCGTCCCACCCGTCGGCGGGCTCCCCCTCCCTACTGTATCGATCGGCCGTCCCGGGACCTCCGTTCGGTTCACGGTGAGGGTTACCGCAGACGCGCCGGGCCGGTGCGGCGACGATGGCGGGATGACGCAGACCGCCCCCAGCCCCGTCCACCTCGTGCAGCAGCGCTACGCCGATCCGGCGACCGAGGTTCCCGAACAGTGGAACCAGGTGCTGGAGGTGCTGCACGGCCACAAATCGGTGCGCCGGTACCTGCCAGATCCGGTGTCGCCCGCGACGATCCGGCTGCTGGTCTCGGCCGCGCAGTCCGCGGCGACCTCGTCGAACCTGCAGGTGTGGAGCGTCGTGGAGGTGCGCGATCCGGCGCGCAAGGCCCGCCTGGCCGAGATCGCGGGCGGTCAGGAGCACATCGTGCAGGCCCCGGTACTGCTGGTGTGGACGGCCGACTTCGCCCGGCTGCGTCAGCTCGCCGACGATCGCGGGGTGCCGCTCGAGGGCGCCGACTATCTCGAATCCAGCTACGTCGGTTTCGTCGACGCGGCGCTCGCGGCGCAGAACGCGGTGGTCGCCGCCGAATCCCTCGGGCTCGGCACCGTCTACATCGGCGCGCTGCGCAACGATCCCGAGCGGGTGGCCGCCGAACTGGGGCTGCCCGACCACGTCTTCGCCGTGTTCGGCCTGGTCGTCGGCCATCCCGACCCGGCGGAGGGCACCCGGGTGAAGCCGCGCCTGCCGCAGGCCGCCGTGCTGCACCAGGAGACCTACGACCTGGCCGGTCAGCGCGCGGCGATCGACGCCTACGAGGAGCGCATCGGCGAGATCTACTCCGACCAGGGTCTGCCGTTCTCGTGGACCGAACGGGTGCTGGCCCGGCTCGCCACGGTGGCCTCGCTCAACGGCCGCCACCGGCTCCGGGAGTCGTTGCGCACCAGGGGATTCCGGCTGCTCTGAGCCGATTCGGGCTCAGCCGTTGATCGCCTTGCTGCTCAGCTCGAGCGAACGGATCCTGGCGTCGATGTCGTAGACCAGGGTGTTGAGCATGAGCTCGTCGGGCGCGGTGGCGGCGAGCAGTGCGGCGGCCTGCGCGCGCACCGTGTCCGGCGAGCCCTGGAGCTGACCGGCCTTGCGCTGCTCGGCGAAGCGGCGCTCCGCGTCGCTGCCGGGGAAGGCCGCGGCCTGTTCCGGGGTCGCCAGCGCCTGCGGGCGGCCCGCGCGCAGCTGGGCGAAGGCGAGATCGCGGGGCGCGGCGAGCCGGTCGGCCTCGGCGTCGGTGTCGGCGCAGATCGCCGAGGCGGCCACGATGGTGTACGGCTCGCTCAACGTGTCCGAGGGCCGGAAGTTGTCGCGATAGAGCGCGAGGGCCGGGGCCGTGTTCTCCGGGGCGATGTGATGGGCGAACGCGAACGGCAGTCCGAGCACCGCGGCGACCTGGGCGCTGTAGCCGCTCGAGCCGAGCAGCCACACCGCCGGTTCGGCGCCGTGGCCGGGACTGGCGACGATGCCCTCGGCGTCGGCGCCGCGGAAGAACCCGATCAGCGCGGTGAGCTCGCGCGGGAACGATTCGCCACCGAGTCCCTCGGCGCTGCGGCGCAGGGCGCGCGCGGTCACCGGATCGGTGCCGGGCGCGCGGCCGATGCCCAGATCGATCCGGCCGGGATGCAATGCCTCGAGCGTGCCGAACTGCTCGGCCACCACCAGCGGCGGATGGTTGGGCAGCATCACCCCGCCCGAGCCGACCCGGATACGCGAGGTCGAGGCGGCCAGATGGGCCAGCACCACCGCGGGCGCCGAACTGGCGATGCCGGGCATGTTGTGGTGCTCGGCCACCCAGAATCGGCGAAAGCCCAGTTCCTCCGCGTGCTGGGCCAGCCGCGTCGTCGCGTGCAGGGCCTCGCCCGCGCTCACGTCGGCTTGTACCGGCGCCAGATCCAGAACCGACAGCGTGACCGCGCTCATGAGCCTCCTCGACAGTGATCCGACCCCCGCAAGAGGCAACCCGGGCGGGACGGCGGGTATTTCCGCGCCCCGGTGGTGGTGACCGGTGCCACGGTTGCCGGGCGGTAGCGTGCAGGACTGATCGACGCGACGGAAGGACACGATCCATGTCAGCTGACGGCCCCGGGCTATCCACCGCAGCCGTGCAGGCGCCCGCTCCGACGACCGAATCGGAGGGCTACGCGCGCGGCCTGAGCCCGCGCACCATCCAGATGATCGCCATCGGCGGCGCGATCGGTACCGGCCTGTTCTACGGCTCCGGCGCCGCGATCGAGCAGGCCGGGCCGTCGTTGATCCTGGCCTATCTGGCCGCGGGCCTGGCCATCTTCGTCATCATGCGCGCGCTCGGTGAGTTGCTGACCTATCGGCCGGTGTCGGGCAGCTTCGCCGAATACGCGCACGAATTCCTCGGCCGCTTCGCCGGTTTCGCGACCGGCTGGTCGTACTGGGCGGTGTGGGTGTCGACCTGCATGGCCGAGATCACCGTCGCGGGCAAATACGTGCAGTACTGGTTCGACATCCCGCAGTGGGTGACCGCGCTGGTGGTGCTGGCGGTGCTGTTCGCCGCGAACCTGATCTCGGTGCGGATCTTCGGTGAGGGCGAGTTCTGGTTCTCCGCCATCAAGGTCACCGCGATCCTGGCGATGATCCTGATCGGCATCGGCGTGCTGGTGTTCGGCTTCGGCCACGCCACGAACCCGACCGTGACCAACCTGTGGGCCGACGGCGGCGTGTTCCCGCACGGCTTCGGGCAGACCCTGCTGGTGCTGCAGATCGTCGTGTTCGCCTACGTGGGTGTCGAACTGGTGGGCGTGACGGCGGGGGAGGCCCGCGATCCGAAGGCCACGCTGCGCAAGGCGATCAACACCCTGCCGTTCCGCATCGGCCTGTTCTATGTCGGCGCGCTCGTGGTGATCATGTCGGTGGCGAGCTGGCGTACCTTCCACGCGGGCCGCAGTCCGTTCGTCGAGGTGTTCGAGCAGATCGGCATTCCCGCCGCCGCGGGCATCATCAACTTCGTGCTGCTCACCGCGGCGCTGTCGTCGTGCAACTCCGGCATCTACTCCACCGGGCGGATGCTGCGCAGCCTCGCGCTGCGGGACGAGGCGCCGGGCGGTTTCGCGAAGCTGAGCAAGCAGTCGGTGCCCTTCACCGGCATCTGCGCCTCGGCGGCGGCGATGGTGATCGGTGTCGTGGTCAACCTGGTCTCGCCGGACAAGGCGTTCGCCTACATCACCTCGGTCAGTACCGTCGGCATCATCGTGGTGTGGGGCGTGATCCTGGTGTGCCACCTGAAGTATCGCGCCAAGGTGCGGGCCGGCGAGCTGCCCGCCAGTGACTACCGGCTGCCCGGCGCGCCCGTGACCACCTGGGCCGCACTGGGCTTCCTCGGTCTGGTCGTGGTGCTGCTGCTGTGGACCGACGGCGGGCGCACCGCGCTGGTGGTCGGGGCGGTCTGGGCGGCGCTGGTGTGCCTGGGCTACTACGCCTTCGGCCGCCGCGGCGTCGCGCACACCGGCTGACCGCGACCCCCTGTTTGCTGGAAAGCCGCTGGCAGACAAGCGTTTTCTGTCATACCCCACCGGTATCGTCGAAGGGTCACACAAACGAGCCCGGGGCGAGTGTGGCCGGGCGGTGCGAGAACGGGGGCACGGGGATGAGTGACGACGACCGGGGCGATCTGCAGCCACCGAGCAGGCATGGGACCACCTGGCGGGAATCGGAATACCGGGTCCTGGCCGACGATCTGCGCGCGGGGGCCGACCTGGCGCGCACCGCGAAGACGGTGGGGCGCACCGAATCCGCGGTGCGCGCGGCCCTGCGCAACTTCGTGCCACCCGAGGACCGGGTGCCGACCGCCGAGCGGGAACGCTGGATTCGCGGTCGGCTGGTGGCCGAGCCGGAATGGGATTGGTGGGCGGTGGTGGTCGATCAGCACCGCCGCACCCGCAGTGGACTGTGGTTCACCCGCCACGAACACTGTGCCCGGATCGGCTGGCGCCGGCGCACGCCGATGACGGCGCTGGCCCAGGAACTGGGCACCTCGGAGCTGTCGGCCGCCGAACTGCTGCGCGCGCTCGGACTGGTCGCGAGCATCGAGGAGGCGGCCGATCAGCTGGGCGCGACACCGGGACTGGCCCTGGCCAAACGGGTCTCGGCCCGCCGCGACGACGCGGTCGGCGCCCGCTGGATCCTGGTGATCGACGGCGCGGCGGGCACCACCCGCTCCCGCAACGCCCCGATCCGCAGACAGGTCTCCCTGCACGAGACCCGCGCGGCCGCCGAGGCCGAACGCGACCGGGTCCTGGCCTGGCACACGCGCGTCGGCGCGGGCGAACCGGAAGCGCCGGTGTGGTGGACCATCGCCGAACGCGGGCTCGGCGCGACCACCGGGCACACCCGCTGCGGCACCTTCGACCCCGCGGCGGCCGCCGGTGGCCCGGTCCGGGCCGAGGCGCTCGCGGTCGGCGACGTCATCCGCGTCGGCGTCCCCGACGGTGGCTTCCTGCAGGACCGGATCACCGCGATCGCGCAGGCGGGCGCGGGTGCCCCGATCGTCGTCGACCTCGCGCCCGTGGCGAATTCGCGGGTGCGGCGGGTCGTCGAGTTCGCCCCGGGCGAGGTCGTCGATGTGGTGCGTGGCCTGGCGGAACGCGCGAGCTGACCGCTCAGTGCCGAGGTGATTCGCGCGGCACGGCCCGGATCACCTCGGTGCGCAACGGGAAGTCGAACTCGCCCTCCGCGGTCGCCGGGGTCACGCGCAGGTAGGCCCGGATGCGGTCGAGCAGAGCCGTTCGCTGCTCCGTCGGGATCACCACGGTGTGCGAATGGGTGCCGATGGTGGTCACCAGCGATTCCGCGGTGCGGCGCTGGCTGTGTGGGAACTCGGCTTTCTCGAACGCCGCGAACAACGGGTGCGCGGGCAGCTTCTCCTCCTCGTCGGAGGGGGTGAACGACACCTCCGAGCGGGAGACGCGCTGGAGTCCGGCCACCCACTCGGCGCTGGTGTCGTCGGTGTTCCAGAACGCCGCGAACACCCCGCCGGGTCGCAGGACCCGGGCGATCTCCGGGAACGCCCGTTCCTGGTCGAACCAGTGGAACGCCTGCCCGGCGACCACCGCGTCGACCGACGCGTCGGGCAGCGGAATCGCTTCGGCCGCACCGGAAAGCGCTGTGACCGAGGGATACCGCCGCACCAGTTCGGCGAGCATCGCCGCATCGGGTTCGACGGCGATCGCCTCGGCTCCGACCGCCAGCACGCCGTCGGTCAGCTTGCCTGTGCCCGCACCGAGGTCGAGCACGGTCACCTCCGTCCGGCCGATCGGCGCCAACGCCCACCGGATCGCGGCCGCCGGATAGTCCGGCCGATGCTCGGCATACACCGCGGCCTGTGCCCCGAACGAATTCGCCCGGTTCGCGCGCCGCGCCGCCGGATCCGCCGAATCCCCGATTCCCCACACGATCTCGACCCTACCGACACCTCAGGCGGTGCAGCACAGATCCGCCGGTGGCGGAGTGGGATCGAACCCGACCGGCCGCGATCCCGGACGAGCGGCGGTGCGCGCCGGGAAGGCGATCGGCGATGGGCCGGTGCCTGCCGTCTCGGCCGCAGGAGTTGGGCGGTACGGCCGAGTGCCCCTGCGGTGTAGCGAAATCAGTCGATCGGGGTGGTGGAAGCGGGCGCGGGGCGTGCGCCGGGCATGGTGGCCGCGGCGGCGAACAGCACGATCGACATGGCCAGCAGCGTGACGAACACCAGGTGGATCGCGTCGGCGAGTTCACCGGGATCCGGGCGGTCGACCGCGCTCACCTGCGCGTTCACGATCGCGCCGAACACGGCGACGCCGACCGCGCTGCCGATCGAGCGGGCGAACATGGTCGCCGAGGTGACGACGCCGCGTTCGGACCAGGCCGCGTCGGTCTGGGCGGCGATCAGGGTCGGATTGGCCACCAGGCCCATGCCCGCGCCGATGAGGAAACAGGCGCACGCCAGCTGCCACGGACTGGCCTGATCGCCGATCGGCAACAGCGCCACGCAGCCGACGACGGCGATCGCGCTGCCGATCAGCGCCGTCGTCCGGAAGCCGAGGCGCAGGTAGAACCGGCCCGCCTGGGACGCGGTGATCGGCCAGCCGATCGTCAAGGCGCCGACGGTGAGTCCGGCCAGGGTGGCGGTGGTGCCGAGCACGCCCTGGGCGAAGGTCGGCACGTACGAGGTGAGCCCGAGCACGATCGCGCCGATCAGCATCGAGACCGCGCTCGCCGCGACCACCACCCGGCGGGTGAAGATCCACAGCGGCAGAATCGGATTCGCGGTGCGGTGCTCGGCGAACCCGAAGACGACCAGCACCACGGCGCTGCCGACGAACAGGGCCAGGCTCGTGGGAGAGTTCCACGCCCACGCTTGACCGCCCTCGAGCAGCGCGAGGATCAGCGCGCCCGCACCGAGGGTGAGCAGGGCCGCGCCGAGGTAGTCGACCTGCCCGCGCGCCCGGCGCGGGGCCGTCTCGGTGAAGTTGCGCAGCAGCATCACCCCGGCCAGCGCCGCCAGCGGCAGGTTCACCAGGAAGATCCAGCGCCAGCTGGCGAAATCGGCGAAGGCGCCACCGACCAGCGGACCGAGCACCGCCGATCCGGCCCACACCCCGGCCAGATAGCCCTGCACCTTGGCTCGCTCGGGCAGCGTGTACAGATCGGACGCGATGACCATCGTCATCGGCTGGATCGCGCCCGCGCCGATGCCCTGGATCGCCCGGAACACGATCAGCGCCACCATGCTCGTCGCGAGCCCGCACAGCAGCGAGCCCAGCGCGAACACCACGATCCCGAACAGGATCACCGGCTTGCGCCCGACGGTATCGGCGATCTTGCCGTAGATCGGCACCGTCACGGCCTGGGTGAGCAGATAGATCGAGAACAACCAGGGGAACAGCGCGAAGCCACCCAGATCGGCGGTGATGGTCAGCACGCCGGTGGCGATGATCGTCGAATCCAGCGCGACCAGGCTCGTCGACATCATCAGCGAGGCCAGGATCGCGCCGCGGTCGGAGCGCAGCCCCACCGCGGGACGTGCGGTATCGGTCGCCACCAGGGCTCCCTTCATGAGCTCAACTAAACAAATACAAAGTATCGTCCCAGGAATTCGGGCGGACCCGAACGGGTACGGGGGAGTGGGGTCAGTCCGCGGCGGCGAAGGTGGCGGCGATATCGGCCGCGGTGACCTTGGCGAGTTCGACGAAGAACGGCACCCGCTCGTCGATCATCAGCGTGACCGGGCCGCGCAGGCCGAGCGCGAAGCGGCACCGGCCCTGCGGGTCGAGGATGGGCAGACCGATGGTGCGGAATCCCGGATCGAGCTCTCGATCGTTGAACGCGTATCCCCGTGCCCGGGTCGCGACCAGTTCCGCACGCATCTCCGCGGCGTTCGACACGGATCGCTCGGTGCCCTCTTCGTAAGGGAGGGAACGCAATTCGTCGTCATCGACCTCGGACCAGGCCAGCAGCGCCTTGCCGAGGGCGCTCGCGTGCAGCGGCAGGCGTACGCCCTGCAATTCGTGCCCGTCGCTCTCGCGCCAGCGGCTGGTGCCGAGCAGGACGGCGTGGATGCCGTGGCGGGTGGCGACCGAACCGGTGGCGCCGGTGGTCGCCGCCAGCTGCTCGAGATACGGCTCGGCGAGATAGATCTTGTGCTGGCGGTAGGCGATCTGCCCGTACTCGGCCAGCGCGCCGCCCATCCGGTAGCGGCTGGATTCGGCGTCCTTCTCCAGGAATCCGGCCTGCACCAGGGCGCCGAGCAGCCGGTGGGTGGTGCTCACCGCCAGGCCCTGGGCGCGCGCGACCTCGGAGACGCCCCGTTCCTCGCCCCCGCGGAAGCAATCGAGTACCGACAGGGCCCGGGTCACGGTCTGCACGCTGGAGGTCTCCACGGAGCCGACGGTAACACAGCGTGACGCGCGCGAACCGTGTCCGCTTTCCGTTATTCGGAAAGTGCATGCGGGTTTGTCGCGGAAAGCGGCCATAGATTGCGGGATCGGCGGCTGTCAAGCTTTCCGATCCCTGGAAAGACATACCTCGTTCGGTGCCGTGTCCGCTCCTACGCTGCGAAAGCACCACCCGCCCTTCCCCGAACACAGGAGCCCCGATGTCCCGCAGGCTGCCGGCCTTCTCGAGGATCGCGCTCGCGATCGTCCCCGTCGTCGCCCTCGTCGCGGCGTGTGGCTCCGGTTCCACGCCCGAACCGGGCGCGCAGCCCTCGTTCGTTCTCAAGGTCACCGATCCGGGCAACACCGGACCGCTCGCGGTCGGCAAGCGCGACGGCACCTTCGACGCGGCGCTGGCTCCGCTCGGCGCGAAGATCCAATGGGTCACCACCACACCGGGTTTCAGCTCCATGCTGAAACTGTTCAACACCGAGGAACTCGACGTCTCCGGTGCCGCATTCAGCCCCGTCGTCGGCGCGCTGTCCAAGGACGTCGGCGTGAAGATCGTCGCCGTGGCCGACCCCGCCGGTCAGGATCAGAGCGGCATCGTCGTCACGCCCGAGTCCGGGGTGACCTCCGTGGCCGGACTGGTGGGCAAGCGGATCGCGGTGAATCCCGCGGGCAAGGGCGAGTACATCACCCTGAAAGCCCTCGCCCAGGCGGGAATCCCGGCCGACAAGGTGACCAGGGTCCCGCTGCAGCAGAAGGACGCCGCCTCGGCCTTCGCCACCGGCAAGGTCGACGCCTGGGCCTCGTTCCTGGTGCCCTACCAGGAGGCCAAGGCCGCGGGCGCGCGCGAGATCGTCACCGAGAAGGCGATCGGCTCGCACGACAACACCGTCGTTGTGTTCCGTACCGAGGTCCTCGACCAGCGGCCCGACGTCGCCGCCAAGTACCTCGAAGTCCTGCAGGGACTCACCGCGAAACAGAAGGCCGCGCCCGCCGACTTCGAGAACGTCTTCGAGAAGACCGGTCCGCGCGCGCTGACCGGCGATCGCCTCGCCGACGCCATCCGGGTCGGCGGTGAGGTCACCGTGCCGCGCCTGCCCGCCGAATCCGACGCCACCGACCTGGCCGACGTGGTGAACACCTTCGCCGACAACGGTGTGATCAGCCGCCGCATCGCCGCCGCCGACATCTTCTACGACCTGCGCTCCAAGCTCAGCCCGGAGCAGCTGGCCGCACTGAAGGAAAAGTGACATGACCACCCTCGAACTGGCGCCGCCGCGGGCCCGGGTCACCGGACAGCGCCCCCGCTGGCTGTCCCTCGGCCTGCGCGCCGCGCTGCCCGCGGCCATCGTGGCGGCCTGGTGGGGTGGCTCGGCGAGCGGCGCGATCTCACCCCGGGTGATCGCGAGCCCCGGCGCGGTCTGGGCGGCGTTTCTGGAACTGCTCGACAGCGGCCAGCTGGTCGACTTCGCACTGGCCTCCTTCGGCCGGGCCGCCGCCGGCGTCGCCATCGGCGTCTCGGTGGGCCTGGTGCTCGGGCTGCTGTCGGGGCTGTCCAGCCTCGGCGAGGAACTCGTCGACTCGACCATGCAGATCGTGCGGGCGGTGCCGTTCCTCGCGCTGGTGCCGCTGTTCATCTCCTGGTTCGGCATCGACGAGCTGTACAAGGTGCTGCTCATCGCGGTGGCGACCACGGCGCCGATGTACGCCTACACCTATCTCGGGGTGCGCAATGTCGACCGCAAGATGGTCGAGGCCGCCCGCAGTTTCGGGCTCACCGGCACCCGGCTGATCGCCGAGGTGATCGTGCCCGCCGCGCTGCCCGGCATCCTGATGGCGCTGCGGATCTGCCTGTCGATCAGCATCACCGGCCTCATCGCCGCCGAACAGGTCGGCACCCAGCAGGGCGTCGGCTATCTGGTGACGCTGGCCCAGGAATACAACCGCACCGACTACATGGTGCTGTGCGTCGTGCTCTACGCCCTGCTCGGCCTGGTGTTCGACGCGCTCGTACGGCTCGCGGAACGCTACGCGATGCCCTGGCGGAAGCAGGTGGCGATCCGATGACCACGACAGCGGCCGCGCCCGTCGAGACGACAGTCGAACCGCAGGCACCGGTGGCGGTCTCGATCACCGGACTGCGCAAGGCCTTCGGCGACAAGACGGTGCTCGACGGCGTCGACCTGACCATCCGGCGCGGCGAGTTCGTCGTGCTGCTCGGCCCGAGCGGCACCGGCAAGACCACACTGCTGCGCCTGCTCACCGGCCTGGAAGTGCCCGATGCCGGCGAGGTGCTGGTCCCGCCCCGGCGCACCACGGTCTATCAGGAACCCCGGCTGATCCCGTCGAAGCGGGTGCTGGCCAATGTGCTCGTCGGGTTGCGCCGCGGCAAGGCCCAGCGCGACGCCGGGCTGCGGGCCCTGAGCGAAGTCAACCTCGACGGCAAGGCCGGACAGTGGCCCGCCACCCTGTCCGGTGGCGAAGCCCAGCGGGCCGCCCTGGCCAGGGCACTGGTCCGGGAGCCGGAACTGCTGCTGCTCGACGAGCCGTTCGCGGCACTGGACGCGCTCACCCGGCTCCAGATGCAGGACCTGGTCGGCGATCTCGTCGCCCGGCACCGGCCCGCGGTCCTCATGGTCACCCACGATGTCGACGAGGCGATCCGGCTCGCCGACCGGGTGCTCATCCTCGACCACGGCCGCTTCGCCGTCGACGAGGTCATCGACCTGCCCCAGCCGCGTGACCACGCGGCGCCCGAAACCCTCGGTTACCGAACGCAATTCCTCGCCCATCTCGGCGTCGGACCACACACCAGGAGCCTGTCATGACCGAAACCCTGTGGTACACCCGCTGCCCCGTGCCGACCGCGAGCGGTCTCGCGCACAGCTTGGGCTGGCTCGGCGAGACCGCAGCGAGCGCAGGCCTCGACTTCGGTGTCCTGCAGGACGCGGGCCCCGAACTCGCCGGCCACCACTTCCTGCACGACCTGTCCGGCCTGATCCGTGAGGGCGGCAACGTGCCCGCGCTGGCCGCTCGTGCCCAGGGCTCGCCGACCCGGCTGATCGGCCTGACCTGGATCGACGAGTCCCAGGCGATCCTCGTCGGCCCGGAGTCGCCGGTCACCGACGCGGCGGGACTGGCCGGGCTGCGGGTCGGTGTGCCCGCGTGGGCGCAGGACCAGGCCCGCAGCTTCCCGCGGGCGATGGCGCTGCACGGGTTCGCCAACGCGCTGCGCCCGGCCGGGCTGACCCTGGCCGACGTGCGGGTCACCGAACTCGACGTCGAGCGGGATCCGCAGGTGCGCACCGCGATCCAGTCGGCCCGCCGTTCGACCACCTGGGGTGTCGAGGAGCTGCTGGCAGGCAAGGTCGACGCCATCTATGTCAAGGGCGCTCGCGCGCAGGAGGTCGCTCGAGAGCACGGGCTGCGCGTCGCGGTCGACCTGGACGCCTCGGCCACCAAGCACCTGCGCGTCAACAACGGCACCCCGCGCCCGATCACGGTGCACGCGGATCTGCTCGACGCCCGGCCCGAGGTCGTCGTCGGCTTCCTCGCGCAGAGCCTGCGCGCCGCCGACTGGGCGGCCGGTGACCTCGACGGTGTGCGCGCGGTGCTGCAGCGCGAAACACTGTCCGGCCCGGAGGGTGTCGTCGCCGCCTACGGTGACGAGTTCCATCGCGGACTGCACCCGTCGCTGAGCGAGGAACGCGTCGAGCTGCTCGGCGTGCAGAAGCAGTTCCTCTACACCCACGGTTTCCTGGCCGCGGACTTCGACCTCGAATCCTGGGTCGCCGCCGAGCCGTTGGCGCGGGCGCAGGAGCTCGTCGCCGCCGAGCGGGTGCCCGCATGACCGAGTTCGTGTGGAAGCTGCCCAGCCGCGGCGACGGTCGCCGCGCCGCACCCGCCCTGCGCGGCCGCGGCGGATTCGGACCGCGGGCGCCGCGCACCGAGGCCACCGATGTGCGTCCCGGCCGGTTCGGCCCGTTCGACGATCTCGCCCAGATCGTCGACGCCGCGGAGCTGAACGGCTTCGACGGTGTACTCGCGCCCTATGATCCGCTCGGCGAGGAATCCTGGATCGTCGCGGGCGCGGCCCTGCGCGCCACCCGGTACGCGCGGGTCACCGTCGAATTCCAGCCCGCCTTCGGCACGCCGGTGTACGCCGCCAAGATCTCGGCCACCCTGCAGCGGCATGCGCGGGGCCGGTTGAACTGGCAGCTCGCGGTCGATACCGACCAGGCGGAGGCCCAGTCGCGTGGTGACCACATCGGCGGCGACGACCGCTACCGGCGCGCCGCCGAATTCCTCACCGTCGCGCGCGGCGTCTGGAACGAAACCGAGGTCGGCGCGGCCGGATTCGCGGGTACCGGGTTCGAATACGCGGGCCAGTACTACGACGTGGTCGACGGCGGTTTCCGCGGCATCCTGTCCGGCCTGCCGTTCCCGACGGTCCACCTGAGCGGCACCTCGGCGGCGGCGCTGGAACTGTCGGCCGCGCACGGCGACGTCCATGTCCTCGGCGAGGAACCCGACGGGATCTCCCGGGTCGCCGCCGAACTGGGCGAGCGCGCCGCCGCGGCGGGCCGCCGGGTCCGGATCGCACTCGACCTGCCGATCATCGCCAGGGAGACCGAGGACGAGGCCTGGGCGCGCGTGCACCGCCAGTGGGACGAACTGGGCCGCACCGATTCCGCGGCCGAGCACGCCCTCGGCGACGGCCGCTGGGCCGGCTTCGACGCGCTCGGCTACGACCGGCGGATCGGCCTGGTCGGCAGCTACGAGCAGGTGGCCCGCCAGCTCTCGGTGTACGAGATCGCCGGCGTGCAGACCTTCGTGCTGTCGGGGCATCCGCAGATCGAGGAGATCCACCGGGCGGGCGAACACCTGCTGTTCCTCGCCGATCCGGCAGGCCGCACCCTCACCACCGCGCAGGAGCTCACCGCATGACCATCGACGTCTACTGGCGCATCGGGATGGAAGGCGACCACGCCTCCCTGCGCACCCCGCGCCGCTACAACCGCGGCAACGCGGGCGGCTACGGTCCCGGTAATCTCGCCCCCGCCATCCGCGGCGGCGCGCTGGACGAGTACAGCTACCTCGACCACGTCGCCGCCGTGGCCAAGGCCTCCGAATCGGCGGGCTTCCTCGGCGGGCTGCTCCCGTCGTTCCCGGTGACCGACGATCCGTGGGCGGTGGCCGCCGCGCTGGCCGCCGAGACCACCACCTACCGCTTCATGGTTGCCTTCCAGCCCGGTTTCCTGCACCCGGTGCAGGCCGCCAGGATGTCGGCGAGCCTGCAGCGCGCCACCGGCGGCAGGCTGGTCTACAACATCATCAGCGGCGGCGGGGGACCGGCCCAATTGTGGTGGGGCGACAAGGTCGCCCACGACGACCGCTACGCCCGCACGAGTGAATTCCTCGACGTCCTGCGCGGGGTGTGGGACGGCGAACCGTTCGACCACGACGGCCGCTTCTTCCGCGCCGAGGGCGCCGCGCTACCGCCCGGCCTGGCCGGTCAGCCGTTCCCCGAGGTGTACTTCTCGGGGTCCTCCGGCGCCGCGGTGGCCGCCGCGGGCCGCCATGCCGACTACTACCTGTCCTGGCTCGAGCCGTTCGCCGACCTGCGCGCCAAGTTCGACGGGGTCCGGCGCAACGCCGAAACCCTCGGTCGCACACCAAAGTTCGCGGTCCGCATCGACATCGTCGCCCGGCACACCGAGGAAGCGGCCTGGGCCGAGATCGAGAAGGGCTGGGCCTTCGTCGACCGCGACGCCGCCAACCGGGCCGCCCAGGGCGACTCGGTCGGCGCGGCCAGGATCGCCGGCTGGGTGCCCGAAACCATCACCGGCTACCGCGATCTGGAAGTCCAGCCCAATGTGTGGTGCGGCTTCAGCCTGATCCGCGGCGGACCCGCCTTCGGCCTCGTCGGCAGCTACGAGCAGGTCGCCCAGCGGCTCGACGAACTCGTCGACCTCGGCGTCGACGCCTTCATCCTCGCGGGCAATCCGCACCTGGAGGAGGCCTACCGCGTCGGCGAGGAAGTCCTGCCCCTGCTCGGCCGCTCCCGGCTCACCACCCCGTCCACCGACACCGTCCTCGCGACGGCCCGATAACCCCAGGAGTCCTTCGATGACCACCACCGAAACCCGTCTGCCGGAGGCCGTCACGGCCTTCGTCGCGGCGGTGACCCGCGACGCCGAGACCGCGTTCCGGGTGTTCCGCGAGACCGGCACCGTCACCGGCAACGGCACCGTCAACTTCGTCGAGCGGGTGCCCGGCGAGGAGATCGCCGTCGCGCTCAACGCGCCGGGCCCCTGGGCGGCCGAGCGCACGGTCGAGCCCGTCGTCGCCACCTTCGACGGAGAAGTGCTGTCCGGCACGGGTTCCGCCGGTTTCGTCACCGGTTACGCGAAGGTGTTCCGCACGCACCCGGAGATCACCTCCGTCGTGCACATCCACACCCCGTGGCTGGGCGGCTGGGCGCAGACCCACCGCACCCTGCCGATCCGCTACGCCGCCTCGCAGCGCCTGACCCTGTCGCGGGAGATCCCGCCGCACATCGACCGCACCATCGGCGCGGGCGATTTCATCCTGAGCAAGCTCGAGACCGACCCGCACCTGGTCGCGATCTTCGAGGCCAACGGTGGCGCCAATGTGCTCGGCCGGGCCGGGCTGCTGGAACTGGCCAAGTTCGTGGTCCTGCTGGAGGAGGGCGCGCAGTACCAGGCCATCGCCGAAACCCTCGGCGGCTCGGTCGAATTCGATCCGTCCAACCTGGCGGTGCAGTGGAGCCGCAGCGGCCTGGCCGACGAGGCCCGCCGCCTCGGCCTGATCGGCGATGCCCGATGAGCCTGCGCGTCGGGTACTTCCCGCACAACAACTCGCTGTTCGTCCTGCGCCATCGCGGCATTCTCGAGCGCGCGATCCCCGACGTCGAATGGGTCGACCTGCGCGCCCTGCCGCAGGCCGAGCGCGTCGACCCGAAGACCGCTCTGCCGGGCGAACATTCGGACTGGCTGTTCACCGAGGGCGGCTACGACATCATCGGCACCGGCTTCACCCCGCCGCTGACCGCGCTCGCCAACCAGCGCGACATCGTCTACCTCGGCATCTCCGGGCCGCGCGTGGAGAACGGCAGGCTGGTGGCGACGGCCGCGAGCGGCATCACCTCCGCCGCCGACCTGCGGGGCAAGCGGGTCGGCATCGCGCACGGGTCGTGGCAGACGACGCTGCTGCTGTTCGCCCTCGATCAGGTGGGACTGACCTGGGCCGATGTCGAACCGGTCGACGTCGACGTACGCGGTGGCGGCGCCGCTCTGCTGTCCGGTGAGCTCGACGCCTGGGTCGGCACCTACCCCGGCCTGCGGGAGGTCGAGGCCGCCACGGAGCTGATCACCCTGGTCGACACCGCCGCGGTGTTCAGCCATCCGTCGCTGTGGTTCACCCGCCGCGACCTCGCCGAGAACAACCGGGCCGCGGTCGAGGCGGTCCTGGCCGCGCTGCGGGAGTCCGACGCCTGGATCGTCGCCAACCCGCGCGCGGCGGCCCAGTACTTCGTCGACGACGCGCAGGCGCGCGGCCTGCCCGCCGACCTGGACGCCTGGGAAGCCGCGCTGCGCGGCCGCCCGTTCGGCGTGCGCCCGGTCAGCGAGGACTTCCTCGACGAACAGCAGCGCGCCGCCGATCTGCTCGCCGACAACGGTCTGCTCCCGCGCACCGTCGACGTGCGGGCGGCGGTGCTGCCGTGGATCGGGACACTGCTCACCGAGCAGACGCCCGCCGCGGTCTGAGCCCCGCACCACGATGCCCCGGTACCGCATCGGTGCCGGGGCATCGCTCGTGTGCGTCAGCTCCGCTTCGACCCGGTGACCCACACGGGCCCGGTGAGCAGCCAGATCACGGTGATCACCCCCAGCGAGCCGAACACACCCATGAGCTGTTCGCGTTGCTGCGCATCGGCCACCGTGTAGCTCAGCGCCAGGGTGAGCGCGCCGGCGATGGCCGCGGCGCCGAGCCAGCGCGCGAAGTCGGCCCACTCCTTGCGGGCGCGTTCCGGACCGTCCTTCGGCACCTTCACCGGTGCCGGTCCACCCGCGAAGCGATAGGCGAAACGCGTGTCGAGCCATTCGATCATCCGGTGCCCGAACATGACCGTGCAGCCGAGGTAGATGCCGGCCAGCCGGTGCGCGAAACCCACCTCGCCGCCCCGGTGCAGATCGATGGCCACCGCGACCACCAGGACCACGTCCAGCACCGGGACCAGCGCCAGCGTCACCAGGCCCGCGCGGCGCAGCCGCACGACATAGCGCAGCAGCAGACCGCCCACCACGAGCACCCAGAAACCGACCTCGCACGCGGCGATGGTCAGCAGTACGGGGTTGTTCATTGCGTCCATTTCCCCACTGTGCCGGGCGCACCCGGGCGCCGTCGTCCCGCTGACGGCGCGCCCGCGGTCCCCCTTTCGGGGGACCCGGGACCCGGTCCGGGTGTGCTGAAATGAGGCATGCCCCCGTCCCCCACGCTCCTGTCCCGGCTCGTGGCGGTGTACGACAGCGCGACGGCGGCCGCCGTCGGCGTGTTCCTGGTCGGGTTGCTGCTGTGGGCCGTCGGCGGCTGGCCGGTGGTCGTCGACCGCGATCTGTACCCCCCGGTGGCGAAGCTGGCACTGCTGTGCGCGGCCTTCGCGATCCAGCTGACCGCCCAGCACCGGCCGGGGCTCGCCTTCGGGCTGATGGTTCTCCTGCTGGCCGGTGACTTCGTCCTCGGGCCGTCGCTGCCGCTGTGGATCGCCCTGTCCGACGTCATCTACCTGGCCGTCAGCGCCGGTTCGGACCGGCTCGGCGCGGTGGTCGCCGGGTTCGCGGTCGCGGTGACCGTGGGCGGTGCGCTGCTGGCGCTGACCGTGCTCGGGCTCCGGGTGGCGATCTACACCGCGCTGATCGGGGTCGCGATCACCTGGTCACCGCTGGGCTACGCGCGCGCGGTGCGGGCCTCGCGCCGCATGGTCGGGGTGGAGCGCAGCGCGGCCAGGGCCGAACTCGCCGCCCGCGACGCCGAGCGCTCGGCCGCACTCGGCGACGAGCGCAGGCGGGTCGCCCGGGACCTGCACGACACGGTGGCCGGTCACCTGTCCGCGGTCGCGATCCTGGCCGAGGTGGCGCAGAAGAACCCCGGCGACACCGCCGTCCTGCAATCGATCCGGGCAGGCAGCCTGGCCGCGCTCGACGAGATGCGCGCGACCATCGACCTGCTGACCTCCCCCGACGACACCGCCGTCACGGCCCGCCTGTCCTCCCTGGACGGCCTGATCGATGCCGCCGAGGCCGCCGGGGGCACGGTGACCCTGCGCCGGCAGTCCGATCTGCCGCTGTCCACCGCGGTGGAAGCGGTGCTCACGCGCATCCTGGGTGAGACGATCGCGAACGCGACCAAGCACGCACCGGGCGCGCCGCTGGTGATCGACGTGCGCCGCGACGCCGGCAGGCTGGTCATGACGGCATCGAACCCGATCCCGCCGGGGCGGCCCGAGGGGGAAGGAAACGGATTGCGCAACATGATCTTTCGCGCCGAATCGATCGACGGCACGCTCACCGCGGGTGCCGAGGACGGTACCTGGCGCGTGCGCGCGCGGATTCCGCTGGGGGAGCGATGACGGTCACGGTGGTGGTGGCCGACGATCACGCCACGATCCGGGCGGGGATCACCATGCTGCTCGAGTCGTCCGGGCAGATCCGGGTCGTCGGCGAAGCGGGCGACGGGGTCGCCGCCGTGCGGCAGACCCGCGCGCTGAATCCCGACGTGGTGCTGATGGACGTGCGCATGCCGCGCGTCGACGGGCTGGAGGCCACCGCGGCGGTGGTCGCCGAGACGACCGCGAAAGTGCTGGTGCTCACCACCTTCGCCATCGACGACTACGTCCTCGGGGCGCTCGCGGCGGGAGCGAGCGGGTTCCTGCTCAAGTCCGTCGGTGGCGACGAACTGGTGCGTGCGGTCCTCGCCGTGGCCGACGGTGACGCGGTGCTCGACCCGAAGGTGACCCGCGCGGTGATCGCCGCACTGCCCCGGGCGGCTGCCCAGGCGCCGCCGCCCGACCTGTCCGCCCTCACCGATCGCGAACGGCAGGTCCTCGCCGGTCTCGGCGCCGGACTGTCGAATCAGCAGATCGGCAGCCGCCTGCACATCGGCGAGGCCACCGTGAAGACCCACGTCTCCCGGGTGCTCACCAAACTCGGCGTACAGTCGCGGGTGCAGGCGGCCGTGATCGCCACCCAGGCGGGGCTGGAACCGTACTGACCACGCGACGGCGATGCCCCGGGACCGAGTGCGGTCACCGGGGCATCGAGTCGGCGGGGCGGTGTTCAGCGTGCGGGTTGGGGGTCCGTCCGATCGTGACGGATCCGTCGTGATTCAAACCAATAGGTCAGGGAAACGGTGGCGTAGGAAGCCACTACCACTGCTGCGGTCACCAGAAGAAACGCGACGATCAAGGAAATCAGGAAAGCCATGTGCCCTCCTCGCGGTACGGTAGACAGGCGATGAAGGTGGTGGTCAGCGCCTCGTCGCGCCGATTCCGGACAAGCCCCGCGCTCTCGATAGTAGGGGCCCGGCGCGACAGTGGCACGGCCCGACGGGTGTGACGGCGGTCATGGTCGTCGCGGAGTGTCGGCTACGCCATCGAAGCGGCCTGAGGTTGAATGTTCAATGGATCTGGGGTTCTACCGCGTCACGAGTTCTCGACATCGGCTTCACCACGAACATCCGACGAAGGAGCACGATCGTGAGCATGATCCTGGCTGTGTTGGACGGCGCTGTTCTCGCGCAGGTCGGCAACCCCACGCCGGAAGCCCCGCCGATGGCGGAGAAGATCTTGCAGTTGGGCCGGTACTTCACCTGGATGATCCTGCTGTCCGGCGTCACCGCCATCACCTACGGCGGTGGCCGGTTCGCCTGGGAGAAGTGGAGCGGCGGCGGTCTGCAGTCGCCGAAGATGATCGCCAGCGCCATGGCGGGCGGCGCCGTGGCGACCAGTGCGGGCACGATCATGAACGCGGTGATCGGAGCCTGACCTCCGGTCCCGTGGCGCGCGGCCCCGGCTAAGGTCGGGGCGTGCGTATCTTCCTCGCCGGCGCCACGGGCGTCATCGGAACGCGATTGCTGCCGTTGCTGATCGGCGCGGGCCACGAGGTAGCCGGCCTGACGCGCTCCCCGGGCAAGGCGGCAGCGATCCGCGCCGCCGGAGCCCACCCGATCGTGCACGACGTCTACGACGCGCCCGGCCTCGCCGCGGCGGTCACCGACTTCGCGCCCGACCTGGTGCTGCACCAGCTCACCGACCTCCCCGACGATGTCGCCGAGCTGGCGACCTCCGGCGAGGCGAACGCGCGCATCCGCACCGAGGGCACCGCCAATCTGCTGGCCGCGGCCGACGCCGCAGGCGCGGAACGCTTTCTCGCCCAGAGCATCGCCTGGCAGCCGCCCGCCGGACGCGGTGCGGTGATCGCCGCGCACGAGGCCGCGGTGCTCGCCGCCGGCGGGGTGGTGATCCGCTACGGCCAGTTCTACGGCCCGGGAACGTATTACGAGTCGACACCGCCGGAGCATCCCCGCATCCACGTCGACGCTGCGGCCGCGCGCACGGTCGAGCTGCTCGACGCGCCGACCGGCACGGTGATTGTTGTCGACCCGGTGGATGATCCGCGATAGGCCACATGCTGGGGCAAGCCGTGGTTCGATAGTGGCTATCTATCATGATGGCCATGGAGCTGCGTCATATCCGGTACCTGCTCGCCGTCGCCGACCACGGGAACTTCACCCGGGCCGCCGAGTCGCTGCACATCTCCCAGCCGACGCTGTCCCAGCAGATCAAACAGCTCGAGCGGCTGCTCGGCGTGCAGTTGCTCGACCGCTCCGGCCGGACCGTGCGGCTAACCGACCCCGGTCGGGTCTACGCCGAACACGCGCGTAACGCGTTGCGCGACCTCGCCGCCGGGGAGCGCGCGGTCCACGATGTGCAGGATCTGACCAGGGGACACCTGCGGGTCGCGATGACGCCCACGATCACCGCCTATCTCATCGGCCCGCTGATGGATCGGTTCCATCGCGCGCACCCGAATGTCACCGTGGCGGTCACCGAGACCACCCAGGATCGGCTGGAGGAGGACCTGCTCGCCGACGCCATCGATCTCGGTATCGCCTTCAGCGGCACCCATGCCGCGGGCATCGACAGCACGGCCCTGTTCACCGAGGACCTGAGTGTGGTGGTCGGAGCGGACCATGCCCTCGCCGCGCACGCCGGGCCGCTGCCGATCGTGGATCTCGCCGCCGTGCCCCTGGCGCTGCTCAGCCGCGATTTCGCGACCCGCACCCACATCGACGCCTACCTCGCCGGCCACGAGGTGGCGCCGCGCATCGCGATCGAGGCGAACTCGATCAGCGCGCTGGTCGAATTCACCCGGCGCGGCACGCTCGGCACCGTCCTGCCCGACGCCATCGCCCGCGCCCACCCGGACTTGCGCCCGGTCCCGCTCGAACCCGCGCTGCCGAGCCGGACGGTGGAACTGCTGCGCCGCGGCACCGCCTATCACTCGGCCGCTGCCCGTGCCTTCGCCGCGATCGCCCGGGACACCGCCGCCGATTCATAGATGCCAACAATAGGAACTGTAAGAACTGCATATTGGACGCTATAGCTCCCGACGGGCAGGCTGGATCTCGATCAGCAACACCGAGCCGGCACCCACCGAAGGGAGCGATCCATGACCGACCTCGCGGACGGCGTCACGCACTTCCAGCACGACGTCTTCCCTGGCAAGGCAGCGCTTTTCGCCGATCTGGCGACCACCCACACGCCCCACACGCTGTTCATCGGCTGCTCCGACGCGCGCGTCGTGCCGGAGCTGATCACCAGCAGTGAGCCCGGCGAGCTCTTCGTGATCCGCACCGCGGGCAACCTCGTGCCCGCCTACGCGCCGGGCGGCGACGGGATCGCCGCCAGTATCGAATACGCGGTCGCGGTGCTCGGGGTGTCGCGGGTCGTCGTCTGTGGCCATTCCGGCTGCGGCGCGATGACCGCGGTCGCCGAGCGCCACGATCTGAGCGCGATGCCGACCATCGCCCAGTGGCTGCGGTACACCGATGCCGCGGCGGCCCGGCTCGGACCGGCCGGCGCGGTCGATCTGCCGAGGCTCGTGCGCGCCAATGTTGTTGCGCAGCTGTCGAACCTGGCCACCCACCCGTCCGTGTCCCGCGCGCTCGGCACGGGTGCGCTCATCGCCGAGGGCTGGGTGTTCGACATCGGCTCCGGCACGGTGACGGTCGTCGACGGCACCGAGCACACTCCCGCCGCCTGAACCCCTCCAGGAAAGGAACCATCCCATGATCCACGCACAGTTCGATCCCACCGCCCGCCAATCCCTGGCCGTCACCGCGGTCGCCGCGAAGACGGCGAAAGACCTGAGTTGGCAGGAGATCGCGGACGCCGCCGGTCTGTCGGTCGCGTTCGTCACCGCCGCCGTGCTCGGTCAGCACGCCCTGCCCGAGGCGTCCGCGGTGGCCGTCGCCGAGCTGCTCGGCCTCGACGCCGACGCGGCGGTCCTGCTGCAGGCCATCCCCACCCGCGGCTCGATCCCCGGCGGCATCCCGACCGATCCGACGATCTACCGCTTCTACGAGATGCTGCAGGTCTACGGCACCACGCTGAAAGCGCTCGTGCACGAACAGTTCGGCGACGGCATCATCAGCGCGATCAACTTCACGCTCGACGTGCGCAAGGTCGCCGACCCCGAGGGCGGCGAGCGCGCCGTGATCACCCTCGACGGCAAGTACCTGCCCACCAAGCCGTTCTGAGGTCGTCATGGATTTCGCACAGCACACCATCGACCTGGCCCGCCGCAATGTGGAGGCGGGCGGGCGCCCGTTCGCGACAGTGATCGTGCGCGACGGCGAGATTCTGGCCGAGAGTCCGAATCTGGTCGCCCAGACCAGCGACCCCACTGCGCACGCCGAGATCCTCGCCATCCGGGCGGCCTGTACGACGCTGGGCACCGAGCATCTGGTCGGGACGACGATCTACATTCTCGCGCTGCCGTGCCCGATGTGCCTGGGCGCGCTGTACTACTGCTCACCCGACGAGGTCGTCTTCCTCACCACGCGCGACGCCTACGCACCGCACTACGTCGACGACCGGAAGTACTTCGAGTTCAACACCTTCTACGACGAATTCGCGACCCCGTGGGATCAGCGTCGGCTGCCCCTGCGGCACGAACCGCGTGCTGATGCCGTCGAGGTGTACCGCCGCTGGCAGGAACGCAACGGTGGTGACCGCCGGGTGAGTGGCGCTCCGACCGCCGGATGATCAGCGGCCCGCGCGGACTTCGCGGACCGCGCGGCGCTTGAGTTGCACCGACCGCAGCAGATACACCGGCGAGGGCGGCAGCCAGCCGAGCTGGCGGGCCATGCCCAGGTCGTCGCGGTTGGCCCAGTGCTCGAAGATCTTGCCGTCGCGCATGCGGAACCAGTGCGATTCGGTCATCGCGAAGGTCTTGCCGGTCGGCGGGAAGGCGTTGTCCACGGCGCCGGACTCGGTGTAGAAGACCAGCGGGCCGATCTGGCGGCCGTGCATCGTCGCGTAGACGGTCACCAGATCGCCCTCGACCGCCGTGGTGTGGATGTCGTAGGACATGTCGGTGAACGCCTCGCGCAGCCACTCGGCGAGCGCGTGGATTCCGGCCGGGCCGGTGCCGCGCGCCCAGGGCGGCGCGGCCCGGCGTTCGCGGGTGATGCCGTCGGGATGGGTGACCTCGGCGAGGTCGGCGACGCTGCCGTCCACCATGAGATGGATGCCGCGGATCGCCACGGACGTCAGGTCGCCTGCCACGACCTGTGGGCTGATGGTGTTCATGATGACGCTCCGTCTGTGATAGAACTCCAATTGGGTAAAGTCGGACTGTATCTAAAAGTATTGGACCCCTCATGACCGAAGTCAAGAGGCGCTACGACGCGTCGGGGCGGCGCGCGCGAGCCAAGGCGCGGCGCCATGCGATGGTGGCCGCGGCCCAGGAGCTGTTCGAGCGCGACGGGTTCCGGCCGACGACCATCGCGGCGATCGCCGAGCGCGCGGGCGTCTCGGCGGAGAGTGTGTACAAGGCGTTCGGCACGAAGGCGGCGCTGGCCAAGGCCGTGTTCGACGTGGTCATCGCGGGCGACGACGAGGACGTCCCGGTCTATCAGCGCCCCGAGCAGCAGGCGATGCTGGCCGAACCGGACGTGCGCCGCAAGATCGCGATGTTCGTCCGCGGGCTGGCCCGGCGACAGGCCCGGTCGGCCACGGTCCAGTTCCTGATCCGCGACGGCCGCCACGTCGACGATTCGCTCACCCCGGTGTGGGACAAGCTGGCCGAGGAGGGCCTGGTCGGGATGACCATGCTGGGTGGGCACCTGCTCGACACGGGGCAGCTGCGGCCCGGGATCGAGCTCGACGAGGTCCGCGACGTGCTGTGGAACTACCTCGCCATCGACACCTACGAGCGGCTGGTCCTCGCCAGGGGCTGGTCGGTGGACCGCTACGCGGACTGGGTCGCGCGCACGATCATCGCCGCGCTCACCTGAGGCTCAGCCACGCGGGTGCGCGGTCCAGCCGCGGCAGGGTCTCGGACACCTGGGACACCAGCTGCCAGGGGCGATTCGTGTCGGTCCCGGCCTTGCCGCTGGTGAGGATCGCGCCCGCGAGTCCGCGCTCGGGATCGGCCCACCCGTATTGCGTCGTCAGCCCGCTGCGGCCGAAGTGGAATCGGGTGTCGCGGCCGAATTTCGAACGTCGCCCGCCCAGTTCGAATCCCGCGCGGCTGACCCGTCCCGCCGCGCCGGGCATCCGGTCGGCGGGCCGGATCGCATCGAACAGCGTGGTGGGTTCGATGATCCGGATGCCGTCGAGTTCACCACCGTGGGTGAGGATTTCGTAGAAGCGCGACAGCTCGGCAGCGGTGGTCACCAGGTTGCCGGACGGTAGTTCGGCGGTGAGGAACGCGTCGTTGTCGGCCTTGGACGCCTTGTCCATCCGCCCGCCGAGCGCCTTGCGCGCCAGGAACAGCGACAGCCGCGACGGCGGCGGCCCGGTCTTCACGCTCGGCACGACCCGGTCGAGATCGGCCGGGTCGACGCCGAAGTTGTTCCAGCGGAATCCGAACGGCACCAGTACCTGCTCGGCGAGGTGCTCGCGCATCCGCTTGCCGGTCGCCCGCTGCACGAGCAGGCGCTGGATCAGCCCGCTGGTCAGGGCGTGATAGACACGGAACCGGCCGGGCGGCCAGCTCGGCACGAGATCGGCGAGCGCCGCGACGGCCAGATCCTCGTCGGGAACGACCTCGCTGCCCTTGTACGGCGGGGTGATGAACGGGACGCCCGCCGAATGCGACAGTACGTCGCCGATGGTGATCCGGTCCTTGCGATGCGAGGAGAACTCCGGAATGTATTCGCACACACGGTCGTCCAGTGCGAAGGCACCCTGCTCGACGAGCATGGACATCACCGTCGCGGCCACGCCCTTCGCGGTCGAGAAGCCGCAGAACGGGGTGTCCGGGGTCGCCAGGATCTTCTCGGCATCGGGCGAATCCCTGGGTGCATTACCCCACCCGTGGCCGATGGTCCGGTTCAGCACGACCTTGCCGTTGCGCCGCAGGCACACCTGGATCGCCGGCGAGGTACCCATCGCGTACCAGTCGCGCACGGAGTCCCACAGCCGAGCGACGGCCTCGGCCGATGTACCGGCCTCGACGGGGTCGTCCTCGTGGCCGACCGTCGTCACCGTGTCCAGGTCCTCGGCGACCGTCACCAACGTGCCCGAGAGTGCGCTCATGCGACCCAGCCTATCGACGCCGCGGATCACCGACACTGTGACGCGGGCATCTCGAGGCTGTGACCTGGGGAGATATCGGGGAGATCCGATCGAGAGGAACCGCAGGTGGACCGCCGTCGGGCTCGGTGGTCCTCGGCGCGGATGCTGTCGGCCGAACCGCATCGCGCGCCGTCCGGCCGCCGTGGTCGATCCGGCGCCTGAACTGGGTTGTGCGCCGTCGCCCGGACCGTGTCGCTGCGGCGCTACGGCACGGTCCCGATGCGGCGCCGGTCACGCGTGCGCTTCGGTGAGCACGGCGGCCTGGGCCGGGTCGCCCGGGGTGCGGCCCGCCGCGACGACGGCACGCCGGGCGTAGGCGCGGACATCGGCGTCCGGGTCGGCGATCGCGGTCTCGAGCGCGTTCACGGCGGCGGTGTCGGTCGGCCAGGTCGCCAGGGCGAGGACCGCGGCCTTGCGGACGTCGAGATGCCGGTCGGTGAGGGCGTCTGCCAGGGGCGCCACGGCCGCTTCGGGGGCGGCACCGGCGAGGCCACGGGCCGCACCTACCCGGACCTGCCAGGCCGAATGCCGCAGTGCGGCAGCCAGTCCCGTGACATCGTCGGCGCCGGGACCCAGCGCGGCGTAGGCCGTCAGCGCGGCGGCCCGCACCAGCGGATCGAGATCGGCGCCGAGTACCCGGATGACCTCGACCCCGCCCGCCCCGATCGACGCCAGCCCCTGGGCGACGGCGATGCGCACCTCACGGTTGGTGTCACCGGCGATGGAGGCCACCGCCGCGGCGTCGTCGAGCGAGACCAGCGCCCGCACCGCCTCGATCCGCACCCGATGATCGGTATCACCCAGCGCCGCACGGTAGTCCGCCGCCGATCCGGCCCGCAACGCCCGCAGCAGGTCGACCACGGTCGCCCGGACCAGCGGATCGGGCGAGCCCAGGTGCTCGGCCAGCGCACCCGCGCCCGGGAGCACCTCCACCAGTTCGCGCAGGCTCTCGGTCGCGGCCCGGCGCACCGAGGCCGCGTCGTCGCCGAGCGCGCGCACCAGCTCGGTGGCGAACCCGTCGGGCGTGTTCTCGGTGAGCACCGACAGCGCCGCCACCCGGACGACGGGATCGGGATCGGTCAGGTAGCTCGACACCTCGTCGACGCCAGGGGAATCCAGCGCGAGCAGGGTCACCAGCCGGGGGGAGGACGGCGAGGTCGCGACCGGTCGTTCGCGTACCGGGGCCTCCTGTGGTGCCCGTGTCCCGACGAGCGCGGGCTGGGCGATCACCTCGACGATCGGTTCGGCCGACGGCACATCGTCGAGTCCGGGAACCGGAACCAGATACGGTGCGACCGAACGCTTCACGAACTCCATCTCGCCCGTCGCGGTCTTGCGCAGGTTCAGATGAAAGTTCCACGACTCGTCATCGCGCTCGGGCAGATCGGCCCGGTCGTGATAGAGCCCCCACCGGGATTCGGTGCGGGTCAGCGAACTCCGCGCCGCCATCTCCGCGCAGTCGCGGATGAACGAGACCTCCGCGGCCCGCATCAGCTCGTGCGGGGTGCGCGCCCCGATGCCCTCGACCTCCCCGCGCATTCGCTCGAAGGTCTCGACCGCGATCGACAGCTTGGCCGCGGTCTTCGGCGGCGCCACATAGTCGTTCACGAATCGCCGCAGCTTGTACTCGACCTGCGGCTGCGGCGGGCCCTCCGGCTGGCGCAGCGGCCGGTAGATGAGCTCGTGCGCGTCGGCCAGCTGGTCCTCGGGCAGCTCGGCGGGGGCCGCGACCTCGGTCAGTGTCGAGGCCGCGTGCGCGCCGGCCAGATCGCCGTAGACGAACGCGCCGATCATGTAGTTGTGCGGCACGCAGGCCAGATCGCCCGCCGCGTACAGGCCGGGGACCGTGGTGCGCGCGTTCTCGTCCACCCAGACACCGGACGCGGAATGCCCACCGCACAAACCGATCTCGGAGATGTGCATCTCGATGTCGTGGGTGCGGTAGTCGTGGCCGCGATTGGCGTGGAAGGTGCCGCGGGTGGGCCGCTCGGTGGTGTGCAGGATCGACTCGAGCGTGGACAGCGTCTCGTCCGGCAGGTGCGAGACCTTCAGGTAGATGGGCCCGCGCGCGGACTCGATCTCCTGCTTCACCTCGGCCATCATCTGCCCCGACCAGTAGTCGGAGTCGACGAACCGCTCACCCTCGGCATTGACCTGGTAGCCGCCGAACGGGTTCGCGACGTAGGCGCAGGCGGGTCCGTTGTAGTCCTTGATGAGCGGGTTGATCTGGAAGCATTCGATCCCCGAGAGCTCGGCGCCCGCGTGGTAGGCCATCGCGTAGCCGTCGCCGGCGTTGGTGGGGTTCTCGTAGGTGCCGTAGAGGTAGCCCGAGGCGGGCAGCCCGAGGCGGCCGCACGGACCGGTCGCCAGGATCACCGCTTTCGCGCCGACCGCGACGAACTCACCGGTGCGCGTGTTCAACGCGGCCGCGCCCACCGCCCGCCCGTTCTCGGTGAGCACCCGCACGGGCATCAGCCGGTTCTCGATGCGGATCTTCTCGCGCATCGTGCGCTGGCGCAGGACGCGATACAGCGCCTTCTTCACGTCCTTGCCCTCGGGCATCGGCAGCACGTAGGACCCCGACCGGTGCACCCGGCGCACCGCGTACTCGCCGTACTCGTCCTTCTCGAACTTCACGCCGTAGCGTTCGAGCCGCTGCACCATCGCGAAGCCCCGGGTCGCGGTCTGATACACGGTGCGCTGGTCGACGATGCCGTCGTTGGCGCGGGTGATCTCGGCGACGTAGTCCTCCGGCTCGGCCTTGCCGGGGATGACGGCGTTGTTCACGCCGTCCATGCCCATGGCGAGCGCGCCGGAGTGCCGCACGTGCGCCTTCTCCAGCAGCAGCACGGTCGCCCCGGACTCCGCGGCGGTGAGGGCGGCCATGGTGCCCGCGGTGCCGCCGCCGATGACCAGGACGTCGCAGTCGAGGCGGACGCGGTCGGACAGGTCGGGAATGTTCACAGTGACTCCAGGATTCGGTCCCGTAGCGCCTGCCGGTCCACCGGCTCACGCGGGTCGGGCACCTCCACGAGCGCGCGCAGCGCACCGTCGCCGAGGACGGCGATCCGATCGCCGAGCAGCAGCGCTTCGTCGAGGTCGTGGGTGACGAAAACGATGGTGGTGGGATGTGCGCGCCAGGTGTCGACGAGCAGGCGCTGCATCTCCGCGCGGGTCTGGCTGTCGAGCGCGCCGAACGGCTCGTCCATCAGGACCGCGCGCGGCGACCCGGCCAGGCTGCGGGCCAGCTGCACCCGCTGGCGCATGCCACCGGACAGATCGCGCGGCAGATAGTCGGCGTAGCCGGTCAGCCCGACCTCGTCGAGCCAGCGCTGCGAGGTCCGCGCCCGCTCGCCGCGCGGTACACCGCGAAGCCGCAGGGCCAGCTCGACATTGGCGCGCGCGGTGCGCCACGGCAGCAGCGCGTCGTCCTGGAACACCAGCGCGCGATCGGCCGACGGACCGGTCACGGTGTCCTCGTCGGCCCGGATGATCCCGCCGCTCGGGCGGCGCAGCCCGGCGAGCGCGCGCAGCAGCGTCGACTTGCCGCAGCCGGATTTGCCCACCAGGACCAGGATCTCGCCGGGCGCGATGTCGAGGTCGACGCCGCGCACGACGGTCTTGGCGCCGTAGCTGATCCGTACCGATTCCAGGCGCAGCCGCATGCCGACCGAGACGGCGGGCGCGGCGGTGGTCGTGGTCATGACGCGACCTCTCTCGGCAGCCAGCGGGTGACCCGGCGGCCTGCCAGTTCGACGATTCCGGAGGTGAGGAAGCCGAGCACGCCGATGGTAATCATGCCGACGAACACGGCGGGGTAGTCGACGATGGTGTAGGACTGCCAGGTGCGGTAGCCGATGCCGAGCCGCCCGGAGATCATCTCGGCGGAGATGAGGCAGATCCAGGCCACGCCCATGCCCACCGAGAGCCCGCTGAACACCCCGGGCAGGATGCCGGGGACGACCACCCTGGTCAGCACCTCGCGCCGGGACGCGCCGAGCGTGCGGATCGCGTCCTCCCAGATGGTCGGCAGCGCCCTGGTGGCGTGCCGGGTGCTCACCAGCACCGGGAACAGCGACGCGGTGAAGGTGATGAACACGATGCCGGACTCGTCGCTGGGGAACAGCAGGATCGCCACCGGCACCAGCGCGATCGCCGGGATCGGGCGGACCAGCTCGGCCAGCGGACCGAACACGTCGGCCAGCAGCCGGGACCGGCCCAGGCCGATGCCCGCCAGCACACCGACGATCGCGGCCAGGCCGAACCCGGTCACGATCCGGATCAGCGACTGCGCCACATCGAGGTAGTACTGCCCGGTGCCCAGATGCTCGCCGAACTCGGCGACGATCTCGGTCACCGTCGGCAGTGTGTCGAAGCGCAGGCCCGCGCGCACATCGCCCGCGGTGAGCAGCTGCCACAGCCCGACCGCGGCCAGCACCGAGGCGACCCGGATCGACCGCGAGATCCACACCGACCGGCCGGTGTCGCTGTCGACGGCGTCGGGGTGCCGGGCCGCCGCGCCGGTGTCGTCCACGGCGGCCGCGGTGCGCGGACCGGAAACCGTACTCATCCGCGGACTTCCGTCACGGCCTGGTCGTAGGCGATCGGCGTGGCGGCGGGATGGGCGGCGCGGTAGCGGTCGGCGGCGGCCTGCGTGGTGAACGGCAGGTAGCGGTCGGCGTCGCGCAGCCAGATCGCCTTGTCGGCGAACCAGCGGGTGCCCAGCTCTGCGTCGGGGAGGTAGACCGCGCGGATCGTCTTGCCCTGCGCCTTGGCGGCCTGGACCGCCCGCAGCAGGCAGGCCGGGTTCGCGGCGGGCTGCGGCTTGTCGGCGCCGTCGACCCAGATCTCGCCCGCCAGCGCCGGATCGGTCACGGGCACCGCGCAGATCGGATCGGTTCCGGTGACCTTGCTGGGGTTCACCCGCGCGGCCAGCGCGGTGTCGTAGTCGCCGCGCCCGGTCTCGGCGAAGGCCTGGCGCAGCGGGCCGTCCTGCACGAACGCGTCGATGTCGAGGTCGGCGAAGTCGCCGATCGACTTCAGGTAGGTCACATCGTCTTTGAACGCGGCGATCAGGTTCGCTTTGAGGGTGGTATCGAAGCTGGTGCCGCCGGGGCCGTTGTAGAGGTAGACGACCTCCTGCGGCAGGCCGGAGCCCTTGGCGACGAGATCGGCTGCCTCGAACGGCTTCTCGTTGAGGAACGCGGTCGCGTCCAGCTGCGCGGCCAGGAACGCCTGCAGCACTTCGGGATGGTCGGCGGCGTAGGCGCGGCGGGCGACCACGCCGTGGAAGGTCGGCACGTTCAGCTCGGCGCCGTCGTAGAGCAGCTTGGCCTTGTTCTGCTGCACCAGCAGACCCGGCCAGGCCACGAACTGCGAGAGTGCGCTCACCTGATGCGATTCCAGCGCGGTCGCGCCGACCTGCGGCTGCTGGTTGAGCACCTCCACGCCCTCGGCCGGGTCGATGCCCGCCCGGCTCAGCGCCTGCACGAGCGTGCCGTGGCCCGCCGAACCGACACTGGCCGAGATCTTCTGGCCCGCCAGATCGGTGAGCGAGCGCGCGGGCGAATCATTGGGCACCACCACCATGTTCAGCGCGCCCTTGGGGTTGTAGCCGGTGATCGACACCAGCTCGGTGCGGGCGCGCTCGTTGGCCTGGGTGCGGGAACCGTTGATGAGCAACGGGTAATCGCCCATCGAGCCGATATCGATCTTCTCAGCCACCATCTGCGCGGTGATCGGCGCGCCGGTGTCGTAGTCCTGCCACTCCACCTGGTACTTCGCGCCGCCGGCGTCGGTGATCCGCTGCAGCCGCTGCTCCAGGTAACCCTGCGCCTTGAGCAGGGTGCCCGCGGTGACGGTGTTGATGGTCTTGGACTGGTAGCCGATGACGACCTTGACGGTGCCCGCCGGCGCGGCGTCGGTGCTGTCGAGCGAGCAGCCCGCCGCGGTGAGCGCGAGGGCGAGCACGGCGGGGACGAGACGAGTGAGCTTCATGCGTGGATTTCCCGGGTTCAGCGGAGCAGATAGGGCATGTTGACGGTGACGGCGCCGGTGGGGCAGCGGGCGGCGCACGGCCCGCAGTACCAGCACTCGTCGACGTGCATGTAGGCCTTGCCCGAATCCTCGTGGATGGCAAGGGAATCGAGCGGACACATGTCGACGCACAGGGTGCAGCCGGTGATGCACAGCGATTCGTCGATCGTCACGGGGACGTCGGCACGCTGGGGGACGAGCGCCATCTAGAGGACCTTCCATTCGGGTGCGCTGCGGGTGAGGCTGCCGCGCATGGTGATGCGGTCACCGCGCATGCGGATGTATTCGAGATCGACGGGCCTGCCGTCGTCGAGGTGGGTGAGGCGCTCCAGCATCAGCAGCGGAGCACCCGCCGGAGTGTCGAGGGTCGTGGCGGTGTGCGGATCGGCCGCCACCGCTTCGAGGGCGAGTTCGGCAGCGCCGAGGGACTGCCCGGTGACCTGCTCGAGCAGGACGAACACGTCCGTGGTCTCGAGATCGTTGGCCAGCACGGCGTCGCCGACATCGGGCGCGAGGTAGGTGAGATCCAGGCTCAGCGGCAGGTCGGCGAGGAAACGCAGTCGCTCGATGTAGACGACGCGGTCGCCGGGGGCCAGGCCGAGCCTGCGCGCGACGGCCGGGGGCGCGGTGATGTGGGTGGCCGCGCGCACCTCGTTGCGGACGGTGCCGTGTTCCTTGAGCGTCTCCTGCAGGCCGAGCAGGGCGTCGAGGCCGTGGTCGTACTTGCGGGCGGCGACGCGGGTGCCGACCTTGGGCGCGCGATCGATGAGGCCCTCGTCGCGCAGCAGCGCCAGCGCCTCGCGGACGGTGTTACGGGAGGTGTCGTGCTCGGCGGCGAGCTCCTGCTCGCCGGGCAACGCGCCCTGGACCGCGCCGGCCAGGATCTGGTGGCGCAGGATATCGGCCACCCGGCGCGCCCGATCGGCGCGCTGGCCTCGGATCGGAGTGGGATCGGCGGCTGCCGTTTTCTCGCTGACCTGCATGAACAGCGACGATAGCGGCCGTTATGCGGCCCCGAGCCCGACGCGAATCGGGCCCGGATTCAGGGGATGTTTCTGCGCCGGGTGACCGTCGCCGGGACCTGCGGCGATCGGCGTCGGCGGCGGTATTGCGCCACCCCGGCCGGTGCGGGCGACATTCGGATCACGTCGATCGCAATGTCGCCCGGCGGCCGGGACCGATCAGGGCTGACCGGGCTTGAGGAGGATGAACAGCCCGTTCGCCTCGGCGCACAGGCGCTCGCCGTCGTGCATCGTGGCCCGCAGGTACACCTTGCGGCCGTCGGTCCGCTCCACCCACGCGCGGACCGTGAGCTTCTTGTTGAGCGGGGTGATCGAGCGGTAGTCGATCGTCAGCGACGCGGTCCGGGTGACGGCCTTGGTGTGCACCGCGGCGGTCATGCCGAGGATGTCGTCGAACGCGACGCCGATCTGGCCGCCGTGCGCGGCGTTGTTGCCGCCCAGGTGGAAGGTGCGGAAGGTCAGCTCGGCGGTGACACCGTCGACGTCGGCGCTGGACACCGTGTACGGCGGCAGCGTGATGTTGCCGCGCGAGGGCAGGTCGGTGCGGGTCCAGCTCGGCGCCGACCACTCGTCCACGACCGCGGCGTCCAGGCGCGCGTTGAGCTGCTCGAGCGTCGCGATGGTCTCCTTGGCCAGCTCGTCGGACGGGTTGAGCAGGCGCGCCCGGTCCATCAGCTCGCGCACCTGTTCGATCAGTTCGCCGTAGTGCGGGCCACCGATGGTCTGGTCCTGCATCGCCTGCCTGCGCTGCTGGATCAGCTCGGCGACCGGCCGGAACCCGCCCTCGTGGTGCTCTGCGTCCGGCAGCGAGTTGCCGACCTGTGTATCGTCCATATGCAACACGTTATCGCTGCGGAGCTGGATGTTCGCGTCCGGTGTCCCACTTGTGTACGCGCTCGTGACACGGCTCACCGCCGCAGGCGCTCCTCTATTAGGCTGGTCGGCGATCACCGAGCAGGTCTGTACGTATCGAGAGTCGGCGCGCCCGCGGGGTGCCCGGCGGATGAACGGCGAAAGGCTGAGCGCATGGGTATCGCGGCGGTTGTGTTCGACATGGACGGCGTGCTGATCGATTCCGAGCCCCTCTGGGAACAGGTCCGGCACGACTACGTCGACCTCAAAGGTGGCCGGTGGCAACCGGATTCGCAGCGCAAGATGATGGGCATGAGCACCCAGGAATGGGCCGCGTACATGAGCGACGACCTCGGCGTCGCCATGCCGCTCGACGACCTCTCGACGAAGATCATCGATCTGATGGCCGACAAGTACGCCCACCACGTGCCGTTGCTGCCGGGCGCTGTCGAGGCGGTGCAACGCTGCGCGAGCCAGTGGAAACTCGGGCTGGCCAGTTCGTCGCCGCGCTCCCTGATCGACCTGGTGCTGGCGAAGTCCGGGCTGCTCGAGTACTTCTCCGCGATCCTGTCGACCGAGGAGGTCGGGCGCGGCAAGCCCGCGCCCGACGTCTACCTCACCATCGCCCAGCGCCTGGGCGTCGAGCCGGACAGCTGTACCGCCGTGGAGGATTCGACCAACGGCCTGCGCTCCGCGCACGCGGCGGGCATGCGGGTGATCGCCGACCCCCGTCCGGAGTTTCCGCCGGTGCCCGACGCGCTGGCGCTGGCCGCCGTGGTGATCGACGATCTCGATCAGCTGACCACCGAGGTGATCACCGGGACCGCCTGAGCCGGGTCAGAAACTGCCGGTGACGCCGTCGATCCGCTCCCGCAGCAGGTCGGCGTGGCCGTTGTGCCGGGCGTACTCCTCGATCATGTGCAGGTACACCCAGCGCAGGCTGTAGCCGTCGGACCGCCACGGGACATGGAAGACGTGGTCGAGCGGCAGGTCGGCCACCGCCGCGTCGCAGGCGGCGACCTCGGCGTGGAAGAGCGCGAACGCCTCCTCGGCGGGCACCGAGGTGAGGTCGTCGAAGTCGGCGTCCGGTTCCGTCTCGGACCCGTAGACCGGGTCGACGGGCTCCCCGGCGGCCGAGACCCGGAACCAGCCGCGCTCGACCTCGGTGAGGTGGCGGACCAGCCCGAGCAGCGAGAGCGTGGACGGGGGGACCGACCGGGTGGCGAGTTGATCGCGGTCGAGGCCGCCGCATTTGTTCAGCAGGCTCTGGCGATGGAAGTCCAACCAGGACTGCAACATCGGGCGTTCCGCTACCCCGACCAGCGTGCGGGTCGGGATGACTTCGGGCGCTGTCCACGTCATCGGGCCGACGGTACCGCCCGCCGCCGCGCCGCGCAGTCCGATTACCGTCGCCCGGCACCGATTCACCGAGACCCCTGGTCCCGTCCGCCCTCGATCCGGCACACTGACCGGATGGGTGCGCAGCGTGACGAATCGCCGGCGGTCGTGGTCCACCTCGGCGACGGTTCCGGCGCGCCACGGGCCGTCGACCCGGCCGATCCCGGCACCGCGGCCACCGACCCCGCCCCCGACCACCCGTTCCTGCTGCTGACCCGCACCGCCACCGAGCGGATCCAGGCCAGGTTCCTCGACGACGGCACCTACGAGCTCGAGCACACCGACGGCGGCGACCGCCGCCAGCTGTTCACCACCGACGCCCTGCTCGTGCGCGATGTCGTCTGGTCCTGGGTCCAGCAGGACCGCTGGTGGCGCGACACCGTCGCCTGGACCACCGTCGATCCAGCGATCGCCGAACTCGACGCCCTGCGCGCCGAACTGTCCGAGATGCTCGACGGCATCTCGGTCCTGGACGCCGTCACCGACGACCTCGACCGAGCGCTGGCCAGGGCCGACGAACTCCTGGCGGCCGACCCCGACCCGGATTAGTCCGCGTCGCCCTCGCACCAGTCGTCGAAGGCGTCGAACGCGGGCTGGGCGTAGGCCGGGACGGAATCCTCGACGGCGTCCTCGATCGGGTCCCAGATCCGGTCACACCCCGCAGGCGCAGGTGGCCACGACTCGATGAACCCGACCAGGGGATCTTTCGGTGGTGTGGCTTCCTCGGCGGCCGCGATGCCCGCGCCTGCCGCGAGCAGTGCCACGGTGGCGCCCGCGGCGGCGACGATCCGGTACCCGATCCTCATGACATCCTCCTGTCGATTCCCGACATGCGATGTCCCGCGATCGTAGCCGCCGGGCGGGGCGTCAGCGGGCGCGGGCGCTCCAGCGGCCGTCGTCGTAGCGCACCTCGATGGGGTGGGCGAAGGCGGTGGAGACATGGTCGGTGGTGATGACCTCGGCGGCCGGGCCGGTGGCGACGGTGCGGCCGTCGGCGATGAGCAGGGCGTGGGTGGTGCTGCTGGGCAGCTCCTCGAGATGGTGGGTGACCAGCACCGAGGCGACCTCGGGGTGGGTGCGGTCGAGGGAGTCGATGGTGGTGAGGAGTTGTTCGCGGGCGGCCAGGTCCAGGCCGGTGGACGGCTCGTCGAGCAGCAGCACGCGGGGGCCGCTGATCAGGGCGCGGGCGATCAGAGTCCGGCCGCGCTCGCCCTGCGACAGGGTCGGCCAGATGTCGGCGGCCCTCCCGGTCAGGCCGAGGGTGTCGATGATCGCGTCGGCGCGGGCCAGGTCGTCGGCGGTGGGGGACCAGCGCATCGGCGTGTCGATCGTGCCCGTGATGCCGGTCAGCACGACCTCGCGAACGGTGAGCGCGTAGCGCAGCGGATGGCGCGGATTGACGTGGCCGATGGAGCGGCGCAGCCGGGCCAGCTCCACCCGGCCGAACTGCTCGCCGAGCACCCGCACCGCGCCGGTGGTGGGGAAGGTGACCGCGCCGCAGAAGCCCAGCAGGGTGCTCTTGCCCGCGCCGTTGGGGCCGAGCAGCGCCCAGTGCTCCCCGGCCCGCACGGTCAGCGAGATGCCGTTGATGATCTTCTTGCCCTCCCGCCGGAAGGTCACCTCGTCGAGTTCGATCACGGGCGCGCCGGTCATGCGAAGGCCTCCTTCAGGGCGGACAGGTGGGTGCGGCTGAACGCGGCCGCCGCCGTGGGGTTCCGGTCGGCGACGGCCTGGGTGAGCTGTTCGTGCGCGGTGTGGTCGGCCTGCTCGGAGGCGACCGGGCGCAGATCCAGCATGTCGATCATGGCCAGGCGCAGGCGCGGCAGGAAGCTGTCGAACAGCTGGGTCAGCACGTCGTTGTGGGCGGCGACGATCACCGCGCGATGGAAGGCCATATCGGCGTCGACGTGCTCGGCCACGGTCTGGCCGTCGGCGCGGCGCCCGGCCAGCGCGCGGCGGATGGCGCGCAGGTCGGCCGGTGTGCGGCGCTGTGCCGCCAGTGCCGCCGCCTCGGCCTCGATCGCGATGCGGGCCTCGATCACCGCCGCGATGGTCGCCCCGCGCAGCACGACGTCCCAGTCCTCGCTGACATCGAGCGCGGTGACGAACACGCCCGCGCCCTGCCTGCTGTCGAGCACGCCCTTGCCCGCCAGCTCCCGGATCGCCTCCCGCAGCGTCGACCGGCCCACGCCGAGCTGGGCGGCGAGCAGCGTCTCGCCCGGTAATCGGTGGCCCAGCGGCCACTCGCCGGCGCGGATCCGCGCGAGCAGGAGTTCGGCCGCCTGAGCGGCCAGCGGCTGACGCCTGACCTGTGCAACCACCGGAGAACCTCTCTACTTGTCTGAGGAGTTGTGGTAGAAGTGTACCCATCATGACGCACACCGCGCTGCTCCTCCGCCGCCACGGCGGGGCCTGACCGACCGGCCGCCCCGCCGTGGGGCTCTGTCGTGGCCGGTCGCCGTCGTCTCGTGGCCGTTCGGCCAGAAAGCAGCACCGTCATGACCCCTTTTCCCACCCTGACCACTCCGAGCGGCGCGGTCGGCGCTGGCGCACCCGCCTGGAATCGGCAGCGGCACTCGGCCATGCCATCGCACCGCTATCGCGATGTCCATCGGCGCGTGGAAGTACCCGCCGGACACCGGGAGTGGCCGAATGCCCGGATCACCACCGCCCCGCTGTGGGTGCCCGTCGACCTGCGCGACGGCAATCAGGCGCTGGCCGAACCGATGGACCCCGACCGCAAACGCCGGTTCTTCGAACTGCTGATCGCCATGGGGTACAAGGAGATCGAGGTCGGCTATCCGTCCGCCTCGCAGACCGACTTCGATTTCGTCCGCCTGCTGGCGCGCACCCCGATCGCGCCGCCGGACGTGACGGTCGTCGTGTTCACCCCGGCCCGGCGCGATCTGATCGAGCGGACCGTCGAGTCGGTGCGTGGCCTCATCAACGAGGTGGTGATCCACCTGTACACGGCCACCGCGCCGGTCTGGCGGGAGGTGGTGCTCGGCAGGTCTCGCGAGCAGCTGCGGGAGCTGATCCTGGCCGGGGCACGCGATGTGCTCGACACGGCGGGCGACCTGCCGAATGTGCGCTTCCAGTTCTCGCCGGAGGTCTTCAACCTGACCGAACCGGACTTCGCGCTGGAGATCTGCGACGCGGTGAGTGAGCTGTGGCAGGCCTGCCCGCAGCGGCCGGTGACGCTGAATCTGCCCGCGACGGTGGAGGTCGCGACGCCGAACGTCTACGCCGACCAGATCGAGTACATGCACCGGAACCTGGCCCGGCGCGCCGGGGTGATCCTGTCGGTGCACCCGCACAACGACCGGGGCACCGGCATCGCCTGCGCCGAACTGGCCGTGCTGGCCGGTGCGCAGCGGGTGGAGGGCTGCGTCTTCGGCAACGGCGAGCGCACCGGCAATGTCGACATCGCGACCCTGGCACTCAACCTGCACGCCCAGGGCGTCGACCCGATGATCGACTTCTCCGACATCGACGAGATCCGTCGCACGGTCGAGTACTGCACCCGGCTGCCCGTGCACGAGCGGCATCCCTATGTCGGCGATCTCGTGCACACCGCCTTCTCCGGCACCCATCAGGACGCGATCCGCAAGGGGCTGGCGCATCATCGCGCGACGGCGGCGTCGGCCGGGCTCGCCGAGCGCGAATCACCGTGGCAGGTGCCGTATCTGCCGATCGACCCCGCCGATATCGGTCGCTCCTACGACGCGGTGATCCGGGTGAACTCGCAGTCCGGCAAGGGTGGCATCGCCTACCTGCTGCAGACCGGGTACGGCTTGGACCTGCCCCGTCGTCTGCAGATCGACCTGGCCCGGCGGGTGCAGCGGCACACCGACGGTACCGGCGCCGAAGTCACCGCGAAGGACCTGTTCACGTTGTTCGAGCAGGCCTACACGGTCGCCGATCCGCGGATCGTGCTGGCGCGGTGGCAGATCACCGACGCGAGCACCGAGATCGTGCTCGCCGTCGACGGTCGCGAGGTGCGCTCGGTGCGGCACGGCATCGGACCGGTCGACGCGGTCGTCGAGGCACTCGCCGCCGTCGGCCATTCGATCGAGATCCTGGGCCTGACCCAGCATTCCGTGGACGACGACGTGGACAGTGGCGCCGTCAGCTACCTGGAGTACCGGGCGGAAGGGCGCACCGGCTGGGCCTTCGGGCGCGGCACCTCGGTGCTCGCGGCGTCCCTGGCGGCGGTGCTCAACGCGGTGAACGCGACCACCTAGCCGACGATCTCGTGGGGCGGCCCTGGCCCGCCCCACGAGAGACCGGTCAGCACCAGCCGGTGAGGTACATCAGGCCGAGGCTGGCGATACCGAGGATCAGGCCGAGCGCGCCGCCGAGGACCAGCGGCCGCACCCCCGCGCTGCGCAGCCGCTCGACACTCAACGAGGTGCCGATGGCGGCCAGGACCGCGGCGATGAGCCAGCCGCTGGTGGTGGCCAGCGGGGCGGTGACCGCGCCGGGCAGGATGCCCAGCCCGGCGATGATCGACGCGGCCAGGAACAACACGACGAACAGCGGGAACACCTGACGCAGCGAGCCCGCGGGGGCACCGGTCTCCGCGGCGAGACGACGGCGGCCGACATGCAGGCCGATACACAGCGGGACGATCGCCAGGCTGCGCACCAGCTTCACGATCACCGCGAAATGCGCGGCACCGGCGCCGAAGATGACACCGGCTGCCAGCACCGAGGAGGTGTCGTTGATCGCGGTGCCCACCCACAGCCCGAACGCCTCCTGCGAGAGCCCGAGCGCCCGGCCGAGCGGCGGATACACCAGGACCGCGGCGACATTGAAGACGAAGATGGTGCCGAGCGCGTAGGCGACGCGCTGCTTGTCCGGCCGCAGGACCGCGGTGGCGGCGGCGATCGCGGACGCGCCGCAGATCGTGGTGCCCACCGCCACCAGCGTCGCCGACTCCCGGTCGACCGCCAGCATCCGGCCGACGAAGAACGCCGCCACCGCGCCGACGAGCAGCGTGCCGAGCAGGACGACGGCGGTCTCCTTGCCCACGCTCATCACCGAGCCCAGCGGCAGGCCGAGCCCGAGCAGCACGATCGCCGCACCCAGCAACCGCTGCCGGGCGACGTCGAGGCCGGGACCGAACGTCGCACCCGTCGCGTCCCGGCGACGCAGCACCATTCCGGCGACGGCGCCCGCGGCCAGCGCCAGCACGGGCGCGCCGATCATCGGCAGGGCCTTGCCGAACGGCATGGCCACGGTGGCCAGGAGCGCGGCGAGGGCCAGGCCGGGAGCGAAGGTGCGTACTCGGTTCACTCCTTCACCTTCGCCGCGCCGCAGACTTCCAGGTAGAGGCCGGTTTCCTGGGTGCCCATAAGACTGACTTATGGGTGGGTGTGGTTTCCTGGAAGAGTGCGGACACGAACCCGGCTCGCGCTGACCGCCGCAATCGCAGTGATGCTGTGGGGCGAGTGGGCGAACTGGCACGCCTCCCGTCGGCGCGTCGGCTCGGCGGGCCCCGGGGCCGAGGCGGTCGTTGTGCTCGGCTATCGGGACGCGGGTCCGCGGGCCAACGCGATGAACCGGTGGCGGGTGCGCGCGGGCCTGCGCTCGATCGACCCGTCGGCCACCGAATCCCGGCTGGTCCTGTGTGGCGGCGCGTGCGCGGGACCGGTCTCCGAGGCGGCGCTGATGGCCGACTACGCCACGGGGGATCGGGGCTATCACGGCGACCTCGTGCTCGAGGAGTCGAGCCGATCCACCTGGGAGAACATCGCTTTCGCGATTCCGTTCCTGAAGGACGCCGACCGGATCAAGATCGTCTCCCTGCCCACGCACGCCGCGACCGGGCGCGACTATCTCTGGGAGCAGAGCCCGGAACTGGCCGTGCGGCTGGTGCGGAGCGGGGAGTACCGCTTCGGTGAATGGATGCCGCTGAAACCGGTGGTCGCGCTCTACGGGGTGATCCGGAATCTGCGCGGCCGATACCGGGCCGAACACGACGACGAGAGTGCCTGATGCGGCGCGCCCGCGCGCGTCGCCCATAATCGGCGCATGACCCTGCCACCCGGAACCCCCGACCTGGAGGTCCTCGACCTCCTCGTGTCGGTGGCCGAGCTGGGCAGTCTGGGCGCGGCCGCCCGCCGCCACGGCATCAGCCAGCCCGCCGCGAGCATGCGGATCCGCGCCCTGGAACGACGGATGCGGGTCAAGCTGCTCGACCGCGGACCCACCGGCTCCGCGCTGACCGACGCGGGACACGCCGTGGTCGAGCACGCGCGGATCGTGCTCTCCGCCGTGCGCGATCTCGTCGACGACGTCGACCGGCTGCGCGCCGCGGCCGCGCCACGGTTGCGCATCGCGGCCTCGAAAACGATTGCCGACCACCGTATTCCGCACTGGCTGGCCGCGCTGCGCACCGACCATCCCGAGGTGCTGATCTCGCTGGAGGTGGAGAACTCGACCCAGGTCGCCGCGCTCGTGCGCGACGGCGTCGCCGATCTGGGCTTCGTCGAGGGCCCGCATCCGCCCGCCGGGCTCGGCAGCCGCGTGCTCGGCACCGACGACCTGGTCGTCGTGGTCGCGCCCGACCATCCCTGGGCGCGCCGGACCACCCCGGTCGCGCTCGCCGAACTCGCCGGTACCGCCCTGCTGTGGCGCGAACCCGGCTCGGGCACCCGTGACACCGTCTGGGACCTGCTCAGCACCGCCGCGACGCCCGCGGGCCCGGCCGCCGAACTCGGCTCGGCCGCCGCCATCGTGGCGGCGGCCCGCACCGGCATGGCCCCCGCCGTCCTGAGCCGCCTGATCGCCGCGCCGGATCTGGCGACCGGCGCGCTGGTGGCGGTGCCGTGCGCCGACGCCGCCCGGCTGACCCGCAAATTCCGGGCCATCTGGCGCCGCACCACCCCGCCCTCGGGGCCCGGCGAACTGCTCGTCGACCGGGCCGCGCAACTCGAGATCGCCCGCTCGCCGGTGGTGGGACTCCCGAACGAGGGTGCATCGCCGCAGGTAGAGGGCGTGGAGCCGCAGCGCTAACTGGCGTAACTGTCCGGTAATTGCCCGAAACGTCCGCCGTAACGCGGCGTTCGGAGCATGTGCCGCATGACAGCCACTCCCTTTTCCTCGGCCCGGCCCCGGCCCCCCGATCCGGGCGCGGGCCGCCGCAGCGCACCGGCCCGTCGCATCCGTGACGTCCTGCGCGCCCGCATCCGCAGCGGCGTCTACGGCACCCGGCCGCTGCCCGCCGAGGCCCAGCTCGCCGCCGACTTCGCCACCAGCCGCAATATCGTCCGCGACGCGCTCACCCTGCTCCGCGACGAAGGCCTGATCGACCGGGTGCCGGGCGCCGGCACGTTCGTCGTCGCCGAGAAGGCGGTGCAGGGCCTGGACCGCCTGCGCGGCCTGGCCGAGACCTTCGAGACCCGCAGCGACCGGGTGGTGAACCGGGTCCTGCTCGCCGAGGTCGTGCCCGCCACGCCGCTGGTCGCCGAGCGGCTCGAACTGGAGGCGGGCGACCCGGTCGTCGCGCTGGAACGGGTGCGCTACCTCGACGGCGCCCCGCTGTCGCTGGACGCCAGCTATCTGACCGCCGACGTCGGCATCCCGCTGCTCGACAAGGACCTCACCGGCTGTGACGTGTTCGGCCTGCTCGAAGCCGAACTCGGGTTACCGCTGGGCTCGGCCGCGGTCGCGATCGAGGCGGTCGCCGCCGATCCGACGGTCGCCGGGCTGCTGCAGGTCCGGGCGGGCTCCCCGCTGCTGTTCCTTGAGCGGCTCACCTCCACCGATTCCGGCAGGCCCGTCGATCTCGAATACATCCGCTATCGCGGTGACCGGTTCTCCCTGTCCGGGCGGCTGGACCGCGTCCCGGTGACCCCGCGACGCACCGTCACCCGCGATTCCCACGAAAGGGGTTGATCCTCATGCAGATCCCACCGCTCACCGACCGGCGCGAGCTCGTCTGCGACGTTCTGATCGTCGGCGGCGGCACCGCGGGAACGATGGCCGCGCTCACCGCGGCCCGGCACGGCGCGAACGTGCTGCTGCTGGAGAAGGCGCACGTGCGGCACTCCGGCGCGCTCGCCATGGGCATGGACGGCGTGAACAACGCCGTGGTGCCCGGCAAGGCCAGCCCCGAGGACTACGTCGCCGACATCACCGTCGCCAACGACGGCATCGTCAACCAGCGCACCGTCTACGAGACGGCCACGCGCGGTTTCGAGATGGTGCAGCGCCTCGAGGGATACGGCGTCAAGTTCGAGAAGGACGAACACGGCGAATACGCGGTGCGCAAGGTGCACCGATCCGGCTCGTACGTGCTGCCGATGCCCGAGGGCCGCGACGTGAAGAAGGTGCTCTACCGCACCCTGCGGGCCCGCGACGTGCGCGCCAAGGTGACGATCTCCAACCGGGTGATGCCGGTACGGGTGCTCACCGTCGACGGGCGCGCGGTCGGCGCCGTCGGATTCGACACGCGCACCGGGGAATTCGTCACCATCTCGGCGGGCGCGGTGATCCTCGCCGCGGGCGCGTGCGGCCGCCTCGGGCTGCCCGCCTCGGGCTACCTCTACGGCACCTACGAGAACCCCACCAACGCCGGGGACGGCTACGCGATGGCCTACCACGCAGGCGCGGAGCTTTCGGGGATCGAGTGCTTCCAGATCAATCCGCTGATCAAGGACTACAACGGTCCGGCGTGCGCCTACGTCGCGAACCCGTTCGGCGGCTACCAGGTCAACTCCGAGGGCAATCGGTTCGTCGACTGCGACTACTGGTCCGGGCAGATGATGGCCGAGGTCAAACGCGAACTCGACAGCGCGCGCGGGCCGATCTACCTCAAACTGAGCCATCTGCCCGACGCCACGATCCGCGAGATCGAAGGCATCCTGCACACCACCGAGCGCCCCACCCGCGGCACCTTCCACGAGGGGCGCGGCACCGACTACCGCACCGGCGACATCGAGATGCACATCTCCGAGATCGGTTTGTGCAGTGGGCATTCGGCGTCGGGAGTCTGGGTCGACGAGCACGCCGCGACGACCGTCCCCGGCCTGTACGCCGCCGGTGACATGGCGCTGGTGCCGCACAACTACATGATCGGCGCCTTCGTCTACGGCGACATCGCCGGCGAGCACGCGAGCGCCTTCGCCCGCGGCGCGACGCATCCGGAACTGCCCGCCGACCAGATCGAGGCCGCCCACGACCTCATCTACCGCCCGCTGGGCAATCCCGACGGCCCGCCGCAGCCGCAGGTGGAGTACAAGCTGCGCCGCTTCGTCAACGACTACCTGCAACCGCCGAAAGCGCAGTCCTACCTCGCGCTCGGTATCGCCGCCTTCGAGCGGATGCACGCCGAGATCGCCGCCATGGGTGGGCAGACGCCGCACGAACTGATGCGCTGTGCCGAGGTGAGCTTCATCCGCGACTGCGCCGAGATGGCGGCCCGGGCCTCCCTGCGCCGGACCGAAAGCCGGTGGGGGCTCTACCATCAGCGCGCCGACTGGCCCGCCCGCGACGACGCGGAATGGTTCTGCCACCTCAATCTCTATCGCGGCGCGAGCGGGTCGATGGAGTTCCGCACCCGCCCGGTCGCCCCGTACATCGTGCCGGTTCCCGGTTTCGTCCGGCCCGACGGCGTCGCCGATGTCGCCGCGCCCGATCTCGTCGGCGCGTGGGGTGCCCGATGAGCGCGCGCCTGCTGACCCTGCTCGACCTGGCCGACGAGTGCCCGGAACTCGACGAGCTCACGCCGTATCTCACCGACCCCGACCCCGAGGTCCGGCGCACCGCCCTGTCGGTGCTCAGCGAGACCACCGAGGACTGGGCCGCTGCGGCGCCGATCATCGCGGGCGCCCTCGCCGATGGCGACGTCGACGTGCGCCACACCGCGATCGGACTGCTCACCGAACTGCTCGAAGTGCTGGTCCCCGGATCGGAATTCGACGCGGCGCTGCGGGATTGCGTCACCGCGCCGGAACCGGCGGTGCGCTCGGCCGCGATCGAGGCGCTGTGGCGGCACCGCCGGGTGACCGCCGGGGAACTCCTCGGCTGGCTGGCCGACCCGAATGTGGCGGTCCGGCGCACCGTCGTCGGCGGACTCACCTCGGTCGACGCCATCGATGGACTGGCCATCGCGGCGGTCGACGAGGACCAGAACGTCCGCATCGGAGTCGCGAAAGGCCTTGCCGCCGTGGGTGATCCACGCGGCGCCGTCACGCTGCTGACGCTGGCCGGCGACCCGGAACCGCTGGTCCGGGCCGCCGCGCTGGCGAGCCTGGCCGGCACCGGGTGCGACGACCAGGCCGCCGCCGTCGCCACCGCGGCGATGACGGATCCGGCCTGGCAGGTCCGGCAGGCCGCGGCGGTCGCGCTGGCCGCGGCCGATCCCGAGCTCGCGGCGGCGCCACTGCTGTCGGCCGTCTCCGACCCCAACCTCGACGTCCGTAAGGCGGCGGTGCGCGCACTGGCCGAACGGATCGCCGAACGCCGTGACATCACCACGGCGTTGCAGCGGGCACTCGACGACCCGGACGCCGACGTCCGCGCCTTCGCCCGCATCGGTATCGCCAACTCTGGAAAGGAACTCTGATGGCCCTGGTCAATGCCCGTCTCGATGTCCCCGTCTCGGTCGACGAGGCCACCTGTATCGACGGCTGCACGCTGTGCGTCGACATGTGCCCGCTCGATTCCCTCGCCATCCACCCGGAATCGGGCAAGGCCTACATGCACGTCGACGAGTGCTGGTACTGCGGGCCGTGCGCCGCGCGCTGCCCGGTCGGCGCCGTCACCGTCAACATCCCGTTCCTGTTGCGCTAGAAGAAGAACGGATCGACCCCATGAGCTCTGCCTGCTTACGCCTGACCGCGCTGCTGCTCGGCGCCGCCGCGGTCGCCACCCTGGCCACCGGCTGCGGCGCCGGTGACGACGGCAAGACCGTCACCGTGAACATCGGCTACCAGTCCAAGACCATCAACACCGTCACCGCGGGCACCCTGCTCCGCGACCGCGGCACCTTCGAGGCCGAACTCGCGGCACTGGGCAAGACCACCGGCCTGACCTACCGGGTGGAGTGGAAGGACTTCGCCGCAGGTCCGCCGCTGACCGCGCAGATGCTGGCCGGACAGGTCGACATCGGCTCGATGGGCGACGCGCCGATCCTGGTGAACGGCTCCAAGACCCGTGATCACGCGGATGTGAAGTCGGAACTGATCGCGGTCACCGGCTACAACCTGCGCGGTTCGCTCAACCAGATCGTCGTCCCGCTCGAGTCGCCCGCGGCCACCCTGGCCGATCTGCGCGGGCAGATCGTGTCGACCAGTGTCGGTTCGGCCGCGCACGGCATGCTGGCGACCGGGCTGTCGGCGGCGGGGATGACCCTCGACAACGTGAAGCTGCTCGGCCAGGATCCCGCCGTCGGCGCCTCGGCGCTACAGGGCGATCAGGTCGCCGCGCTGGCCCAATTCGTGCCGTGGCCACAGAAACTCGTGCACGACGGCAAGGCCCGGCTGCTCTACGACGGCGGCAGCGCGGGCATCCCGACCTTCCACGCGGTTGTGGCCAACGAGCGGTTCGGAACCCAGCACCCCGACGTGGTCACCGCGTTCCTCACCGCCCAGCGCAAGACCACCGACTACCTCAACCAGCAGCCGCTCGAGGCCGCGCAGCGGGTTGCCGAGATCACCGGTCTGCCCGCCGAAGTCGTCTATCTCTACAACGGCCCGAACGGCCTGGTGAGTTTCGATCCGACGATCAAGTCACGGCAGGTCGACGCGCTCGGCACCCTGCTGCCGTTCCTGAAGAGTCTGGGCGCGCTGTCCGACCTGAACCTCGGCGAGTTCGTCGACGACCGGTACGTGCGGGCGGTCTACGGCGCCGGTTACGAGACCGCACGGGACTCGGTGGCCGCGCCGTCACCACTGACCGGCACCGACAGCGTGTGCGGGGGAGTGGTCGACGGACTCGCGACCGCCTCGGAAGCCTGGTTCGCCGGTCCGGCGACGACGTCGGTCGCCCGGACCCCGACCTGTCTGCTGCGGCAGATCGCGACCACGGGCGGCACCGTACGCGCCGCCTACGTCCCCGACCACGGCACCGGGACCAGGCTGTTCGCCGCGACCGCGACCTGGGTCAGCGATCCCGGCGCCGGACCTGACGATCGGTTGCTGCCGTTCGCGATTCGCGCCGACGCGCAGCAGTACGCCGCCGCGCATCCGGGCGCCACGGTCATCGATTACCAGGCAGCACTGAAGTCCCGCTAGTTCCGTCACGTGAGACCAGGAGGCTCACCATGACCGTTTCCGCAGAACCCCTCGCCGCTCCGGTCGCGGCACCCGATCCGGCCGCGCTTCGCGCGCAGTCACCCACCCGCTTCACGATTCCGCGCCGGGCGCGCAGGACCGTCCTGACCGCCGTCCCGCTGCTGGCGCTGCTGCTCGCGTGGCATCTGCTCACCACCTATCAGGTGGTGCTGTGGCTGCGCTTCGACAAGATCCCCACGCCCGCCGCGGTCTTCGAGTCGTTCCGCACCCAGCTGGGCGCGGCGAGCTACTACCGCGACATCGTCTCCAGCACCCGGCGCATCCTGGTCGGCTTCGGCCTGGCGACGGTGTCCGGTGTCCTGATCGGGATGGCGGTCGGCCGCTCGGCCGTCGTCAGCGCCCTGATCCGGCCGGTGCTCGAGGTCTTCCGCCCGATCCCCGCGATCGCGCTGGTGCCGCTGGCGATCCTGCTGTTCCCGACCGGCGAGCAGGGCATCGTGTTCATCACCTTCTTCGCCGCCTTCTTCCCGGTGGCGGTGAGCACCATCCACGCCATGCACGCGCTGCCCCGGGTGTGGGAGGAGGCGGCGCACACCCTCGGCGCGCGCCGGCGCGACATCCTCTTCCAGATCGCGCTGCCCGGCGCGCTGCCCGGCATCTTCTCCGGCCTGTCCGTCGCGATGGGCGTGGCCTGGATCTGCGTGATCAGCGCCGAGATGATCTCGGGGCAGTTCGGGATCGGTTATTTCACCTGGCAGTCCTACGGCCTGCTGGACTATCCCGGCGTGATCGTCGGCATGCTCACCATCGGGCTGCTCGGCTGGTTCACCGCCTGGCTGGTGGAACTGGCGGGGCGCCGGGTGAACCGGTGGCTGCCGAGGGCACAGCGATGAGCGCCGGCGCCGCGGTGCGGCTGGCCGGTCTGCGCATCGCCTATGGTGCGAGTCTCGCGGCCGAAGTGGATCTCGACATCGATGCCGGACAGATCGTCGTTCTGCTCGGTCCCTCGGGCTGCGGCAAATCCACGGTGCTGCGCGCGATGGCCGGCCTGCTGCCACCGGTCGGCGGCACGGTCTCGGTCGACGGCGGGCCCGCGGCGCAGCACTGCTCGATGGTGTTCCAGGAGGACGCGCTGCTGCCGTGGCGCACCGCCCGGCGCAATGTCGAGTTCGCGTTGAAGCTGCGCGGCGTCGCCCGCCGGGACCGCCGCGCCGAGGCGCAGGAGCTGCTGAATCTGGTGGGGCTCACCGACTTCGGCGATCATCTGCCCGGCGCGCTGTCGGGCGGCATGCGCCAGCGGGTGCAATTGGCGCGGACGCTGGCGGCCCGACCGCGGGTGCTGCTGATGGACGAACCGTTCGGCGCGCTGGACGCGCAGACCCGCGCCGATATGCAGCGCCTGCTCATCTCGGTGTGGCAGCAGCGGCGGACCACGGTCCTGTTCGTCACCCATGACGTCGACGAGGCGCTGCTGCTGGCCGACCGCATCGTGCTGCTCACCCCGCGCCCGGCCCGCATCCAGCGGGTGATCGAGATCGACGCGCCCCGCGCGCCGGGCGCCCGATTCGAGCCCGAATTCGCCCGTCTGCGTTACGAAATCCTCGCCGCGCTCGGCGAGCCGAACGAGAAGGAACTACAGCCATGAGCTTCGTCGTCGGAGCCGCCTGCGTGGACGTGCTCGACCGCGCCTGTGTGGAGGAATGCCCGGTCGACTGCATCTACACCGGTGACCGGATGGCCTACATCCATCCCACCGAGTGCGTGGACTGCGGTGCGTGCGAGCCGGTCTGCCCGGTCGAGGCGATCTCGCTCGCCGAGGACGTCCCGGCGGGACAGGAGGGCTTCGTCGCGGCGAATGCCGCCTTCTTCGACCTGCCGCTGCCCGGTCGCGACGCCGCGCTCGGATCGCCGGGCAGCGCCGCCGCGGTGGGTGATCTCGGCGTGGACACGCCCTTCGTCGCGGAGTACCGGAAATGACGGCCGCGCGTCATCCATTGCGCGTGGCGATCATCGGGGCGGGACCGGCCGGTATCTACGCCGCCGACGCATTGATGAAGTCCGATGCCGACGTCAGCATCGACCTCTACGAGCGCATGCCCGCGCCCTTCGGCCTGATCCGCTACGGCGTCGCCCCCGACCACCCGCGCATCAAGGGCATCATCACCGCCCTGCACAAGGTCCTCGACAAGGACCAGGTGCGCCTGCTCGGCAACATCGACTACGGCACCGACATCACCCTCGACGACCTGCGTCAGTTCTACGACGCGGTCATCTTCTCCACCGGCGCCAACGCCGACCGCGCCCTGCCCATCCCCGGTATCGACCTCGACGGCTCCTACGGTGCCGCCGACTTCGTGTCCTGGTACGACGGGCACCCCGACGTGCCGCGCTCGTGGCCGCTGGAGGCGGAGAAGGTCGCCGTGCTCGGTGTCGGCAACGTCGCCCTCGACGTGGCCCGCGTGCTGGCCAAGACCGGTGACGAGCTGCTGCCGACGGAGATCCCGCCGAACGTCTACAAGGGCCTGAAGGCCAACAAGGCCGTCGAGGTCCACGTCTTCGGCCGTCGTGGTCCCGCCCAGGCCAAGTTCACCCCGCTCGAGCTGCGCGAACTCGACCACTCGCCGACGATCGAGGTCATCGTCGACCCCGAGGACATCGACTACGACGAGGGCTCCGAGGCCGCGCGCCGCAACTCCAAGCAGGTCGACATGGTCGCCAACACCCTCGAGCAGTGGGCGATCCGCGATCAGGGCAACCGCCCGCACAAGCTGTTCCTGCACTTCTTCGAGTCCCCGGCCGAGGTCATCGGCGAAGACGGCAAGGTCGTCGGTCTCGAGACCGAGCGCACCCAGCTCGACGGCACCGGCAACGTCAAGGGCACCGGCGAGTTCAAGCAGTGGGACGTGCAGGCCGTCTACCGCGCCGTCGGCTATCGCTCCGGCGCGGTGGCCGACATCCCGTTCGACGAGGCCACCGGCACCGTCCCCCACGCGGCGGGCCGGGTGCTCGCCGACGACGGGCCGCTGCCCGGTGTGTACGTGACCGGCTGGATCAAGCGCGGCCCGGTCGGCCTCATCGGCCACACCAAGGGCGACGCCAACGAGACCGTCGCCTGCCTGCTCGACGACCGGCCCGCCCTGGCTCGACCCGCCCGTCCTGATCCCGGCGCCGTACTCGAATTCCTCACCGGCGCGGGCATTCCGTTCACCACGTGGACCGGCTGGTACCGCCTCGACGCGCACGAACGCGCGCTGGGCGTGCCCGAGGGTCGGGAGCGGGTCAAAGTCGTCGAACGCGCGGAGATGCTGCGCGCCAGTCTCGGCCGATGAAGGGCACACCCATGCGCTTGCTCCATTCTCCGACCGCGGGAACGGGCAGCACCGCCCTCACCGCCCCGGACTCCCCGACAACGGTGTACTGCGTCGTCTCCGGGAAGGGCGGCGTCGGAAAGTCCAGTGTCACGGTGAATCTGGCGGTAGCCCTCGCCGGGCGCGGCCTGCGCGTCGGCCTCATGGACGCCGATGTGCACGGGCACTCCATCCCGGCGATGCTCGGCATCACCACCGGACCGACGCTGGTGGAGCGAAGGATGGTGCCACCCACCGTCTTCGGTATCCGGGTGCTCTCGGTCGGGATGTTCGCCGAGGACAACGCCCCGATCGTGTGGCGGGGCCCGATGCTGCATCACGCGCTGCGGCAGTTGGTGCACGACGTCGACTGGGGCGAGCTCGACGTCCTGCTGATCGATATGCCGCCCGGCACCGGTGACATCGCGATCTCCCTCGCCCAGCTGCTGCCCGCCGCGCAACTCCTGGTCGTCACCACGCCCCAGCGCACCGCGGCCCGGATCGCCGAGCGGGCGGGGGCCGTCGCTGCCAAGACCGGGCAGCGGGTCGCGGGCATCATCGAGAACATGTCCTGGTACGACACCCCCGACGGCACCAGGCACACCCTGTTCGGCGCGGGCGGTGCCACCGCCGTCAGCCGGGCGCTGAGCGGACTCCTCGACACCTACTGTCCCGTGCTCGGCCGGATCCCGTTCGACCCCGGTGTGTGCGCGGCGGGTGACGACGGCGCCCCGTTCACCCACACGGCCCCGGAGTCCGCGGCCGCCCGCGCGGTCGCCGAGATCGCCGCGACCCTGGCCGCCACCCGCTCGCCCCACTCCGGCTGACCGCGGGCCGAGACCCCGATGAACCGCTCGGTACAGCGAAATGGTGCGTAAGCGACACGGACGGCTCTAGTCTGTATCCGCTACACACTGTGGAGGTTGGATCAATGACGGTCGAGATCGTGACCGAGCCGGCGCCGGAGGACCTGTGGACCGGATCGGGCCGGGCCGCCGGTGCGCCGCCGACGTCGATGATCGAGCGGATGACGCTGATCCTCGACGCGTTCGACGCGACCACCCCCACGCTCACGCTGCTCGGCCTGGCCGAGCGCACCGGACTACCGCGCTCCACGGTGCACCGCATCCTCGACCAGATGATCCGGCTGCGCTGGCTCGCGCACACCCCCGGCGGCTACCGGCTCGGGCTGCGCGTGCTGGAACTGGGTGGGCTGGCCGCCGAGCACAACGAGCTGCGCGAGGTCGTCGGCCCGCTGCTCTACGACCTGAGCCAGCGCACCGGCCTGATCGGGCATCTCGCCGTGCTGGACGGGCGTGAGGTGCTGTTCCTGGACCGGGCGGGCGGCCGCAGCCAGGTCGCCATCCCCACCCGCGTCGGCGGGCGGTTGCCCGCGCACTGTACGGCGGTCGGCAAGGCGCTGCTGGCCACGCTCGAACCGGGCATCGCGGAGGCCTCGCTGCGCGGGGTCACCACGCCGCGCACCGCCAGGACCATCATCGATCGCGCCGAACTGCACCGGGAACTGGCCCGCATCCGCAACCGGCAGGGCGTGGCCGTCGACTCCGAGGAATCGCTGCCCGGTGTCGGCTGCGTCGCGGTGCCGATCCGCGGCCGCGGTGTCGCACTGGCCGCGATCTCGTTGTCGGGCACGGTGCAGGGCGACCGCAGCGCCCTCGACACCGCGCGGCTCGCCCGCGCGCTGGCCGAGGTGGCCAAGGAAGCGGCGCGTGCCCTGGGACCCCGGCACGGCCGCCCCCTCTGACCGGATCTCAGCCCCGCGCCATCGCGCGGCCCGCCGCGCGGCCGGAGAAGATGCACCCGCCGAGGAATGTGCCCTCGAGCGCGTTGTAGCCGTGCACGCCGCCACCGCCGAAACCGGCGACCTCACCGGCGGCGAACAGCCCGGGGAACACCTCGCCGTCCGGACGCAGCACCCGGGAGTCCAGATCGGTCTGCAAGCCGCCCAGCGTCTTGCGGGTCAGGGTGTTCAGCCGCACCGCGATGAGCGGGCCGTGCGCCGGATCGAGAATCCGGTGCGGCTTGACCACGCGCCCCGCCTTGTCACCGAAGTACTTGCGCGCGTTGTTGATCGCGGACACCTGCGCGTCCTTGGTGTACGGATTGGTGACCTCGCGATCCCTGGCGACGATCTGGCGTTCCAGCACGGCAGCGTCCAGCTTCGGTCCGCGGGCGATCGCGTTCATCCCGTCGACGAGCTCGGTCAGCGAGTTCGCGACCACGAAGTCCACGCCGTGCTGCTTGAACGCCTCCACCGGCCCCGGCGCGCCCTTGGCGACCCGGCTGCGCAGGGTGAGCTTGAGGTCCTTGCCGGTGATGTCGGGATTCTGCTCCGAGCCCGAGAGCGCGAACTCCTTCTCGATGATCGTCTGATCGAGCACGAACCAGGAGTAGTCGTGGCCGGTCGCCAGGATCCGGCGCATGGTCTCGTTGGTGTCGAAACCGGGGAAACACGGTGCGGGCATGCGGATTCCGTCGGCGTCGAACCACATCGACGACGGGCCGGGAATGATCCGGATCGCGTGATCGGGCCAGACCGGGTCCCAGTTGTTGATGCCCTCGGTGTAGTGCCACATCCGGTCCCGGTTCACCAGCGCGGCGCCCGCCTGCTCGGAGATGCCGAGCATCCGGCCGTCGACGTAGGCGGGCACCCCGGAGATCAGTGTCTCCGGGCAGGGGCCGAGCCGGTCGGTGGGCCAGTTGCGGCGGATCAGCTCGTGCGCGTGCCCGATGCCGCCCGAACTCACCAGCACCGCCGGTGCATGGAAGGTGAACTCGCCCACCGTGTCCCGGTTCGAGGCCACTCCGCGTTCGGTGTCGCTCGGGGCGAGCACGCTGCCCGTGATCCCGGTGACGGCGCCGTCGGCGACGATCAGCTCGTCGACCCGGTGCCGGAACGCGAAGCGCACCAAACCGCGGGCCTCACCGGCGAGCACGGGCTCGAGGAAGACCCGCAGCACCTCGGGGCCGGTGCCCCAGGTCAGATGGAACCGGGGGACCGAGTTGCCGTGCCCGTCGGCCAGCCCGCCGCCCCGCTCGGCCCAGCCGACCAGCGGGGTGACCCGAAGACCCAAGGCGTGCAGGTAATCCCGCTTCTCGTCGGTGGCGAACCGGACGTAGGCCTGCGCCCACTGCCGCGCCATCCGGTCCTCGTCCTCGCGGTCGAAACCGGCCGAGCCGAGCCAATCCTGCAGCGCCAGTTCATAGGAATCCTTGATACCGAGCCTGCGCTGCTCGGGGCTGTCGACGAAGAACAACCCGCCCAGCGACCAGAATGCCTGGCCACCGAGGTTGGCGCGGTTCTCCTGCTCGACGACCAGGACCTTGCGGCCGGCCAGGACCAGCTCGTGCGTGGCGACCAGGCCGGCGAGGCCTGCGCCGACGACGATCGCGTCGGGGGTGAAGTCGTCGGTGGGCTCTGACACTGTGCTCGACATCCACGGAACGTAGCATTGGTGCGTCGGTGGCCGGGGGTAAGTATTGGAAAATGCCCTGACCAGCGGCGTTTCGTTCGAGAGAGGTCTGGGAATCCATGAAAGTCCGAACCCGTACCGGTGCCGCGCTGCTGGTGTTCACGGTGCTCGCCGGTCTCGGCGCCACCTCCTGCTCGCGGTCGGAGCGGTGGTGCGAGCGTGACCAGGGCGATGTCCTCGTCGAGAACTCCTACTGCGAGCGCGGCGTCCCCGGCTACGAATGGGAGCCCGACCACGACAAGCCCAAGAAGAAGAAAAAGCCGAAGAAGCACTGATTCGCCTGCGGCCCTGTGCCGCAGGATGATCCGAGACCCGACCGTGGCGCAAGAGATGCCGACTTCGGATCGAGTCGATGCAGGTCAGCGGGTATCCCACCCCTGAGCGCACCGAATACCGTTGTGGTGGACGGTGATCGCTCATCTCTATTTCTCACAACGGCGTGAGTGGGTGGGTGCCATGACCAATCGGAAGGTAATTCGTAACGTCGCACGACGGACAGCCCGAGTGCTGTCGGTGTTGCTACTGGCCGCGGGGATCGGGACAGCGATGTCACCGGGACTGACGGCGTTCGCGCAGAGTTGCGCCACGCTCGACGTCGTAGTCGCCCGTGGCACACAGGAACCCGGCTATCTCGGCGCCGTGGTCGGCGATCCGCTCTACGCGGTGCTGAGTGCGCAGCTACCGGTCGACACCACCGCCCACCGGGTCGAATACCCCGCGGATCTGCTGGTGCCCTCCTCGGTCAGCGACGGCACCCGGGCGATGACGACGCACGTGCTCGCCCAGGCTGCGGCCTGCCCCGATCAGCGGTTCGTGCTCGTCGGTTACTCGCAGGGCGCGGCGGTCGCGCACGGTGTGCTCGGTTCGCCGGCCATGATGATCCTGCCCGGGATGTGGGTGCTGCCCCCGGAGGTGTCCTCGCGGGTGGTGGCGGTGCTGCTGTTCGGTGACCCGCTGCGGCTCGTCGGCGGCACGGTCGCACCGTTGTACGCCGATCGCACCGCGAACTATTGCACCGCGGGCGATCCCGTGTGCGCGGGCGGGGTGTTCCCCACGGCGCACGGCGCCTACAGCTGGGCCTTCGCGAACGCCACCGGTCAGGTGAACGCGCGGCTGTGAGGCCCGCTGCCCGTCGTCGTCAGGCGACGGGCAGTACCCCGGCCAGGACGGCGCCGATCTGCGCCACCGCGCGGTCGACGCTGCCGGTCGGCTGGAACAGATGACTCAACGTCAGCCGGACCATGATCTCGACGAACGAGGTCAGCTCGTCGTCGGAGAGTTCGTCGAGCCGGTAGTGCTGGCGGACGGTCCCGGTGAGCGTGGCGACCGCGCGGCCGAGGACCGGCTCGGGGTCGCTCATCAGCGCGGGCAGCAGGGCGGTGTCACCGTCGGTCCGCGCCGCGAGCACGGCCTTGATCAGGGTGTTGTCCCCGGCGTTGCGCAGCGCGTAGTCCGCGGCGGCGGTCATGCCCGCGATGGGGTCGGTCGGATGGTCGGCCAGTGTCTCGGCGATGCCGGCCAGATAGACGCCCAGTTCGCGCTCGATCAGCGCGTCGGCCAGCGCCTGCTTGGTGCCGATCTCCTTGTACAGGACCGGCCTGCTGATGCCGACCTCCTTGGCCACGCGCGACATGTTGACCGCGCCCCACCCTTCGGTGACGACCATGGTGCGGGCGGCATCGAGCATGCGGTCACGCAACAGCAGACGCATCTCGGCGTGGAAGTTCGGCGATTCGGCCACTCGATCATCGTACATGTGCTATCGAATCTGCTCGTTCATTGACAAATACTCCAACAGTGTATTCACTGAGAACACATTGCGCTATGTTGTAAACGAAGACGGCAACAACCGAGCCTGTGTCTCGGCGATCAGGAGAATGACAATGACGACATCTCGTATCGACGACCACGAAGGGTCGACGGCGGTCCTGCACTGGCGTGACCCCAAGCGTTACCTCTGGCTGTTCGGCCTGATCGCGCCCAGCGCGACACTGCTGGCCGTCGGCTTCGTGTGGACGTTCAACCAGCTGGGCTGGACCGCGGTCGCGCCGGTCTGGTGGTGGCTCGGGCCGCTGCTGGTCTACGTGCTGCTGCCGATCCTGGATCGCTTCTTCGGCCCCGACGGGAAGAACCCGCCGGAGGAGATGATGGAGCGGCTGGAGAACGACAAGTACTACCGGTACTGCACCTACGCCTACATCCCGCTGCAGCTGGTCAGCCTGGTGTTCGCCTGCTACCTGTGGTCGGCGCAGAACCTGTCCTGGCTCGGCGTCGAGGGTGGTCTCGGCCTGGTATCCAAGATCGGCTTGGCCTTCACCATCGGCGCGATGGGTGGCATCGGCATCAATACCGCGCACGAGCTCGGGCACAAGAAGGACGAGCTGGAGCGCTGGCTGTCGAAGATCACCCTCGCGCAGACCGGGTACGGCCACTTCTACATCGAGCACAATCGTGGTCACCACGTGCGGGTGTCCACCCCGGAGGACCCGGCCAGCGCCCGCTTCGGTGAGTCGTTCTGGACCTTCCTGCCACGCAGCGTGTGGGGTAGCCTGCGCTCGGCCTGGGAGCTCGAGCGCACCCGCCTCGAACGACTCGGCAAGAGCCCGTTCAGCATCCACAACGACGTGCTCAACGCCTGGCTGATGACGGTGGTGCTGTGGGTGGCGCTGGTCGCGGTGTTCGGCCCGGTGATCCTGCCGTTCCTGCTGATCCAGGCCGTGTACGGCTTCTCGCTGCTGGAGACGGTGAACTACCTCGAGCACTACGGCCTGCTCCGGCAGAAGACCGCCTCGGGCCGCTACGAGCGCTGCACCCCCGAGCACAGCTGGAACTCCGACCACATCGTCACCAACATCTTCCTGTACCACCTGCAGCGGCACAGCGATCACCACGCCAACCCGACCCGGCGCTACCAGACGCTGCGGCACATGGACGGCGCGCCCGAGCTGCCCAGCGGCTACGCCAGCCTGATCGGCCTGGCCTACCTGACGCCGCTGTGGCGCAAGGTGATGGACCCGCGGGTGCTCGCGCACTACGACGGTGACATCACCCGGGTGAACATCCAGCCCGCCAAGCGGGACAAGGTCCTGGCGAAGTACGGAGCGCGCTGATGGCTGCCTACACCTGTCCGGTCTGCGACTACCGCTACGACGAGAGCGCCGGCGCGCCCCGCGAGGGTTTCCCGGCGGGCACCGCCTGGTCGGCCATCCCCGACGACTGGTGCTGCCCGGACTGCGGGGTCCGCGAGAAGCTCGACTTCGCCCCGAGCGAGGAGGTGTCGCGATGAGCGACTACAAGCTGTTCCGTTGCGTGCAATGCGGTTTCGAATACGACGAGGCGCTGGGCTGGCCCGAGGACGGCATCGAGCCGGGCACCCGCTGGGACGACATCCCCGATGACTGGTCGTGCCCGGACTGCGGCGCCGCCAAGGCCGACTTCGAGATGCTCGAGGTGAGTCGCGGATGAGCGGGCGGATCGTCATCGTCGGCACCGGCATCGCCGGTGCCACCGCGGCCAAGACGCTGCGGCGCGAGGGCTACGCGGGGGAGATCGTCCTGGTCGGCGACGAGCCCGACCTGCCCTATCGCAGGCCCGCGGTATCGAAGGAACTGCTGGCGGGCACCGGCTCGTTCGATCGCACGGTGCTCGAGCCGGTGAAGTTCTGGGTCGACAACCGGATCGATCTGCGTCCCGCGTTCGGCGTCGAGTCCGTCGACACCGACCGTGCGACCGTGCGACTGGGCACCGGCGAGGTGCTCGGCTACGACAGCCTGCTGCTGGCTACCGGCGCCCGCGCGCGGGCGATCGACACCGCGTCGACCCGGGTGCACACGCTGCGCACCCGCGCCGACATCGCCGCGCTCCAGGCGGCGATCACCGCGGGCGGCTCGCTGCTGATCATCGGTGGTGGGCTGATCGGCTGCGAGGTCGCCGCCACCGTCCGAGGCCTGGGCGCCCGGGTGACCCTGCTCAATGCCGGTCCCGCGCTGATGGACCGGGTGGTCCCGGCGGTGGTGTCGGACCTGATGCGGCGGACCCACGAGGAACACGGTGTCGTGGTGGTGAACGACGTGCTCACCACCCAGCTGGTCGACGCCGGTGACGGCGTCACCGCCACCGCCGCCGACGGGCGCACCTGGTCGGCCGCCGCCGCGCTCGTCGCCGTCGGCTCGGTCCCGGAGACGGCACTGGCCGAGGCCGCCGGGATCGCCGTCAACGACGGCATCGTCATCGACCAGCACTACCGCACCTCGGCGGCGGGGGTGTTCGCCGCGGGCGACGCCACCACCGGATTCCATCCGCTGCGTGGCGAATTCGAACGCGGCCAGCACTGGAACTCCGCGATGACCGCCGGTGCGGCCGCCGCGCTGTCGATCCTCGGTCATCCGGCCACGCCCGCGGAGGTCCCGTGGGGCTGGACCGATCAGCACGGGGTCTCGATGCAGTTCGCCGGATGGTTGCATCCGCACGACGAGCTGATCGTCGACGGCGACCTCGACGGCAAGGACTTCCTCGCCGTGGCCCTGCGTGATCGACGGCCGGTGGGAGCCGTCGCGCTGCGCAGGCCCCGCGAGCTGCGGGCGATCCGTCCGCTGATCGCGGCGGGGGAGCCGTGGCAGTCGGCGGAGCCGGTCGCCGCGCACTGATCGGACACCGGCCGCCACCACGCACCGGGCCGCTCCCGAGGTGATCTCGGCAGCGGCCCGGTGTCGTCACATGGTGCCTACCAGTGCACGCCGGGCAGCATCCGGCTCACCCGGGCGGCCGGGCTCGGCATCACCATCAGCGGGGTGAGCACCGGCGCCAGGACGGTGAGCGCGTTGCGGCTGGGCTCGGCCGGTTCGGCGGGCTCGGGCGCGGGCTCGGCGAGCACCGGCTTGCCCTGGGCGGCAGTGGATTCGCCGAACAGGCGGAAACCGGTGTGCATGATGGTCCGCTTGAGCGAGGGCAGGAACATCTCCACGGCCTGCGAGAAGGTGCCGACCGGGGTGTCGATCCGGTCGGGCCGTTCCAGCATGGCACGCACCACGATCCGGGCGGCCCGCTCGGGATCGGGCAGCGGCAGGGCCCGGTAGAGATCGGTGGGCGCGATCATCGGGGTCCGCACCAGCGGCATCCGGATGGACGTGAAAGTGACACCGTCGCCGCGGTTCTCGACGGCGGCGATATCGCTGAAGTTGTCCAGCGCCGACTTGCTGGCGGCATAGGCGGCGAAGCGGGGAACCTTGGTCTGCACCGCGATCGAGGAGATGTTGACGATGTGGCCGAAGTGCCGCTCGCGCATCGACGGCAGCAGCGCCAGGATCAGCCGCACGGCGCCGAAGTAGTTCACCGCCATGGTCCGCTCGAAGTCGTGCATGCGGTCCACCGAGTTGGCCACCGAGCGACGGATCGACCGGCCCGCGTTGTTGATCAGGTAATCCACATGGCCGTGCTCGCTCAGCAGCTGCTGCACCAGGCTGTCGACGGCCGCGGCGTCGGTGATGTCGCACGGGTAGGCGAACGCGGTGCCGCCGTCGGCCCGCACGGATTCCGCTGCGGCGGTGAGGTCTTCGACGCCGCGCGCCACCATGAGCACGGTGGCGCCGCGCTGGGCGACCGCGTGCGCGGTGGCCAGCCCGATGCCCGAGGACGCGCCGGTGATCAGCACGATCCGGCCCGCGAGCCGATCGGCGTCGGCCGGGACCCGCCCGCGCTGCGGGTCGAGGTTGGCGCGCCAGTAGTCCCACAGCCGCTGGGCGTAGGTGTCGAAGGCGGGCACCGTCAGCCCGGGCAGCTGCGCCCGGGTCGACTCGGCGACGAACTCGGCGGTGAACCCGACGTGCGGGGCGACCTCGGCGGGAATGCCCGCCTGCTCGAACAGGAAGTCGCGCACGGCATGGGCGCCGGGCACATGACCGAGACCGGCCAGCGCGCGGGCACTGCCCGGGACGGTGCCGATTCCCACCGGGCCGCCCGCGGCGCCGGCCAGGGCGCGGTAGATCTCGCCGAAGGGCTGCGGTTCCGGGTTGACCAGGTGGAACGTGCGGCCGTCGAGCCCGTCCTTGCGCGCCAGCCGGACCATCGCCTCAGCGACGTAGTCGACCGGGACCACGTTGGTCGCGCCCAGGTCGGGCAGCGGCAGCGGCAGATCGGCGGGCAGCGCGGACAGCGCGTCGATCGCGGCGAAGAAGTAGTACGGGCCGTCGATCTTGTCCATCTCACCGGTGCGCGAATCGCCGACCACGATGGCCGGGCGGTACACCCGCCAGCGCAGATCGGTGGCCTCGCGGACCAGCTTCTCGGCGGCGAACTTGGTGCGGTGGTACGGCGAGGTCAGATTCTGGCCGAGGTCGAAGTCCTCCTCGAAGAACTTGCCGCGGTGATCGCCCGCCACGGCCACCGAGGACACGTGGTGCAGCACGGCGTCGAGCCGGCGCGCCAGCTCGATCACCGAGCGGGTGCCCGCGACATTGGCCGCGTGCGCGGTCTCCTCGTCGGCGGTCATGTCGTAGACCGCGCCCAGATGCAGCACGTGGTCGGCGCGCGGCGGCTCGTCGCCCAGGCCGAGGCCCTCGGCGGTCAGGTCGCCGACCAGCGCGAACACCCGATCACCGTCGGGATGCTGCGCGGTCAGCGCGGTGAACTTGGCCAGCGACTCGGCACGCACCAGCACGTGCACGATCGCCGTGGGATCGGCGGCGAGCAGCCCCCGCACCACTCGCCGACCGAGAAACCCGGTACCGCCCGTCACGATGTAGGAAACCATCGCCCCTCCTGAAATTCTCGAAACACGGTGTCGTGCAACAGTGATCCGGCATGCGGCGGTGGATGCGGGCATCAGATGTGCGGATATCCAGCAGCAGGTGGCTGGAGAGAAACCGGGCACATCGTCGTCCCGGCAGGCCCTAACCGTACTCGTCGGTAACCTAGCCGGGCAAGCTCGTGGCGCCCGGTCACCGTGTGGGAATTGTCACCGATCGTCGCAGGTCAAACGATGTGTGTGACAGCTGATTTCAGTAACTGAAAGTTTCGGACAACTTGTCGCTACCGTCCGGCGAGGACGTCGTCGACGACGCCGCGCATCCGCGCGCGGAACACCTCGGGGGCGAAGGTGAGCGCGTGATCGCGGATCTTCGCCGGATCGTAGGCGGCCGAATCGAACTCGCCCATCAGCTCGGCCAGCGCCGCGACGACCTCGTCGTCGGCACCGGCGGGCACGTACTCGCCGCTGACCCCCGGGCGCACCGTATCGAGCGCGCCGCCCGACCCGACGGCGAGCACGGGCGCCCCGCACGCCATCGCCTCGACGGGGACGATGCCGAAGTCCTCGATGCCCGGCATGAGCAGCGCCCGGCAGCGCCGGTACATGTCCTGCAACTGCTCGGCGGAGGTGGCGCCGAGGAAGGTCGTCTCCGGGCCCGCGATCGCCTCGAGCTGGGCGCGGAAGCGGCCATCGCCGAGCACGACCAGGCGCACCCCGGCCCGCTGCGCGGCGCGAATGGCCAGGTCGGCGCGCTTGTAGGGCACCAGGCGGCCCGCGCACAGGTAGAAGTCCTCGCGGGCGACGGCCGGGTCGGGAGTGAACCGCGCGACCTGGACCGGCGGGTTGACCACCGAGGCGGGCAGGCCCCACCAGTCGGTGACCCGCTGCGCGACCGCGTGCGAATTGGCGACGACGTGGGTGAGCCGGGGCGCGGCGCGCAGTTCCCCGCGCCGGGCCAGGGTGCCCAGGGCGGCGAGGGCGAGCTGACCGGCGCGCCCTCCCGCCTCCTGGGCGCGGAATTCGCGATCCCAGGCCCAGCGGGCCGGGCTGTGCACGTAGGCGACCACGGGTGCGGCGGTGGCGAGGGCGGCCTGGGTGGCGAAGGCGTGATGGCTGATCACCACCACGTCGTGGTCGCGCAGCGGCAGGCGGCGCAGCACCCGCGGCACCAGCGGCAGCAGGGGAGCGTGCCTGCCGCCGGTCAGGGAGTGGGCCCGGCTGAGCCAGCTGTCGTGGACCGCGCCGACCGGTGCGCGGACGCCGCCGGGCGCGACGATCGGTGCGAAAACCTGCGCGTCCGGCCAGGTTTCGACGAATTCGCCGACCACCGCCTCGGATCCGCCGAACTCGGTGAAACGTTCGTGCACGAGGGCGACACGGGTCATCGGGAGGTGCTCGCTTCGATCTGTCGGGGAGCCGCGGTGCGGCGCAGCGCGGGGGCGACGGGTCTGCCGCGCAGCAGGCCGTCGACGGTGCCGTGCTCGATCGCGCGGCGATAGATCACGGCCGCCTCGGCGCAGGCGGCGATGGTGGCGCGCACCGCGTCGGCGTCGTGGGCGGCGGAGACGACGAAGGACTGGCCGAGCACGCCGCGCTCGAGGAGTTCCTGGAGGAACAGGGTCCGAAAGGCTTGGGATGGAACACCTTCCGCGTCGAGGGTGCGGAAGATCAGGCAGGACGGGCGGCCCAGGACCTGGAGGTGGTCGGCGAGGCCGAGCGCGGCGGCGGCCTCGTTCACGCCGTCGGCCAGGTCGCGACCGGCCCGCTCCATCCGGGCGATCGGGTCCTCGGTGCGGTAGGCGTGCACGACCGCGCGGAACGCGGCCAGCGCCGAGGTCTCCGGGCCGTGCGTGGTCGAGAGCAGGAACACCCGGTCCTGGTCGGTACGCAGGCCGCCGCGCTCCATGTACTCGCGCTTGCCCGCGAGCGCGGAGATGGGGAACCCGTTGCCCATCGCCTTGCCCCAGCACGACAGATCCGGCGTGACGCCGTAGACGGCCTGCGCGCCACCCGCCGCCCAGCGGAAGCCGGTGATCATCTCGTCGAACGCCAGCAGCGTGCCGTACCGATCACACAGTGCGCGAACGCTTTCCAGGTATCCGGGCAGCGGCTCGGCCAGTGCGGTCGCCGCCTCGAGGAACACCGCGGCCACGTCGCAGGCGGCCAGCGTGGCCGCCAGCGCGTCGAGGTCGTTGTACGGGAATTTCACCGTGTCGACGGCGGGGATACCACCCGCCATGTCGGTGGTGCCGATGAACCAGTCGTCGACGGAGAAGAACGGCTGATCGCAGACGGCGATCCGGGTCCGGCCGGTCACCGCCCTGGCGAGGCGGACCGCGGCGGTGGTGGCGTCGGAGCCGTTCTTGGCGAACTTGACCATGTCGGCGCCGGGGACCAGCGACAAGAAGTCCTCGGCGGCGAGCAGTTCCAGCTCGGTCGGCCGGGAGAAGCTCAGGCCGTCGGCGGCGGCGAGTGCGGCGGCCGTGCACACCGGCTCGTAGCCGTGGCCGAGCGTGACCGAGCGCAGGCCCATGCCGTACTCCACGAACTCGTTGCCGTCGACATCCCAGACCCGAGCTCCCTTGCCGCGCACCAGCACCGGTGCCATGCCCTCGGGGTACTGGTCGCTGCCGCGCGCGTAGGTGTGCGCGCCGCCGGGAACCAGCTCGTGCAGCCGGGCCTGGACGGCCGTGCTGTGTTCGAAGCTGCGCATCAGCATTCCTCTCGGCTCGTGCGGGTCCTCGGCGACCGGGTCCGAGCGGTTGCCTGCCTACGAGCTGGGCGTCGCGTTCTTGCTCGCGGTCTTCACCGGCGCGGCCCGCGGCGGCCACTGCCGGGGCAGGACCGTGGTCTCGGGGTCGTACGCGCCGGGTGCCGTCGCCGAGGCGACCGCATCGGCACGGGCGGACACGGCCGCGGAGGCACTCGCCGGCGCGGGCGTATCGGCGGTCGCGGCGGCGGGTTCCGGCTCGGCGGTGGGGCGCTTGCGGCCGGCGCGCCGTTCGAGCACACCCCGCGCGAGGACCAGGCCCTCGGCGGCGATGATCAACGTCGCCAGCGCGGCGAACAGGCCCTCCTGCACCGGGTGCGGGGCGACCAGTTCCGTGCGCGGGTTGCTGATCACGGTCAGCCGGGCCATGCCGAGCACCTGGCGGAACTCGATCTCGCGGGCGACGTCCCTGGCGTCGAAGCTCAGCTCCGGGCGCAGCGGATCGTCGACGAGCCGCTTGGAGAAGGTGTCCTCGACGGCCCGGCGGTGATCCTCCAGGTCGGCCGCCGAGCGGGCTATCGCCTCGGTGCGCATCTGGGAACCGACCCGGTCCAGCGACTGCTGCACCGCGAGGACGAGTTTGGCGGCCTGCTCGGGCGTGCCCGCCTGCGCCTTGATGATCAGCAGCGACGGGGCGGGCCCGGTCATGGCCGAGACCCGGGGCCGCAGATCGTCTTCGGAGGGGGCGAGCCCGTTCTTCACCACGTCCGAGAGCACCCGGCTCTCGGTGACCAGCACGATGTAGGGCTGGGTGAGTTCGTTGAACACCGCGCCGATCGACTGCTGGGAGATCTGCGCGGTCAGGCTCGCCTCGTAGGTCCGGTCGCTGCGATCGCGCACCAGCCAGACGCCCGCGCCGACCAGCACCGCGATCACCAGGGCGATCGGCAGCACCCGGATCAGCTGGCGGGCGTGCCCGGCGAGGTCGACGCCGGACATCGACGCACCCGCCGAGCGGGACTCACCCGTCGCCGCCGTCCCCGTCTCGCTCACACTTCCCCCACATTCCGCCGGTAGTGGTGGCGATGTTAGCTGGGGTTCCGAGGTGTCGCGAGCGCGGCGAGACGCCGCCGCGAGACGGTTACCCGCCGGGCCGGCTCGGCAAACGTGTCGCCGGATCGGAAACGTCGACGCCGTCGCGTTCGATACGCATGTGGTGCGGCGTGTCCGGCAACCGTTCAGCGGCTCGGCGTGGTGGAAATCGCCAGATGAGCGCGGGCACGGGGAGATCGGTACGCTGAGCCGGTTCGTGCCGGCCCCCAGCGGGCACGACGGATCGGTGAGTGACGGAAATCATGGAGGATCGAACAGTGGTGGGGGTTCGGGTGTCGGTGTGTGTCCCGGCATTCAACGCGGCGCGCACGATCGTCGAGACCATCGGGTCGATCCTGGAGCAGGACTTCGCGGACTTCGAGATCGTCGTGGTCGACAACGCGAGCGCCGACGGCACGGGCGACCTGGTGCGGTCGTTCGACGACGACCGGATTCGGCTGTACACCAACGACGCCGTCCTGCCGATGGCCGAGAACTGGGACCGGACGATCGGGCTGGCCTCCGGCGAGCTGGTCAAGCTCGTCTGCGCCGACGACCTGATCACCCCGAATTGCCTGTCGGCGCAGGTCGATGCGCTGCGCGATCCGGCGATCGCCGTCACCGGGGCCAGGTTCGACGTCATCGACGACGCGGGGACGCTGCTGGCCCGATCGCGCGGGCTGACGGGCCTGCTCGGCCGCTGCTCCTCGCGTACCACCCTGCGGGCCTTCGTCCGCAAGCTCCCCGACGAGCTGTGCCCGACGGCCGCGTTCATGTTCCGCCGCAGCGATCTCGCCACGACCAGCGGATTCCGCACCGATTTCCTCTACGCGATGGACATCGACCTCGTCGCGCAACTGGTCGAGCGCGGCGGGTTCTACGGTGACAGCCGGGTGCTGGCGGTCAACCGCGCCTCGGCGTTCAACCATTCGTCCACCACGTCGACCCTGAGCAAGCTGTCCGACGTGCTCCGGTTCAACCACCACTACCGCCGCAGACATCGCGATCAGATCCGCGCCGTCGATCTGCTCGTCGGTGACGGCAAGGTGGTGCGGCAGGCGCTGGTCCGGCTGTGCGCGCGGGTCAAACGCGCGATCGGGAAGGACTGAGCGCGTGGGCCCGCTGCTGTACCTGCTCGCCGTCCCGGTCGCCTGGGTGTTCCTGCGCTGGATCCGGCATCGGCCGCAGCGTGGGCTGTTGCTGGTCGCCGCGCTGGTGCCGTTCAACGGTCTGCTCCTGATCGCGCCCGGGTGGATGCAGGTCGACGGGTGGAAGGAGGCGCTGCTGCTGCTCACCCTCGGGGTGGCCGTCTTCGTCCCGCAGCGCGAACCCGAACCGCGCCCGGTGATTCCGTGGTGGTCGCTCGGCGCGGCCCTGGTCGTGTTCGGGGTCGTGTCGGCGTTCGTGACGGCGGGCTCGCTCGGCCTGTTCGCGATCAAGATCACGTTCTTCTACTTCGTCGTGGTCCCGCTGATCCTGTACCTGCGACCGTTCAGCGCGCGCGACCGCGATCTGCTGGTGACCATCATGATGGTGGAGTCGGTCGCCATCGCGGTGTTCGGCCTGGCCCAGCAGGCGATCGGCGCGGCCGGCCTGGCGCAGATGGGGTACGAGTACAACGAGACCATCCGGTTCTCCGGGGGCATCCTGCGCTCGTTCAGCACCTTCAATCAGCCGTTCCCGTTCGGCTTCTACCTGGTGACGGTCCTGCTCGTCGGCGGATCGGTCGCGCTGGCCGCGCCCCGGCGCCCGCGCAACCGGATCTTCCTGCTGGCGACGCCGATCCTGGTCGCGGGGATCGCGGCGAGCGTGGTGCGGGCCGCGCTGGCCGGTCTGCTGGTGGGGGCGTTGGTGCTGGCGGTGGTGCGGTACCGGCGGCAGCTGAAATCGGTGATCATCGGCGGGGTCGTGCTGATCGTGCTCGGCAGTGTCGCGGTGTCCGCGCAGGCCCGCAGTTCGCTGTTCTCCTCGTCGAGCCTGGCCGACCGGGGGACCGGGTGGAACACCGTGCTCCGGTCGATGGGCAGTCATCCGTTCGGGGACGGCCTCGGCTCCACCGGGGCCGCGAAGGCGCGTCAGCTGGTCGAGGAACTCGGCCCGATGGCGGAGAAGCTGCCGTACGCCACCGGCGAGGTGCAGATCTACGGCCGTCCGTACCAGCCCGACAACTACTACGTGAAGCTCTTGATCGAACTCGGGCCGATCGGGGTGTGGTTGTTCGCGGCGATCATGGTGGTGATCTACCTGATGTCGATTCGCGCGGCCCGCACCCTGCGCGGGAACGACGCGGCCCTGGCCCTCGGGGTCGCGGCCGCCGTGCTGGCCAGTGCGGTGGCCGCGGTCGCCTCGAGCTACTTCGAGATCTTCCCGAGTGATTTCTACTTCTGGTTGCTGGCCGCCGTCGTCGGCTGTGCGATCACCCAGCAGTCCCCGACCGTCGAGCGCAGCTCCGTCCCCGAGCAGGTGACATGAATATCGAGGCACGTGAGAATTCAGGTGGCGCACTACGTTTCGGTGCGCTCGCCTGCCGCCCGCACGGGGCGGGGGTGTCGACGTATCAGCGTGAGCTGCTGGCCCGGATGCCCGCGCTGCTGGCGGGCACGACCCTGTCGGCCGTGGTCCAGGCCGATGCCGCGGCGACCCTGCCCCCGGGCATCACCCCGGTGCCGCGTCCGGTCGCGGCCGGAGCGCGGCGCGCCTGGCACGGCATCGCCCCGCTGCGCGGCGTCGATGTGTTCCACGGGCTCGACGTCGACGTTCCGGTCATCGGACCGCGCGCCACTGTCAGCACCGTGCACGACCTGTCGGTGTTCGACGTGCCGTGGGCGTTCAGCCGCTACCGGGCGCGGGGCGAACAGCTGCTGGTCCGGATGTCGCTGGCCCGTGCCGATCTGCTCGTCGCGGTCTCGGAGTTCACCGCCGAGCGGATCGCGGACCGGTTCGGCCGGGACGCGGTCGTCGTTTCGCTCGCGCCCGCCGGGTGGGCGCGGGTACCCGCGGACCACGAGGTCGCGCGGGTGCGCGCGCGCTACGACCTGCCGCCGCGATTCGTGCTGCAGGTCGGCACCGTCGAACCGCGCAAACAGGTCGCGATGCTGGCCGAGGCGGCCGGTCTGCTCGACATCCCGCTGGTGCTGGCCGGCGCCGGGTCCGACGGCCCGCAGGCGCCGAGCACGGCGCTCGGGCTCGGCTACGTCGACACCGCGGACCTGCCCGCGCTGTACGCGGCCGCGACGGTGGTCGCCTACTGCTCGCAGTACGAGGGATTCGGACTGCCGCCGGTCGAGGCCATGGCCTGCGGTGGCGCGGTGGTCGCGAGCGCGGTCGGCGCGCTGCCCCAGGTCTGCGGGGACGGCGCGGTGCTGGTGGCGCGGACGACCGCCGAGGATTGGGCGCAGGCCCTGCGTCCGCTGGTGCACGACGCGGCCGCCAACCAGGACCTGCGCGAGCGCGGCCGCGCCGCGGCGGCCGAGCTGAGCTGGCAGCGGACGGCGGCGGCGACCGTCGCCGCCTACCGCGCGGCCGGGCTGCTGTCGTGACCGACGAAGCCACCGCGGCCGTCTCCCGCGACGATCCCGCGCACGGTGGCCGTGCTCGATCCGGCCGGGCCGCGGCGAGCAACACCGCGGCGATGCTGGCCAGCCGGATCTTCGCCGCGGCGCTGGGATTGCTGGGCACCACGCTGATCGCGCGCATGCTGCCCGCGGTCGAATGGGGTTACTTCTCCTTCGTGTTCGGGCTGCTCGGCATGCTCGCGATCGTCACCGATCTCGGTGTCGGACGCGCGGTCATCGGGAAGCTGGTCCACGGTGAACCCGCCGAGGCCGCCGAGATCGCCAGCTCGTTCATCGTGTTGCGGACGGTGCTCGGGCTCGTCGGCTACAGCCTGGCGCTCGGGTACGTGCTGGTCCTGCGGTGCCCGCCGGAGGTCGTCACCGCCACCGCGGTCGCGGGGCTGGTGGTGGTCGTGGCCACGCCGAGTCACGCGCTGACCGTGCTGTTCCAGTCGACGATGCGGCTGACCCTGGTCGCCGCCGCCGAAGCGCTGGCCCGCACCGTGCAGCTGGCGCTGACGGTCCTGGCGGTGCTGTGGTCGCCGACCCTGCTCGTGGTCGTGGTGCCCGCCGTCGTGTACGAGATCGTCGCGCTCGTGGTGAAGATCGTCGGGATCGGACGCGGGCTGGGCGGGCCGATCCCCGCGCGACGCATCGAATTGCGCTGGTGGGGCGGCATGCTGCGGGAAGCGCTGCCGCTGAGCATCGGTCTCGCCCTGATCATCGTGTTGCAGAAGGTCGGGCTGCTGCTACTCGGGCACTTCGACAGCTACGAGTCCGTCGGGCTCTACGCCGTCGGCATGAAGTTCGCCGACCTGCTCGACACCGCGGCGCTCGCGGTGGTCGCCCCGCTGACCACGCTGCTGATCGCGCTGTGGCCGGACGATCCGGCACGCTTTCGCCGCTACTTCCGCCAGGCGACCATCGCGCTGACCGCGCTCGGGCTGGCCGCGCTGGTGGCCTTCTGGCCGGTCGCCACCGACAGTGTCCGGCTGCTGTTCGGCGCGGAGTTGGACGCGGCGGCGGACGCCGCCCGGATCCAGATCCTCGGCGGCCTGCTGGGGGCGCTGGCGCACCTGGGCCTGGTGGCGCTGATGGCCGTCGGCCGCAATGTGGTCATCCCCTGGATCGCCGCGGTCGCCCTGCTGGTCGACCTCGCGCTGGCCTGGCCGCTGATCTCGCGCTGGTCCTATACGGGCGCGGCCGTCGCCGGATTGGCGGCGCAGCTGGTGCTGCTGGTCGCGGTCTGGGTCGCGCTGGCCGCCGCGGTCCGGGTGCGCCGGCTGGTGCCGCTGGCCACGGTGACCGCCGTCGCCGGGGTGGCCGCCGCGGTGATCGCCGCGGCGAACACGATCGACCGGCACTGGGCACCTCCGTGGATCGTCACCGCGATCACGGCCTGCCTGATATACCTGTTCCTCGCCGGCTGCATCGTGCGACGGACCGACGGATTGACGATACGAACCTTGCGGGGGCCGAAACCTGATGACACTGTGGCGAATCGCCCGGGGGATGCTCACCACAGCAGTCGTCACGGTGACGATGCTGGGATGCGCGACGACCGTGCCGATCACCACTGACACCGCCGCCCCCGCCACCGGTCTCGGTGTGTCCGGTGGCCACGCCTGGCTGGAATCCGATGCGGCGGAACTGGATCGGCAGATGGCCGTCGTCGCCGCCAGCGGTGCCACCTGGGTCCGGATCGACCTCGACTGGTCGGTGATCGAACCGCAGCGCGGCCGCCAGGACTGGTCGGCGACCGACCGCGCCGTCGGCGCGGCGCGGGCCCACGACCTGTCCGTGCTGGCGATCCTGACCTACGCGCCCGCCTGGGCCGGGCTGCACGAGGGTGTCGAGACCAGTAAGGCGGTGCCGCAGCCGGTGCTGTTCGGCCGGTTCGTCGGCGACGCGGTCGATCGGTACCGCGACCAGATCTCGCACTGGGAGATCTGGAACGAACCCAATGTCACCGCCTTCTTCGCGCCGCGGCCGGACATCGGCGTCTACGCGCATCTGCTGCGCCAGGCCGCGCTGTCGGTCCGGGCGCGGCAGCCGCACGGCCAGGTCCTCGTCGGCGGCCTGGCACCGGCGACGAACAACGGCCAGGACATCGCGCCGACCTCGTTCGTGGAGCTGCTCTACGAACTCGGGGCCGCGGCCGACTTCGACGGAATCGCTGTGCACCCCTACTCCTATCCGGAGCTGCCCGCGTCGCCGGCCTGGTACAACGCGTTCGGCAATCTGATGGCCATCCGGCGCATCATGGACGCGAACAACGACACCTCGGTCCTGTTGTGGCCGACCGAATTCGGGGCGCCGACGGGCACCGGCGCGCGCGCTGTCAGCGAGGCGGTGCAGGCCGAGATCCTCGATCAGGGACTCGGTCTGATCGCCACGATGCACGATATCGGGCCGGTATTCGTCTACTCCCTCGTCGACGCCGGGGACGACCGCGACGATCTCGAGGACAACTTCGGCATGCTCCGCCGCGACTACACCGAGAAACCCGCGCTGGCCGTGCTGCGCGCCCACGCGCAGGCCCGCCGTGCCGGCCGCTAGCGACGCTCGGGAGCTGGTGTTCGTCGCGCATTCCAGCCGGGCCTCGGGCGCCGAGAAGATCATGCTGGCCCTCGCCGAACTGGCGGTGCGACAGGGCAGGCGGGTCCGGGTGGTCTGTCCCGACGGACCGCTGCGGAATCTGCTGCCCGCCGCGGTCGGTCATGTCGCGATCCCGGAACTCGGGTTGGCCGGTCAGCGGGGCGGACAGCGGCTGCGCGCCGCCGCCGTCCTCGTGTGGCGGTGGTGGCTGGCCGCCCGCGTGCTCCGGCGGGTCGCGCGCACCGGCGAGGTCCGGCTGGTGGTGAACTCGACGATGGCGCTGCCCGCGGTGGCGCTGGCGCTGCCGCGACGGCGGTCGACGGTCTGGCTGGTGCACGATGTGGTGGTCAGCCGACGGCAGCTCGCGGTCGCGCGGGCGGGGCGCCGCGCGGTCGGTCGCGCGGTCGCGGTATCCGAGCGAGCCGCGATTCCGTTGCGCGCGTTGGGATTCGACGTCGAGGTCGCCCGGCAGGGCGTGGGCTGGCCGGTCGATCCCGCCCCGGTTGTCGAGCGCGAGCCCCTGGTGGCCGGGATCCTGGGCGTGGTGACCGAGTGGAAGGGCCAGCACGTGCTGCTGGCGGCTGCCGCCGAGCTCCCCGAGCTCCGGATCGAGATCGCCGGCTCCGCGCATCCGGGTGACGAACCGTATCTGGCCGCGCTGCGGGAACGGGCTCAGCGGGCCGACCTGGCCGGCCGCGTCCGGTTCCTCGGCAATGTCGACCCGCTGCCGACGATCCGCGGCTGGGATGTGCTGGTGTCGGCGAGTGTGCTGCCCGAGGCGGGCCCGCTGGTGGTGCTGGAAGCGATGAGCGTGGGTGTGCCGGTCGTCGCGACCGATCACGGCGGTAATGCCACCGGCGACACGGCACTGTGCGTCGCGCCCGACGATCCGATCGCCTTGCGCGACGCACTGCGGCGGCTCGGCCGGGACCCGGCGCTGCGCGCCCGGCTGCGGGACGGCGGCCGCGACGCGATCGCGGCCGACCACGATCTCGCCGTGACGCTGCCCCGCATGCTGGACGCGCTGCTCGCGACCTCGGATCAGATCGAAAAGGTCCGGCCGTAGGTGACGACGGTGTCGCCGGTGGCGGTGACGATCTTCACGAACGGGCGGACATTGGTCTGGCCGAGTACCCCGGTCACGGTGCCGTGGAACCCGGAAAGCCGCAGCACGCCGTCGGTTCCGGCGATGTCGCCACCGGCGACCTCGACCTCGCGGATACCCGGGCCGAACCCCACCGCCAGCTCGACGCCGGCGCGGGGGATCAGGCCGTCCAGCTTCACGGTCGGACCGCTGCCGCCGACCTCGACGCCGAGGCTGGGCGTCGACCACTCGAACTTCAGTCGTCCGTCGAGGGTGGCGGGATAGCCGACCTGGTAGCCGATGGTGAGACGCCCGGTCCAGTCGGCGGCGTCCGGGCCGGTGACCAGGTAGGACGCCTCGCCGCTGTGGAACCACTCGCGGGTCAGCGGATTGCCGTCCAGCGGTGCGACGAAGTCGATCCTGGTATGTGACTGGACCGCCTCGACGGTGCGGTTGTGCCCGTCGAGGACGGAGTTGCTGCTGTCGACGGCGGCACCGGCCGAGCCGGTGCCCATGGTGAGACCGATGACGACGGCCGAGGCCGCCGCGATCCTGCGCAGCGCGCGCGGACGAAACACGATGATGCCCCTCGGATTTGTTCCCCTGAACCTTTACCCGCCGAACAACGTGTTCGACGTCGCCTCCCCACGATCTGGGCTCAGCCGGTGCGGCACTGCACCTGGCGCGACGTTGGGCACATCGAGTATCCCACGGTGTCCGTTCCTCCGCCGATCAGCGAAAGATCAGCTGCGCCACAGTGATCCGGGCACGGCATCGAGCGCGCGGGCCCGTGGTCCGGCCGGATCGTCGACGAACCAGCGGCCGTCGAGGGCGGGCAGGAGCGCGGTGACCTCGTCGTACAGGTCGGGCAGCGTCAGCAGGACGGCGTCCGGGTCGGCCGCGACGAGGTCGGCGGGGGAGACGATCGGGACATCGGTGCCCGGCATCCGGCCGCCCTGTTTAGCGGGCGAGGCATCGGCGACCCCGGCGAGCACGCCGCGGTGCGCGCCCGCCATCGCCAGCAGCGCGACGGCGCGCGAGGCCGCGCCATAGGCGTACACCCGGTCTCCACGGGCGGCCCGGTGCTCGAGCCAGGCCCGCAGGGCGCCGACGTGCTGATCGACCACCCGCTGCAGGGTGTCGACGGCCGGGGCGGCGGCCTCGGCGGCGCGGATCGCCGCGACGGTGTGATCGGCGGGGTCGACGCCGTGGCGGGCGGCCAGCAGCACGGTGCCGCCGTAGAGCTCGAACCGCCATCCGGCGACCACACTCATCCCGGCCGCACGCAGCAGGGTGTCCAGCGTGGCGAGGGAGTAGTAGGCGAAATGCCCGTGCCGCAACGCGTTCCACTGCCCCTGCGCGAGGATCGCGGCCAGTGAGTGGTACTGCACCAGCAGGACGCCGCCGGGTGCGGTGGCGGCCGCGCGGGCCGCGAAGGCCGCGCGCTGGTCGGGTTCGTGCATGATGCCGAAGCAATCCAGGACCACGTCGGCGGGCCCGTCGGTCGTGGTGAAGCCGCGATCGGTGAGCAGCGGCAGCCAGGTGCCGCCGTGCGGGCTGCCGAACTCGGTCACCGTCGTCCCCCGCAGCAGCCCCGCCGCGTCGGTGAGCCGAACCGCCTCGGCGGCTTGCTCACGCAGGGCCAGCGGCTCGATGCCGCGGGGTTCCGCGGTGACGGTGTCGTCGTCGGCGAGCTGCGCCAGCCCACAGCCCGCGCAGCGATCCATCCGCAGGGGATGCCCGGACTCGGCGGCATCGACCGGGGTGTCGTGCGGCGGGAAGTGATCGGCGGCGGGCACCGAACCCAGGTCGAGCACGGTGGTGAGGGCGGTACTTCCGCAGCCGCGGCACCGGCGGGTCATGACAGGATGTCCTCGTGCGTATCGAGCGGACCGAGCTGGCCGACGTAGTGGTACTGGTTCCCGAACCGTTCCGGGACGAGCGCGGACTGTTCACCCGCACCTTCGACGCCGCGGAGTTCGACGCGCATCTCGGCGTCGACGGTGCCGCGGCGAGCTTCGTGCAGGACTCGCAGTCGCGGTCCCGGCGCGGGGTGATCCGCGGCATGCACGGGCGCGGCGGCCGCGGCGAGGCGAAACTGGTCCGTTGCGCGCACGGCGCCGTGCACGACGTCCTCGTCGACATCCGGCCCGGCTCGCCCACTTTCGGCGCGCAGCAGGCGTTCCGGCTCGACGACGCGGACTTCCACCACCTGTACGTGCCGCCCGGCTTCCTGCACGGCTTCCAGGCGCTGACCGACATCGCCGACGTCTGCTACCGCATCGACCGGCCCCACGACCCGGCCGAGGACCTCGGTGTCGCCTACGACGATCCGGACCTGGCCATCGACTGGCCGCTGCCCGTCGGCGTGGTCTCCGCGCGCGACGCGCAGGCGGGCAGCTGGTCGCGGCTGCTGGCTACGCTGGGGTCGTCGCACTGATCCGGCGCAGCCGCGCGTCGAGTTCGCCGGTGTCGCACAGCTTGCGCAGGTGCGGCAGCCGGGTGAACCGCTGGAAGAAGTCGTCGGCGGTCAGGCCGCGAGCGGTGTACTCGTGGTAGAGCTCCGCGGCGCCCGCGGGCACCGTCCACCGCGCCTCGAAACCGAGCACCGTCCGCGCGGCGGAGAAGTCGACCCGATAGGACCGGGGGTCCGCGCCGTTCTCCCCGGTGATCAGCAGCCGCGACCCCGGCACCGCGTCGACGACGGCGGCCGCGATCTCGGCCACGGTCAGATTGTTGACCTCGGTGCCGATATTGAAGGCGCGGCACGAGATGTCGGCCGCCGGTGCGGTCAGGCAGGTCGCGAACGCGGTCGCGATGTCCTCGGCGTGTACCAGCGGCCGCCACGGCGTCCCGTCGGAGAGCACCTTGACCTCGCCGGTGAGCACCGCGTAGCCGACCAGGTTGTTGAGCACGATGTCGGCGCGCAGCCGGGGCGAGAAGCCGAACGCCGTCGCGTTGCGCAGGAAGACGGGCGTGAAGTCGGCGTCGGCGAGGGCGGCGACATCGTCCTCGACCCGCACCTTGCTCTGCGCGTACGGGGTGATCGGGCGCAGCGGGGCGTCCTCGGTGACCAGATCGGCACCGGCCGCGCCGTACACCGAACAGGTGGAGGCGTACAGGAAACGTGCCACCCCCGCCTCTTTCGCCAGTCGCGCCAGCCGCACCGACGCGTGGTGATTGATGTCGTAGGTGATCTCCGGGGCCAGCGCGCCCAGCGGATCGTTCGACAGCGCCGCCAGATGGATCACCGCGTCGAAGCCGCGCAGCTGGTCGACGGTGACCTCGCGCAGATCCACGGCCACCTCGTCGGGATCACCGGCGAAGTCGCCGAGCAGGCAGTCGGCGAAGTAGCCGATGTCCAGACCGGTGACGCTGTGTCCCGCCGCCCGCAGCACCGGCACCATCACGGTGCCGAGATAGCCCTGGTGCCCGGTGACCAGTACCCGCATGTTCACGTCCGTTCCCATCTGATGATCGCCTTGTCCAGCACGAACGCCTCGGCGTAGGGCGCGTGGCACTGCACGCCACGCATCCGGGCCAGACCGAGGAAGGCCTCTTCGTCGAACCAGTCGCGGCCGGTCTGCGACGGATAGTGCTCGTGCAGCAGCCGCGACTTCTCCCGCACGAGTTCCCGGGTCAGCGGGTGGTACAGGGTGGGTGCGGGAGTGTCGGTCTCCCATTTGAGGATCTCGTAACCGAGGGTCAGGTGGTCGCGGAACTCGGTGGGCACCAGCTCGGCCAGCAGCCGGTGGTCCTGGTGGGCGTCACCGCGCTGCGGCGCGAACACCACGTCGGGTTCGCCCGCGCGCCGGAAGCGGGCCAGCGCGTCCTTGATCCGGTCCCAGTGCGCCGGTGCGCGGCCGTCGGGAATGTCGAGTACGTCGAGTTCGGGCTTCGTGCCGGAGCAGAACGCGGTCAGCGCCGCGCGTTCCTCGTCCTCGCGCGCGGTGCCGCCACCGGACAGCACCAGGGCCCTGACCTCGAGCTCCGGGTCGGCGCCGGTGAGGGCGAGCAGCGTCGCGCCCAGTCCGATCGCGATGTCGTCACAGTGCGCGCCGAGCAGCGCGATCCGGCGCGGCGGACGGGGGAACAGCCCGATCACCCCTGCTCCCACACCATCCACGGCCGCGAGCCGTTGCGGTAGGCGTCGTCGAGTTCGGCGCGTTCCTTGAACGTGTCGGCCGGCTTCCAGAAGCCCAGATGCTGATAGCCGAACAAGCGGCCCTGCCCGGCCAGCGCGCCGCACGCGTCGGCGACCAGATCGCCGCCGGGCGGGAGCAGATCGAAGATCTGCTGGCTGAGGACGAAGTAGCCGCCGTTCTCCCACAGCGGCATCCGGGCCACCGGCATGATCTCCTTCACTTCACCGGCCGGGGTGATGTCGACACAGTGGAACGAGGACTGCGGCGGGACCACCATCATCGATGCCGCCGCGCCCGAGGCGTGGAAGCTCTCGATCATGGTGTCCAGTGGGGCGTCGGTGAGCACGTCGGCGTAGTTCGCCAGGAAGTACTCGTCGCCGTCGAGATGCTGCCGGACCCGGCGCAACCGCTCGCCGATCGCCGACTCCACCCCGGTGTCGACGAAGGTGATCGACCAGTCGCCGATATCGCTGCCCAGCAGCTCCACCTGCCCGTTGCGGATGACGAAGTCGTTGGACGCCGACTCCTGATAGGTCAGGAAGAAGTTCTTGATGTGCTCGGCGCCGTAGCCCAGGCACAGGATGAACTCCTTGTGCCCGTAGTGCGCGTAGTAGCGCATCACGTGCCACAGCAGCGGCCGCGGCCCGACCAGCTGCATCGGCTTCGGGACGATGTCGTCGGAGCCGCCGCGCATGCGCATGCCGTATCCGCCGCAGAACAACACGACCTTCATCGGTTCACCTTCGTTTCCGTGCCCGCGCGGTGCAGCACCGGCAGCGGATAGACCAGTTCGCCGCCCCAGTCGCCGACATGGCGGAGCTGGGCGGTGATCTCGGTTTCGAGATTCCACGGCAGGACCAGCACCACGTCGGGCCGGTCGGCATCGATGCGCTCGGGGGGATGGATCGGAATCCGGGTCCCCGGCGTGAATCGCCCGTGCTTGTAGGGATTGCGGTCCACGGTGTACTCGAGCAGGTCGGGCCGGATGCCGCAGTAGTTCAGCAGGGTGTTGCCCTTGCCGGGCGCACCGTAGCCGACGACCCGCCTGCCCTGCTCCCGGCAGTCGAGCAGGAAGCGCAGCAGCTCGAGCCGGACCCGCTCGGCCCGGACGCCGAGTTCGGCATAGCCGGCCGGGACGTGTAGGTCCGCGGCCCGCTCGAGCACGAGGACCTCGGCCACGCGCGCGGTCGGCACCGCGACCGGGTCGGGGCGGGCCCACACGCGGATCGACCCACCGTGGGTCTCCAGCAGTTCCACATCGACCACGGTCAGCCCGGCGACCGCCAGCGCGCGCTGGGCCGAATGCACGGTGTAGTACTGGAAGTGCTCGTGATAGACCGTGTCGAACTGGCCCAACCGCACCAGGTTGAGCGCGTGGTGCACCTCGATGCTGAGCCAGCCGTCGTCGGCGAGCAGGGTACGCAGCGCGTGGGTGAAACCGCGCAGGTCGGGGACGTGCGCGTAGACATTGTTCGCGACCACCAGATCGGCGGGCCCGTGCTCGGCCCGCACCCGCGCGGCCGACTCCGCGTCGAGGAACGCGGTCTCGGTGGGGACGCCCGCCGCCCTGGCCGCCGCGCCGACATTGACCGACGGCTCGATGCCGAGGCACGGGATGTCCCGGGCCACCGCATGGCGCAACAGGTAACCGTCGTTGCTGGCGACCTCGACGACGAACGAGTCGCTGCCCAGTCCCAGCCGCTCGGTCGCGGTGGCGACGAACCGCTCGGCGTGGTCGACCCAGCTGCGCGAGTACGAGGAGAAGTACGCGTACTCGGTGAAGGTCTCCTCGGGGGTGATCAGCGCGGGGATCTGCAACAGCAGGCAGTCCCGGCACAGCCGCAGGTGCAGCGGATAGGTCGCTTCCGGCAGGTCGAGCTGGGCCTCGGACAGGAAACTCTCGCACGGTGGGGTCGCGCCCAGATCGAGCACGCTCACGAGCCGATCGGAATCGCAGAGACGACACTGCACGCGGGGTCCACCTTCTAGCTGTTCGATCATCGCGGCCGCTGCCGGACATGCCGGACGTCGGCGCGGCGAGCTCAGACGTTACAACCGGGGGGCGCGGGGGGCCATTCGAAACCGCTGGGAGCGAAACCGATTCGTGGTATGTTTCGAGGTTGGGGCTGTTCGCGGGCATTTCGGCAAATTGTCGGCGACAACAGCGAGACCTCGGGAAATTGTGACTCGTCCCACCGGGGAAATCAAATGTCCTGCAATCATGTTTGATAGCCATGATTATCCGTGTGATAGCCATGTGATTGCCGTCATACTCGGCAACCATATGGAATGCACTGTGGCACATACCCTTCGGGAAGAAGTCCACTCGAGACTCTGTAACAATCATCGGACGGGTATCGAATCGACGGGCAGAGCGGCCGAGCAGGGGCAGCTTTTTCGGTCGACGGCGACCGGAAATTGATTCGTCTCCCGAGGGGGAGGTGTGGGTTCATGAGCTTCGAGCTCGCCGGTGGCAGCGATGTCGATGTGGTCAACGGTGTCCGAGTGCTGCGCCGAACGCAGCGCGAGAATTGGCAGGCGGCGTACCTACAACGCCTGGCCGCCACCGATGTCGTGGCCGTGTTCGCGGCCGTCGTCGCCGCCCAGATCCTGCGCTTCGACGGCCCCGCCGCGCCGCCGCTGGCCTGGCCGCTGCCCTACGAGATCGGCTACTCGGTGGTGTCGCTGGCACTGGCCGCGGGCTGGCTGGCCCTGCTGCACGGGACCCGCACACCGCAGGTGATCGGCTCCGGCAGCGAGGAGTTCCGGCGGCTGGTCTCGGCGACGATGCGCTTGTTCGGGGTGCTGGCCATCCTCGCGCTGCTGCTCCGGGTCGAGGTGGCGCGCGGCTACCTCGCCATCGCGCTACCGGCCGGGTTGTTCGCCCTGATCGTGGGCCGGGTGGTGTGGCGACTGCGGCTGCGGCGCTGGCGCGCCCAGGGGCGCTGTCACACCGCGGTGCTCGTGGTCGGATCGCCGGAGGCCGCGCAGGCGATGGCCGGCGCCTTCACCGACGACCCCGGCTCCGGCTACCGGATCGTGGGTGTCTGTGTGCCCGCCGGCACCGGGGACGGGCGCTTCGCCACCGTCGACGGGCCCTCGGTCCTCGGCGACGATCGGTCGGTGCTCGAGGCGGTGCGCCGCAGCGGCGCCGACTCGGTGGCCGTCGCGGCGACCGAGCACCTCGGCCCGGTCGAATTGCGCCGCATGGCCTGGGAGCTGGACCCGCTCGGCGTCGACCTGATCGTGGCGCCGGGCGTGGTCGACATCGCCGGTGTCCGGCTCACCAACCGGATCGTCGCGGGCATGCCCATGCTGCACATCGACGGGCCGCGCTACGACCACGCCAAGTCCAGCCGCAAAGCACTGTTCGACTTCTGCTTCGCCGCCACCGTGCTGCTGCTCATCGCGCCCATGCTGGCGGCCATCGCGATCGCGGTGCGCACGACGAGCGCGGGACCGGTCTTCTACCTGTCCGAACGGATCGGCCGCGACGGCATCCCGTTCCGGATGATCAAGTTCCGCAGCATGCTGGTCGGCGCCGACCGCGCGGTGGACGCGCTGATCGAGAGCAACGGCGGCAACCCGGTCTTCTTCAAGGTGAAGGACGACCCGCGCGTCACCCCGGTGGGCCGCTTCCTGCGCAAGTACAGCCTCGACGAGCTGCCGCAGTTCTTCAATGTGCTGCGCGGGGACATGAGCGTGGTCGGGCCGCGTCCGCAGGTCCAGCGCGAGGTCGACAGCTACGACGGCGAGATGCGCCGCCGGCTGCTGGTGAAGCCCGGCGTCACCGGGCTGTGGCAGGTGAGCGGGCGTTCGGATCTGTCCCCGGAGGATTCGGTACGTCTGGACCTGTCCTATGTCGAGAACTGGTCGATGGTCCTCGACCTGGTGCTGATCGGCCGCACCATCGGCGCGGTCACCCGCGGCGACGGCGCGTACTGACCACCGGGGTGGTGCGCGACGCACACCACCCCGGCTTCCGGCTCAGCGCAGGTCGCGCCGTCGGAAAGCGGTGAGCCCCACGGTGATTCCCGCCACGGCGATGAGCAGCAGCCATCCGATCGGGACGATGTCGAACGCCGCGCCCGGCAGCTTCGGCGGATGCACGAACGGCACCAGATCCATCAGCCACTGCGGGAAGGTCCCCAGCGCGCCGAGCAGGACCACGACGATCATCGCGCTGAGCACCGCCCAGGCCAGCGACGCGTATTTCGGGACCACCCCGAACAGCAGCAGCGCGATGGCGGTGACCACCCACACCGCGGGCAGTTGCACGGCGACCGCGCTCAGCGATTCACCGAGCTTGCCGACGACGTCGCCGTCGGTGGCGCCCCAGACGACACCGATGCCCAGACCCGCCACCAGCAGGGTGACGGCCGGACCGGCAAGCGCGAACAGCAGGTGGCTCGACGCGTAGCGCACCCGGCCCACCGCCGCCGCGAGCACGCTCTCGGCGCGGCCGGAGTTCTCCTCCTCGTGCAGGCGCAGCACCGCCGACACCGAGTACGCGGCGGCGGCCGCGGCGAGCATGGTGATGGCGTAGGCGATGAACGACTTCTCGAGGTCGGTCGATCCGCCCATCGAGGTGACCACGTCCCGCAGGGTGCCACTGTCGTCGAGCATCCCGCCGATGCTGTTCACCGCGCCGCCGATCAGCAGACCGTACAGGCCGAAACCGACCGTCCAGGCCAGCATCGACCCCCGCTGCAACCGCCACGCCAGCCCGACCGGACCCGACAGCGCGGCACCCGCGACGGCCGGACCGGGGCGTTCGGCCAGCAGGCCGGCACCGAGATCGCGGGTCCGCAGCAGCTGGTAGGCGAGCAGCGTCGCGCCGGTGGCGACGACGGCCAGCGGCACCAGCACCCACCAGCGTTCCTCCGCGTACGGCCGGATCTGCAGGCACCAGCCCAGCGGCGAGAACCACGACAGCACACCGTTTCCGGCGTCGCCGACCGCGCGGATCGCGAACGCGGCACCCAGGGTGCCCAGCGCGACGCCGCGCGCGATCCGCGCGCCGTTGCTCAACTGCGCGGCGACCGCGGCCACCGCGGCCCAGACGACGCCCGACGCGGCCAGCGCCGCACCCCAGGCCACCGACCCCGCGACCGGCAGATCGGTCGCGAGCAGCGACGCGGTACAGGCGATGCCGGCCACCGCCGACGCGCCGAAGGTGAGCAGCAGCGCCCCGGTGAGCCCGGCGAAACGGCCGATGCTGGTGGCGCCGACCAGTTCGGCGCGCCCGGTCTCCTCCTCGACCCTGGTGTGCCGGATGACCGTCAGCACGGCGGCGATCGCGATCATCGAATACATCGCCCCGGCCTTCCAGGTGCCGATGCTGCCGAGCGAGGAGTTGAACACGGGACCGTACATGGCCAGCAGCGCCGGGCTCGCCGCGGTGGTCGCGGCGAAGCTGTCGAGCTGCTGCTGGGTGGTGTAGAGATCCTTGATCGAGACGATCTGCAGGGCCGGCATCAGCCCGATCAGCAGCGACCACAGCGGGGCGATGATCCGGTCGCGGCGCAGAGACAGCCGCAGCATCTGCGCGGTGCCCGCGAATTCGCCTGCGGTGCGGGTGGTTCCGAGGAACCCGGGGGAGGCGGCGATGGTGGTCATGCCCGCACCTTCTCCCCGGTGGCGGCCGCGCCGTCGGCCTCGACGTGGTAGTGCCGCAGGAACAGGTCCTCGAGGGTCGGCGGTGCGCTGGTGAGGCTGCGCACGCCCGCGTCACCCAGGACCCGGATGAGCCGGCCGAGGTGGTCGGCGTCGACCTGGCAGCGCAGGGTCGAGCCGTCGCGTTCGACGTCCTCGACGCCGGGCAGCGCGCCGACATCGCCTGGGTCACCGATCAATTCGGCCGTGATCGCCGTGCGGCTCAGGTGCCGCAGCTGGTCGAGCGAGCCGGTTTCGACCGTGCGGCCCGCGCGGATGATCGTCACCCGATCGCAGAGATGCTCCACCTCGGACAGGATGTGGCTCGACAGCAGCACCGTCGCCCCGCGGGCGGCGGCCTCGCGCACACAGTCCTGGAAGATCCGCTCCATCAGCGGGTCCAGGCCCGAGGTCGGCTCGTCGAGGATCAGCAGATCGGCGTTCGCCGAAAAGGCCGACACCAGGGCGACTTTCTGCCGGTTGCCCTTGGAATAGGTGCGGGCCTTCTTGGTCGGGTCCAGCTCGAACCGCTCGATCAGCTCGGTGCGCCGGGCTTCGTCGAGTCCGCCGCGCATCCGGGCGAGCAGGTCGATGGTCTCGCCGCCGGACAGCGACGGCCAGAGCGTGACATCACCTGGCACATAGGCGATTCGGTGATGCAGGGCGACCGCGTCGGTCCACGGGTCGCGGCCGAACAGCGCCGCGTCGCCACCGGAGGCGCGCAGGACTCCGAGCAGAACGCGGATCGTCGTGGACTTGCCTGCGCCGTTGGGTCCGAGGAAACCGTGGATCTCGCCGGGGCCGACCAGCAGGTCGAGTCCGTCGAGCGCGGTGAATCGGCCGAAAGTCTTACGCAGGTCATGGACTTCGATGACCCGATCGGTGGTGGGGGAGGGCATCGTCTACTCCTCGATGAGGCTGTCGAGCAGAGTCGAATCGGTCAGCATGCCTTGGGTGTAGAGCTCGAGCGCCGGGAAGGTGGTCAGATCCGAGAGGTCCCGGATCGCCTTGCGGTAGTCGAGCTTTCCCTCGCGCTGCATTCGCATCTGCAGATAGAGGTTGGTGGCTCCGACGTGGCAGAGCACGATGTATCTGGCCCGGGCCGCGGGGTCGCGGCTGGGTTTGAGCTGGCCCGCCTCGACGGCGGCCTGCATGTAGTCCTGCGCGTCGTCGACCATGTGCTCGAGCAGGGACTCGGCCAGGGCGCCGCCGGCTTGGAAGCTGCGCAGCATGTAGGCGAGCAGCGGGGCGTACATCTCGATCTCGGCCAGGGCGGTGAGCATTCCGGCGGCACCCTGCGAGCGGATGACGCGGAGCTTCTCGTCCCGGATGAGCTCGAGTACGCGGTCGTCGCAGGCGGCGCGCAGGCCGTCCTTGGAACCGAAGTGATGGTTCACCAGGCCGGGGGAGACTCCGGCCGCCGCGGCGATCGCCCGGACACCGACACCGAAACCCTGTTCACCGAACAGGTCGATCGCGGTATCGCGAATGCGGGCCATGGTCGTCAGATCGGCGGTGGATCCTTGCGGTACGGGCTGTTGGCTGAACACATGTTCAATATACTAAACACACGTTCAATCCGCGAGCAAGAGTTTACGGCGAACCAGTTGTCAATCAATGTTTGAAATAGTGATTGAAACAACGATGGAAATCTGGTTGGCTGACGGTATGGGATCAATCGGTACGAAGCCCCGCGACGCGCGGTCGGTGGAGACGCGGGAGCGGCTGCTCGCGGCGGCGGAGGAACTCCTGCTGACACAGCCGTCGGCGGAGGTCTCGGTGCGGGCGGTGTGCGTCGCCGCCGAGACCAATCCGGCCGCCGTCCACTATCACTTCGGCAGCAAGGACGCACTGGTCGCGGCGCTGCTCGAGGACCGGCTCGCGCCGCTGTGGGCCGAACAGCTCGGTGCGGCGGCCCAGCGGGAGGCCGAGCTCGCCGAGGTGGTGGACGCGGTGATCGGCCCGCTGGCGGAACTGGCCGCGGATCCGCGCGGCCGCCTGTACCTGCGGTTGCTCGCCGAACTGGTGCTGGGCCGCCGCGAAGTGGGCTGGACCGGGGACTGGTTCCAGCTCGACTCCTGGGTGCGCTTCCTGCCCGACCTGGACCCCGCCGAGGCGCAGCGGCGGTGGCTGCTCGCCTTCGAGGTGCTGATCATGCGCTTCGGCGCGGGCCACGCGCCGTCGGCGGGCAGCGTCGCCACGCTGCGCGATTTCGTGCTGGCCGGACTCGCGGGACCGGGTGCGCGATGACCGATATCTTCGCCCCGGCCACCCTCGGCCCGATCACCCTGCGCAACCGTGTGATCAAGGCCGCCACCTTCGAGGGCCGCACCCCGGACGCCCTGGTCACCGACGAGCTGATCGAATTCCATCGCCGCATCGCCGCGGGCGGTGTCGGCTTGTCGACCGTCGCCTATTGCGCGGTCGCGCCCGAGGGCCGCACCGACCGGCACCAGATCTGGATGCGCCCCGACGCGGTACCCGGCTTGCGGCGGCTCACCGACGCCATCCACGCCGAGGGCGCCGCGGCCTCGGCGCAGATCGGGCACGCCGGGCCGGTGGCCAACGCCGCGTCCAATCGCGTGCCCGCGCTGTCGCCGAGCAGGCTGTTCTCCCCGCTCGGGATGAGCATGACCCGGCGCCCCGACGCCGACGGCATCGCGGAGCTGGTCGCCGCGCATGTGCGCAGCGCCCTGCTGGCCGAGGAGGCCGGGTTCGACGCGGTGGAAATCCATTTCGGCCACAACTACCTGGTGAGCGCCTTCCTGAGCCCGCTGCTCAACCGGCGCCGCGACGGCTACGGCGGCAGCCTGGCCAACCGGGCGAGGCTGGCCAGGGAGATCGCCGAAGGGGTGGCACGTGCCGTCGGCGGCCGGCTGGCCGTGCTGGCCAAGCTCAATATGGACGACGGTGTCGCCGGTGGTCTGCGCCCGGCCGAATCCGTGCAGGTCGCGCAGATGCTCGAGGCCGACGGGACTCTCGACGCGCTCGAACTGACCGCGGGCAGCTCGCTGCTCAACCCCATGCTGTACTTCCACGGCGACGCACCACGGCGGTCCTTCGCCCGCACCTTCGGGCCGCCGCTGAGCTGGGGCCTGCGCGTGGCCGGACCGATGTTCCTGCGCGAATACCCCTACCGCAGCGCCTATCTGCTCGAGCGCGCCCAGCTGTTCCGCGCGGCACTGCGCATGCCGCTCGTGTTGCTCGGCGGCATCACCGACTACGACGGCATGCGGCTCGCCCGCACCGAGGGCTTCGAGTTCGTCGCGATGGGCCGGGCGCTGCTGTGCGAACCCGACCTGCCGCGCCGGATCGCGGCCGAGACCACGACCACCGCCGCCTGCACCCACTGCAACGAGTGCATGCCGACCATCTTCACCGGCACCCGCTGTGTGCTGCCGATCGCCGAAGGAAACCTGTCGTGAGAATCGCCGTCACCGGGGGCACCGGCTATCTCGGTGCGCCCACGGTCGCCGCCCTGCTCGCCGATGGTCACGAGATCCGGCTGCTGGTCCACCCCGGCGAATCGCTGGACCGGTGGTGGCCGGAGTTCGCGCACGACCGCGTCCGCATCACCGTCGTGCGCGGCGACCTGCGCGACAGCGACACGATCACCGCGCTGCTCGACGGCTGCGCGGCCGTGCTGCACGCGGCCGGTGTGGTCGCCACCGACGACCGCCGCGAACCGCTGATGTGGCAGGTCAATGTCGACGCCACCGCCGAACTCCTGTGCCGCGCGGCCCTGGCCGGCCTCGACCCCATCGTGCACGTGGCCAGCTACAGCGCGCTGTTCCCGTGCCCGGACCCGGTGATGACCCCGGACAGCCCCACCGCGACGGGCCGCAGCGCCTACGGCCGCACCAAATCCGCCGCCGACCGGGTCGCCCGGGCACTGCAGCGCAGCGGCGCGCCGGTGGTGATCACCTATCCCTCCAGCGTGATCGGACCGGGTCTGGCCGGCACCCGCGGCATCACCGAGCGCGGCTGGAACACCATGCTGCGCAGCGGATTCGCGCCCCGGCTCGACGGCGGGATGGCGATGATCGACGTCCGCGACGTGGCCGAACTGCACGCGGCGGTGATGGTTCCCGGCCAGGGGCCGCGCCGGTATCTGTGTGGCGGCCACCAGGTCCCGTTCGACACCGCCATCGACCTGCTCGCCACCGCCTCCGGCCGCCGGATCCGCCGGATTCCGGTGCGCCCCGGCATGTTCCGGGCGCTGGGCCGCGCCGCGGATGTCGCGTCGCGGTTCGTCGAGGTCGACGCCGCGTTCGGCTACGAGGCGGCGTGGCTGCTCACCTCCGACACCCCGACCGACGATTCGGCCGCGCTGACCGAGCTCGGGCTGACCTGGCGGCCCACCGAGAGGTCCATGCGGGACATGTTCGCCGCCTGAGCACGCGGCGTCGGCACGATGTGAGGGAGAACGCGAATCCGCCGCCGGGCCGCGTGCACGGATTATGGTCGAAGTATGGCTACCGGCAACTCGACGACGGCAGAACATCTCCGCGCAGCGCTGGACGGACCGTGGCGCGCGGTCCGGGACCAGGCACGAGTCCAACTCGCCGACGACCGCTTCACCGGCGATCCCGAACTCGACATCCACGCCGCCAGGGCGCGCGTCCTCGACCAGATGCGGGTCATCGCGACCATGGGGTATCCCGAGCGCGGCTTCCGCTCCGAGAACGGCGGGACCGGCGACCCCGGCGGCGCGGTGACGGGCCTGGAGATGCTGGCCTACGCCGACCTGTCGCTGTGGGTGAAATCCGGTGTGCAGTGGGGCCTGTTCGGCGGCGCCGTGGAGAATCTCGGCACCGAACGGCACCGCGACTACATCAAGCGGCTGATCTCCCTCGACCTGCTCGGCTGCTTCGCGATGACCGAGTCCGGCCACGGCAGCGACGTCGCCAACCTGGAGACCACGGCCACCTACGACCCGGCCACCCAGGAATTCGTGATCAACACCCCGACCCCGTCGGCGCGCAAGGACTACATCGGCGGTGCGGCGGCGCACGCCCGCATGGCCGCCGTGTTCGCCCAGCTGATCACCGGCGGCGAGAACCAGGGCGTGCACTGCCTGCTGGTCCCCATCCGCGACGAGCTCGGCGCCGACCTGCCCGGCGTGACCACCTACGACGACGGCCTCAAGGGCGGGCTGCCCGGCGTCGACAACGGCCGGATCGTGTTCGACCAGGTTCGGGTGCCCCGGGAGAACCTGCTCAACCGCTATGCCGACGTCGAGCCCGACGGCACGTACTCCTCGGAGATCGAGAACCCGAGCCGCCGCTTCTTCACCACGCTGGGCACGCTGGTGCGCGGCCGGGTGAGCGTCGGCGGCGCGGCCGCGGCGGGCGCGCGGGTGGCGCTGAGCATCGCGGTGCGCTACGCGCTGGCCCGGCGCCAGTTCGCCGACCCCGACACCGGCGCGGAAACGCTGCTGCTGGACTACCGCAGCCACCAGCGCAGGCTGCTGCCGCTGGTCGCCAAGTCCTTCGCGCTGGCCTTCGCCCAGAACGACCTGGTCCGCCGGATGGACCTCATCCAGAGCGGCCGCGACACCGAACCGGGCGCCCAGCGCGCGCTGGAGAAGCGCGCCGCCGGTTTCAAGGTCGCCCAGACCCGGCACGCCACCAGGGCCATCCAGGAATGTCGCGAAGCCTGCGGCGGTGCGGGATATCTCACCGAGAACCGCCTCGTCACGCTCAAGGCCGACACCGACGTGTTCACCACCTTCGAAGGCGACAACGTCGTCCTCACCCAGCTCGTCGCCAAGGAACTGCTCACCGCCTACTCCGACGAGGTCCGCGATCTCGACGCGCTGGGCTGGGTGAAGTTCGCCGCCACCATGGCCGGTGACGTGGTGCGCAAGCGCTCCGGGGTGCGTCAGCTGATCCAGACCCTGCGCGATCGTTCCGACGAATCCGTCGACGAGGGCGACCTGTCCAAGCGCTCGGTGCAGCTGCAGCTGTTCGCCGACCGCGAGGACTACCTGCTGCGGACCGCCGCGCACCGGCTGCGGGCCAGGGCCGCCGACACCGGCCCGTTCGAAGCGTTCAACAACGCCCAGGACCACATCCTCGCCGCCGGCGCCGCGCACATCGACCGGCTGGTGCTCGAGGAGTTCGTCGACGGGATCGCCGCCATCGACGACCCCGACGCCAAGGCGCTCGCCGAAACCGTCTGCGACCTCTACGTGTACGCCACGCTGGAGGAGAACCTGTCCTGGTACATCATGCACCGGTTCATGTCGGTGGAGCGGGCCAAGGCGGTGCGCCGCGGCGTGAACGAACTCGTCGACCGGTTGCGCCCGGACGCGCTGACGCTGGTCGAGGCGATGGGCGTGCCGGAGACCATGCTGCGCGCCGAAATGCTGCACGACGCCGGCGTTTTCGACCGGAGCTAGCGCGTTCCGGGGCGCAGTCGCTCCGCGAACAGGCACAGGGCAAGGGCCAGCGACGCCGCCGCTGCCGCCCCACCGAGCACATCGGTGGGGCGGTGGTAGCCGAGCACGACCATGCCGGGCACGATCGCGGCGAGCGCGAGCACGGTGAGCGTTGCGATCACGACCCGCGCTGTGAGAGTGGTCACCAGGCACGCGAAAGTCGTTGCGACAGCAACCATATGGACCGTGTGGCCGCTCGGGTAGGCGAGGTAGTCGTGCATCCGCCTGTCCCACAGCGGTTTCAGCACCACGGTGTTGATCACCAGCGCGAGCTCGGGGACCACGAGCATGGTGACCGCCGCCCACCATCGGCGCCGCACCGCGAACCAGCCCACCGCCGCCAGCAGCAGCACCAGCACGACCGGCGCGTTGCTCGGCGCGACCAGCACCTGTGCCAGGCCGGGGGAGACCGCCGCGGTGATCGGGTCGGCGACGGCCGCGTCCAGTCCGGACGGTCCGCCGTCGGCGGGGAAGGTCAGCGGCAGCGCGGCGGTGAGCGCCGCGCCTGCCCCGATGGCCGTCGCGCGGACGACGGTGCTGCGCGGGGGAACGTGGTCGATCACCGACGCGACGATAGCCGCCGCGGGTGACGTCTCAGGCGGGGCCGTAGGTGAGCACCGCGGTCACCACGAACCACAGCACCCACGCGATCGCCACGATCATGCCGATCGCCAGGGTGATCCGCAGGAACGCGCGACCGAAGTCCAGGTCGCCGTCGACCCGCGGGTAGAGCTTCCACGGGCTGTACCAGGGGGCCACCAGGCCGCGCGAGGCCAGTTCGCGCTCGAGCTGGGCCTGCTCCTCGGCGTACTGCTCGGCCTGGGCCTGGGTGGGGCCACCGTGCCACAGCGTCACATCGATCGGGCCGAGGAAACCCTCGTTGAGCAGGTCCTGCGGCGCGGGCAGGAAGGGCAGGATGCCCAGGCCGCGGAAGGCGATGGCGATGTCGTTGGCCGTCCAGAGGTTGTGTTCCTTGGCGGCCAGCATCTCGAAGTACTGCTCGAGCCGGTGCGGATCGTCGGTGACGATCACGTCGAAACTCGGATCGTTCCAGCCCTGGTGCACGTCGATCTGCGCGCCCGGCTGCGGCACGATGACGCCGAGCCCGTGCACGGCCCGCTGCCCGAGCCCGCGTGCGGCGAGATAGTCCTGCAGGGCGAAGGTGTGTTCCCGCGAGCGCTCCAGCGGTGTCGACTTCTCGCCGCCGGTGAACTGGGCGAGCTCGCCGGAGACCATCCACGGACCGTTGAGCGGGATCTCCAGCACCCCGTCCTGCGGCACCGCGAAGGTCTCGGCCTCGATGATCACGCAGCTGGTCGGTGTCCACACCACCGCGTCGAGCTGGTGCAGCCGGTCATTGTGGAACAGGCCGCAGTTGATCGTGGCGACGCCGTGCGGGCTCGACGGGTCCTTCCACGTGCGCAGCCAATCGATGAGTGCGAGCTCGGCATCGGTGCCTGCCGCATTCTGCACGCGCACGAGCATGGAGTCCGCCCTTCTGGGTCGTTGGCGCCGCGGGCCGAGAACCGTTGGCGTACATCGTAGCTCGACAACCGGTGGATGCCCGGCAGGACGCCGGGTGGTGTTCAGCTCGGTTCGGCGGCGATCTTGCCCGCCGCTACGGCGGCGACCAGTTCGGCGTGGTCGGCCTCGGTCCGATCGGCATAACGTACCGCGTAGGCGGCCACGGCCTCCTCGAACGCGTCGTCGTCGGCTTCGAGGTAGCCGGCCAGGGTGCGCGGGTCCAGCGAACGCGAGTGCGCCCGCGCCAGCAGCGCGCCCGCGAGCCTGCCGTAGTCGTCGAGGTCGTCGGCCGAGAGCCCGGCCGGGTCGATGCTGCCCTTGAGATTGCGGAACTGGCGCACCACGAACGGCAGCGGCTCGTCCAGGTCGACGGTGGTCCAGCCGAGCAGGATGTCGGTCTCGGACTGCACGCTGCGCGCGCCCGCCACGATGCGCTCGCCCTCGTGGCGCGGCGCGACCGGCGGCAGGAACGGGGCCAGCGCGGACGGCCTGGCCTGCTTGACCTGTAGCACCAGCGACTCGCCGTCGTTGCCGTGCAGCAGCGCCACATAGCTGTGCAGGCCGACGCTGCCGGTGCCGACGATCCGGAAGGCCACATCCGAGACCGCGAAGCGGGCGAGCAGGGCGCGACGGGACTCGCGGATGGTGCTCGCGTAGCGCTCGAGGCCGTCGATCACGGCGTCGGTGACCGGCGCGTCGACCGGGGTCAGGATCGGCGGGTCGCTGACGAAGCGGTGCTTGCGGATGCCGGTCTCGTGATCGTCGAGGTGCTCGGTCCACTTCGCCACGACCTTGGCGCTGGTGTTCTTGCGGGCCTTCTTGGCGGCCTTCTTGAAGTCGTCGATCAGGTCGTCGGCCTTGGCCGAGCCCAGGATCGACTCGTCGGGCAGCGCGGTCCAGGACTGCATGAACGGCATCTCGGCGAGCTCGCCCGCGGTCTGCCGGTAGAAGCGGGCGGCGTCGCGCGCGGCGCGCACGCAGTCGTCCTCGGCGGCGCCGCTCTCGCGCCCGGCCAGCACCAGGCTGGCGGCCAGCCGCCGCAGGTCCCATTCCCAGGGCCCGAGCACGGTCTCGTCGAAGTCGTTGATATCCATCACGATCTCGCCGCGCTGGGTGCCGTAGAGGCCGAAATTGGCGGCGTGCGCGTCGCCGCAGATCTGGGCGGGCAGCCCGCTGTCGGGGCCGGCGGCCAGGTCGGCCGCCATCAACCCGGCGGCGCCGCGGAAGAAGGTGAACGGCGACGCGGTCATCCGGCCGATCCGCAGCGGGATCAGCCGGTCGATCCGGCCCTCGTTGCTCGCCTCGACGAACTCGAGCACCGTCGGCCGGTTGGGGCTCTCGACGACCCGGTCGGCCGCGTCGAACGGCACGCGCTGCCGGGCGGCGCGGCCGCGCGCACGGGCGTCCTCGGCGGAAACGTAGGAGCGCAGATCTGGACCACTGTCGGACACAACCGCCCAGGCTAGCGGGTCGGGGGACGGTGGGCATCGCGACCGCGTGGCAACCGGACACGCCCGAAGGTTTTCGGCGTGGCCGGATGGCGCGAGCGGGGGTTCGTGCGGTATGCAGGGGCGTGGCAACCGAATCGGGACCGCCGGGCATCAACGACACCGAAACCGGTGGCGTGTTCAGCGACCGCATCCTGACCGTGCCCAATGTGCTGAGCCTGCTCCGGCTGATCGGTATCCCGATATTCCTGTGGTTGATGCTGGTCCGCCATGCCGACGGCTGGGCGTTCACCCTGCTGATCGCCAGCGGTGTCACCGATTTCCTCGACGGCAAACTCGCCCGCCTGCTCGACCAGTCCTCCCGGCTCGGCGCGCTGCTCGATCCACTGGTCGATCGGTTATACCTCGTGACGACGCTCGTGGCGTTCGTCGCACGCGGGCTGATCCCGTGGTGGATCGCCGTGATCCTGATCGGTCGCGATCTGGTACTCACCGTGACCCTGTCGGTATACAAGCGCCGTGACCTGCCCGCGCCCGAGGTGATCTACCTGGGCAAGGCGGCCACCTTCGCGCTGATGTCGGCCCTGCCGTGGCTGCTCACCGGGGAGATGGACTGGGCAGGGGCGGGTTTCGGGTGGGCCTTCGGCTGGGCACTGCTGATCTGGGGCACCGCGCTCTACGTCTGGACCGGGGTGCTCTACGCGGGGCTGGCGGTCGCGGTCGCGCGATCGATACCGCCTGTGCCGCACCGCGGGAGCTAGTCGATACTCTTGCGTGCAACGTTGACGACGAAAGGACGTCCAGTGACCCGGACCCCCGAGGATCTGCGCTACACCGAAGAGCACGAATGGGTGCGGCGGACCGGCCCCACGGCGGTTCGTGTCGGCATCACCGACTACGCCCAGTCACAGCTGGGTGACGTCGTGTTCGTCCAGCTGCCCGACGTCGACAAGGACGTGACCGCCGGCGAGAGCATCGCCGAGGTCGAGTCGACCAAGAGCGTGTCCGACATCTACGCCCCGCTGGGCGGCAAAGTCGTTGCGGTGAACGAGGATCTGGTCTCGGCACCGGAGACGCTGAACACCGATCCGTACGACGAGGGCTGGCTGTTCGAGCTCGCCTTCGACGACGCGGCAACGCTCGATTCCGCACTGGGTGAACTGCTGGATGCGGCGGGTTATCAAGGAGTTATCGGGGGCTGAGCAAGCCTTCACAGTTCTCCCTGCACGGGTACGCCCCGGCAGGGTACGGTCAAAGCCAAGCGGATACGTCGGGGAATCGACGCCGGGATCTTTTTCCTGGCGATGTGATCGCGCCGGTCGTGTCGCCGAATACAGCACCTGCTTGCATGGATAATCAGGTTCGAGGAGGAGAGAAACGGTGAGCGAGAACAGGGACCCGGGTTACGGGGAGACCGCGGCCGAGACGACGTCGGTCTTCCGCGCGGACTTCCTCAACGAGGTCGACGCGTCGCGCTCCGGAGAGCCGACCGGCGAACAGCCGGTGCAGGGCGTCGAGGGCCTGCCGGTCGGCGCGGCTCTCCTGGTGGTCAAGCGCGGCCCGAACGCGGGCTCGCGCTTCCTGCTGGATCAGCCGACCACCTCGGCCGGTCGCCATCCCGACAGTGACATCTTTCTCGACGACGTCACCGTCAGCCGCCGGCACGCGGAGTTCCGTCAGGACGACGACTCGTTCCAGGTCGTCGATGTGGGCAGCCTCAACGGCACCTACGTCAACCGGGAGCCGGTGGACTCCTCGGAGCTGCAGAACGGCGACGAGGTCCAGATCGGCAAGTTCCGGCTGGTCTTCCTGACCGGTCCGCGCGCGCAGGCGAACGAGTCGGCGTCGGGCGCGGGGTCGCGATGACCCCTACGGTGCTGGTGTCCGTGCTGGGCGCAGTGCTGTGACGGGGGCGGCGCAGTGGGCGCGCGGAGGAATGTCGATCGGCTCCGTGCTCGACCTGCTGCGACCAGATTTTCCTGACATCACCATCTCGAAGATCCGGTTCCTCGAATCCGAGGGCCTGATCCGGCCGGAACGAACGCCGTCGGGGTACCGGCGGTTCTCGGTGGCCGACTACGAGCGGCTGCGGTTCGTCCTGACCGCGCAACGCGATCAGTACCTGCCGCTGAAGGTGATCAAGGAGCAGCTCGAAGCGATCGACAGCGGTGCGGCGACCCTGGGCGTGCGTGAAGCGCGTGCCAGGGCGCACTCCCACCACAGTGCCGCGGAGGCCGGGCAGTCGCGGTCCGGCGCCGCGCGCGCGGAGACCGACGGCGAGGCCAGTCCGGCCCCGCCCCGTCGGCTCGGCGTCGTCCCCGGCGAGATCACGCCGGACGAATTGCGCTTCGACGTCGGGGTCCGGCTCACCCGGGCCGATCTGCTCGCCAAGGCGGGCATCGACGACCGTTTCCTCGACGACCTGCTGCGCGCCGGACTCATCGTCCCCGGCGCGGGCGGCTTCTTCGAATCCGACGCGGTGACGCTGGCGCACGCGGCCAAATCGATGGCCGAATTCGGCCTGGAGGCCCGGCATCTGCGCGCGTTCAAGCTGGCCGCCGATCGGGAAGCGGCCCTCGTCGCCCAGATCGCCGCGCCGATCGCCAAGAGCCGTGACGCCGACGCGCGTGCCCGCGCCGAGGAGACCGTCCGCGAACTGGCGGCCCTGTCGCTGAACCTGCACGCGGCGCTGGTGAAGGCGGCCGTGCGGGCCGCGCTCGGCAACTGACACACCCGGCCACCGGATCGGGTATCACCCCGGCAACACGCCGATTTCGGCTCGGGCGTCCGCGTTGCACCGCCCGGAATTCGCCTAGACTCGTGGTTACGGCGAGCTGGGCAGCGGTCCTGCCGGCCGGCGGCGAGTATGGGAGGCAAGAACTCATGAGCGAGATGCGCGTCATCGGCATCCGTGTCGAGCAGCCACAGAACCAGCCCGTGCTGCTGCTGCGGGAAGCGGCGGGCGAGCGCTACCTGCCGATCTGGATCGGGCAGGCCGAGGCGACCGCGATCGTGCTCGAGCAGGAGGGGGTCACGCCGATCCGCCCGCTCACTCACGATTTGATCAAGATTCTGATCACCGAACTCGGGCACACCCTCAAGGAAGTGCGGATCGTCGATCTGCAGGAGGGCACCTTCTACGCCGATCTGGTCTTCGACGGCGACCTGCGGGTCTCGGCCCGGCCCTCGGACTCGGTGGCCATCGCGCTGCGCGTCGGCTGCCCGATCTTCGCCGAGGAGCCGGTCCTGGCCGAGGCCGGGCTGGTGATGCCCGACGAGCGCGAGGACGAGGTGGAGAAGTTCAAGGAGTTCCTCGAGTCCGTCTCGCCCGACGACTTCAAGGCCACGGACAGCTGATTCACATCACGATCTTCTAGACCTGAAGTAGAGGTCGAGGGAATCGCCGCGCGCGGTGCTTGGTGCGACAACAGTGCAGGTCCGACAATGGCAGGAGTAACCTCGAAAGTCGGGCAACATCCGTCGTGACTCCGGTACTCGAGAACGTCGGCAGAGCAAGGAGTGGTCAGTGGAAGAGCAATCGCAGGATGTGGTGCAGCCTGGCTTGTTCCCGGACGACTCGGTTCCGGATGATCTCGTCGGCTACCGGGTGCCGAGCGCGTGTCAGGTCGCGGGCATCACCTACCGGCAACTCGACTACTGGGCCCGCACCGGGCTGGTCGTACCGTCGATCCGTGGCGCCGCCGGGTCGGGCAGTCAGCGGCTGTACTCGTTCAAGGACATCCTGGTCCTCAAGATCGTGAAGCGACTGCTGGACGCGGGCGTCTCTTTACAGAACATCCGGATCGCCGTCGATCACCTGCGCAGCCGCGGCGTGCAGGATCTGGCCGGGATCACGCTGTTCTCCGACGGGACCACGGTGTACGAGTGCACCTCGCCCGAGGAGGTCGTCGATTTACTGCAGGGCGGGCAGGGTGTCTTCGGGATCGCGGTCAGCGGCGCCATGCGGGAACTGACCGGGGCGATCGCCGACTTCCCGGCCGAACGGGCCACCGAGATCACCGATCGACCCGAGGACGAACTGTCCTTCCGCCGCAAGGTGCGGGAGAACCGTAAGACCGGGTAGTGACGAGCACTACACCCCCGGCGTGCCCCAGGTGGCGCGGCCGGGGGTTTGCTGCATCTAGACTTGATGACGCGTCGCCGCCGTGCGGGAGAGTCCCGGAGTCGTGAGAGTCCGGGCGCCGAAGGAGCAGCACCTCCCCGTCAATCTCTCAGGCAACAGGGACCGCACGGTGATTCGACGCCTCTGGAAAGCGGTGGCTGCAGGCTGCCCGCCCACGGGGAAAGGGGCACGGCCGTCCGCGGTCGCGTCACCGAATCTCTCAGGCGCCACGACAGAGGGGGAGGGCTGGTACCCGTCGACCACCTGGTCGACCCGCCCGACCTTGGAGCTGCCGTGACCCGTTCGTTCGCCGACCGCCACATCGGACCCGATTCCGACGAACTCGCCCGGATCCTCGCGACCGTCGGCGTCGAGTCCCTCGACGCGCTCGCGACCACGGCGCTGCCCGCGACCATCCTCGACGAGTCCGGCCTCGGCGCGCTGCCCGCGCCCGCCACCGAGCACGAGGTCCTCGCCGAACTGGCCGCGCTGGCGCACTCCAACACCGTCGCCACCTCGATGATCGGCCTGGGCTACTACGACACGCTGACCCCGCCGGTGCTGGTGCGCAACCTGCTGGAGAACCCGGCCTGGTACACCGCCTACACCCCGTACCAGCCCGAGATCAGCCAGGGCAGGCTCGAGGCGCTGCTCAATTTCCAGACCATGGTGTCGGATCTGACCGGCATGGACGTCGCCAACGCCTCCATGCTCGACGAGGCCACGGCCGCCGCCGAGGCGATGACGCTGCTGCGCCGCGCGGGCAAGTCGAAGTCGAACCGGCTGCTGCTCGACGCCGATCTGTTCCCGCAGACCAAGACCATCATCGGGACCAGGGCCGAGCCGCTGGGCATCGAGCTCGTCGAGGCCGACCTGTCCACCGGCGTGCTGCCCGAGGGCGAGTTCTTCGGCGTCATCGTGCAGACTCCCGGCGCGTCCGGCCGGATCGTCGACTGGACCGCGCTGTGCGCCGCCGCCCACGAGCGCGGTGCGCTGGTCGCCGCGGGCGCCGACCTGCTCGCGCTGACGTTGATCACCCCGCCCGGTGAGCAGGGCGCCGACGTGTGCTTCGGCACCACCCAGCGCTTCGGCGTGCCGATGGGCTTCGGCGGCCCGCACGCCGGCTACCTCGCGGTGCGCACCGCCTTCGCCCGGCAGCTGCCGGGCCGGCTGGTCGGCGTGTCGGTCGACGCCGACGGCGCGCCCGCCTACCGCCTGGCCCTGCAGACGCGCGAGCAGCACATCCGCCGCGAGAAGGCCACCTCCAACATCTGTACCGCGCAGGTCCTGCTGGCCATCGTGGCCGCCATGTACGCCAGCTACCACGGTGCGAACGGGCTGCGCGCCATCGCCCGCCGGGTGCACGCGCACGCGGCGGCCGTGGCGTCGGGCATCGGTGCGGCGCTGGTGCACGACACCTTCTTCGACACCGTCCTGGCGCACGTCCCCGGTGGCGCGGAAGCCGTTGTCGCCAAGGCGAAGTCGCAGGGCATCAACCTGCGCCTGGTCGACGCCGACCATGTCGCGATCGCCTGCGACGAGGCCACCACCGACGCGCACGTGGCCGCCGTCGTCGAATCCTTCGGCACCGCACAGGCTCCCGACGCGAGCGCGGGCGCCGAGCCCGCTGCGATCGAGACCCGCACCTCGGACTACCTGACGCATCCGGCCTTCACCCGTCACCACACCGAGACCGCCATGCTGCGCTACCTGCGTTCGCTGTCGGACAAGGACATCGCGCTGGACCGCAGCATGATTCCGCTCGGTTCCTGCACCATGAAGCTCAACGCGACCGCCGAGATGGAAGCCATCACCTGGCCCGGCTTCGCCCGCTTGCACCCGTTCGCGCCCACCGAGGACGTGCCCGGCATCCTGAAGCTGATCGGCGACCTCGAGCAGTGGCTCGCGGAGATCACCGGCTACGACGCGGTGAGCCTGCAGCCCAACGCCGGCAGCCAGGGCGAGTACGCGGGCCTGCTCGCGATCCGCCGCTACCACCTCGATCGCGGCGACGACCACCGCGACACCTGCCTGATCCCGTCCAGCGCGCACGGCACCAACGCGGCCTCGGCGGCCATGGTCGGCATGCGGGTCGAGGTCGTGAAGTGCCGCGAGAACGGTGACGTCGACCTCGACGACCTGCGCGCCAAGATCGCCGACCACGCCGACCGGCTGGCCTGCATCATGATCACCTACCCGTCCACGCACGGCGTGTACGAGCACGAGGTGGCCGAGCTGTGCGCGCTCGTGCACGACGCGGGCGGTCAGGTCTACGTCGACGGCGCGAACCTCAACGCCCTGGTCGGCCTGGCGCGTCCGGGCCGCTTCGGTGGCGATGTCAGTCACCTGAACCTGCACAAGACCTTCTGCATTCCGCACGGTGGCGGCGGTCCCGGCGTCGGCCCGGTCGCGGTGCGCGCGCATCTGACCCGGTACCTGCCCGGTGACCCGCGCGAGACGGGCTCGCACGCGGTGTCGGCGGCGAACTACGGGTCGGCCTCGATCCTGCCGATCACCTGGGCCTACATCCGGATGATGGGCGCCGACGGCCTGCGCGCGGCGACGCTGACCGCGATCGCCTCGGCCAACTACATCGCCCGCCGTCTCGACGCCTACTTCCCGGTGCTCTACACCGGCGAGAACGGCATGGTCGCGCACGAGTGCATCCTCGACCTGCGCGAGATCACCAAGCAGACCGGCGTCACCGTCGACGACGTGGCCAAGCGCCTGGCCGACTACGGCTTCCACGCGCCCACCATGAGTTTCCCGGTGGCGGGCACCCTGATGGTGGAGCCCACCGAGAGCGAGAACCTCGAGGAACTCGACGAGTTCATCGCGGCCATGATCGCCATCCGCGGCGAGATCGACCAGGTCGGCGCCGGGGTGTGGCCGGTGACCGACAACCCGCTGCGCGGCGCACCGCACACCGCGGCGAGCCTGGTCGGCGAGTGGGACCACCCGTACAGCCGTGAGGTCGCGGTCTACCCGCGCGGCATCGGGCACACCCGCCCCAAGGTGTGGCCCCCGGTTCGTCGCATCGACGGTGCGTTCGGCGACCGCAACCTGGTCTGCTCCTGCCCGCCGCTGGACGCGTACGAGGACTGACGAACTCGACAGAGGGTCCCGCCGAAATCAGTTCGGCGGCGCCCTTTTTCGTCGTCAGCAGCCCGGCTACGGGATCAGGGTGCCTGCTCGCCGGTCAGCAATCCCGCGCGGGCGAGCGCGATCGCCGCATCGGCGGCCTGGTGCGCGTGCGCGGTCGTCACGGGCTCGTGGGTGACGAACAACCGGTGGAACAGCGGCGCCACCGCGAACCGGACGACCTCGGTTCCGGCTACCTCGGGGCCGAGTTCGCCGCGCGCGATCGCGCGGTCGACGATCACCGCGGCCTCGGCGTGCCGTGCCGCGTAGAAGGTCCGCAGGGCCTCGGCCGCCGCGGGATGTTGCAGGCCCGCGGTCACGAAAGCCGTTGCCACCGGACCTGATTCGGGGTCGGTGAACCCGGTGCGCACGAGCTCGGTGAGGGCGCGCAGATCGCCGGTGAGGGTGCCGGTGTCCGGGATGGCCCACGATCGGCCCGCGGCCAGGTCGAGCGCGTCGGCGACCAGTCCCTCGGGGCTGCGCCAGCGCCGGTAGACGGTGGTCTTGTGCACCCCGGCCCGCTGCGCGACGGCGTCGACGGTCAGGCCCTGGTAGCCGTGCTCGGCGAGCTCGGCTGTCGTCGCGTCGAGGACGGCCTCCCGTACTCGGGCGCTGCGCCCACCGGGGCGCCGTTGCGGTTCCAAAATCTACTCCTGTTGCGTTAGTGGTCGAGTATCCGTATGGTTAAAGCTACACAAGTTGCGATTGGAGCGCTGTTTGACCACTCAACTGACCTTGCGGGGCGTGTCGAAGTCCTATGCGGACCGGCCGGTACTCGACGCGGTGACGGCGACGATCCGGCCCGGCGAGCGGATCGGCATCGTCGGGGAGAACGGCTCGGGGAAGTCGACCCTGCTGCGGCTGCTGGCCGGAACCGAGCACGCCGATGCCGGATCGATCACCGTGACCGCCGAGGGCGGGCTCGGCCACCTCGCCCAGACGCTGTCCGGCGACACCGTGGAGGCGGCCGTCGAGCAGGCGCTGGCGGAGCTGCGCGGGCTCGAGCGCGCGATGCAGGCCGCCGCCGAGGCGCAGGACATGGATCGCTACGGGGCCCTGCTCACCCGGTTCGAGGCGCGCGACGGCTACGCGGTCGACGCCAGAGTGGCGGCGTCGCTGCACGGACTCGGGCTGGGTGGGATCGACCGGTCGCGACGGCTGGACAGTCTCTCCGGCGGCGAGCGGGCCCGGCTCGGCCTGGCCTGTCTGCTCGCCGCCTCGCCGGAGGTACTGCTGCTCGACGAGCCGACCAATCACCTCGACGAGAGCGCGCTGACCTGGCTCGAGGAGCGGCTGCGCGGCCATCGCGGCACGGTCGTCCTGGTCTCGCACGACCGGATCTTCCTCGACCGCGTCGTGACCGCGATCCTCGAGGTGACCGACCGCGGCCTGACCCGGTTCGGTGGCGGTTACAGCGGGTTCCTGACCGAGAAGGCGGCCGCGCGGGTGCGCTGGGAGCAGGACTATGCCCAGTGGCGCGCCGAGATCGGCCGGCTGGAGGAGTTCGCGACGACGACCGCCGTGCAGGTCGCGCACGGGCGGGCGATGACCGACAACAACAAGATGGCCTACGACCGCAACGCGGGCCGGGTGCAGAGCTCGGTCGCCTCCCGGGTGCGCCGGACCGCCGAACGCCTGCGCCGCCTGCGCGAGGATCCGGTGCCCCGTCCGCCCGAACCCCTGCGCTTCCGTGGGCGATTCGCGGCGGCCGGATCGGGCACCGAGTTCGCCATCGGTCCCGTGACGCTGGGCGCGCGGGGACGGCTGCTCATCCACGGACCCAACGGCGCGGGCAAGTCGACCCTGCTCGACGCGCTGCACGCGGCGGCGCCCGGTCGGGTCGGCTACCTGCGGCAGGAGGAGCGATTCGAGCCCGACCGCAGCGTCACCGACGCCTACGGGTTCGGCCGGGCCGCGCTCCTTGCGACCGGGCTGTTCGCGCCTGAGCTGCTGGATCGTCCCGTCGGTACCTTGTCGGAGGGCCAGCGACGCAGACTGTCCCTGGCGCGGGTGCTCGCGGGCGACCACGATCTGCTGCTGCTCGACGAACCGACCAACCACCTGTCGCTGACCCTGGTCGACGAGGTGGAACGCGCGCTGCACGACTATCGGGGCGCGGTCGTCGTCGTCTCGCATGACCGGGCGCTGCGCAGGCGATTCCGGGGAATACAGAAGGGAATCGAAGACTTTGGCTGACATCGTACAAGTGATCGACGTACCCGGCGCACCCTATGGGGTGACAGCCGGGCCGGACGGCGCCGTGTGGTTCACGCTGGTCGCGCAGGGCGCCCTCGGCCGTTACGCCGGCGGCGAGGTGGAGATCTTCCCGCTCGACCCGGCCGACGGGCAACCGACCGTGATCGTGACCGGACCGGACGCGGCACTGTGGTTCACCGAGTTCCGGGGCGGACGGCTCGGCCGCCGCACCCTCGACGGCGTCGTCACGAGCATCGCGATGGACGGGCCCTACGGCGTGTGCGCCGGCCCCGACGGGGCGCTGTGGTTCACCGCATTGCAGGCTGGCCGGGTCGGGCGGCTCGGTGCCGACAGCACGGTCGAGCACATCGACGTCGACGGGATGCCGTCGATGATCACCCCGGGAACCGATGGGGCACTGTGGTTCACGGTGAATCAGGGCAACGCGATCGGCCGGATCGACCGCGACCTCACGCTCACCCTGTTCCCGCTGCCCACACCCGCCGCCGCACCGGTCGGCATCGCCGCCGGACCCGACGGCGCGGTGTGGTTCACCGAGATCGGAGCGGGCGCGATCGGGCGCGTCGAGACCGACGGCACCGTCACCGAATTCGCGCTGCCCGACCCGGCCGCGCGCCCGCACGCGATCACCGCAGGCGCCGACGGCGCGCTGTGGTTCACCGAATGGGCGAGCGGCATGCTCGGCCGGATCACCACCGAGGGCGAGCTCGACCACCTGCCGCTCCCGGGGAAGGAACCGCACGGACTCACCGTCGACGCCGGCGGTCACCTCTGGATCGCGATGGAATCCGGTGCGCTGGTGGAGGTCTCACCCGGCTGAGGACCGCAATCGCTCGAGCAGCGCCCGCAACCCGGGCGCGGTCGGTGCCGTCGCGGCATCGATCGCGCCCAGCGGTATCTCGAGCATCCGCAGCGGATAGCCGTCGCCGGTCACCACGCCGGTGTCGGCGAAACCGAAAGCCGCGAGCAGTCGCGCGACGCCGGTTCCGGCGTGCTCGGTCTGCGCGTAGACCCGTGTGGTCGGCCGGGTGGGATCGGCGGCGTGGATGTCGAGCAGGACCTCGGCCAGATGGTCGATGTAGATCTGCGAGATGGTCAGCGGGCTGGCGCCGAGCCTGCCCCGGAACCCGCGCAGCAGCCCGACCGAGAACAGCACCACCGCATCCGACCACTCGCCGGGCCTGCTCAGGTGCAGACCGCGCAGCTGCGCGTCGGTCAGTCCGCCGGTGCGGCAGTAGGCGGCCTCACCGAGCCGGTTCAGCGGCAGGATACAGGAGAATCCGACCGGGACGAAGGTGCCGTCGACCTGGGCCTCGATCAGGCTGTACGCGAGCGGATTGACCTGGTGCACACTGAGATTGCGCTGCCTGATCACATCGAGCGGGGTGGCGAAGCCGGACCGGGCGAAGGCTTCCCGGTTGATCTGGCACAGCGTGTCCAGGTCGCGGTCGTCGAGATGGCGGACCCGGTAGTCGAGCTGCGGGGTCGCGTCGGTGTCGCCGGTCATCCGTCTCCCATAGTGCGAGGTGAGGTCGGGCAGCAGCCCGCTGTCGTCGATGATCCCGGCCAGCACGTCGATCGGTTCCCGGCCCGCGAGTCTGCCGACCGCCAGGGACAACCCGCGCAGCCCGGCCGCGATCACGACGGTGAACAGGACGAAGCCGAGCCAATCACTGTTGGTCACCACCGGCAGCGCGTCGATGCCCCGCTTCACGGGGTCGGCGATCTCGAGCGAACTGAACACGCCGGCGGTGGCCGTACTGGCGGTGAGGATGTAGTGGTTCGGCTTGCGCGCGGCCAGGATGACGGCGCGGTCGACGCGTTCGCGCCAGTGCCGGAACGCGACTCGCGCACCGTGGTTCGTCGCCATCACTCGTCTCCCCGCCGCGGATCGGACCGAACGCAGTGGGTTGCGAGTACCCGGCGGTGCGGTGGTTCACACCACCGATTCCGGCCGCGCGGGCGAATGACGTTGTCCGCGCGGCCGTTCGGGGAGTCAGGGTGTGGTCAGGGCCTTCACCACGGCGGTGCCGAAGCCGAGATCGTTGCTCGTCGGCAGCCGGGTATAGGTGCCGCCGGTCTGCTGCGCGAGGGTCTGCAGGGTCTGGGTACCCTGGCCGCCGACCACCACGACGTCGATCCGGACGGGCTTGCCCGCGGTCGTCGCGGCGGTGATCTCGCTGACCAGCGCGGGCCCGGTCAGCGTCGAGTCGTCGTCGGGACCGTCGGTGATGATCAGGATCGAGTTGGTCCGGCCGGGGGAGTAGGCGGTGACGGCGGCGCGGTAGGCGGCGAGCAGGCTCGGGTAGGCCTGATCGCTGGTGGTCTGGGTCGCCTTGGTGCTGGTGACCGCCGTTCCGACGGCATTGCGCTGCGCGTCGGTGAGCAGGCCGGTGGGGACCTGGACCTTGTAGGGCGTGGTGCCGTCGAGGTTCTTGCCGAAGGTCCACAGCCCGAGGCCGAAGTCCGGCGGCATCACGGTCAGCGTCGAGGCGAGTGCCGCGCTCGCGTTCGCGAGCCGGGTGGTCGATCCCTCGGCGGTGCCCATCGACGACGACACGTCGAGCAGCACCGTCGCGTTCACGCCGAGCACCGGGTTCGCCAGGGTGGACTGCACCTTCTGCAGTGCCGCCTTGTCCGGGTTCGGCGGGGCGGAGCCGATGGCCGGGCCGAACCCGTCGGTGGCCAGCGCGCCCGCCTGCTCCGGGGCTCGCAGGAAGTCGATGAACCGGGAGGCGATGAGGTTCTGGGTCTTGTCGACCCAGGGGCCCGACAGCAGCGCGGCGGGATAGTCCGCGAGCGGCGCGGTCCCGACCGGCCGGAACGCGGTCAGGCCGCCGGTGCCCAGCTGCTGGGCGGTCGCGGCGACGGCGTGCACCTCGTCGGCGGTGGGGTCGGTGGTGATCGCGGCCATCGCGGTCATCAGGTCGGCGGGCGTCTGCGCGCCCGCGGCCAGCCCGGAGATCGCGGCCACGACCTGCCCGGACCCGGCGGCCTGTTCGGTCAGCGGCTCGGTGCCCGAGACCGCGGCTCCGATCGAGGCGGCCGCCGCGGTGGTGGCGTCGCCTGTGGGCAGTGCCATCCGCAGGCCGCCCCAGCCGGCCAGGCCGACCTCGTCGAGCGAGCCCTGCTGCAGGCGCGGCAGGTCGGACCAGGCGACCTGATGCTGTTCGAGGGCGCTGCGCAGCGCGTCGGGCACGGCGAGCACGATCGGGCTGGTGGCGATGGAGGCGGGCGTCCCCTCGATCAGGCCGGGCACCCGGACCAGTTCGATCGACCGGGTCGAATCGGCGATCCACAGGCCGGGCTTCGGGCCCAGCGCCGGATCCCACTTCCCTGGATCGGCCAGACCCGCGACCAGCGCGGCCGACGGCCGGGCCGACACCTCCACCCGGGCGCAGTGGTCGCGCACGCGCGGCTTGGTCGCGTTGTAGCGCTCGGCGGCGGCGCGCACCGGGCCCGCGATCGCCGGATCGACGGTCACGTCCAGCGACGCCGGTCCCTCGACACATTCGGCGGCCGCCGCGACATCGGTGCTCGTGGCGCGGTCGCTGAGCTGGAACCACGCGAAGACGGCCACGATCACCAGAACGAGTACCGATGCCGCGATAACCGGACCTTTGCTGATGGTTCGAGATCTGGTCCCGCTGCGATGAGTACCCACGTGGCAAGTTTAAGGACTCGTGACCCGGCCGCCGCACGGTGGACACCTGTGCGCATCGGTGCAGGTCACGGCGTAGGGCCGGGTGTCACGACGGACACCCGGCCCCGGCCGGTCACTCGCGGATCACGCGCCCGCGGTCGTATTCACGGCCGCCCCAGACCCCCGACTGACCGGTCTGCGCCGCGTACTCGGTGCACCCCGCGAGCAACGGGCAACCGGCGCAGATCCGGCGGGCGTAGTCGAAGTCCTGCGACGGGTACGGGAACCAGGCCTCGTGGTTCGGGTCGCCGCGGCAGGCCGCCCGGTGCCACTGTCCGGAATCGGACAGCGTCAGCAGTTCGGTCAGGGCGAGGTCGGTGGTGGTCACGGCGCGTACTCCTTCCAGATCCGGCGCTGGGTGCGGGCCAGCGGGTCGGGAGCCTTGGGCTCCCACAGCAGCCGCATCCCCGCTTCCTCCGGGGTGCGGTCGGCCTTGCTCGTATTGCAGGGGCCGCAGCAGGCGATCAGGTTGCCCCAGGTGTTCGGTCCGCCCCTGCTGCGCGGGCGGATGTGGTCGACGGTCTGCGCCCAGTCGTCGCAGTAGCCGCAGCGGTGCCGGTCGCGGCGCAGGACACCGGCCAGCGTGGCGCGGCTGTCCTCACCGACCGGGGCGACGTGGCCCAGGTAGACGTAGCGGAGCAGCCGTATCGTCTCCGGCAGCCCGATGACCAGGTGCTGGGACCGGATCGGGAACCGTGGCGCCCGCTCGATGACGGTCTCCGCGGCACCGCTGATCAGCAGTGTCACGGCCCGGTCGGCGGTGATCTCGTCGAGGGCTTCGTAGCTGGCGTTGAGGACGAGCACCCTGGTGCGTATCCAGGTGTCGGACGTGGGCGCCATCGGGTCGACGGCATGACGGATCGTCATGGGAATCACCATGTTTCGAGAGAAGTGCGAACGACGGTCGGAGTCGAGTGGGATTACCGCGTCAGTGCGCGAACCGGAGACGGGCCATGGCATCGGGGCCCGCGCTCGACGCGCTGTGGGCCGAACCGGCGCGGCGATAGGTCTTCTCGGACTGTCGCAGTGGCGCAAGGGTTTTCATGGCCGTCTCCTCCTCTCGGGGTATCTCGTCGGTGTCGCCTTGTTGCGAATGACCGGCGTGGAATTCATGGTGGCATACGGCGCGCCGGATGTCGGCTGATTTATTTCCGGTAACGCTCCGATACCGACGGAAACCGCGAACCGGCAGGTCGCGATACATTTTCGGGGTGAGGTGCCCGTCGGGCGCACCGAACGCGAGGAGTGGTGCTCATGCGGACAGCGCTGATTCCGGCCGCCGTGGCCTGCGCGGTGGTCCTGCTCCTTCCCGGCTGCGACAGCGATTCCGGCGGCACGAGCGCGCCCGCCGATCGGCCGAGTCCGACCCTGCCCGCGCCCGGCCCGGCGTCGTCGGTCCGGACGAGCGCGGCGGGGCCCGCGACGCTGGTGCCCCCGGCCGCCCTGCCCGCCCCGTCCCGGGGCCCGGCGGTGACCTCGGCGCCGGCGGCCACCGGCGGTCCGACCAGTCCGCCCGGCGTCGCGCTGCCCGATACCGCGCCCGCGTGCGCCGACGGCCAGGTGCTCGTCGGCGGCGGGCCGGTCACCGCGGCGGCCGGGCACCAGGGGCTGACCTTGCGCTTCTGGCTGGTCGGGGCCAGCGGGCCCTGTTCGCTGACCGGCTATCCGGGCGTCGACGCGATCGGGGACACCACCGCGAACGCGACCCGCACCCTGCGCGGCTACCTGGGCGGACTGCCGCCCGATCGGAGCGAGCCGGCGACCGTGGTCCTCACCCAGGACCACGGTGCGCAAGCCGTCGTGGAGGGCACCACCACCGACGCCTCGGGCAACGCCTGCCCGGCGTACACCGGGTTGCGAGTCACCCCGCCCGACACCACCGACACCGTCCCGGTGTCCGAGACGCTGTCGGTATGCGATCTCGCGGTCCATCCGGTCACGCCGATGAGCTGATCGGCGGCGCCGGGACGATCATGTCTGCGGGCACGGAACCCGCTGCACCGGAACGGATTCCGCTCGCTCGCCGAGACGGAGCTGGGTCAGTCCCCAGACGGCGAAGCCGCACAGGGCATAGCCCGCGCCGAACCCGCACGCGGCCCACCATCCCCACGCGGTGTACGCCCAGGCGGTGGTGACCGCGCCCAGCGCGGAGCCGGCGGAATAGAACGTCATGTAGGCGCCGAGGACACTGCCGGTGCGGTCCGGGTGCGCGGTGGTCAGCAGGTGCTGACTGGAGACGTGCACGGCTTGGACGGCGAAGTCGAGCACGACGATGCCGGCCACGAGCGGGAGCAGGGTCGGCCCCATCGGGGCGATGAGCAGCCAGGACCCGGCCAGGATCAGCAGTGACCACCCAGTGATCGCCTGCGCGTGACCGGCATCGGCCCACCTGCCCGCCCGGGTCGCACCGAGCGCACCCGCGAGACCGACGACGCCGAACAGCCCGATCTCGGTGGTACCGAGCGACCACGGCGCGGCACCGAGGGGCAGGGCGAGGCCGCTCCAGAGCGTGCCGAAGGACGCGAAGAGGAAGAAGGCGATCAGGCCCCGGCTCCGGAGCAGGCGATCGGTGACCACGAGACGTCCCATCGACCCCAGGATCTGCGCGTAGCGCGCGCCGGGCGTCCGGGTGTCCGGGCGCAGAACCGCCCGGGTGACGACGGCGAGCGTCGCGCACGACGCGGCCAGCAGGACGAAGACCGCGCGCCAGCCCAGCGTGTCGCCGAAGACGCCCGCGACGACACGGACACCCAGAATGCCGACGACCACCCCCGACGTGACGGCGCCGATGACGCGCCCGCGTTCGCCGGGTTCGGACACCGCGGCCGCGTAGGCGACCGTCACCTGCACGACGACCGCGAACACCCCGGCGACGGCGAGCCCCGCCATCGCGATGACACCGTTCGGCGCGGCGGCCGTGATCGCCGCTCCGACGCCGGTGAGCGCCAGCAGCCCGCCGATCAGCCCCCGCCGGTTCACCAGATCCCCCAGCGGCACCAGCAGGATCAGCCCGGCGAAGTAGCCGATCTGCCCGGCCGCGACCAGCAACCCCACCGACTCGGCCGGCAACCCCAGCTGCGCGCCCGCCGCGCCCAGCACCGGCTGGATCGCGTAGATCGTCGCCACCGCCACGGCGCACACCGCGGCCAGGAGCAAGCGCTGTGGGCGCGCGATTCCGGTGACCATCACTCTCCAATCGGTAGCAAAATGCAACCAATTCACGATAGGGAATAATGGTTTCGAAACGCAACCCAATGCGGAAGGTGACCGATGACACCGACGTCCGGCCGCGATCGCGAATGGACCGACCCCACCTGCCCGGTCGCGCGCACCGTCGACCTGGTGGGGGACCGCTGGAGCCTGCTCATCGTCCGCGACGCCATGGACGGCCCCGGCTCGTTCACCGAGTTCCGGCAGCGCCTCGGGATCGCCCGCAACATCCTCGCCGACCGGCTGCGCAGGCTCGTCGACGACGGCATCCTCACCACCAGTGCCACCCCGAGCGGCAAGCGGCACGTCTACGAACTCACCGCCGCCGGGCGGGACCTGTTCACCACGATCGTCGCGCTGCGGCAGTGGGGTGAACGGCACGCCTTCGCCGACGGTGAACGGCACTCGACCCTCGTCGACCGGGACGATGAGGTGATCGCCGAGCTGCGGCCCCGCAGCGGGTCCGGCGCGCCGGTCACCGCCGAGACCACCCGCGTGCGGCGCGTGGACTGAGCACGCGACCGCCGCGGTGTCCTCGCGATCAGAGGTTGCCGACCTCGCGTTCGAGCCTGCGGGCCACGAGGTCGCGGGCCTCCTCGCGGAGCGTGGGCCGGAAACCGGTGGGGTACACCGGATCCGCGGGCGCGTACTGCTTCAGGACTTCCTTCGCGAGGGTGATCTTGTGCACCTCGGTCGGCCCGTCGGCGATGGCCATCACCTCGGCGTAGGTGGTCATGTCGAGGAACGGGAGGTCGGTGCTGACCCCGAGGGCGCCGTGCAGATGCAGTGCGCGGCGGGCGATGTCGTTCATGACCGTCGGCATGGCCACCTTGATGGCGGCGATGTCCTTGCGGACCGCGCGATAGTCCTGGGCCTGGTCGATGCGCCAGGCCGTCCGCAGCACGAGCAGGCGGAACTGCTCCATCTGGATCCAGCTGTCGGCGATGCGCTCCTGGGTCATCTGGAAGCCGCCGAGCACCCCCTTGCGGGCCGGGCGCGAGACCGCTCGCTCGCACATCATGTCGAATGCCTTGCGGACCAGCGCGACCGTGCGCATCGCGTGGTGCACGCGGCCACCGCCGAGCCGGGTCTGGGCGACGACGAAACCGGCGCCCTCCGCGCCCAGCAGGTGATCGGCTGGCACCCGGACGTCGGTGAACCGCAGGTGCCCTTCGTGTTCGCTGAAGCCGGGCACGGTGAAATTGCGCACCAGTTCGAGGCCGGGGGCGTCGGCCGGGACGATGAACATCGACAGTCGCAGATGCGGTTCGGCGTCGGGATCGGTCACCACCATCACGATGTGGAAGGTGGCGAACTCGGCGGCGGAGTTGAACCACTTCTCGCCGTTGATGACCCACTCGTCACCGTCGCGGACCGCGGTGGTGTGGAACGCGGTGGGATCCGAGCCGCCGGTGGGTTCGGTCATCACGTAGCAGGAGCCGATCTCGCCGTCTAGCAGCGGCTGGAGGTACTTCGCCTTCTGCTCTGCGGTGCCGAAGTGTGCCAGGATCTCGGCGTTGCCGGAATCCGGTGCCTGACAACCGAACACGAGCGGCGCCCACATCGACGTGCCGAGTACCTCGTTGAGCAGGGCCAGCGCGAGCTGACCGTACCCGGGACCACCCAGTTCGGGGCCGAGGTGGCAGGCCCACAGTCCCTGGTCCTTGACCTGCTGCTGCAGCGGCCGCATCAGCGCGCGGATCTCGGGGTTGGTCCGGTCGTAGGGGTTGGGGTAGAGCAGATCCAGGGGCTCGACCTCGGTGCGGACGAACTCCGCGACCCAGTCGAGCTTGCGCTGGTACTCCGGGTCGGTCTCGAAATCCCACGCCATGATCAGCCTTTCGGATCGGTGTCCGTGGCGCTGAGCCCGGACAGGACGGTGTCGGTGAGGATGTCGGCGATCTCGGCGGGGGAGTGCGCACCGCGTTCGCGATACCAGAAGCCGAGCGAGTTCAGCATGCCGAGCAGGCCGTTGGTGACGACGTGATCGGCGGTGCGCAGCCGCCCCGCGGCGTGTCCCGCGTCGATCACCTCCTGCCAGCGGCGCTGGAGGCGATCGCGCAGCCGCTGCAGCTCGACGGCGCGTTCGCCGGTGAGCGCGTCGGCGTCGCGCAGGTGCACCGCGACCGCCCGGCGATGGGTGACGATCAGCTCCACGTGACTGCGGATGAACAGGCGCAACGTCTCGACCGGGTCGGTGCTCGTGTCGGCGAGGCGCTCGGCGTCGGCGAGCAGCAGGCGGGTGTAGTCGGCGAGGATCTCCCACAGCAGCTCTTCCTTGGAGCCGATGTGGTAGTACAGCGCGCCGCGCTGGACATCGGCCCTGGCACCGATCTCGGCGACGCCGGTGCCGTGGAAGCCGCGCTCGGCGAACAGGTCCAGCGCGGCGGCCCGGATGCGGTCGCGGGTGTCGGCCGCGCCACGATCGGTGGCCGGTGGGCGGCCACGGCGGCGGACCGGGGCGACGGGTTCGCCGGATCGCGCGCCGTCCACCGTGCCTCCACTCCACCGGGCGACCTGGGGCGAGCCGCCGAGAAATGTTCCGGTCAGTACATTAATTCTCCGGGTGCCTACAATCAAGGGGTGGGCCGCCACGCCCACGCGTCGACCTCGGCGTCTCGGCGTGGCGGAATGGACGGCGGTTCCACGGCGTTCGAACCCACACGAGGTGTCACCACTACCCGCGGGTAACATGACATCGACTTTTCCCACCCGGCTTTCTCAAAAGTGAGGCAGTAGATGACAGAGCGGATTCAGGTCGGCGGGCTCCAGGTGGCCAGCGTTCTCCACGATTTCATCGAGAACGAGGCGCTCCCCGGTACCGGCGTAGATTCCGCCGCGTTCTGGGCCGGAGCCGAGCAGGTCATCAACGACCTCGCCCCGCGCAACCGCGCCCTGCTGGCCGAACGCGACGAGATCCAGGGCAAGCTCGACGCCTGGCACCAGGAGAGCCCGGGCGCCGGCTACGACAAGGGCGCCTACAAGCAGTTCCTGACCGAGATCGGTTACCTGCGCCCCGAGCCCGCCCCGTTCCAGATCGGCACCGGCAACGTCGACGCCGAGATCGCCACCACCGCGGGCCCGCAGCTCGTGGTGCCGGTGATGAACGCGCGCTTCGCGATCAACGCCGCCAACGCGCGGTGGGGCTCGCTCTACGACGCGCTCTACGGCACCGACGCCATCTCCGAGGCCAACGGCGCCGAGAAGGGCACCGGCTACAACCGCGTGCGCGGCGACAAGGTCATCGAGTGGGGCCGTAACTTCCTCGACGACGCCGTCACCCTGATCACCGGCTCGCACATCGGTTCGTCGTACTACAAGATCGTCGACGGCGAGCTCGAGATCGGCCTGGAAGACGGCACCGACATCGGCCTGGCCGACCCGTCGCAGCTCGTCGGCTACCTGGGCGACCCCGAGGCCCCGACCTCGGTGCTGCTCAAGCACAACGGCCTGCACATCGAGATCCAGATCGACGCGAACTCGCCGATCGGCTCGACCGACACCGCCGGTGTCAAGGACATCGTGCTCGAGTCCGCGCTCACCACGATCATGGACTTCGAGGACTCGGTCGCCGCGGTCGACGCCGAGGACAAGGTCGTCTGTTACCGCAACTGGCTCGGCCTGAACAAGGGCGACCTGGCCGAAGAGGTCACCAAGAACGGCAAGACCTTCACCCGCACCATGAACCCCGACCGCGTCTACACCGCGCTCGACGGCTCGGAGCTGGTGCTGCACGGCCGTTCGCTGCTGTTCGTGCGCAACGTGGGCCACCTGATGACCTCCGACGCGATCATCGACGCCCAGGGCAACGAGGTCCCCGAGGGCATCATGGACGGCCTGATCACCTCGCTGATCGCCGTGCACTCGCTCAACGGCACCGCGACGCTGGCCAACACCCGCACCGGCTCGGTCTACATCGTGAAGCCGAAGATGCACGGCCCCGACGAGGCCGCGTTCACCAACGAGCTGTTCGGCCGGATCGAGGACATCCTCGGCCTGACCCGCAACACCCTCAAGGTCGGCATCATGGACGAGGAGCGCCGCACCACGGTCAACCTCGCCGCGTCGATCGAGGCCGCCAAGGAGCGCGTGGTGTTCATCAACACCGGCTTCCTGGACCGCACCGGCGACGAGATCCACACCTCCATGGAGGCCGGGCCGATGGTCCGCAAGGCCGAGATGAAGGCCCAGACCTGGATCGCCTCCTACGAGGACTGGAACGTCGACACCGGCCTGGCCAAGGGCCTGCCCGGCAAGGCCCAGATCGGCAAGGGCATGTGGGCCATGCCCGACCTGATGGCCGGCATGCTCGAGCAGAAGATCGTGCACCCGAAGTCGGGCGCCAACACCGCGTGGGTGCCCTCGCCGACCGCCGCCACCCTGCACGCCACCCACTACCACCTGGTGGACGTGTTCAAGCGGCAGTCCGAGATCGCCAAGGGTGGCCCGCGCGCCACCGTCGACCAGATCCTGGAGATCCCGCTGGCCCAGTCCACCGACTGGTCCGACGAGGAGAAGCGCCAGGAGCTGGACAACAACTCCCAGGGCATCCTGGGCTACGTCGTCCGCTGGATCGACCACGGTGTCGGCTGCTCCAAGGTGCCCGACATCAACGACATCGGCCTGATGGAAGACCGTGCCACCCTGCGCATCTCGAGCCAGCTGGTCGCCAACTGGCTGCGCCACGGCGTCGTCTCCGAGGCCGACGTGATCGCCAGCCTCGAGCGCATGGCCCCCGTCGTCGACCGCCAGAACGCCGGCGACAAGGCATACACCCCGATGGCCCCGAACTTCGACGCCAGCATCGCCTTCCAGGCCGCCAAGGAACTGGTCCTCGAGGGCACCAAGCAGCCCAACGGCTACACCGAGCCGATCCTGCACCGCCGTCGTCGCGAGTTCAAGGCTGCGCAGAAGTAGGGTGTCAAGTGTGTGAAAAGTAGCTCATAGCAGTACTTTTCGCTTGCGGCCCCGCGTCGGAGAAATCCGGCGCGGGGCCGCTGTGTTCACCGGGGATCACCCTGGATACCGGCTCATCACCCTCAAAACGGTCACAAAAACGGTCACAGAACGAACGCGCCCAACGTCGTCCTCATAGGTGGTCTACCAGCGGATTCGCATCCCTCCTTTGGAGGTGACCTTGCGGCGATGCAGTGTGGTCTTGTGGCCGCCTGGCGCTTCTGCAGACCGCTACTCGGACCTGCCGATACTCGGGGTGAGTGCATTAGACCCTCGACTGGAGTCGTACTTCGTACAGATCGGAGTCGGACGTGAACTTCAGATGGCGGCACCCGCAGGCGCTCGCCAACAACCGCACGTTGTTGCTACGACGGACCCATCATTCGGTAGCGCCGCAGCGGCCACGATCGCTGCAGACAACGGAACATTCGTGATCCTGCATCACGATGGCTCGATCACTGTCGGAAACGACAGCCGTGATATTGAGAAGACCTTCAACGCTGGCCGCTGGGAGATCCTCGAATCGGGTCGGCAGAATGCGTTGGGCGATACCACCGCCGACTCGTAGTGTCTATCGAGATAGCGGTCGGCTGCGCCTGGCCTTCGCCGAGTTCGTGCAGGTCAAGAAGTCCTATCAGGAGGTTGGCGCCGCCAGCGCCGATAAGTGGAGCATCGAGCTCGACCAGCTCAACATCCTGCTCACAACCAGCCCGACTACGGCCTACTGGCCCATCGGCGCCGACGGTGAGATCTACACCGTCCCCGCGAAACTGATCTACGGGCTCGCATCAGGCGCGAAAGCCCTCAACCAGGCCGCATTCACCCTGCACTACGGCGACATTCGCCATGCCGCGATCGGTCTGGCCGGATACGTCACTTACCTCGCTGTCGGAACTTGGACCGGCAACTCGACGCCGGAAGGCGTCGAGGAAGCCCGGGGTCGACGAGATCTGCGCCTCGCAGACCCGGGTACCTATGGATGACCTTGCGCCACCTCCACTGGACCGCCCGGCCGCCACTGGGGGGCAACCGCCGAAATCGGGCGGATATGGGGCAAGCCCATGTCCGTTGTTACTTCGGCGGCTGCTACCGGAACCCCGGGAGCCTGCGGCGTCGGCCGAGCCGGCCTGAGCGGCCTTGGATCACGTTTTGTCGGTGGCCCGGTGTACGGTCGGGGCAACTGCGAAGGTCGCGGGTTCGAGTCCCGTCACCTCCACGCATGCGGGTGTAGCTTCGACCGGCTGGCCCGCGTCCCAGCCTCCGATGGCGAGGCACTGGACCGAGAGCTGGAACGAAACTGCCATAAGTTGATCGACTATGTCGAGGCGATTCACCAGCGCCGGGCTCCGTGGGAGCTGAGCGCCTACCTGGTGCGCGGGGCCCTAGCCCACAGCCGGGGCGGGTCGAGACGTCTGTTCGGTTGAGGAATCTGGCCTGGCTGGGAGGAGTGCCTCGGTGCGTGACGATCACAGCGCTTCGTCTTCGAGTGCCGACGCCGCGGCTATCGAATAGTGTTGCGGCATGAGCACTCTCACAGCTGTCGCGAGCGTCGTGATAGCAGCCCTGGTTCTGTGGCTCAACATCGGGAGCCGTCGAGATTCGCAGTTTCGGCGCGTGGACGAGTTGCTGACCGCGTTCCAGTCCGGGTCGCTGTCGGAGGCGCGGCACCTCATGGGGACTTTCCGGCACTCCGAACAATTTCCGGAAGGCTGGGACCTCGGTCCTGATGGCTCCGCAGACCCTGCCAAACCCCACACGAAGGCGTTGTTCGATGTCCTGTGGTTCTTCAAGCGGGTTGATGCGACGCTGGAAAGTCTGCCCGCCACTGGGCGCCTGTTCGGGCGTCACGGCCCGCGGCGCTTGTTGCTGCGATCGCTGACAGCTGATGTCGGGACCTGGACTGAGTACCTCGGAGTTTTCGAGCACAAGGGTGTGATCGCCGATAGGGATGAGATCACTGCTGCGCCGAACGTATTCCGCTCGAAGCAGGGCTTGGAGGCCGTCGACAGGGAGCGCCGGAAGGAATTCGGTGCAGCCGTTCAGTCCTCGTAATACACCTGCATGCTCTGTTCCCGCGCGCCCGGTTGCCGCTGTTCGGCGGTAGGTTCGCCGACGGTCAAAATCGCCGGGGTACTGCGCCTCGAACGTAGCTACTGCCCGATCCTGGGTCGGCTGTGGTCAGATGGTCGATCGGGTGTCGTGAAGTTTTCGATCGTTCGCTGACGCGTTCGTGTTGCAGGGAAAGCTACTCACCGGCATTCTTGAGCGCGGTGGTCTTGCCGGAATCGGCCCCGCACCCGTGAGGATAGCCCGGCCAGTAGGTCCCCAACCGTGGTCGGTCATGCCCTAACGCCCGACCAAGCACGCGCAGCCGGCGACTTTGAAGGCGTGCACTGCCAAGCACACCGCGGCACATGGCGCAACCGCCGAAACAGGCCGCCTGCTCACAACGCTTGACCGGCAACAGGTTGGGCGGATTCGAATGCAGCCCAGAGCGGATGCGAATTCCAGTGGTTCGAGGAGATTAGTGGTACGCCACTTCCAGTCGCGCGGCAGGTATGGCTGCATATGGTCTGGGGTCACGTAGGGGGCGCGGCGAGCTCGCGCACTTGATCGACGTCCCAGTAGGGTGCGCGTTCCTCCCCCGTCGACAGACAACTTGTATGTGACAACGACCTGTCGTCACGGGGCGATGCAACTTGCAATTCGGACATGGCCAGCACCCCCCACTATCGAATGCTTCCCCTGAGTGGTGAGCCGATCGTGTCGAGCGCTGCTACCGTCTCCCGGTGGGTGAAATGTACCGGTCGGTCGGGTTGATGGCGTGGAAGGCGGTGCGCGCGCTCGCCATGAGCATGACCGTTGTGTCGGGTGTCAGTGGTTGTGCTGCTGTTCAGCCGGCGTCCCGTACTGCCGGCGCTGCGTTGGGCTTGGACGCGTATTACACACAATCCGTTGGCTGGGCACCCTGCGAGGAAGGGAAGACCGGCGAGTGGTTCGCCGAAACGTTGGCTGGCGTGGAATGCGGGCAGGTGAGGGCACCACTGGACTACCGAAACGTGCAACCAGATGGGTCCTCTGGCGCCCAGACCGTACTGCTCGCGGTGGCCCGTCGGCCCGCCGCCGAAGAAAAGACCGGCACGCTGCTCGCGATCAGCGGCGGACCCGGCCAGACCGGACTGGATTTGATCGAGGCCGCCTACCCGCCAGAAGTGCTCGCCCACTTCGACATCGTCGCCTACGACCCCCGAGGGGTAGGCCGGTCCACGCCACTGATTCAATGCGCCGGCGGATTGGACCCCGACCTCGACCTCAATGCAGACGACACCGAGGCACTCGAGGCAGCCGAGCGCACCGAGGTCGCCGCCTGCGTGACCGACACCGGGCTCGACGTGTTGCGCCATACAGGTTCCGACGAGGCGACCAACGATGTCGACCTCCTGCGCGCAGTGTTGGGAGAGGAGCGGATCAACTTGCTCGCCTACTCGTACGGCACCCAGATCGCGGCGATGTGCGCACTGCGCTTTCCGGCCAACTACCGCGCCGCGATCCTGGACGGCGTCGTCGACATCGCAGAACGGCCGAACGACATGCGCCTGGGGCAGGAACGCGGCTACCAAGCCACATTCACCCGAGTAGCCTCGTTCTGCGTCGGCGAGTATCGGCGCGACGGCGCCGAATGCCCGCTGGGTACGGATCCGGCAGCCGCGGAGGAGATCTTCCAGCAGTTGCTGCGCGACGCCGACGCGCGCCCCGTACCTGTCCGCGGGGGCTCGCCGGTGAAAGCAACCGACGTTCTCGACGCAAGCTACACCGGGTTGTTGTGGCCGTCGGCCTGGAAGCCGTATCTGGCCGCGCTGCAGGCACTGCGGCACGGCGACGGCACTGCGGTGCGCCGCTTGGCCGATTTCCAGGACAGCGAAGGCACCAACGCGCTCACCGCAATCACCTGTACCGACACCGCCGGCCCCGACCACCGATCGCACAGCCAGACAGCACGACGCCGCAGCTAGATACGACGCAGCCACCTATGACAACTACGAACCTCGGCCAACCGAGTTTCCGCTGGAGGACTGCGACCTATGGCCGTTCGAAGGCAAAGTCGTTCCCGGCAAGCTCCTCCCGGTGGTACTGGCAAGGGCGGGCTCCGCGGCACGGCTTCTGTTCGTCGGCACCCGCCACGACCCGACAACCCCGCTCGGGAACGCCGAACGGATGGCCAAGCACATGACCAGTCCATTGCTCATTCGTGAAGGCGACGGTCACGCCGTCGTCTTCGGTGACGAGAACGACTGCATCGACACCGAAGTTGGTCGCTACCTGAATGATCCGGACTCCGCGCGGGACAAGACGTGTGCGTGAGCGGCCCGACAGTGATTGGTTGGCAGGTCCCGCTCGGTTGAAGAAAGCGCACCGGGCCGAACGCACCGCAATGCCGATTCCCACACACGGTATGCCGTCTCCGCGAGACCAATGACAGCAGCCGGGTATGAGCTTCCTCGAGTGTGCTGACAGCCAGGTTGTCCTGGCAGTATGTGACTGATGAGCAAGCACAGCAGCCGGACCCGCCGCGGCCTATCCGCTCGCGGGCCATCGGGGATCTTCGCCGCAGACGTCCAGGTGTTTCGGTTCTATCCGGACGGAACAGCTCTCGATGTGCTGATCAAACCCGCACCCACGTCGGCGGATGGCCCCGAAATCGAGACATGGCTTCGCAGGGAATCCCCGGTCGATGGGGTTCACGTCACGCAGTACACGCGCAGCGCCGGTAATCGCCTCGCCTTCACCTCGACCAGCCACCTGTACAACTGCATAGTTGAGGTGGACGGCATATGGAGTGGCCGGCGCATGACACTGAATCTTCGTGAGGGCGGCAGGTTTCAAAGCGCAGTTCGGTTCGAGCGGATCGGATGACAGGCTGATTCACCGGGAACGCACGCTCATGCCGCGAACACGACGTTCGGAACCGCGCCGCGGGCTCGGCCGGTGAGTGCACGCATATGCCGGATGGTGTGCGCCCTTGCTGTATGGCACGTCGTGCTGCTCGAACCATCCTGCGGGTGAGAGCAACCGGGCGTGCTTCAGTTCGTGTTCCGGCAGCGCACCCCGGCACGCTGGACCAGCCGCTCGCTGCCGACGAACGAGTACAGGTAGTTGGCCTCGTTGATCCGGCTGTCGTGGTCGAAGGCTTGTTCGGCAAGTCTCAGTACTGTCGCGCCGATCGCAGAGACGAAGTACTCGGGCCATAAGACTGTGCGGACGGCCAGTACTGGTGAGCGATCAACGTCCGCCAGGCCGACCAGAACCGGTAGGTGCCGGCGAATTTGGACCGTCGGCGTTCCGGGACTCCTGCCTGGCGGGGTGTCCTCGTGCGGATTGAAGGACAGGCATTTCCAAGAGCTTTCGCCGAATCGATAGAGCAGGGTTCCGTTGTGCCGGGTGTCGAGCCAGGCGAATTGTGCTTCCGCAGTTTCGAACTCGGCGACTTGCTCGGCTGTCGGAGAGGTCTGGTCGACGAGCAACAAGCATCCCTCGGTGGTCAGGATCAGTTCTGGCCCCGGCCAGCGCTGTGTCCCCGAGTCGTAGTAGCCGCCGACGTGCAGTCGCAAAGGGTCCGCCATGCAGATCATCCTGTCGTGCCCGCGGCAACCCTGCACGCCTTGATTCCCGCCGGGGCCCTCGACAACGCACTGATTCGCCGCTTCCAGCGTTGTCCGAATCGTGCTTAGTTGTCCGTTGCCGCGACCATCGTCGGGCGACGTAGGGTACCGAGCAGCGAATTCAGGCTGCTCTGAACTACCGATGCACGAGAAGTCCTGGGGCGACATCGACCTATGACCGTGGTGGTGTGATCGCCGATAGGCTTGGCATCGCGCATGTTCTGGTAAGGAGGTCGACCCATTGCTGCGGATGGGTCGACCACAGGTTGTGGGCGACGCCGGGTAGCTCCTCGAATCTGCCGGCGGGTAGCAGTGCGGCGAGTTGCCGCAGTGGCCAGGACGGGCGGATGTCGTGCTGCGGGCCGATGAATGTCATAGCGACAGTGGAATCTGCCAGGCGGCGGAGCAGGTCGGGTTCGTGGATCCAGTCGACGAATGACGCGGTCAGGGCAGCATGAACGGCTGATTCCCAGGTGATCCTGAGGTCGGCCTCCAGATGCCGCGAGGACGTGTATGCCTCGGACCAGGTGCGGTCTTTGTGTAGCCCGTGTCCGGCGACGCCGACCACGAATCTGACACGGCTGGGATGATCCAACGCATAGCGCACCGCCAGATCCGAACCCCAGGAATGGCCGAGCACCACCCAGCTGTCGACCCCTCCGGCTCGCCGCACCGCCTCGATGTCGGCGACTGCCCGAGCGAGGTCGTGCGGGCCGCCTTGGGAGCGTCCGACACCTCTGGGCTCCGGGTACCACGCCCGCATCCCGCGCGGCGCCAGAGCGTCTTCTTCGAGATAGTGGACGCAGCCCGGGCCGCCGGACAGAACCACGACGTCCGGACCATATCCGGTTACACCGACATGCAACAAAGTCCCGTCGTCGGCAGCGACTGTCATCGATTGCATTTTGTCCCCTCGTGCGCAGCCCGGCGCGTCTTCGAACTAGGAGAATTCGACCACGCTGACGGCCGGTGCCCGGCACCGGAACTCGACGGCCGCCTTCGGCGTCGACGCGCTGTTTGCATGCTGGGACGGTCTGCTGGTCCTCCATGAGGTCGACGGCCTGGTGCTCGCGGAGGGTCAGGTTGCGATTTACCTCGTCGGGACCAAGCGCACCTCGAAGGTGAGTACGGCGGCGTCGCTGGGCTCGAGATCGAGAACGGTTTCACTCACAACCTGTTCCGTGGAGACCACGTGGTGTGGGTGGTTCGGCGTGCACGGCAGCGCCGCGCATCGCGTCACGTATCCGCCCGCGCCGACAGGTATGGCGCGATACCTGCCGGGAGGGATTGAGGACAGCGGGCCGCCGCTGATGACGTCTCCGATGCTGAACGTTCCGGGAGCGAAGAACACTTCACTTACTATCGGCGTCCTGGACGTCGGAGCCACAGAAGTGGCAGGCGTCGGCGCGGCGATCGTGATGGTTCGGTGTGTGGTAGCGGACACATGTGCAGGGTGGTCGTCGTTCAACTCGTCCAGCGCGGTAAGGAGGATCGCGAATGTGCCGAGCCCGACGACGAATAGCGCGAGCAGCGTCCAGCGAGTTCGATTCGTCACCTTCTGGATCGCCACCGTGGCCCCCTCCGCCGTTGTTGTTCCATCGCCGACTGATCGCCAGAGTTCGCCGATGCGTTAGCGCAGTGGCTGGGCTGAGTCTCGCGTGACCTCCGTCTCTGCGCGGCGCGTTTGAAGCTGTCAGCCGCCTATTGGTACAGGCCGGCGACCAGGGCAGGCTCGGGCACTTCTTTGGCTTGGGGGGAGATTCACTGTTGGAGGGTGGATTTCCCGAACAGGACTACCTGGCGGGATTGTGCGGGCTCGGCACGGGGAAGGCCCGGTCGACGAGCGCCGCGCGCAGCGCGTCGCGTTGACTCGCGAAGAACGACCGCGACACCGGTGCCTTCGGTAGGACCAGGTCGAAACCATGGAATGCGCCCGTGACGATCTCGACGGTGCACGGGACGCCGGCGTCGGCCAGGTGTTTCGCGTACGCCGTGGACTCGTCGTGGAACAAGTCGGCGGTGCCCACGCCGATCCAGGCGGGCGCGGTTCCGGAAAGGTCGGTGCGGCGTGCCGGTACGGCGATCTCCGGATCGGTGTCGCCGAGATAGGCGGCCCAGCCGAAGTGGTTGCTGCGCCGATCCCACAACCGCCATCGGGTGTCGTCCAGGTCGGACCGGGCCGAGGTCCGGTCGTCGAGCATCGGGTAGACCAGCAGCTGGAAGACGGGTGCGACCTCGCCGCGGTCTCGGGCGAGTAGCGCGAGGGCCGCGGCGAGGCCGCCGCCCGCGCTGGCGCCGCCGATCGCGACCCGTCGCGCGTCGATGTCGGAGCGCCGCGCGAGCCAGGTCATCGCGTCGTAGCAGTCCTCGAGGCCTGCGGGATACGGATGCTCGGGGGCGAGCCGGTAGTCCACCGCGGCGACGACTATTCCCAAAGACTCGGCGAGACCACGGCACACCGCGTCATCCTGTTCCGGCACGCCGAAGACGTACCCTCCGCCGTGAATCCACAGCAGAGCGGGCAGCGGACCGGCCACCGGGTGGCGCGGGTGGTGCAGCCGGACCCGGACCCCGGCATCGGTGGTCGCTTCGGTGGCATGGGGAGAGGAGCGCAGCCGCAGAAGGCCGACGAGCCCGCGCAACAACGGCAGCGACCTGCGGGAAACGGCGCGGCTCGGCGCGACCGCCGCCATCGAACGCAGATCCGGATGGAAATCGTGCAGCGAGAACCTGGCCCGGAGTCGTTTCCATCGGGCGGTGGAGGTGTGGCGATCCACGGTCGGTCTCCCCCTGTCGCTGACGACAACTATGCAATATAGAACGTGTTCCAGCTTACGGTCGAAGCGCAATCCGGGTCGCCGTTCGGCCGGCGCGGTCGCGATGACCACCCACCGGTGCTCCACAGGGTAGGGAGCACCGGCCCGATGCACTACACCGGATCGGGCGTGGCCTGCGCGGACCGCAGCGTGGGTGCGGGGTTGGCGATCGGGAGGCCGAGGAACCGCCGCGCGTTGTCGCCCATGAAATCGTAGGTCCGCTGCACGTCCATGTCCTCGGCGTACTTCCAGTAGCCGAGGGGCTCGGCGAGACCTTCTGGGTGCGGGTAGTCCGACCCGAAGAGCACCTTGTCCCACCCGACCGTGTCGACCACGTCGGCGACGCAGCCCTCCCAGAAGGGGCTCACCCAGATGTTGCGCCGGAACACCTCGTGCGGGTGCTCGGGGAAGTTCTGCGGCATCTTCTTGTAGAGGTCCTCGAAGTCGTGGAACAGCGGCTGGATCCACGAGCTGCCGTTCTCGACGCTGGCGATCCGGAGATTCGGGAAGCGGGTCAGGGTTCCGTGGCAGATGAGGCTGGTGATCATGTCGGCGATCTCGCGATGCCCCAGGGTCATCCACCGGAACGAGCTCTGCGCCATGAAGTTCGCCGTGTGCGGCGGTTCCCAGCGGGCGATGTAGCTGTCGAGTGGCGGGTAGCTCGCGTGCAGGACGACGGGCAGACCGGCGGACTCCACCTCGCGCCAGAAGGGGTCGAACTCCGGCAGGGCGGGCGAACGCCAGCCGTGTAGCCCGTTGACCGGTCCCGGCTTGATCAGCACGGCCTTGGCGCCGTGGTCGAGGACATAGGCGAGTTCCCGCTGTGCCGCATCGACTTCGGACAGGTTGATGATCGGCGTCGAGAACACGCGGTTCTCGTAGTTGTAGGTCCAGTGTTCGGCCATCCACTGGTTGAGGGCGTGGATGATCGCCAGCGTCAGCGCGGGATCGTCGGCGGCCGAATGCTCGACCAGGCTGGCCAAGGTGGGGTAGTTCAGCGCTTCGACCACACCCTGGCGATCGAGCTCGGCGATCCGGTCCGCTGGGTTCCGGGTTCCCGAGGGCGCGTCGATCGCGGGGCCCTGCATCTCGCGCAGGGTGAGTCCCTCGGTGTTCTCCCCGGCGAAGAACTTCTCGTGCGCGCCGGGGGCGGCCACCCGCTCGAAGGTCGGGTTCGGGATGAAGTCGGTGACCTGGTTGTTGATCACGATCCGGGTCTGGCGGCCGATCTGGGCGAACTGCACCGCTCGCTCGTACCGCTCCGGCAGGTACCTCGTCAGCGCGTCGGGGTTCTCGTACATGTGCTGGTCGGCATCGAAAATCGGTGCGGCACGGAATTGTTCGTCGGTGCTGCTCACAGTCGCCCTCCTCGGGAGCTGGGTTGTCGCTCCGGGCCGCCCTGCGCGCGAGGCGAAGGCGGGACGGCCCGGTGGCCCTGGATCACCCCACGGGTAATTGTCTTATTTACGGTAAACCATACAGTAACGGTCAAGGATGGGGTCGGGGAGCCGTGCCGGCGGGGAATCGCAGCAGCGACTCCTGGGCGAAGGAGGCGATCAGGGTGCCGTCCTCGCCGAAGACGTCGCCCTGGCCGTAGCAACGGCCGCGTCCGACGAGCGCCGGACGATGGCGCAGCAGCAGCCAGCCATCGGTGGGCATCGGGTGATGGAACCACAGCGTGTGCGAGGTGGTGGCGGAGGTGAAGTCCCGGCCGTTGCCGTGGTGGTCGATGCCGGGAAACGATCGCAGCGCGGTCGCGATCACGTGGAGGTCGCTCGCATAGGCCAGGAGCGCCGCGCGGACGCCGGAGTCGTTGCCGGGCAAGCGCATCCACAGGTCGAAGTCGGCGCCGGCATCGCCGTCGTCGGGTGTCGAGGTCGCTCGCGTGTCCCAGGGCAGGAGCTCGATCTCGACGCGGTGCTCGGGCCCGGGCGCCGACAGGGCCGGGTGGTCCGGCTGATACGCGGGGCCGTCTTCGTCGCTGTGCAGGGAGATCGCGCAGGTGGCGATCGTTCGGTCGCCCTGCCACGCGGAGACGGTCAGCGCGCCGAACGAGCGCCCGAGGTGGACGGGGTCGATGAGATAGGTGACCGGGTCCTCGGTGCGCCCTTCCCTGGTGAACAGGGCGTGCAGGGATTTGATCGACCGGTCCGGCGCGTGGACATGTGCCGCGCGCACGAACTGGGCGAGGAGCTGGCCGCCGAACAGGCGCCGGTGCGGCAGTTGCTGATTGGCTCCGGTGAGCATCCGCGACGCTGCGCCCGGCGGCGAGGGTGCGGTGTGGCCCGCGCGTGGATCGGGTTCGCGCAGATCCAGGCAGGTCATGAGGTCGTGCAGCACGTCGGTCACGAGCTGATGATACGTTCTACTGGAATAATTACAGTAGCTGATTCGACAGAGCATCGTGGAGGGTCGGATGACAGGGAATCTCGACTCGAAAAGGCTCGGCGCCGGCCGGGTCTGGGCGCTGCTCGTGGCCTGCCTCGCGGTCGGGCTCGTGATCGCGGGCATGGTCGCGCTCTACGGAGCCCTGCCGAGCATCGCCACCGCGACCGGCGCCTCGCAGCAGCAATTGACCTGGATCACCGATTCCTACACCCTCGCACTGGCCTGCCTGGTGCTGCCGGGTGGCGCCCTCGGCGATCGGTACGGGCGCCGCCGGATGATGGTGGCGGGCTTGATCGTCCTGGCCGCCGGTTCGCTGATCCCGCTGGTGGTGTCGGGCCCGGTCTGGCTCATCGCCGCGCGTGCGGTCACCGGTGCCGGGGCAGCGCTGGTCATGCCGTCGACCCTGTCGTTGCTGACCGCGGAGTTTCCCGCGTCGCGCCGTGGGCTGGCGGTCGGAATCTGGGCGGCGGCGGTGGCCTGCGGTGGCGCGATCGGACTGCTGGGTGCGGGCGCCCTGCTGATGTGGTGGTCGTGGACGGCCATTCTCGTGGCGATGGCCGGTGCCGGCCTGATTCTGGCCGTGGCCGCGTGCACGGTGGCCGAATCCGTCGAGGAGTCGCGACTCCGGTTCGACACGGCCGGTGCGGTGGTCGGGGCGGTGGCTATCGGCTCGGTGGTGTTCGCGGCGTCGGAGGTGCCGTTGGTCGGGTGGAGCGATCCCCTCGTGCTCGTTCTCCTCGCGGTCGGTCTCGGCGCGACTGCGTTGTTCGTCGCGGTGGAATTGCGGGCCGACGCGCCGATGCTGGATGTGCGGCTCTTCGCCGACCGGCGGTTCGGTTCCGGAGCGTTCACCATCACGGCCCAGTTCCTCGTGGTGTTCGGCGTTTTCATGCTGGTCGTGCAGTACCTGCAGCTGGTGCTCGGGTACGGCCCGCTGGGTGCGGCACTGGCGGTGGCGCCGATCATGGTTCCCCTCATGCTGGTCTCGCCGGTCGCCCCCTGGCTGTCGGAGCGCGTCGGGTTGCGCGCCATGATGGCGTCGGGACTGGCCGTCACCGCGGTGGGCATGTTCGGTCTGGCCCGGCTGTCGGTAGGCAGCGGGTACGTCGAATTGCTGTGGGCGTTGGTCGTGATCGGCTTCGGTATCGCGCTGTCCGCGACACCGGCCACGGCGGCCATCGTCGGCGCGGTGCCGACGCACAAACACGGCGTCGCCGCGGCTGTCAACGATGCGACCCGTGAGGTGGGCGCGGCGATCGGGATCGCGGTCGTCGGGAGCCTGCTCGCGGCCGGGTACCGAGAGCGGATCGGCCCGGTGGTGGCGGCACTGCCGCCGGAGTTGCGCGCGCCGGTGGCGGCCTCGCCTGCCGCGGCGCTGGAGGCGGCCGGGGTCTTCGGGCCCGCGGCGCGTCCGCTCGTCGAGCAGATCGAGGAGGCGTTCGTCCACGGGTCGGGCGCGGCGGCCACGGTGCTGGGGACCGGGGTGCTCGCCGCGGCAGTGGTCACCGTCTTCTGGGCGCCCGGCCGGGTGCGCTCCGCCGCCACCGATTCCGGGGTGGACGAGCAGGTGTCCGAGTCTGCCCCGGATGCTACGCCGGTCGTGGTGACCGGGAAAAAGGCACTAGACTGAATTAGTTACTGTAATATCGACAGTAACTAGTTCGCGCGAGAGGATGGTGCTCGATGGTCGAGCGCAACGGCGCCGGAACCGGATCGCCCCGGTTGCCCGGTATGGATGGCGACGAGCCCGTTCTCGGCGATCTGATCGGCACCACGACCCACGACCTGCTGGACTATTTCGAGAAGTGCCCGTCGTGCGGATACGCGGCGCAGGCGTCGGTCACCACGCGCGCCTTCTCCCGGGGTGTCGTGGAGCGCAGGCTCTTTCGCACTTGTGGCCTGCCCTGCGGTTGGCACGTCTCGACAGCCGAGATCGTCGACGCGGTGCCGCTGACGCGCTGCCGTGGGGTGGGCCGGCGAGCGGTGGTTACGTCGCAGCCCGGGTGAGGAACGTCCGGCGGACCACGTCGGCCGAGCCGGCAGCGAGCCCGCCGCGCAGCGGTTCATGGAGCAGCACGAGGTCGGCGGGAGCGCCCGGCTGGACGCGCCGGGGCGGGCCGCCGGGATCGTCCAGCGGCGCGAGGTAGGCATCGAGTGCCTGTGTGGGGGAGAGACATTCCTCCGGACCGAGGACCTCGCCCGTTTCCGGGCGGCGGTGGACGGCGGCCGCGATGACGGCCCAGGGATCCATCGGACCGTACGGCGCGTCACTCGACAGCGCGACACCCACACCGGCGTCGAGCAGGGTGCGACAGCGGTAGAGATCGGCCAGGTCGCCGTCGGCGAGGTGGTCGCGGTAGTAGCTGCCGCGCTGAGCGAGAAATCCGGGCTGGGTGACCACGCGCACGCCCCGGCCCGCGAGGGCGTCGATGATGTCGGCAGGCACGATAGCCGCGTGCTCGATGCGGTCTCCGGGAAACGACCCTGCGACGTCCAGCGTGGCCATCAGCAGGACCAGCGCCTCGCGGGTCACGCAGTGGACCGCGACAGCGCGGCGGTCCGCGTGTGCGGCGCGGACGCGCGCGACGAGGTCGTCGAACAGCGGGAGTCCGGAATCGGCCAGCACGATCTTGTAGGGTCCGGCGCCGACGCGATCGGTGTACTCCCACACGCGGCCGAGTGGGGCACCCAGCAGCGAAACCCGTTGGGGTAGAGCGCCGTCGGCCACGGCGGAGACCAGCGCCGCGTGTGATCGATCGGACAGGTCCGGCGTGGCGTCGGTGACCCCGGTGATCCCGAATCCCGTGAGGGTCGCGCCCACCCCGTCGAGCCGCGGCGGCCCGGTGTGCGGCAGCCGGGTGCGCAGCCACGGGTCCGCCCGCCAGATCCGGCCGGTCGGAAGCCCGTCGGTGCCGCATTCGACGCCCGGATGCGCGGGGCCGCTGATTCCCGCGGTGGTGAGGGCGGCGGTGTTCAGGATCCACATCGCGCCGCTGCGATGCTGAATGCGGACAGGGCGCGCAGAATACAGCGCGTCCAGTGCCGCTGCGTCGAGATCGCCCGCGACGGTGTCGACGTAGCCGGTGCCGCGCACCCAGCCGTGTTCGTCACCGGGCGCGGCTGCCAACGCCGTCGCTAGGGCGGCGCGGTCCCGGACCGTGGGTGGTCCGCACGCCGTGGAGGTCGCGTCGGCGGCAATCGCGTGCAGGTGGAGGTGATGGTCGTGCAGACCGGGGATCAGCGCACCACCGTGTGCGTCGATCACCTCCGCGGCATCTCGGGCGGACAGGTTCCGGCCGAGCTGATCCACGCGTCCGTCGCGGAGCCGCACATCCAGATCGGGGACGCCGTCGACCTCGGCGTGCCGGATCACGATGACGGTCACGGGACCGGAATCCGGAGGGAGCCGAGCACTCCGGCGGTGTCGGCGCCGGATTCCGGTGCGGGACCGGCCGGTGCCCGGGGAGTGGGGTCGGCCACCGGCACCGGGCCCTCCTCGGTGTCGGCGATCCACTGCTCGCCGTCGCGCCGGAGGTGTGCGGCCGGTTCGTCGGTCAGGGTCGCCGTGACGACGTCGGTCATCGAGAGGTCCCAGAGCACGCCGGATCCGTCGGCAGGCGCCGAGGCCGCGAGCGCGGCGGCGGTGATGCCGGTCAGCGGGTCCGCGATCGCGTCACCGACGAACACCGGTGTGTTCGTGCCGATGTCGTGGGCGAGCAGACCGGCGGTCGCGGCGATGTCGTCGCCGAAACCCACCCGGTGCGAGGATCGGCCCGCCGCCGTGATCGAGATCCAGCAAGTCCCGCGGGCGACCGCGCGGGTGGCGTCGAGACCGAATCCGGCCAGCGCCCTGGGTCGGGAGGACTCGATGACGATGTCGGCCGCGTCGACGAGCGCGGCGAGCGCGCGTCTGCCACCCGGTTCCCCGGGATCGAGCACCACGGACTCGTGGCCGTGGTGCAGCAGCGCGTAGAACTCGGGATTGCCCCGCCGCGCGCCGTCCGGGCGGTGAGGCGTTTCGACCTTGACGACGCGGGCACCGGCCAGCCCGAGCAGATGCGCGCAGAGCGGACCCGCCCACAGTGCGCTGAAATCCACGACGAGGAGTCCGGCGACCGGGCGAGCTGTCATCCCGGGCCATGGCGTTGCAGCGGGCGGGCGAAGGTCGGAGGTAACCGGGAGCCCCGGGACTGTGCGGTCGGCGCGGGTGCGGACGGGACCTGCCGCGAGACCGAGCAGTTCGGCGCGATCGCCCAGCTCGGTGCCGGGATGCTCGCGGGCCCAGCGCGTCAGCGCGGGCCAGGGATCCGCGCCGTCGAGATTCACGCCGACGAGCGCGCCGATGAGGTCGGCGTCGCCGGGCCGGGCACACGACACCGCGGCCCAGCCGTCGGCGGTGCGCAGCAGTCGGCAATGGCGGCCCGCCGAGACCGCGCCACCGCGGCGCAGCCCGGTGAGCGCGGCGCGTTCGCCGAGCAGGCGCGCGCCGTCGAGCCCGATCGATGTCCCGGTAGCGGAAGCGAGGACGGAGATCAGCTCCCGAGCGTGCGTCGCTGCCCGCCCGGGCGGCATCAGCACGGGCCCGTCGGGCCGTCCGGTCAGCGCGACCACACCACTGTCGGACCAGTCCACCACCGGTGAACCGGACTGGGACGAGCGGGTGAAAGGCACAGCTCGATACTAGGGCGAAGGACACGACAGCCGACGTGCCACGATGGGCCGGTGAGCCGATATGTGAGCGACCCGGCGCCGGTGGACTTCGAACTCGATCTCGACGCGGACGGAACGCCGGTACAGCCACTGCTGGTCCTGCCGCTGGACGACTGGGCCGACGCGTCGCCCGCCCGGATCGCCGACACGGCGGCCCTGCTATCGGGTTCGCTGTGCCTCACCGTCGGCGTCCTGCGCGGTGCGGCCCCGCCCGCGGTGTCCCCGCTCCTGGACGCGCTGACCCTGACCTTGAGCGACGGTCCGGAGACATCCCGCCAGGTCGTGACCCATCCCGATCCCGACGCGGCCGTACGGCAGCTCGAGGAAGCGACGCGACACAATCCGCGGGCGAGCGTGGCGTTGGGCAGGCTCCTGCGCCAGACCGGCGTCGCGGACACCACTGTCGCGCTGAGCAGCGAGGCAGCGGTGTACTCGATGCTGCTGGCGGGCACCGAGTTCCGGACCTGGCTACGTGGCCGGGGCGGTCCGCGTCCGGTGACCTTCCCCGACCGCCCACTGGTGCGATTCGACCGCTCCGGCGCGGAGCTCGCGCTCGTTCTCGATCATGCCGAACGTCGCAACGCCCTGAGCGCGCGCCTGCGCGAGGAACTCCTCGAGGTGCTGCGCTTGGCCGAACTCGACCCCGCGATCGAGCGGGTGCGGATAGCCGGGGCGGGTCCGGTGTTCTGTAGTGGCGGCGATCTCGACGAGTTCGGCACCGCCACCGACGTCGTCGCCGCCTACGAGGTCCGGCTCGAGCGCGCGCCGTGGCGCATCATCGACCGGCTGCGCGATCGGACCGTCGTGCACGTCCAGGGTGCGTGCATCGGCGCGGGCATCGAGATGGCGGCCTTCGCCGGACGGCTCGTCGCCGCGCCGGGCACCCGGTTCCGGTTGCCCGAGATCGCGATGGGACTGGTCCCCGGCGCCGGGGGCACGGTGAGCATCCCCCGGCGGATCGGGCGTTGGCGTGCGGCCTGGATGATGCTCACCGGCGACCCCATCGATACCGCGACGGCGTCGCGGTGGAACCTGATCGACGACATCGGCACGGACTCGAGAGCCCAGCCCTGACCGATCCGCCTCACCTGATTCCGCTGGTTCGGGACGGCGAGGTCACCGGCCGTCCACGAGCGCGGTCAGCACACGGAAACTGTCGTGCGCTTCGACCGCCGCGACCGCGCGGCGGACACCTTCCCTGGACACCTCCAGCGGCTGCATCCGCGCACCGGCCTCGGCAGTGCACACCGCGGCCAGGAACCAGTCGGTGGTCGCTGCCCGATACAGCGTCCACCACCGCGCACCGTCGACCGCGATTCCCGCGGCGGCGAGCCGGTCGACATACCGCTGGACCAGTGCTCGCTCGATCGTGCGCAGCAAGGCCGGATCCACAGACGCAGTCAGGAAATACGCGACATCGCGGATTCCCGCACCGGCGGACGCGATCTGCCAATCGAGGAACCCCGGCCCGTCGTCCTCGAAGAACAGGTTGCCCAGGTGTGGGTCGCCGTGCAGCAGGGTCTGTGGCAGGCTCGCCCACAAGGTATCCATCTCGGCGCTGCGGAGATAGAAGATCCGGCAAGCCCGCGCGACCGCTTCAGGGATCATGTCGGCGGTGTGTCCCTTGATGTTTCGCAGCAGGAGCCTGCGGATCATCGTCCCCAGGTGCGTCTCGAACGCCGGGCGGTGGGCGAGGGGAGCGAGGTCACCCGCGAAGCGGTCGCTGTTCCAGAACACCGAGTGCAGGTCGGCCATCGCGTCGACGACTGCTTCGGCCTCGGCTCGGCTCACCGTGTCGACGACGGTCCGGAACCGTGCGGTCGCGGTGAGATCCTCGAGCACCAGCGCGAAACGCGACCGCCGTGGATCCGACTCCGCCGCATGGCATCGCGGGATCCGCACCGGTGGGTCCTCGCCCAGCGCCCGATAGGCGAGGACCTCCTTCTCTGCCAGCCCGAACAGATCGAGCAGGACATGCTGCGGATAGTCGCTCGGCGGCAGCTTCACGAACAGGCGGTCGGGAATGCTGTCGTCGTCGGCATCGACACCGATGCGGGCCCTGGCCGCGGTGCCGGAATGGCTGTCGAGGACGGTGATCGCCCGGATCGACCCCACGGGTTTGCCGAGCGCGGTGGCCAGCCACGCCGGTGTGATGTCGGTGAGCTGCGAGGGCACCCGCGAAGCACCGGGGGACCTGCGATTGCGGGCCGTGCGCACCGCCCGGCGCGTGCCCTCGACGAGGACACGCGCCGGATGCGGTATCTGCGGACTCACCGACCGGCCCGCTCGGCCTGTTGCCGGGCGATGCGCTCGTCGTGGTGTCGCACCAGTTCGCGGAAGCCGATGCGTTCCCACCCGGGTTTGGGCTGCACGCCCCACTCGTCGCGGGCGGTGGTCTGCCCGGCGCCCTCGGCCTGGCCGCCCAGCGGCGGCGCGTTGAACGCCGCAGGATATTCGCAGGTCAACGTGTCGTCGGAATAGCGGACCTTGATCATCTCGTCACAGATCTCGTGCAGCGACAAGGTCGGCCACCCGTACCAGAGAGCCAGCGCGGGCACCGTGAACGCGCCCTCGATGACGAGGGCGAACAGACACACGAAGATGCCGCGTTTGAGGAACTTGTGCATGCGGGCGAACGTCGGGGTGGTGCCGAGCGGAAGATCCTGTCCGGCACCGGATTCTGAGTCGGTCATGAGTTGCTCCTGATAGCGGGGGCCGGTTCAGTCGGAGAAGATCTCGCGATTCACGGAGTGCAGGTAGGGGATCGCCAGGAACGGCGTGATGTAGAAGATGTCGTAGAGCCACCAGCCGATGACCGGCAGCACGACACTGTCGAACCGGATGTCGGCGTAGACGGTCATGTTCACGATGTAGCCGACCCAGATGACCACGCCGAACCAGCAGGTCACCGTCAGCCACTGGTGTCCCCACCGTTTCATCTGCAGGAACGCGATCGCGGCGGCGACGCGCATCGGGAACACGACGAGGATGCACGCGATCTCCCAGCCCTTCTCGCCCGGCGCGCCCGATCCGCCGATCCAGAGTTCGTTGTAGTGCCACCAGTAGCCGCCGTCGAAGAAGTTGCCCCAGGCGGTGAAGAACACGCGGGTGATCAGGGTGTGGCTGGCGCCGATGTCGAGGGCCCAGCCGACCGTGTTGAGGAAGGCGTCCAGGATGACGAGATAGCCGATCAGGGTGACGATCACGGGCCGCACGGAGAGCCCCGATCGCTGGGCCCTGCGCTGGAGCAAGACCCCGCGCAGGAACAGTGGCAGGCCGAAGATCCCGAGGACATAGGTGCCCATCAGCGCGGTGCCCGCGGTGAGCCAGCGATCGGCGCGCCGCTGCGCGAGCCTGCTGTCCTCGTGGTGCTGGTCGAAGGTGACGGTTGCGGTCATGGCGGTCCCTACCAGTCGCTGTTCATGTACATCTGCATCTGGATCAGGAACATCGTCAGCAGGAAGCCGTAGATGGCGATCTGGAAGACGATCAGCGCACGTTTGCGCCGGCGATCTTGTTCGTTCACGGGAACTCTCTTCTTCTAAGGTCCACGCGGGCAAGGGGTTACCGCGCGGTGCGGCGGAATGCGCCGGTGCTTCGTCAGAAGGTGCCGATGTTGTTCATGACCCAGTACCAGAAGGCGATGATCAGCAGCATCGCTCCCCAGGTCAGGATCAGTCGGACGATGTCGAGCAGCATGCTGGGCTCTCTCTGTCTGTCGGTGCGGCCGGTGCGTCCTCATCGGGGCTCCAGGCTGCGCAGTGTGGTGGTGAGGTAGCTGTCGAGTACGGACTGCCGCAGGGCTTTCGTGCCCGTGGTCGAGGTCAGCAGGCCGTAGAGGCCGAGCAGGAAGAACATCGCGCTGTGGTGCGACTCGACGGCGTTCTGTACCTCGCCCCGCTCTCCGGCGCGGGTGATCTCCTCGGTCAGCACGATGATCAGCGGATGCTCACGCCAGCTCTCGTCGACCGGCCGCGTCGGCGAGAAGTGCATGGCGAGAAGATCTCTGAACAGCAGGCTGCCCAGCTGTCGCTCCAGCTCGGTGACCAGCCGGATGGTCCTGACTAAGGTGTCGCGCAGATCGGGGGATCGGCGCCGGAATCGTTCCAGCGCACGGGCGATGCGGAACTCTTCTCGCTGCTCGAGTTCGAGCAGCACATGCTCCTTGGTGGGGAAGTGGAAGTAGAAGGTGCCGCGTGCGACACCGGCGGACTCGGCGATGGCGTTGATGTCGGCATCGGCCACGCCGGTCTGCTTCAGTTCGGCGATGGCCGCGTCGAACACCCGCTGCCGTGTGTGCAGCCGCCGGGCCTGTCGGCCCTGGTGCTGCTCCGGGGTTGTACTCATGGCTGGGTTCTAACCCTTGCCCTCGACCGCTGTCAACGTGTGGAGCGGTGTGCTGATGTTGACAGATGTCAGTGAAAAATGTCAACGAACTCGTACGTAAACCGCTGTGGCCAGCGGTATCTCGAGTGTCGAAGGGTGCCGGCGAGTGCGGCCCGTCAGGAATCGGGGTGACGGTGTCCCGGGGTGTATCCCCGCAGCGTGCAGCCGTCGCCGGGGAAATGCCGGAGAACTCTTCACGATCCTTACTGGATGCTTTACAGTAACGGCGAATAGGAGGCCGGTGAGCCTGTCTGTCGGCCACGATATCGAGGTCGCGCCCCGGGGATCTCCTTGATACGAAGCGGGTGCGGTATGGATCTGGGGTTGCGCGACGCGGCCACGGTCGTGGTCGGCGGTAGCCGGGGTATGGGGCTGGCGACCGCGCGATGTCTGGCGCAGGAGGGCGCGCGGGTCGCGGTGGTCGGACGCTCCGCCGCCGATGTCGAGGCGGCCGCCGACGAGCTCGTCCGCTCGGGGAGTGCGGACGCGGTCGGTCTCGTCGCCGACGTACGCGATGTCGAGCAGGTGGCGGCGGTGTTCGGGCAGCTGGGTGAGCGCTGGGACGGCGAGCTCAACGCGCTGATCAACACGGTCGGGCCGGATGTGCGCGGCACCGTGGAAGAGCTGACCGGCGAGCAGTGGCGCGAGGCCCTCGATCACGGAGTCCTGCCCGTGGTGCACTGCGTCAACGCGGCGCTGCCGCTGCTGCGCCGGGCGTCGTGGGGGAGGATTGTGAACTTCTCCGCGCACTCGACGCAGCGTCAATCCGTGTCGCTGGCGGCCTACACGGCCGCCAAAGCCATGGTCACCAGCGTGTCGAAGAATCTGTCGCTGCTGCTCGCGCCGGAGGAGATCCTGGTCAATGTCGTCTCGCCCGGCACCTTCGTGACGCCGGCCCTGCTCGGCTGGGCTCGTTCGGTCGGCATCGAGAGTGCGGACCCCTACCGGCTGATGGCGGCCATCGGTGAGCACTACGGGCATCCCGCGCAACTGCCGCGGGCCGGCCTGCCCGACGAGATCGGTCCGGTCGTCGCCTTTCTCGCCTCCCGGCGCAACTCCTACATGACCGGCGCCAACATCAATGTCGACGGCGGTTCGGACTTCGTCTGAAATGCTGTTGTAGATCCAACTGTAAGTGATACAGTATCGTCCTGTAGATCCTGGTGCGGCCCGGCTGGACGCGCAGCGGAGATCGTCGGCGCGCCAGTAACCGTGCCGAAGTACACATCGATGGGCCGACGTTGACCGACGGCGGCCGACCTGCTGATCGAATTACTCGCTTTTCCCGGGTGATTCGGCGTGTCCCCACGATTCGTCAGGAATGCCGGATGTCGAAAAAATCCAATTCTGTCGGCGCACTCGGTGATTCCGGGCGAACGCGATACGGAAACACTGAGCAGCCCTACTCGATGCCGGCCAGCCGGGCAGTCGGCTCCTGGTTCCGTGGATACCTCGACCGGCACCCCGGCGTCGCGCTCGGCACCGTCGGTGGACAATTCGTCCTCGGGGTGCGCACCGTGCAGTTCCTGATCACCGATATCCTCACCGGCCGGTTCGCGGTCCGCGAAGCCGTGGATCAGGCCGCCTTCATGGCATCGGCCGCGGTGCTGCCGACCATCTTCGTCGCCCTGCCCATCGGTGTCACCCTGTCCATCCAGTTCGGATTGCTGGCAGGTCAGGTGGGTGCGACCTCGCTGGCAGGCGCCGCCAGCGGCCTGGCCGTCATCCGGCAAGGCGCCCCGATGGTGGCCGCGTTGCTGATGGCGGCGGCGGTCGGTTCCGCGATCTGCGCGGACCTCGGCTCCCGCAAGATCCGCGAGGAACTCGACGCCATGGAGATCATGGGTGTCTCGGTCATCCGGCGCATGGTCGTCCCGCGGTTCGCCGCCGCTGTCCTCATCGGCGTCTCACTCACGGGCGTGGTCTGTTTCGTCGGTTTCGTGGCCGGCTACGTCTTCAATGTCTTCGCGCAGGACGGCGCGCCGGGTAGTTTCGTGGCCACCTTCGCGTCGTTCGCCACCGTCGGCGACCTCGTCCTGACTTTGATCAAAGCCGTGGTGTACGGCGCGATCGTCGCGATCGTCGCCTGTCACAAGGGACTCACGACCGAGGGTGGGTCGGCGGGCGTCGCGAATTCGGTGAATTCCACGGTGGTTTCGTCGATCCTGCTGTTGATGATCGTGAATGTTCTGTTCACGCAGATATTCATGATGCTGTTCCCGCGGCAGGGGTTGTAATGGCGTCGACCTACTACCCGCCCGGAATACGGATGGCGGCCGTGCTCCTGAAGGAAATCGGCATCGTGTTCATGCGGCTCGGCCACATGCTCACCTTCTTCGTCCGGGCCGTGCTCGCCATTCCGGTGATGCTGCGCAACTATCGTGCGGAATTCTTGCGGACCCTGTCGGATATCGCGTGGGGGAACGGCTCGATCGTCGTCGGCGGCGGTACCGCGGGCGTGATCATCGTGCTCGGCGCCGCGGGTGGCGCGATCGTGGGGCTCGAGGGATACAACGCCTTGCACCTGCTGGGGATGGAACCGGCGATCGGGCTGGTCGCCTCGACCGCCTCGACCAGGGAACTGGCCCCGATCATGGCCTCGCTGGCCTTCGCCGCGCAGGCCGGGTGCCGATTCACCGCGCAGCTGGGGGCGATGGGGATCTCCGAGGAGATCGATGCGATGGAGTCCATGGCCATCCGGTCGATTCCCTACCTGGTGAGCACCAAACTGCTGGCCTCGGTCGTGGCGATCGTGCCGCTGTACCTGGTCTGTCTGGCGATGAACTACCTGGCGGTCGAATTCGTGGTCGGCGCGGCGGGTGGGCTGTCGCTCGGCACCTACCACCACTACTTCCAGCTCGTGCTCAGCGGACCCGACATCGTCTATTCGCTGGGCAAGGCCATCGTGTTCGTCCTGCTGACCACCACGATCCAGTGCTACTACGGCTACTACGCCGCCGGCGGCCCGCAGGGTGTCGGCATCGCGGCAGGCCGGGCAATGCGCGCCGCGATCTCGGTGATGATCGTCGTCAATCTGCTGCTGACCGTGGCCCTGTGGGGTATCGGCACCAGCGCCCGGCTGGGAGGGTGAACTACCGGTGATGTTCGACAAGGACGGGCGTGGACCCTCCCTGTTCTGGCTGTTGGTCCGGGGCGTCGTGCTCGCCGCTCTCGTGGCGGGCGGGGTCACCGCGGTCGTGCTGAAATCGTCGGGAACGTTCGACGAGAAGACCGAAGTCGTCGCGGTGCTCCAGCACGTCGGCGACGGCCTGCCACCGCGCTCCGACGTCAAGTTTCGTGGCGTCCTCATCGGGACCGTCGCCCAGGTGTCACCCGGATCCGAGGGGCGCCCAAGCCGGGCGCTGCTGGAACTCGATCCCGCGCGGATCGACGATGTCCCGAGTACCGTCACCGCGCGGGTGGTCCCGGGCAATGTCTTCGCGGTCTCCTCGGTCCAGCTGGTCGACAACGGGCCGGGCAGGCCGCTGCGGGCCGGTGACGCGATCGAGCAGGACGACAGCCTGTCGACCGTGCAATTGCAGACGGCGCTGACCAAACTGCGCGCCATCGTCGCCGCCTCCGCCCGGATCGGCACGAGTGACACCGTCGGCGTGCTGGCGGCGGTGGCCAACGCCACCGACCGGCGCGGTGGCGACCTGGTCGCGGCGGGCGCTGCGCTCGAACGGATCACCGCCGGGCTGTCCGCGCAGATCGCACCGCCGGGGGAACCATCGACGATCGCGGCGCTCACCGCTTCGGTGCAGGGCCTGGCCGCCGCCGCCCCCGATCTGCTGGACGCGCTGCATCATTCGGTGATCCCGATGCAGACGGTGGCGGCCCAGGACGCCGCGCTGCGCGATGTCCTCACTGCGGGTGCCGCGACCTTGTCGACGGTCGGCGGTGGGCTCGGCGCCCACGTCGACGAGATGGTCACCGCGACCGATCAGCTGACGCCGGTCCTGGACGTCTTCGCCGCGGGCAGTTCACATTTCGGCCCGATCGCGGGACGGATCAAGAAGCTGTCCGACGTGTGGTTCGCCGAGTTCTGGAACGAGCGGACCCAGACCGGGACCGGAAAGTTCCAGATCCGGCTGAGCGCCGACACGCCCTACACCCGTGCCGACTGCCCGCGCTACGGCGACCTGGCCGGTCCCAGCTGCTCGACCGCACCGGAATCGGCCACCGCGCAGCCACTACCCGCCTCGCTGGACCCGCGTTCCCTACCGAAACCGGTGCTCGCCCCGGAACTACAGGACCTGATCGGCCGCGTGCTCGGCGGTGACGCCAATGCCGCCGAACAGGTTCTCGCCCAACTGCTCACCACCGGAATCCCCGGAACAGGAGGTGTCCCGCGATGAAGTCCCGTCGCTCGGTCGTCGGACTCGGCATGTTTCTCGTCGTCGCGTTCGCGCTCATCTGGATGACATTCGTGACGCTGCACCGCGGCGTCGACGGCACGACCAGGTCGTACTCGGCGATCTTCACCGATGCCACCGGCCTGCGTTCCGGTGACGATGTCCGCATGGCGGGTGTGCGGGTCGGCCGGGTCGACGCCGTCGAACTCGACGGCACCCTGGCCCGGGTGCGCTTCCGGGTCGCGGTCGAGCAGCACCTGTACGCCGACACCACCGCCGCGATCACCTACCAGAACGTGATCGGCCAGCGCTATCTCGGCCTGTCCCGCCCGGCGGCCGGGCCCGCCGCCGAATTGTCCGGCGGCGCACAGATTCCGGTGGAGCGCACCGAGCCCTCGTTCGACCTGTCCGGCCTGCTCAACGGATTCGAGCCGTTGTTCAGCGGCCTGGACCCGCAGCAGGTGGACAACGTCACCGCCGCGCTGGTGCGGGCCCTGCAGGGCGACGCGGGATCGTTGACCACGCTCATCGCCCAGATGTCCACGCTCGCCCAGTCACTCGCGGGTCCCGATCAGGTGTTGGGCTCGGTGATCGTCAACCTCGACCAGGTCGTAGCCCACCTCGACACCCGCCGCGCGGAGTTCGGCACCCTGCTGAGCCGGACCCGCGCCATCGTCGACGGGCTGGCCCGCCACCGCGCCGAGCTGATGACGACCCTGACCGAGGCGTCCGGGGTCGCCGACCGGATGGCGACCGTCGTCGCCCAGGACCGGCCCGCCCTGGAACGGCTGCTGACCCGGGAGCCGGGCTTCACCCGGCACTTCGAGCAGAACAAGGATCAGTTCGCCTACCTGGGCTTCAACCTCCCGGTGCTGCTGAAGGGAATCGCCCGGGTGAGCCAGGAGGGCGCGAACATGAATGTCTACCTGTGCAATCTCGGCTTCACCGCTGTCCCCGCGCTGTCGGATCTCGTGCCCGCGATCGTCCGCTACGCGACCCCGTCCGGCACCGTCCAGCAATCGCCGATGTGTAGGTGAACCACTCATGACGATCCCACCCGGGCTCCGGCGCCTCGTCGCGGTCGGCCGCCCACTCGAAGAACAACGTCCCCGGGTACTCGGGGTCATCGCGCTCACCGTGCTCGCCGGGGTGCTGCTGGCCGCGCTCGGGGTATCCGCCCTCGGCGTCGGTGAGCGCAGCTACGAAGCCGAGTTCGCCCAGTCGGCCGGCCTGCGCGTCGGTGACGGTGTGACCGTGGCCGGAGTTCCGGTCGGCGAGGTCACCGGCCAGCGCCTGGCAGGCGACCGGGTCGTGGTCCGGATGCGCGTCGACGACCAGGTCACCCTGGGCACCGAGACCTCCGCCGCGATCAAGCTGACCACTCTGCTCGGTGCCCGCTACGTCGAGCTGCGCCCCGCCGGCCCCGGCGAGCTGACCGATCGCCGAATAGGGCTGTCGCGCACCGCTGTTCCCTACGATCTGCAGCAATCGCTGGAGAACGCCACCACCACTTTCGAACAGATCGACGCCGAGCAGGTCGGCCGGTCGCTGGAACTGCTCGCCACCCAGCTCGACGGCGTCCCGGCCGTGCTGCCGGGGGTGCTCGGCGACATCCGGACCCTGGCGGGCATTCTCGCGAGCCGGCGCGGGGAGCTCGGTTCGCTGCTGGCCGGGGTGCGCAACCTCACCGCGACGGTGACCGCGCAGCAGTCCGACCTCACCGCGATCGCGACCTCGGGCCGGGACCTGCTGACCGATATCGCCGCGCGCCGGCAGGTGATCGAACTGCTGATGACGGCGACGACCCGGCTGGTCGAACAGGTGCGCGCGATCGTCGTCGACGACCGGCCCCGCGTCGACGAGCTGATCGTCGGGCTGAACGGGCTGCTCGGCTCGCTCGCCCGGCACGACGACCTGCTGCGCAACACCCTCGAGATCCTGCCGGTGTCGGTGCGCAACCTCGCCAACGCGGCGGGCAACGGGAATTCGGTCGACTTCAACGCTCCCGCGGGCGTCCTCGTCGACTCCTGGATGTGCGCGCTGAGCGGACAGGCCGCGCAGCAGAGCCTGCCGAAATACTTCGGGGAGTGCCGATGATGTCGCCGACCATCGTGCTGCGCGCGCTGGCGCTGTTCGCGATCTGTGTCCTCGCCGGGTGCGCGGGCGGACCGCTGCGCACCGAGCCCGACGACATCACCGTGGTGGCGCGATTCGACGACGCCGCGGGTCTATATGTCGGCAACGCGGTCGCCGTGCTGGGGATGCCGATCGGCGAGGTCACCGCGATCACGCCCGCCGGGGCCTACGTCGAGGTGCGCATGCGGGTCGACGGTGCGACCCCGATCCCGGCCGACGCGACCGCGGTGACCGTGTCCACCTCGGTGCTGACCGACCGGCACGTGGAGTTCACCCCGGTCTACCGCGGCGGACCGGTCCTGCGTGACGGCGCCGTGCTCGCACCGGACCACACCAGGACGCCGGTCGGCATCGACCGGCTGCTCTCGATGGCCGACCGGATGTCCGGCGGGCTGTCCGGTGCCGAGCCGGGAGACGGCCCGATCGCCCGGCTGCTCGCGGTCGCGTCCTCGGCGACCGCGGGCAACGGCGATCAATTGCGGGCCACCATGGACGAGCTGTCGCGTGCCCTGCGCCTCGGCGACGACGCGGGCGCCCAGACCCGCGACACGGTCACCCAGATCGTGAACGAGCTGGCGGCGCTGGTCGCGGCCGCGTCCCGTGGTGACCAGACCATCCGTGAATTCGGCGCGGCGTCGGTCCAGCTCGGTGACATGCTGGCCCAGCTCGACATCGGGGCGGGCACCACCGGGGCTCAGATCGTCGCGGTCATGCGCCAAGCCGACGAACTGCTCGTCGACAACCGGGCGGCGCTGAACTCGGCGGTCACCGATTCGGCGACGGTCATCAAAGCCCTGGCCGACTACCGCGATCAGCTCGCCGAGTTCCTCGACGTCACCCCGATGCTGATGGCCAACGGCTACAACACGGTCGATCAGCAGACCGGCGGCGCGCGCATCCACGCGCTGACCGACAGCGTGGTGTTCGACGGGCAGATGGTCAAGGAGGTCTGCAACATCCTCGGCCTCCGCCAACTGGGCTGCAGCACCGGGACCTTGCAGGACTTCGGCCCCGACTTCGGGGTCACCGACATGCTGGAAGCGATGAGCAGGTTGCCTCGATGAGTAGAAATTCCGTTCTGGGGACCGCAGCCGGTGCCGCGGCGTTGCTCGTGCTGACCACCGGATGCGGTGTGGGACTGGGGGATCTGCCGCTGTCCGCGCGCGGCTCCGGAGCGCCGGGCTATACGATCACCGCGAGTTTCACCAATGCGCTGAATCTGCCCGACAAGGCCAAGGTGCGGCTGGCCGGTGCAGATGTCGGCGAGGTGCGCGAGATGACGGTCGCCGACTACCGGGCCGTGGTGCACTTGACCATCCGGGCCGATGTCGCGTTGCCGGTCGGCACCCGCGCCCAGTTGCGCACCGCGACACCGCTCGGCGATGTCTACGTGGCCCTGGACGCCCCGGCCGATTCCGGGCTCGCGACGGCGACCATGCGGGACGGCGACACCATCGACGTCGGGCAGACCTCGGCGGCGGCGACCGTCGAGGAACTGCTGACGACGGCGTCCCTGCTGGTCAACGGCGGCGCGATCCGCAATATGACCACCGTGGTCAACGGGTTCGGCCGGGCCGTGGGCGATCGCGGTGACCGGCTCGGCGACCTGATCGAGCAATCGCGGGCCCTGGTGACCGCGCTGTCGGCCAGATCCGACGACATCCGCCGCGCCCTCACCGAAACCGACCGGCTGGTGGGCGAACTCGCCAGGGATCGCCAGGTGATCGATGACTTCGTCGCCGCGGCGGGCCCGACCTCGACCGTCGTCGACGCGAACGCGCCCCAGATGCTCGACATGGTCCGCCGGATCGACGGTGTCACCGCCGAGCTGGCGAAGTTCCCGGTGCTGCGCGGTGGCGAGATCGGCGGCCTCATCGGCAATCTCGACCGGATCTCGGCGGGCCTCAACGACGCCATCCTCGACCCGTCGACCAGCCTGGTCGCGATGAACAAGCTGCTGCCCTCGATCATCAAACTGAGCAGCGGCACCTCCGCCCACGGAAACGTGGACCTGCAGGACTTCGCGATCGGCGCGCTGGCCGATCCCAGGCACGAAGCCGATCCCGGCAGCCGGATCCCCGACGCGAGCGACTGGCAGGCGATGGTCGGGTCCCTGACCTACACGCTGCTGCGGCTGCGCGAACGCGTGCTGGGACCCGGCCGGTGAGCCTGCGTCGCGCGATGGTCGCCACCGCGGACCTGCCCGCGCGCCTGCTGGTCGGCCTGGTCCGCGGTGGGACACGGTACCGGCACGCGGTGTCGGCGATCGCACTCGCCACGACCGCGGTGGTCGGTTCCACCTATCTGGTCTTCGGTGCCCTCGGCGTCGACCCGACCGCGGCGACGATCACGGTCCGGGTGCATCTCACCGAATCCGGTGGACTGCTCCCCGGGCAGGACGTCACGTTGCGTGGCGTGCCGATCGGCGAGGTCGCGGCGGTCGACTTCGCTCCCGGCGGGGTGGTGGCGCTGGCCCGCATCGACGCCGGCGTCAGGGTGCCCGACGACGGCACGGTCGAGGTGACGAGCCTGTCGACCGCCGGTGAGCAGTTCCTCGACTTCCGACCGCGGCGATCTGCCGGGCCGTATCTGGACGACGGCACGGTGATCACCCAGGACCGCACGGCGGTGCCGACACCGCTGTGGCGCATGCTGGGCACGCTGGACAGCACCCTGGCGCAGGTCGATCCCGCCCGCCTCACCGCCGTGCTCGACGAACTGGGCTCCGGCCCCGGCGGCCCACAGAAACTGGCCGATGTGCTCGACGGCGGCATCTTCCTGGTGTCGACACTGGACACCGTGCTGCCACAGACGGTGTCGCTGATCCGCGACAGCCGCACGGTGCTGTCGACGGTGGGCTCGGGATCGGTCGCCCTCGACCGATTCGCCGCCGATCTGGCCGCCTCGGCGCGCGGCGTCGAGGCGAAGACCGGCGGATACACCGAGCTCCTGCACACCACGCCGGGCACACTCGCCGCGCTGGACACGATGGTGGCGGACAATTCCACGGCGGTGGTTTCGCTGCTGACGAACCTGTCGACCGTTGCGTCGATGACCACGACGCGCGTCCCGGCTCTCCAGGAGTTCTTCTTCCCGACCCAACGCGCAGGCTCCACGCTCGACGCGCTGGTGACCGTGATCCACGACGGCGGCTTCTGGGGCCTGGTGAGCCTGTATCCACGGCGCACCTGCACCTACGATCTGCCCCGCCAGGCGCCATCGCTCAACAACTACGTCGAGCCCTACCTCTACACCTATTGCGCCGACACCGATCCGTCGCTGCTGGTCCGCGGCGCGCACAACGCGCCGCGTCCGCCGGGCGAACGGGTCCCCGGCCCGCCGCCGCCCGGCGAGCCGGCCGACCGGACCGCCACCGTGACGCCCACCGGACCCTTCTCCCTGCCGATTCCGTTGCCACTGGCCGATTCCGGCCAGGAGATACCCGCACCCCCCAAGTGAAGACAGCTCCCTCAGTACGTTGCGTAGAAGCGAGGACCCGTGATGACCGAGAAGACCGACACCACCGCCGACGCGATCACCGAATCCGATCCCGGCACCGAGAAGCCCGCCGACACCACCACCGCGGCTGCCGAATCTCCCACGGCCGCTCCGCAGCCCGAGGCGGTGCTGCCGACGAAATGGCAGATCCGGCGCATGATCGCCCTGCTGATCTGGCGAAAGATCCGTATCCCCCTGCTGATCGCCGTCGCCGTTATCGCGGTCGTGCTCGCGGCGGTCTTCGGATGGAAACTGAAGCAGGACAGCGACACCGAGTCCGCGGCCGCGGCCGGCCTCGCCGCGGCGCGCGCCTACGCCGTCACCCTGACCAGTGTCGATTCCGGCAACCTGGACCACGATTTCACCGCGGTACTCGACGGGTCCACCGGCGAGTTCAAGGACATGTACACCCGCTCCAGCGGCCAGTTGCGTCAGCTGCTCGTCGAGAACAAGGCGGCAGGCAAGGGCACCGTGCTGGACGCGGCGGTCAAATCCGCGCAGCCGGACAAGGTCGAGGTGCTGCTGTTCATCGATCAGACGGTGAGCAACGCGGCCGCGGCCGATCCCCGGATCGACCGCAGCCGCGTACAGATGACCATGGAACTGGTGGACGGCCGGTGGCTCGCGAGCCGAGTGACCATCCCCTGATCGGCAGGTTTCTGGTTCGAGTCCAGGTGGGGGAGCGTAACCATCAGGTCAGGCACGGTCACCGTGCCTGACTTGTCATAGTTTGCGGGCCGCGACCGAAATACGCCAAGAATTCCGATCCGAACTTGCTGGCCGCTGCAACCGGTTCGCCTGTGGGTATGGCGCATCGGTCTGCGCTATGGTTCGTCGGTTGAACGTCGCAGGTTCGTGCCCTCGGCAGGACACACAAAACATGGGCAACCGGAAAACACCTGGTCATCGCGGATTCCTATTCGATCTGACGATGCTGGTCGGCCGGTCGGGATGGTTTCTGTTCCCCTTCTTTGAAGTGCCCACGCGGCAGGGCGTGTCGAAGTTGGGATCGGTGACGGTCTGCGGTTTCGCGCGGGTCCGCTGAGGATCGAAGCCGACTACCAACCGGAGGCCGCTCGTCAGTGATCAAGGGATACTCGAACCGCTGAGTGGGGGTCAGGGGTTCGAGTCCCCTTAGCTCCACAGAAATAACAGGTCAGGCCCGGTCTAAGACCGGGCCTGACCTGTTTTGTTGTGTCTGGCCCCGCGTTCACCCCCCGTTTTGGTATTCGATCCTGTTTGCGGGTGCTGTCATCCCGGTCCCGTTGTGTCCGCCGAGACCGGACTGTCGTGGGGTTGCGCACTTGTCTTGCCTGACCCGGGCGGTGATCGTGTGGTGGTGCTCGAACGGGTTGTTATTGCCAGACGAGCAGGGTGTGGGTGACGGGGGTTATGGGGGTGGGGGTGGTGGTGCCGGTGATGAGGAGGGCGTGCGCGCCGGGTGGGAGTGCCGGGAAGGTGATCTGGGCTTGGTTGTTGCGGATGCGGGGTTGTTGGGTGGGGTGGGTGTGGGTGCCGTTCTCGGCGATGAGTTGGGCTTTGATGGCGGGGGTGCGGTGGTCGCCGGGTTCGATGTCGATGGTGGCGGTAAGTGGTTCGCCGGTGGTGAGGAGTTCGGGGGCGGTGACGCGGATGGGGATGGTTCCGGTTGCGCGTCGGCGGACGGGGGCGGTGAGGATGGATTCGATTTCGTCGAGGACAGCGGGGTGGTTCTGGAGTGCGCCGTGGTTTTCCACGACACGGCGGACGCGGTTGGTGTCGGGGTGCAGGTCGTGTCGAAGGGCACCGGTGAGGGGAACGGTGGCGTCGCCGTAGTCGTTGTCGCCATCGATGGTGTCGAGGGCTTCGAGGTGTCCGTTGTCGAGTCGCAGGGTGGTGGCGGTAGTTTGGCGGACACCGATGATGGCGTGGGTGGTGTCGAGGCTGGCCGGCCTCTGGGTTTCGACGGTGGTGAGTTCGTTGTGGAAGGCCAGACCGTCGGCGAGCATGGTCGAATTGAGGTCGGGGAGGGTGATTTCGTCGAGGCGGTACAGGGTGCCTGTGTGTTCGATGCAGGCGTAGTCGGGCAGGAGTTGGTGGATGGAGGGCAAGCTCCGGGCGAAGTTGGTGACGTCGATGCCGAAGGGGCCGATGTTTTTGCGGACGCCGTTGACGAGTTGGTCGACGGCTCTGGCGGCGCCGCGGTAGGGAGTGCCGATGGTGATGAGGGCTTTGGTGTGGTCGGCGCCGTTGTGGTGTTCGATGTAGTGGCGGGCGATGAGTCCGCCCATGGAGTGGCAGACGAATACGGCGCGGGCGTCGGCGCGGGTGGGGTGGCTGTCGCGCCAGGCGCCGAGTTCGTCGGTGACGATGCGGGCGAGGCGGGTGGCGTTGTAGCGGTTGGAGAGCCGCCAGTCGTAGGGGAAGGCAACGACTTTCCCGATCCCACCGTTCTCGACCATCCGATGGAGGTGGTCGAGGAGGCGGGTGTAGCCGTGGATGGGGGTCCACAGGCCGGGGATTACGTGCAGGTCGGGCATCAGCTTGCCGGGGGTGACTCCATCTCCGGGGTGGTCGTCGCCGATCCCGTCGGGGAGTTGGAGTTGTTTGATACTGCGTCCGAGAGTGGCAATAGCGCGCAGGACGGCTCCGGCGGAGGGTTCCCACACGGGTTTGCCGTGGTGGGTGAGGGTGGAGCCCATGATGCCAGGCAGTACCACGATGAGGTCAGTCTTGGACATCGGTGGGTTCCGTGGCCAGGAGAGGGATCAGGGACACGAGCGTGGGGTGAACGGTCGAGAGTTCTGCGAGCAGCGTGATCCAGTGGGTACGGCGGTGTCCGGCCAGTCCGATCGCGTGCTGCAGGAGTTCGCGGGCGTCTGTGTTGTCGGGGACGTCGTTGATCGTGACAGCGCACGCGAGATAGACGATCGCATCTGCGGCTTCCTCGGCGGTCTCGGCGCACAGGTACGCCAATTGGCCTACCGGTCCGAGGAGTTCGGTGGCATTGCCGGAGCGGGCGGTGGCCGCCAGCAGCACGGGGAACAGGGTGGGATCGGCGAGGGCGTCGAAGCTGCCACTCAGGGTCGCGGCACCGGCATTGTGGGCGGCGAGGGAGATCAACGCTGCTGCGCGAATTGGTCGTGGATCGTCGGGGTCGGCATCGATGGGGTCGGTCAAATGCTGGCGGACCGCGTCGTGGAGCAGTCGGTCGCGGTGTTCGGTCAGCAGTTCGCGTTGCTGTGGGGGTTCTGCGGTGAGGAATTGCTGGAGGGTGAGGCTACGGAACAGGGGTTCGTAGGCAGCGGGGATGCCCTGATCTCGTGCGGCGGCCCGCAGACGGGTGTAGCGCTCGGCGTCACCGCTGTCCAGAAGTGCTTCCTCGACCGCGACATCACAATCGTCGGTGAGCAGCTCAGGATGGCCGAGAAGATAGGTGTACTCGTCGTTGTAGGTGCTGGTTGCGATCCATGCGCGGGCCACGTCGAGCAGTGCCGGGTCGACGACCAGCCACGCTGGAAGCGCGGCACCGGTGGCGGCGCTCCATTGCCGGTCCCATGCCTCAGGATCGGCACGGCGATGTGCCCTCGCGCAATCGTGGATGGCAGCAACTGACACCGAATCCGACGTTCCCTCGCTCTTAGCTCGGATCAGCCAGGCCACCGCGCGCAGATCTCCCTCTGGCACCGCGCTTGCACGTGACCATAAGAGATGGACCCGGCCGGGTGTCGTCTGGGAGTTGATCACTTCCTCCCATACAGCATCCGCTTGACAATCAGGATTCGCTTCCGACAACCGAAGAGTGAGATTGTTCAGGGCCGCGGCGAGGCCGGGTTGGTAGGCGGGGTTGTCGCAGGCGAGGGCGCGGTAGAGGGTGACGGCTTCTTCGGTGGGTGCGACGGCGTCGGTGCGGCGGCCGACCGCGCCGTAGCAGGTGCCGAGGTTGTTCAGGGCCATGGCGAGGTCGGGTTGGTAGGCGGGGTTGTCCTCGGCCAGGGTGCGGAACAGGGTGACGGCATCTTCGGTGGGTGCGACGGCGTCGGTGCGGCGGCCGATCTCGCTGTAGCAGGTGCCGAGGTTGTTCAGGGCCGTGGCGAGGTCGGGTTGGTAGGCGGGGTTTTCGTGGGCGAGGGTGCGGTAGAGGGTGACGGCTTCTTCGGTGGGTGCGACGGCGTCGGTGCGGCGGCCGATCTCGCTGTAGCAGGTGCCGAGGTTGTTCAGGGCGCCGGCGAGGTCGGGTTGGTAAGCGGGGTTTTCGTGGGCCAGGGTGCGGAAGAGGGTGACGGCTTCTTCGGTGGGTGCGACGGCATCGGTGCGGCGGCCGATCTCGCTGTAGCGGATGCCGAGGTTGTTCAGGGCCATGGCGAGGTCGGGTTGGTAAGCGGGGTTTTCGTGGGCGAGGGCGCGGTAGAGGGTGACGGATTCTTCGACGGGTGCGACGGTGCGGCGGCCGATCTCGCTGTAGCGGATGCCGAGGTTGTTCAGGGCGCCGGCGAGGTCTGGTTGGTAGGCGGGGTTTTCGTGGGCGAGGGCGCGGTAGAGGGTGACGGATTCTTCGACGGGTGCGACGGCGTCGGTGCGGCGGCCGATCTCGCTGTAGCGGATGCCGAGGTTGTTCAGAGCCATGGCGAGGTCGGGTTGGTAGGCGGGGTTGTCCTCGGCCAGGGCGCGGAAGAGGGTGACGGCTTCTTCGGTGGGTTCGACGGCATCGGTGCGGCGACCGACCGCGCTGTAGCGGACGCCGAGGTTGTTCAGGGCGCCGGCGAGGTCTGGTTGGTAGGCGGGGTTGTCGCAGGCGAGGGTGCGGTAGAGGGTGACGGCTTCTTCGGTGGGTTCGACGGCGTCGGTGCGGCGGCCGATCTCGCTGTAGCGGATGCCGAGGTTGTTCAGGGCGCCGGCGAGGTCTGGTTGGTAGGCGGGGTTTTCGTGGGCCAGGGTGCGGCGAAGGGTGACGGCTTCTTCGGTGGGTGCGACGGCATCGATGCGATAGCCGCGTTCAGCAAAGGCATTCGCGATGGTGATGTCTGCTGCGGCCAGGTCCGGGAGAAGAGCCGGGTTGGAGTGAGCGAGTTCACGGGAGGCATCGACTTGCGCAGGCCCGGCGTCTGCGACGTGGCGGAAGGCATAGCGCCACAAATACATTGGTGCGTACGCGGGATGCCCCTCGTCGAGTAGGGCACGATATCGTTCAAGCAATGCTGCGGTGACCGGCCCGGCGGCGGGGTCGAAGACCGCGTCGTGGGTGGGTTGGAAGGGGCGGCGCAGGTGGTCGGCGAGGCTTTGATGCGCCAGCCGGTACACCGCCACCTCGGCTTCACCGTCTTGGACCACATACCGGCCCAGCCCGTCCAGAACCCAGCTGATGTGCTCCGAACTGATCTCGACCCCGGCCATCGCGCCCGCCACACACATCCATTCCGGTTCGGGCAACCCCGCACCCAGTCCCCAGGCCAACGCCGTCAACACCTTTCGCGCCAGCATCTCCGGATCGTCAACCAGGTGCGGGATCCCGGTGGGCGCAGCGATGCGGGCAAGGTCGGTGTCGAACGCTTGTCCCAGTGACAAAACCAATCCCGACTCCCACCCCGCGATGCTAGTGTCGATCGGCTGTGCTCTCAGTTGATCGGCGATGATGCGTGCCACCAGGAACGGCGTCTCCACCTGATCGGCGGCAGCGACTACTGCGGCGACGAGGTCGGCGTCCATCATCGGGGACACCCCACGCAGGCGATACCGCAGATAGTTCCCGATCGCGTTCTGCTGCGAGCGCCGCTGATCGGCGTCGTCCAGGTCGACCAAGTGGATTGGCGATAGGGTCTCCACCAGCCCCGCTGTCGTATCGGTCGCGGGCAGATCGCGGGTGGAGACGACCACCGTCGCGAACGGCGCGATCCGACACAACAGATCCGTCGCGATCGTGAACGCCTCGCCGCGGGCCTCGTCGAGCCCGTCGACCACGACCACCGGCACCTTCCGGTCCTGCTTCGCGGTGTGGCGTTGCAACGCACCCACCAACTCCGCGCCGTTGCGTGGACCGGACTCCGAGACCGTCAGTATCCCGGCGCGGGCCAGGTCCTCGTCCAGCATCGCCGCCAACCGATCCACCGTCAATCCACGTGCATGCGCGTTCGCGTGCACGGTGCCCTGTCCTGGATCGGTGTGCCCCCATCCGTCCGGTGCACCCAGCAGAGCGCGCTCACCAAGGTTCGTAACCGATACCACCCGGCCCACGATCGCCGACTTCCCCGTTCCCGCCGAGCCTGTCACCACCGCGACCCCTGGCTCACCGGATCTGACCCAAGCCACAACCTGATCGACCTCGCCGGCGCGGCCGGTGAACCACGACCCCTCACCTTCCACCGCGCCAGCGCGAGCAGCACGCAGCAGGTGCTCGACCACCCGCGCGGGCGCATCGGGGCGCCACAACGGGTTTGGGATCATCGGCAGCCCGAACCCACTACGCGCGAATCTCGGGCGCTGATCGGTCCCGTCCCACTCCTCGGCGTCGAGCAGCGCGTTCCCGAGATCCTCACCCAGGATCAGCCGGTTTTGTACCGACCACCGCCGCCGCATATCCGCCGACCGCGGACCCTCATTTAGCAGTCGCCGCAACACCGTGCCGAACGCACCATCGCGTGCAGTTTCACCACCACCGGCGGACACGAGCACCCCGAACCACGCCTGATCACTGTCGGGCGGGAACTCCTCCGTCCACGCCGAGGCGATCCCCATCGCGTCATCCACACTCAGGCCCGCGTAGCACGCGTCGATGATGCACAACAGTTGCGACGCACCGGACTCGGCACAGAAATCCACCACATCCGCCGCATTCACAAAACCCCGTGTATTCGAGACCGGAAGGGCCAGACGCTTCTTCGGCCGGACGACACCATGCCCACTCCACAACACGACCATCGACTCCGCCCGGTGACCCGCCACCGCCTTCAACAGGTCCCGGACACTGGTCTCGTCCGGATCACACAACGGTTCACCCTCGAACACCCCAGCCAGACACTCCGCGACAGCGCGGACCTCGGCCACCGGATAGACCAGAGGTTCGTGATCCGCGTACTGATCGATCCCGATCCCCACAAACCGCGAACCGACCCGCTCGCCCATCCCGCCGCTCCCTCCGCCCACCACGATCGACAGCCACGACACTAACCCCCACACCACCCCGAAACCTGTTGAGCTGAAACAAACCCCAACCCCGATCCAGCCCCCAAACGAGCCACGCCGCGATACCGACGCATGAACCAACGGACCCGCCGTCGACCATCACGGATCCTTCAACCCGGCGATCCGCCGCCGGGATTGGCATATGGTCGAGGGCCATGCCAGGTGGGTAGACAGGCCCACGTCGCAGGTTCGAGCCATCGGCGGGGGCACAACGGAGATGGGAACGCGCACGATCCTGGGGGGTTTGCTCTGGTCAGCCGGTGATAGAAGCAGATTTCGCGCCTGGTTGAGGGGATTCAGTGTTCGGGTGAACCTTCTGTCACGCTGATCGCGGCAGTTCGCCGACCAAGGGCTGCTCAGCTTCAGTGGCGGGTTCTGAGAAGCCATTGCCGAGAGGCTGGCCCGAACACGAGATCCGGACTGGTGGCGTGACGGCGCGGGTTGGTCGCGGACTGGCCGAGGTCCGGCGATGAGCGCCTCCGACATTGTCGAGATCGCGGTGAGACGCCGTGCGTCGGCAGCCGAATGGTCGTGACGAGGTACCCCGGGATCCTGTGGCGGTAGCGGAGGCACACAACCACGCCATGACTACACTTCTGGCAGCGAAGATGACACGGAAGGGGCTCGGATGGTTCCACGAAACAGGCGGGGCAAGATGATGAAGCTGCGTCGCATCGCTGCCGACGGCACAGCAACCGTGTTCGACATCGAGGCCATGGACCTCGGCCCCCAGCATGGAATCACCTTCCGGGTGGATGCGGATGTCGAAGACGGCGACGAGGTGACGGACACGCTACCCAATGGCAAATTGAAGACAATGCGCCTGCGGGACGTTCATGTACTTCAAAGTCCCTTCGGTACAAGCCAACTCGATCACACCGGGGCGAAATACGACGTGATCTCAGCTAAGGCCCCGCTGGTCCGTGCGACAGCCGAACCTGCGGTAGAGAAGCTCCGAATCCTGATGCTGGGCGCCTCACCCGAGGGCGACCTGCGCATCACCCGCGAGCAAGCCCGTATTCGCAAGGCTGTGGAAGCTGCTCTGCACCGTGACCTCATAGAATTCGATGTACGGCTGTCCGCGACGGCTGCGGACCTTCAGGAGGGAATCGCAAAGTTCCGACCACATGTGGTGCACTTCGCTGGCCATGGTGCGGACAAGCTGATTCAGCTGGAACGCGACCTGGACGAGCAACATGAAGGTGTGGTGGTCACTGAAAGGGCTTTGGCGGCGGCATGTGCGGCGACCGACGAACCGCCGAAGCTAGTAGTGCTCAACGCTTGCAATTCTGTTGCGACGGCACAAGCACTTGTGGACCATTTCGCGCCCTTAGCAATAGGTATGCGGGGAAGTGTGGCTGACCTAGATGCGATGGTATTCGCCACCAGCTTCTACTCGTCGGTCGCGAACGGACACTCGGTGCAAGCTGCGTTCTCTGCCGGGAAAGCGGGTGTTGATTTGCAGGGCGGGGATCATGAGGCGCCTTATCTGGCGGTCGCGGACGGCATTGAGCCGAAATCGGTGAAACTCGTAGCCATGCCGATGCAATAGCTTCGACGCCTGTTTGCGCTGACCCAAATCGTACCCCGCCCCGACCAGACGCTTTTGTGTCAGTGCAGCCGAGCCTCGGCCAGTCCTACGCCCAGACGGCGATTTCTGCCGCTGGCCGGACGGGCTGCTGCACGGTAGGTTGACAGTGCCGCCTCACTCTGTAGCAGCCCCTGAAAACCGTTCCGGTTCCGACAGTGAACTGTCCTTCTACCGCTCCAACCAGCTGTTGTAACTTTCTTCCCAGTCTTTGCGCTCGCGAACCGTTGTCGATCCGTCCCTGACTACTTCCAGGACTTTGGACAGGCTCGCCTCGATTCCGCGCTGCCGCATTCGACACACCGAACCGAAGAGTAAGACTGTGTGTAAAAGTTCCTGCAGCACGCAGACTTCCGTGCAGATGCTGTCTGGCGTCAGGTCCAGATCGGTCAAGACCGGGTAGCCAAAACCGCTCGACTTGGTCTTTCGTACCTGGAAAGGGATTGCTTCATTCGTATCCGCGTTTCGCCATCCAACATGCCAGTCGGCGTGGGCGATTTGGTTGCGAAACTCTACTTGTCTTACCACGAGCTTCCTCAGTGTATTGCGGATCTGTATGTCGTCCGCATCCAGGTTGGCGGCCTGGGAGGACATCGCGAAGTATGACTCAACGACGGGGCTTGCGGTCATTTTGTCGAACAGCATGTCAAGTAAGGGGCTTATAGGTCCACGGAATCGCTCAGACGTGGGGGCTAAATAGTCGGCAATTTGCTGTCGCATCAGGTGTATCACCTCGGAGAATCGGGTGATGTAGTTCCCGATCGCCATATAGACATCATCGAACTCGGAACCATCTTCCTCATTCTGAGCGACGCCACGGTCCCCGCTGCTTACCATCAACCTGCCTTTCTGGTTAGAGCGACAACTCTATCGACAGAGGGGGCCGATCACCAGGGAGTTACCGGCCCTAGACGGATCGTCTTCCCTGGGGCCGCCGGTTCGGTGGTGGGCCGAAGCGGTCGGTGACGTTGCGGGTGTAGAGCAAGCGGGAGACGTGGGATGGGTACCAGCGTCGGTTGCCAGCGGAGGTAAGGACTCCTTCCTGGTCCAGGACTCGGCAGATTCCTCGGTATCCGATGCCGTTGCGGCTCATCGTCACGACCCGTAGGACGACCGAGCCGGGGACGCGGGGCGGCCTTCCCTTGCGGCGTCCGGTACTCACTGGCACCCCACGCGCTTCTAATGGTGTGACAGAGTCAGTCGAGGCTTTTCAGTGCTGCCGCCCACGGCACCGGTTCGCCTTCGTTGACCCGGATGAAGCGCACGCCCCAGTCTGTGAGGTTGGCCAGTGCGGCAGCGACTGGAGGGAACTGGAATTGGGCTGCTCGTCCGTGCGGAACCGCTACGACTGGTAGTCCGGCTCCGACTGTTTCGACCAGTAGCGCCAGCGGCAGTGTGTCGCCGATTCCCGCCGCCCATTTCGCCATGGAACTTGTTGTCAGTGGTGCGGCGATGACCGCGTCGGGTGGCGGGAGCAGGTCTTTGGTGCCCGGGACCTTGAACTCTGACCGGACCGGATATCCCGTTTTAGCTGCCAGCGCCTCAGAGTCGATGAACCGAGCGCCGTTGGGGGAGGCCAGAACACACACATCCCAACCGTCTGCCTGCGCGAGGGACACCAGTTCCCCGACGTCCCCGGCTCCACCGGCTCCCGTCACGATCGCGTACAGAACTCTAGTGCGCTCACCCATGCTTCCATCATGGCAGGCGATGGGCGATGCGTCTTCGCCTACAGCGCTACGGCACCGACCCGGGAAGCGAGTTTGCCGAGGTCACCGGTGACGAGGTCCCGTCCGGCCCTGACCATCATGTGGCTCACCAGTTCCTGCACCGTGTCCATGTTGCGGACCTGCTGAGGCGCGATACGCTCCGCCCGCAACAACGCGTCCAGGGACATGGTGTGGTCGTCGCGGGCTGAGGCGGCACGCCCTACTTCTACGAAGTACTGTGCGGCGCGGCCGACGGTCGGCAACGATCGAGGGTCGAGGCGGTGGGCGAGATCGAGCACTCGTTCCGGGGAGCCTTCTTCCATGGCCACGGTCATGTTCCACAACGCCACGTTGGCCGAGCCGAAGGAGACGTTGCCGACGATCGTGGTGGGATCGTCGATGGTCGCGCGGTCGAGTTGAGCCGCGTACTCGGCGGCCTGGGCGAGGTGATCGTGGGGGCTGGCGCCCATGGTGGCGGTGACCAAAGAGGCTTGGAGGTGGAGCATTCCGACTGTTTGTATCTCGGGGGCAGTGGTTGCGTCGGGTCCGACCTGGGCGGCGGTGTGCACGGCGCAGTCCAGGGCAGCCTTGAGGGACTCAGGTCGTGCGAGGAGTACCTGGCTGCGCACGTAAGCGCCCGAGGCGATGCCTTGTGTGCTGTCGATGCGTTTGGCAGCGGATTCGGCTGCTTGCGCAGCTGACCAGGCGACGGCGAAGTAGCCGCGTGCGCGCAGTGCCACCGAGGTCTCGGAAGCGACCTGGGCCAACGCATCCCACGCGGCGCGGCGGTCTCGGGGCTTTCCGCCTTGGGCTTGGCGGTACAGATCGGTGATCGTCGGTGCCAGCAAGGGTCCGAGTTTTGCGTATTCGCAGGCCATTTGGAGTTTGGTGATGCTTCGGGCAAGCGCGACCAGTTCGCTGATCTCGCGGACCGGCTGATCGTTTCCGATGTTGCCCGCTGCCCAGAATGCTGTTTCGATGGCGGGCACCGAGGTGTCGAAGTCGTCGGTGGCCGGGCTGCTGCTGGGGAGGATGTCCTCGGTGGTGGCCGAGGCGACGGCCGCTGCCGCGAGGACGAGCAGCTGTCGACGGTCGACCTCGGTTGCCGCGTTTTGCTGGGGGAGTCGGAACCACAGCAGTTCCTCGGGGATGTGTAGAGCTGTTGCCCATTGGACCAGCTTGGACATCTTTTCGGGAGCTTCGCGGGACTCGATCCGGCTCAGGGTCGCCTGGGACATGTCGAGCCAGTTCGCGACGTCGAGTTGGGTGATCGGGGACTTGTGCATGGGGTGGATGCGGAAGGCGAAGATCACCCGGCCCATGTGCCAGGAGGCCAAGGCGTCGCGCATGTGATCGCTGGCCCAGAACTCGGCAGGCATCACCGGCGCGCCCACAGCGGGTTCTACTCGCGAGCAACTACCGCATGCCGTACCGGTGTTGAAACGGGACATCCGAGTCCCGCACATCGGGCATTCGCGCGCATTGTTTATCGTCCGCATCATCCGCCCCACTTCCGCGATCATGGCCGTCCCCAACGGTTTTTCCGACGGTACCACCAGCTTTACCCAGCCCATATGCACCTTCTGCATACGCCGGGATTCACGAGACTCGTTGCATGTATAGCCAATTCGTGTTCGATGCGGCGATCGTCGGTGTGTCCGATATCAATCCTGCGGAAGGGGCGACATGGCGCTATCACTGTTGGTGCCGATCCTCGGGCCACCAGCGTCCGGAAAGACAACGCTCACGCTAGCGCTCGGTAAGAATCTCAACCAGCGCGTGTTCAGACTGCGCGAACACGTGCCGCCCGAGGTGGTCCGGCAGACCGCCAGCCACGGCCCGCGAGACCTCGGCTGGATCGACGATGACATCGTCAATCCGGCGGTGCGCCGGTACCTGAGCACCGTGGCCACCGACTCCCGGAACCACACGGTGCTCCTGGACAACTATCCCGGCACCGGCCAGCAGGTCGAGGCGCTGCTCGAGATAGTGCGGGAGCTCGCACCTGGCTGCGCCGTCGAGCCGATCGAGCTCGTGCTCGACGCGCCGGCCAGACGTAAGAGGGCGCGAGCACGTCGAGTCTGCCACCGATGTGAGCGCGATCCGGCAGCCGATCCGCGCCTGCCCGCCTCCGCATCGATGTTCGGCGGATGGACCTGCGGGAATTGTGGCTCACTGCTGCACCCGCGGCGAGGCGACGCTCCGTCACTGTTCGCCGCCCGCACCCGACGCCACGACGACACGGTCGAGGACGTGCGTACCGCGTTCGACCGTGCGGGCATCCCCACCAACTCCGTCGACGCCGCCGACGACGCCGCGACCCTCGCGCGAATCGTCGAGCCCCTGCTCATCGTGAGGAGCACCACCGCATGACCAGCACAACCCCTCTGGGGCTGCCGACTTTCCGGTCCGACACCTACGGCCACGCCCGGATGCCGCGCACCGCCGGGCAGCGCGAACCGCATCGTGTCGACAAGGTCGCCTATGGCCGGTTCCGCAACGTCTACCTCTACATCACCGAGGCGTGCCAGTTGCGGTGCGAGCACTGCTACATGGGCGAACGGCTCGACCGGGCGTTGAAGATGACCCCGCAGCAGATCGTCGACACCCTCACCACCTGGCGGCAGCTCGGCGGCGACAAGCTCACCATCCTCGGCGGTGAGCCGACCCTGCACCCCTGGTACATCGACGCCATCCGGGCGGCCAGGACCATCGGCTACGGCCACGTCATCACCACCACCAACGCCCAGGCCATCGCCCGCAAGAAGTTCGCCCAGCTCACCCCTGAGGACTTCGCCTACGTCCAGGTCAGCATGGACGGTGGCAGCGCGGCCACCCACGACACGGTCCGCGGTGAGGGCACCTTCGACCAGGCGATGCAGACCAGCGCCGAACTGTGCGAGCGCGGGTTCGACACTCGCATCATCTGCACGGTCAACAAAGCCAACGAGGGTGATGTCCTGCGCCTGCTCGACATCGCCGACGACATCGGCGCGAGCCTGGTCAAGTTCCACGTGTTCTCCACCATCGGTACCGGCCACGGCAACGCCGACATGGCGATGAATCCCCTGGAATGGGTGAACTTCTGCGCCAGGCTCGAACTGGTTGCGCCGGAACACAAGTCACGGGTGTGGTTCCAGCCCACCTACGCCCACCGCGACCAGATGGACCGCTACGCCGAGGAGGGCTACCAGGGCTGCATCGGCCGCACCCTCGACCGGATCTCGATCTTCCCCGACGGCCGCTGCTACGTGTGCAGCTACCTCTTCGATACCGACACCTACTACGCCAAGATGCGCGACGGACAGGTGCTGCTCAACCGCGACAGCGAGGTCAACGAGTTCGATCTGTTCACCAAACCTCTCGTCAGCAGCGCCTGCGGCGGCTGCAAGGAATCGGCGTGCATGGGTGGCTGCCCGGCCGAGGAACTGGTCATGGGGTCTTCGTCGTGCTCGGCCTACCCCGACATCGTGCCGGTCTGCCGACTGTGGAAATCCAGCGCGAAACCCGAATAGGAGACCCCAATGCACACCATGGAAACCGTCATCGAACCGCTGCGCTCGCTCGACTGGAACGACGTGGAGGCCGTCGAGTCGGCCACCCGCAAGTCCTTCGAACTGCTCGCCGCCCAGAAGTACCTGCTGCGCCGCGAGTTGACCACGCTGCCCGACAACCCCGATCTCGCCGCACTGTGCGAGCACTACGACATTCTCGACAAGATCGTGCTGCACGACGACCTCGAATCCGGGATCCGGTTGCGCCTGCACATCTTCGGGCCCGGCTACCACGATCGCCCGCACAACCATCGCTGGACCTACGCCAGCCGCATCCTGCGCGGGGAATACCAGCACCGGCTCTACGGCGAAGCCCAACTCGATACCGAGATCGACGTGTCGAGCCTGCACGCGGTCCACGTCCGCCAGGAACGAGTCGGGGCCAGTTACGCGCTGCACCACAGCGCTGTTCACGCGGTGGTCGCCGAACCCGGCACCGTGTCGCTGGTGCTGCGCGGCCCTGCCATCAAGGACCGGTTCCTGGTCATGGATGCCAAGAATGGCGAGTCCTGGTGGCAATACGGGGCCACGAAGGAATCCCTCGAAGACGCTGCGGAGAAACGCATGTCCCCGCAGCGCCTCGAGGAACTGATCGCCTCGCTCGATGAGTGGCAGCTCATCTGACGAGGTCTAGCGACGGTGGGGGCCGGCGAGAGAGAGGTCGCGGTCCCCACCGTCACCTATCACCAGCCGAACAGTGACAGTGACTTGCCGGAGGCGATGTGGCCCAGCGCTTCCCGGCAGTAGGGGATCATGTTCGCTGGCAGGGCGTCGGCGCTGAACCATTCCAGCGCATCGCACTTGTCCGGTTCCTTGTTGATCGGTTCGCCCTTCCACTGCCGGACCTGGAAGAAGAACGCGACGCGACCGCCGGACGAGCTGTTGTGCATGATGTGGGCGAACTCGACATCCTCGGGCGCGATCTGCACACCGATCTCCTCGGCGGCTTCACGCCGCAGCGCCTCGACCACCGACTCCTCAGCCTCGAGATGCCCCGAAGGCGGGTGGAACGCGCCATCGGCGTACCCGGTACCCGCTCGCCGACCGAACAGGATCCGACCCTGATCGTCGGTGAGCAACAGGTGCACATCACCGATGAGTGTGTGCCTTTCAGTGCTGGTCACGGCCATTTCTGCCTCTCTCTCGATGCGCTCGACGTGAACGCGAGCACGACCATAAGCCATCGGCGGCCCGTGTACTACCTGAGCCGCCGCATCGGAATCGGAGACCCCATGTCGCACCGAACCACCCTTCATCGCATCGAAGGCCAGCTCCTCGTTGTCCCAAGCCAGACACCCGAAAGCTTCCGCGCGATCATCACGTTCGGTGCGGCAGCCAGGCGCGGCCGTCGCGATGCCTGCCTCCCCGAATGTCAGCGAGTCGGCTACCACCGTCAGGACTTCGCGACGAACTCCGGTCGCCACCATGTGGAGGAGTGAGATGGACACCACCGACTCGCGGGACTGCGTCCACACCAATATCGGGTCATCGGAGCTCCCGACAAACCTCGAACTCAGCGCCGTGATCGCTGACCTCGCATCACGAAAACTGCTGGCCCTTGTAGACGAACCAGTCGAAGGGGTCTGAGCAGGTAGGTTGTCCGGTCCAACGCTGTCGATGCGTGGAGGAATGCGTGAAGAAGTACGTGCGGAAATACGTGGGGTCATAAAGGGCCCCACCGCGCCTCTGTATCACGCCTGGTAGACGGCTACATCCGTGGCTGGGTGTCATCCAGGATTGTCTTTACTCAATCGCTACGGATGTTGCTGGTGATCCGGGCCGCGTGGCTTCGGTTGAGACTGCTGGGTCAACGCCTTCGCCGGGCACCACTGCGTGACCGGTGCTCGGGCCTTCGTCAGGCTCTTGTAGTGGCGTCTATGAGCCCAGGCCGCCTGGGTAGGTTGCGGTGATGCTGGCGTATGTACGTGGCACCGTCGTGAAACGAGCTCTGTTGGTACCACACCGCACGTCGGAACCGGTGAGCGCGGAGCATGATCAGGCCGAGTTATCCGCGGTTCGGAAGTTGTCCACAGGTTTGTTCATCTACCCAGGTCATTAGCACTTTCTGAATATGGCGGTGCATCAGGCTTAGCTAGTCTCACCGAACTAGCAGAAGGCGTGATGGAGCACCGATGACCACAACATTGATCCTGATTGCGGCTCTGACCTTGGCCATTGCAACCGTCGGCCGAACTGTGGCGATCGGGCTCGCGGTGTACAAGGTGCCCGCGAGGTATGGCGCCGAGGTTCTGCGTGGGCTCGCCGAGTGCTTCCGGTTCTGGCGCAAGTGATGTCAGTCGCCGCGCAATTCGTCCATAGCTGCTTGGAGCATACGGGTATCGGCACAGTCAGATCCGGTAGTCGCGCAGGACGCCCTTGGCGATGATGCGCTTCTGGATCTCGCTGGTGCCCTCACCGATCAGCATGAACGGCGCCTCGCGCATGAGGCGTTCGATCTCGTACTCGGTGGAGTATCCGTAGCCGCCGTGGATCCGGAACCCGGCCTGCGTCACCTCGTTGCAGAACTCACTGGCCAGATACTTGGCCATGCCCGCCGCGACGTCGTTGCGCAGGCCGGAGTCCTTGAGCCGGGCCGCGTTGACCATCATCAGATGTGCTGCTTCCACTTTGGTCGCCATCTCGGCCAAGGCGAACTCGATCGCCTGGTGTTCCACGATGGGTTTGCCGAAGGTGCTGCGCTGCTGGGCGTAGCGGGCGCCGAGTTCGAAGGCGCGGATCGCGATCCCGCAGGCGCGGGCCGCGACATTGACGCGACCGACCTCGATGCCGTCCATCATCTGCTTGAACCCACGGCCGGTGGTGCCGCCCAGGACCGCCTCGGTGGGCACGGTGTGGCCGTCGAGCAGCATCTCGGTGGTGTCGATGCCCTTGTAGCCCATCTTGTGGAGCTTGCCCGGAATGGTCAGGCCCGGTGCGACTTCGCCCAGTCCGGCGGGCTTTTCGAGGAGGAAGGCCGTGAGGTTGTCGTGCGCGCGCGGCTGCCCCTCGTCGGTGCGGACCAGGGTGGCGACCAGGGTGGCGGTCGAGCCGTTGGTGAGCCACATCTTGCGGCCGTCGAGGGTGAATCCGCCGTCGGCGTTGCGGGTCGCCTTGGTGCGGATGGCGGCGACATCGGAGCCGAGCTCGGGTTCGGACATGGAGAACGCGCCCCGGATCTCCCCGGTCGCCAGGCGGGGCAGGAACCGTTGCTTCTGCTCGGCGGTACCGTGCCGGGCGATCAGGTAGGCGACGATGAAATGGGTGTTGATGACACCGGAGACGCTCATCCAGCCGCGCGCCAGCTCTTCGACGCACAGGGCATAGGTCAGCAGGGATTCGCCGAGGCCGCCGTACTCCTCGTCGATCATGAGGCCGAACAGACCCAGTTCGGCCATCCGGTCGACGATGTCCTGTGGGTAGGTGTCGGTGTGCTCGAGCTGCTGGGCGGCAGGGATGATCTCCTTGTCGACGAAAGTCCGGACAGTGGAGAGTATTTCGGTCTGCACGTCGGTGAGCCCGTGGGTGTGCGCGAGTTTCATCGGTGGATCCGTTCGTGGAAGGGATAGCGCCGCCAGCCGGGGCGGACCGGCGGCGAGGATCAGAGCATGATCGCGGTGAGTGTCTCGGCGACCAGCGCGGGCTTGCCGCCGTCCTCGTTCTCCACCGACCAGCTGACGGTGAGCAGGGCCCGTGAGCCCTCGGTGCTCAGGGCGAGCGGGATCGCCACCGCCCGCACGCGGGTTCCGGTGCGGACCGGGGCGGGAAAGCGGACCTTGTTGCTGCCGTAGTTGATCCGGGCTGTGCCGAACTCGAGGGTGTAGAGATCGCGGCCGAGGCGCGGCAGCAGGGACAGGGTGAGATAGCCGTGGGCGATCGTGCTGCTGTAGGGCCCGCTCGCGGCGCGGTCGGGATCGACGTGGATCCACTGGTCGTCGCCCGTGCACGCAGCGAACGTGTCGACACGTTCCTGGCCGATGGCGATCCACGGGCCGGGACCGATGGGTTCGCCGAGGGCTTCGGTGAGGTCGTCGACCGAGGTGAAGCGGCGCAGTGTCATGGTCAGTTCACCCGCTCGAACACCGCGGCCAGGCCCTGCCCGCCGCCGATGCACATCGTTTCCAGACCGTAGCGCTGTTCGCGGCGGTGCAGTTCCCTGGCGAGGGTGGCCAGCATCCGGCCACCGGTGGCGCCGACGGGGTGCCCGAGCGAGATCCCGGATCCGTGCACATTGGTGCGTTCGGCATCACGTTCGCCGAACTTCCACTCCCGCATGACGGCCAGGGCCTGGGCGGCGAACGCCTCGTTCAACTCGATCAGGTCGATGTCGGCCAGTGTGAGTCCGGCCCGCTGCAATGCCGCCTCCGTCGCGGGGACCGGTCCGATACCCATGACCTCGGGGCGCACCCCGGCCACGGCCCACGAGGTGAGCGAGACCAGGGGAGTCAGCCCCCATTCCTCGGCCTTGGCCCGGGTGGTCACCAGGCACATCGACGCGGCGTCGTTCTGGCCGCTGGAGTTGCCCGCCGTGACGGTCGACTCCGGATCCAGCGCCGCCCGAACGGGTTTCAGTGCGGCCAGGGATTCGAGCGTGGTGTCCGCCCTGGGGTGTTCGTCGGTGTCGACGAGCACCTCGCCCTTGCGGGAGCGCACGGGAACCGGGACGATCTGCGCGGCGAGCACTCCGCTGCGCGCGGCCTCGATCGCCCGCTGGTGCGAGGTCAGCGCCAGCCGGTCCTGTTCCTCGCGGGTGATCGCGTAGGTCCGCCGGAGGTTCTCGGCGGTCTCGAGCATCCCGCCGGGAACCGGATGGAAACGGCCACCGGCGGTTTCGCGGCCACGAGCCAGTGCGTCGTGCACCCGGACACCGCCACGCGCACCACCCCAGCGCATATCCGTGGAGTAGAACGGCGTGTTGGTCATGGATTCGACACCGCCCGCAACGACGACATCGCAGGCGCCGCTGCCGACTTGCATCGCCGCCTGGACGACGGCTTGCAGACCCGAGCCGCAGCGCCGGTCGACCTGCATGCCGCCGACGGTCACCGGCAGGCCGGCGTCGAGGGCAACGACCCGGCCGATCGCCGGTGCCTCGCTGCTCGGATAGCAGTGCCCGAGAACGACGTCGTCGACGATGTCCGGGTCGATGCCGGTGCGGTCGAGCAGGCCCTTCAGGGCGATCACGCCCAGTTCGGTGGCGGTGAGCGAGGCGAACGCGCCGCCGTAGCGTCCGATCGGGGTGCGCAGAGGCTCGCAGATGACAGTTTCACGCATGGGCTGGGTCTCCGTCGACGGTGAAATCGGCGGTGAGCACGGTGTGCTCGACCGCCTGTCCGGGGGTGGGCTCGGTGTGGACGGCGAGAGCGAGGTCGCCATCGGTGGTCTCGCGACGCCGGATCCGGGCGGGATCGCCACAGAACAGCGGGGCGATATTGCGGTGGCGCAACCGGATCGGGCGCCGGTCCGGTTGTTCCCAGCGCAGGGTCTCGGCCATGGCCAGGGTCATGAGCGGACCGTGCACAACCAGGCCTGGATATCCTTCGACCGCGGTCGCATAGGACAGGTCGTAGTGGATGCGGTGCGGATTGGCGGTCGCCGCGCTGAACCGCATCAGCACGGTCGGGTCGGTGTGCAGCTGCCAGTCCCATTCGCTGCTGCGCTGCACGGGGTTTCGCGGCCACTGGTAGGTCCGGTCGGTCTCGATCGCCGGCGCGGCGGTACCGGCGCCCCGGTAGACGAGGTTCTGGTGTTCCACGACGGCGAGTGCGCCGGACTCGGCGAACAGTCGGATCTCGACTTCGACGACCGTGAGGGGGCCGGTACGGCCGTTCTTGGCGTTCACGGCGATCACCCGGGCCTCCCGGCGGATAGTGGATCCCACGTGGACGGTACCGGGGAACGACACCGAGCCGCCGGCGAACATGCGACGCGGGAGTTCCACCGGAGGCAGGAACGACCCACGCGCCGGGTGCCCGTCCGCGCCGATGGCCGACGAGGCGGGCCAGCGGGCCAGCGCGGCCCAATGCCACAGCGGCGGTAGCGGATCGCCCACCTCGATCGCCGCCGCACCGGAGTCGAACAGCGCATGCAATGCGGCCACCGGGGCGGGGTCGACGTAGTTGTCGGTGACCACGGTGTGGGCCTGCCATCCGGTCACATGAACCGCCCGCCGGTGACTTCGAGGGTGGTGCCGGTCATGTAGGACGACAGGTCCGAGGCCAGGAACAGCGCGACCGCCGCGACCTCACCGGGTTCACCGGCCCTGGCCATCGGGATCTCCGCCATCTTCTGATCCCAGACCTTCGCCGGCATAGCGGTGGTCATGGGGGAGCGGATCAGGCCGGGCGCAATCGCGTTGACCCGCACGCCGAATCGGGCGGTCTCCTTGGCCGCGGCCTTGGTGAGGCCGATGATGCCCGCCTTGGCGGCCGAGTAGTTGGTCTGCCCGGCCATGCCGACTTTGCCCGAGAGCGAGGAGATATTGACGATGGAGCCCCGGCCCTGGTCGCGCATGATCGCCGCGGCGTGGCGGGTGCCGTGCCAGGTGCCCTTGAGGTGCACCGCGATCACCTGGTCGAAGTCCTCTTCGCGCATGGTGCGCATCGAGGCGTCCCGAGTGATCCCGGCATTGTTGACCATCACGTCCACCGCGCCGAATTCGGTCACCGCGGTGGCCAGCAGCGCCTCGACGTCGGCGGCACTGGTGACATCGCAGCGGATGACGCGGACCCGGTCGGTGCCCAGGTCCGCCAGGGCGGTGCCGGGATTCAGATCACCGAGGACGACCGAGGCCCCTTCGCGCAGGAACGCGGCGGCGATGGCAAGCCCGATACCTTGGGCGCCGCCGGTGACCACCGCGACGCGTCCGTCCAGAAGCGACATTGGCATGGATTCCTTCCGTGTCAGTATTGCGTGGAGCCGAGGTCGACCGCGATCTGCGCGGCGGTCACCGCCCGGGAATCGTCGGCGGCCAGCCAGCTCACCGCCGCGGCGATGTCCTCGGGCTGGGCGATCCACTCCGGCAGGAACGGCGTGGCCATCTGTGCCAGTTGCGGATTGGATTGCAGTGCCTGCCCGAGGGCGGCCACCATGTCGCCCCCGCCCATCGGGGTGGCGACCGCTCCGGGATGCAGGCTGTTGACCCGGATCCGGTGCTTGCCGAGCTCGGCGGCCAGTGCCCGCGCCATCCCGGTCACCGCGTGCTTGCTGGCGGTGTAGTGCACCATGAACGGCTGCATCTTCACCCCCGCCGCGGAACTGACCAGGATGATCGAGCCGCCACGACCGCCGTCCACGAGATGACCCGCGGTGGCGGCCACCGTGTTCCAGGTGCCGGTGACATTGATGTCGAGCACGTCGCGGAACGACGCGGGGGTGATCTCGTTCCAGACCTGGGGGATGCAGATGCCCGCGTTGGCCACGACGATGTCGAGGCGGCCGAACGCGGCCACGCCGGCGTCGGCGGCCGCGCGCAACCCATCCAGGTCGCGGGTGTCGACCCGGTGGGCGATGATCCGGCCCCCGGTCGCCTCGACCAGACGCACGGTCTCGTCCAGGTCGGCAGGCGTCGCGGAGTCGTAGGGGACGGCCGCGGGCAGCGGGCCCGCGAGATCGACCGCGATGATGTCGGAGCCCTCGGTGGCAAGCCGGATCGCGTGGGCTCGCCCCTGCCCACGTGCGGCGCCGGTGATGAAAGCGACTTTGTCGGTGTGTCGGCCGGTCACTGGCCCTCCCTCTAGTCGACCATATTGTAATAGCAACGGTATGGCTTTCATCCAGACTCTATTGTGGGGGTGTGCCGGGTGCAAGAAGTTGTTTACAGTTGGCAGTACTGGAGTAGCATCTGTACGCAGCGCGCCAGGTTCGCGCTGACGTCCGGTCGCGAGGATGCGGCCGATGAGGAGGCGCGAGATGTCGAAGGTTGTCGGGTTTGTCGGGGCGGGGCGCATGGGCGAACCGATGGTGGTCCGGCTGGTCGCCGCCGGATACCGGACCATCGTGTACGCCCGCCGCGACGACGTGCGCGAGCGGTTGCAGGCCGCGGGCGCGGAGGTCGTCGACTCGACGGCGACGATCGCCGAGCGCGCCGAGGTGATCATCACCTGCCTGTATTCCGACCCGCAGTTGATCGAGGTGCTCGGCGGTCCGTCCGGTCTGCTGGCGACGGCCCGGCCCGACGCGGTGGTGGTCTCGCACACCACCGGCGCGGTCTCGACGGTCAAGGCGCTCGCGGCCGAATACCCGGAGGGGCCGGCCCTGCTCGACGGCCCGGTGAGTGGTTCGTCCGAGGACATCGCCCACGGCAGGCTGACTGTGCTGCTCGGCGGTCCCGCCGAAGCCGCCGGGGCTGTCCGTCCGGTGCTGGAGGCCTATTCGAGCACGGTCATGACCACCGGCGTGCTCGGTAGCGCGCTGGGGGTGAAGCTGATCAACAACGCCCTCTTCGCCGCGAATGCCCAGCTGGTCGGGGTCGCCGCCGCGGTCGGCAGGCAGCTCGGCGTCGAGGAGAACCAGCTCCTCGACGCGCTGGCGGTGGCCAGTGGCAACAGCTTCGCGGCGGATTCGATCCGCAAGACCGGCGGTTTCGCCGAATTCGGGAAGCTGGCGGGCCCGTTCCTGCGCAAGGACGTCGCGGCGTGTGTGAGCGCCACCGCCGATCTCGGCGTCGACCTCGCCGGCCTGCGCACCGCGATCGCCGACGGCCCGTTCGACCTGATCTGACGCTGCACCGGAGAGGCACCCGCCCATGGAGATCACGACCACCAACACAGCAAGCGCCGGAGTCCACTCCGACCCGGCCGCGACGGACCCGGCGGAGCTACCGGCGATGCTGGCTCGCCAGCGCACGGCGTTCCTGCGAGAGGGCCAGCCGTCGGCCGCGGTGCGGCGCGACCGGATCGACCGGTTGCTGGCCATGGTCCTCGATCACATCGACGACTACGCCGAGGCGATGTCGCAGGACTTCGGTACCCGGTCGCGCACCGGCACCCTGTTCGCCGAAATCCTCGGCATGCTCGCCGCTTTCGAGCACACCCGCTCCCATGTCGCGCGGTGGATGCGCCCGGAGAAGCCGAATCCGTTCTCGCGTGGCTTCGGCATCCGCACCGAGATCCATCCCAGCCCGCTCGGCGTGGTCGGCATCGTCGGCCCGTGGAACTTCCCGTTGCAACTGGTGGTCGTTCCCGCCGCCTCGGCCTTCGCGGCGGGCAACCGGGTGATGATCAAGATGTCGGAGATCACCGCGCGCACCGCCGAACTCACCCGCGTGCTCGCCGCGCGATACTTCGATCCCGACGAACTCTCGATCGTCGTCGGCGGACCCGAGGTCGGCGCGGCGTTCACCGCGCTGCCCTTCGACCACCTGTTCTTCACCGGGTCGACCGGGGTGGGCCGGAAGGTGATGCGCGCCGCCGCCGAGAATCTCGTCCCGGTGACCCTGGAACTCGGCGGCAAGAATCCGGTCGTGATCGGCCCCGGCGCCGATCTGCGCCGTGCGGCGAACCGGATCGCCCGCGCGCGCATGGTCAACGGCGGACAGGTCTGTGTGTGCCCGGACTACGTCTTCGTGCCCGAGCGCGGCATGGCCCGCTTCGCCGAGGCACTGCGGTCCGAACTGCGGGGCATGTTCCCCACGATCGCCGACAACGACGACTACACCTCCTCGGTGGACGACGCGAACTACACCAGGATCGTCGAGCTGATCGCGGATGCCCGTTCCCGCGGCGCCCGGGTGGAATCGGTGGCGCCGGAAGGGGAATCGCTGCCCGATCCACACCGGCGCAAGATCGCGCCGACGCTGATCCACGAGGTCACCGCCGACATGCGTATCGCCACCGAGGAGGTCTTCGGTCCGGTGCTGCTGCTGCGGCCCTACACGACGCTCGGCGAGGTCAGCGACCACATCAACGCCCACCCGTCGCCGCTGGTGGCCTACTGGTACGGTCCCGACCGCGCCGACTTCCGCGCGTTCGTCGCCCGAACCCGCAGCGGCGGGGTGGCCCGCAACGAGTTCGCGATCCACATGTTCTCCGAGAACGCGCCGTTCGGCGGCGTCGGCCACAGCGGCATGGGCGCCTATCACGGCAAAACCGGCTTCGACACCTTCAGCCATCGGCGCACCGTCGCCGGCACCGATCTGCCCTTCCCGATCACCGGAATCGCCGCGCCACCCTTCGGGCAGTGGACGGTCCGGATCGTCGACCTTGCCCTGCGAGCCGCCCGGTGGCGCACCGCCCGCCGGGTCGCGGGGCGGCTGCCGGTGCGGACCTGCACCGCTGATGCCTGATCGCCGCACCCACTCACTTCCCCCATCCGACGCGCCGTCGCCGACGGCCGACTTTCGAGGAGTCATGTTGTCCGCTGCCACCGCCGGGCCAGGACCGGCACAGTTCACCCTGGTGGGAGCCGCCGACGCTGCCGCGGCCGCGCTGCCGGACCGGGAACTGGTCATCCAGGGCGAACGCCGCCGCACCTATGCCCAGACCGCCGAGCGCTCCATCCGCCTGGCCGCCTATCTGCATCAGCGTGGGCTCGGCTGTCACACCGAGCGTTCGGCGCTGCGCGGTCACGAGGTCGGGCAGGATCTGCTCGGCATCTATGCGCACAACGGCCACGAGTACATCGAGAGCCTGGTCGGGGCGTTCCGCGCCCGGGTCGCGCCGTTCAATGTCAACTATCGGTACGTCAAGAGCGAACTCGGCCATCTGCTTGCCGATGCCGGGGCCACGGCCTTGATCTACCACGCGGCCTTCGCGCCGCGGGTGGCCGAGATCCGCGCCGAACTGCCCCGATTGCGGGTGCTGATCCAGATCGCCGACGACTCGGGCAACGAATTGCTGGACGGCGCAGTCGATTACGAGACGGTTTTGGCCGAGACCGACCCGGTGCCGCCGCCGGTGACTCCCTCACCCGACGACCTCTACGTCCTCTACACGGGTGGCACCACCGGCATGCCCAAGGGCGTGCTGTGGCGCCAGCACGACATCTACATGGCCGCCTGCGGTGGCCGCGATGTCAACACCGGCGCCACCGTGGGCTCCTACGAGGAGATCGGTGCCAGGGCCGCGGCCAATCCCGGGGTGAAGCTGATGCTGCTGCCGCCGCTGATGCACGGCGCCGCCCAGTGGGCGGTGCTGACCGCGATGACCACCGGGCAGTCGGTCGTGTTCTCCCCGGTGGTGGACCGGATCGACGCGGACGAGACGCTGCGGGCGATCGAGCGGGAACGGGTGGCGATCGCCATCGTCGTCGGTGACGCCATGGCGCGGCCGCTGCTGGCCGCGGTGCGGTCCGGCGTCGCCGATGTGTCCTCGCTGGCCGCGATCGCCAACGGCGGCGCGGTGCTGAACCCCGTGCTCAAACAGGAGTGGATCGACGCGGTGCCGGGACTGGCCGTGCTCGACGGGGTCGGCTCGTCGGAGACCGGGACCCAGTTGCACCACGTCTCGGCCGCTGGTTTCGTCTCCACCGGTACCTTTTCGGCGGGCCTGGACACCCGTGTGGTCGCCGAGGATCTCGCCTCGGTGCTCGAACCCGGCCACGACGGCCTGGGCTGGCTGGCCAAGCGGCTGTTCACCCCGCTGGGCTACAAGGGCGACGAAGCCAAGACCGCGGCGACGTTCCCGGTGATCGACGGAGTCCGGTACGTGCTGCCCGGTGACCGGGCGCGGCACCGCGCCGACGGCACCGTCGAACTGCTCGGCCGCGACGCGGTGACGATCAACTCCGGTGGCGAGAAGATCTTCGCCGAGGAGGTCGAGATGGCCCTCGCGTCCCACCCCGGCGTAGCCGACGTCCTGGTCGTGGGACGGCCCAGCGAGCGCTGGGGACAGGAGGTCGTCGCGGTGGTGCAGCTCGCCGAGGGAGCCACGGTGAGCACCGCCGAACTGGTCGAGCACGCCGCGGGTTCACTGGCCCGGTACAAGCTGCCCAAAGCGGTCGTCTTCCGGCCGGCCATCAGCCGCAGCCCGGCGGGCAAGGCGGACTATCGCTGGGCGCGTGAACAGGTCGCCGGCGAGCAGTGAGCGCAGGACCCGGGTGGTGCGGATCGAGGTCGATCCGCACCACCCGGGTCGGTGTCACCGGCTGCTGGGTTCGGCCGCGCGCACCAGCGCACCGCCGATGATGAGCCGCTGGATCTCACTGGTGCCCTCGTAGAGCCGCAGCAGGCGCACGTCCCGGTAGATCCGCTCCACCGCCACACCCCGCATGTACCCGGTGCCACCGTGCACCTGCACCGCGGAATCGGCTACGCGCCCGGCCATTTCGGTGCAGTAGAGCTTGGCCACCGATGGCGCGAGGCGGCGGTCTTCGCCGGTGACCCAGGACTGCGCGGCCGCGCGCACGAGGGCGCGCCCGGCCATGACGCCGGTCTGCATGTCGGCCAGGTGCGCCTGCACCAGCTGGAAGCGCCCGATCGGGGTGCCGCCCTGGGTGGCCGTGGCGGCGTAGGCGACCGATTCGTCGAGCGCGCGCTGCGCGGTCCCGACGGCCAGGGCCGCGATGTGGACGCGCCCGCGTGCCAGGGAACTCATGGCGGCCCGATAGCCGACATCCTCCCGGCCGCCGACGAGGGCGTCCGCGCCGACCCGCACGTCCCGGAAACTCACCTCGGCGGTCCACGCCCCCTCCTGGCCCATCTTGCGATCCTTGGGCCCGACCGTGACGCCCGGCGTGCTCGCCGGCACCAGGAACACCGAGATCCCGGGCCCCGAACTGTCGGCCTGCCGGGTGCGGGCGAAGACGACGAACAGATCGGCCACCGGCGCGTTGGTGATGAATCGCTTCTCGCCGTTGATGATCCAGTCCGCGCCGGCGGCGGCCGCGGTGGTGCGCAGCGACGCGGGATCGGATCCGGCGCCGGATTCGGTCAGCGCGAACGAAGCGACCACGGCGCCGGTGGCGATGGGCTCGAGCCAGCGGGCCTTCTGCTCCTCGGTGCCGAACCCCACCAGGACCTGTCCGGCGATGCCGTTGTTGGTGCCGAACAGCGACCGCAGGGCCAGGGTGGTGTAGCCGAGTTCCATGGCCAGCTCGACGTCCTGGGCCAGATGCAGGCCGAGCCCGCCCCACTGCTGCGGGATGGCGTATCCGTAGAGGCCCATCGCCTTGGCCTGCGCCACGATCTCGTCCGGGATCCGGTCCTGCGCGGCGATCTCGGACTCTCGCGGGACCACGACGGTGCGGACGAAATCTTTTGTCTGGGCGAGGATCTGGTGGAAATCCTCGTCGGTGACCTGGTCGGTGGTCGTGCTGGTCATGGCGAAGCCTTCCTCGGGCACGGCAGTCGCCGTGGCTGGTCGATGCGTTGTGTTCGCATTTACTGTAATACTATCGGTAACCGGAATCGAGAAGAGGGAACGACGATGACTGCGATCGACGCGGGGGTGCTCGTCCTGCGGGTGTGCCTCGGGCTGACGATGGCCGCGCACGGCTACGGCAAGATCTTCACGGGCGGGCGGATCCCGGGCACGGCCCGCTGGTTCGAGAGCATCGGGATGCGCCCCGGCGCGGTACACGCGCGCCTGGCCGCGGGTGCCGAGGTCGGAGCGGGTCTCGCGCTGGCACTGGGCATCGCGACGCCGTTCGCGGCAGCCGGGTTCGTCGCCCTGATGCTGGTGGCCGCGTGGACGGTGCATCGCGCGCACGGCTTCTTCATCGTCGGCAACGGCTGGGAGTACAACCTGGTGCTCGCCGTGGCCGCGATCGGCGTAGCGACGATCGGCCCGGGCCGGTTGAGCGTCGACGGTCTGCTGGTCGGCAGCGAAAACGTCGACGGCTGGGTGGGTTTCGGCACCGCCGCCGGGCTGGGCCTGGCGGCGGGCGCAGGCCAGCTCGCGCTGTTCTACCGGCCGCCCGCGCCCACACCGTCCTGACCCGCCGGATGTCGGCGTGCTCAGGTGGCCACGCGCACCTCCGCCAAGGTCGCCGCCGCGATCTCGCGCAGGCCGTCGTGGATCGCGCCGTCACTGCTCAGCGGCGCCAGCACACAGGCGTGCACGGCATCGAGCTCGCCGACCCCGGCCGCGACGAGCCGCGCCGCCGCCACGAGCACCCGGGTCGATGGCGGTTCGAAATGGAAGGCGCCGTCGGCCTTGCGGATGGCGACCGCGCAGCCGACGAGTCGCCGGGCCACCGCCGGATCCACCGCGGTCTCGGCCACCAGCAGCTCGGCCTCGCGCTCCGGTGGCAGGTAGTCCATGGCGACGGTGACGAACCGTTGCCGGAACGAGGGTTTGAGTTCCTTGAGCGAACTGCGGTAGGCGGGGTTGTAGGAGCAGACGAGCATGAACGGATCGGGCGCCGCCACGACCTCGCCGGCACGATCCAGGAACAGCGTGCGGCGGTGGTCGGTGAGCGCGTGCAGGACCGCGAGGGAATCGTGCCGGGCCTCGACCACCTCGTCCAGATAGCAGATCGCCCCGGACTTCACGGCCCGGGTGAGCGGACCGTCGGTCCAGCGGACGTCGCCGCCGGTGACCATGAACCGGCCGACCAGATCCGAACTGGTCAGGTCGTCGTGGCAGCTGATCGTCACGACCGGCCGGTCCAGCAGCCTGCCCATGTGTTCGACGAAACGGGTCTTGCCGCACCCGGTGGGCCCGGTGAGCATCACCGGCAGTCGCTGGCGATGCGCACCCTCGAACAGGGGCACCTCGATACCGGCGGCGAAGTACGGATCTGTGTTCATTCGGCTACCAACTCTCGATGGATCTGGGCGAGCGCTCTGGGCAATTCGTCGACCCGCCCGATGCGGCGGGATCGCCGCGGCCCGAAGACCTCCGGCAGCGGGTCGACCCGGGTCGGGCCGACCCCGAGGTAGAAGACCCGGACCCCGGCGTCCTCGGCTTCCGTCACGGCATGGGCGACATCGGCCCAGGCGTAGCGGCCTTCGTAGCCCTCGTCCGACATCAGTCCGTCGCCGATGACGATCAGCAGTTTGCGCTGGGACGGCTGATCGACCAGCCGGGCGGTCAGGTGGCGCAGGGGAGCGCCGAGCCGGGTGTAGCCGCCGGTGACCAACCCGAGGCTGCCCGGGTCGACGAAATGCGGGTCCTGGAAATCCTTGAGACAGTCCACCTGCACCCGGTGCCGGGTGTTGCCGGTGAACACGAAGATGCCGTGCCGTTCCCCGGCCATGGTCATCGCCCGCGACAGGGCGTCCGCGCAGTCGAGTTCGAGCCGGAAGACCTGCCCGCCGTGCACGCCGAGCGAGGAGCTGCCGTCGAGCAGCAGCGCGGTGCTGACATCGCGGGACATGGGCGCCAGCTCCCGGAACACTCGCGGCTGCGGTGCCCGGCCGGTGCCCGCGTCGACGACATAGGCGACGTAGCGGTCGATGTCGATATCGGATCCGTCCTCGAGCCCGGAACGCATCGCGCGGTGGGTGTGGTGTTCGAACCAGCGCCGCACTTCGCCGGAGACGGCGGTGATCGGGGTGTTGCGAGTGGGCAGCTTGCGTTCCAGCACGGCGACATGGTCGGGCAGGAAGGTACCGGTCCAGCGGTTCCACTCCGGGTAGGGGATACCGGCACGCTGGTCGGCCCTGATCTCGACGTCGTCGTCCTCCGGTCGGCTCGGCGGCGGCAGGTTCGCGTTGCGCGCACCGCCGTCCCCGCCGACCGGGACGGTCAGCGGACGGTAGGAGTCGCTGCGCGCCGACGTCCACGGCATCCGGGCGTACACCCGGCGCACGGCCGAGGCCAGGGCGCCGCGTCCGGCCGCACCCGACGGCAGCGCGCCGAGCAACGGGTACGTCGCGAGGACCTGCCTGGTCCTGGCCAGTGCGAGCGCCCGATCGAGCATCCGGCCACCGTCGAGATCGTCCTCGTGGAGCTCGAGATCGGCCAGCGCCCTGCGCAATTCGGGGAGCAGGCCCGGCAGGCGGGCACTGACCCAGGCGGCGGCGACACCGCCTTCGACCAAGGACAGCGCCGCCCGTTGCCGCGGCGACAGCTCGTGCAGCGCGTACTCGGCGATGCGGTCCTTGGACGGCGCGCACTGCAGTGCGACACCACAGGTCAGGGTCGTGCGAGTCCAGTCGGGATCGATCGGCGGGTACGGGACGTGCACGATACGACGTCCCGTGCTCAGACCGAATCCCCGGTGGTCGCCGGTCATCAGACGCGCGTCGGTGCGCCGGCGTTCGGAGAAGGCCACCGCGGTCACCGCGCAGCTGCGTTCGATCGCGGATGCCCGTGCGGTATCCATCGGTCAGTCGCTCGCGACGGCGGTGCGGTTGGTGGCGAATTCGACGGTCGCGAAGTTGACGGTGGCCAATGCCGCGAGGCTGTCGTCGGGCCCGCCGTATACCTCGACCTGCACGACGATCGAGCGCTTACCCGCGTGCACGACCGTGCACCGCGTGCGTGCCGCGCCGTCGGTGACCGGACGGAAGTAGCGCACGTTCAGGTCCGAGGTGACCACGCCGGCGTTCGGTGGCCGGTGCTCGAGCGCGACTGTGCCGGCGGCGATGTCGACCAGGGTGGCGATCAGGCCGCCCTGCAGACCCCCGGAGGTGTTGACCACATGGGGCGCGACGGGCAGTTCCCAGTTCGGTGTGCCCTGGCTGTCGGTGCTCTTGCGGAAGCCGATGTGGTCGAGCAGCCCGCTGATGTGTCGAAGGGTTGTCATCATGGCATTCACTCCTGGCCGGTGCCGGTACCGGCGAAATGCGCGCGGACCGCGGACAGATCCGGCTTGCCCGACGGGGTACGGGGGATGGCGTCGACCAGCGCGATATCGGTCGGAATCTCGTAGCGGGCCAACCGGGTTCGCAGATGGTCGAGCAGGTCGGTGATCTCGGTCCGGCGATCGGGGCGCAATTCGACCATCGCGACCGGGGTCTCGCCGAGGCGATGATCGGGCCGGGCGACGACGGCCGCGCCGCGCACCGCCGGATGCGCCTCGATGGCCGCGCGCACCTCGTCGGGCATGATCTTGAATCCGCCGCGGATGATGGCCTGATCGGCACGTCCCAGGATCCACAGGAAGCCGTCGGCGTCGATGCGGGCGAGGTCGGTGGTGCGGATCCAGTCCGTCCCGGGCCCCAGCTGACCGGGTATCACCTCGAGCAGCCCTTGGCGGTCGGTGCCGAGTTCGGTGCCGTCGTCGGCGACCACCCGCAGCAGGGCGCCACCGCTGGCCCGTCCGACGCTGCCGCGTTTGGCCTGCCAGAACTGCCGATGGTCGGCCAGTGTCCAGCCCGCGACCCCGCCGCCGAATTCGGTGGCGGCATACGAGGTCAGGACCGGGATGCCGAACTTCTCCTGGAAGGCGTCGGCGTCGGCGGCCGACAGGGGAGCGGTGCCGGAGGTGACCGCCCGGACACCGGCGAGATCATCGGCGGTGAGATCGGAGTGCAGCACCATCCGCAACGCGGCGGGCACCAGCGAGACCGCGCCGGGCCGGTGTTCGCGCACGACCGCGGCCCAGCGGTCCAGCTCGAAACGGGGCAGGAAGACGAACGGCCGTGCGGTGAGCACGCATTGCAGGATCCGGAACACGCCGCCGATGTGCACCAGCGGGGCATTGACGATCGCGACACCGGTGCGTGGCGCGGTGGGTACCGGATGGCGATCGGGGTCGGTCCCAAGCACACTGCGCCACAACATGTCGTAGGTCAGGTCGACGCGCTTGGGTGGGCCGGTCGTGCCGCTGGTCAGCATGCGGACCGCGGTCACCGGGTTCGTCACCGACGCAACGGGTTTCGCCTGAACTCGCCCCGGCTGCCCGTCCAAGCCGTCCACGGCCAGCGTCGTGGCGCCGGGATCGACCAGGGCGGTGAGATCGTCGGCGTTGCCGATCACCAGCGGCAGGTCCAAGGCGATGATGTCGTCGCGGATGCGGTCGTCACCACGGGCGGGGTTGATCACGACCACCGTGCCTCCCGCGAGCAGGACACCGAGGAACGCGGCGACGTGTTCGGGGCGGTTGCGCAGCAGGATGCCGACCGACTGCGCGCGCGGTACGTGGCCCGCGGTGCGGTGTGCCGCGGCGGCGAGCATGCCCCAGGTGAACCAGGTTCCGTCGAACTCGATCGCCCTGGCGTCGGGTGCGAGGTCGAGGATCTGCCCGATCCGGGTGCTCAGCGGGTGGTCGGGCGGCTGGGTCATCAGCGGATCCTCGGTTCGATCGGGGCGGCGGGCCCGCGCTCGCGGGCGGCCGCCAGTTCCGCCTTGGCGATCGGATTGCCGAGGCGGGTGTAGACGAGTCCGTGCTCCATCGCGGCCCGGTACGGCTTGTCCAGGGATTCCCAGATCGCGCGCACCGTGCCCTGGGTGGCGGTCGGCGGTTTGGCCGCGATGCCTGCGGCGATCGCATGCGCTCGGTCCCAGAGCTGTTCGCGGGCAACGATTTCCGACACCAGACCGATCCGCAGCGCGGTGTCGGCGCAGATCCGCTCGTCATTGCCCATCAGGGCGATGCGCAGCGTCTCGCCGAGGCCGACGCGGCGCATGAGCCCGATCGGCTCCAGCGCGCACACCAGGCCCGCCGAGACGTGGGAGTCGAAGAAGGTGGCGTCCTCGGAGCAGATCACCACATCGGATTCGTTGACGAAGTAGAACGCGCCCGCGGTGCACATCCCCTGCACGGCGCACACCACCGGCTTCCACATCTTCTGCCATTTCGGGCTCAGCGCCTCGCCGGGGTCCTCGTGGTGCCAGATCCCGTTCGGCTGGCCGTAGGGCACCTTGATGTCGAGGCCGGCGGAAAAGGCGCGCGTGCCTGCCGCACGCAGGACGACGGCGTTCACCGAGTCGTCCAGGCGAATCCGCCGCCAGACCTCGCGCATCTCCTCGCACATGGCGCGGTCGAAGGCGTTGAGCCGGTCCGGGCGGTTGAGGGTTACCGTCGCGACCCGGTCGCGCTCGTCGACCTCGAACAGCACGGTGGAATAGGGGGTGCTCATCGGCACTGCCAGATCGGGTCGCGCTTCTCGACGAAGGCCTGCGGACCCTCGAGGGCGTCCTCGGTGCGGGTGACCCGCTCCCGGAAGGATTCCGCGAGCATCTCGGCCTCGTGCAGCGGCACGTCCAGGCCCTTGAGGATGGCCAGTCGCGTGCCGCGAACAGCGAGGGGCGCATTGGAATTGACGATCTCGGCGATCTCGCGCGCGCGTTCGAGCAGACGGTCGTGCTCGACCACCTCGGTGATCATGCCGAGTTCGTAGGCCCGCTGGGCGCTCATCCGCTCGTGTTTGCCCATCAGCGCCATCCGCAGCGCGACCGTCCGGGGCAGCACCCTGGCCAGACGGACCACCTCGCGCCCGGCGACCAGCCCGATGCTGACGTGCGGATCGAAGAAGGTCGCCCGATCCGAGGCGATGACGATGTCGCCGGTGGTCACCCAGTCCAGCCCCGCCCCGCAGCACAATCCGTTGACCGCCACGATGATCGGCTTGGTCATGGTGCGAAACGGCGGCGTGCCCTCCTGGGGCGCCTCCCACTGCTCGTAGGTCGACAGGTAGGGCCGCTCGCTGACCACCTTGCCGTCGCCCGGGATCTCGGTGACATCGGCGCCCGTGCAGAACGCGCGGCCGGTCCCGGTGACGATCAGCAGCCACACCTTGTCGTCGTGCTCGGCCTCGTCGTAGGCGTCCCGCAGCTCGGTGATCATGTGCGGGCTCAGCGCGTTGAGGGCGTGCGGGCGGTCGAGCGTGATGGTGGCCGTGTGCCCGTCGACCTCGTAGCCGATGGTGTCGAACGGCATGCTTGCCTCCTGGAGACGGGGGTAGTGAAACATACTGTTGCATGTACAGTAGACAATACCGTCGGCCCTCCGCCAGAGTGGCCGCGATGCCCCGAGAAGAAAAGAGCTGCGATGGCCGAGCCCGCCACCGTGCCACCGGACACGGCGCGCACCGACAGTGCGCCGACGGGCCGCTTCGGTGCCGAACCCCTGGCCCAGACCGTCGCCGCCGCGGCGGCCGTGCGCCGCGTCGTCGGCCTGCTGCTCGCGCTCGAGCACCCGCACCCGGCCGTCGACGCTATGCTGTCCGAGTTGTCGGGCTGGGAACGCGAACTCGCCGCCGCGGTGCCGCCCGATCCGGCGCCGCGATTCGCCGGCGACTCCACGGACCGCCGGGTGTACCTGAACCACGCCTTCGACATCGGCGCGTTCAATCCCTGCTTCCCCGAGTACGTCTTCGACCACCTCGACACCGCGACAGCGCGGGGCCGCATCACCTTTCCCCTCGTGCACGAGGGGCCGCCCGGTCTCGTGCACGGCGGCTTCCTCGGTGTCTTCTTCGACGCCGTGGTCCAGCATCACAGCTGTGCGTCCGGGGTGGCGGGCAAGACCCGATCGATGGAGGTCACCTATCGCAGGCCGACCCCGATCCACACCGAACTCGACTTCGACATCGCGCGCGTGCTGAGCGACCGCGAGATCGAATCGACCGCCCGCATCCTGCGCGACGGGCAGCTGCTGTGCTCGGCGGTCGTGCGCACCGTCGCCGTGCCCGTCGACGGCTTGCCCACGGCGCGATTCGGGCCCCGAACCAGCCGTCCCTGACGGCCGTTGCCGACTACCCCATGAACCCAGGAAGAGATAGCCGATGACCGTGTCCCCTGCCACCGACGGCCGTGTGCTCTACGAGCTCGATCCGGACCGCCGGATCGCCACCATCACCCTGAACAACCCGGCCCAGCGCAACTCCTACGACGCCGCGATGCGTGACGACATCGCCCGCTGTCTGGACCGGGTGGCCGACGACGACGACATCACCGTGGTGCTGCTGCGCGGCGCGGAGCAGGTGTTCAGCACCGGCGCGGATATGAACAACGCCTACGGCTGGTACGGCGAGCGCGCCGCCACGAACGGTGCGCGCACGGCACCGCGCAGGCCCAGTCAGCGCAGGCGGCTGACCGTGGACCGCAAGTCCTTCGGCTTCTACCACGAGTTCATGGGCTTTCCGAAGGTCACCGTCGGCGAGATCAGCGGGTACGCGCTCGGCGGCGGGTTCGAGATGGCCCTGATGACCGACATCTCGGTGATCGCCCGCGACACCCGGATCGGCATGCCCGCGGCCCGGTTCCTCGGCCCGGCGCTGGGCAGCCTGCACATGTTCTTCCATCGGCTGGGCCCGGTGCTGGCCCGCCGTCTGCTGTTGACCGGGGACATCGTCGAGGCGGCGAGTGTGGAGCATCTCGGGGTGTTCACCGAGACCTGTGATCCCGCCGCGGTGACCGCGCGGGCTCGCTACTGGGCGGAGAAGGCGGCGAAGATGCCCGCCGACGGCGTCGTCATCGCCAAGGAAGCGTTCCGGATGGTCGAGCAGAGCCAGGCGTATCAGGGGGAGGAGGTCGCCAGTTACTTCTTCCACGCCTTCGGTACCAACCTGCAGTTCGCCCCTGGCGAGTTCAACTTCGTCAAGACCCGCGCCGAGCACGGCACGAAGGAAGCATTCCGTCTGCGCGACGCGCACTTCCACGTCCCCGAACCCGATCTCGGCTAGTCGAGGTACCACGACGAGGCCGGTGCCGGAACTCCGTTGGCACCGGCCTCTGTCGGTTTCGAGGTCACATGACCAAGCCGCCGTCGACCGCCAGGATCTGGCCGGTGACGAACGAGGCGGCGTCGGAGGCCAGGAAGACGAAAGCGCCCGCCACCTCCTGTGGTTCGGCCCAGCGCCGCATCGGAATGCGGCTGAGCATCTGCTCGGCGAACCGGGGATCGGTGCGAATCGTCTCGGTCATCGGCGTCGCCGCGGCCGGGGCCAGCGCGTTGACGGTGATCTGCTTGCGCGCGAGCTCTTTCGCCAGCGACTTGGTCATGCCGACGATGCCGGATTTGGCGGCCGAGTAGTTCACCTGCCCGAGTGTGCCGACCAGGCCCGCCGACGACGTCACGTTGATGATGCGCCCCGTCCCGTCGGCCGGGAGATACGGCAGCGCCGCCTGGGTGCAGCGGAACGCGCCGAGCAGATGGATGTCGAGCATCCGCAGCACCGACTCCTCGGTGGTGGCACCGAACATCGCGGGCTCGGTGATCCCGGCGTTGTTCACCACGATGTTGAGCGTGCCGCCACCGGCCCGTGCCGCGAGTGCGGCCGCGGCGTCGGCGGCGGCCCGGTCCCGGACATCCAGCGCCGTCGCGGTGGCCCGGCCGCCGTCGGCGACGATCTTGTCCGCCGTGGCTTCGGCGGCGTCACCGTCGATATCGGTGACCACGACGGTCGCGCCCTGCGCGGCCAGCGCGCCGGCGACGGCGGCGCCGATCCCGCCACCCGCTCCGGTGACGAGTGCCGCACGGCCGGTCAGGTCGAACAGGGTGCTGGTGTTCACAGGGCTCCTCGAACTCGGAAACGGTGGTGGAGTCGCGGATCAGACGACATCGAAGCGCACCGGAAGTGCGGTCGGCGAGCGGAAGGGCTGGCCGAAGATGTGCGGATCACCGTCGGGTAGCAGGGTGATCCCGGTCAGCCTGCGCAGCAGCGCCTCCATCGCGACCCGGGTTTCCATGCGCGCCAGGTGCAGTCCGAGACAGGTGTGGGCGCCGGCGGTGAAGCTGATGTGCGGCAGGCGGGGCCGGAAGATGTCGAACTCCTCCGACCGCTCCCAGCGGGATTCGTCGCGGTTGGCCGATCCGAGGCACAGGTCCAGCACCGCGCCCGCCGGGATGGCGACACCGTCGAGTTCGGTGTCCTCGGTGACATAGCGCTGTACCAGCGTCAGCGGTGTCTCGAACCGCAGTCCCTCCTCGATCGCCTGCGGTAGCAGACCGTGGTTGTGCTGGATCGCCGCGAACTGGTCGGGATGGGTCAGCAGCTGGAAGAGCAGATTGCCCGAGGACCGGTAGGTGGTCTCCAGCCCGGCGGGCAGCAGCAGCCGCAGGAAGGAGTAGATCGCGCGATCGGACAGCTTCTCACCGTCGATCTCCGCGGTGACCAGATTGCTGATGATGTCGTCGGCGGGCGCGGACCGCCGGAGCTCGATGTGTTCGAGAAAATACTCCTTCAGGTCCTTGGAGGCCTGCAATGCGCGGGGCACGTTGCCCGCGTAGCTGATGATCGCCACCGCGGCTTCCCGGAAGAACGGCAGGTCTTCCTCCGGCAGGCCGAGCAGCCGGGCGATCACGCGGGTGGGGAACTCGAAGGTGAAGTCGCGCACCAGGTCCGCGCGGCCCTCCGCGATGAACTCGTCGATCAGCTTGTCGCAGATCGGGCGCACGATCTCGGGCTCCCACGTCACCAGCGACTGCGGTTTGAACGCGGCCGAGACCAGGTTGCGGTGCGCCTTGTGGGTCAGGCCGTTCATCGCCAGGATCGTCGGCCCCATGAACACCCCGATGGTGGCGTCGTAGAGCTGGGTGCTGAACACCGATCCGTTGCGCAGCGCCTGGTTCACCGCGGACCAGGACACGGCGGCGAAGGTGTTGGTGGGGCGCAGTTCCGCGGGGGTTCGGGAGTAGTCCATCACCGTCCCGTGGAACACACCGCCCGCGCGCCTGCGTGCCGCGAAGAACGGGTAGGGGTCGTGGGGATCGGGCACCTCTGCGACCGTCGCTGCTGGGTCCTCGACGGGACTGTTCACGGATCACCTCTGACTTCGTCACGCCGAACGGCGGAGTGGACGTATTTACTGTAAGGCATACAGTATATGAGTCGGCACTGGTCCGGGCAATGTGACCGGGACCGGTGCCTGCGTCCTGGGATCAGAGCTGGACGGCTGGTCCGACCGTCATCGGCGCGACGAAACCGCCGTCGACGTGCACGTCCTGACCGTTGATCCACCGCGAGCCGGGGCCGGTGAGGAAGTCGATCACCGGCACGATGTCGGCGACCGTGGCGTGCCGCCCGATCGTGGCCTTCACGGCGTCGAGGACTTCCTTGCCCATCGACGCCTCGAAGTCGGTCAGGATCGGGGTATCGGTCGGGCCGGGGCTGACGGTGTTGACCCGCACGCCGTACTTCTGCCACGCCGACGGTGCCAGGCGCTTGGCGAAGATGATCGCGGCCTGCTTGGACGTGCTGTAGACAGGGTAGGCCGGGTCCTGGGTCCCCTGCCAATCCCGCACGGCCGCGATGTCGGTGGCGGCGAGGAGCCCGGCGAGGTCGTCGATGCGCTGCTGCCAGCCGAGCGCCGCCACCGAGGCGACGGTGGCGATCGCGCCGCCCTGGCGCAGCAGCGGCAGCATGCCGGTGGTGAACAGCCGCATGCCGAGATAGTTCACGGCGAGGACGTCGTCGGCGGGTGCGGTGCCGGGGACGCCTGCGACGAAAGCCAGGGCGTCCCAGCCGTCGCCGATCCGGCCGAGCAGGTCGGTGATGGCCGCCGCGTCGCGCAGATCGCAGATCTCCTGTCGGGCCGCCGGGGTGTCGCCGGGGCGCAGATCGACCGCGAGGACATGGTCGCCACGGTCGTGGAAGTGGGTCGCGGCGGCGGCCCCGATGCCCGATCCGGCACCGACCACGACGATCCTGCGCTGCTGGGAACTCATCAACTCTACCCCTTCGTAGATGCGACGGAAGTATTTACCGAATGCTTGACAGTAAGCCCAACTATAAATCACTGTTGTGTCCTGGACAACGCGCTCACCGGCGCCGGGCGACGCCACCCGGACCGGGCGGGCGCGCCGAGAATCCGAAAGGGTGCTGATGAGCATGCCGGTCGTCGACGAAGCCGCGAACGTCCTCGCGGATCCCACGGTCTACACCGATGAGAAGAGGCTGCACGCCGCGCTGTCGGCGCTGCGGGCCGGAAATCCGGTGGCGCGCGTGGAGGTGCCCGGCTACAAGCCGTTCTGGGCACTCACCAAGCACGCCGACATCATGGCGGTCGAACGTGCCGACAAGCGGTTCACGAACTGGCCGCGCCCCGTGCTGATGACCGCGCAGTCGGACGAGATGCAGGCCGCGGTCGGCATCAAGACCCTGATCCACATGGACGACCCACAGCACCGGGTCGTGCGCGCGATCGCCGCGGACTGGTTCGCGCCCAAGGCGATGCGCGCGATGAAGCTGCGGATCGAGGAACTCGCGGTGCGCTACGTCGACCGGATGCGCGACACCGGCGGCGAGTGCGATTTCGTCGGCGAGGTCGCGGTGAACTTCCCGCTGTATGTGATCATGTCGCTGCTCGGGGTACCCGAATCGGATTTCCCCCTCATGCTGAAGCTGACCCAGGAGCTCATGGGCAACGACGACGCCGAGCTGACGCGGTCGACCCCGGCGGACGAGACCATGAACGCGCTCATCGAGATGTTCGCCTACTTCCAGAAACTCACCGAATCGCGCCGCGCGCACCCGACCGACGACCTGGCCTCCACCATCGCGAACGCGACGATCGACGGCGAGCCGCTCTCGGACGTGGACATCGTGTCGTACTACGCGATCATCGCGACCGCGGGACACGACACCACCAGCAGCAGCATCTCCGGCGGCCTGCGCGCGCTCATCGAGAACCCCGATCAGCTCGACCGCCTCCGCGGTGACCTCGGGCTCATGCCCAAGGCCACCGAGGAGATCATCCGCTGGGTGACCCCGGTCAAGGCCTTCATGCGCACCGCGGCCGAGGATTCGGTGATCAACGGGGTCACGATTCCGGCGGGTGATTCGCTGCTGCTGTCGTATGTGTCGGCCAACCGGGACGAGGACGTGTTCGACGACCCGTTCCGGTTCGATGTCGGCCGCGAACCCAACAAGCACGTCGCCTTCGGGTACGGGGTGCACTTCTGTCTGGGTGCGGCGCTCGCGCGGATGGAGATCAGCAGCTTCTTCAACGAATTGCTGCCGAGACTGACATCGGTGGAGCTCGCGGGTGAACCCGAGCTCACCGCGACGACATTCGTCGGCGGCCTCAAACGCCTGCCGATCCGTTTCACCCTGGATTGACCAGGCCCCGGCCGATCCGTTCCCTGCCCCGCGTGCCGGCTGCGGCACGCTCAACACAGAAGACAGGCCCGAAATGAACCATGCCGATACCTGGGACGAGACCCTCGACGATCTCGAGCGGCGGCGCACCCGTGTGCTCGAGATGGGTGGCCCCGAGCGTGTCGCCAAACATCGCGGCAAGGGCAAACTCGACGCGCGGGCCCGGATCGAGCACCTGCTCGACCCGGGCACCTTCCAGGAATTCGGCACCCTGGTCGGCGGTGCGGTCGCCGCCGACGCGATCGTGGCGGGCTCGGGGCTGATCAACGGCATCCCGGTCATGGTCGGCGCCGAGGACTTCACCACCCTCGCGGGCACCATCGCCCCCGGCAGCAATGCCAAGCGCTACCGGCTGGCCGAACTGGCGGTGCGCGACCGGGTGCCGCTGGTGATGTTGCTCGAAGGCGCCGGTTTCCGTCCCACCGGCGACCACTACGGCCGCACGCCGACCGATCTGCTGGCCCAGGCCCAGTGTTCGGGCAAGGTGCCGGTGGTCACGGCGGTACTCGGTCCCTCGGCGGGCCACGGCGCGCTCATCGCACCCGTCGCCGACTTCGCGATCATGAGCAGGCAGGGCGCGATCTTCACCGCGGGACCGCCGGTGGTGAAGATGTCGACCGGCGAGGATGTCTCGAAGGAGGATCTGGGTGGCCCGGAGGTGGCGATTCCCAGCGGAGTCGTGCACAACGTCTGCGAGACCGACGAGGAGGTCCTCGAGGAGATCCGCCGCTATCTGTCGTACTTCCCGCCGAGCGCGTGGTCCTACCCGCCGGTCTACCTGGCCGACGCGTCGACCGAACCCAGGGCGACACCGGAACTGCTGCGCATCGTCTCCCGGGACAACCGCAACTCCTACGACATGCGGGCCGTGCTCGACGTGGTCTTCGACGACACCGACTGGTTCGAGGTCCAGCCCGGTCACGGCACCGCCGTCATCTGTGCGCTGGCGCATCTGGGCGGTCACCCGGTCGCCGTCGTCGCCAATCAGCCGCAGGTGCTGGCCGGGTCGATCGATGCCGACGCCGCGGACAAGGCGGCGCACTTCATCATGGTCGCCGACTCCTTCCATCTGCCGATCATCTTCCTCGCCGACAACCCGGGCATGCTGCCGGGCAGCGAGTCCGAACGGGAAGGCGTGTTGCGCAGCGGCGCACGGATGTTCGTCGCGCAGACCGCCGCGACCACGTTGAAACTGCACGTGACGTTGCGCAAGGCCTACGGATTCGGCTCGATGGTGATGTCGCTGATCGGATTCGACGGCCAGGCGGGCACCTTCGCCTACCCCGGAGCGACGATGGGAGCGATGAGCGCGGCCGCGCTGAGCAACGCCTCGCACGCGGAGGAGGAGCTCGCCGCCGAACTGCGTGAGATGGAGCTGACGGCGTCGTATCACTCGGCCGAGCACATGGGCTTCGACGAGCTCATCCGGCCGGAGGAGACGCGCAACACCTTGCTGCGGTCGCTGCAACGTGGCATCTATGCCCGGCAGGCGGCGGCGCAGCCGGTCGGGCGCACGGTCATCCTGCCCTGACCGGGTGACGACGAAGGGGGTCGGGGGTCAGGTCGGGCCCCCTCGTCGATAGCTCAGTTATCGCAGACGGAGTAAACGATGGTTACGAG